>NZ_JAHESF010000004.1 GCF_018598225.1 Chryseosolibacter histidinae | reverse complement strand
GGTTTCGACCGCTACTACCAGATCGTAAAATGCTTCCGCGATGAAGACCTGCGCGCAGACCGCCAGCCCGAGTTCACACAGATCGACTGCGAGATGGCGTTCGTTACGCAGGAAGACATTCTCAATACTTTCGAAGGACTGATCCGCCACCTCTTCAGGCAGGTGAAAGGACTGGATTTCCCTTCGCTGCCCCGCATGACCTACGATGACGCAATGCGCCAGTACGGCTCCGACAAACCCGATACCAGGTTCGAGATGAAGTTCACGGAGATCACAGCGCTTACCAAAGGGAAAAATTTCCCCGTCTTCGAAAGCGCCGAGCTTGTTGTGGGCATCAACGCCAAAGGCTGCGCTGAATATACCCGCAAGCAGCTCGATGAGCTCACTGAATTTGTAAAACGTCCGCAGGTAGGTGCGAAAGGTCTTGTGTATGTTCAGTACAGGGCCGACGGAACACTCAAGTCGTCTGTTGATAAATTCTACTCGCCTGACGACCTGAAGCAGTGGGCAGAAAAATTTGATGCAAAACCCGGCGACCTGATGCTGATCCTTTCAGGCGAAACAGGTGCCGTACGCAAACAGCTGAGCGAGCTTCGCCTGCACATGGGCGAAAAGCTCGGCCTTCGTGATAAGAATAAGTTCTCTTCGTTGTGGGTGATCGACTTCCCGCTGTTCGAATGGAACGACGATACCAAACGTTACCACGCCATGCATCACCCCTTTACTTCACCCAAACGTGAAGACATCGGATTGCTTGACAGCGATCCCGGCAAGGTAAGGGCTAACGCATACGACATGGTGATCAACGGTACGGAAGTTGGTGGTGGTTCTATCCGGATCCACGACAGACCTACGCAGCAGATGATGTTTGCCAAGCTCGGATTCTCTGAAGAAGAAGCCAAAAAACAATTCGGATTCCTGATGGACGCCTTCGAGTTCGGCGCTCCGCCCCACGGTGGCATTGCCTTCGGCTTCGACAGGTTGTGCTCTATTTTTGGCGGCGCTGATTCCATCCGCGACTTCATCGCCTTCCCGAAGAACAATGCTGGCCGCGACGTGATGATCGACTCTCCTTCCACCATCGCGCAGGAGCAGCTCGACGAACTGGGACTGATCATCAAACAGTAAGTTAAGGTGTCCTACTTAAAAGTGTAGGACACCTTAACCCGAAGCAATATGAGCACTAAAGATTACTTCTCAGATCAATCGAAGATATACGCCGCTTTCCGGCCCACGTATCCGGAAGATCTTTATCAGTTCATTTTTCGGCATCTTAAAAAAAGATCAACGGCATGGGACTGCGCCACTGGCAACGGACAGGTGGCGCAGTATCTTTCAAAACATTTCGATCAGGTGTATGCCACCGACATCAGCCAAAAGCAGATCGACAACGCTTTCACGGCAGGCAATATCCACTACAGTGTGAGCAAAGCGGAGCAGACAACGTTTCCCGATGCACAGTTCGATCTCATCACCGTGGCCCAGGCACTGCACTGGATCAATACAGATGAATTTTACAACGAAGCGAGACGCACCGCAAAACCAGGCGCGTTGCTGGCGGTGTGGGGCTATTCACTGCTTACCATCGACGAGGAGATCGATCCGCTATTCCTGGATTTCTATCACAACATTGTTGGACCTTACTGGGACCATGCGCGAAGACTCGTGGAGCAGCAATACGCAGGCATTCCCTTTCCGTTTGAACAGATCCCCACACCCGTTTTTAACCTGACCGTGCGCTGGGATCTGCGGCAGTTTACAGGCTATCTTTCATCATGGTCGGCCACCCAGAAATACATCCAGGTGAAGGGACATGACCCTGTTGCGCCTTTCACGAAAACGTTGCAGCAGCGCTGGAAAGAAGATACGGTCAAAACCGCCACCTTCCCGCTGTTCATGAAACTGGGAAAAATCAACGGCTAACGTCAAAGTTAGAAGTTTGAAGTTTAAGGTTTCACGTTGGTGACTCAAGATTGACCAGTTTACCCCGACCTAACCTTAAACCTTAAACTTTAAACTTTGAACTTTGAACTTTGAACTTTAAATCTTAAACTTCATTTTTCTTACACCTGCTTTCATTTTTGTACGAACTTGAGTAATCTGGTGTAATCTTTTATGCCCTACTTTCTGTCTGTTGCGCTGCTCATCGCAACCTTTACCAGTGATCGCTCCCAACAGGTGGAGTTCGATTGTATTATCAGGAACGGAACAATTTACGACGGCTCAGGAGACGCACCCTTTCAGGCAGATGTTGCGATACGGCATGATACCATTGCTGCGATCGGAGACCTGAAAGGCATGGTTGCAAAAAAGGAGATCGATGCATCTGGCCTGGCCGTTGCGCCGGGGTTCGTCAACATGCTGAGCTGGGCAGACCGCGCGCTGCTCATCGACGGCCGCTCCATGAGCAATATCAAACAGGGTGTAACACTCGAGGTATTCGGTGAAGGTTTTTCGCCGGGGCCTGTGAAGCGAAACAAAACCGGGAAGCCCGTAGACAGCTTGTGGACCACGCTGGGCGGATACTTCAAGTGGCTGGCACAAAAAGGTATGAGCCCGAACGTTGCGTCTTTCGTGGGCGCCACCACCATTCGCATGTATGAGCTCGATCAGGCTAACCGGCCTCCTTCGCCACAGGAACTGCAACGCATGAAAAACCTGGTGAGTCAGGCCATGGAAGAGGGTGCGATGGGATTGGGATCATCGCTGATCTATGCACCGGCAACCTATGCTACTACAGAAGAGCTGATCGCGCTGTCGCAGGTTGTAGCGGCACACGGCGGCATGTACATCACCCACATGCGCAGCGAGGGAGACTTCGTGCTTCACGCGCTCAATGAAACACTGCGCATCTCGAAGGAGGCAAATATTCCCGCGGAGATCTATCATCTCAAGATCAACCTCTCCCGCAACTGGAACAAGATCGATGCATTGATCGGCAAGATCGACAGCGCACGCCTGGCTGGTCTGAAGATCACCGCCAACATGTATCCCTACAAGGCCAGCGGCACGGGACTCACGTCGCGCATCCCCACCTGGGTGCAGGAAGGTGGTGGCAAGGAGATGCGAAAACGGCTGAGACATCCTGCCGTGCGAAAAAAGGTGCTGCACGAAATGGAAAAGGGCATTCCTTACAAAAATTCCGATCCCTCCGATGTAGTGCTCACGGGCTTCCGGCTCGACTCGCTCAACAAATTGTACAAGGGAAAACGGCTCGACGAGGTTGCCAGGCTGCACGGCAAGAGCGCCGATGAAACTGTTTTAGACCTGGTGATTCGGGACAAGTCGCGTATAGAAGCACTCTATTATCTGCAATCAGAGGAGAATGTTAAAAAGATCATGGCATTACCTTACGTGAGCTTTGGGTCTGACGCAGCCTCTATGTCGACGCTGAAAGTATTCGAAGACTGGGGCGCGCACCCCCGCGCTTACGGCACCTTCGCCAAAGTATTGGGCAAATATGTGCGCGATGAAAAGATCATTTCCCTGCAGGAGGCTGTCAGACGCATGACCTCTCTCCCCGCCTCCAACCTCAAGATCATGAAGAGAGGGCGTCTTGTTAGCGGATATTATGCCGATCTGGCGATATTCAATCCCGCAACCATCAGAGACCTTGCAACATTTGAAAATCCTCGGCAATATGCGGAAGGTATGGAGCATGTGTTTGTCAATGGTGTTCAGGTACTTGCAAACGGAGAGCACACCCTCGCCAAACCAGGCAGGATCATCTACGGTCCGGGGTGGAAAAAACGTTAAAACAAGAAGTTTCCTTACACCAATGTCACACGGTCCCGTTTCGGCTTGTCTCTGGCATTTAATCCATTGAAATTTCATCACTAATTCCAATTCATCAGGAGCCCGCCACCTATGAGGAAAAGGCAGTTTTACGTCTTGGCCATATTCATGCTGGCTTTGTGCTGTGTTGTACAGGCGCAAAGTCTCAAAGACTATTTGGATAAAGGCGACAAGTATTTTGCCAAGAAGGATTTTGAAAACGCTCTGCTGCAATACCTCGAAGCGCTGAAGCTCGACGCCAACGACCCCAACACCAATTTCAGGGTGGGCATCTCATACCTCCACGGCGAAAAAAAGGGGAAAGCTGTTACCTACCTTGAAAAAGCCTACCGCACAAAACCGGAAGTGGATGAAGACATCGACTATCACCTGGGCATGGCTTACCAGAACGCCCACCAGTACGCCAAGGCCATCGAGCACTATACCACGTTCAAAAGAAAAAATAAAAAGCTCATCGAGATCGCCACGCAAAAGATCGCCGAATGCGAGATCGGTGATTCTCTGGCACAGCACCCGGCCTACGTGACCATTACCAACGTGGGCAGCACCTTGAACTCCAACTTTCACGAATATTCACCCCTGGTGAGCAACGATGGAAAAACCATGATCTTCACCTCGAACCGGTCTACGGACGAATACAAGATCAAAAGCTCCACCAATTTCGAAGATATCTACATTGCCCATAAGAACGCTTACGGATGGGGGACTCCGACAAAGATCAGCGAGAACATCAACATCAAATTCAACGATGCTGCAGCGTCACTTTCACCTGATGGCAAAACACTGTTCCTGTATTATGAAGAAGGTGCAGGCGATATCTTTACCTCCACGCTGGAGAACGGCGAGTGGTCTAAACCTGTGCCGTTGAACAAGAATATCAACACACCGCTCTTCTGGGAAACTTCGGCTTCTATTTCTGCCGACGGCAAAAAATTATATTTCACCAGCAACCGCCCCGGCGGACGGGGTGAGCTCGACATCTACGTGAGCGAGCTCGACGCGAAAGGCAACTGGGGAAAAGCTGTGAACCTGGGCCCCACCATCAACACACCGTATCATGAAGATTCTCCCTTCATTCACCCTGACGGCGTAACGTTATACTTTTCTTCCGATGGCCACCCCACCATGGGCAGCAACGATATTTTCAAAAGCGAATTTGTGAACGGCAAATGGACGAAACCCGTCAACCTGGGGTCCCCCATCAACTCCATTGAGTACGATGGGTTCTTCACGATTTCAGCCGATAAAAAAACCGGATACTACTCTGCGTTGCGCGAAGAAGGATTGGGCAGCGCCGACATCTATGAGATCAAGTTCAACGATCCACCACCCAAGGTTGCAACGCCGCCGGTGGTGATGGCCAGCCTTCAGCCCGAGATCATCGAACCCAAAAAAGAAACTGTAGCGGTAGCGCCTCCGGTACAGGAGCCTGAGCCGAAGAAAGAAGAGCCGAAGAAAGAAATTGTCAGCACACCTCCCCCGGTGACTGAGCCAAAAACGGAAGACTTTGTCGACCCCATGCTGCAGCAGAAAAGGGATTTGAAAGTGGTGACCGTGCTCAAGGGAAAGGTGATAGACGAGACCACCGCTGCGCCACTCAATGCCGTGATCTCGCTGGTTGAAAACGAAACAGGGCGCGTGGTGGCGAAGATCAGCTCCAATGCGTCTACCGGCGACTTCGAGCTTGTTATTCCCCACGGCGGAAACTACGGTGTGGCCACTGAAAAGGCGGGATACCTCTTCAACTCCATCAACTTCAACCTGCCGGAGTTTGCCGAATACCAGGAGATCGATACACACATTTTGATGGTGAAGGCAGAAGTGGGTTCGAAGGTGGTATTGAAGAACATCTTTTTTGATGTGGGCAAGTCTGACCTGAAACAGGAGTCCATTGCCGAACTTGAAAACATCAGGGAGCTGCTTTCCACGAACGCACACCTGAAAGTGCAGATCAACGGTCACACCGACAATACCGGTAACGCCGCCACCAACATGACCCTTTCGCTGCAACGTGCCGAGTCAGTTGTTCAGTATCTTGTTAACAAAGGTATTGAAGCAGGGCGCGTAGCTGCAAAAGGTTTCGGCTCCGAGCGCCCGCTGGTGTCCAACGACGACGAAGCTGAAGGCCGCGAGATCAACCGCAGAACCGAGATTGAAATTCTGGAAGCTTCTTCGACAGGAGGATAGTGCCTAGTAGGCAGTAGACAAAGCCCGATAAATCGGGCGCAGTAGGCAACAGTACTCCACGACATTGCGAACACTGTTTCAAAATCTACTTAAGAAATTGCCTTTGCCAGTCTTGACCACCCTTTGCCTATTGCTTTTTTGCCTACTGCCTACTGATCAACGATCGCTCCTCACATCATACACCACCACATCCGTGACCCGCAGGGGATGCGCTGGTGAGGGATTGAGCACTTTGATCTTCACGTGATGTTTTTTGTGTGGCAGCTGATATTTCCAGAACAGCTCAGACCTGCGTGTGGTGAAACTTGCTGGAAGCGCTGCTTTTTCAACGAACTTGTTGTTGAGATAAAGCTCTGCGTGGATCACATGATCTGAAGTGCTGTTCCAGGGTGCAGCTTCACCGCGCAGTACAAAACCGATACCTTCAAAATCAAATTCGAACGAATCTTCAATGACCTTGTTCTCAAGCCACCTTTTTTCTATGGGAAAATGTCCTTCGAAGCTGCGTTCCCATTTTGCGGTAACAGGCTTTTGAACATTGATCACCACATTGCCATTCCTCACCTTCCCTCCGTTCTCGCTGATCATGCTCAATGCCTGCCTGAAGCTGGCCTCGTACGCATCGTTCAGCGACATGGTGGTATACTTGAAATCCAGACCTTCGATGTCTTTGAGGCCTGCTTTCCAGAGATCAGGAATATTTTGATAACCCAGCACAACGCCCAGGATACCACCCGCCGATGAAGGATTGCAATCCGAGTCCTGGCCGGCGCGTGTGGTGATCTCCATTGTTTTTGTGAAGTCGCCTTCTCCGTACAGCAGGCCAAGCGTTACATAGGCCGCGTTCAGCTTGGCGTCGATGTCGAACACGCTGTAGACTCCGTCAGGGCAGCCGATATCTTCCGCCCAGCGTTTCTGGATCTCGAACCAGGTTCGCTTCCAGTCGCCAGGATACTGATGATGCCACCGGATCACGTCCCTGATGCATTGGTGAAATGTGCTCCGTTCCGGAATACTTTTGATGGCTTCGCGAACAATGTGTCCCATCTTGTTGCTGGTGAACGCCAGCGCATACAGGTTGGCAATGTAGAGTCCGCCGTAGTATCCATCGCCATAGTTCATGATGTGCCCCACCTTATCGCAGATCTGCGAAGCGCTTTGCGGCATACCGGGACACATAAGCCCGGCGAAATCGGCTTCTATCTGAAAATCGATGTCATCCGCATGGGGATTGTTGAGCCAGTGACCCGAGGCAGGCGGATCGATGCCATGAAGAATGTTGTAACGCCCTGCCTGATTGGCATGCCAGAGCATGTATCCCGCTTCGGCGTAAGCTTTGGCGAAAGATGTCGCCGGTGCATTGATTCCTTCCTTTTCAAACACCTCCACAAAAGTAAGGTCCATGTAAAGGTCATCGTACAATCCGGGGTTCTTTTCAAAGGTCTCTTTCAGGTAGCCATCGTGCCAGTCTATTTTCTGGTATTCCTGCATCATCGTTCCATTGAAACGGAATTCCGTTGGCCCTCCGAATGTTACGCCTATGGTTTGCCCGGCCCATCCGCCCATGATCTTGTCGCGCAGACCTTCCCTGGTGAGAGAAATTAAAACAGTATCCTTGTCAGCTGGCGGGGCTGCCTGGATCAGCAGAAAAAGTGCAAGCCAAGTAAGATGTTTCATCCGGTAGTCTCCGCCCGGGGTACCTTTAGCGGAGTCTTCATGTTTGGCACTTTAATGTAAAAAGTTGTGCCCTCATCGGGTGATGAGTTCACATGAATGGTGCCATGAAGTTTGTCGACGGTCTCTTTTACGATGTACAGGCCCAGGCCCGCGCCTTCACTGCGTTCTGTGGCCCTGAAGAACATATCGAAGATCTTGGGAAGAAATTCATCGGGGATGCCAATACCATTGTCACTGAACGTGATCTCGGCCTGGGTGGCGTTTACGGATGCATGAATGGCAACCTTGCTGGCCTTGTTCTCATCGCGGTATTTAATAGCATTTGAGACCAGGTTATTCAGGATCACCGATAACCTGTAAGCATCCGAATGCAAGGGCATGGAGCTTTCGACCGTCACGTTCTTGCTGATCTGTTCCGATCCTTCAACATACCGCAACCTTTCGAAGCTATCTTCAATGATCCGCTCGAGGTCTACCGGCCCAACGCTCACTTCACTGCGCGCGTTTCGGGAATAGTCCAGGATCTCTTTCAGGGTATCGTCAAGTTTGTGGATGCTGGTCTGCATCATCGTAAAGTAATGACCGAGGCCCTGATCATGCTTCTGGTTCTCGATCTGCACCAGGTTGATGAGTCCGAGCACAGACATCAGCGGGGCGCGCAGGTTATGCGAAACACTGTACACGAAGCTGTCGAGCTCCTTGTTGATCTTCACGAGCTCCTGGTTCTGGTTCCTTAGGGTAAGCTCTGCATTTCGCCTTTTATTTTCCAGGTGCCGCTGCCGCAAGGCGTTTTGAATCGCGGAAGGCAGCCTTACCATATTTGATTTCAGTACGTAGTCATCAGCGCCTTGCTTGAGGCAGTTCACGGCGAATTCTTCAGACACGGTGCCGGTGACGAGAATGAAGGGAACGTTCAGTGCCAGCTCCTGGCAGATGTGGAGCGCTTCCAGCGAGTTGAACTGTGGCAATGCATGGTCCGACAGGATCACATCCGGTGCAAATGCTGACAAGGCTGCCGTGAATTCTTCCTTGGTGTCAACCCGCCGGGTGGTGAAGGAGATACCCTGTTTACGCAGTGTACGTTCGATCAATCCCACATCGTCCTGAAGGTCTTCAAGCATGAGTATTTTCAGTACTTTTTCCATAGCCAACTTTAAAATCGTTATGTGTGTTTCGGTGGTTGGTTCAGCAACAACCAGAAAAAACCGATTTCAGAGATGGCCTTTACGAACTTATCAAAATCAACAGGTTTAACGATATAGGCATTGACGCCCAGCTTATAAGATTCTACGATATCACGTTCTTCTTTGGAAGAGGTGAGCACAACAACGGGGATGATCTTTTTGCGATCGTCGGACTTGATCTTTCGCAGCACTTCGATGCCGTCTATCTTGGGCATTTTCAGGTCGAGCAGGATCACCTTCGGGATACCCGTCGTTTTCTCGGAGAAAAGAAAATCGAGGGCTTCCTCCCCATCCTGAAGGTGCAGCAGGTTATTGGCCAGGTTGTGCTTTTTCAGCGCACGAATGGTCAGCCCCGCGTCATCAGGATTATCTTCTACCAAAAGGATCTCTACTGCATTGTTGTTTTCCATCATTATTGAGAATTGTGAAATAAAAAAGTTGTTCCTGAAAAGAGCGTGCGGGACAGTGTAAGCAAACGGCAGGGATCTCTGCCAGCCTTATGGAGTAAAGAACCTGTGAACGCAACATCGCGCGGTTGCTTTGCACCAGCGCTTTCATAATTAAGTAAGAAGAAGCCGCCAGCCAAGAAAGACCAGCTAAAGCGAGTAAAAATCCGATCGGGATCTGTTTATCGAAGTAAAATTCAAGCATGATAGACTACAACACCAAAAAATGGCAGTTGTTAATTAAGCCAACAAAAAAACATTACCTCCAGAATCGTGTTGCCGCCAACGTTAATTGACAGCAATGTAGTGATGGGCTAATTTAAAATTAAAAAAATTGCCCACGTATAATACCTGCTTTTAAAATAAAAACTTAC
This sequence comes from Chryseosolibacter histidinae, assembly GCF_018598225.1. Lineage (GTDB taxonomy): Bacteria > Bacteroidota > Bacteroidia > Cytophagales > Cyclobacteriaceae > Chryseosolibacter > Chryseosolibacter histidini. Next base: position 319,351 of record NZ_JAHESF010000004.1, on the reverse strand, counting down.
ATCATTATTACATAAGTGGCGATACCGTTGATCGCAAGCCGCAACGCAGTGCATACGCTCAAATGCCCACATTTTAACCCCAGAGCCTGGCCAGGTCGAACAACACTGTTTTGACGCTGATCACCACCAGCACCAGCGTGACGATCCATCCTGTTACTTCCATCCACAACGGATGACGATAACTACCCACCAGCTTTCGCTGCCGCACCGCAAGCAGGATCAGCGCAAGCGAGACCGGAAGGATAAATGCATTCAGCGCCCCTACAACGATCAGCACATTGACGGGCCTTCCCACCACTAAAAACACCAGCGCCGATGATACGATAAAAAAAGTGATGATGCCCTGATAGTTTTTTTCAAAGAACGGGTGAAACGTTCGAAGGAAAGATACAGACGTGTAGGCAGACCCCACAACGGAGGTGATGGATGCACACCACAGCACGATGCCGAACACGCGATACCCCACCTGACCTGCTGCGATCTGGAAAACAGAGGCCGCAGGATTAGAAGGGTTAAGCGATGCTCCTGCCATGACCACACCCAACGCCGCGAGGAACAGCAGGATGCGCATAGCCGAAGCCAGCAGGATCGCTTTTACGCTGCTGCGCGATACATCGGCAAGATGCCCCTCTCCCACGATACCGGCATCCAGCAACCGGTGCACGCCGGCAAAACTGATGTAGCCTCCAACCGTGCCGCCCACGAGCACGATAATGGCGGATGAGTCGATCGCTTCAGGAACAAAAGTATGATGAAGCGTGCTGACCAGTGGCGGGTTGGAGCTGACAGCAATGTAGGCCGTTAAGAGGATCATCACACCACCCAGCACTTTTGAAAAAAGGTCGAGCGCTTTTCCGGCTTCCTTGTACCAGAATATGAAGAGCGAGATCAGCACACTGATCATCACGCCAATCCACAGGTCGGTCCCGGCCAGCACCTGGATGCCCATGGCTGCGCCGGCCACGTTACCGATGTTGAAAGCAAGGCCACCGATCACGATCAGGAAGGCCAGCAAATAACCCGAGCCAGGCAGGAGCTTGTTAGAAAGATCCTGTGCGCGCAGGCCTGAGACGCTGATGATGCGCCAGATGTTGAGCTGCACAACGATGTCGAGCAAAACGGAGCAGAGAATGACAAATCCGAAGCTGGTTTTCAGCTGATCGGTGAATACCGTGGTCTGCGTGATGAAACCAGGCCCGATGGCGGAGGTGGCCATAAGGAACGCGGAGCCCAGCAGTACCGAAGAACGGTTAAGTTGTTTTGATGCCGACATGATGCTGTTGGAGTAAATGAACAATGGCGCGGGCAAATGAAAGTGCAGCAGTGCCATCGCCATGAATGCACACCGTCTCCGCCACCACCGGAATATCTTTTCCTGAAACTGAAGTCACTGCCTTATGCTGAACCATGCGCAGCACCTGCCGCGCAGCCTGCTCCGGATCATGGATCATGGCACCAGGTGCAGAACGCGGCGTTAAGGTGCCGTCATCCTGGTACGACCTGTCTGCAAATACTTCACTTGCTGTCTTTAACCCGAGCCGGCTTGCCTCGCTGATCATAACACTTCCTGACAGCCCAACGAAAACAAGATCGTTACCGGCATCTTTCACCGCCCTGGCAATGGCAGAAGCCAGCGCAGCATCTTTGGCCGCTGCATTGTATAAAGCACCGTGTGGTTTCACATGGTGCAGCCTGGCCCCGGCAGCATGTACAAAAGCAGACAACGCGCCGATCTGGTAAAGCACCATGTCATACGCTTCCTGCGGCGACACTTTCATCTCGCGCCGCCCAAAGCCCTGCAGGTCCGGATACCCGGGATGTGCGCCAATGGCGATGTTCCTGTGCACAGCAAGCTCCACCGTTCTGCGCATCACGGCAGGATCGCCACCATGAAAACCACAGGCAACATTCACTGACGACACGTATTCCATCAGGGCTTCATCCTGGCCGATGATATAAGCGCCGAAGCTTTCACCCATATCGCAATTCAGATCGATGCTATAGGTCATAATCACTGAGTTTGTCCAGGCATGCCCGCTGCAGGGCGCGCAATTCCTGTTGAAGTGAAAATAACATTTTTTCGGCATCTGCAACGCTGATCATACGGAGGCGCAGCGATTCGTGGGGTGCCAATTGTGATAATTTTGGAAGATGCGCCGAGATGATGTGACCGATGCGCGGATAACCACCCGTGGTCTGATGATCGGCCATGAGCACCACAAGCTTTCCGGCGGGCAACAACTGGATGGTACCCATGCTCACGCCCGACGACAGAAGCTGTTCCGTGCGCTGCACAGCCAGTGGCTCATGTTGCAGATAACAGCCCATCCTGTCAGACGATGGCGCGATGCTGAAGGGGTCTGAAAGAACCTGCTGCTGTGAGGCCGACGTGAGCCACGACCACTCCCTGCCTTCAACGAAGCAGATGCTACCCATATCGTGATAGACAGGTTGCGCATTCACACGCCATGGAAGGATACGAAGGTCATCATGCGCTTCGGGACCCGGTAGCTGCCGGCGGAAATTCAGCTGATCGTCTTTCTTCAGCGCCCGGCCCTGGAATCCGCCGGCGGAGATCCTCATGTTGGTGCTCCGGCTGCCGAGCCATGGTGTGATCCCAAATCCGCCGCGAACGCTCAGGTAACAACGGTAGCCCCACTGCCTGCGCTGAAAAGTGAGCACAGAATGTTTTTTCACCACCATGGGTTTCCACAAAGGCACCGCTTTTGAATTGATCAACGGCGTGAAATCTGCGCCTGTGATGCTGACGAGGGCATCGCTCGTGAACAACAATTCGCCGGAGGGAAAATGCATTTCCATCACAGCCTCGTCAAGCGCATTTCCCACCAAAATATTGGCGGCCTGTGCTGCATAACGGTCCATGGTACCGGAAGGATTGATGCCCCATTTGCTGTAACCGTGCCTTCCCTGGTCCTGGATGGTGTCCAGTATGCCGGACCTGATCAATTGTATGCTCATGCCCGCTGTCGTGAAAGGTCTTCGAATTCTTTTCTGGTAACAGCGTAGAACCGGACCTCATGCCCAGGCTCCAGGTGTACAGGCGGATCGCTGCCTCTGTCAAACATTTTGAGGGGGGTTCGCCCGATGATCTGCCACCCGCCGGGAGATGACACAGGATAAATGCCTGTCTGAATACCTGCTATGCCTACGCTTCCTGCTTCAACCTGGCGTGGCTGGTCCCTGCGCGGTGCGGCAATAGATGCGTCTACTTCGGCCATGTAAGGGAATCCCGGAAGGAAACCGATCATGAAGATGCGATACACCCGAGCCGTGTGCAGCGTGATCACCTCGGCGGTGCTGAGGTTGCCCAACCTGGCTACATGATCCAGGTCAGGTGCAAATGCCTGATCATAACACACAGGAACTTCCCATCGCTTTTGAGACACATCGGCAGTATGATCTGTACCACGATGGAAAGCTTCCCGGAGCGCTGCAGAAACAAATTCAAAAGCCGTGGATGAATGGGTGGCCTGCCTGAGCTGATACAGGTCATACACTACTGTAAGGGAGCTATAGGCAACAACGATGTCTGTAAGGCCTGGCGGCGGGTGCTGTTCGAGCCAGCGCTTCATGCCCTGGATTCTTTCATGATCTCGCTGCCGGATGCTGTTACCCAAAGAGAAGGTGAGTGCCTGGTCGCCAAGCGGGTAAATGGTAAAGTCTTCCATGCGTGGGGTTTGCGTGTGAAAATAATAAACAACTCCATAACATCGTACGGAAAGTTAAGAGACAGCTGGGCCGCCTGTGGAAAATGATACGCACGCCCCTGCATTCATTAAGCGGTTTAATCACGTTATTGATCTGTATAAATTTCATTTTACAGAATCAGCGGCCTTTAGGAATTCGCCTGATGCCAGACGAAAAAGGCAGCGTTGTAGAAAATGTCAACAATCAGGTGTTACCGGGTGGATATTCAGGCCCAAAATGCAGTTTTAAGCGGGCTGGCAAGCAAATTGGCATAGTACACCCGATAACCAAAAATGATATAAAGATGCCTGTTATGAAAACGAAAACGCTGCAGGCGGTACTGAAGCGTATAGGCGAGGGGTTAAGCATGCTCAGGATCCGGAAGGGATATCAGAATATCACCGATTTCGCCAACGACCATAATCTGCCACTGATCCAGTACTGGAGAATTGAAAAAGGCAAGGCTAACATCACCATTAAAAGCCTTATGAAGCTGCTGGCTATTCACCAGCTCAATCCGGAAGATTTCTTTTGCCTGCTCCGGAACAATGAGCTTTAATAGGGCGGTTATGTGGGGCTATCATATATGATAATAGCCGTTGAAGGGCATTTGCATGGATGAAGCGGTGGCCACATTTTTTTAAGCGACTGTTGAAAATTTTTTAATCATGAGTGGCCATCTCGGCACACGCAGCCTTCGTTGTCAGAGATCAGAAGTGTATGCCCTCAAAACCGCTTACAGGGATCCATACTTCGCTTAACATACAGGGAAAAAAATCCACATCTTATAAGATGTACTCATAAAAAAAGCGGCCCTGGCCGCTTTTAAAATTATCGCAATTGAGTATCAAAAGGCAGCACCCAATTTCCGTTCTGCGTCGATTATGGCTTCTTCCTGCGAGCGATAAAGCTTGATGTCGCCGTTCAGGTCCATCAGAGGTGTTCGCCAAACTCTTCTGTCTTCTTCATCACGGGCAGTGAAGATCACTTTACTGCGTCCGTGCTCTTCTTCAACCGACAATTCTATTCTAAGGTTGCCGATCAGAATTTCCTTCGAAAAAACTTCCATACACTATTTCGTTCCGCACATTAACCGATTTGTAAAACTTTATGCCACCCGATTTTTTCACTTCATCTCAATCGTTGCTTCGGGTTAAGATTTGGAATGACCAAACCATTTACTTTTGTCGCCTTTGACGGTTGTTATTCATAAAAGATAAAGGCGTATGATGGAACGACTAGCAGAAAAAGCCCTCATCACCGAAGCGGACGACATCCTGAAAGCCCTCCGTATCAGCCTTCACCAGGGCAATGTAGTGGGCATCTTCGTGAGGCCGCAAGACAGTAATATGTACCTGACCGCCGTTGAAGATATCTTCATCAGCACAGTCACCGATCAGAAGATCATCGTTCTGAAAAAACTTGATCTTCACGGCAAGCTGTTGCAGCACAATCAACTGCTGCTCGCCAGCATCGAAAAGCTGCGGTTCTTCAACACCTTGTACAAAGACGGACTGAAACGTACGCTGAGAAACATCGCTGCGTCGGACTTCAATACGCTGCTCAGGATCAGAAAAAGAGAATGCAACATCACACTCAACGACCTGAAGATCGTGCTCGTCAAAACACTGGATTCGGGGCATCACATCAGCCTCACGCTCGATGACCAAAGCACTGTTCATGGATACATCAGGGATTTTGACAACAAGCTGGAGCTCATGTATCTCACCGACCGTTTGAATGGCAAGACAACGCGCGCGCTAAAGATCAATACCATCAGCCGGATAGAATTTGAATCCTTCCTCCACTTCAACGGGCTGTCTTCGAAAGTTTTCCATGTTTGCCTGTGATCACTTCCTCCGCTTGTCTTCAGGGTTCGGGGGCGTGTGGGTCAGCTAAAAAACCGCTTCCATCCGGTTGTTGTTCACAGGTTCGTTGTCCGCCAGCAGGTTAGGAAGTTTGATCATGAACGTAGTGCCCTGCCCTATTTCCGATTCGATCTTTATCTCGCCCTTCAGCTTTTCAACCGCTTCTTTTACGATGTACAGTCCGAGGCCCGCACCTTTGTTGGCGTCGGTTCCCCTGAAGAACATATCGAACACTCTTGCTAAATACCGGTCTTCTATGCCGATGCCATTGTCGCGGAACTCGAGCAACGCATGGTCTTTGCTAACGGTAATGGAGATCCTGATAACGGGATTGGATTTGTTCGTATCGTAATACTTGATGGAGTTAGAGATCAGGTTGTTCATGATCACAGACAGCCGGTAGGCATCTGAATAAAAAGGACTTTGCTCATCTACAGTCACCTCATGGGCAATGAGCTGCGATCCGGGCATGAACTGCATCTTCTCGAAATTATCGTTGAGCATTTTTTTCAGGTCGATGCGCTCAACAGTGAGGTTCTGTCTTGCATTGCGCGAGTAATCCAGGATCTCCCTGACAGTTTCATCAAGCTTGTGAATGCTGCTTTCCATCATGGCGAAATACTGATCGAGGGTACTGCTATTGCTGTGGATCTCATGTTTGGCAAGATCGAGCAGTCCCAGCACCGACATCAGGGGCGCGCGCAGATTATGAGACACGCTGTAGACGAAGCTATCCAGCTCTTTGTTGATCTTCTTGAGCTCGGCATTTTGCGACTGAAGCGCCTGCGCCGCTTTTACTTTTGCACGTTCGGCTTCTTTTTGCCTGATGGCATTGGTGATGGCATTGGGCAGACGCGCAAGATTGGATTTGAGCACATAATCGTCTGCTCCCTGTTTGAGGCAGGTAACAGCAAACTCTTCAGACACTGCGCCCGTCACCAGAATAAATGGCATCTGCAGTCCCTTCTTTTTATAGAGCTCGAGCGCTTCCACAGAATTGAACTGCGGCAATGAGTGGTCTGAAAGGATCACATCTGCATTAAAATCTTCAAGCGCCTGGACAAATCCTTCGCGTGTATCTACCTGCCTGATCTCAAATTGCAGCCCCGCTTTTTGCAAAGTTCGCGTGATCAGCTCAACATCCTCTTCCATGTCTTCGAGGCTCAATATTTTCAGCATGCTTTCCATCAGACTTTTTAACGTTTTAATTCCTGCAATATTTAATCGGTAAACATTGTTCCATAGAGAAAAACGGGAATTTACCGGGTGTTTTTTTAGAATTTTTAAGAATGTGGCAGATTATCCCCAATACAGCCGCTTCGTGAGAATTTGCCCCATGTAAGATTTCAACCCACTTTCTGCTGCCAGAACCGGTTACTTTTCCCGGCAAATACCTACTCCGTTGTGCGGGCCCTGGCTGATCAATATAAGAAAACAGCAAAAAGAATTACAGATGTTCTCAATATGCGCTATGTTTTTATTGATTAATGGCAAGGTTATCGTCGAGGCTTGTGAAAGCCCTGACCCGCACGGTTACGCTTGTTCTTTTAGCGGGAAAAAAACGCATGGCAACGGAATGATTTTATGCAGCCAAAAATGTTCATCAAACGCCAGAGAAGGATGCGTATCGCTCATGAAAAATAGTCTGCCGCCAGCTCCTTTTTTCCAGCCAGCCGTCAATGACGATTGCATTCGTAGAGAAAGATTTTAATCTTAAAAGAAAAACGAAATTGCTTTTCATCCGACCCTGAAAAACTTTATATTCACTACACGGTTAGAGAAAAAACCTGACCGGTTTCCCCGCCTGTAGTAGTTGCTGTTTTTTTGTTGTGTTCAACCCAAACCAACACTTATGGAAACTCTTTCCGAGCTTGTTCCTACCGATATCAGCAATAATCAAAAACTTAGTCTCATCATCCGCTCCCGCGCACTCACATTGCAGGGACCCTGGCATCTGGAGGATCAACCCGAAGCCCCCGGCGGGAAAGCAGACATCAGTGGTTTGCCGATAAGTTTTGATTATCTGATCACGTTACAGGATTCTAATAATTTGATCTACCCCGATGACCTGCCATACGTGAAGCACCTGGTTGAAGAGCTGAAGGAAGGCAAATCACTCGACTATCATTTCCGGGTGGTAACGCCGGCGGGAGAAGTAAGACCACTGCACGGGTTTGGCAGTCTTATGCAGCCGGAAAAAGCGGGCCTCGAAAACCAGCAGGCCGGTATAGAAGAATCGGCCCCCGCACCGCAGGCAGCAAGGCTTTACGAAACCAAAGAGCTTCTTCAGAAAACGCTCGACGCCATTCCGCAGATGGTATGGATGACCGATGCTGAAGGCAGGGTTCAGTTCTACAACGACCGGTGGTTTGCTTATACAGGCCTTTCTCCTGAGCAGATCGAGAACTACGCCTTAAAAGATATAGACATCTTTCACCCGAGCCAGGTCAAAGAAGTAATGCCACACATCGAAGCCTGCGTAAGGCTTGGCCTCTCCTATCACGGCGAGATCATGGTGCGCAATTATCAGCATCAATACCGGTGGCAGATCTGTGACATTAAGCCCGTTCATAACGAAACAGGAGAAGTGGAGCGCTGGGTTGGCACCTTCACAGAAGTGCACAATCTCTTCACCAGCGAAAAAGAGCTGAAGGAAAGCAAGGAGCTGACAGAAGCTGCTTTTAATACCACCATATACGGTATCCAGGTATTTGAAAGCGTTTACGACGAATCGCATGAGATCTATGACATGCGATGGAAATATCACAACCGCAAGGCGGAAGAAGTTTTCGGGAGAAACCTCAACGGGAAATACCTGCTGGAGGAGTTTCCCGGAATGGGTACGAACGGCCTGTTCGAAATATTCAAAGAGGTGATCAGGACCGGCAAACCCGCCGAGTTTGAACATCTCTACAATTCTGAAGGTTATTTCAACTGGTTCCATGTTTACGTCACCAATGTGGAAGACACCGTCATCGTCACCTTCCAGGACATCACACAGAGAAAGCGTGAGGAATCGGAACTGCAGGAAAGCAGACACTTTATCCATCAGGTGGCGGATTCCACGCCCGATCTGCTCTACATCACCGACCTCGAAAAAAAGGCGATCGTCTACGTCAATAGGCGCGTAACCGAAATGATGGGCATAGATCAGCAGGATGTAGAAGAAAAAGGAGAAGCGATCTTTGCCGAAGCGCACCATCCGCTGGACCACAAAAAGAAGATGCAGCACATCGCAGACCAGGAGCTGATGGGCGATGACGAGGTGCGGGAAATAGAAGTGAGGCTCAGGATGAGAGACGGCTCATGGCGATGGTTCAGGATCCGCACAAAAGTATTCAAAAGGAAAGCTGATGGCTTAGTGGCGCAAACCATTTCTCTTGCGCAAGACATCCACGATACCAAGAAAGCGCAGGAGCTGATAAATCTTCAGCATCAGTTGGACCGGCAAGCTGCGCGGATCGCCAATATCGGCAATTTTGAATGGAACCTGCAGACGGGCCACGTTACCTGGGCCGAAAATCTTTACAGGATGCTTGGCATGGAGCCCGGCACAACGGAACCCAGCGTTGAACGTTTTATCAACGCCATCCACCCTGATGACCAACAGCGCATGCGGGAAGAAAGCGATATCGTGAGCCATATGGAGGAAGGTCCGCTCAAGGAATACCAGTTCAGGTTGATCGGCGAGGGCGGCACCATCCGCTACATGAGAACGGCAAGCGAGCTCGTTAACAGGGCAGGTGAAAGATCTATTGTGGGCACTGTACGCGATGTCACGGAAGACGTACTGCTTCACCGCGAGCTGGAGGAAAGGGTGAGGTTCATTGAAATGCTCATCGACTCAAGTGTAGACCGGATCATTGTTTTTGATAAGGATCTGAAATTCCTGGTATGGAACAAAGTGTCCGAACAGTATACCAAACTCAGCAGGGAAAAAGTTTTGGGGAAGCATTTGTTCGAGACGTTCCCTTATATCAAGGAAAATAAAAGGCTGCTGGAAGCCACGCACAAGGCACTCGACGGAGAATCCGTATTCCTCGAAGCCGAAGCCAGCTTCTATGAGAACGGCTATTTCGACATCTATTACCTGCCCCTGAAGAACGAGCAGGGCCAGGTGTATGCCGTGCTCAACGTGATCCATGATGTCAGTGAAAAGGTGAAATCGCAGCAGGACCTCGAAGCGCTGAACAGGGCGCTGCATCAGAAGAATCATGAGCTGAAATCGATGAACGAAGAGCTCTCTACCTTCGCCTTTATTGCCAGCCACGACCTGCGCGAGCCGTTGCGAAAGATCGAGCTGTTCAGCGACGCCCTCATGCAGCGTGAACAGGGAAGCCTCTCGGAGAATGGCAAGGAATTCCTGCACAAGATGATCGGCTCCATCCATCGCATGAATACCCTCATCGATGAGATCCTCACCTTCTCACGCGCCAGCGCCGGCACCCCAAAGATGCTGGAGTTCAACCTGAACCAGATCCTGGAGGTAGTAAAAGGTGATCTCGGCGATCTTCTTTCAGAAAGACGGGTAAAGCTCGAGTGCCAGGAGCTTCCTGTGATCTATGGCAACCCGCTTCAATTCTCACAACTGTTGCAGCACCTCATCACCAATGCCATTAAATTTCAGAAGCCAGACAATATTCCCCACATCAGGATCAGCTCGGCGTTCGTGATGGCAGAAGATATCCAGGACCCGTTTGTAGTTCCGCACCAGCGTTATCTGAAAATTGAAGTCAAGGATAACGGCATCGGGTTTGAAGAAAAGTATACAGCCAAAATATTCCAGATGTTCCAACGCCTGCACGGAAGGTCAGAGTTTCCCGGCACCGGTATGGGGCTGGCCATTTGCAAAAAAGTAGTGGACAATCACCACGGCTTCATCGTGGTAAAAAGCAGGCCCGGAGAAGGCGCTGTTTTTACATGTTACTTTCCGATGTTGAAGTGAGTCGTCGGACCACTGGCAGCGCGCATGCACCCGCGCAGTGGTCTGACGACTACTCTTTTTTACAGTCCACCGACGTACATTGTAATGTCTCCCAATTGCGCTTTGAAAATCAGCAGGCAAACTTCTACGCAACACTATTCGTCTGTGGACTGTCGATCGTGGACTGTGGACTCTCTACACCTCTTCCGCGATCCTGTACAAAGGTTTCAGGTCTTTCAGGTTCTCGCCTGAAACTTTCAGGTCGGTGATGACGCCGGTCTTCAGGCTGTAGACCCAGGCATGTACTTTGGGTCCGTTTCGTTCGGCCCACGCATTCTGGATGATGGTGGTTTTCATGAGGCTGTAGGCTTGCTCGATCACGTTGAGCTCTACAAAACGATCCAGTCTTTCCTGGTAATCGGCAATGGCATTGAGCTCATCACGATGGATCCGGTACACGTCTTTGATGAACCTGAGCCAGTTGTCTACCAGACCGAATGCTTTATTCTGCATGGCAGCTTCCACACCGCCACAGCCGTAATGGCCACACACAATAACATGCTCCACTTTTAAAATATTGACAGAATAATCCAGCACGCTTAAAATGTTCATATCAGAATGAACAACCACGTTGGCAATGTTACGGTGTACAAAAATATCACCTGGATTGGTATTGGTGATCTGGTTCGCAGGAACACGACTGTCCGAACAACCTACCCACAATACCTTCGGGCTCTGACCTTTCGAAAGGCGTTCAAAAAACTGCGGATCTTCTTCGTTTTTTTGTTTGACCCACGTACGGTTTCCTTCCAATAGTGATTTATAAACGTCCATAATAATTCGTGTTGAGTAATTTTTACAAGTCCGAAGCATGCACAGCACATAAAAAATGCCGCAAAGCAATCCAGCACTAACGCTGGCTTCGGGGATTTAAAGAATAACAAAATGCAGGGTAGCCTTAGAAGGCTGTGCAACCGTGATCAGCTGCAGGGAAGTGATCAGGCCTCTGGAGGCGGACAAAAAATTTCGAGATGATGCGGAGGAGAGAACCGCTCGTTATGCGCACCCTTTCGTTGCAGTATGAACTCAAAGGAAATCGACTGCTGAAAGAAATAGTGATTGTTCATGAGGTCGACTTCTTCCTCGCTGGCATCACCGCCGGGAGCCTCCTCGCCACCATCGCGTTCTTCTTCAAAACCCGATCTGGCGATGTTTTCCAACAGCTTTGTGTTTTTCAGCTTCAGCGCTGCAGCCTCTGCCAGGAAAAAGCCCATGTTCAGGAAGGTGAGTCCTGCAATGAGAAGCATTACATCGCGAACAAATTTGACCCTGAACAATTTCATATCTGTCAAAAATACATCATTTTTTCAACTATGCCACCCATGGCTTAGCTGTATCAGCCGGATTAACGCCTGTACCCGCTATTCTGTTCGAAATGGCAGATTAGATTTTGGTTAGAAGAGCTGGATAGTCGTCAGACCACTGCGCAAATGCATGCGCGCGGCTAGTGGTCCGACGACTAAAAGAACTCACGCTTGGAGAAACCCTTTGAGGGTTTGCAGGTGCCTGTGCTGATCCACTGTTACTGCCTCCTGAAAAGCCCTCAAAGGGTTGGGCGCTCCTATCGACTTAAATTCTTCCTGCAAACCTGTTGCACTGTATTTTGGCCTACTTTTGGTAAAAATGATCTCATCACACGGATCATCCAGGGGCAGCGCACATTTTTATGGCACACGATCATTCACATTCACACGGGCATCATCATCACCATCATCATGATCATTCGGCTGGAAATATATCAGCTGCTTTCTGGCTCAATACCGTGTTTGCGCTCATCGAAGTTGCAGGAGGTCTTTATACCAACAGCGTTGCCATTCTTTCGGATGCGCTTCATGATTTTGGCGACAGCCTGTCGCTGGGATTGTCATGGTACTTTCAAAAGAAATCGAAGCAGAAACGTGATGCTTCGTTTTCTTATGGTTACCGGCGGTTCTCGTTGCTGGGTGCTATCATCAACTCGCTGGTGCTTGTGATCGGATCGATCTTCATTCTGCGCGAAGCTATCGGCAGGCTTGCGGAGCCGCAGACGCCGGATACGAAGGGAATGCTGCTGCTGGCGGTGATGGGTATTGTTGTGAATGGTGCGGCCATGCTCCGGCTCCAGAAGGGAAAGAGTCTTAACGAGCGGGTGGTGTCGCTTCACTTTATGGAAGATGTGCTGGGCTGGACCGCCGTGCTCATCGGAAGTATTGTGATGATGTTCTTTGATGTTCCTATTCTCGATCCGATCCTGTCTGTTGGCATATCGGTCTTCATTCTTTTCAACGTGTATAAAAACATCAGGTCGCTGCTGCGGATCCTCCTGCAGGGGGTGCCTGAAAATGTAGACGAAGTGGCCATCAAAAAGAAACTGATGACCATTCCGGGGGTAGAAGGCGTTCACGACATCCACGCCTGGTCCATGGACGGGCAGTATAACATCCTGACGCTGCACCTGGTGGTGAATAATACCGTAACTTTCCAGGAAACTGAAAAGATCAAGGGTGAGGCCCGGCATTGCCTGGAGCACCTTCACCTGAACCATATCACCATAGAGACCGAGCAGCTGCAGGCGCATTGCCAGCTCGAAGATTGCTGAAAATCAGGCTTATGAACTTTATTCGCCTGCCCCTGGTTTACCAAACAGGTCACTCATGGTATAAAGCCCGGTTGGCCAACAAATTAGCTTAAAACGCTTGCCTAATACCTGTACCTTAGTGCCTTTTAAGGTATTCAAAATCACTAAAAAACGGCTTTCTGAGCTGTTGAGCCCATTTTCCAATCTTTTGAACCAAACAGAGCCTTAGAACAGGTATACTTGTAAGCACAAATCAGAAAAATGTATGGGTAGACCAGTAACGCGTGAGATCAAATTAAAAGACGGTTTTTACATCGAAGTCCGCAACAAAGGTGCGTTGAAAGGCACCAAGATCAGAAGAGACTCTTATCCCGAAATACAAACAGCCATCCGGCAGTATCAGAACGCTTACAGCGTGAACTACCTGGGCGAGTTCAAGGACGGAAAAAAGAAATAGCGCCCGGATCTATAACTTTTTAAGATAAGCGAGGCTTTGGGGCACCTGAACGCCCACATGGTCGCTTTCGTCTTCGATATAGTAATAGATCACACCGGCTTTTTTGGCTGCTTTCATCACCGCCGGGATATCGATCTGGCCGGTGCCGACAGCTACATCGTTATTTCCGTCGGTTTTGCCTGAGAAATCTCCTTTCACACCTTTCCTGAGATCCTTCACGTGCATGAGCTTCATTCTGTTACCGTGCTTGCGGATGAGGGCGGCGGGATCTGCGCCAGGGAAGAAGGCCCACAAGATGTCGATCTCAAAATTCACGTAAGCCGGATTGGTATTGGCGGCGATAAAATCGAAGTATGTTCCCTTTTCATAAGGCTGAAACTCGTATCCATGGTTATGATAGCAGAACGAGAGGCCGTACTTTTCTTTCAGCGTTTTTCCCGCTGCGTTGAAATCGGCTACAGCCTGCTTCGCGGTTTCGATGGTGAAGCTACCTTCATGCGGGATCCACGCCACCCGCACAAATGACGCCCCGAGTGTTTTGGCATTGTTTCCCACTTCATCGGTCTTGTTCACGAGGTCGGGATAACCCACTCCGAACGAGGTGCAACGGATGCCGCGCTCGTCGAGCAGCTTTCTGAACTCCGCAGCTGTTTTGCCGAACAGATTCGAGATCTCGATGTTGGTGAAGCCCAACGCCTTGATGGTGTCTAACGTGGCGGCTACATCTTTTTGAAAGGACCGCCGGTGGGTATACGAGACTACGCCGAGACGTGTTTCGAGGTACTTGCCGATAGACTGTGCTGCCGTCATGGTTGTAACGAAGGCGAGCATTGCTGGCAATATCAGTTTTTTCATGTTGTTCAATACAATGTTTTTTTGCGATCAGATCTTAGGCTCCCATCCTTTTTCATACTCCCTGCCCCATAATTTCATGGCTTCCTTGTCGTTGAGGATATGTCCGTTAGACGGGTCGCAGGTCAGCACCCTTCCTGTGCGGTAGGCGATGTTGCCGAGCTGCGGAAGCAACGTGGACTTATGGCCTTCTTCGATCGGTGCATTCAGCTTGGCATTGCCGCGGATGGCTTCCACAAAATTGGTGAGGTGTACAAACTCAAGCTTCTCGAACGGGCTCACTTTGTTGGTGGGGTCCATCGGTGTGTCGTCTTTCACTTCCAGCACCACCTTCTTGTTCTCCTTGTCATAAATGCTATAGCTATTGCCGGTGACATACACCAGTGTACCCTGGTCGCCATAGAAGATCACACCACGTCCCGAGCCTTCTGACTCAAAACGGTTGCAGCTTCTGCCTTCCCAGGTGCAGCCTGTGTTGTTCGCAAAATTGTATGTGATGGTTTGTGTATCGGGTGTTTCCCAGTCGTCCTGGAACTGAAAACGTCCGCCGGCTGAAACCACCTTGACGGGATAATCAACGCCAAGGCCCCAGCGGATCACGTCGAGCTCATGCGTACCGTTATTCAGCGCTTCGCCTGTGCCCCAGTGCCAGAACCAGTGCCAGTTATAGTGTACCAGGTTGTCGCGGTATTTTCTGCGCGGTGCGGGTCCCTGCCAGAGATCGAAATTTAGGTTTGCAGGTGGCGCCACCTCTTTGCCTTTACCGATGGATGCGCGCTGGTTGGTGTACCATCCTCTTGCGAAATACACGCGGCCGATAGCACCTTCGCGCAACTTTTTAACGGCATCCTGCACGTTGCTGAACGACCTGCGCTGACTTCCCATCTGCACCAGCTTGTTGTATTTCTGCTGCGCCTTCACCAGCCACTCACCTTCCTGCGGATTGTGGCTGCAAGGTTTCTCAACATACACGTGCTTACCTGCCTGCAAAGCCATAATGGATGCCGGCGTATGCCAGTGATCAGGCGCGGCCACTACCAGCGCATCAAAATCTTTCTTTTCAAGAAGCTTCCGGATATCCGTTACACCCTGCGGCTTTTTACCCGTGATCTTGGCAACACTCTCGATGGTCTTCGCCAGCACGGTTTCATCAACATCGCAGATGTACCCTACTTCCACATCGGGAAGTTTGGCAAAGCTGTTTGCCAGGAACTCACCTCTTCCGTTGGTGCCCATCACCGCCACCACCACCTTGTTGGCCGGTGAGCCCGTAAAAGCAAATACACTTTTCGGGAGGAACATAGACGCTGCCGCAAGGCCGGAGTTGTAAATGAAAGTTTTTCGGTTCATAGGTCAGATTGTTCGGATAAATCGGTTTTGCAAATGCCTGACTCAGCCGTTGCTGAACGTCAATGCCTTCAATAATAATGATTATGATCGATAAGACGCATACCGCATGTAACAAAAAACGGCATTGCCATTTCCGGTACCGTTCCCAAAATCGGTGATCGGGTAATCGGTTACCGGTAATCGGTGTGTCGGTTATCAATAGCACACTGATTACTGATTACCGATTACTGGTTACCGGTTAACCGTTGATTACAAACTGGGACAGGGGCGGATAGTAGAGCAGTTTTTTCCAATCGATATGGAGGATGCGTTGCAAAATATCCTTGAGGTCTGTGTAGGCGGTTGGTTTGATCACATAGAGGTTGGCGCCTTCGCGGTAGCAGAATTCGATCTCGTCGATGCTCTTGAGCGAGCTGTACATGATCACCGGCAGCGCATCGTATTTGTTGTTGGCGCGGATCTCCCGCAGGCACTGGCGGCCGTCTTTGCCTGGCAACATCAGGTCCAGGAACAGGATGTCCGGCACCTTATCTTCCAGCAGACGCACCAGGATATCCCCGTTCCGGGCTCTTGTCAGTACAACTGTGATGGACAGCTCTTCCAGGGCAACTGAAAAAATGTAGTAGTCGTCATCATCATCTTCCGCAATCATCACATGAGGTGAATCACCGTTTGACATTCGCATAGGGCCCTTCGGGTTTAGCCTGTATTTAACTCCAAAAAACTAATGTTGTCCGGTGACTTGTTTTTAGGATCAGAGCGATGCGTTCTTACTAAAAAATAATCAAAAAAGCGGCACAACGTCTCCCCGTTTCGGAAAACCGGCAGACGACCGCATATTATAAATTTGGGGAAATATAAAAAAACCGTGCCAGCGTATTTTTTTGCAGGTTAGGTTTACATATAAGATAATCTTATATGTACAATTGACGATTAAAAATTAACGGTTGAACGACGCTGGAGATCTGAAATCGGAAAAGACGGATTGATGATCGGACAGGACCCGGGAATCCAAAGATTTGTAAAATTGAGACCGTAAATATAAAGCGGCCGCGCTAACGACAACCAGCCATATCGTTGCAAAGTCAATTAATGCGCCGAGTAGCTTATACGTGCCTTCAACCGATTGCATCTCCGTACTGCATGTGTTTGTTTTGCAGTTCCATCTCAAGGCTAAAGATCAAACTTATGCAACGCATGAACAATCAACCTTCGGGTTTCAAGGAGACCAAAGAAGCCATCGTCGAAGTGAAATTATGGGAGGCGTTCCTGCTGTACAACCGGCATAACCTGTACCGTACGCTGTGCACTTACTCGCTTGACAACGCACCTATTGAAAAAGATGCCGATGATCTCGCGACGGTCTCATTCCGTTTTATGGCATGCGACTGGAACAATACGTTGAAAGATCTGCTGAGCGTTCACAACATTCCTGTCATTCAGGAGAAAAGAACATTGACCGAAAAGGCAGCGCTTTGGCATTGAAATCAATTGCCCCGGGTTTAAACCCGGGGCAATTGATCTCAGAGGTTATCTGAAGCGAGCTGCTTTGCAGCGTAGTCTGCTGCTCTTGCTGTCAAGGCCATGTAGGTGAGCGAAGGGTTCTGCGTTGATGTAGAGGTCATGCAGGCTCCGTCGGTGACAAACACATTCTTGCAGGCGTGCAACTGGTTCCATTTGTTGAGCAGTGATGTCTTGGGATCACGCCCCATGCGCACGCCTCCCATCTCGTGAATATCGAGGCCGGGCGCCTGTTTGGAGTCGCTGGTGCGGATGTTGGTGAACCCCGCTTTTGTGTACATCTCTGTGAACTGCTGCAGGAAATCGGCCACCATCTTCTCATCGTTGTCATCGTAGTCTACCGAAATCTTTAGCTGTGGAATGCCCCACGTATCTTTCTTCGCGTCGTCCAGCGCAACGTAATTCGTTTCTTTCGGTATAGTCTCGCCCATCATGTGAGAGCCCACGTCCCAGTTGCCCAGGGAAGGTTTCAGCAGGTTGGCCTTAAGGACTGCGCCCACACCATCGTCACTGTGATCGAGTCGGCGGAATGCGGAGAAACCCGCAGCATAGCCGCGCAGAAAATCGGTCTCCTGCTTAAACACATTCCTGAACCGCGGGATGTAACATCCGTTGGGCCGGTTGCCATATTTTGTAAAATTCCCGAAGCCTTCGTATTCGGCCGAGATCCTTGCGCGGTAATTATGGAAAGCAACAAACTTGCCGAGCAGGCCGTTGTCGTTGCCCAGGCCTTTCGGGAATCTTGACGAAGTTGAGTTGAGCAGAATGAGGTTGGTATTCAACGCGGCCGCATTTACAAAAATGATGCGTGCGAAATATTCTGTAGTCTCTTTTGTTTTTGCATCGATCACCCTCACACCGGAAGCACGCTGCGCATTTTCATCATAAATAATGGAATGCACTACAGAGTCAGGTTTCAGGGTAACGTTGCCGGTGCGCAATGCCCAGGGAATGGTTGATGCGTTGCTGCTGAAATATCCTCCGAAAGGACAACCACGCTGGCACAAATTACGGTGCTGGCATGTGCCCCGCCCCTGCTGTTTGTGCACCTCCTGTGCTTCCGTGATGTGCGCACATCGCCCGATGATCACATGACGATCTTTGTAGAGGCTTGCTACTTTTCCCTTGAAGAAGTCCTCCACACAGGTCATCTGCATCGGCGGAAGGAACTCGCCATCGGGAAGCTGCGGAAGGCCATCTTTATTGCCCGAGATGCCGACAAATTTTTCGACGTAGCTGTACCACGGATCGATGTCTTTGTACCGGATAGGCCAGTCAACGGCAAAGCCATCACGCGCCGGTCCTTCGAAATCAAAATCACTCCAGCGTTGGGTCTGCTTGCCCACAGCAGCGATTTTCCGCCCACCTGGTAGCCGCGGATCCAATCGAACGGTTTCTCCTGGGTATACGGATGCTCGTCGTCTTTCACAAAAAAATGCGCTGCATCCTCCCGGAAGGCGTAACACTTGCTCACAACAGGGTTTGCCTTCTGGATCTCCAGCGGGATCTGCCCCCGGTGCTCGAACTGCCACGGCGGCATGCTGGTGGTGGGGTAATCTACTCCGTGTTTTACATCCCTTCCCCTTTCCAGCACCAATGTTTTCAGGCCTTTCTCCGCCAGCTCTTTTGCAGCCCAACCTCCGCTGATACCCGAACCGATGACGATCGCATCGTAGGTCTGCTGTTGTTTTCCTTTGATATTCAGGTTACTCATCCCAGGATCGTTTTATAGTCGTTAGCATCTTTGATCTCCACACAGCCTTCGAATCGTCCGGGGATCATGTTGTAATACAGTTGTTCGGTCAGCACATATTCAGAAGTGATATAGCCCTTGATGGTGAGATCTCTTGTTATGGAATAGAAGGTATTGACAGGTTCCTGTTTCCCGTCTTTATTATCGCCCGTTTTCGCCAGCTCCAGTTGCCTGAGCAGGTCTTCTCTTTGCTGCTTGCTGAGCGCCATAAACGAATCTCCGGTTTCTGCCTCCGCCATTTTCGAAAACGCAGCAAGGCCGGCGCTGAACTTCTGTTGCTGCTCCGGTTCATAGCAATCGTCAACCATGCGCAGCACAAATTGATGCAGCTTCAGGTCTTTCGCCCCGGGTGTTTCCGTAGCGGGAATGATGGTCTCGGTTATTTCAGCGAGCAGTGATTCATCATCGCCGGAGATCTTTAAATTTTTCAGGACCAGGGTGGTCTCTGTGAGGTTTCTGACGCAGGCGGGCAACAATGCAGCACCTCCTGCCGCAAGCATCAGTTGTTTAAGGGCTGTTCTTCTTAACATATTGGACCGGGCGAAATCTTAAAGAATGGACAAAGTAGTCATATCAATTCAATAACCAAAAATCGGCAATCAAATTGAGGATCACTACACGGGGAACAGGCGGCACATGACAATACAGACTCAGCGCGTATGAGTGCCCGTTCGCAGAAAATCACAAGAATGTTAGCGCGGGTTATTTTTTTGCCTCGTCAACCTTTTTCGGTTCTTCGCCGGCTTCTTCAAAGTCCCTCTTCACGTCGTTAAGACCGCTTTTGAATTCGCGGACGCCTTTTCCGAGGCCTTTCATAAAATCAGGAATTTTTTTGGCTCCAAAGAAAATGAGCACAAAAAGGCCGATGACAAGAAGCTCCTGCATGCCAACGCCTCCAAGAAATAACAAAGTTGCTTTCATCGCGATAGAAATTTATTGAATAACGTACTTCAGCGGGTAAAAAGCATGGCAACTGCTTTAAAAGGTATTATTTGTGCGTTAAATGGATGATGGGATGGATGGTGTTACGGGGGAGTGTGAACCCATTTTAGAATTGGCCGGTTGAGAAGAGTCCATAGTCAATGGTCCATAGTCCATGGCAGGACCGGCAAGGCTGACAAAGGCACGGCTTCGTTCTTTCGAACATGACACCGCTCTCTGGATAAACACCAGACGACCATTGACCATGAACTATAGACTGTTTACGTTCTTCGCAGCACAAGCGTGCGTCTGTTGCTCAGCAATTCTTTCAAATCGTTGCCCACTGCATCTGTTTTTGTTGCGTGTCGATAGGCGGCTTCATCGCGATAGCCGGTGATCACTATCAGCAGGTTCGGGTCCTGGATCACAGGAAGCCGTGGAAAATCGTTCGTGTTCATTTCGCTCACCCACAGCGAGGATTCCAGGCCCTGCGATACCAGTGAGGGAAGATACGCTGAACGAAATACCGAGATAAGGTCTTCAAGACGATGACCGTGCGCGGTATAATAATCTATGACAACTAAATTTGACGAAGCGAGAAACGTGCTGTGCCGGGTTTCGGCGAGCGGTCGTACGAGGTGTACGTTATCTACTTCCAGCATCATTTCATTTGCTCCCGGGCCGAAGCTTTTCCACGCGGGGCTTCCGCCATAGAAGGAAGGCAGGAATTTGCTTCTCGTCAGCATATCATTGAAACCGCGCATCCAGAAAAATCTGTCGTCTTCACCTGTAATGGCGAATCGTCCCAGTACATATCCCCCCATCACCTGCTGCGAGGTCATAAAGTGCTCGGAAAAGTAGCGGTTGAATTTTTCGCGCATTCCTGTTTTCAGCAGGTAGTTGCGCAGCTCCAGCACCCGGATGGTGTCATCCTCTGTTGTGCTCAAATGTCCGGTATCCTCAGATCCCCTGTGATGAGATCTTACGACAGGCAATGATTCACCAAAACCGAATGGGCTCAGCGCCGAAAATCCCAAAAAGGAAGTGCTCACGTGAAGAAATTTTTTTCTTGTTACTTTGCTGTGCATCGCGAAGAAATTACTTTCAAAAGTAACATGGGTGATTGGCGCGGGAGCTTTCAATTTTAAGGTATTAACAACGTTTCACTTTCATTTATAAGTTTTTTTATGGATCGCAGATCAAAAGCAATGGACGACCTCGACTGGCGCATACTGGAAGAGCTTCAGCAGAATGCAAGGATCTCTGCCTCTGAGATCGGCAGGCGTGTTGGTCTCACGGCACCTGCTGTGGCCGAGCGCATCTCCAGGATGGAAGAAGAAGGGCTGATCCAGGGCTACCGTACGGTGATCGACTACGATAAGATCGGCCTGACCGTGCGTGTCTTTATCAACTTCAAATCAACGGCGCTCAAACACGCAGAGGTAGTGAAGCTGATCAGCACCATGCCAGAGATCACAGAATGGTACACCGTTACCGGCGACTGCTGCATGTTGCTGAAAGTTGCTGTTGCCACTACAAAAGAGCTGGAGCTTTTTCTCGAGAAGCTCGGGAAATACGGAGAGACTGCGACGTCTATTATTTTGTCAGGGAATCCGGAGCCTAGAGTAGTAGTAAGGAGTAAGAAGTAAGGAGTAAGGAGACGCACAGATCGAAAATTATCCTCCTCCTTACTACTTACTCCTTAATTCTTACTCCTTTTCTGTGTGCGTGCACACCCCGTAAAGCGCCGATAGCTCTGCTTCGAAAAAAAGTTACTACAGGTTGTAGAATTATTCTACAGCAGGAAGGAAACGGCAAATTGCAGCGGCTATCTTGATAGACAAATATGACCATACGAAGGCAGGTGTTACCATAAGTCGGAAAAACCGTAAGCGCGCTGCTATGAGGCATGGTTTTGCGAGCTTACGGCGCATAGTGTGGTATATATTGTTAACTAAAGTTATCGCTTATGACTATCCTATATGCTGATGATGACCATGATGACCGCGAGCTGATGTCTGAGGCATTGCAGAAGGTCGACCCGTCCATTTCATGTTTAACAGCCAACGATGGTCAGAATGTGCTCGACATTCTCAACGAAAGCAGCGATCTGCCCGATTACATTTTCCTGGATGTTAACATGCCTGTTATGGATGGCAAAAAATGTCTCGTAGCACTTAAGAAAGACCAAAGGCTTCGCGATATCCCTGTTGTGATCTATTCAACAACCACTGACAACACCGAGATCAAACAGTTGTATAACCTGGGCGCTTCTTCTTTTATTCAGAAGCCCAACAATTTCAGTGACCTTTGTTCAGCACTTAACATGTTTGTAAGACTGGTTGAAACCAGTAGGCAGTAGGCAAAGCCCGATAAATCGGGGCAGTAGGCAACGGTAATCCACGGCCTTCAAGGGTACTGTTTCAAATGTCAATTAAGAAACCGGTACCTGTCAGTCGTCACTCCCGTTGCCTACTGCCGTTTTTGCCTACTGCCTACTATTCTTTGATGATCTTCCGTGTTCTCACAACCCTACCGATAGCGGCGCGGAGAATGTATTCACCTGCGGGAAAGGGTGAGAGGTCCACCTCCGTAGAACGGTTCGTTTGGGCTGCCTGCTGAAGCACACGTTCGCCTTTTACGTTTAGAAATTCAAGCTGCACGGCTTCATTGCGTGGCAACGCGATGAGCACATTCAATTTGCTCTTCACGGGGTTTGACCAGATCTTGAATTCCGGCTCAAACATGCCGTCGGGCTCGCCCGAGAACTCTTCCCCCGAGCTGACGTTGGTACGCAACCGTGCGCCGGGATCGGTATAAGACACCACCTCGCTTTGCTTCACATACACCGCATACCCTCTGGGTGGTGCAGAAACATAAACACGACCATCGGCCTGCACTACCGCGGTCTGTGCCGTGTTAAAAGCGTTCACCAGGGTTTGTCCGCTCCAGCTTGCCCATCCCGCAGGTGAGGAATCTACCCAAAGGCCTTTGGTCTGTGTATCGTGGTTATTGATCACAACAATGGCACCGCTCTTGGTACCATTGCCGGCCCGGCGTGCAACATAGACGTTGTAAGCATCGGCAGAAGGATAAGGATTGCCAACCTCACTCAGTACAGTAAGGGTTCCGCCAAGATACGTTCTCCTGGCGAACATCAGCTTTCTAAGGTCGAGGCCAAGGTTCGGGTCAGGTGTCACCGTCAGCGCTGCGTTATGCGCATCTACCATCACATCGCCAAAATAGTGGTTATAAAATACGCAGGGGCGGCCTTCGTGCGTGAGGATATAGGCATAGCCCATCTTCCAGTCTTTGGTGATCCACTTGTCGTGCTCTTTTCCCGTATCGTGGTTATCGAGCCAGGTGACCACCGAGGTTCCGGGCAGGGCGTTACCACCGCTATTGCGTACCATACCGGCGTGGTTGAGCCATCGCATATCGAAACCGCTACCGTTACCGTTGCACATGCCGGTGAGCGACGACTTGAGGGGAAAATCGAATCCATCAACATCGGCACCATAAGAGGCCACGGCATTTACCCAGTTTTTGATGCGGTAGTCGGCACCCCAGTATTCACCTACAATAAAACGCTGGCTTCCACTCTTGAGCGGGAGGTTGTTCACCCAGGCAGCAACGTATTCTTCCTGGAAGCCGCGTACAAAATCCAGGCGGAAACCGTCAAAGCCGATCTGGTTGGCAAGCCACACGCCCCAGGCCTGGTAGCGCTGCCGCACCGTGGTGCTGAAGGTGTTGAGGTCGTTGCCGAAGAACTTGGTATTGGTGATGATCTCGTCAGAGCCCGGGTATCCCAGCCAGTCTGTATTATTCACGGGGTGAAAATCGCCGTAACCCCATGAGAAGTTGGCTTCTCCCGTGCCCGTATGGTTCACATAGTTGATATTGGTGTTGGTGTGGGCTTCCAGCTGCGTGGTAGCCGCAATGTTGGTGCTTCCGGACCAGATGAACTTGGGGTAATAACCGTTGGTCTGATCGGCCCAGGCCCACTCCCACGGACTGGCTATTTCCCGGCGCGCCGTCAGTCTGATGATGACATCGCGTGTGCTGGCCACAGTAATTTTGAACTCGTCAAAATCGTTTACCTCCACATGGCCACGCACGGTGTTGCCCGAAGCGGGAAACACGTTAAAATTTCCACTTCCGTTGTTGGGCTCGCTTTCCCATGAAAAGGTGGAGTTGAAACCGGTGCCGGCGTAATCGATCTGCAGGTCGTATCCCCGTTCCACTTTAGCCGTGCTGGCAAGGTGATAGCCATGGATCTGGATGTAATAATCACCGGGCGCAGCGTTTTTGATCACCCATTTTATTTCGTTGGTGGGATAAGGCGAGTACTGCTGACCATTGCGGAACGCCTGATCGAACACATACTGTTTCACTGCCGGGTTCGACTGGTCTTCGGCATCGCCTGTATACAGGTGGTTCAGCACGATGTCGGCATACACGTCTATGCCATCAGTATGCAGGGTGCTGATCATCTGCTCGAGCTCCGTGCGCGAGCCGAAACGTGTTTCCACAGTGCCCTTCTGGTTATAATTACCGAGATCGTAGGGATCGAAGATGCCGTAGCCCATGTCATAGATACCGAAGTTTCCCTTGGCGGGAGATGGCACCCAAATACCTTTGATACCGGCGTTTTTCAGGACGGTTGATTTGTTTTTTAGGTTGGTCCACCAGCTTCCGTTCTTGGCTACAGCGTCTACCGGCACATCCCAGTAAAAACCCTGCATCATCACATCATTTTGTGCCCATACCCGCGCAGGCAGCAGGGCGGCAAGTAACAACAGCGTTGTCAGTAAATTTCTGGTCGTCATAAAGGATTGATTTGATTGTGACCAAAAATCGAAACCGCCGTGGTTCAAAACGACCTATTTTAGAAAAGTGAGACCAGCAATGAAGGGAGAAAAGGTGTTATTTTAGAAAATAGGAGGTGTTATTGGTTGCCAGTTACCGGTTACCGGTTGCCGGTTGGGGGCGGACTGATTTAGAAGACTGGGTAAAGTTTAAAGTTTCAGGTTTAGGGTTTAAGGTTGGTCAATTCACTGCTTGCCTGCTTTTAAAATAATCTCTCGGGCTTTTGTTGGTGAGTTTTTTAAAAGCCAGGTTGAACGTTGATTTCGAGTTGAATCCAACTTCCTGTGCGAGGGCCAGAAAGGTATAATGCCTGAATTCTTTCGTGCCGGCAAGGGCTATGAACTCTTCGATGCGGTAGCTGTTCACATAGTCCCTGAAATTCTTGTGATAGCCGTCGTTGATCACCTTCGACAGCACGTGCGGTTTTGTGCCCAGCATCTCTGCCAGGTCGGAAACAGAAAGGTCGGCTTTCTTGTAAGGTTTTGTGCTTCGCATCAGCGCATTGAGCTTCTCCACCCAGTGCTGTGCATTTTCGGCAGGCGCGGCGGGCAGCTTTTCTTCGCGGATGATCTCCGGATAACGCCAGAAGAAATAAGTCTCCACAAACACCAGCAACGACAGCAGCACAACAACACCATGGAAATGATCTACAAACGGCACATGAACTCCTGAGAAGATCAGCGCGGCATTGACAGGCACCATCAGCAAAGCAACGAATGCGATCCAGAAAAAATAATACAGCAGGTTCTCCCTCGCTTCCCGTTGTACTGCCGGCGCCGTGCGAAGAAATAAAAATTGCCCGAACGTGCGAAAAACGATCGCCACATTAAAAACAAAGCTTGTAGTAAAGAAAATGGCATTATCCCACGTAACACCCTCCGCCATCAAACCCGAAAGAAAACCCAGGTTGCCCAGGTTGACCATCCTGGCCGAAACAAAGACCAATACCGCTGCCGCGGGAATGAATAACAGGTGGATCCTCCGCGGCAGGCTGCCGGTAGCCATGGCGTGAATATAGAGCCATTGCGCTGGCCCCCAGCAGAACAGGATCATAGGAAAAATAAACCCCAGGTAGCTTTGCCAGATCTGGTTAACAGTTTCATCGAGCACCATCAGCACGAGCAGCCCCGTGAGCAGGGCATTAACGACGAAAAAAGCCGTCCACTTATTCCAGTCCTTCTTATGGATCCTGAAAACAAGAAGGCAGAGCGCGACGCCCTGAAACGCACAGGCAAAAAAATAGAAGACGATGTAATTCAGCTTCTTCACGCCACCGAGGTCGAGCCAGTTATCGATGCTGACAAAAACCTGGTCGGTGGTGCCGAAAGTAAACATTCGGTTCTCTGTATAACGGTTGGCCGCATCGGTCTCTACTTTTGTCCAGCTGCCGCGGGTGAACTTATACTCGATGGTGCCCAACCCAACGGGAAGGGTGACCGCGAGATGACCGTCAGACTGTTTTTGTACGGCATACCTGGGATCATTAGGAACCCAGTTGTTAAAAGTGCCGCAAATAAAAATCGTATCGGTAGCCGGTGTACCCGCCGGCAACGATCGGATGATAAAAGTGGCCTGGCTATACGCGAGTTGCGAGGAGAGAAGGATTAGTGCGATGATCAGGGATCTCGGCATGGCTGCTGGTACTGGTGTTATCAAAGATAGAGAAAAAGGAGCCAGAAGTCAGGAGCCAGGAGTCAGGAGGGGAAGGCTGGGAAAAGGAGTAAGGAGTAAGAATTAAGAAGTAAGGAGAACGGAAAATGGAAAATGGAACGGGTGGCTTGTTGGTGAAGAACACCAACAACGGCACAGAAGAACACCAACAGGGGACGGGTTAGATGAAATCGAGGAGGGGGAATTTTTGGGAGAGGATGCGGGTATCGTCGGCTGCCAGCCATTTGTTGAGCAACGTGGCGTATATGCTGCGGAAGTCGGTCTGGTAGATAAGGTCGCCGTCGTCGAGCTTGCGCAGGTCGGGGCTGCCGTTCAGGAACCCTTTTTTCTTCAGGTTGCGGCCCATCACAAATAAGTTGTTAGCCGTACCGTGGTCGGTGCCGCCACTGGCGTTTTGAGACACCCGTCTCCCAAACTCCGAAAACGTCATGATCAGCACATCTTTGAACCGGTTGGACCTTTCCAGGTCATCAATAAATGCATACACCGACTCAGCGTAAGTGCTCAGCAGCCGCTCGTGCTGCGTCTTCTGCCGCACATGGGTATCGAATCCTGAAAGTGAAACATAATAAACCTTTGTCTCCACGCCGGCATTGATCAATGATGCAACTGTCCTGAGCCTGCCCGCAAATTCGTTGGCGGGATACGTTGCAGCCACCGGCGAAATTTTGGAACGGTCATAAATATAATCCGCGGAAGAAACCGTTTCGGCAAGGGTCTTGTACAGGTAGTGCAGCGATGGGTCGTTGATCTGTGATGCCTTATTATTGTCATTCAACTGCTGGATGAAAGGATTGTGCATGGCCTTATACAGGCGCGCGGGATTCCTGACGGCCATTCCTTTGATGGAAGTACCTTTCAATGCGAGGCCCAGGGTATCGTCTACCTCGATGGCCTGGTGCGCAGTATTACACCCCGCACAGCTTGCGTCAAGGTAACGTCCGATCCAGCCTGTGGAGAGATACTCGGAAGCATCGCTCGCCGATTGCCAGATATCCATGGAGCGAAAATGAGAGCGGTCCGGATTGGGATATCCCACGTTGTTGATCACGGTCAGATAACCTTTGTCGTACAACACGTTCAGCTTCTCCAGCGCCGGGTTGAAGCCCAGCAGGTCTGAAGCCTTCAGCACTTTTTCTTTCGGGATGGCAAGCTGGGGACGATAGGAATAATAGAGGTCATCCTGATAAGGAATAATGGTGTTCAACCCATCGTTCCCGCCCGAAAGCTGGATCACCACCAGGATCTTTTCACCGGCGAAAGACCCCGGAGCCGTGGCTTCCAAAGCTTTCAAAAAATTCGGGATCAGCATGGTGCCGGCCGTGGTCAGCGCCGATCGTTTTAAAAAATTTCTGCGACTGGTCATCATTAGCTTAATTGATATTCGGGTAACGACATAAAGGCAATGAACGCATTCCTGACAAATTCCTGGTCTTCCTTGCTCTTTCCAACACGCTCTTGCACTATTTTCATATTGGTGGCAGAGACTGGTCTCGCCATCAGGTGCTCCGCTATCGCCGCAAGGCAATCAGCAGCGTTGCTTTTCATAAAAATGCTGCCCAGCTTCTGCCAGTCAACACTGAACGAGATCCTGCGTGCGTTGTCAAAGCTGTTTGTAACATTATTCACATCGCCGTCATCTTTCGTTTCGAACTCCGTCTCTGAATTCTGCAGCAGCACTGCTGGCAACGACATTCTGAACGCGAGGCTGGAGCTGTCGATCCAGGCTTTATCGCGCGGCCATCCGCCCACGTTGGGAGGTTGGAACAACACCTGTCCCATGGCCCGCTGCAAAAAGAGCAGGTTGGCGGGATTGTTGAATTTCCCCCCGGTATGCACCATCGCCCCTACGATCAGCTCAACGGGCGACTTAATACGGTTGCCCATGCATTGTGCATTGTTGAAGGCTGTACCGGCAAACATTTTTCCCAGCAACAGCGAAATGTTATAACCGGAGTCGTAAAAACTTTTTGCAAGATCGTTAACCACTTCCTCATCCGCCGCTGCTGAATCTGCGAAGAACTGCCACAGGCTTAATGCGATGAAGTGTGCCGTTTTGCGGTCTTCCAGGATCATGGCAATAATATCCTCACCGGAAAAATTCCCTGTTTTGCCCCTGAAAGTTTTCACACCATCATCATGCGCACGCTGACGGAACACAAACTCACCTGTCTGCGGATTGAATGCCCACCCCGTGAAAGCGCGGGCAGCATTGCGGATATCATCTTCAGAATATTGTGCGCGGCCGAGGGTGAACAATTCCATGAGCTCACGCGCGAAGTTCTCGTTGGGGCTATCCTTTTTGTTTTGCTGATTGTTGAGGAACTGCAGCATCGCCGCATCTTTTGAAACTGCCATGAGCAGGTCACTGAAACTTCCGAGGGCATGCGTTCGAAGGGTGTTGTTCTGCTGCTGCGCCAGGTAAGGGCTCCGGACGCGGCACGCAAAGTGATCGTGCCAGAACAAGGTCATTTTTTCACGAAGCACCAATGAGCGGTCTTCCATCTGCCCGATCCACGTTGTGTTGAGCAGCACCTGGTCTTGCTTTACCTGGTCCTTCAGCGCTTTTCTGCGCTCCGGGTCTTCTTTCGCCCCTGCCAGTGCCATCTCTTCGCGGTAATTGTTTACGATGCTGATGGTCTTTTGCCCTGCGGCCGCCGCGAGCATGCCGGCAAAATTTTTCGCCGTGTCGTCAACGGACATGCCGGGGTAAACACCGAACGCGGCCCTGTTGTAAAGATGTCGGAACTTTTGGTCCATAATGCATAGACAGCGAATGTGTGCCAGGGTTTAATGACAAATCATACTTTTATCACTAGATTTCGAATGTAAACAAGCAGCCGCGTGGCTTTACCTTTTAACACCATCTCATACCGTTTATGAAAAAAATCTCCACTACCCTATTGCTGTTCTGCCTGATGTTCTCCGCATTTGCCCAGCGGGGAAGAGAGATCGTGTATGCGGGCACCTTTTCTGTGAGGGGCAGCGAGGGGATCTATGTTTACGAGCTCAAACGGAAAAAAGGGACCTTGGAGCACCTGCAGACTGTGAAAACGCTTGAGAGTCCTTCTTTTATCGCCATCCATCCTTCGGGGAAATTCCTCTACTCGGTGAACCGGGGCATCGTGCAAGACAAGAAAAATTCGGGCTCGGTCAGCGCCTACGCCATCGATGCTGTAACCGGCCTGCTCACCCTGGTGAACCATCAGCCTTCGTACGGGAACGGTCCGTGCCACATCAGCGTAGACCAAACCGGCAAGCTGGCTTTCGTGTCTAATTATAACGAAGGAAACCTGGTGGTATTCCCGCTGGGTGATGACGGCTCTCTTGGCGCTCCTTCTGATTCTATCCGGTACAGCGGCCGCGGCCCTCACGAAACCCGTCAGGAGAAACCCCATGTACACTCCGCAACAGTGTCGTCTGATAACCGCTTCTTAATTGTGTGCGACCTGGGCACCGACAGGGTTTACAGCTATGCCATTGACCTTGCGGCGAAACGGTTGAAGCCGGCAGAAAAACCGTACGTTGAAGTGAAATCCGGCTCCGGGCCACGTCACTTCGCATTTCATCCGAACGGGCTGCACGCATATCTTGCCGAGGAACTAACGTCAACGGTATGCGCTTTCTCCTACAACCGCGCCACCGGGGCACTGGACATCATACAGGATGAAGTAATTTCCCTGCCCGTTGATTTCAGCGGCACCAATACCAGCGCCGATATTCACACCGACCCATCCGGAAAATTCCTGATGATGTCTAACCGCGGCCACGAGTCACTGGCGCTGTTCTCCATCAACATCGATGGCACCATTCGTTTAAAAGAAGCAGTGGAAACCCACGGCAAAAAGCCCCGCAATTTTCTTATCGACCCGAAAAATCAATTCGTGTTCGTAGCACATCAGGACACCGATAACATCGTGATCTTTAAGTGGGACGCTAAAAAAGGAAAGCTTACTTATTCCGGAAACGAAGTGAAGGTACCGTCGCCGGTTTGTTTGCAGGCGCTGAAGCTGGAATAAAAAGAAGTAAGTAGTAAGGAGTAAGTAGTAAGGAGGCCTACGTTCTGGGAACCGTTCATGATGTCATCTGAATGCTCCGAATCAGTGCAGTAGTGAGCTACACTATAAGCATCCCTGCTCCATTTCATCATATCTTCGATACGGAGTTTCTCTCCTTACTCCTTAATTCTTACTCCTTACTCCTTTTCTTTAATGATCTACCAGCTGCCGAAGCTTTTCCTCATTCCCAGCAACCCATAAGATGTCTCCATCCTCCAGCAACATAGAAGAGTCAGGGTTGAGGATACGTTCGTTATTGCGTTCGAGGCCTACTACCAAACCTGCAGCACGAAGGCCGGAGTCGCGGATCGTTTTGTGAAGCAGTGGCGATGATTTGGAGACGGTAAAATTGTGAAGGCCGATGCCTGTTTTCTGTGATTCACTTTCAAGGCCATCAGCTTCTTCGAACAGGCCTTTGATGCGCTGAAGCTGATCATCTGTGCCGATCACGGAGATCCTGTCGCCGGGGAACAGGCGTGCGTGGCGGTCGGGGATGGGGATGCTGAGCTTTCCCCTTTCAATGAG
Organism: Chryseosolibacter histidinae; assembly: GCF_018598225.1. Classification (GTDB taxonomy): domain Bacteria; phylum Bacteroidota; class Bacteroidia; order Cytophagales; family Cyclobacteriaceae; genus Chryseosolibacter; species Chryseosolibacter histidini. The sequence continues at coordinate 288,257 of NZ_JAHESF010000004.1, read as the reverse complement.
CGCGATGTTGATGCCGTACAACTCACGCAAGCCAAGCTCATGAAGCTGTTTGCCGGCCAGTGCCGACTCCGGTATCACTTCAAAATCGGCGAGGTGTGCATCCCACGGAGTTACCTCAGGCTTCGCAACTTTAAGGTTTTCTCTTTCATTGAGGTTATACAGGAACCGCCGTTCGATGCGGTCATAAAAAGACTGAAGCTTGTTCCGGAAGATGACGATGGCAAGACCCATGGCCGTGAGGGCGATCACAAAAGCCACGGAAGCCGAAAAAAAGATGTGTAGCAAAAATCCCACATGAAGCACCGCCACGATGATCCTCACCATCTCGAGCATGATCAGCGGGCCTCGGTTGATCTTGCGGTTGAGCCAGAGGCTGGCATAGGCTTCGCGCTGGATCCTGCGGATGGCCAACGCCCATATGAACGGAGTCATCAGCATGAGAATAATGGCAACGGCAATGCTCATGGCGCCGACATCGTGGCCGAAGGTGCTCAGGATGAACGGCAGCAGGAAATTACGCGACAGGATGATGATGGCGATCAAAATAACGGAGTGGATCACCAGGTTGATGGTGTAAGCGCGGAGCAGGATCTTCCAGTCGCTGTAACCGGAAAGCTGCTGCGTGCTGGAGCTGTAACGATTGAGGCTTGTGACCCATTTTTGCGGGAGGCGTTTCTCCAGGAAATTGTAAAACGAGCCGGAGAACCTGATGAGGTAAGGCGTGGTGAAAGTCGTGAACGCAGAGGCTGCTACCGCGATGGGGTAAAGAAAATCGCTGGTCACTTTAAGTGACACACCCAGCGAAGCAATGATAAACGAGAACTCCCCTATTTGCGCCAGGCTCATACCTGCCTGAACAGCATGCTTCAGTGATTGCCCCGACAACAATGCGCCGATGGCAGACGTTGCAAACTTGCCGAAGATGGTAACCAGTGTCACCACCAGGATCGGGAACCAGTATGCTGCAATGATCTGCGGATCGATCATCATGCCGACTGAAACAAAGAAGACCGCCGCGAAAAGGTCTTTGACGGATTTTACAAGGTGCTCGATGCGTTCGGCCTGTGTTGTTTCGGCGAGGATCGATCCCATGATGAAAGCACCCAGCGCCGCTGAAAACCCGACCTCCACAGCCAGCATTACCATGAGCAGGCACATGCCGATGGAAATGATCAGCAACGTTTCGTCATTGAGCAACTTAGTAGTGCGTTTCAGGAAGGTGGGCACGAAGAAGATGCCGGCCAGGAACCACAGGATGAGGAAAAAGACCAGCTTCACGATCTGCCTTACCAGCTCACCGCCGGCAAACTGCTGGCTCACGGCAATGGTGGTGAGCAAGACCATCAGCAAAATAGCCACAAGGTCTTCTACAATGAGGATGCCGAAAACGAGGCTTGCAAATTTTTTCGTCTTCGCGCCTACTTCGTCGAACGCCCTGATGATGATGGTGGTAGACGACATGGAAAGAATGGCGCCCAGGAAAATACAGTCCATCGCCGACCATCCGAGAAACTGGCCCACAACATAACCCACAACGATCATGAGGATGATCTCCACGAGCGCTGTGATGGACGCGGAGCCGCCCACCTTCACAAGTTTTTTAAAGCTGAACTCTAAGCCCAGGCTGAACAGCAGAAAGATGACACCGATCTCGGACCATGTGCTGACAGCTTCGTTGTCTACAACGGTTGGGATAAGCGTAACATGCGGGCCTACCAGGAGGCCTGCCAGGATATACCCGAGCACCACCGGCTGCCTGATCTTTTTAAAGACCAGGGTTGTTAATCCGGCCACGGCCAGAATAAGCCCAAGATCGGCAACAATGTGTGGTAGATGTGTCATCCTGAATTCACGGGAGTAGATCCCTTCTTTAATTTACAATGCAAAAATGGCATACCCAACGACAGCGACGTGAGCAAGGCCAATCAACTGGCGTATTCAAAGGCAAAAAGCTTAAAGATCAAAAAATTCCCGGGAGCAGAACCCGGGATCTTTTAATTTTAATGCCGTTTTAATCTGCTTTTCGACAAACCTTCACCTCGCCGGTCTACCTTTGTGCACGTAAAATGGTTAATTAGTTTTACAGGTTACTTTTTCATTATAGAAGCCCACCTGCGGCCATGCCGGTGGGTTTTTATATTTTCACCTGTGTTAAGATTCGCACTTTTAAGTGAAAAAAGCCGTTTACCTGGAGGAACACCCTTATGAAGATCCTTGTAATTGAAGACGAACAAAAGGTTGCATCCTTCATCAAAAGAGGGCTGGAAGAATTGTCGTATGAAGTTGAGCTGGCGTATGACGGCTTTACCGGAGAAAGGCTCGCGCTGTCCAGGCCTTATGACGTGATCTTGCTGGATATTATCATACCGGCCGTTAATGGCATTGAGCTTTGCAAGGTGATCAAACAAAAGCGGCCCGACATGCCTGTGCTGATGCTGACCGCGTTGGGCACCACTGAAGATAAGGTCATGGGGTTTGAAGCCGGTGCCGACGATTATCTACTAAAGCCCTTCGAGTTCGCCGAGCTCGTGGCCCGCATCAAGGCGTTGTCTCGCAGATCGAAAGCGGCAGGTACATCTGGCACCACGGTGTTAAAGCTTGCAGACCTGCAGCTCGACATCGACAAAAAAATTGCCGTTCGCTCGGGTAAGGAGATCAACCTCACCGCCAAAGAATTTATGCTGCTGGAATATTTCATGCGCAACAAGGGGCGTGTGATCGCGCGCGCGGAGCTTGCCGAAAAAGTATGGGACGTTACGTTCGACACCGGCACCAACGTGGTGGAGGTGTACATCAACATCCTGCGAAAGAAGATCGACCGTGAGTTCGAGCCCAAGCTGTTGCATACCCGCATCGGCCTGGGATACATTCTGAGTCAGCAAACATGAAGATCCGCACCAAGCTTACGCTGATATTTGTGATGATCGTGATGGTCATACTCACAGCGGTGTCGCTGGCCATCTATTTTTTCTCTGCCGATTACCGGGAGCACGACTTCTACATGCGCCTGCGGAACAAAGCCGAGAACACAGCCAAGCTGCTCATTGAAGTAGACGAGGTAGACCTTGCGCTGCTGAAAAGGATCGAAAGGGATAACCCCATCAACCTGCCGAACGAACGCATCCGGATCTTCAACTTCAAAAACGAGGAGCTCTACAGCTCGGATCAGAATGGCGAGCTGCCTGTAGACAGCACACTGCTGAACCAGATCCGTCTTGAAGATGATATACGTTTTACTTACAAGAACTTCGAAGTGCTTGGGTTCATGTTTGCGTACAAGTACGATCGCTTTACGGTGATAGCCGCTGCCACCGACACCAATGGTTTTAGAAAACTGGAGAATCTCAGGCAGATCCTCATTGTTGTTTTCGCTGTGAGCCTGATCATGATCTCTGTTGCGGGATGGATCTATGCCGGAAAGGTGTTGAGTCCCATTTCCAACATTGTGAACGAAGTTGATAACATCTCGGCGGCGAGTCTCAACCTCCGGCTCAGGGAAGGCAATGGTAAAGACGAGCTGGCAAAGCTGGCACAGACCTTCAACCTGATGCTCAACAGGCTCGAGGCCGCGTTCATGGCGCAGAAGAACTTCATCGCCAATGCTTCGCATGAGCTGCGGACACCGATCACTGCCATTGCCGGAGAAATTGAAGTGACCCTGCTGCAACCGCGCGAACGGGAAGATTATATCAAAGTGCTCAAGTCGCTGCTGGAAGACGCCAAAAGTCTGAGTCAACTTTCCACGCAGCTGCTACTGCTGGCACAGGCAAGCTCGGACAATCCGCAACAGCGCCGTAACCCATTGCGCATCGACGAAATACTCTGGGAAGCGAAGGAAGACCTGTTGAAAGCACATCCGCAATACAACATTCACATTGCGTTCGATATCACGCTGAGCGACGAATCGCTTGTGATCCATGGTGATGCACAGCTGATCAAGGTTGTTTTTTCGAACCTGATGGATAACGGTTGCAAATACTCCACTGACAATAAAGTAGTGGTAACGCTGCGCTCGCACGGCACGTCACACATCCTGGTGGAGTTTGCAAACAAAGGTGTTGGCATGAGTGCCGAAGACGCTGCCGGCATTTTCGAACCGTTCTACAGAAGCAAAAGTACGTCGCACATCAAAGGACACGGCATCGGCTTGTCGCTGGCAGGACGCATCATGAAACTGCACAACGGCAGCATCACCCTCGATGAAAGATCGGGCGAGCTAACGCGGTTTACGGTGAGATTCCCAACCACCCTTTGAGGGTTTTTAATTTCCTTTTAATGCTGGATTAATTCCGCCCTTATATCTCACCCGTTCATTTGTATCATTAAACGATGATATGATGAGCACATGGAGTAGTTCCAAAACACAGGCGGTGGTAACTACCGCGCTATTGGTGGCAAGCCTTTTCTGGCTATTGAACACAAAACGGGTAAACCGTTCCCTGGAAGGAGGGTTGAACAACGAACGTTTGAGATCTGAAGCGCTTTTATCTGAAAAGCTCTTGCTTGAAAAAGACCTCGACAAATTCAAAAACCAATTGTTCGCATTAAAAGATAAAAATGATGCACTCAACAACGTTGTGCAGGCAACAGAAGCCCGCCTGAAAGCCCGCGAATCGGAATACGATCGTATGAAAAGGCAGAATCTTTCGCTGCAGCAGGTGAAAAAGCAGCGAGAGGAGCTCATCGCGCTGCAAAAAGACCTCGAGCGCCAGCTGGAAGACATGAAGCTTTCTTACACAACGCTTCAGGCACAGCACCAGGAACTGAACAACACGGTGGCGCTGCTGCAGGAACGTAACAGGCTCCTGAACGACGAGCTGAACAAAGCGATGCTTGCGGCCATCGATCAATCGCAGCTTCAGGCAGTGAAAGGCAAACATGAAAGACTAACGGTAAGCGCGCGCCGAACGAAAAAGCTCATCGCGAACTTCGAAGTGCCGGCCGGTCTCAGAAATCTGAGCTTCCGGGTGGTCGATCCCCAGGGCAGGCCACTGGATGCCGACGAAGGGACCATTGCATCCAACGTGCTCAATACCGATGAGAATTATGTTGCATCCACTGACGGCTCAGGCACATCCGCCAAACCACAGAAAGTGCAGGTGGTCTATATTCCCAAAAGAAAACTGAAAGCAGGTGTTTACAGGGTTGAAATTTTAAGTGAGAACCTGTATGCAGGAAGTTTGAATGTGAAGCTCAGGTAAAACTTCCCTGCATTTTTTTCAGGAGGCCAATCTTCAGTTGAAGGTTGGCCTTATTTCTTTATGAGGAGAAAAAGGAGTAAGGAGTAAGAATTAAGGAGTAAGGAGAAGTGCTTCGAAGATCAAAGCATTGAGTTTAACAAGGTTCTTCTCCTTACTACTTACTACTTGCTCTTACTCCTTTTCAAACTCGAACGTAGATCTTCTTCTTATCCAGGAACCATCCTACTAGCAGGAACAACGCCACATGCGCCAGGGCGAAGAGCAGGGAGCCGAAGTAGTCGCCGCCGATGGGTTGGAATACGTAGCGGTATATGGCGCCGTAGGCACCGCCGTCGTCAATACGGATCAAACCATAGATCTTGACGATGATGCCTGACAGTGCATAGATCAGCAGCGGATTTTTTCCGAAGAGCACAAAAGCGTTGGTCCAGTTACGGCGTCCTTTCATTTCAACCACAAACAGGATGAACGATAACACCATCATGGCCAGTCCTGTGGTATAAAAAACATAAGAGCTGCTCCAGATCGGTTTGTTGATGGGGAACGCCAGGTCCCAGCAGAGACTCACAAACAGAGAGAGCATCGCAGCCACCAGCAGGTGTGTGATCATCTCGTAAGAGCTTCCTTTCTCTTTGATGAATTTTCCTACCAGGAAACCGAAGACCACGGATGCCATGGCTGGAATAGTGCTCAGCAATCCTTCGGGGTCAAAGGCGATATTCTCGTTCAGCACCTTGCTGAAGTATCCATGATACATGTGGGCTTCACCGATGAGCCAGCGGTCGAGCTTCAATACAGCATTGCCTTCCAGCGTGAGGTCGCCAAACGTCACCAGAATGATACAATAGAGCACGAGCAACGAGAGGGCTGCGATGAATGCTTTCAGCGGTTTGAAAAAATGTACGATCAACGCACCACCCATGTATGCCAGCGCGATGCGTTGCAGCACACCAAAAATGCGAAGGCTCTCGAACTGTTTAAAAACGTAGGCGTCGTCCTGGAAGCGAACAAACGGGAACCAGTTCAGGAACAAACCAATGGCAAAGATCAGGGCCGTGCGGGTGAAGATCTTCTGAAGCACCTTGCCGGTTCCCTGGGCCTCGTACTTCGACATGGAGAAGCTCAGCGCATTACCCACTGCAAATAGAAAGAACGGGAACACCAGGTCCGTGGGGGTGCATCCGTCCCAGGGCGCGTGCCGGAGCGGCGCATACACGTACGACCAGCTTCCGGGCGTATTCACCATGATCATCCCGGCAACGGTCATCCCCCTGAAAACATCGAGGGAAAGAAAACGGGTTGCCTTGGTCTGTAACCCAGACCCGGGACTTTGTATTTCGGCAAGGGCTTGCATAACGCGAAGGAAGTTTAAAGTTTAAAATTTAAAGTTCGAAGTTTAAAGTTTTGAGTTTCAGGTTAGGCAAGATACGGTTACTGTTTCCAGGGTGCAAATGCACACTCGCACACTTTTCGAATCAGCTCAACCTGAAACTTTAAACCTTTAACCTGAAACTTCAAACCTTCGGAATATCCACCAGTACCATGGTACCCTTGCCGGGTTGGCTTTCTATGGAGAATGTGCCCTTGAATAATTTTACTTTCGATTCAATGGTGGTGAAGCCGAGGCCGGCGTTGATCTCATCACAGACCATACCCTGGCCATTGTCTTCCACGATCAGGTTGATGACATCCTCGTGATCGATGATCTGAATGCGTACCGTGGTTGCCGCTGCGTGTTTGATCACGTTCTGCACCAGCTCCTGGCAGATCCGGTAAATGCTTACCTCCAGCTCTTCGTCGAGGCGTTGCTCGAGGCCCAGGATCTGCAGGTCGGCAACCAGGCGCTTGTCCACGTTCACCTGGTCGACAAACGTCTGCAGGGAAGGCTTCAATCCGAAACGGCTCAGGGAAACGGGCAACATATTGTGTGTGATTCTCCTGAGCTCGTGCACGGCGTCATCAAGCAGCTTGATGGTATCGTTGAACCGAACAGCCTTGTCGGGCAGGTTCTTCACAAAATCATCCTGCAAGCTATTGAACCTGAGCTTCACGCTAGACAGCATGGAGCCGAGGCTGTCGTGGAGGTCGCCTGCTATTCGCTTACGTTCGTTGTTCTGGGTCTGCACCAGCGCCTTGAGGTGGAGGTCTCGCTGACTCTGGATCTCGCTGGCAAGGCGTTCTTTCTCCGACATTTTTTCGCGGATCTCTTCATTCAGCTTGAGTGTCACTTCATGGATGCGCGCGTTCTCGATGATCACGGCGCCCTGGTTGGCGGTGATCCTGATCCACTTGATGATCTCCTCGGTGTACCAGTTGGCGGCGAAAACATTTTCGAGGTAAATGATCAGTGTATGGTGGTCGCGGATGGTCACGGGCAAAATGATACACGACTGCACATCCCGGCCACGGTGCAGCTGATCGTTCCTGAACGATTCATCGGCCTGCACATTGTTGATCACCACAAGCTTCTGCGACCTGTAGGCCTGCAGCAGCTTGTTGCGGCGGATGAACCCGATCTCTTCGTTGCTGCCCCTGCCCTCGATCGGCAGCAGTGAAAAATCTCCCAGTCTTTTGAAGTCGCCATTCATTTCCACCGACTCGATCACCACGGCGGTAGACCCTGAGATCCGCAGCAGCAACACCATCAGTTTTTTCACAAGCGACTCTATCTCGAGGTCGCCGCTCAGCTCATGCTGGATCATCTCGATGCTGATGTCGGGCGCAACGGTATGCTGCCTGGGCATCATCGCCCTGTACTGTTGTGCCAGTTGGTTCACCTTGGCTACTGCTCCCCACTGTCTATAGAGGTCCTGCGCCTGAAGCAACGCTGACTGGGCTTCCTTGCGCCTGCCCGGATTGGTGAGCAGGTACTTGAACCTGAACTCGGCGATCATGGCGCTCTGGTAGATGTTCGAGCCTGCCGTATTCATCGCATCGTTATAATGCTGCAAGGCCTGCTCCTGCTTGTTTTCGATCCGCATCAGCTCGGCGTTCAGCAGCCACCAGTAGGAGCTGTAATTTTCAGGAGCATGGGTGCGCCACAGGTCCATCTTCGCCAGTATTACACCGAGCACGGGGCGCAACGCCTTCTGCCTGTCAGCCTTATAGTTGAACCAGTGCTGGGTGATGGCCAGGAACCAGATCATATAGTTGGCCGGAAGCATCGGCGACCCCTCCTGCAATTTCCGGTTCGCGTCGGCTTCACGCGCAGCATTCTCTGCAAGTCCATAATAGCCGAACAGCAGGTAGTAGCGTGCCCACACGTGGTTCCGGTAAAATTTTTCTTCTTGTATGGTGAACTTGGCCGCGAGCCATGAGGGCTGAAGCCGTGGTATGGAGAAGATGGTGCTTTCGCCGATGAGGAACTTGATGAGGTTTTTCTGGTAGTGGGTGATATAATACGTAAGCTCTACTTCGGGGTGGGTCTCTTCGAGCTCCAGCTTCATGATGTCGTGCAGCGGCAGGCCCGACAGGATGTGCAGGTTCAGCTGGTGTGTGTTGAGGATGTAGCTGCCGATAAAATCTCCCGCCTTTTTTCCAGCTTCACGTCCCTGCCTGATGTACTCCATGCTGGCATGAAAAGCTTTCTTCCACGGCTGAATGTAAAATGCATAAACACCGTATACCCTGCAGCGCAGCGAGATGTCGCCCAGTGTATTGTTGATCTCCAATGCCTTTAAACCGAACTCATAACCTTTGTCGATCTGGTCTGCGATGATCTGCATGCGGCCATAGGAAACATAACCGATCGCCTTTTCTTCGGAGATCACTGTTTTGCCAGACCGGTGTATGATCTGCAACGCGGCCCACGTCATGAGCACGTCTGATGTATGGTGCAGACTCATGCCACCCACATAAAGCAGCTTGAGGATGGCCTTCTGGTCTTTGGAGTTCTCTTCTGTGGCCAGCATGTTGCCAGCGCCCGATCCGTTGTCGACCAGAAATTTTTTCAGCTGCTCTACTTCGCGGTGCAGCAGGTCGTCTTCGAGGGGAAGGTCCAGGCTAAGCTCGTGAAGGCCTTCTTTCAGGATCTGCACGGCCTTGCGGTAACGGCCCAGGTGGTTGTTGATGATGATCTTCAGCTCGAACGCCTTGGCGCGTTTGTGAATGTCTTTGATGTGCTCGATCAGGTAATCGAGGTGGATCTCCGCAAGGTCGAACTCTCCCAGCTGATATTCGAGCTTGGCGCGCTCCATGTAAACGAGGTAGATCTGTTCGGCGGTCTGATCCCACTTACATTCTTTCAGCAGATCGGCGCTCAGCTTGAAGAAGTACTGCGCCTGGGCAAGGGCCCCCACCTGCTTGGAATAATTGCCTGCCAGGTAATTCAGGTCCGCACAAAGCTGCTGCTCGTTGTTCTTCCGTACCAGTCCCAGCGCCAGATCGAACTGCTGGGTCATCAGTATGAACTCATCGGGAGTCAGTTTCTGCGTGATCCGGTTATAGAGTAATTTGGCGATGCTGTAGTGGATGGCCGTTTTCCGTTCGGGGTGGATGTTCTTATAGATGACTTCCGCCGAAAAAGCTTCAGCGAGCCGGTAGCTGTTACCCTCGCCCGCCAGCAGTCCCGATTGTTCCGCTTCTGTGAACAACTCGTTGAGCTTTGTATGATCACCGCCCAGCCAGTCTGTAAGCACCGCTATGTGAACGGCTTTCATACACGACACCACCAGCAGCATCTCGCGGGTGATGGCCGATACTTCGCTAAGCCTGTCGAGAATATTTTTATCTGTCCTCCTGACATTGTACCGGAGCTTCACGGCCTCCTTGTTACATTTCCATTCGGCTTGCTCGAGCCAGATGAGGTCTGTGGTCTTCAAACTCTCCAGCAGCGCGTGCAGGTGCGAGGGGTTGCCGTCGCTCACCTCGAAGCAGACGTCCACCAGCTCGTGGTGACAGGTGTTACCGAGAATATCTTCCATCGCCGTGCGCACCTCATCTTGTGTAAAATATTTGATGAGGATACCCTCCACGTGCTTTTTCTCCAGCCGCAGCTCCTCCACCATGTGGTAGAGCGGATTCATGTTGCTGTGGTGTTCCTGGTAGGCACCGATCCAGATGATACGGTCGGCCGGCAGCTGCAGCAGCAAATGTTTGAGCAGGTTGATACCAGACGCATCCATCCACTGCACATCGTCTGTGAAGAGGAAGACGGGGTTTTTAAAATAGTCGGCCAGGAAACTGAAGAGTGATTGCATGAGCGAGAAAAGCTGGTTCTCGATCTTCAGTGTATAACGTTGGCCGGTGTGATGGTCTTCGCCTGTGAGAATGGTGACCTCGGGGATGTATTCGAGGAGCAGTGGAAAAGCGGGACCGAAATATTCCTTGAGGCTTGCGGTAAAGCTGTCGATCTCGTTGCGCGACGACCTGTTGCAGATATTAAAAAGGAAATCGGAGATGGCGAGCTTGAAACCGAAGTAAGGGATGGCGGCATTCTGCTCGCGGTGTCTTGCGATGAGCACCGGATGTGTGAGCTCATACCGCTTCAGGTAGTTCTCGATGAAGTACGTTTTGCCGATGCCGGCATACCCTGACAATAAAACACCACACAGATCCTGCTCATGGTTGGTCAGCATCTTGTCTACGAAGCTTTCCAGCCTGATCCATCGCCCATCTTTGGTGAAGTCGGCAGCCAGGCGGGGTGTAATACCGGTGATCTTGTCAGACAGCATTCGGGGAATAGCTCAAAAGGGGCATAAGTTACTGAATTCAGTGCGCATTGTGAAGGCCTGGTCGGGCGATCGATTTTCGCGCCAGACGAAAAACAGTGACATGCCAAATCACCGTTTTCGGGGATGCAACTCCGTCTTTAATTCTGAAATTTTAAAACCGATAATCTTATCACTGGCTTTAACGCAAAATGGACTTCAAAACTCATTTTGTTTTCTCCGAATCGCACTACCCCTTGCCCGAACGACCCACGGCAGCAGGTTTTCGCACCCTCGCGAAATCAGGTTTTGAGTGAGCCAGCCTGCTAAGATTTCTTTTCCTCTGACGTACGGAACTCATTAACCTAAACTTTATAAACGCTTAACAAACCTTTCATAAACTAAACCATTTAATCATGAAACTTTTTTTACGAAGTTCTTTGTGGGTGATAGGGTTTCTCCTATTCCATTTTCAGGGTATTGCCCAGTCGCGGGCGGTAACCGGAACTGTCACCGCGGTGAGTGACAATTCGGCACTGCCAGGCGTAACGGTTGCCATCAAAGGCCAGTCCAAAGGAACCGTGACTGATGGCGATGGCAAATTCGCCATAGAAGCAGAGTCAGGCGATGTGCTGGTGTTCAGCTTCATCGGTATGGAAACGCTCGAGCAGCAGGTAGGCGAATCTTCTGTTGTGAATGTTGCCCTCACAGAATCCATTGCCAGCCTTGCCGAAGTGGTTGTGGTAGGATATGGAAGCCAAAAGAAAACAAATCTTACCGGCGCGGTAGCAACTGTGGATACAAAGGTGCTGGAGTCCAGGCCGATCGCCGATGCAGGCCGTGGTCTTCAGGGCACAACGCCCGGACTGAATATCGTTATCCCCAGCGGTGAAGTAGGATCAGATCCCCGTATCCGCATCAGGGGCCAGTTCAGCTCCATGGAAGGAGGTTCTGCACCTTTGATCCTGCTGGACAACGTGGAGATCCCTTCTATTCAGTTGGTAAACCCTGCGGACATCGAGTCTATCTCGGTGCTGAAAGACGCGGCGTCTGCTTCTATTTATGGAGCGAAAGCTGCGTTCGGTGTGATCCTCATCACGTCAAAGAAAGGCGCTAAAAAAGAAGGCGTAACAGTTTCTTACCAGGGAAACCTTTCTTTCCAGAACATATCCAAGGATATGAAAATGGCCGGGCTAGACGGTATGGAATACACGCTTCTTGCCACTGAACGTATCAACGGTACAGTAGCAGGTGCATTCTATTATGTAACCCGCGAAGGATATGAAAGGGCGAAACAATACCAGGAGCAGTGGGGCAGCGTTGTTAAACCCAACGATCCTACGTTGTATGGCCGCGACTGGTATGTAGATGCCAATAACCGTAAGATCGGCTTGCGGATGTACGATCCATATGAATACATGATCAGAGAGTGGGCACCTACTCAGATCCACAATTTATCGATCAATGGATTGAGCGGAAAAACCAATTATAATATCGGTTTAGGTCTCACTGACCAGACTGGTCTGATCAAACCCGCCAAGCAGGATGACTTCCAGCGCTACAATGCTTCTATTCAGTTGGGTACGGAGATCAACAGGTGGCTGAAGATCAACTACGGAGCACTTTACTCAAAGCGGATCAAGAACTATCCGTACGCCACCAACTCAACCACTGCCGATCCCTGGTTGTACCTCTATCGCTGGGCCGCCACGTATCCTATTGGAACAGAAGATGGCCAGCCGATCCGGAGCCCCTATTCCGAGATGAAAGCTGCTAACACCGCATTCCAGGAAACCAATTATGGAAACTTCAACGGAGGCTTCACGCTCACACCGACGAAGAACTGGACGATCAAATTCGATTACAACCACGCCAACGAAGAATATATCACCAAGAGGCCCGGTACCCGCTTTACGGGCAGAGACTCATGGAGCGCAGCGGTACCCAAGCTCGATGCAAACGGGAACAGGATCTATGTGAACAGTGCCGGTCAGGAAGTACCTTCTACCGATCCGGATGCAGTTCCTGCTTTCCAACTGAATCAGACTACTTATACTGCTGCTGGCTCGAACCCCGACCACGTTTACCGTTATTCGGCCAACAGCCAGCGGAACACCGTCAACCTGTACTCTACCTACGATCTGAATCTTAACGAGGTCCAGAACATCAAATTCATGGTGGGTATGAACAGGGTAGGATATAAAACCGCCTACAACTGGTCACAGGTTACAGCACTGGCAGACTACACCAATCCACAGTTCGATCTGGCCGGCGGAACACAAACGTCCAGCGGCGGCGAAGCATGGGATTCTCAATTGGGATTCTTTGGCCGTGTTAACTACAACTTCAAAGAAAAATACCTGCTGGAAGCCAACCTCAGGTACGATGGAACTTCGAAATTCCCGACAGACCTCCGTTGGAGAACATTCCCTTCGTTCTCTGCGGGCTGGCGTGTTAACGAAGAATCATTCATGGATTTTGCAGATTCTTTCCTCGATGAGTTCAAAGTGCGTGCATCGTGGGGTACCATCGGTGATCAGTCGGTGCCCAACAACCTGTACATGCCCACCATCAATGGTGGCCTGAACAACTGGATCATCAACGGTGCCAAACTGTTCCAGTTCGGTTCTCCTTCATCAGGATACAGCACGCCTCAGGCGGTGTCGCCGTCAGTTACCTGGCAGGATATCACAACACTCGACCTCGGCGCTGATGTGCGTGTGATGAACGGTGCTTTAGGCCTGGCCTTCGATTGGTTCCGGCGCGACACTGAAAATATGATCGTTCCTCAGGAAGGTATTCCGGCAACTTTTGGAAACCTTGCACCGCAGAGCAATTTCGGTTCACTGAGAACAAAAGGTATCGAGCTCCAGCTTGACTACACTCACCAGTTTGACAACGGCCTGCGTCTGAATTTTGTAGCAACGCTTGCTGATGCGGTGACCACCATCACCAAATACGGCAGCACCACCAGCATCGGTACCGTTACCAGCCCGTCATGGTATGTTGGCAGAACGTATGGCGAGATCTGGGGATATGAAACCGACCGCCTGTACCAGAAGGAAGACTTCATCTATGGCTCGGACGGTAAACTCGTTACAGTGGTTTCTTCTGACGGCTTTAATGTTTACCAGCTCGCCGATGAGAACGGTGCAACGCAGGGTAAGCTCCAGTCGGGTAACTTCGTATTCGGACCTGGCGACGTGAAGTTCAAAGACCTGAACGGAGACGGTGTGATCAACGATGGCAAGAGAACACTTGACGATCATGGTGACCTGAAAGTGATCGGCAACTCGACACCACGTTACGAATACAGCTTCCGTGCCGGAGCAGACTTCAAAGGTGTTGATTTCAGCATCTTCCTGCAGGGCATCGGTAAGCGGGAGATCTGGGGCGAAGGCTTCCTGGCCATTCCCGGATTTAACGCAGCAGACGGTGCTATGCCACAGGCGATCGCCGGCAACTTCTGGCGCGAAGACCGCACAGACGCTTTCTATCCGAGGCCTTATAACCTCGCCGGCAGCAGCACTACTTTGAACATGCAACCTCAGTCACGGTACCTGCTCAACATGGCTTACCTGAGGATCAAGAACATCACCCTGGGATACACTTTACCCCAGCCCCTGGCGCAAAGAGTTCACCTGAACAAAGTGCGTGTTTACGGATCGCTGGAGAACTTCTTCACCTTCGATCACCTGAGAGATCTTCCGATCGATCCCGAAGTAATTTCCGGAGTGTCCATGTGGAGGGATGACACCAGCTACAACGGTGGTCGTACCGGCGTGGGTGTGCCCGCTTTCAAGAGCGCGTCAATGGGACTTCAGTTGACCTTCTAAAAACATTAAGCATTAAAGAATCATGAAAAAATATTCGATCATACTGTTTATCGCTTTCGCTCTTGGTAGCTGCGAGGATTTTCTTGACAGGCCACCATTGACACAGATGAATGATGAGACCTTATGGGTAAATGAAAACAACGTAAGGCTTTACGTTAACGGTTTCTATCCGAACTACTTTGTAGGATACAACAGCGGCTTTGGTGTTGATTACGCTCCGCTCCGTGGTTATACCTTCAACGATGACCTCACTTCTTCCGGAAAACAAAGCGGATTTGAAACGCAGGCACCTGCTTCAAGGAACTCTCTTTTGGAAACAGCTGCCTGGCTTGGCACTTATAGCGGTCCTACCTGGGATTTTGCATGGGTACGGAAATCAAACCTCCTGCTCGAACGGGTGGAAAAAATGAAAGACACCTATCTGCAGGAAGAGCCCTATAAGCATTGGAGCGCTGTAGCCCGGTTCTTCAGGGGCTTTGAATACAGCAGGCTGGTAAGCGTGTTTGGAAACGTACCTTATTATGACCACGTACTAATAGAGACCGAGCTGGATCAGTTGTACAAAGACCGTGACGACCGGACCGTGGTGATGGATCATGTGTATGATGATTTTGAATACGTGATGACGAACATGCGCGAGTCAGACGGCAACATTCAGTATCTGAACCGTTACATCGCTGCAGGTTTCATTTCAAGGTTTATGTTGTTTGAAGGCACTTATCAGAAGTATCACTTCGGAAATACTGAGAAGGCGAAAAAATACCTCGACCAGGCCGTAAGGGCAGCAGACATGGTGATCAAATCAGGCAAATGGTCTTTCACCTCTGATTTCCGCTCGCTGTTCGGATCAGAAAGCCTTGCCACCAACAAGGAGGTACTGCTGTACAGAACGTACGATGCTGCGCTGGGTGTAACACACGCCATCGCTTCGTATTCAAACACTACTGAAAGCCAGGGCCCGGCGGCGAATCTCGATCTTATCAGATCATTTATTGCCAGAGACGGTCAGCCTTACAAGTTATCGGCGGTACCGAATGCAGATAAGTTAGATGTGCTTACGCTGCAGACAACCCGCGACCCGCGCTTTGAAGCAACTTTCTGGGATGCTGTAAGGACTACCTCCGCTACCTTGTTGTATGCTGATAAATTCATCGACAGAACAGGACCGACGTTTGCCGGTTCCACCTATCCTCCGCAATACGGCTCAAGCACCAATACAAACGATGCACCGGTGTTGCGCCTCGCAGAAGTAGCGCTGAATTTGGTTGAAGCAAAAGCAGAGCTCGAAACCATGGGCGGTACTGCGCTGACACAAGCAGACATCGATGTAACGATCAATGCCATCCGCAACCGTCCGCTGGATCAGGCCGCGATCGGTAAAGGTGTTCAGAAGACGGCTCCGTTGCTGCTTTCTGCCGTACCTAACGATCCGGACCGCGATGCCACCGTTTCTCCGATCCTCTGGGAGATCAGGAGAGAACGCAGGATGGAGTTTGTGTATGAGCACACACGCCTGCTCGACCTGAAACGCTGGAAGAAGCTTGACTATATGAACGCTGCCACCAACCCTGACCTTCTGCGCGGACCATGGGTCGATTTCAATACTGAGCTCCCTTCATTCCTGACTGGAACTGCCAAAGTAAATATCCTCAAAGTTGAAAAAGCAGACGGAACCGTTGTTACTTTCAACGGAACCAATAAGGCTGAGATGGTAGGTTACTACGTTCCTGAGAACGTTTCTAACCGCGACGCTTTCAATGACAGGGTTTATCTGGCACCCCTGGGCAACAACGAGATCAACCAGTACGAAGAGAAAGGTTATCACCTTACTCAGAACCCAGGCTGGAATTAATTTGATTAAGAACCAAATAATAGTAAGGCCTTCTTCAATTGCTTTTGGAGAAGGCCTTATTCTTTTAAAAAGCTTTTCAGCTTATTACATTAATGGTTGAAGAGCATCCACCATGAATTCGTTACTTTAATCATGAAAAGATCATTTTATTATTTCAGTACGGCGCTCCTTTTTTTCTTCTGCTGCACAGCAAGCGCCCAGCATGCACCACCTTTTCTCAACTACATGAACAGCCCCTGGGTTGATTCCGTGATGAAGACACTCACCCCCGATGAACGCATCGCGCAGCTCATGGTGGCGGCCGCATACTCCAACCGTGGGCCGGAGCACCAGCAGGAGATGCTGAAGCTTATCCAGGAACACAAAGTAGGTGGCCTGATCTTCTTCCAGGGCGGCCCTGGCCGGGAAGCAAGCCTCACCAACGAATACCAGGCTGCATCAAAAGTACCCCTGATCATCGCCATGGATGCAGAGTGGGGCCTCGGCATGCGCCTCGACAGCACCATCAGCTATCCTTACCAGATGACCCTGGGCGCCATCCAGGATAACAACCTGCTCTATGAGATGGGCACAGAAGTAGCACGGCAGGCGCGGCGCGCAGGTATTCACGTGAACTTTGCACCGGTGGTGGATGTGAACAACAATCCCAATAATCCTGTCATTAACTATCGCTCATTCGGCGAGAACAAAAAGAACGTAGCACAAAAAGGCATCGCCTACATGAAAGGCATGCAGGACCACGGTGTGCTTACCACTGCTAAACATTTTCCCGGCCACGGCGACACCGGCACCGACTCGCATTACGCACTGCCACAGATCAGCCATCCGCGTGAGCGCCTCGACACGCTGGAGCTGTATCCCTTCCGCGAGCTGATCAACGCCGGCATCGGCGGCATCATGGTAGCCCATTTAAATATTCCCGCGCTCGACACTTCCAGGGTACCCTCCACGTTATCGAAGAACATCATCACCAGCCTCCTCAAAAAAGAGCTGAAGTTCGAAGGACTTACGGTTACCGACGCCATGAACATGAAAGGTGTTACCGCGGGCAATGAACCCGGTGTGGTAGACCGCAATGCGCTTGTGGCAGGCAACGATGTGCTGGAGTTCACTGAAAATATTCCGCTGGCCATCGCCGAGATCCGCAAGGCAGTGAAACAAGGCCTTATTACGCAGCAGGAGATCGACAACCGCTGCCGTAAGATGCTGGCCGTGAAACAATGGGTAGGATTGAACCGCTATCGTCCTGTTCAGATCGCCCGCATCGCTGAAGAGCTGAATACGCCCCAGGCAAAACTGCTGAGCCGCAAGCTGACCGAAGCATCGCTCACAGTACTGAACAACGAGCGCAACCTCATGCCGCTGCAGGCACTGGATACGCTTCGCATCGCTGCTGTTTCTTTCGGTACTGACAAGGCAACACCTTTTCAGCAAACGCTGAGCCTGTATACAGATGTAAAATATTTCACTGTTTCCAAAGACGCCACTACCGCACAACTCGACGAGCTGAGAACACAATTGGCAAAATACAACCTGGTGATCGGCGCCGTGCATGACGATGGCATCCGGCCCACGAACAGACTGACCCTTTCTGCCCAGGTGCAAGAGTTTGTCAGCGTGCTCGCCGCGAAGCCGAACGTGATCATGGCGGTATTTAAAAATCCTTATGTGCTGGACAAGCTGAAAGACATCGAGCTCGCTGACGGGCTTGTTGTTACTTACCAGGATAATGTCAATGCACAGGAGCTTGCCGCACAGCTCATCTTTGGCGGCATCTCTGCAAACGGGCGCATGCCGGTGAGTGTTGGCACCAAATACATGGCAGGTTACGGCCTTGATGTGCAAGGCGGGATCCGCTTCAAGTACACCCTTCCTGAAGATGCAGGCATGCGCTCAGACATCCTTTTCGGGCGTATCGATTCGCTGGTAGCACAGGCGCTCAACGCCAAGGCTATCCCTGGCTGCGAAGTGTTTGTGGCCAAAGACAAAAAAGTGGTGATGTACAAGGCTTATGGTTATCAGGACTACAGCGATACCGTGAAAGTAAAACGCACCGACCTTTACGACCTCGCCTCCGTTACCAAGGTCTCAACCGGTCTTCCGGCGTTGATGAAGCTGTACGATGAAAAGAAGTACACCCTCGATAATACGCTGGCCGATTACCTGCCTAAATTCAAAGGCTCGAACAAGGCGGACCTTCCCCTGAAAGACATTCTCACGCACCAGGCGCGTTTTCAGCCCTGGATCGCTTTCTGGAAGAACACGCTGCGGAAAAATGGCAGCTACCGGTGGCACACCATCAAAGGCGATTCTTCGAAAAATTACCCGATCAAGCTGAAGCAGAACATGTACCTGCATCACAAATATCCTGATAAGATCGTGAAGGCTATCCGCAAATCGCCGCTGCTGAAAGAGAAGAAGTATGTGTATTCAGATTTCTTCTTCATTCTTGCGCCGCGGGTGGTGGAGAGCATGATCAAGGAAGATTTTTATCCGTACATCCAGCGGAATTTCTACGCACCGCTGGGAGCCACTACCGTGACCTACAACCCTTTTCAGAAGTTCCCCAAGAGCAGGATCGTTCCCACAGAGCATGACTTTGCGTTCAGGCATGAGCCGATCCACGGCCGCGTGCACGACGAAGGCGCTGTAATGATGGGCGGCATCTCAGGTCACGCAGGTTTGTTTGCCAACGCCAACGACCTGGCCAAGCTGATGCAGATGTATCTCAACATGGGTGAGTACGGTGGCAAACGTTATATCAGCGCTGAAACATTAAAGGAGTTCAGCCGCACGCAGTTTCCGGAGCTCAACAACCGCCGGGCGCTGGGCTTCGATAAACCCAACCTCGAATACGCGGGTGAGAATAACAACACCGCGAAGGGTGCCAGCGCTGACAGCTTCGGGCACACCGGTTTCACGGGCACGTTCGTATGGATGGACCCTCAAACCGGACTGGTATATATTTTCCTGTCGAACCGTGTAAACCCAACGCGCGACAACACACGCTTGTACAGACTCAACACCCGCACCAAGATCCAGCAGGTGATGTATGATGCGTTGATCAAATCGCCGTTGTAGGGAAGTGAATAGTCGTCGGACCACTCCGCGCAAGCCTTTCGCACCAGCAGTGGTCTGACGACTTAATAGATCAGGTATTTTTTTCTTGTCTTCTTGAAATTCGTGAGGCCTTTATCCCACTGCTTCACGATCTCTTGCGGAGACTTTCCCGCTTTCAGCTGCTCGCGTACTTTGGAGGTGCCGAGAAGGTTATCGAGGCGTTTGTCGCGAAGCTCTACTTTATCTGGATACAACGTAAGCAATGCATGCAGGATATAAACGCCGGCGCGCGCCGATTCGAAGGCGTTCCTGTCGGTGATCGTCATGCGGGCACTTTCACACTGCTGCCCTACGAACTTGGGTGGATAGATCCTGACACCATCCACAACACTGTCAGGCTTCACGGTAGCCTTTTGGAATGTAACGCCACGGAGCTTGTAGCCGTTCAGTTGTTTCGCCAGCGCTTCACCGTTGATCCAGGGCGCTGCAATGTGCTCGAAGGGATGCAATGTGCCGCGGGCTTCTGATACGTTTGTTCCCTCCAGCAGGCATGTGGCGGGATACACGGCGGCCGTTGTCAGGGTAAGCATGTTGGGCGATGGTTTGATCCACGGAAGTCCTGTCTCGTCGTACCACTGCTTGCGTTTATAATTCGTTACCGGAATTACGGTGAGCTTCGCCTGGGGAAGTTGTTTCAGCTTGCGCTCACCATTGAACATCAGGGCCAATTCGCCCACACTCATCCCATGAACAACAGGCAGCTGCCCCACGCCTGTCACGGGAACTGCGCTCTCATCGTCAAGAGGACCATCTACGTAGACACCTCCGATGGCGTTGGGCCTGTCGAGCACGATGTACGGTATGTTGTTCTCGGCTGCAGCTTCCAGCACATGGTTCATGGTGGCGATGTAGGTGTAGAACCGCGCGCCGATATCCTGGATATCAAAGATCAGCACGTCTACCGCTTTCAGCATTTCTGCCGTGGGTTTGCGCACTTTTCCATACAAGGAAACGACCGGCAAACCCGTAACCTGGTCTTTGCCATCGGCCACATGGTCATCGGCATCGCCCCTGATACCGTGCTCCGGTCCGAAGAGCATCGTCAGTTTTACTTCCGGGTTTTTGAAGAGCACGTCCACCAGGTGACGGCCGTCAGGCAACAACCCGGTGTGGTTGGTGACCAGTCCGATACGTTTGCCTTTGATAAGGGAAAAATATTCCGGTGTGAATAACCGTTCTGCGCCGATGATCACCCGCGGATCAGCGGAAGGTTTGTGATCTGAAAAAGCAGTGCTGCTAAGCAGGAACGCCAGCAGCAGCGGACGATGTAAAAAGGAGATGTTCTTCATTTGAAAAAAGGGGGGGTGGCCTCCACAGCCACCCATTTTAATCCCCTAACCCAATTCTTAGACTAGATATGAGATGAGATTTGAGACTTGGAGCCACCTTGCATTTGTCTCATATCTCACATCCCATGTCTCGCATCTATTTCCTAGCAGTCTCTTCTTCAAGAAGCTCAGCCTGCTTTTTTTCAAATGCCTCGTACTCGGCTATCTTTTGACGCTCGAGTGTATCTTCTGGTTCGAGATGATGCTGCCACTCGAATGTTTTGCGTTCCCAGCGCAGGGTTTCTCCTGCGGTATGGAATACGGTATAGCCGGGCATAAATCCTTTCCAGTTGCCTCCCCACCATGCCGCGCTCACAGACTGGCTTGTGATATACCAGACGCCGTTGTAATAAAAATCTTCGGGCACGTGACTATGTCCCTGCAACACCGCCTTTACATTGTGCCGTTCTATGATCTGGCGGAACTTCACGGTGTCTTCCACCACCATGTGACCGATGGCGTTGAATTTTCCGTCGCCATTCATCTGTGCGATGTGGCAGAAGGCCGCGATGTGCGTCATGACCACCGTAGGCATCTTGTAATGTTTGCCCAGGTCAAAACGCAACCACTCCAGCTGCTGCTCGCCGAAAGCACCTTTATACCCTATTCCATGGTCGGCCTCTACGGGAAAAATGGAATCCATCACCACAAAGTGCCAGCCCTTGTGATCGAAGCTGTAGTAGCTGTTCGGCATCTTCAGCTTGTCCATGATCAGCTTCTTGCCCAGGTCCGGATCATCGAGTGATACTTTCCTGCGTGCGTTCCAGCCGAGCACATCGTGATTGCCGATCGAATTATAGTACGGCATCTTCAGCTTATCGGATGCGCCTTTAAAAAGATCGATCTGGTCAATGAACTCTTCTTTGGCTGTGTAGTTGCCATCAAAGGCACCATCTCCACCCATGAGCACAAAGTCTGCAGTGCGGTCAAATTTATTCACCGCGTCGATACAGGCCTGATAACCGATATGTCCCTGCCGCTTTCTGCGCACGTGCATGTCTGTCAGGTGCAGGAACGAAAATCCGTCCTTACTTTTTGCAGACCATTCCGCCGCAGAAGATGTTGCGGGCTTTAATAAGCCCAAGCTCGCTCCTGCCAGCGACAATGTTTTAATAAAGCTGCGCCTGTTGCTCACAAACTGTGTTGTTTTACGGTCAGGAAAATGTTACGAAAACATTATCGCGTTCAGCGTACTAAATTCCCGAAAGCCAGGGCAAATGTTGGTATTAAGTTGATCAATCCACTCCCTGAAAATAGGGATTTACACGAGTGGAAAATGGCGGTATTTCTCTCAGCGTGCTGTTACACTTCTGATCTTTCCCTTCCTGCCTTTTGTCTTCACCGTATAAGCGCTGCCGCCTTCGCTTTCATTGTGAAGCCTGTCTGCCGCCGTGATCACATACGTGTAAATGGTGCGTCTTTCTGCTTTCGTATCCATCCAGGTTTGTACTGCTGCCGGCTGCCGCGGAACAATGGCAACGATGTTCGTAGGATCGTCAAGGCCTCCGGGAGCTGCGCCTTTGTAACGATAGATGATGTAGTAGCTGGTGGCGCTGTTCTGCGCATCTTTCCATGCAAGCTTCAGTCCACTTGCCGGCGTACCTGCAATGGTATCGAGCTGCGGCGCATACACGGGCTGCCCTTTCATCCACGACATCACGGGCACCAGCGCATGATGCGGATACAAACGTTTTACTTTATCGTTGATGCCCGATTTGTTCTGCATGAAAGTTTTGGTGCTGAAATACATGCTGCCCTGAATGCCCGCAACGGACCGGTTATAGGCGATCTGGTTGTTGATCTCCTCCGGATTCTCCCAACCCTTCTCTCCTACCCTGTAAGCACCCTGGCCGATGTAAACGTGTTTGCCGAAAGCATTTTTGCTCCACCAGTCCACAAGCGTTTTATACTCTGCTTTTTCAAATCCGATCTGCCAGTAGAGCTGCGGCGTCACATAATCGATCCAACCTTCTTTCAGCCATTTCAGCACATCGGCATACAGGTCGTCATAGTTGGTCACACCCGCTCTTGTGTTGGAGCCAAGGGAATCTTTTTCGATGTTCCGCCACACACCGAATGGGCTGATGCCAAACTTCACGTGTGGTTTCTCCTTCCTGATTCTACCGGCAAGCTCTTTTACAAAGAAGTCGACATTATCTCTTCGCCAGTCGTCTTTATGTTCGAACCTGCTCTTGCCATAGTCTGCGTAAGAGCAGCTGTCGGGAAATTCTTCGTTGGCTACACGGTAGGGATAGAAGTAATCATCGAAGTGTACGGCGTCGAGGTCGTAGTGCTTCACGGTCTCCATAATGGATTGCAGCACAAATTCACGCGCTTCCGGGTGACCGGGATCGTAATACATCTTGCCACCATAACGGAGGAACCACTCCGGATGCAGTGTTACCGGGTGACCGGCTGCATGAACAAAATCGGCCTTCATGCTGGCGCGGTAGGGATTGAACCATGCATGGAACTCAAGTCCCCTCAGCCTGGCCTGCTCGATCATGAAGGTGAGCGGATTATAATAAGGTTCGGGGTGCTGACCCTGTGTTCCGGATAAATATTCAGACCACGGCTCGAACGACGACGGATATAACGCGTCGGCTACCGGCCTGACCTGCACGATCACGGCATTCATGCCTATCGATTTGAGGTGATCGAGTATGGCAACAAATTCAGCCTGTTGCTGCTGTGAGGTAAGTCCCTTCTGGGAGGGCCAGTCGATGTTGGCCACGGTAGCGATCCAGGCAGCGCGCAGCTCCCGCTTAGCATTGTACTGGGCGCTGGCGGTGAAGCCACACACCAAAAGGCATAGAAAAAGTATATAACGAATGTTCATCAGTAGCATGTCAGAAAATATACAGAGGCCGTAAGCCTGCTTATCAGTGGCTCACAGACAGGGCACTCTTGTGGTAGCCGATCAGTCCTTCCATGGGATGTTTCAGGATCTTTGCCACTTTGATATCGAGCTCGTTGGCAACTTCCACCAGGTAGGTGTTGAAATGATAAGCCACGGATCCGATGACGCTGACCGTTCTGTTCTTTTGTGATTCCTTGTACCGGAGCACATAGTACTCATAAAAGTTCCTGAAGTTGGAAAGGATGATCTCCTTTACACAATCTTCTTCGGCGTACTTGAGCAGGAAAGGTGTGAATGAAGCCATGAAACGGTTGGCCATTGGCTTGTTGTATACGCTTTCCATGATCTGCATGCGGTTGAGCTGGTACACATCTTCGAAATCTTTCGAGATATGCTGGGGCAATCTGCCTTGCAGCAGCAGCGACAGAAAATCTTTTCCCATCACTGTTCCGCTTCCCCAGTCGGAAAACATATAACCCAGCGACGGCACTCCTTCCTGGATCTCCCTGCCGTTGTAAACACATGAGTTGGCACCGGTACCGAGAATGCAGGCCACGCCCGACTCATGCTGCAGCAGGCTTCGTGCAGCGGCCAGGATATCGCCAGATACTTCAGCACCTGACGCAGTGGGAATGACACGATCGATAGCCCGTTTTACCTGCGCTGCTTTCTGGGGCATGCCACAACCTGCGCCGTAGAAGAAAACGGTTTCAACCTGAGATACTTTCGGGAGAACTTTATTGCTGATGACAACGGCGATCTCGTCTTCGGAGAGGAAGTAAGGATTCAATCCTTCGCTCGTTATGCTGACAGATATTTTTCCAGCTTCATCAATTAAATTCCATTCTGTTTTGGTAGAACCGCTATCGGCGATAAGTATCATCGGTACAAATTAAGGTAGATCACAAAGAAGCACCTCGGTGCTCCTATACCTTACAAATCTGTCATTAATCGATCATAATTAAATCCCTGAAAATAGGGTATAACACAATCCCTGAAAATAGGGATTATAAAAGGCGGTGTTACTGGAAAAGTCTACGCTTATAAGCGTTGGTGATCAGCTCGGCTGTATTGCGGGCTTCCAGCTTGTAGAGCAGGTTTTTGCGATGGGTCTCGACGGTGTTCTTGCTGATAAATAATTTTTTGGCGATTTCCTGCGTCGTCAACCCTGTGGCTATGCATCCGAGCACTTCCATCTCGCGCTCGGAGAGCTTTTCGATGACGTGGGGTGCATTGGTCTTCTTCAGGAAGCTGCCCAGCAAGGTGTTGCTTACTTCTACGCCGAGATAAGAACCGCCCGTTTGCAGGGTTGAGAGGGCATGCACCAGCTCTTCCTTGCCTGTGTTCTTCAGGATGTATCCGTTGGCGCCTGTTTTCAGAATGTCGGCAATAAAATTCCTGTCGTTGTACATAGACAGGCCCAGCACTTTGATATCGGGATGGTTATTCTTGATCACCCTGGTGGCCTCAATACCGTCCATCACAGGCATGCTGATATCCATGATCACGATATCCACATCTCCCTTGTCACAGAGCTCCACTGCCTCCTTGCCATTCCTGGCTTCTCCCACCACCTCGATGCCATCTATTTCTTCGAGCATCGATTTCAGGCCATCAATGAACATCTGATGGTCGTCTGCGATTATAACTTTTGTCATCCCCTTGTCTTTCAGGTATTTCAGGGTAACAAGATAGGGGTTTAAAATGAAAAGTCCACGGTCCACGGTCAACAGTCCACGGACGTGGGATGTTAGGAAGCAGATTTCGCGCTTTTTGTTGTTTTTCCCCAGTAGCCAGCGGCCTAACAGCCTCTATTCCCGGTTTCCTTGAACACGCTAACGAAGCATGCGAGTGTCCTATACACTCACTGCTGTGGACTGTGGACCGTCGACTGCGGACTCAAAACCATTCAGGCCTCAACGGTATTGTTCTCCAAAATATACGGCAAACACGCTTTTGCCACCCGCTCGCAGGCGCTCGCGCACTGTTCGCAGATCTCGTAGCCATAATTGCTGCACTCCCAGGCGCATTCAAGGGAGAGCTCTTCACATACTTCCAGAAAGTCAAAGATGATATGCGATTTGCGTTCTATGAGGATCACCGCCAGATCGCAGGTTGCGGCACAGTCGTTCAGCAGCTGCACAAATTTCGGGATGCGTGAAAATGAAAAACTTCGTACCGCCGGGTTGGTAAGACTTCTGCACGCTTTCGCACATTCTGTTAGCACATTGACGATGTGGTTAACATCCGATGTTGAGGTATAGGCTATCATAACACACGGTAATTAGTTGATTGTGAAACTATGGCCGCTGCGGTCATTCCTCAATGTATTTACGATCAATGGCCGCACGGGCGGTTGAATATCTTTATGCGTCTTTATCACTGCCAGGGCGTAAAATCATAAATTTCTCCTGACAACACCCCGGCTATGGGCCCCCAAAAGCTCACGTGCTGCCAGTCGATCTATGCTGCCATTCAACGGTGATTCGAACGGTGCGCGATCAATTTGCCGGCTAACAACATTGTAGAGACATGAACACTTTCCGTGAAGGAAGATTAGTGCTCGTGGGCAATATGAGTGTTAGCAGGTACGAGATACGAGGTACGAGGTACGGAGAGTCTCGTATAAAAAAGCACGTTTGAACATGCAATTACGGAATAAAAAAGCCGGCAACATTTTTACCGGCTTTCAAACCAACTAATGAAAAAAATAACAAACTCCAATCACAGGTTTGCCGTCATTTTTCCTGTTTTTTTCTCCACCTGAAAACCTGTTTGCCTGAGCTCTTCCTGGATCATGTTCAGGCGATTGCGGTAATAGAAGAACACACCCAAAGCCATCGCCAAAAAAACCAGGATGATGAGTATGGTAACATAATCAACCTGCGGCAGCGATCGTTTTCCCTGGTTCATGATCTTCTTCATGGATCGCCAAAGATGCCACGCCGACCGGTCTTCACGTCATGACGCGGGGGGACAAATAGGGGACAAAGCTCGCTGGTTTAAAGTTTCAGGTTTAAAGTTTAAAGTTGAGGGGGTGCTTCGGCTAAGAAGGGAGCGCTATGGATCGTAGCACAACTTGAAACTTTAAATCTGAAACTTGAAACTGTCCTAGATCGTTGCAACAACCTCCTCCAAACTCTCACCTTCCGGGAGGTTGATCTTTTTGCGCAGCCGTTGCCGTGATTTTTTGATGGCCTCAGTGGTCACGCCCAGCATGTTTGACATTTCACGGTTGTTCAGTCCCAGCTTCAGGAGGGTCAGGAGCCTGATATCGGTTTCCGTTACCTGAATAAACCGCTCGCGCAGGCGCACCAGGAAACCTGCATGAACTTTGTCGAACAATTTTTTGAACTCATCCCAGGTCTCATCGGTCATGATGTTTGCACTCATGAGCTTTTGCAACACGCCGATCCGCTCCTCATCAGGGCCGGCATGCTGCAGCTGCAGGTTTTCAATTTCAGTCTTGAATTCTTCAATGAGCGCATTTTTCTGCCGCAGGTTCTCGGTATAACGGTCGAGCATTTGGGTGGCGTGCTGAAGCTCTTCCATCGTTCTCGCCTTTTCCGATTGCAGCAGGGCTTCCTGTTTTTCAAACAGCTCTCTCTCCTTTTTCCTTTTCAGTACCTGGCGGTTGTAGGTAAGCACCGAGATCACCATCAGCAACAGCAGCATGGCGATAAGCGAATTGCGCTTGTAAACTTCCATGGTCGCCTCCGTTTTAAGCTTGTCTACTTCAGCCTTGTGCCTGTCCATTTCCCACTTGAGCTTGAACCGGTTCACGGCCGCCAGGTCATTAACCACCTGAAGGCTGTCTTTGGCGGCATTGTACTGTTTCCTGTAGGTCAGTGCTACATCAACCTGCCCTCTCTTTTCCGAGAGCAGGGCCATGGTATCGTAGTACGAGATCCACAGCTCCAGTTCATCCACCCGCTCCAGCAACGGCACCGATAGCCTGAGCAACGAATCGGCTTTCGCCATGTTTCCCATGGACAGATGGCATTGGATCATGGTAAGCATTGCCGCGGCAGCACTGCGCCACTGATCGTATCTCAGTGAGAGCTTACAGTCGAGCGCAAGGTCTTTGATGGCTTTGTCGTACTCACCTCTCCTATAATGGATCGCCCCGATGTTGCCGGAGAGGATGCCGATCCAGGCGGAGTCACCCGCGGCACGTGCCACCGCCAGCGCCCTGTTAAAATAGGTAAGGGCACCCTGGTCATCGCCCAGCTTCTGGTAAGTGAGCGCCAGCGTGTTGGTCATATTGGCTTCTTCGGTCGGCGACGACGCTTTGTACTGGATGGCCTCGGAGAGCAGCAAACGGGTATTTTCGAAGTCTTCTATATGATAATAGAAATTGGCCATGGTATGCAGGTGCGTGGTGATCTCGGGCACGTGCTCGAAACCCACCGCCTTGAAGAGGTCGTACGCTTCCAGGATGTAGCGGTATGCCTCAACGTAATGCTTAAAGGTATTGTAAAAGAGTCCTTTCTTGAGGGTGTAGAGGGCGGTTTCCATGGGAAGATCGTACCGGATGGCGAGGTCTATGGCCTGCTGATGGTATACGGGGCTCAGTTTGTTGAAGCCCCTGTTCACGGAGAAATAGTCGGCCTGCAGATCGGGGATGGAACATTCGAGCTGCCGGTCTTTGAGCTTTTGGGCAAGCTTGAAGAGGGTTTCAAATGCCTGGAAGGCCCTTACCGAGTCCACCCTCCGGAATTCTTTTTTGTAGATGATCCGGGCCAGGGCGACACGTTTTTCGGGGGCCACGGTGCTCAGGGTGTCAAAATCGCCGGCCTGACCGGCAAACTGTGCTAACAGCAGTAAGGGCAACAGGAGCGGTCTGCACAGGCTCATCATACTGGCAATATAGAACAGAAATCATCAGGCAGGTGAACCGGGATAAACATTTGTGGACCGTTGCCATCACCGGCGTCAGGGCCTGCGGTGATCAAAGGAATTCTGGCTACCAGGGTAACGTCAGGCGCCCGTCTCGCCCATGGTGGACCGGTTGAAAATGATTTTTGCATTACCTGCACTTATTTCTATTTTTGCAGCTTATCCGGCTCCGTATTTCAATGGATAGAATTTCAGATTCCGATTCTGAAGATGCAGGTTCGATTCCTGCCGGGGCTACAACAGAGCAATCAAAAGAAATCAAAACCGCTTAATCTGAAAGGATGGGCGGTTTTTGTTTTTGTGACCTACAAAAGATTCATCAAAAGTCAATTCATTGGTGAGCGATCAGGTGAATGAAAATAATTTTTAAAATTCATTCACCGGATATCGTCTAACTCGATGAGAATCAAACCTGTCCACTAAATGGACATCTTGATTTGAAGTAATCATTCACCGTAACTTAAACCACGTGGAGGTGACGATGAAGAAGACATTCAATCAAAATTTCCAAGTCTTTCTCGTTGAAAAGAAAATGCGTTGTCGTATTTGGGTTGGATTATGACTTGACCAGTCCTGTCAATAAAGCCATACTTCTTACCGATTTTGACTGGTGCTAGTCCATATTCAAAATAACCAGCATCTGCATAAGCAGGTTTGATAACAATACTTCCGGTCGTATCAATGTAGCCGTAGCGGAAAGACTCCCCACTCTTCACTCCTACAATCGCTAAGCCATCGGAGAAATCTTTGACATCATCATATTTCGCTTCAATGACTTGTTTTCCCTTTCGATCGATGAAGCCCCATTTGCCGTTGATCTCAACAGCCGCATAGCCCTCCGAAAAAGGCCTGATAAACCCGAAAATCCTGTCGAACACAAAGCGACCTGTCGTATCAATGAAGGCAGATTTTACACCTACTTCATCGCTTTCGATCTGTACAGCTGCGAACCCTTCAGAAAAAGGGTCAATGCCATTGTATTTAGGCTCCAAGAGAATTTCACCAGTCCTTTTCATCAAACCAGCGCGACCGTCATTTCCGTGGATAATCGCATGGTTACGGCTTAAGTAAATTGATTGAACAACTTCTGGAAATTGTTGCACGATATTGCCCACGGTATCAATCAAGACGAGTCGACCATCTTTTCTCGCGGTGGCAATTCCATCTTCAAAATATGATATGAAATCAAAGGTTGCAGGAACCACCAACTCACCCTTGGTATTCAAACATCCTGATTTTCCGTTTTGTATCTCTTCTTCATTGTCTGCCACGATGACGGAAATTCGGTTGTTAACGAAAAATGGATAGTCAGGCGTGGTGTTCCATAGTCTTGCCCAATGGTATTTAAAAGGTATTACCAGCTTGCCGGTAGTATCAACAAAACCAATGCGATTGTCTTTCAGTAGACCGGCTAATCCTTCGGGACCGAAGCCACCAGCATAATCGTAAACTGGTTCAATTATAAACTTCCCTTTTCGGTTAATAATGCCCCACTTATCGCCAACTGCAACAGGTGCATACCCGAAAACAAAACAATGTGCGCCATCAAATTTGTTTTGAATAACCTGATTGCCTTTGAAGTCTGTGAAGCCAACCTTGTTGTCCGCGATCGACATAGCCAGGTTGTCTGTAAAACACAAGTTTTGATACATCCCTACTCGATAGCCCTGGTTTAAAATGAAATTGCCCCGCTTGTCAATGATATGCCAGGCATTCTTGTAGTAAACCTGAGCAAACTCGAGGGAATCCTGGGCGCGGCTGATAAAACCTGCAAGAGTCAACGCGAGGATCAGAACAGTCTTCAGCATGTGAATATTACGTTCAAACAGTCTGACCAAAGTTAGCATTAAAATGATTTAATAAAGCTCAAAGTTTGCCATGCTATTGCTGACAGTGGCACTTTAGTTCCAATCTTTATTATCAGGAACAAATAAATTCTCATAAACATCAGCCCAGTCTCTATACGTCTTTGTCATTGGATAGCAGTTGTCGACCAGCTTTGACTGAGACCATGTCAGGTGCACTTTGGCGTACTTAAAGCCAGCGTCAAAAACCGCAAACAAAACATCGTCGTTGTCTTGTCGCCTCGCTATAGTCTTGACATCCCTTCCGTAAAGAACGTGTCCCCTGCCGATTTCTTTTTCAAGTTGATTATTCAATCCGCTGTCAACGAAATGCCAGGGCGGTAAACATGGCAGATTACCAGGAACCAGCTCGACAATAGTATCTTCTTTTAATCTAAAAACTTCGTGATCGTTTTTTAACTTAACTGAATACAAGTCAACATCAGGATCACCGTTTTCCTTTATTTTTCCCGGAATGTCCAGGTGCTTGTCAAGCTCAACGTTGCCCAGGTATGTCTTTTCAGATATCGTGAATTCTTGTCCCGAAACAGTTGGCCGCACAAGTATGTATTGTCCCTGTCCTGCAACGGGCAATATTCTTTCTATTTTCAGTTTAGTTGTCATTGTTCAAAGGGCTGCTCTACTATAAAGAACAATCTGTCCACACGGAATTGATGTTGAGTCAAGCTTTTGGGTACGCCTCTAATATTATAAAAAAAGTTATGTTCTCTTAAGAGGAGTCCTCTCCGCACAACACCGCCCACCCGACAAAACGCACTCCGATATAGAAAAGAACCTCCTCCTTAGGATTAATAGCAGCTTGATTAATTATACGGGTCCATAATATCCTATCAAAGTTTTTTCCGGTAACGTACCCTACACCTTTCGGTAAGCTGTTTTGTATTATTACGTCTAGCCCAGTGGAATCAGTGAACCTGATTCAGCATCAATATACGTGTAAGAATAGTCGGTCAGTGGCGCTTTTCTCGTGTTCTTTTTGTCGGAAATTTCTGTCCGGTTGCAGCTAATTAAAATCAACAGTATGAACGGAGCCGATATTCTCATAAATCTGCAATTAATTGTTATAAAGGCTGCTACACAACGTGGGATGTACAAGATACTAATGTCCCACTTCTTGGCTACGTTATTCAAATAAAAAGATACAACTTTTAAGCCTTTCATGGCTCTATACAAGCCAATTTAAGTCGGTGAAATATAGCTCCATCAAAAGAGGAAGTCTGACAGAAGGGCAAGTTCCCATATGTATGCTCTATATTCTTCTGCGTATGTTGTCCTCATTTTAAAAGATGAGGTATAAATAGGTGCGATACGAATGACCACCTTTTTGCTAACGCGCAATACTTCTTTTGGAGTATTTTATTGCCATGCAGCCTTGCGCAATACTTACTAAGAAGTATTGCCTGAAGGCCCCCAGGAACATACGTTTGTGCATACACAAAAAACAAAATTGTATGATCAAGAAAATCCTTTATGTCGCAGTGATAGCAACTGCGACAGCCTCGTGCAGCGAGCCGGTGGCACCCACCGCACATCGTGATGTCAGTGTCGTAGATGGTCGCCTTGTATTTCGCGACAATGAAAGTTTCAACAACTTATTGGACGGGCTTCAGTCTGCTAACGCGGCAGAGGTAATCCAAAAACTAAATGGCTTTGATTACGTATCGCTTGAACAAACCGTTTCGCCACTTTATGGTAGCAAAGACATGCCGGTTACACTTCAGCGATATAATGATCAACTGCCACAAGTCTATCGCAGGTTACTTAACAGTGAAGGCATTATACAGATTGGCGATGATGTTATCAAATTTCTCGATGGCATCAAATACTATCAAAACGTAAATGAGTTTGGCAAGGCTGAGATAACAAGTTCGAAGAACATCGGTCACTATGGAATGAAATCCCTGGAGAGCGCATCAGGAAATTCCGGTCGCAAAGTATCCGGTTGGCTGAACGGAACGCTCGATTATGGCGGAGATCAGTATGAATTTCTCCTCGGAGATTATAGTCGACGCAAGTATGTAAACGAATGGAATGTTTCGTATGAAACCGGTGCGCACGCCATAGGCTCTTGCGATCCATACTCCACAACGGTAAAACTATGGACCAAAATCAAATTGGAAGGAAGGCCAAACCTGCACACGTCATGGGTGCTTGCCCCTGAGGCACGAACAGTTTCGTGGAGCCTTCAAATCAGCAATGCGTATGTATATTACTACAAGGGTTGCAACGGGGATACGAATAATCCTAATACACACTATTTTACAAATTACAACACCGGGGGCTCGCGGGTGTATACAACAAACGACCCAGGTACGGGCAGTCACGAATTTTATACTCTGTCATTTACGGATGATATGGATTGGCCATTCGCCTTCGACAAGGGAATTCTCCAGGCCTGCGTTGTTGGAAGCATAACGCAAGATTATACAAACCTACCTGCGGGAAACATTGCAAGAAATAAGAAGTTTACTTACGACACCTTTTGTAATTAACATAACCTGGAAGCTGGGGGAGGGTAGTTATTCTAAATCAATCCCTCCGCTTTCTTCGCCGTCACAATCTCCGTATTCATCGCTGCAAATACAAGGTCCAGATATATAGCAACCTCGATCTTCACACATTTGTCCGTGATAACGGTTCATTGGATAGCAGTTGTCGACCAGCTTTGACTGAGACCATGTCAGGTGCACTTTGGCGTACTTAAAGTCAGCGTCAAAAACCGCAAACAAAACATCGTCGTTGTCTTGTCGCCTCGCTATAGTCTTGACATCCCTTCCGTAAAGAACGTGTCCCCTGCCGATTTCTTTTTCAAGTTGATTATTCAATCCGCTGTCAACGAAATGCCAGGGCGGTAAACATGGCAGATTACCAGGAACCAGCTCGACAATAGTATCTTCTTTTAATCTAAAAACTTCGTGATCGTTTTTTAACTTAACTGAATACAAGTCAACATCAGGATCACCGTTTTCCTTTATTTTTCCCGGAATGTCCAGGTGCTTGTCAAGCTCAACGTTGCCCAGGTATGTCTTTTCAGATATCGTGAATTCTTGTCCCGAAACAGTTGGCCGCACAAGTATGTATTGTCCCTGTCCTGCAACGGGCAATATTCTTTCTATTTTCAGTTTAGTTGTCATTGTTCAAAGGGATGCTGCCGGAGTCGGGATATCCGACACAAATGTACCATGGCCTTCATTAATGAATGAGAAAAGAGGCAATTTTAAAACTTTCACCGCTATTGACAGGGTTGCTAAATATACAAGCCTGTTAAGCCATTTCCTTTATCGGATATGCCCTAACAAAACGGTTTCAGGTTGAAATAACGCCGTCCAACAAAAAGGCGCGTTCAACTTAAACTATATTTAATATATTGAGATATAAAATTTTAATAAAATGAATAATCTGAGGGTTTTATTGCTTGCAGGAGTTTCATTGTTTATAAACTTAAATTTATCAGCACAAAAACTGCCACTGCGTTTTGGAATAAAGGCTGGTCTGAATTTGTCAAATGCAATAGTTAATGATGCCGCTGGTACTACTTCAAAATTAGGGTGTCGTATTGGAGGTACCCTTGAATATTCATTGTCAGAAAAGTTCTTAATTCAATCAGGATTATACTACGCTACCAAAAATGCCGAAGTACATGCTCTCAACGGAAGCAAATACATACCATCACCACCGGATGATACGCACACGTTCAATGCGTCATACTTAACTGTGCCCGTATATGGAGCATTCAAGGTAAGCGTTACAAACGGTTTTAACATTGTATTGGGAGTTGGACCTTACGTTGGATATGGTATCGGAGGAAAAACAAGGCAAAAATTAAATAGCGGTACCTGGGGTGACGGCGCCACAGAAACAGACTGGGAAACATTTGGAAATGGTGTTTTTGACGAAAACAGAAGCTGGCTGCGTGGCACAACATTAAAGCGATTAGACATTGGAGTCGGAACCAACATCGACTTCGCGTATCATAACTGTATTTTAAGTGTTGGATATGAACAAGGTTTGAGAAATAGTGCGGCACAAGATTACCATCAGGGCTTACAATATAGAAACAGCGTGATGCAGGTGTCTGTTGGATACAAGTTATAAGAGATAGAACACTGAAGATAGGGAATATTCTTATCATGAAAAGATACCTGATCCTTATTGGCTTTTTAGCTTTCACTTTCTCCGGAACCGCCCAGAACATCAGCAAAAAAGAAAAGCAGATCCTCTCATTCGTAGAGAAGAACCACACCGAGTTCCTGAAGCTCCTTGAGCAAACGGTGAACATCAACAGCGGCACCAACAACCTGGCGGGTGTGAGAGAAGTGGGAAAGATCATGGATGATGCATTCAAAGGGATCGGGTTCGAAACACGCTGGATCGACATGCCGGAAGAGATGAAGAGAGCCGGGCACCTTTTTGCTGAACATAAAGGCAAGAAAGGAAAGCGATTGCTCATGATCGGCCACCTCGATACTGTCTTTGAACCGGATAGTCAGTTCAAAGAATGGAAATTTCAGGACTCGATAGCTTCCGGTCCGGGTGTTAATGACATGAAGGGGGGAAATGTTCTCATGCTTTTTGCACTGAAGGCGTTGATGCAGGCGCATGCTATCGATGACGCACAGATCATTGTAGCCCTGCATGGTGATGAAGAGAGCAGTGGAAATCCGAAATCGATCAGCCGAAAAGATATAATTGATGCCGCTATGCGCAGTGATTATGCACTGGCCTTTGAAACGGCAACAGGCTTCAATTACGGAACCGTTGCACGCCGCGGTTCAAGTGGATGGACGTTGACCGTTACAGGCAAACGCGCTCACTCTTCAGGTATTTTTTCACCCAGTGTCGGCGCCGGGGCAATCTATGAAGCCTCTCGTATCCTTCAGGAGTTTTATACGCAGTTGCCTGAGCAGTATCTTACGTTTAATCCGGGAATGATTGTTGGCGGCTCAACGGCGGAGATAAGCCCTAACGAAGGAAAGGCTTCCGGCAAATCTAACGTGGTGGCAGAAACGGCCATCGTGCAAGGTGATCTCCGCTTCATCTCGGAAGCGCAAAAGATCAATGCACGAAAGAAGATGGAAGCGATCGTGGCGAGGCATCTACCGCAGACTGATGCAACCATTACATTTGAAGACGGTATCCCAGCTATGCCGCCTACAGAAGGAAACTATAAGTTATTAGCCACGCTCAGCAAAGCCAGCGTCGATATGGGACTTGGTGAAGTGAAGCCATGGGATCCAGGATTGCGCGGTGCGGGCGATATATCCTACGTAGCTTCTTATCTCAGTGGCATAGATGGTCTCGGTGTCAATGGCGGCGGAGCGCACAGCCTGACAGAGTCTATTGATCTGCGTACACTGAAAGATCTGACCAAACGCACAGCGCTTTACATCTACCGGCTCACCCAGGAGAAAAATATGGAAGTTCAGGTCCCAGCCAAATAACTTTATTGCCTCTCAAATCCATCTGACTCCCCTAATCCATTCTCAAACTATTCACCGGATTCATCTTCGCTGCCCTGATCGACTGGTAGCTCACCGTGAGCAACGTGACCACAACCGCCAGCAAACAAGTGATGACGAACACCCACCAGGAGATCTCCGTGCGGTACTCGAATTTGGCGAGCCACATCTTGGTGAAGTGCCACGCTACCGGCATGGCGACAAGGCACGAAATAATGGCGAGCACAACGAAATCCATTGACAACATGCGCCACAACGTGGTGACGCTTGCGCCCATCACTTTACGGATGCCGATCTCCTTCGTGCGACGCTCGGCCACATAAGAAGCGAGGCCAAACAAGCCGAGGCATGAGATAAAAATAGCCAGCACTGCAAAGATGCCTGCCAATGTACCCACACGTTCCTCCTGGCTGAACTTGGCAGCATACTCGTCATCGACAAACTTGTAGGTGAAAAGCGCAGCGGGCACGATCGACTTTACGACGCGTTCGATCCGGGGAAGTGCATCGACCGCGCTCACAGCAGGATCGATCCTGATATTCATCAGCGCCGCCGACTGACTCTTGAAGTAGAAAATAGTTGGGCTTACAGGTTCATAGGGCGACTCCATCACCATGTCCTCCACCACGCCGATAATGGTCTTTGACCACCTGACGGCACCATCCTCGGCGTTGATGTCGACGAGGGTCTCTCCCACGGCATGTTGCCACCCCATATATTTCACCGCCGCCTGGTTAAGGATCACGGCGTCTATCGTGTCGGTTGCAAGGTCAGCGGAAAAGTCGCGGCCCTCCACCACCTTCCAGCCAAGTGTTTTACCAAACTCGGGCGTGACCTGACAAACCGCAAACTCTGCATCGAAGTTCGGGTCTCTTCCTTTCCAATCATAACCACCCGTCGAGCTCCAGATCGCCGTCACCGGACTGGAAGAAAATGAGACCGCACGCACTACACCAGAAGCCAGCAGTTCGTTACGCAACACATGCTGCTTGCCCTTATACTCCTGGTCACTCAGGTCGATGGAGATCAAGCCCTGACGGTCATAACCAACGGGGCGATTTCGCGCATACTGAACCTGTTGATAAACCACCAGTGTACCAATGATCAGCGTTGTCGAGACGGCGAACTGCACAACGACCAGCACCTTTCGCGGCCACGAGGCGAACCGCCCCGCATTGACAGCTCCCTTGACCACTTTTGCCGGCCGGAAAGAAGACAGGTAAAAAGCCGGGTATATTCCCGCCAGCAACGTTGTCACTACCAGGAACACCAATCCAATACCCCAAAACACCGGGTTGTCGAACGGCAATGCGATCTTTTTCCCCGAGACAGTGTTGAAAAGATCTTTTGAAAAAGTTACCAACGTAAGCCCTATCACGAAGGCAAGAACGGTGACAACGAAGGACTCACTCAGGAACTGTGCCACGAGCTGCCCGCGCATCGAGCCGACAGTTTTTCGGACACCAACCTCACGTGCCCGCTTTTCCGAACGCGCCGTGCTCAGGTTGGTGAAGTTGATGCAAGCCAGTAAAAGTACAAATGCACCGATGATGCCAAAGAGCCAGACAAAGACGATTCGTCCTCCGGCAGGTTTTCCATTTTCGAACTCCGAATAGAGATGCCATGTGCTCATGGGCACGACCTGGAGAAAGGGCGCATACTTATCACGGTAAGCTCTCAGATCGTCAGGAAGATACTTCAGGTACACGTCCTTAACCCCTGCGTTGACGGATTCCACTGTCACATTCGGCTGAAGTTGTGCGTACAATTGCAGATAGGTGTTTTCCCAGTCCGACGGGTCTTTGCCAATCCATGGCTTGAGTTGCTGGATCTGCGCAAACGTGCCGATGAACTGCACATCGCCGAACGTACTATTCGCCGGAATATCATCGTACACACCGGTAACATGCACGTCAATGTTGTTGTCTATCCTGAGCGTTTTGCCGATGGGATCTTCCGGACCAAAAATAGCCGCTGCCGTTGATGCTGAAAGTATGAATCCTTTGGGATCGCTTAAGCTTGCGTTAGATCCCTTTTGCATGCGGAGCGATAAAACCCCGATGGCGGCTGGCTCCATGAACTTGCCTTTTCGCCGGAATTTCTTGTCAGCAGTCGCCAGGGTATAGTCGCCGGTCCACCACGATCTGACAACATGCCTGAAGTAGTGCTGATAGTCGTCTTTGAGAACACCCGCGGGCGCAAACTGCATCGCCAGCCCACCGGAGATTTCCTGCGTATCAGGATTTGTTTCACCATGCCACAACTGTACAATGCTGTTGTAGTTGCTATGGTACCTGTTGAACGACAGCTCATCGTGCACCCATAAGCCTATGAGAGTCGCAACCGCCATGCCGATCGCCAGACCGCCTACGTTGATAGCAGAATACCCTTTTGTACGGAGCAGCATCCGCCACCCAACTTTGATGTGATTCAGGATCATTGTTTAACTGGTTTGCGTTTCTGATTTTTTTTGGCGGTCGCTCGATTCCAGGCCACGACAGCAGCAGGACATCGATATGCCAATTCATTATTTAAGTACTCACGTTTTGGGCGAAGGTTTCGGGGCAGGAGAAAGAAATTGCCGAACCCTTACTCCTGACCGTTGAGCTCCTGAATGGCTTTCCGCGCCTGCTCGTCGGAGGCTCTTAAGCGCAACACTTTCCTGTACGACTCAAGCGCCATGGCCTTGTCTCCCTTTGCCTGATAGGCTTGTCCTAAACTGGAGTGGATAGCGGGTGAGTTGGGGTAATAAATGGCATCCATCTGCAACAGGTCAATCGCTTTATCCACCTGTTTCTCGTTGTTGAGCAAAAAAAGTCCCACCTGGTGAATGACCTTGCCCGGAGGCAATAGATCAACCTGCCATTGATCAAATAATTTCTGATAATGCCTGATCACGCCATTGCTTCCATTGGCAAAAAAAATCTGAAAGGGAAATTGATAGTTCTCAAACACGGACAAGAGGCCGTCACGAAGACTTTCGAAAGGCACAGAAAAATGTGTTTCGTCTTCATAATATGCATAACGGTAGAAGACCTGCTGCGACCTGCTGTTCGCCAACGCTTCGCGGAAAGTATCAAAAGCTTTTCCTCTTGTTCCCGCATGCTGGCCGGGCTCAAAGGGGTTACTGGCCTGGCTTAGATAGAGTCTGCCACGAAACGAGAGGTTTCCTTTCAAAACAGAATCTGCTTTTTTAAGTATGAAATCATTATTCCACCGCAAGGTAGGGTCAATAGCAATGCAGGCGTTAAATTTATTTTGATCCAGAAAACAGTTCAGCGCAAATAATCCGGCCAGAGAGTGCCCTACCAGCACCCGGTAAGGAGCAGTGCGATAATGCTGGTCGATGTAGGGCAATAATTCCTTCACAAGAAAATCCAGGAAATGGTCGGTCTTGTTCGCCAGGCCCGATGTCATGTCACGTGTACGGTTTGTATTCCGCACGGCGACCACGATCATCTCCGGAATTTGTTCGTTTGATCCGTCACTCATGAAGTGGACCATGCCGCTGGCGTATTCAAAATGCGTATCGGCATCCAACAGGACCATCACAGGATAACGCTTCCCTCCATAGAATTCATCGTGCTCATACGAAGCGGGAAGGGTTATGAAAAAGGATCTCTTCTCGGATAGGATCTCCGAATACAGCGTGTGCTCTTTTCTGAGTATGGTCTCTTCAGATTGACCCCTGCCCTGCTGTGCCACGTTCAGGAAAACGACAAATAAACACAGGCGGTAAAGGTATTGTCGAAGCTTTATGTGTACCATGATTCCAAAGTATTGACCTGCTAC
This sequence comes from Chryseosolibacter histidinae, assembly GCF_018598225.1. Lineage (GTDB taxonomy): Bacteria > Bacteroidota > Bacteroidia > Cytophagales > Cyclobacteriaceae > Chryseosolibacter > Chryseosolibacter histidini. The sequence continues at coordinate 248,397 of NZ_JAHESF010000004.1, read as the reverse complement.
GTCATGTGTCGCCGGGACGAAACTTTATTCTAAACCAAGCTACAAAATTTAAACCGAACCGTTGACAACCAAATATCTCGCCTTAATAATGTCAGTCGGATATTGCATTAGATCATGGCCGACTGATAAGCCAGGTCACAAGACCTCCGATAATCCATTCCTGCAGATTGAGAATTGTAGCAACGTGTGGCCAGATCAGCTTACCCGTTCTTCAAAGGACTCAGGCATGTTTTTACCGTCTGGAAAGTATCCATTGAGTCCGCTGATGATCAACAGGCTCGAATTTCCCTTCACTTCCACTGTATGACTGTAGCTGAGACAGGCGGGAATAACGGCCACGTTACTGTAACCAGAACCCTGCGGCATTCAACAGTGGAATATTGTGCACTGAAAGAACGCTTCTGAAACCAACCTTATGCAATTAGCCGGCGCCCGCCCATAGCCGTCTGAGGTAGGAATTATATTTGTAGCCTCACTGTTCAACAGTTTTATGGTGTTTTGACTGACCACCAGGACGGCCGTTAATCGCCGCCTGAATTATAAGTGTGAATAAAAGATGAGGAGAACAGCCGATGACCATATAGCTTATGAAAAGATCAGCCGTAATGAAGTAATTTTAGAGGGACAGAAACGGGCGCTTGAGCTTGCAGTCAATGGCAGCCGGCTCTCTGATGTGCTGGACGTCCTGACCTTATGTGTGGAACGGCAATCTGAAGATCAGATCTTTGCTTCCATTCTTCTGATAGACCAGGACGGAAAGCGACTTCTCCATGGCTCTGCGCCCAATCTCCCCTTAGCATACAACCAGGCAATCACCGGATCTGAAATTGAAAGTAATGCCGGGTCATGCGGAACAGCAGCGTTTACAAAAAAAGAAGTTGTTGTAAGCGATATTTCCACCGACCCATTGTGGCAAAAATATAAACATCTCGCGCTTCAGCATGGGCTCGCAGCATGCTGGTCAACACCCATTCTGTCACGATCAAATGATCTTTTAGCAACTTTTGCGCTATACTATACAAAACGCCGAAGGCCTTCTGAAGCGGATCGAAACGCCGTGGAATTGCTTTCACGCACAGCCGGAATTGTAATAGAATGGTTTTCCGATATCGCAAAAAAACGCGAAGCGGAAAACGCGTTGAAAAAAACCGATCAGCATTTGCGGGCACTCATGACTGCCACATCGGATGTTATCTACAGGATGAGCGCCGACTGGAAAACGATGTGGACGCTTTACGGACAAAATTTCCTGGAAGACACCAGCAATGCCATTGACGAATGGCAAAGCAAATATCTGTTGCCTGAAGACAGAAAACCCATCGAGGCCGTCATCAATCATGCGATTAAAACCAAAGGAACTTTTCAGCTGGAACACCGGGTGATCCAGGCGGATGGCTTCATCGGGTGGACTTTTTCACGGGCCATCCCAATCCTGGATGATTCAGGAAACATCGTGGAGTGGTACGGCGTGGCCACCGATGTCACTAACCGAAAACGCAATGAAGCCTCCCTGGTAGAGAGTGAAAAACAATTCAGGGATTTCAGCAACAGTATTAAAAACCTCGCATGGATGGCGCACGGCGACGGATGGATCTACTGGTACAATCAGCGATGGTACGATTATACGGGAACAACCCTCGAAGACATGCAGGGATGGGGTTGGGCATCGGTTCATCATCCGGATCATGTGGCACGGACTACTGAATTTATCCGCACGGCGTGGCAAACCGGCAAGGAGTGGGAACTTACCTTCCCCTTAAAATCGAAGGATGGAACTTATCGCTGGTTCCTGACCCGTGCCTATCCGATCAAAGATGACCAGGGCAAAGTCATCAAGTGGATTGGTACCAATACCGATGTTAACGAAAAACTGAGGATCCAGGAAGAGCTCAGACAAAGCGAAGACAGGCTGCGCCAGATCTCCGACTTCATGCCACAGATCGTCTGGTCAACAGATGCACACGGCGATCACGATTTTTTCAACAAACGCTGGTACGAGTTCAGCGGACTTACCTTTGAGGAATCAAAAGGTGAACAGTGGAGCCGGATCGTTCACCCGGATGATGTTGAAAGAATAACCAGCACCTGGCAACGAAGTTTACAAACGGGGCAACTGTACGAGGTAGAATTTCGCTTTAGAAGATACGATGGCGAGTACCGGTGGATCCTGGCCCGTGCTATGCCGTTAAGACAGGCGAATGGCACCATTGAACGGTGGTTCGGAACCTCTACTGACATCCATGATCAAAAAACAATGTCTCAGAAACTTGAAACGCTGGTCTACGAAAGAACAAAAGAACTGAAAAGATCAAACGAAGACCTTCAGCAATTTGCCCATGTTTCGAGTCACGACTTGAAGGAACCGGTTCGAAAGATCCAGGTCTTTTCCAATATGATCAGTGACCGGTTTCAACAACATCTCCCCCAGCAAGTCAATGTCAATATCGAACGCATAAAAAAATCCGCTAACAGAATTGCCTCTATGATCGAAGGAGTGTTGTTATACTCGTCACTTGAAGGCTCTTCCATGATGTTCGAAGACATCGATCTGGCGCACATCATTTCGGAGGTGGCAACCGAGCTGGAGCTGGTCATCGCCGAAAAGAATGCAAAGATCAACTATGCTGACCTGCCCATCATTCAGGGTGTTCCGACAATGATCTATCAGCTATTTTATAACCTGATCAACAACGCTATTAAGTTCTCTAAATCCGGAAGACAACCCATTGTAACGATCACATCCCAGCTTACCGTCCGTAACGGAAGATCGTTTCATCAGATCATCATAGAGGACAATGGAATTGGATTTAGCAATATTTATTCGGAAGCGATCTTCACCACTTTCACCCGTCTGCACTCAAAAGACGATTACGAGGGCACCGGCCTGGGCCTCGCGCTCTGTAAAAAAATTGTAGAACGCCACGGCGGCACCATTTCCGCAACCGGCGTCGATGGCGAGGGTGCGAAGTTTATGATACAGTTGCCTGTTGATAAGTAATGATGTTCTTAAGACTCATTCCCCTTCATCAAAGGCCGCGCTGCCAGCAACGCTGCAATGCTGATGAAGGCGCCATACGATAAATAGTAACCCACATAAGAAAGACCGTAGCTCGTTGCCAGCGTGGTGGCCAGGTAAGGCGTGAGCGATGCCCCCAGGATACCGGCCAGTGTAAAACACAACGATGCTCCGGTGTAACGAACTTCAGCGGGAAAGATCTCGGCGAGGGCAGTACCCACTGGACCATAATTCAACCCCATTAACAACATGCCGATCGATTGAAACGCAACCGTAATGATCAGGCTGCCGGTGCTGAAGAATGGCGCGAAAAACAAACCGAAAATGAAAATACCCACGCTAGAGGCGATGAGCATGTTGCTTCTGCCCTTCCGATCTGCAAACACCGCTGAGAAGGGAATGCCCAACGCGAAAAACAACATGGAGATCATTTGAGCGATCAGAAAACTTTCTCTCGGATAATGCAAAGCAGAGGTTCCCCAGCTCAGGGTAAAAACTGTCATGATGTAAAACAGCAGGAAGGTTGTGATGGTGGCCACCGTACCCAGGAGAATAGCTTTCGGATGTTTAGCAAAGACGGCAACAACCGGTACTTTCACACGCGCCTGACTGTTCATTATTTTTATAAAATCAGGTGTCTCCGTTATTTTCAGGCGTATATAAAGCCCCACCCAAACGAGCAGCGCGCTGGCTATAAAAGGAATGCGCCAGCCATAGTCTAAGAACTGTTCATCGCGCATCGTTTTGCTGAGGATATAAAACGTACCGCTCGACAACAAAAAACCAATGGGTGCACCCAGCTGAGGGAACATGCCATACCAGGCTTTTTTATTCTTCGGCGCATTTTCCGTGGCCAGCAAAACGGCACCACCCCATTCACCACCAAGCCCTAAGCCCTGACCAAAGCGAAACACCGCCAGCAGGATCGGCGCTATAATGCCGATGGTTTGGTACGAGGGCAGAAGTCCGATGGCAACGGTTGATGGACCCATCGTCATCAGGGCAGCTACCAGCGTGGCTTTACGTCCTTTCCGGTCGCCGAAGTGCCCGAAGAGCGCGGCACCCAGTGGTCTTGCGAAAAAGGCCAACGCAAATGTTGCGAGCGATGCCAGTGTCGATGCCACGGGATCATCCGCCGGAAAGAACAGCTTGGGAAAAACCAGCACGGCTGCAGTGGCGTAAATATAAAAATCAAAAAATTCGATGGTGGTTCCGATCAGGCTGGCTGCCAGTATGCGTGTTGCCGGATTTGCTACACTGTGTTGTTGGGTCATACGGGAAAGTGGGTATATAAAATTGTCTGTAAGATCACATTTTATATTAAAATTTTAAGCAGCGCGGGAATGAAAAAAGAGCGGTTAATTCCTGTACAGCTCCCACGCCGACAGCTGGAATAATGCTGGGAAACTATTCCCGGAGATTCAGTACGTTTCTGTTAGGTGGTAGAGCGGATGCGTCATATAGACACTTCCATTTGGATCCCTGCTCCACGCCCTCCACTGTTTCTCCATTGAGGATCACAGAACCGTATCCAAAAATATAATGACCATAGGAGCTCAACAATCCCGCTATCGTGCTGGGATCATGGTCTTTGAACTGGAATTGAAAGTCGGGCAGGCCAAATGCATGCAACCCTACGGTGTCCATCAGCATCGACTGATCGGGAAGGTTGAACAGACGAACGTTCAGAAGTCCGTAGAGGTACTCCACACCATCAAGGGCCATCATCGAAAGATAAGTACTGGTCTCTACAACCTTTTCACTCGTGGGGAAATAAATGGCCTTCGGCTGCATCGCGGTAGCCACAGCAATGACAAATTTCTGAAACAACTCGTTTCGCTGCTTATACGGCAATGTTCGCGACATCAGGTCAGACACAACAAGCTCATACCTGCAATTGGCGGTCGCCTCTTTTGCTTCCCTCCAATGCCACAACTGCTGATACGCTTTCTCCAGGCTTTTCTGAATATCGGAAGCCGCGGGCCTGAAGATAGTACATTGCGCCGGCAACGATCCTTCCTTGAAGCTCGCCATATAGTCGCGGAAAAAATATTGCCGCGCGTCGTCACGATCGTTGGGAGCAGGCTCGACCTGAGCGAACTGCTTGCTTATCTCCTGGAGCAGGATCTTATCATCGAATTGAGGATTTGTCTCAAACAACAATCTTGCAAAAAGCATCTCATCGTTGTTGTAGAGACGCTCGGGCTCAGGCGCCGGTTCCTCTTTCTTTTTCCAGTTGAATAAAGACATAAGCGGGGCTTTTATCAAACCCCTAAAATAAAATGTTTATTTTGATTTCGCTTTGTCACACGCAAATGTTGTCCATAATTGATGAAGGTCTTTCCAAACGTTGCTTGTCAGCGGTTGGGGTGAGATTTCATAAAACACAAAAGTGTGGTTCTTGTCGGGGCACGCTTTTACGTGGACGATACAATGGAGGGTCATCGGCTTCTGCTCCATGTAATCGAGCATGTAAACTGTTCCGGAAAAGGTCTTCAGATCGCCTTCAACCGTATTCGTTTCCCTGATGGTGGCCTTCAGGGGTACCAGTTTCTCGGCGGGTATTTTTCGTTGTTCGATATTCCTACCCACCAGTCCTGTGTAATAATCCGCCAAATTTTTTTCCGTGATCTTCGGGTCGATCTCAGGTTTGCCTTCCAGGTACCATAAGAAAGCGTAGGCCCAGTATTCATTGCTCCTGGGATCAGACCAACCCGGCGCAAACCGCAGGTCTTCCACACCCTTATAAGGAATGGAAGGAGCAAATTCGATGGGAATGGCAAAACGTTCAACGCCCCATCCCTGGGGAACAGCAAGGTCATAAGGCGGGTTGTATTTTTCTGCGCCAAATTCTGTGGCGGCAGTTTGCGCCCGGGTAGTTACTGACACGAGCAACAGGATACCTATGGAAAAGAGATTAATTTGCGCGTTTGATTTCATATTGACTATATTATTTATAAATGTATATAATATATTCAGCTTCCACAAGCGACTCCGTCTAGAGCACCTTTTCGTGCAGTTTGTTGGGTAGGCACCGGACTATTCATAATTTCAGGGCCTGAAACCGGTATGCTGCCGCTGAGTCGATTCGAAACAGGGAACATATGCACAACCATTCATGTAAACGGGCGCTAACCCATGAACTTTAAAATACATTCAACGCTTACAATGGATCTGAATATCAAACCAATATCAACACTATAAATATGGAATATCGACTTTTGGGAAGCTCAGGATTAAGGGTTCCTGTCTTAAGTTTTGGAACCGCCACCTTCGGCGGTGGAAACGATTTTTTTAAAGCGTGGGGCAATACGCAGGTAGACGAGGCGAGGCGGTTGGTAGACCTGTGCCTGGACGCCGGTATTAATCTTTTCGATACGGCAAATGTCTATTCCCGTGGCGCAGCGGAAGAAATTCTTGGCAAGGCGCTGGCCGGTAAAAGAGACAAAGTGCTCATCTCCACCAAAGCCACGTTTCCGATGAGCGACGGAATAAATGATCACGGATCATCACGCGATCACCTCATCAGGGCGTGCGACGACAGCCTGAAACGATTGGGCACGGACTATATCGACATCTATCACATGCACGGTTTTGATGGCAACACCCCGATCCAAGAAACGTTAAGAACCCTGGAGTACCTGGTCACAACGGGCAGGGTACGCTACATCGCCTGTTCTAATTTTTCAGGCTGGCACCTGATGAAGGCCTTATCCATTTCAGAACGTTATGGCTGGTCCAGGTACATTGCCCACCAGGCATACTATTCATTGCTCAACCGCGACTTCGAATGGGAATTGATGCCGCTGGCCATCGAAGAGAATGTAGGTACCATTGTATGGAGTCCACTCTCGGCAGGAAAGCTCAGTGGCAAGTACCGCCGCAGCAAAGAAGCGCCCAAAGATGCCCGCGTAGCCCAGGGAGGAAGTCCGGTGAGACACGCACCCACCGATGACGAACGTCTTTATAAGATCGTAGATGTTCTCGATGAGATCGCGAAAGAAACGGGCAAGACGGTCACGCAAATATCACTGAACTGGGTATTGCAACGCCCCACGGTCTCTAATATCATTATCGGTGCCAGAAATGAGGAACAACTGAAAGAGAACTTCGGCGCCACGGGCTGGAACCTGACTCTTGAACAAATAAAAAGGCTGGATGCCGTAAGCGATATACTGCCTTCTTATCCATACTGGCATCAACGGCAGTTTCCGATGCTGAACACCGATCCGGACTTGTATGGCGAAAGAAAGTAAAATTTATTGTCCCCGTCCCGGGCTTTCAGTCGTTATGGGGATGAAACATAAATTTTACAGTATATGAAAGAGTTCGTATTGATCTTCAGGGTCAACGGTAATTCAGATGTGAAGCCGTCGCCGGAGCAGATGCAGGAAAGGATGAACTGGATGGCCGGTATTGCTGCCCAAAACAAACTCGTCGATAAGGGAAATTCCTTATCTCCCGTGAGCGCCAAAACCGTGAAGCCCGGCAACGTGGTCACAGACGGTCCCTACACAGAGATCAAGGAGTTTATCGCCGGTTACATCATCGTAAAAACCGCCACCATCGACGAGGCCGTTGAGCTGGCAAAAGCCAATCCCATCTTCAAAACAGGTGGCAACATAGAGGTAAGAGAAGTGATCAAACGTGACTAACGGCCTGGTGCCATGGCAGCGCAGGGTAATTCATACCGGGAGCTTTTACCGCATCTGTTCAGGCTGGAGTATTCCAAAATGACGGCAGTATTATGTCGTCATTTTGGTCTGCAGCACATTGAAGTGGCCGAAGACATTGCCAGTGAGACATTCTTAAGAGCAACGGAGGTCTGGGGCATCGATGGAATACCTGAAAATCCAACGGCCTGGCTGTATACAGTGGCCAAGAACAAAACCAAAGATTATCTCAAACACGTCACGGTCTTTGAGACACAGGTGAAGGACAAAATCAAACCGGACACGTTAACAACGGAGGAGGATTTCGATTTTACCCAGCAGGCCATTACCGACAGCCAGCTGGCGATGATCTTTGCCGTTTGTAATCCGGCCAACGTTGCTGAAGCGCAGATCTGCCTGGCCCTTCAGATCCTTTGCGGGTTCAGTTTACAAGAAATTGCCGATGCGTTTCTCACAAAAACCGAGACCATTAAAAAACGGCTGCACCGGGCAAGGGTCAATCTTCGCAATGATACTTTTCAGATCCGGCTTCCCGACGAAGAAAGCATACGTTCGAGGCTCGACGCCGTGTTGAGCACACTGTACCTGTTGTTCAACGAAGGGTATTTCTCACGATCCAACAATCATTTGGTCCGGAAGGACCTTTGCTCAGAGGCCATCAGGCTTGCCGTTGTTCTGACCGGGAGCCCCTTGACAAATACAACCCAGGTCAATGCCCTGCTTGCGCTCATGTGCTATCAGAGCTCACGGCTCAATGCACGGGCGAACGACGAAGGTGAAGTGATCCTGTTTGAACAGCAGGATAAAAGTTTGTGGAGTCAACCGCTGATCGACAAAGGCAATTACTACCTGGTGAATGCCTGTTCCGGAAACGAAATTTCGAGATACCACCTGGAAGCCGGTATCGCTTACTGGCATACAACTCCGGCCGACGCAAGTAAGTGGCAGCACATTTTACAGTTGTATAATCAGCTTATTATCATGGCTTACTCTCCCGTCACAGCCCTGAACCGGACCTTTGCTTTTGCCAAAGTTTATGGGAACGAAAAAGGAATAATGGAAGCGGAGAAGCTTGGCCTGAGTGGCATCACCTATTACCATTCTTTGCTCGGTTACCTGTATGCAGACACGAACGCTGAGAAAGCCATCGCCCACTATACACAGGCAATTCATTTGACAAAATCAGCTTCGGAGAAAAGAACGCTGACGAAGGAGATCGAACGCCTCCGCCGCGCCTTTCCCTCACCTGGAAGCGGTTGTGACCAACTCGTTGTTTAAAGCCTATTTGGTCATCGCTTCCGGCGGCGTTTATTCTGATGGTCCCATGAAATCGCGTGACTTTACGGAAAGCTATTTGCGCACAGTGCTCGGGTTTATGGGAATGACCGATATTACCGTGATCCGGGTAGAAGGTGTTGCCATGCCCGAGGTACGGGAGAACGCGTTATCAAAAGCGATTCAAAGCATCGGTGTATAACACGCTCACCCATTACCGTTGAACCCTATGACCAGATGGTCAGGATGGTTGCTACCACCAGCGAACCCAGTGCCCGTTCGGATACATCTATAAAAAACAATTTTCTCTTTCCTGTGAAGAAAAGATGTCCCGAGTGAATGGGCGCGATGAAAAGCACGGTTATGATCATGCCGACGGCTGCGGCTCCGGCTATCCCGCCTGTCCCGGTTATTTTCAAAAGAACAGCAATCCCGAACGTATAAAGCCATGTTGAGATAAACTGCCCAATGAGTGAGCTGGCCTTCGGTTTGGATCCAGGCTCAGCAGGCAACCCGTTTGCTGGCGCCAGACCGTGCCAAAAAGTTTGGTATACCAGAAAAATCCGATCATGTAATAAACCACCGTTGCCACTACGACAGCCAGGTAGTTGATGTTTGTAAAAGAGCTCATAATGATATTTTTCACCTACTACGATCAGCCCTGGTGGTATTGGACAAGGGTTGAATAAAAAAATTGCGCGCTAATCCTGCCTAACTCACTCATTATCAAGTGAGATCTCTGATGTATGCGGATGAGATCTCACCCAATCATGGCTAAAGAACAAGAACGGCCGCTTTTTACTGTAAATGAAGGAAGAAGATTGTATGTAACTTGATACTTTTGATCTCCGATTCATAGCAGGTTAACAAAGGATGGCCGAACTTAAACTTTTGAAAGTAGAGCGATCTCCTTCCGAAGAGATCCTGAACATACTCACCAACAACATCATCGGTACCCCGGGCCACGGAATGCTGTATCAGCACATGGGCGTGCATGATAAGATCCACAAGATACAGGCACCTTATTACATCAACCTGTCGAAAGGAAACAAGGTGATCGGAACCTGTTGTTTTTGCAGCAGGATAATAACCAATGCCGGTGAAGCGATCCGTTCGTTTTACGTGCGTTATTTTTCGTTCAGGAATTCCTATCGGCGAAAGAACATCAATCCCAGGCAATCCGCCGGAAGCAGCGTGGTACGAGAAGAAGTAAAAAGTGTTCTCAATGGCCAATCCCTCGACGTAAAGCCCCAGGAGAAATTCTTCCACTACGCCTATGTCGATCCGCGCAATCTCCGGTCAGTGATGCTGTGTGACCAATTCGGGTTTGAGACCGTGCGGGAATATACCACTGTCATATTCAACAGGATCAAACCCGTTGAAGACGTTGAAAAGAAAGTTGCTGAAGTATCGCCCTCCGAAATAACGGAGATCAAACAATTGCTTTCCGGGTTCTATCATGACTTCAATATGTTCTCCTTCGACAACCTGTTCAACGGAGCCAAATACTACATTATCAGAAGCGCCGAAGGAAAGATCGTGGCGGGAGCCCAGGCCAACCCAGACCGGTGGACAATATCTTCCTTACCGGGATTTTCCGGAAAGATCATCCTGAATACATTTTCACATCTTCCGTTCCTGAACAGGCTGTTCAATAAAGACTACAGGTTTCTGACACTGGAAGGCATTTACTGTGCTGCGGGATATGAACATTACCTCGAATCGCTTTTTGAATCACTGCTGGCGCGTTACAACCTGAATTCGGCCATTACAGTCGTTGATGCCGATACACCCTTGTACAAAACCTTACGATCGCTGAAGCTCGGATGGGTTGACAAGCTCAACAAGGAAGTGAGGGGCAATGTGATCTGTAAATTCATCAATTTTTCGGCCGCGGAAAAAGCGTTGTTCAAAAAACATCCGGCGTATATTTCCGGTATTGACGTAACTTAAGACCCATGTTCTCAAAATCTTCTCTATGAAACAGTTACTGGAACAGTCAAAAAAGCAGCTGTTGACTCCGCTGGGAAATGCACGAAGGAAGCTTCTGATCATCCTCAATATTGTTTATTGCATTTTAGCCCCGTCTTTTCTCATCTCTGAAAAGATAGCGACCGGAAATTTTGTTAACGATTCGATCATGTGGCTGGTCTACGGCACCGCCATACTGTTCAACGCGCTGTCTGCCGTTTATAACATTCTCATTTTTTCAGAAGCCAAAATAGACCTGAAGAATTCCTCCTCCCGGATCATCAGGTTTCTCTATGACCGGCAAAAGAATCTCGACGTCTTCTTCGGTTATGCCAGCATCATACCGGTGTTGTTCATGAGCTTCTGCAACATGATGGGATTGGGAAACCCTTTCAACGATTCCATTATTACAGACTTTGCACTGGCGCAATCGTTAATGATCGTTGTGGTGATCATCACAGGGCGGCTCCCTGTACTGGTCTGGTTCCTGATAGTGGTTGCCGCCTTGTTCTGGAATGTTTCAAAACGTGGGTGGGACTATGAATACCATTACTCCACACCCACCGAAGTAGCGACCTACAAAAAAGCGCTGGATAATAAAGAAGCATGGGCGTTGAAAAGACAGGCAGAGCTTGCGGACAACAATCTCAATCCCCCGAAGGTCACACGGTACTTCAATATCTGGATGGTCTTTATCATCGTATCGTTTCTGGTGGCGTACTTCTATTCCGGCATCACCAACGATATCTTCAAGATCGTGCCCGCGGTAGTGCACAACATAGAGCAGGTTTCAGAAGAGAGCACGCGAATGGAGCTGGCACAAAAAACCAATGAAGAAAAAGCGAACACCTTCATCAACCTGGCGCATGAAACCAAAACGCCGTTGACCCTCATCAATAATTATCTCGATGAGTATATCAAAAAACATGGCAAGACCGAGGAGATAGAGATCATCAAATGGAACGTACAAAGACTCACAACCGATATCATTAACTTTTTTGATCTCGAACGATTCAACCGGGGCATCAACATCTATGATCACAGCCAGGCGTCTGATTTCGGACTGATCGTATCCAGGAAGCTTCCGCTTTTCAAAAGCCTTGCGCACACGAAGGAGGTCGAGATCCGCGAAAAAATTCAGGGCAGCTGTTTTGTTCTCGCGCATCCCTCCGCCATCGAGCGCATCGTCAATAACCTGTTAGAAAACTCTATCAAATACACGGAACGGGGAACGATCAATGTAGCCCTGTTCGCGCAAGCCGATCAGATCTGTTTTTCAGTAACTGATACCGGCATAGGAATTCCCCCCAGCCTGCACTCCAGGGTATTTGAGCCTTATATCCAGTTGGAGAAAAGTTTAAAATTCAACCAGGGCATGGGCATGGGCCTTTCCATCGTGAAGAAGATCGTCAACGATCTGAAGGGAACGATCAAGCTCGAAAGTGAGCCGGGGCATGGCACCACCATCTCCGTCTATCTTCAAAGGCATGTTTTAACAGATGGTGAGCAGCCCGTTCAGCATGATGTTACGATCGATGAGGTGAGTCCTATCATATTGACGGAAACCCTGGATAAGGTCTCAGACTCGTCGCGCCCCGTCATTATGGTGGTTGAAGATAACCAGGAGATGCTGAGTTATCTGGTGAAGAACCTGGAAGAAAAATACAACGTGTATGTAGCGGCAAGCGGCGCGGAAGCGTTGGAGAAACTAAAATTCATCGCGCATATCGATCTGATCGTGTCAGACGTAATGATGAACGGTATGGACGGGATGGAGTTTTGCAGGGTATTGTCGATGAGCGAATTTTACCGACACATTCCTTTCATTTTCTTAACGGCTAAAACCACGGCCACCGACAAGCTCACGGCCCTGAGGCTCGGCGCCATCGATTATATCGAGAAGCCTTTTATCGTCGATCATCTCATGCTGAAGATCGAGTCGTTGTTAAGCAACATCCGGAAACAAAAGGCGGCGGTTATTCAGGCTTACCACCTGTTCCTGCAGGATCCGGCCACACCTGTCTCAGGACCGGGATCGCGCGAGTTCGAAATGAACTGCAAGAAATACGACCTCACGCAACGGGAGATCGAGATCATCAGCCTGTTGATGAAAGGCCAGCCCTACAAGGTTATCGGAAGCAGCCTGGCCATTTCAAGCAAGACAGTTGCCCGCCACGTGGCCACTATTTTTGCCAAGCTGGATGTCAACAACAAAATCGAGCTGATCAACAAACTGATGCCCGGGAAGTCTCCGGCCGTGAGTGATGAAGTTTAGAGTCGTGGCCCTCTACATCGCAGCCTTCAGCTCCCATTTTTTACGCAGATCATATTTTGTCTTTCTGGTACCGACAAAAATGGGTGGGCCGGCAATCCCAAGTAATATTCCTTCGAACTCGGCCCAGTTTTTAACACCCTCCTTTCCGTCATCAATTGCAGCTGCCGGAAGCAGAGCAACACCTACGACAGGCCCTATTAATATCCATCCAAATGGCTGAAGCCACTGCCTGTTTTTGAACCAGTCTTTTTTGATCATTTGGATCTCAGAAAAAGCGATGGCCGTTGTGTCGTCGCGATAGAGTGGCGCCACGGTCTTTAGCGTGATCGTAGTGTCTTTCGCATGGCCTACCGGGAAGAACCTGCTCTTCGGATATACCTTCTGTGTGTAAGTGTAACTGTAAACCGTGTCCTTGCCTGTTTTTATTCTGACCGGGATCATCACTATTGAACCTGTAAATCCAATGATCGTTGTAGAATACGTGGTGTCAATGGTCCGGATCTGATACGCTTTGCTCAGGTCGAGCGCTTCACCCTAGTGGGATTTCCTTTTATGCTGCAAAAGCAATTTAGTTTGTGCCTTGACAGCAACAGCCTGCAAAAGAAAAAGTAGTGTTATTAAAAACAAACGCTTAGTGATCATGGTAACAATGATGATGCTGCAGGGTTAGCGGGCAAGAAATGACATCGAAGAAGCCAGGACATCAAAACAATGATATAAAAAATTCACTGGATCATTTTTAGAAACAACACAATATGGTAGCGCTATTTTTTCTACGGTATGTGCAATAAAAAATCCCGGGCTGGAGACTGGCAACAATCCGGGATTTCATTCCTCATCTTAAATATCAGTGTTCTCGGTTCACCTTAATTTCCTGCTTCTCTTCTCTTTTCGGAAGACGTTTTTTCATCAACAGGATCTGGCCCAGGTGACTGGACTGGTGCTCCATCACATGGAACCAGCAAAAATGATTGTTGATGTCAGAGCCGGGAACTACCTGTGCAAGCCACTCGTCATTTCGTTTTGCCAGTTCCGCGATCGTCTTCTTCCGCACTTCCCTGTAAGCGTTCAGGTAATACTCGATATCGTGTCCCTTGAGCTCCGTGCGTCCCTCTTCCCCAAGGTCGAGCGCAGCGCCCCATTTTTTCTTTTCCTCTTCATTGAACTCCCGGTTCTCAAAAGTAAAAACCTGGTAATACGCTTCGGCGGCGGCCAGGTGCATGACCAGCGCCCCGATGCCGTTAGCTTTATCATCCATCAGGTGATCTGTTTCCTTCTGGTTCAACATGCTCACGGCAGACTCCACCCGGTTGCTCAGATTGTTGAGCATGGTGATCAGCGTTCCGATCTGCGGTGTATAACCTTTTACAGGGCCGATGAGATAACTCGTATCTCTTGCGATGCCCTTGCCCTCCACCATGAGGGAAAGATTGCCGTGTGCTTTGTCGCTGGAAGAAGTGAATGTGAATTCCCTGATCCGTACCGGGTTCAGTGGTTTTGTGCCCTCCGACCATTTGGAAATGGTATTTTTTTCCACGGCCACTTCAAAGCTTGGGTTATCGACATTGGCCTTCTGAAATTTGCCCTTGTCATTTTCAACGTAGAACTCAAAGTTGTCGAAAAAGAACCTGCCATTGTTCATGCACAGCCCGCCGAAATTGATCTTGTCAGCGTTCTCATCCATAACACCTTCTACAGTGTAAGATTTCCATTCATTGCTGCGAATGGGGCGCTGGCCCATATTCTCAAAAAAACCCGTTTCTCCGTTCTTGTTATCTACCCGTACCCAGATGCCGGCCCAGGCTGTTGAGTCAACCAGGTCTGCCTTGGCGAAAGCAGTAACTTTGAACTTTACTTTTTTCTTCAGGAACGAAGCATCGGCCGTTTGAACAAAAGAGGTCCAGTTGCGTGAGATCTCTTTCGTTTGACAGATAGCGTGGAGGTTGATTGCCAGCGCAAAGAGCAGCAGAACATTTTTTTTCATGGTCTTTATCAAATGGTGAGGAAACAAATTTACATCCTGTCTTCAACGAAAAACAATAACCGGTGTTGCTTTTCTTTGTCACCTATTCCGTTGCGTTTTAAATCCCGGTACGCCTGGGCGCAGCATCCGACAAGAATTTACAAGGCCCACAGATTTTCCAAACGCTCAGGAAGCGGGCTGGCATCAATTCCTTACAAGAGATACGCTCCGATAGCTTCTGCAGCAACACACCTGAAATCAGCCGCAGTTGGCCTTGGTTTTTGTCGTAAACACACCCTGCCCATAACAAATTACTATAACACCTTTGTATCAAAACAAACACAAGAAATCATGAGAAAAGTAATCCTTGCTATGCAAATGACCCTGGATGGGTTTGTCTGCGGACCGAACGATGAAATGGATTGGCTCATCGGAAGTGATGAAGAATGGGCGGAGATGTCTAAAGACCTCGAGTCGGTGGATACATGCCTGCTGGGAAGCAAAATGTATCCCGGATATGCTGCCTACTGGCGATCGGTGCTCACCAACCCGAATGCGCACCCAGGGGTTAAAGGTTTCAGGTTTAAAGTTTCAGGTTTCAAGTTCAAAAGTCCAGATCTATGGTTAAGAATTCAAACCGTATGCCTCAACGCTCTCCAACTTTAAACTTTAAACTTCTAACTTTAAACTCACTTGTTGTTCTTGTTCGCAGATTCATTTAGTTTTAGCCATGATCTATCAACAGCGCCAGCCGCCTCCAGCGTTAGCACCGTACATCGATGCTTTTTGGATCTCGGCGGGCGACTCCGGTGAGACAGAACGTGTGAAGATCCTGCCCGATGGCTGCGTTGACATCATCATGAATTTCGGTGAAGACAGTAAAACCGATAACGGAGCCACATCGATCAGGCATGGAAAAACCTACCTCGTTGGCACCATGTCTCAGTACATTGTGGCGGACGTCCATCCCGAAACAAGGCTGTTGGGGATCCGCTTCAAACCAGGTGCGTTCTCTGCTTTTTATCCATCCACATCGCTGCACGAAATTGTCAATCGAACGGTAGAGATCCCGGGAAGTTTTTTGCCTGATCACGGTAAGCTCATCACCGATCCCGTTAGCCATCTTTCAAAGTTCTTTCTTGACAAGCTTGAGCAGCCCAGGCATCGTTTATTACACATCATTGCCGACATCAAACATCACAAAGGCCTGATCAGTGTAACCGAATTGACAAAGCGGCATTGTACCACCGCCCGGCAACTGGAACGGGCCTTCAAGCAGCACGTGGGCATCACACCCAAAGAGTTCACCAATTTCGTACGGTACCAATCCGTGCTTCCGGCCATCAAGCATAAGCCTTCAGAAAAAACGCTGGCCGACATCGCCTTCGACTACGGCTATTACGATCATGCCCACCTGGCCAATGAGATCAAGCGGTATACGGGTACTGTCCCTTCGCAGCTCTGATTTTGTCGTTTTTTTCCAAACACGGAAGCGCGCTGCCTCGTAAGTTTGCAAAAAGTATAAACACATGGCAGATACGCAATCACAAAAAAAATTAAAGCACGAGCAGGTCCAGTATATCGAATTCCTGTCGAAGGATGTTCGCAAAGCCAAAGCGTTCTACACTAAAAGTTTTGGCTGGAAGTTCACCGACTATGGACCGGACTACACGGCCTTTGAAGGCGATTATGTAGACGGTGGATTTACAACGGGGAAACCGGTAAAAGGCACCGCGCTGGTCATTCTTTATTCAGATGATCTTGAAGGCACCCAAAAAAAGATCGTCAAAGCTGGTGGAACCATCGTAAAAGAGATCTTTAGTTTTCCCGGCGGAAGACGTTTCCACTTCACAGATCCTGACGGTTACGAGCTGGCGGTCTGGTCTCTGTAAACATCAGCGCCATGAATCATGCAGTAATACACATAACGTGGATCATGTTGATCCTGGCGGGCTGTGAACACCCATCTGCCGATCAAAAGAAAATAACAACAGGCACCATGACTTACCCCGTAAAGAACATCAGTGTGTCGATCAACAGGCCCGCGGATGAAGTTTATCAGTTCGCTTCCCGGGCTGAAAATTTCCCGAAGTGGGTGGCCTTCGTTCGTTCCATCAGCAAACAGGGAGACCTGTGGATAGGCAAAACCGACCAGGGCGACATCCAGATAAAATGGCCGGCCCCCAATGCGTTCGGCATTCTGGACCATGAAGTAACATTGGCAAACGGGCAAACCGTGAACAACCCCATGCGGGTGATCGCCAACAACAAAGGCTGCGAATTTGTGTTTACTCTCTTCTGGATGCCGGGCAGAACGCAGGCGGAATTTGAGGAGGATGCAAAACTTGTAGCCGCAGACCTGCAAACCTTAAAAGAGACGATGGAAAGATCAGAATAAAAAATAGCAACAAAGAACGGGGCACAACAACGTCTGCCGGGTCACAACGGAATTTGATCAAATTCAATCGATTGAATTTGATTTTTATTTGTACATTCCATTGAATCCGGACGACCAATGAGTAAAGGGCAGATCGACAGCACCATGGTTAAATTTTGCACGCTGTCTGTTTTAAAATACCGCTGTTTATTATCTGTTCTTTTTGTATCCATTACCCTGCACGCCCAGTTTCCGGAGTATTCGTTCAGGCACATCAACAGGCAAGAGGGGCTTTCTCAAAGTAACGTCACCTGCATCGTACAGGATGAAAAAGGGTTCATGTGGTTTGGAACGCGTGACGGCCTCAACAAATACGATGGTTACGAGATCACGGTGTATAAAAATGATGCAGCGAACGAGCGCAGCTTATGCCACAATTACATCCGATCTGTTTTTGAGGATAGCAAGGCAAGACTGTGGGTAGGCACAGAAGACGGTGTGAACCTGTACAACCGTGATACGGATTCCTTTTCCAGGTTCAGGCAGGATCCGAAGTCCGGCGTGAGTGCCAATAAAATAAAAGTGATCCGCGAAGATAGCCGGGGACGGATCTGGATCGGGACAGGAAGCGGACTGAATGTACTACACCCGGAAACAAAAACTTTTTTGAGATATGACTTTCCCGGTGTCGCGGACGATGAGCGTGATATAGAAGACATTCTCGAAGATCAGGAAGGAAATATCTGGGTGGCTACCTGGAATGCGGGCCTGATCTCATTTCATCCGGAAAAAAATAAATTCGAACGGTACCGGTACAACAAAAATGACCCGCATTCTTTAGGATCTGATTTTTTAAAGAAACTTTTTATCGATCGCGATCATACGCTGTGGATCGGCACCACGGAAGGTGGACTGAACCGCTATGACAGAAGTTCCGGCACGTTTACGCGATATCAGTACACTCACGGCAAAGAGGACGGGATCAACAACAACGATGTTTTGTCCATAGCGGAAGATGGTAAGGGATATCTGTGGGTGGGAACACAGAACGGCGGCATCAATATTTTAAACCGGCACGCCAACAAATTTTCTCACATCGTTCATGAAGAAGCCAACCCTGACGGCCTGAACAGTGGATCGATCTACACCATTTACAAAGACCGGCAGGCCAATATGTGGGTGGGAACCTTTAGTGGCGGCGTAAATTTCTGGAGCAGTGTGACCACTAAATTCCATGTATTAAAAAAGGAGGCGAACCATCCATCGCTTAACAACAACAATGTGCTGTCGGTTTATGAAGACGAAGAAGGCGATCTGTTCATAGGTACTGATGGAGGCGGACTGAATCTTTACAATAAGAATAGCCAGACTATAAAATATTTGCTCCCGGATGCCACCGACAAAACCAGCGCCCGCGGCAGTTATCCGCTCTGCATTTATCATGACAGGAGAGGCAACCTTTGGGTGGGTGGTTTCTACGGAGGTGCTTCTGTTTATGACAAGCAAAAAAACAAATTCTATCCGCTTCAATTTGATACCGACATCAATCACGTGGCGGCTATCCGTGAAGATTCTCAGGGTCTGCTCTGGATGGGCACGTGGGGCCAGGGTCTTGTTGCTTACAATCCCACTAACAAATCGTTCAAACATTATCTGCCCTCGACAAATGATGGCAGCATCAGCCACACGATCATTTTTGCGATCTATGAAGACCGCAGCGGCAATCTCTGGGTAGGCACAGAAGGAAGTGGATTGAATTTGTACGATCGCGCAAAAGACAATTTTTCGCGGTTCACCTCCGATCAGACACCCGGCTGCATCAGCAACAATATTGTCAACTGTATTTTTGAAGACTCAAATGGAGATCTATGGATCGGCACGAGTGGAGGATTGAACCAATTTCACCGGAAGGAAAAAAAGTTTACGGTCTACTCCCTGAAAGATGGAATGCCTAGCGATGTTGTGCAGGCCATTGCCGAAGACAAAGCAGGCAACCTTTGGATCAGCACCAACAATGGTGTTGCGAAGTTTGACGTGCGTAAAAAAACTTTCCGGAATTACGGGGTGTCTGATGGTCTTCAAAGCAACTCCTTTAACCGTTTGTCATGTTACACCAACAACAAAGGCGAGATCTATTTTGGCGGGGTAGACGGATTGAATTTTTTTCATCCCGATAGCATGAAAGATAACGCGGTGGTGCCTCCGGTTTACTTTACGGAACTGCAGATCTTCAACAAACCGGTGCATGCAGCACAGGAGAATTCCCCGCTCAATAAAAACATCACCGAGGTTCGTGAGCTCACCTTGTCTCACCGTCAATCGGTTTTCTCTTTTGAGTTTGTGGCGTTGAACTACACTTTCCCTGAGAAGAATCAGTATGCCTACAAATTGGAAGGCTTCGATCAAGACTGGAATTATATCGGATCACAGCGGAGGGCAACGTATACCAACCTCGATGCCGGCACCTATGTGCTGAAGGTGAAAGCGGCCAACAATGATGGCGTGTGGAACGAAGAAGGTGCTTCCATGACATTGATCATCACGCCGCCGTTCTGGAAAACCTGGTGGGCCAAAACGTGTTATGCGCTTGTCGCGATAGCCCTGCTTTTTATACTTCGGAGAGTATTGGTGCAGCGTATGAAGATCCGGAACCGCCTGGAGATGGATGAGATGAAGCTTCGGTTTTATGCCAATATCTCCCATGAATTCAGGACACCGCTGACGCTTATACTGGGTCCGCTGAACCAGCTCAACACCGCTTCAGAAACATGGCAGGGTGAGAACAGAAACCTGCTGGGGCTGATGTATAAAAATGGCCAACGCCTGCTGAAGCTCATTGACCAGCTCATGCACATTTACGAGCTGGATGCCGGTTTCACAAAACTGAAAGTGGCCGAAGGAGACCTCGTGGCATTTTGTAAAGTGCTGAAAGATGCGTTTCAATATCACGCCGAAAGGAAAGCGATCCGGTATTCTCTCGATGCCGCGGAGCCAGAGACAAAAGTTTTTTTTGATCATGACAAGCTGGAGAAAATACTGCTCAACCTGCTTTCCAACGCATTTAAATATACCGGCGAGCGCGGAGTCATCCATGTGAAGATCGAGTGGCATGCTGGTGATCTCTCGCGGGTGCCGCGTCACCTCCAAAAAAAGAAAAAAGGCAACATTGTTTTTGCCGCCATCAGTGTTCAGGATAGCGGCCTCGGCATCCCTAAAGAGCTGCAGGCAAAAATATTCGACAGGTTTTACCGCATCGAAAGTAAACAATGGCCGAAAGATGGCTCAGGCATAGGTTTGTCTCTTGCCCGGCAACTTGCACTATCGCATTATGGTGACATTGTTCTGGAAAGCGAAGCCGGCAGAGGCAGTACGTTTACAGTCTGGTTGCCCGTGAACAATGACTTTTTTCAGGCGCATGAGATCCAGCGCGGTGAGTACGACCTCCCGGTTAAATTTTCCGGATTGCACGTCCCGCACGACATCGATGCTGAAAACCATATACCACAAGCTTCGGAACAGAGAGCAGAAAAATTGCCCGTGTTATTGATCGTGGAGGATAACGCAGACATACGCGGTTATCTGCGGCAAAACCTGGAGCCATTTTTTCAGATAGCGGAAGCAGAGAACGGAAGAAGAGGATTGGAACAAGCGCTTGATCTTTTCCCCGATATCGTGATCAGCGACGTGATGATGCCAGACATGGACGGCGTGGAAATGACACGGGCATTGAAGAATGATATCCGCACCAGCCATATCGCCGTGATCCTGTTAACCGCACGGGCCGATGAGCATTTTCAGCTGAATGCGTTTGAACATTCGCTGGCCGATGATTACATCACCAAACCTTTCAGTGTTGCCATTCTGCTCGCCAAGCTCAGGAACATGGTGGTGTTGCGGGAGAATCTCAAACGCAAGCTGTATAACAACTTCATCACCAGTCCGGCGGCTCCTGCCGTGCCTTCCATGGATGAGATCTTTCTGAAAAAGGCGGTGGAGGTTGTTGAAGACAATATGGATAACTGCCAGTTTAACATAGAACGGTTTTGCCGGGAGATGGGTATGAGTCAAACCAATCTTTACCGGAAGCTGCAGGGTTTGCTCGGGATCTCCGGCAATCAGTTCATCCGCGACATTCGTATGAAACGGGCCGCGCAGCTTTTATCCGCCAGGCAATACCCGGTAAGCGAAGTGGCCATGATGGTAGGTTTTGCGGACCCCAAATATTTCAGCCAGGCTTTTAAGAAGCAGTTCGGTGTTTTACCAACCGAGTTTACCGGAACACCGGCGGATCCACAAAAATTTGAAACCAAAGCCGTACGCTGAAAAACGCAGGTTTTGGATGATATTTCATCCCCTTTGGAAGATATTTCACCCCCCTATTCTACTCCCTACGCGAGATTTGATTTAATAAAACACGGTCTGTGATTCCAACAAGCAGATCGCTTTCATCTACCTAATGTTAAGCCCAATGAAAAATTTTACCAGGGAATGTGTCACCCGGGCGGTTTTAAAACGATCGCCCAAACTATGCCTTATTGGCATCGTGCTTTTGTTCATGAGCACTTTCGCCGTTGCCCAGAAGCCATGGCTTCATGTGGACGGTAATCAGATCAGGGATCCGGAGGGAAATCCGGTAACCTTGCGCGGCGTTTCTGTGCTTCCCAACGAGCACAACAACGAATGTAATTATTGCAACCGGAAGCCCCTCAGCGAGATCATCGCCTGGCAGGCCGATTCAACCCGGGGCTGGTACTCACGCATTGTGCGGTTGCCCATTACCACAGCCAAGGTGCAGGACCCGGCCACCAGTTTTGCTACACACATCGATCCGTTCGTGCAGCAGGCCGTTGCCCTGGGGCAATACGTGATCGTTGACCTTCAGCTCGTAGCCAATTTCAGCTATAACGGCAGCAGCGGCATCCCGCAGTCGAGGGTTATGGATTTTTGGAAATACGTGGCACCCCGTTATGCCAATAATCCCAACGTGATCTTTGAGGTCTTTAACGAGCCCATCAGTCCGGATTGCTGGACCTGCTGGAAGGAATACATTCAGCCCGTGGTGGATTCCATCCGTGCCGTTGCACCCAACAACCTCATCTTCATGGGCAACCCCCAATGGAGCACACGGGTAAACGAAGCCGTAACCAATCCCATTGCCGGCAACAACATCGTTTATGTTTATCACCTGTACCCCAACCAGGGCGCAGCCAGCGCAACCAACCTCGATGCGAAGTTTGGCAATGCGTCACAAACCATACCCATTACGCTCACCGAGTTCGGCTGGAATTCAAGCGCGGAATTCTCCAACAGCGTCACCTATGGAACAACTTCAGGATGGGGCCAACCCTTCAGGGAGTACATGGACGCCAATCCGCAGATCAGCTGGCAGGGTTTTATTTTTGATAATTTCTGGAAGCCACAGGTTTTTGATTACGGCTGGAACCTGATGAGTGGCGAGAACCAGGGACAGTTCCTCAAGGACTGGCTGTATGAAAAGCGGTATCATCAACAGCCGGGTGGCGCTTTTGCCTATCCGCCCACAGCAGCCTTCACCCACAAGACCACAGGGCTCACTACAAATTTTGATGCCACAAGAAGCTCGGACGGCAATAATCCTATTGCGACCTATACATGGGATTTTGGCGACGGCACTCAGGGCACTGGTATTACCGTGAATCATACATATGCAGCGAACGGCACCTATACTGTGACGTTAACGGTGGCAGACAGTGTAAACACGGCTGATGATCAGCAGCAAATTGTTTCTGTGGATGGTCAGGGAAGGTCGCCCTTCACAACACATGTTATCCCCGGGGTGATCCAGGCAGAAAATTATGACTATGGTGGCGAAGGTATTGCCTACCATGATACCGACTCTGTCAACAATGGAAGCGTCTATCGATCTAACGGTGTGGATATCAGTGCTCCCACAGATTCGGTGGGTGGGCATCATGTGAATGCGATTGCCGCCGGTGAATGGCTGGAGTATTCCGTTGCCACAATCACAGCCGGCACGTACGACATCAAGTTCAGGATCTCCAGCAGCAATTCTTCTATTCAAACTAAAAGTATCACCGTTATACTGGGCGGTACGATTTTAGGAACGGTGGTTCCCGGTTATACCGGCGACGCCTATGACTGGGGAACGATCACATTGCGGAATGTGAGTCTCGCAGCAGCAAGCAACCAGATACTGCGTCTCGAGTTTGGCGGCGGATCTTTCAGCCTGAACTATCTTTCATTCACCCCTTCCACACCTCCCGTTGTTCCTTCCAGGCTGAAACCCTGGCTGCACGTGGATGGCAACAAGATCAAAGATCCGCAAGGAAACCTGGTGACCCTCCGCGGTGTCTCTGTACTTCCTAACGAACACAACAACGAGTGTGAGTATTGCAACCGGAAGCCACTGGACGAGATCATTGCATGGCAAGGTGATACAACCCGTGGCTGGTACTCACGTGTGCTGAGACTACCCGTTACTACCGCGAAAGTGCGCAACCCTGCCACCAGCTTCGAGCTGCACATCGATCCCTACGTTCAGCAGGCCATTGCCCAGAACCAGTATGTGATCGTGGACCTTCATTACGTTTCTAACTTCGATTACAACGGAAGCGGCGGAATTACACAGGCCAGGGTAATGGAGTTTTGGAAATACGTGGCACCGCGTTACGCCAATATCCCCAACGTGATCTTTGAAGTGTTTAACGAGCCTGTGAGTCCGGATTGCTGGAGCTGCTGGAAAGAATACATCCAGCCTGTGGTAGACACCATCCGTGCCTACGCTCCCAACAACCTCATTTTTATGGGCAGTCCGCAGTGGAGCACACGCGTGAATGAAGCCGCAGCCGACCCGATAGCTGGTGGTAATATCGTTTATGTGTATCACGTTTACCCGAACCAGGGAGCGGCAAGCACCGCCGGCCTCGATGCAAAATTCGGAACTGCCGCCAATACCGTACCCGTTACACTGACGGAGTTCGGTTGGAATTCAAGCGCAGAGTACTCCAACAACGTCACCAACGGAACAACCTCCGGGTGGGGACAACCTTTCAGAACTTACATGGATGGTCACCCGCACATCAGCTGGCAGGGATTCATCTTTGACAACTTCTGGAAGCCGCAGATCTTCGACTATAACTGGAATATTATGAGTGGCGAGAACCAGGGACAGTTCATGAAAGACTGGTTGTATCAGATGCGGAATTATCAGCAGCCTGGTGGTGGAGAGAATTATCCGCCAACGGCATCATTCACCCAGACAGCATCGAATCTGACGCTGACCTTGAATGGTTCAGCAAGCGCAGATGTGGATGGCACGATCACAAGTTATAGCTGGGACTTTGGTGATGGCTCCGCTGGCAGTGGTGTAACGGTGAGCCACACATACAGTGGTTGCGGCACTTATCCTGTTACGCTCACCGTTGTGGATGACGACAATGCCACGCACACCTTGAAACGTATCGTTACAGTTTCTGCGGGCGGCAGCTTACGCGAAGCAGAGGTGCAGAGCCGGTGGCAAAGCGGGGCAACTGCTACGGTTGTCAACGACATAGCAGCGGCCAGTGGCGGAAGCTGGGTCAGGATCAACAGCGATGGCGTGGGAGATTTTGTAGAATATTCATTTACACATTCGGGTACCGTTGTCTATGATGTTTACCTGCGTTATAAAGCAGGACCGGACCGGGGAAATTTTCAGATGTACGTCAATGGCTTCGCAAAAGGATCGGTGGTTGACCAGTACAGCGCCACCGAGCACTATAAAGAAGTATTGCTGGCCAGCAACGTCACCTTATATACAGGTCAGCAGAAGCTCCGCTTTACCGTTGCCGGAAAGAATGCCAGCAGCGCGGGCTATCTCCTCACACAGGATCTTATCCACCTGAAAGTGCCTGGCTCCGGCAGTTGCCATACGCCTCCGATCGCATCATTTACCGCTTCATTGACCGGGCTGAACGCAACGTTTGACGCATCGGCCAGTGCAGATTACGATGGCACCATCACGGGTTACAGCTGGGACTTTGGTGATGGCACTACTGGCAGTGGTGTATCCGCCAGTCATACCTACAGCAATTGCGGTACCTATACCGTTGCGCTCACGGTGACAGATAACGATAACGCCACGCACACTGTTCAACGCACTATTTCAATCTCGGCAGGCAACACCATCCGCGAAGCAGAGGTTCTGAGCCGGTGGCAAAACGGAGCAACTGCCTCCATTATCAACGATGCCGCAGCCAGTGGCGGGCGCTGGACCAGACTCAATAGCGATGGCGCCGGAGATTTTGTGGAGTATACCATAGCACATTCGGGCGTTGTTACCTATGATGTTTACCTGCGTTACAAAGCGGGGCCGGACCGCGGAAATTTTCAGCTCTATGCCAATGGCTATGCAAAAGGACCGGTGGTTGACCAATACAGCGCTACCGAACAGTATAAAGAAGTATTCCTGGCCGGCAATGTCACGTTGTACACGGGTCAGCAAAAGCTCCGCTTAACCGTTGCCGGTAAGAATGCCAGCAGCTCGGGCTACATGCTCACCCAGGATTTTATCAACCTGAGAGCAACGAGCTCCGGCTTTTGCCAGGCATCTTCAAGCGCACTGGCACCAACGGCGAAGTTAGCTTCAGAGCAGTCAGACGAAACCGGGGTTGCATTGTATCCCAATCCTGCCAGCCAAACTGTTTCCATAGACCTGTCTTACTTCCGTGATGCAGAGGTTGAGCTGAGGATCCTCGACCTCGTTGGCAACCCTGTAAAAGCACAGGGTATAAAGGGAGGCAGCAAATATGAGATCAATATTTCATCGCTGCGAAGCGGTTCTTATACAGTGATTGTAAAAGGAAAAGGTAAAACAGTATCGAGGAAGCTTCTGATTAAATAGAGTTTCGCCAGTGTGCTTATTAAACAGGCAGTCTCTGAATTTGAGGCTGCCTGTTTTTTTTGCCCGTTGTTGATTGGGTGTGTTGTTGGCGAGGAACAACAGCACCGGGGTTGTTGGTGTGCCGTTGTTGGTGTTCTTCTGCGCCGTTGTTGGTGTTCTTCACCAACAACTCTTTTCTTGTCTTGATGTAAATGATATAAATCCTTCCCGTTTATGTGTAACGTTGGGCCTAAGCGATCATGGTATCTTTCATACATTAAATCAAAGGCCATGAAAAACATCAAAACGACACTCAAACCGATCCTTCAGCGATCATCTCAAGCCACCTTTAGGCAAAAACACCTTAAAAAGTCGATCATCTGACCGGGCAACAAAAGGCCGGTTCAGCCATAAAAACCCCTAAATTCTTGTGTTTAAGGCCTTTTTAAAGATTTGTAAAATATTTTTGATCAGATATGTAGCCAAATAGCTTCATGTTATTATATTTGTAGCCAGATAGCTACACGTTTTGACAAAACATTTGAAACTATGAAGCTGAGAAGAGATCCATTTCAGGCAATCGCTGACCCTACCAGGAGGGCGATACTAATGTTGCTGGCGGCGCAGACATTGTCAGCCGGCGCTATTGCAGACAACTTCGATGTGGCCCGGCCCACCATCTCGAAGCACATGCAGGTTTTAAGTGAGTGTGAGCTCGTCACGGCAACGCAGAAGGGCCGTGAGATCTTCTACGAAATTAAAGTCGACAAGATGAAAGAAATAGATCATTGGCTGGCCCAATTCAAAAAAATTTGGGAAGACCGCTATAACCAGTTAGACAACTTATTATCCATCCTAAAAAAGAACGAAAAATGAAAAACACCATGCAATTCGACTTCATCGTCGACAAAGAAAAGAACACGATCACTGTTAACAGAGAGTTTGCTGCCGGTCGCCAACTGGTTTGGGATTGCCACACCAAAAGTGAGCTGCTGGACAAATGGTTCGCACCGAAACCTTTCACGGCCAGAACCAAATCCATGAGCTTCAAAGAAGGCGGCAGCTGGATCTATGCCATGGTTGATCCTGAAGGACAGGAATTCTGGGCACGTATGGATTACACGAAGATCAATCCCATCGATGGCTACTCATTGCTAGACGGTTTTTGTAACAAGGATGGCGAGCTGAACCCTGAGCTTCCACGCGCCCGCTGGGTTGCTACTTTCAAAGACCTGAACCAGAATACGCTTGTGCAGACTGTTGTTACTTACAACTCACTGGCAGACCTTGAAACCGTGATCAACATGGGTATGAAAGAAGGACTGACCATGACCCTGGAAAATCTCGATGACTTATTGCTCACGCTAAAAAAATAATGACCCATGAAAAAGAATAAAATCATCTTCTGGGTAGCCACCATCTTCCTGTTTCTGTTTGAGGGAGTGATGCCTCTATCAGCGCTGATCTTCGCGCCGCCTGCTGCTACCGCGGGAACCATCTACCTGCACTACCCGGAGTACTTTGCTTACGTGATCATCTTCTTCAAAGTATCGGGTTCGATCCTCCTGATGATCCCCAGGCTTCCAAGGCCATTGAAAGAGTGGACCTATGCGGGATTTGGTTTCAATTTCATTTGCGCCAGCATCAGCCACGTTGCGGTCGATGGATTTACATTCGTAAGCTTCTTCCCGCTGATCATCTTCGCCATTGCCGTGGTGTCTTACATTAACTATTTCAAAGTGTATGGCGACGCTCAGACAAAAGCGTTTCCCCATGGTTCGCTGGCGACAGCGTAGTATCGATAACTTACATACGGCTAATCAAAAAAAGGCTAAGGAGTTAAACTTCTTAGCCTTTTCATTTTACTGCAATGCGCCACGAATCGTTTTTATTTTGCCAGCACGTTCCGGATCTCTGCGGCGATACGGTCAAGATTACCTTCTGTATTACCGCTCGAAATAAACCTGATCACTCCGTTCTGATCGATCAAAATGTTTTTGGGAATGGGACTTGAGGCATACTGATCGAAAATAGTTTGCTCGGGGTCGATGCCTGCATTGAAGTCGATGCCATCATTTTTCAGCTTCGACATCTTCTTCTCCACCTTTTCACGGGCTTCACCGATCGAGACTGGAATAAAAACAAAATTCTCATTCTTAAAGGGTTTCAGGATCTTCGAAGGAACTTCGTAAAATTCCATTAAACAAGGTGCGCACCACGTAGCCCAGAAGTTGAGCAGAACAACCTTGCCTTTCAAATCTGCGAGATTGATCTTTTTTCCATCGATCATCTGAACCGCAAAAGCTTTGGCCGGGTCATTCACCTGTACCTTAAAACCATCGGCCATTACGGAATTTTTGCTGACAGCGTTCTCTGGCTCGGCAGCTGCCTGAACCGTTTTGGCTTCACTCACCGGATGCAACGATACAATCACTATAAATTCCTTTTCACCGATCTTGTCGCCGAACTTTTTTGCCAATGCGTCGCGCTCTTCTTCTGAAACTCCCTTGGCCATGGATTTAACGCGACCCTGTTTCGCATACCCATCAACCTTTGCCCTGTCGGCGAGCTCACCGTCAATGATCACCACATATTCTGGCTTCTTCGGTGTTTTTTCCTGTGCGTATAAAAAGCCGGTTGTACAAACGAAGAGTAAAATCAATATCTTTTTCATCGTATGACGTTTGTCTAAAAGATCTGCTTCTATATGACAAGAAACCGGGACAATTTTTTGTACTTCTGGCAAAGAACTACCCGATCTTCATCATGACAACGCACCCCTGAGCGTTTTTAACACTGGTTTGTTATTTGATTTTTCAATGACAATCTCCTTACACTGGTTGAACTTGGCAAAATCCAGGATCGCATCACCCATCTGGGCCACCATGGCCTTCGTCAGTTTTACGGACTCGAAGTGCAGGTTATGAACGATCAGCGTCTGCTGTTTCCGGTCGGCTTTTGAATCCATGCGTGCAACAAAGGTGTCGCCGATCAACACGGGTAACGAGAAGTATCCGTACTTACGCTTGGCCTGGGGCACAAAACACTCCACCTGGTAATCGAAGTCGAAGAAGTTCTTCAGCCGGTGCCTGTAAACGTTCAGCACATCGAACGGTGAAAGAATAAAAGCATCGCCCGACAGGTTGATCTTCTTGTTCCTGTATTCGGAAAGCATGTAGAGTGGCGATCCCTTGAGGTCGGTCACCTCCACCCTGCGCAGCTCGCCTTCTTCCACCATCTTCTCCAGTTCTTCCTTGATTGAATTCTTTACATAACGTCCTCTGAAGGCAATGTCTTTCGCATAACCTATGCCGAGCGCTTTTAACGACCGCCTGATCACGTGCCTTGAATATTCTTCACCGGTTGGCATCGTAGTATCGGTGCTGCTGGGGATCACATTCTCCGCGAGGTCATATACTTTCCTGAAATCTTTCTTTCTGAGCGTTGCCAGCCTCCCGTCAAGGTGCAGTCGTTCGAGGGCGATCTTCGACGGGCGCCAGTCCCACCACCCTGTGCTTTTGGTCACGCGGTCGTTTTCAAAATCGCTGGCCATGAGCGGACCTTCTCTAGAGATCCTGTCGAGCACTTTGTTCATCAGGTTAACCTCGGCCGAGGTCAGTGGTTTTCTCCGCGAGAGGAAGCTTGCTTTTACGGGCAACGAAAAACGGAAGTCGTGCATGGGGATGTATCCTGCGGCGTAGGTCCAGAACTCGAAGATCCGTCCCTCTGACTGAAGGTCGTCCAGCCATTCAGGTTTGTAACCAGGCACCCGCGCTGCAATGGCATGGTGGTGCGCGCGCTCTACAACGTAATTGGTATCGATCTGCAGAAAACCGAGATGGTCAATGAGCTTGTACACGGCTTCCTTGCCTTTGCCAAACTGAGCAGGTTTCGCCAACCCGGCTGCGTGTAAGATGATCTTGCGGGCTTGTGCTTTTGTGAGAATGATGCGGTCCATGGAATGAGTTACGACGTGGTCGCAATATTGTCAATATTTCGAAAGGGAGTCAAGAGTCAGCCGTCCGCAGTTCAGGAGGCTCCTAACGGAGCCGGGCGAATAAATTTGATCCATTGTCTATAAACAGAACGCTCCATCCGGAGCGGAATGCATTGAGCTCCGGATGGAGCTCCCTGTTTATAGAATGGAAAGGTGGTTCCATATTCGGCTCGATAGGAGCCACCTGAGATGGTAGCGATGAATGCGGTAGCGTGTGCGGAGCGAGAAATCTCCTTAAGCGAAGTACACTTCGGGAATCCTTCGCTCGCGTAATCTACCGCGCCACCATCGCTTCAGACGGTCTTCGAAGCAACCATGCCGGGCCACAACCCTTTGAGGGCTTTTCAGAGGGCAGCAATGCCGGATCAAGCACAGGCACCTGCAAAACCCTCAAAGGGTTTCTTCGAAAGGGAATGACGCGGACTACATAATTATTTTACCAGCTCCAATATCTTCTTTAACTGACGGAGATGCCGCTGCACGTGGCAGGCAGTGAACTTGAACCACTCATAGCGCGTAAGGAATCCCGTCTTCGGCAGCTCAAAATCGAGGCATAATGCATGCAGGTCTCGCTGCCGGATGGATTCCAGATGTCTGCTCTTGATGGAACGAAGGTCGTTCAGCGACTTGCTGACGGTAAACGGTCCGCGTTCTGGAACAATAAACTCCGGCGACTTCATCTTGATGGTATCGTCTGAGAACACTGCCAGCACAGGCGCGATGAGGCCATTGTATTCACGGTCTGCCGGCCTGGTGTTGGCATCCGGAATACCACCCGTTGCTTTCAGCACGTGATCAACCACCTGGCCACCCGTCCAGCTTCCTTCGAACGGCACCCTATTGAGCTGCTGGTCAGTGAAGCGAGCCAGCGTTTCATAAAATTCCGAGTATGCTGCTTCAATTTCCGCAGACAATTCCTCGCTGTCGTGCTGCATTACCAGCGCGGCATCCAGGGGCACACTGCACCGTAAATCGTGATCACCCACGTATTCTTCCAGGCAATATCCTTTTGGATCGATGCGCGGATCGGCGAGCAACGTCTGAAAAATTCCCTGGATCTGATCCATTTTTTTCTGCCAGTCCTGAACATATTCCGACAGAAACAACCCATGCCTGATGGTGAACTGTTCGCACTTCAACTTTTCAGCCTCGCTGGCGTACCGCTCTGATACTGCGGCTTTGTAGACGATCTCCTTCCCTGATGGATGTGAGATACCATAACGTTGTCTTTCCGCGGCGGATGACACTTTCGCGGCAAGCTTCTCATGAGCTTCCATCACACCTTGCGGGAAAGAAGAAGCCCTTACGCAGATCACTTCAATATCATTTTTCAAATACCTGATCTCCATTGCAATTGGGTTAAGTTTAACTTTGCAAAGATGCCGTGCAATTCACTTTAGGGCAGGGGCTGAACGCGACGATTTAGGGGGGTGATGGCGGCGCTGTTTAAGGGGTTTCTTCGAAGACAAATGGCCGTGGACTGTCGACCGTGGACCGTGGACTATAACAGCCCCTTCTCTTCCAGCGTAACCCTGATCTTCTTATGCGTGTTCCAGAAACGGGTTTCGATCTCGTTCATGGTCTTCTTGAATTCAGGATTGTTTTTGATGGTCTCGGTAATGGGGTCGTCATCATACAAAAGGATCCAGTACTGAAAGTTATCTTCTTTGGAAAAGAGCTTCATGTGTTCGAGCGATTTTTGTGTATCGCCCAGGTAAGCATAATATCCCGCAAGGTTCAGGTGTTTGTAGATAGTCCGGTCGTTGTCGGCATATTGCTTGAAGATCTTAAGATACGCTTCTGACTCTTCCTTCCGCCCTACCTTATCCAGCACATACGCGATCTTCATACTCTCATGTCTGTAGATGTCGAGCTTGAGGGCCTGCCTGAGCGCGATGAATTTCTTATAGTAACGATAGGCGTCATCATAATCACGCGTGAGGTAATGAACCTTGGCTACCTCCTGAAGGATATCCAGCCGTGTGGTATCCTTGCTCAGCGCCTTCAACAGCAGCTGTTTCGTTTGTTCCACATCCTTGTATTTGGCGAAGAGAATGTAGAACCTCACATAACCATAAGGATTTTCTGGGTTGTAGGCAATCGCCTTATCGATGTTGGTGAGTGCCTCGTCTATGAACCCGGTCTGGATGAGCGCATTGCTCAGGTGCAGGTAGTTGTAACTTGCGCTCACAGAATCAAGCGATGCAATGTTGAGCCGCACACCTTTCAGCGCATACTCCACGTACTTGCCCGTATTGGGTACATAATTGTTATAATAATCCGAAAGGAAATTGATCACCATCACCGAGTTGGGATTGTACTCCAGCGCCTTTTCAAAGTAAGGGCCCGCCTGATCGTATTGTTTCTCGTGCATGTAGTACACGGCTTTCGCCACCAGGCTGTTGGCGAGTTTTGAATCGAACAGCAACGCTTTGTCCGCATAGTTGTTGATCTCGCTGGTGTACTGCTTCTCGGCCTTAAAATAATCCAGGTAGAAATAAGCGATGGCAATCTCCGCGTAAGCGAGGGCAAATTCAGGATCTTGTTCTATCGCCTTTTTGTAGTACGATATGGCCATGTTCAGGTTGGCGCTACCGCCCTTGTTGGACACATCTCTGCCTTTCAGAAACAGGTCGTAGGCCACCAGGTTATCCGTTGGATTTTTTTCAATGCGTTGTGCTTCTTCCGGTGTGATGATGGCCTGGATCTCTTCAGCGATATTTTTGGCGATCTCGCGCTGCAGCTCGAAAATGTCTCCCGCTTTCCGTTTGTATTGCTGACTCCACAGGTGCTTGTCCGTGGTCCCTTCGATCAGCTGAATGTTCAGCAGTATCTGGTCGCCGATCTTCTGTCCGCTTCCTTCCACAAAATAATTGGCATTGAGCTCCTTCGACATTTCGGGGATGGTCCTGGAAGTATTCCTGTATTTTTCAGCCGAGGTTCTGCTGATCACTTTCAGGTCTTCTATTTTCTGAAGGTTGTTCAGGATGGATTCCATCAGCCCGTTGATCAGGTATACGTTGGTAGAGTCGTTGCTATCGTTCTTGAAAGGCAGCACGGCAATGGATCTTTCAAGCGCGGGAGCATCAGACGATGGCCACATAAAATACGCTGTGGTGCCAATGCCCAGGACGATGGCCAGGGCCACTGATATTTTCACCAGCAGGTTGCTCCTGGTAGCTGCCGGGATGCCTTCGGGCCAGGTAACAGGAGCGGCATCATTTTGCTGCTCATCCCGCTTTCCGGCTTCACCCGGCGGATAACCATAAAATTCACGGAAACATTTGATGAAATAAGAGGTGCTGTTGAAGCCCACCTGGTGCGACACTTCAGAAACGTTGAGGGAAGTGGTTTTGAGCAGCTCCATCGCACGTTTCAGCCGCACCTGGCTGATGAGCTGACTTACCGACAGGCTGGTGTGCTTCTTCACCTTGCGCAGCAGGTTTGACCGGCTCATGTTCATTTCATCGGCCAGCTCCGAAACCCCGAACTGCTCATTGGACATGTTCTTCTCAACAATGGCAGTGATCTGGCCCAAAAAGTCGTTCTCTATGGCATGGGTATCCGGCATGGAGGCAAGCGCTTTTTAAAGGCCTAATTTACCGTTTATACCACCCATTTGCATCAAAATTTATATCGATGCGTCATAATTTATACTGTTTCAAGCAAAGTTGATGGTTTTCTCAGCATATCTGCTTAGTGCTCCCGCACCGTGAACCGTTCTTTACACCATCAAAAAACACGGAACATTAAACCAAAAAATTTTATGAAAACACTGATCAGCACTTCAGGCTGCCTTATTTTTCTGGCCCTCCTGTTAATAACTGTTACGGCCTGTAACGATAAAAAGGAATCCGCTTCGGAAAACAACGCCACAGCTTCTCAACAAAAGGTGGAACCGCCCCAGATCGACATCCACACCGCAGTGGTCACCGGAAACCTTGACGCCGTGAAGCAACATATTGCCGCTGGCACCAACCTTAACGAAAAAGATCCGTTCGGCGGCTCAAGCCCCCTGATCTCCGCGGCAGTGTTTGGTAAAACGGCCGAGGCCCAGGCGCTCATCGAAGCCGGTGCCGACCTGAACTTCAAAAATAACGATGGCTCAACCGCGCTTCACTCTTCCGCCTTCTTCTGCCGGCCCGAGATCGTAAAAATGCTGCTGGACAAAGGCGCCGACAAAACGATCAAGAACAATTACGGCGCCACCGCTTACGAGACGGTTGCCGGACCGTTCACCGATGTAAAAAGTATTTACGACATGATGGGAAAAGTGCTCGAGCCGATGGGACTGAAGCTCGACTACGCCTATCTCGAAAAAACACGGCCCGAGATCGCTGCCATGCTGAAATGATCATTACCAAGCGCATCAAAGCCATGTCATCAGCAAGAAGATATGATATTGACTGGATCAGGGTGATCGCCATAGGCCTTCTCCTGGTCTATCACGTGGCCATAGGTTTTCAGGCCTGGGGCGTCATGATCGGGTTCATTACCAGCGACAAAACCTGGGACTCGTTATGGGTGCCCATGACCATGCTCAACGTGTGGCGGATACCGCTGCTGTTCTTTGTTTCCGGGATGGGTGTTTATTACGCCCTCCGGAACCGGAGCTGGAAAGAGCTGATGGCGGAACGGGCAGGGAGGATCCTGCTTCCCTTTTTCTTCGGCGCTATCGCCATTGTTCCCATTCACGTGTATCTCTGGCAGCGTTACTATCACCTCAACACGGCCTACACACCCAACCCGGCACACCTGTGGTTTCTCGGCAACATCTTTGTGTATGTAGTGGTACTGTCGCCCCTCTTCTTCTACCTGAAAAGAAATGAAAACGGCCCCCTGGCCAGGGCGATAAAATGGGTGATGAGCAATCCGCTGGGGATCCTGCTCGTCATGGCCGCCTTTATCGTTGAAGCCTGGATCCTGGACCCGAGGCCGTACGAAATGTACGCCATGACCTGGCACGGGTTCTTCCTGGGGCTGCTGGCGTTTCTCGCAGGTTTTTGTTTTGTGCTGAGCGGCGACGGCTTCTGGGAAATGATCAAAAAATGGCGATGGCTTTTTCTGCTCACCGCCGCGATATTGTTCACGCTCCGGCTCGTTCACTTCAAGTTAAACACGCCGTTCTACCTGCTGGTGGCCGAATCGCACTGCTGGATCATCTCCGTTTTTGCATTCGGTTATACTTACCTGAACCGTCCCGGCAAAGCGCTGCGTTATTTAAGCGAGGCTGCTTACCCGGTTTACATCCTGCACATGATCTTCCTGTATACGGCCTCATGGCTGATATTTCCGCTGGATGTTGCCGTACCCCTTCAATTCATCATGGTGCTGCTGTTCACTGGCGTGGGATGCTTCGCTGTGTATGAGCTGGTGATCCGAAGGGTGAATGTTATCAGGCCGTTGTTTGGATTGAAGCGGAAGTGATCAAACTGGATCGGGAATGTTGGTAACGGTTATTGGGCCGTGGTTGTTGGTGAAGAACACCAACAACGGCACACCAACATTGGCACACCAACATCGGCTCAAATGAATTCTTTCAAACGTGCTTCGCCAAGGAAAGCCCTTGTTTTTTTGGCTTGCTTCCGGAGCGCATGTTTTTGCTTGTTGTTCTTCTTGATCTTGTATCTCGGCTTGTTCGACTTGTAGCTATAGGTGGCCTTTGCCGATGAAGTGTTGTGGGGCCGTTTCTGGGCTGAGGCGCTGAAAGCCAACCCTGCTATTAAAATACCCGTGATCAGAATAATGGTTCTGAGCTTTCCCATATTTATTTGAAGGTTTGATTAAGTCTTGATAGGATCAACCGGCAAGGCGTATAATAAAAATATGCCAGCCTTTTTTGAAAAGGAGCCAGAAGTCAGGAGCAAGGAGCCAGGAGCGGATCCTGCCAATAGCATCACGTCACATAAGTGTGAACGTTTGAATTTTTTGATGTTTTGGGGATATGCGGAAAATAATTTAACAGCGGATGCGTGTATGGTACTGAAGGGCCGGGATAAAATATGGGGTATGATCGATTTGGGCTGTTAAGGATTCGTTAATTTTGATGAGCGCCACACAGGTCTATCCGGTAAGCGAAGGGCATGGCTGGCGGATTGGCCGTGTCGTAGATCCGTACGGGTCACCACTGAGAGATTGGCAAACAGCTCACATCATAGAACAACAAATGCACATGGATACAGCAAAAAAAATCAAAGTGATCGTTACAGGCGTCACCGGCATGGTGGGCGAAGGTGTCATGCACGAGTGCCTGCAACATCCCCAGGTCGAGTCTGTGCTGGTGATCAACCGCCGCCCCTGTGGTGTTACTCATCCCAAGCTGAAAGAGATCATCCACCAGGACTTCCTGAATTTCGCACCCATCGAAAGCCAGCTCAGCGGTTATGATGCCTGCTACTTCTGCCTGGGCATCTCATCGGTTGGCGTGGATAAGGATACTTATTACAAGATGACGTATACCCTGACGCTGCATGTGGCCGAAACGTTGAGCCGGCAAAACAAGGGCATGACCTTCTGCTACGTTTCCGGCAAGAGCACCGACAGCACCGAAAAGGGAGGCCTGATGTGGGCAAGGGTGAAAGGTAAAACAGAGAACGACCTCATGAAGTTACCTTTCAAACAGGTATTTGCTTTCAGGCCGGGATTTATGAAACCTACCGAAGGATTGAAGAACGCACTGAAGGCGTACCGCTATATGGGCAGGCTGTATCCCATCGGCCGCGCCTTGTTCCCCAACGCATTCTGCACTTTAAAAGACGTGGGCATCGCCATGATCCACACCACCACACTGGGATACGAGAAGAGGATCCTGGAAGTGCAAGACATCGTTGCCCTGGCAAATAGAAGCAGGCAGTAGGCAAAGGGCAGTAGGGCAATAGCAACAGGTTTCAAAAAACTGGAATAAGTTTGTTAAGGCGCGTTCAGAAGCTGAGGGTGTTGCTTTTAAAATTGATGGCGATGCCGTAACGGTTGAAAATATCGGAGCCGATGATGCCGGCGATCTCGATGTTCTCGTGGGTCTGGATGACGGACACAAAACTGTCCATATGTTTGGTGCGGAAGACCACATTCTTGAGCTTGAGCGGCCCCATCTCAACCGTACAGTTAAAAGCCTGGTTTATCCTGGCTTCACCGTGCAACCCCATTACATGGTCGTCATTTTTAATAAACGACTTGAACCCGAAACGGTCAGAAACGGACTGGTTTAGTATGGAACAGGATGCACCTGTATCGATAATAAAATAAGCGCGCTTGCCATTGATCTTGCCTTCAACCACGGGGATCCTGCCCACGGTGGTGAACCGAAGCTGTTTGTTTTCTCTGAGCGTTGCAGTTGACGCACAACTGCCTAACGTCAGTAACACCGCGAGACCGAGCATCACCCGGTGCGCATACGATATCCTCGGAAAGTAGCTCATGTTAAAGACTGGTAAAGTTTGATCATCATAACACTGTGTGTGTCGTTCTGACCATAAGACGTGCCTGTCGATACGGATTGTTTTCGACTGTTACAATCTTTTACAACCTTTTACATATCTCAACAGGTGGTGAAATTCCGTGACACAGTTATATGCACTGATCCCATAACCGGTCATTATTTCGGCGAATGCGGGCAGCTGATGTATTGACTCAAGCATGTATAAAGACGGGGTTTTGAAAAGGACTGACCGGAAAAACGTTCAGTCTGTCCATTTCTGCACATCCACCAACTCAGTGGTAATTGGTAACCGGTAATCAGTATTCAGTAATCGGTTTTGAGAGTTTACAAACCGATTACCATCACCTCGAGGCTATGCGCACAATAATTGCGTACAGGATGATGATCACGCCAAAGGTCAGCAAATAGCCATAACCATGTGACGCATCCGGCGCAGCAACTTTTCCATCGAGCATCTGGTATGATGGCACCGTCCATTTGATAAAGTAAGCCTGTGCCAGCACAATGAAGCTGATGAACGTCAGCATGAGGAAGCTGTGTTTCACGGTGAAACGGAACAGGTCGGATTCCTTTCCCACCAGCTGGCCCGCGGCGGCGGCAACAGCGATGGATTGTGGTGAGATCATTTTGCCTACCACGCCACCCGATACGTTGGCCGCTACCGTCACCACGGGATCAACGCCGATGGTGGTAGCCGTCTCACGCTGAAGTTTGGAGAACAACGCATTGGCGGATGTATCGGAGCCGGTGATGAACACACCCAGCCAGCCCAGCACCGGAGCAAAGAACGGAAAGAGCACACCCGTGCTGGCAAGGATCTCTGCCAGGGTGATGGTGATGCCGGAAGCGTTGAGGATGTACGCGAACGCCAGCACAGAAGCGATGGTAACGATCGGAAATTTCAGCTGACGAAGCGTGGCAAGAAAGACGCTTACCCCTTCGCTCAACTTCAGGCCCACCAGTGGTACCGCGATGGATGCAGCGATGAGCACTGCTGTACCGGTGGCCGACAGGTAATTGAATTTAAAAATCTGCGGCAACGCATTACCGTTTGTGTCAAGGATGGCACTGTGGATCAGGGGGATCTCGAACTGCACCATGCCCCATGCGTTGAGCACGCCTTTAATGGGCTGCATGCCCCAGCCGATGATCATCAGTGTTAATAAGATGAACGGAGACCAGGCCCGGAGTACCTGTGCGAATGAATATTTGTTCTCAACGTGGGGAGCCGTTGCCACTTCGCCATCGAAGCGCCATGGTTTGGCCGGTTTCCAAAATTTTAAAAGAATGACCAGACTGATGAGCGATCCGATCCCAGCGATCACGTCTGGCAGCGCCGGTCCCAGGTAGTTGGATGAGAACCATTGCAGCAACGCAAAGGAGATCCCTGAGACCAGGATCGCGGGAGAGATCTCCAGGGTCTTTTTGAAACCCGACATCAGCACCACGAGATAAAAGGGCAACACGACAGACAGCACTGGAAGTGTTCTGCCAACCATCTGCGAGATAGCCATCTCCGGGATGCCCGATACCTGCGACGCCACCGTGATGGGAATACCCACCGACCCGAAAGCAACGGGTGCGGTATTGGCGATGAGGCAGATGCCCGCCGCGTAAAGCGGATTGAAACCCAGTCCCACCAGCATGGCTGCCGTGATGGCCACGGGCGCACCAAAACCTGCCGTGCCCTCCAGGAACGACCCGAACGAAAATGCGATCAGCAATCCCTGCAATCTTCTATCGGCAGTGATGGAAGCCATAAAGTGTTTGATGATCTCGAACTGCCCGCTTTTAACAGTGATGTTGAAGAGGAACACAGCGGTGATCACGATCCAGCAGATCGGGAACAGACCATAGAGCGCGCCATGTACTGCTGAAAGCGCGGCGAGCCAGAGCGGCATACCGTACACAGCAACAGCGATGATCACAGCAATGAGCGTGGCGATCAGGCTGGCCTGGTATCCCTTCATCTTCCGGATGATCAAAGCCCAGAAAACAAAAATGATGGGGATCAGCGCCACCAGGGCAGATAAAACAATGTTATTAAATGGATCGATGACCTGTGTCCAATGCATGTTATACTGGTTTCGTGTATTGCGGCCTTCTCAAGTTAACGAATTCTTGCGCTTTTAATAATCCGTCTGACAAGATCACAACCCGGATCTTGCGGCGCCAGTCCTTTCGATAAGGGAAAAAATCATGCGGCCGGGTAAGTTATTTCCAACCCGCAAGAATCAGGTTTCACCCGGACTGTTGTCATGCCAATTTCGGGCATTCAAATGACAGAAGCCATGAAGAACATTAACATCTTATCGGCGCAGATGATCTTTCAATTCATTTTCATTTCATCCATGCACAGCGCACGCGCGCAGGATATTTTCCCACCCGCCGCAATGAAGCCTGTTGTACATGCGAGACACACCGGAAGCAAAATCACAATTGACGGACTGCTCAATGAAGACGCGTGGAAGACAGCCGACTCGCTCGGAGATTTCACACAGATAGAACCCCTGCAGGGAGAACCGTCAAAAAATAAAACCACGGTCAGAATTCTGTATAACAATGAATACCTATATGTAGGCGTGTGGTGCCGGGACTCCCTGGGAAAAAAAGCTGTCAGGGCACCCAACATGGCCCGCGACTTTGATTGGCGGGCGCACGATACTTTTGCGATCGGCATCGACGGATTTAACGATCAGCGAAACAGCGCTTCCTTTGTAACAAATCCATATGGTGCGCAAAAAGATTACCTGTCCTTTGATGCGATCCTTTTTGATTCAGACTGGAATGGTCTCTGGAAAGTCAGAACCTCCATGAACGAAGAAGGGTGGCTGGCAGAATTCGCGATCCCGTGGAAAACCCTTCGTTATCCCAGGCTATCAGCAGCAGCGGACAGTAGTCGTTGGGGGATCAATTTTCTCAGGTTAAGAAGGGCAAGCAACGAGATCTCCGTATGGTCACCCTATCCACGCTCATTCAGTTTCAATAGAATGGAGTATGCAGGCGTGGTCGATCAGATCATTCCGTCGCCTCCTTCCACCAACATTCAGATAAACCCTTACGGATTGCTGTCGCATCACCGGCGCAGGAATGCCGACCAGACAGAAGCCCGTGAATCACAATACAAGATCGGAGGGGAGATCAAGTGGGCCATCAATTCCAACACCGTTGCCGATCTGACGGTGAATACCGACTTCGCCCAGGCCGATGCTGATGTGCAGGTAAATAATGTGAGCCGTTTTTCGGTGCTGTTTCCTGAAAAAAGACAATTCTTCCTGGAGAACGCATCGCTCTTCGGTCCGGGTCTGGTAACGGATGGCGACATCGGTGGCGACATGCAGATGTTACCGTTTTTTAGTCGCAGCGTTGGGTTAAGCAATCAGGGCCGGCCACTACCAATAACCGGTGGACTTAGACTGGTGAATCGTTCTGTAAAACAGAATTACGGTTTGATGGCTGTGCGGCAAGGTTCCATCGACTCATTGCACGCCACGAATGCCGCCGTGGGCCGGTACTTCAGGAACTTCGGTAAACAAAACCGGATCGGTGCCATTGCCACCATGAAGCTTGACGATAAAAATAATAGCGCAAACCTGGTGGGTGGTGTAGATGGCTTTTTACGATTTGATGCCGCACAATCACTCAACGTTATGGTGCTGAGATCAGTGAACACAAATAACAACAGCCATGGCATGGGTGGCTACGCGCAATATTTCTACGCCAGTAACAAAATTACCGCATGGTTGACGGAATCAATTTTCACCAAAGGTTTTAATCCTGCCCTGGGGTTTCTTTCCAGAACAGATGTTATCGGCACCACGCCAGGGTCGGTTGCAAACATCAGGGGGAAACATCTTCCATTTAAAAAATATATACGCGCTTATCAGCCAGGCATCAGAACAAGCTGGTATCATCAGGCTTCTACTTCAAGGTTGACAGAAAGGGAAATTAAGATTACACCTTTCAGAATCGACATGCAGGATGGCGCGTACTATGCGTTCAACATCAGCGACATTTACCAGGACCTGGTTTCGGATTTCAATCCACTC
Organism: Chryseosolibacter histidinae; assembly: GCF_018598225.1. Classification (GTDB taxonomy): domain Bacteria; phylum Bacteroidota; class Bacteroidia; order Cytophagales; family Cyclobacteriaceae; genus Chryseosolibacter; species Chryseosolibacter histidini. The sequence continues at coordinate 206,503 of NZ_JAHESF010000004.1, read as the reverse complement.
GGTGTGCTCATTGCAAAAGGCGCGTATCGTTACAGAAGGTATTCGCTGGCAGCGGGGAGTGATCCTTCAAAAAAAATATCGTATACCGCGAGATATGACTTTGGCGAATATTACAACGGATCGCTTCAAACCCTCGACGCCTCTGTTTCCATCATCCCTACGCCACACGTTTCCATCAAGGCAGGTGTTAACCGAAACCGGTTCAGCGAAGTAGGGATCGAATCTGAGAAAACAGATGTCGCATTGTATACCATCCAGGCGAGATTTGCGCTGAATCCCCGAGTTCAGTTCACTACTTTCTTTCAACGGAATTCACTTACGAAGCTCGATCTGTATAACTTGAGGTTTGCCTGGGAATACAAGCCGCTCGCCTATATCTACCTCGTCTTCAACAGCCAGGAAACGTTGACAAGTGATGGGGCGATCAATACGGAGCAACAAGGGATCTTCAAGATCAGTTATCTGAAGCAGTTCTAGATGCTCTGATCTGGCGTATGCGTTACGTGCCAGAAAAAGCGTACCCCGATCCAGATTGCCTATGGCACGTGAAATACCAATGCACAATAGCGTCGGGCTGCACCCGACGCTATTGATATTCAGCCCCTTCAGGGCTCAAAACTACAACAATCAATTTTTTGTTTCTGTCCTTAACTTAATGACATTGCCCCGAAGGGATATGGGCATTGAAATATCTTACTTGGCCGGTGTAATGATGATGTTCCTGAATTCGATGGGACCATGATCTCCCTGCAGCTGAATGGGGCCGGGCTCTCCTTCATTGGAATCCAGCGCGCCGCCGGTGATGCCGGGGATCTCCTGGTTGCTGATAATGGTTTTTCCATTGGCGACAAGGGTGAGCATTCTTCCCACCAGGGTGATGTCATAGGTTTGCCATTCGCCCGGAGCTTTTGCAACCTGCTCACTAGGCGCAATAAAGCCGTAGACGCCGCCCAACTCACCGGGCAGTGGCTCGAGGCCCTGGCTGTCGCTGATCTGAACTTCATAACGGCCCCGCAGGTATACGCCGCTGTTGCTGCCTTTGGGATATCTGAACTCAATGTGAAGTTTGAAGTCTGTATAGCTGTTGTCTGTTACGAGGTTAGCGCCTGACTTCGCACTGCGGAGAATTCCCTGCTCTACCACCCACTGGTTTTCTCCCAGGGCATGCCAGCCTTTGAGGCCACTGGCAGGGATGAGCGCAACGGGTTTACCCCAGGCCACTTCCTTCTGCCTGCGAAGCGAAGGGGCACGAACCGCCGTCCAGGTATAGCTTTGGCCATCGGGAAATACCACGGAGCCCGATAAACCTTTGCCTTCGAAGCTGCCCTCGAAAGTCATGTCGCCAGTGCCTCGCTCCCACTGCGGGGGAATGGCAAAGCTGAATTTATTTCCGTTCACGGTAATTTTGGATATAGGCCGCGCGCTGCCAACAACTACCACAACGTGCCCTACCAGCGTGCTGTGACCCGAGTGCCGTACCTCCAGCCACGCAGGACACTTTTTGCCCGACATCATGATGGTAAGATCCCACCTTCCTTCGAGGGAATCAGCGGCAAGTGAACGATCTGCATGGGCAATCGCCGTCAGCGCCATGAAACAAAGAACTGCGAAGAAACGATTTAATGCTTTTTTCATTGCTTGAGTGTTAACCCTATAAATTTACACTCCCGCACATGAAGTACAAACGGATCGGCATGCATTTGATGGACGATCTGATGAGCGGTTAGGCCTGGATCTCCCGAAGCAAACGGTCATAGCCGCCGCCTGGCTTGGCGTATTGCGGGTTCTGATATTGGAATAACGAAAGTTTCCGGGATTACTGCTTCACCTCGCGTGGCTCTGCCAAAGGTTGAGTCGATGGGCTTTTCTCCCGCAATCTCCACAAGCCGAACAACGAGAAGGCCAGGATGATACCACCCACCACGGAGGTTACTGAACCGCGCTCCGAGAGGAAACCGAGCACAAGGATGCCGAGACCTACTGCAGCAGATGCCAGCACGATCACCCTGACGCCGAAAGCATTCTGACGTTGGGCTTCGCGATGATCGTGATTGTGATGGGTTGTCTCGTGATGTTCAGCCTGTCGCCTTTCAAGGGCTAAAGCCTCTGGTGAGTACTGGTTGCGCGAGCGGTAGTACAATTCGAACAGGCCCAGCACCAGCAGCGGAAGGCCAACACCCATGATGGTTTCGGCGGTGCGGCTGAGACTGAGACCGAGCAATGAAGGGCCAAGCACTTTGAAGAAAAGATTGATACCGAGCGCACACAATGTTGTGGTCATCACCGAGAATGAAGTCTGGCGTTTCGAGAAGAGTGACCAGATGATGGGTGCAAACAACGCACCACCCGCCACCGCCGCGATGCTCAGCACTACGTTAACAATGCCACCCACATACGGCACCAGCATCGCCACGGCAATGGTGCCGGCACCGAATACCAGCGTGAACAGGCGCGCTATAAGCACGAGTGTTTTATCGGATGCATTTTTAGAGATCACCTTTTTATATACATCGTTGGCAAACACAACAGCAGCGAGGTTCACAGTAGTGTTGGCTTTGCTCGAGGTTGCCGAGATCATACCCGACAGCACCAGGCCGATGAGTCCGGCGGGCAGCACCTGCTGGCAGAGCATCATGTAGGCACCTTCGGCTTCAAGTCCCTGCAGGCTTGGATTGATCACCCGGTAGACCATGGGTGGCAACATCCAGATAATAGGGCTCACCAGGTAAAGCAGTGAGAACAAGTACGCTACTTTTTTTGCATTGCGTTCGCTGGAGGTGCTGGTGTAACGCTGCACGTATGACCAGTTGCCTCCGATGTAAACCGTTTGGTAACCGATGAAGGCCAGCATGAACCCGGCCGTGTAATCCTGGCTGAAGGGTTCGAAAAAATCTTTCGGTGTGCCGGATAAAAAGTTGTTGACGCCACCCACTTCCCCGAACGCCGCGGGGATCACGATGAGCACCGCCGCTGTAAGCACTACGAACTGCACCACATCTGTCACCAACACCGCCCACAATCCGCCCGCAGCGGTGTACAACACAATAGTAATGCCGATGGCGATGATGCAGGCGTTCAGTGAGAACGGCGTGGCCACATAAACCATTTTGCCCACAGGGTACAACACTGCGCTGGTATTCACCAGGCTGAGGAGCAGGATCAGGTACGTATAAAACTGCTGAGCGGTGGTGCCGAACCTTAACCCAATATACTCGGCGGCAGTACGGGTGCCCGTACGTTTCCACCGTTCAGCAATGAAGTGCGCCGTGAGCAAACCGCTGATGGCCATCGTAAGCTGGATGGTGTTGGCAACGAGTCCGTGCTTGTAGGCAATGGATCCCCACACCACAAAAGTACCTGCGGAAAAATAGCTGATGAAGAGTGACAGGCCATTGATCCACCACGGTGTTTCACCACCCGCCTCAAAAAAAGCCTGGCTGCTTTTACTGCCAACCCTTGTGAACGTCACCCCAATCGTAAAGATCAGCAGGGCAAACACCGCCATTACCCAAAAATCCAGTTGCGCCATAATTCCTTTATATCTCGTTCGCCCTTTATTCTCCGATCGCTGAAGGCAACAGCGATTATTTTACAATTTCCATCGCGTACACCTGAATACCATAAGGCGGTAGCTCAAGTGAAAACGCTCCGGGTGTTGCAAGTGCATTGCCCGACATCAGCTCAGTGCCGGCCTGCAGTTTGCTCCCTGCCTGCAATATAGCGCTGTTCACCTGGATCTTGCTTTGCTGTGCTTTGTTTAGATCGTTCATGATGATCACGAAAAGCTTTTTGCCATCCTGCGAGCGGGCAGTGATGTGTTCAAGGTTCGGATTGTCGAGCTGCACGAGGCCTTCGCGGATCACGAGCGACGCCGCGGTTCCATCGATCTGACCGGGTTCGAAACCATACGACTGGTGTGGTCCGACTTTCGGCGTGACGAAACCTCTCGGGAATGTTACTTTACCATTCGAACGGAGGGCCGCTTCTGACATCAGGTAGTCGGTGATCCATCCGATCTGCCACCATGCGTGGTGCGGATAAGGACCCGCGCCCTTGCCCATCGCATTCCAGTAGTACGATGCTACTCTGGTTTTTTCGTCTACGAAGGCATCGCGGCCAATGGCAGCCGCACGTGCAATATCTAAGAAGATAGAGTCTTGCGTGAGGCCGAACAGCCTGACAAACAAACCGGCGTGACTGGCCAGTTGAATGGGACCGTGACGCTGGGCAGATCCCATGATGCCGCCGTGCTCGAAGCTCAGGCCAGCTTGAGAGATCTCCCAGTCTTCACGTTCCGCATCCCGCACAATTTTCTTTTCATGTGATGGTATCGGATGTGTATAGATCGAAGCTGTATAGAATTTTCCTGCTTCGATCGCAGCTTCCTTATATTTTTCGTCTTTGGTGATGTCGTACAGATCAAGATAAGCCTGTGATGTTTGCGCGGTGGCAAAATCAGGTGCATAACGCGCGTCGCCACATACACCGATAAAGTGCCCAGGCTTCACACCGTTTTCAATCAGCCAATCGGCACCTTTCCTAGCAGCATCCAAATAAGCCTGATCTTTCAGGATGCGGTGCGCTACAATGAGTCCATAAAATGTAGGGCGCAGGTCCTTGAGATCAGTGAACAGTGGTTTCTCGGTGTGACGATCATATGCCACCTCCCAGCGGCCATCGCTCTGCTGCCACTTGAGCAACAGGTCGGCACCCATCTTCAGGCGCGCGCGCATTTCCTGGTTCTGCGGCTCGAACAGCAGAATGTTGCCCACGTCGAGCATCGTGTAATAGGTAAGACTCACGGGCTCTACAAATTCTCCCCACTCTTCCACAAACACTTTGCGCTTGGCCAGGTAATATTGTCCCACAGCGGCGCCTTTGAAGAATCCGTCAGATGTTTGCTGCTGCGTGAGCTTGAAGTTGGCAGCATAGGGCAGCACGTTCTTCATGAGCTTGTCATCCCGCGTGGCTGTGGCAAGCATCCACATGGCGCCATAGTCAGAGTTCTTCATGGCATCGCCGCTGGAGCCCACAACACCGCCGAGGTACGACTGTCCGCCGATCTTTTTGCCCTGGAACGATTCAATATTCCACATTGAAGTTTTAGGATCGATCAGGTAACGGTGCATGGCCTCGATCCTGCCCATCAGCGATTGCTTGTTGGTGCGCAGGTCAAGCGTCTCGCTGAATTTATATACATCGTTGGCCACGTGCTTCAGGTGATCGAACCAGTTGCCGGTGTTCACGGTATACCTGAATTCATAGTGAATGGTATCACCCGCATTGATCCTGGAAAGTTTCTGACCGAGCACCGGATAATACACTGTGGGGAAAACTGCTCCCTTCCGGTTCATGTGCGAGAGGCCAATGCGCGATTCTTCATGCGTGTTCCTGTCTTTCTCCCAGGGGTCCCTTGCCAGGCCGGGTTTCGGAGAAACCGAAAACGACACACCGTCTTTTGTGGTCACCACGGGCGCCAGGGTGCTGGCACAACGCTCGGTGTAGAGCACAGGAAGCTTCGGAATGCCCTGGCCATACGCGTAGGCCAATACAAAGTTATCCTGGAAAGAATTTCCCTGAAAATAACCCGGCACCGTGGCCCATGTCACATCTTCGTTCTTCACATCTGACAAGGCCGGCGTAGCCAGTGAATAATATCCGTCTTTTTTCGCCACCAGGGTCTGCGACACGATGATATCTGAAGGGTAACGCGGGTCAAGTTTCCACGACGATGACAGTGTTCCTACCGGAAGCTCATGCGAAAAACTGATCGCGTTCTTCTCTTGTGAAAGGTTTGAAGGATAAAAATGAAAGGCCTCACCTGCCGTGTTGAGCATTACGGGAGAAGTGGAGCGCAGCCAGTGGCCGATCTGATATTTATAGATGGGCTCCGGAAACTGCACACCCGTTATCGTTTTAAAAGGCACAGCGGTGCTGTCAGGTTTCTGCTCACTATATAACAGCGTGTATTCGCCCGATGGCACTGAAATGTTCTTCCATTGCCCGTTCTCTTTAACGCCGAGTCTGGCGATCTTCCAGCCGGCATCGTCTGACCATGCGATTTGAAGCTGCTCGTTCTCAAGCGTAACATCTTTATTACAGGCCACCAGGGCTGTTGCGAAAAGAAGGAAGAAATATTTTCTGAAACGCATGTATTTTACTTTGATTGATTAGGTATTGGAAAATTAAGCATGGCGTCGGCCGCCATCGCTAACACGGAATGCGTGTGGCAGCAACGGCGGGATCATGACAACAGTTATTCATAACATTGAACTTCGAAAACCGATGCTGGCACGTCTGCCGAAGGATGTTTCACCTCCAGTACAAGTTTGCGGGTGGCCAACGGTGTTTCAAAATTGACACGGTTGATGGTCTGATAGTTTCCTGTTTTTTCATAAACTACTTTTCCGGCATCGTCGTAGAGCTTGTAGTCGCGCACACAGAACGGCATCACGTTCTCCGGGTGTCCCATCAGCACACTTTCCATCGGGTGATCGAAATCCGCGTCGAACTTCAGGGTAACCGCCTTGATCTTTTTCTGATCCTGCCATGAAAGCTCGAGCCGCGGGTTCGGATCAGAAAAATCCGCCACCCAGGCATTGGGCTGCGTGGTGGGGCGATCGATACCATTGCGCACATTGTCAGCGCCGAAACAAGCCAGGGCCGGATTCATCTTGATAGCGATGTTATGGCCATTGGGTCTGCGCTGCGGGCACCAGAACTCGAAAGCATCAACGCCGATATCGCCGTCAGGCATCTGTTTACCATAGTTCGACACCGCTGCATTCACCTGGTTAAATACAGAGAGGATGCCGGTAATACGTTTCTTCGTAAAATGAAGCTCCACATCCGGGTTCTTCCTGAAGAGCACAAACACATACCGGCTGCCTGCGATGGCTGCGTTGAAGGTAAGCTGCACACAATTCCTGCCCGGCACCAGGTCGATGGTCTTTGTCTCCAACACCACGTCGGGTGTAAAGTTGCCCGCGCGTTCACTGGCGCAAAGTTCCACCTGAAGCTTTGTATTGACAGCGGTTTGTGCATGCACCACAAGCTGGGGCACTTTGCCTTGCTGCAGCGGAAGAAGCTGGGCAACAGCCGGGTCAAGTTTTTTCAGGAATGCCTGCTCCGGCAGCTCATCCAGCACCAGCTCGCTTGAAGCACTTACGGTGGCTGAACGTACAAGATCTTTGGGATCTGAGAAAGCATACCCCGGAACATGGTGCCCTTCTTTCAACAACGCCTGCTGAAGCTGTGGCACCTTTCCCTTTGCCAGCAGCTCACCCGGCAAAAGACCTTCTTTCTTACAGAGGGCCGCAGCCATACCCACAACCTGTCCACCATACGCGGCAGTACCCATCACACGGCTCGATCCGAAAGCCACGTGGCTTACGCTGATGATGCGGCCGGCGAAGAAGAGATTTTTCACATTGCGGCTATAGTAACAACGGTAAGGGATCTGATACAGGCCTTTGCTGTGCCACTGGTTGCAGCCGGAGCGTTCGCTGAATACACCATCGGCAGGGTGAAGGTCTACCGACCATCCGCCATACGCAACGGCGTCACTATGCGTGCGTTGCTCGATCACGTCCTGCTGCGTGAGCATGTAATCGCCTTCAAAACGCCTGCTCTCCCTTTTGCCGGGAATTGTTCCCACCCACTCCAGCGTGAGGTTCTTTGCTTCCGGGAATTTCCCGGAGTTCTTGATATAGTTCCATACGCCGTACACCACTTTCCACAGCTCCCATTTGATGGTCTCCGTTTCATGAACAGTATCGAGCCGGCCACCATATTCTATCCACCAAAGCTGGCATCCATGCTCTTTGGCATTGAAGTTCCGGTAGCGGGGAATTTTTGTAATGTCTTGCAACGCATAAGAAGGAGGAACATAGTTCACAGGTTTCCCGATATCTTTCGTGTAAAAATAAAGGGAATGGCCTAGCAGCTCGCCATATTCCTTCGATGGTGCGAATTTTTCTCCGAACTCTTCTTTCGATTCTGCGCCCATGCGAAAAGCTGCGCCGGAAAGAAAACCGACCACGCCATCGCCAGACGCATCACAGAACAACGGCGCCGTAAGGCTGTACGATGTTCCGTTCTGGCTGCAGAAAGCGATCACAGACTGGATGGTATCGGGATCGGATTTGATCACCTCATGCACCGCCGTGTTCAGCAGCAACGTAATGTTGGGCTCCTGCATCACTTTATCGAGCACCACCGTATCGAAGATCACCGCATTCCCTTCGGGGTTCCGGTACATATTCTCCACGAGGATCTCATCCACCACACCACCTTCGCGGGCCCACCGGTTGTTGTTGCCCATGTGAGAGGTTGCGCCCAGCACCCAGAGCCGTACTTCACTCGAAGCGTTACCACCCAACACCGGCCTGTCCTGCACCAGCACAACCTTAAGTCCCGCACGCGCCGCCGTGATGGCACAGCAGGAGCCAGACAATCCTCCACCGGTAACGATCAGGTCTGCCGTTAACGAAACTTTCTTTAATTCCCGCTTCGCACTTACTTCTCCTTTAATCATAGTTCAGGTCTACATTAATTTCAACAATCGAAAAACCAGTGGGCTTAATGATCTCAACTTTTACGGAAGGATTAAAACCTGTTACGGGTATTTTCACCTCTGTTGTCTGGCCGGGTGAAAGGTCAGGGATGGCAACCTCGCGCTGCGTCGTTCTCAACTTATAATTCCGGGTAGGATACGCCGGAAAATCGGCACGGCTCTTCACTTCAAGCACCAGCTCATGATTGCCCTGCTTGCCAACGGTGAAAGACTTCTTCGTCACCACAAGCGGCGACATCTCCACCTGGTGAAGGGCATACATCTGCCGTGGCGTGCGGTCAGGACCCACAACGCCCCAGGGACGGTAACCGTTTTTATTAGTGCCCCAATGCCGGCTCTCATAATCGTTGAAGCTCCACCACGAAGCACCCACCACGTAAGGTCTCGAGCGGATGTCGTTCAGATAATTCTTCAGGTAATCCACCTGGCCCTGCTCACCGTTCTTGTTATCAACACGAATGCCGTATTCACTGACGAGAATAGGTTTATCCGGATACAGCCTGTGGATATTGTCCAGTATCGCTGCCTGGTTACCGTAGATATTCGCACAAACAAAATCAACGTACTGGCTGGCCTCATCTTCAGGATTCTTTGGAAGGGGACTCTGACGCATGGTAGCAAAAGTGTACAACCGTGTGGGGTCAACTTCCTTTGCATGCGCGATCATGTCTTTGGTCCAGCGCTGGCCAGATGGCGTATCAGACAGATATTCATTTCCAACACTGTAGGCGATAACACTGGGATGGTTCCAATCACGTTTCACCAACTCATCGAACTGCTGGCGGAACTTTGCGCGAATGGAATCAGTATCCATCTGCTCAGGCGTGAGCTGCCAGTTACCGGCTTCCGCTACAATCATCATCCCGTTGCGGTCTGCCCAGTCCAGTACAGCCTCCGTTGTGGTGTAATGAGTAAGGCGCTGAAATTCCATACCCGCTCTTTTCATCAGCGTAAAGTCTTTCTCCACCAGCCAGTCCGGCTCAAGGCTGCCCAGGCCGGGATAGTCCATCACGCGGTTTGCACCTGCCATTTTAACGGGCACGCCGTTGAGGAGCAGCTGCGTGTTCTTCACTTCCACTTTACGAATGCCGAACGTGGTGGTGATGGTATCTCCGGGAACAATAGCCTGAAGCTGGTAGCAGACCGGCTCATCTAGGCTCCACAATTTCACATCGGCAGGTTTGAGCGACGCAAAGGCCTCCACTTCAACAACACCATCGGCCTGGTTTTGCGGATTGCTGAACTTCCACGAAACAGCAACTTTCCGTTTGTCCAGCAACACCGACAAAGAAGGTGTGACGGTTGCAGCCGATCCCGCTGATTTTTTGATGAACACTTTTGCTCTCAGCTGCGCGGTGCGTTTTGCAAGGTCTGGCGTAGCCTCAACTTTTGTATTCTCGATGTAAGTAGCGGGCTCAACCGTGAGATAAACGGGGCGTGTAATGCCACCGTAGTTAACCCAGCCTGGCACAAAAGTGTTTGGTCCTTTGTCTTTTGCGCCGGGAATGGTACCGGGCTTCCAGGTATCATTGGTCACCCGGATAACGATCTGATTTTCGCCTGCCTTAAGATGATCCGAGATATCGAAACTAAAAGGAGTGTAGCCGCCTTCGTGTGTTCCTACTTTCTTATCGTTCAGCCAAACAGAACATTCATAATACACAGCATCGAAATGCAATATGGTTCGTTTGTCTTGCGATGCCTGCCAGTGGAAAGACCTCCTGTACCACGCTGTGCCGTTGAAATATCTGTAACGTGGATCCGCCGAAAAGCAATGCGGCACCTCTACCTTATCCCAGGTCTCATAAGTTCTGTAAAACGTTTTGCTGCTCAGGTACCATTCTTGCTTTTCACCGGCATCGAGCGGGTCAAGCGCAAACGACCACACCCCATGCAAGGGCACAGCATCCGGATAACGGATACTATACTGGGCCCTCAATACCGGAGCAGAACAGAGAACGATCGCAAAAAACAACAGGAATTTCTTCATTATCCAAAAAGTGTTATAACGTCATTAACTTTTACCAAAGTCCGCTTTACTTCCAGGGATCGTTCTGCTGCAGCTGAGGGTTGGCGTTCAGCTCATCCTGGGGTATCGGGAAATATTTATGTTTGGGCTGCGGCGTGCGAACGGGAAATACATCGTTGACAGCCAGCGGAATCACCGTCAGAAATTTGTCGGTGCGGGTAAGATCGTACCAGCGATCACCTTCCCCAAAAAATTCCCACGAGCGTTCCTGGATCACAGCATCCACAAATTGTGTCTGGCCCAGGCCAGGCGTGAGCTCCGGCAGCCCCGCGCGATCACGCACAACTTTGATGTATCCATAAGCAAGCGTTGTAGCACCGTTCAGGCGTGCCTCTGCCTCCGCGGCGATGAGGTACACATCGGCCAACCGCAGGATTGGAATATTGTTGGTATTACCGCTTACTGAAAAAGGATCCTGATATTTTTTCACCAGCACCGCTTTTTTGGTGATGGGTGTTATGTCTTTCTGTTTCACCTTTTGCCCTGCTTTGTTCACATACGTAGTGTCGAGCAGCTGCCTTCTTTTATCGATGGGATCAAAAGAGTCGAAGAATGCCTGGTACGCGAAGAACGATCCGAACGATGTTACGGCATAGGCAGGAGCGGCACTTCCGGCGGGTCCGAAAAGTCCCGGCAGCTGATGACTACGCGAAGAGGTAGAGCCTGAAACAGAAGCCGTAGACTCAGATTCATACGCAAAAATGTTTTCTGTACGCGCGGCATCCTCTTTGGTAACATCATAAACATCGAGCACATTCACCATCAGCTTCAGGTAAGAATTGGTCATTACTGCCTGCGCCTTTGCCAGCGATGTGGCCCAGTCTTCATTGTAAAGTGCTGCCTTGGCATACAACGCCAGCGCTGCTTCTTTCGACGCTCTTCCTTTCACCAGGCTGGCCGTGTGAACCGGTAATTTGGCTACGGCTGAGTCAAGGTCTTTATAGATCTGTGCATAGATCTCCGCCTTGGGACTCTTGTTTTTGTAGGCGTTCTCCTGAACATCGCTGGCCTTGGTCTTCACGATCACCTCGTTGAAATTTTTGGTCAGCATCCAGTGATAGTACGCCCTTAAGAAATAAGCTTCGCCGATGATCTCTTTCTTGCGGTTCACATCCATGCTGGCCTGGGGCACTTTTTCGATCACCCAGTTTGATTTCTCGATGCCATCGTAGCACGAGATCCAGATCTGCTGCGGCGACTCGAACAAACGCCCCGCCGTGATCTGCCCCGTGTAGTTCACGTCGTAGGTGAACAGCGTCAGCGTGTTGCGCGATACGGCCACGCGTGGATACATCTGGTCTGCGCTGAAGTCAGAGGCCAGCGTTGCCGCGGGGCCTCCATGCATGTCTGCGATCGGGTCGTATGCAGCGGTGATGGCAGCCTCGGCATCAGAAGCGGTTTTGTAAAAGTTCTCCGTATAGATGGATGAGTAGACGGTCTCATCCAACTCGCACGACGATACCACCAGCATCATCATGAGCAGTACAGAGAGCGGAAAAATATAATGCTTTTTCATGATTGTAATATTTTTGATGATGTTAGAAAGTCAGCTGGATCCCTGCCAGGAAAGATTTTGCTGCCGGATACACAAAGTTGTCGATACCGATAGCAGTGTTCGAGTTGGCGTAGGTGTTAACCTCCGGATCCAAGCCGCTGTAGTTCGTGACCGTGAACACGTTGTTGGCACTTACATAGATGCGGGCGTTGGTGATGCCCTTGATGTGAGGCAGCCTGTATCCCAGCGTAATATTCTTGCATCTCAGGTACGAGCCATCTTCAACGAAACGGCTGCTGATGGGAAGGCGTCCACCCTGCAGGGGGCTGGAGTATTCATTGTTTGCGTTCTCCGGTGTCCACCGGTTCACTACACCCGCCAACAGGTTGCGCTGGCCGAGCGGGTTCTCAAACGATGCACGGCTCACATTATAAATATCGTTGCCCTGCGAGCCACTCAGGAAAATACCGAGATCGAAGTTCTGATAAGTGAGTGAAGTAGAGAAGCCGAAGATAAAATTGGGATTGGGATTTCCGGTGATCACCTGGTCGCCAGAAGTAATGGTGCCGTTCTGATCGTAGTCGAGCACTTTGGTTCCCCCCGTGCGGCCGTCAGAACCCGGGATGATCGCCTCGCCGGTCTGGTAGATGCCGTCAAAGATGTAAGTTTTGAAGAGGCCCAACGGTTCGCCTACCTTCAGAATGGTGTAGTTGGTGATGAACCGTTCCTTCGTGGTGCCGCCGTCGATATCTGTCACTTTGTTTCGGTTAGCCGTGAAGTTGGCGTTCACCGTCCATTTGAGGGGACCTTCCTGCAGGATGTTGGCGTTCGCAGAGATCTCTATACCCTTGTTCTCGATGCCACCGAGGTTCGAGATGATCGATCCGTAGCCTGATGAATACGGCAGCGTTTTTTCGTAGAGCAGGTCATCTGTTTGTTTGCGATAGAGGTCTACCGTCATGTTCAGCCAGTTGAAGAGGCTCACATCCAAACCGATGTTGGTTTGCAGCGAACGCTCCCAACGGAGGTCCGGGTTGGCGATGCCTGAAGGGCTGATACCTTTTGTATACACGTGGTTGAACTGGTAATCACTTCCCGTGGTCTGCAGCGAAAGCGATCTGTAGGCATTGATGGCGCCCGCATTTCCGGTGAGTCCATAACTTGCCCGCAGCTTGAGGTCGGTGATCGCTGAAACGTTGCTCATGAAGTCCTCTTCAATGATGCGCCATGCGGCAGAGGCTGCAGGGAAGTATCCGTATTTGTGGTTCTTGCCGAACTTGCTAGAGCCGTCAGCACGCATCGTGATATCGAAGAAATACTTGTCTTTGAAGCCGTAGTTGACCCTTGCCATATAAGAGTCGAGCCGGTCTCTGCTCCGCGAGCTGGAGGCAGCAACAGTGGTGGCCAGCTGAAGCGCTTCATTGCGCGTGGCATCATTCGGGAAACCATTTCCGCTGATGAGGTTCTCGTTGGCCATACCGCTCTGCGTAGCGAACACACCTGTAAATTTCAGCGTGTGATGCTCCGCCAGCACCTTTGAATAGGTCAGTATGCTCTCATGCAACAAAACGGCATTGTTCGTATTTCTTTTTGAAGCGCTTCCCGACTGTGCGTTCTGATCTTTGAGCGCAATAATATAGCGGGGTGAGTAGTAATTATTGATGCTGCTCTGGAGGTCTACGTTGAAAGACGCCCTGTATGTGAGGCCTTCTGCAAGCTTCGCTTCACCATATACGTTGGTGAGTACCCTCCTGATATCGGTTTGATTGGAAACTTCTGCCAGCCCCAGCGGGTTGGTCACTTCACGGTAACGTCCGTCGCCCTGCTCGGCAAACGGGAAGATCGAGCCATCGGCCCGATAGGCTTGCAGCGTCGGCGGTGCACCGATGGCAGCACCTACGATAGACGAGAGCACCACGCCACCATCGCCCACCACGGTAGAGCCAGTGGGGATGCCGCTGTTCACGTTATAACTTCCCATGATGCTGGTGCCCATCTTCACACGGTCGCTGATCCTGTGATCGAGGTTCAGGCGCATGGAGTAACGTTTGAAGTTGGAGTTGATGATGATACCATCCTGGTCGAAGAAGTTGGCTGAGAGCGCCACTTGCGTTTTGTCGTTGCCGCCGTTCACTGACAGCTGATGGTTCTGGATGGGGGCTGTTCTGAAGATGATGTCCTGCCAGTTCACACCTTCTCCCAGCGAAGCGGGATCGGGATAGACGGCGGTCTTGAACACTTCGTTCTCGAGCTGGGCAAATTCAGAGGCGTTGAGCAGGTCGAGGGTTTTACGCACCTGCTGCCAGCCATAATAACTTTCAATGGATACGCGGGTGGCACCACTCTTACCACGTTTGGTGGTGATGAGCACTACACCGTTGGAACCGCGTGCGCCATATATCGCCGTAGCTGAGGCATCCTTCAGTACTTCTACTGATTCAATGTCGTTGGGGTTGATGGTTGACAGCGGGCTCACATCGTTGATGCCGCCGCCATTGGAGATCTGGATGCCATCGATGATATAAAGTGGTTCTGAGGTTCCGTTGATGGAGTTGGTGCCGCGGATGCGTACGCTGATGTTACCACCGGGCGCGCCTGAGTTCTGGTTGATCTGCACACCGGCGATCCGCGCTTGCAAACCCTGCGCCACGTTGGTGACGGGAGTCTGAACAATGTCCTCGGATTTTACGGAGGCGATGGAGCCAGTGGTCTCGATCTTGCGCTGGGTACCGTAACCCACCACAACAACTTCATTTAAGGTCTGGATGTCGGCGGCCAATACGATGTCTACCGTGCTGCGGGTGCCGACAACGATCTCCTGTGTGTTGTAACCGATAAAGGAGACCACCAGCACATCTTCCGGTTTCACGGATGAGAGCACATAAATGCCTTCAGCATCTGTAACGGTGCCAGCAGATGTGCCTTTTACCAGCACATTCACTCCGGGCAGCGCTTCTCCGGTTTCTGTGCTCACTTTGCCGCGAACGGTAAAGGTCTGTTGTGCTTGTGCGCTGTTAAAACCTAATGCGATCCACATCAGTACGCCGGCAAGGAAGCGTAACTGAGTGGCGGGCTTCGTAAATATTTTCATAGGCGTAACAATTTTGACCTGAAAAATATGGGAAGCCGAAGCAGAAACAATAGCAATCGTTTGAAACAGGCCAACAAGAAGTATCGGGAACGCTTTCGCAACCGGTCACGATAGGTTTGAGGTGGAAAAAAGTTAGCATCGCAACGGTTTTAGATGGGATTTATAACGTTGCCGGGCGGCTGGTTCGAACCTAAGTGCATTCCAGCTGAAAGGACGACGATAAGAAAACGCAGGATGTCAGCCCTGCGTTTGAATGACAACTTCTTACCCAGCCCTGAAGGGGCGTGATTCTCGGGAGCACTATTCACGAAAGAAAGAACGCGCGTTCATCGATAGACGACCTTAGTAAATTTAGCGCTGAATAATGTACATCGGATGTATTTCGCTCTTTCAGAGCTATCGATGCTCTGTGCTCATCTAACGCAGGGCTGACACCCTGCGTTAGGCGATTACGGCCTTTCCAGGCCTTGGCATCCTTGCAACCTCATCACAATCCTCTGAAAAATAAGAGGATACAACCCTGCAATGGTTTGCAATAGTGTGATGGTATGATTAATTTTTGAGAAAATTTTCAGGCTATTGTCATGATCAAGTGTGTGAAATGCGGGGAGGTAGATGCGATCGCAAAATCCGGCATTGTTCGTGGCAAACAGCGCTATTACTGCGGCAAGTGTGACTATTACTTTACGCTTTCGAGCGAGCAGCCGCTCACCATCAACCACAAACGCCACCCCGCCACCATCCTTGACATCGCGCGCGAGCTCCAGATCTCAAAGTCAACTGTATCGAGAGCGCTGCATGGCCATTCGGATATCAATGAGCAAACACGCAAGGCCGTGCTGGAAACCGCCAGGCGAATGGAGTACCAGCCCAACCTGCTCGCCTACGGACTGGCCAAGAACAAGAGCATGACCGTTGGCATCATTGTGCCGGAATTCATCAACAGCTTTTTTCCTTTCATTATCATCGGCGCGCAGGAAGTGGCGAACCCCGCCGGCTACCACGTGCTGATCTGCCAGTCTAACGAATCGTACCCGACAGAAGTGGCCAACACCAATGTGCTGCTCTCGAGCCGGGTGGATGGACTGCTGGTCTCGCTGACCGGAGAAACACCCAACATCGATCACTTTAAAAAATTTGAACGCGCCGGCATCCCCGTGGTATATTTCAACAGGGTATGCAAAGACACCAACGTCTCACAGGTTATCGTCGACGATTATGATGGTGCCTTCAAGGGTGTGGTGCACCTGATCGAGAACGGATGCCGCAGGATCGCGCACATTGCCGGGCCGCCCAACCTGCAGATATCGCAGAACCGGCTGAAGGGTTATCTCGATGCGTTGGCACAGCACGGCATCGAAAAAGACGATTCGCTCATCGTTAGCTACGATCTCAATCCGCAGCAGGCTACGCTGTGCGCAAAACAATTATTCGATCTTCCCACGCCGCCCGACGGACTTTTCGCTGTGAACGATCCTGCCGCCATTGCAGCCATGCTGGTAGCAAAAGAGCGGGGCATCAAAATACCGGAAGAACTTGCTGTGGTAGGTTTCAGCAATGAGCCAACCTCGGCACTGATCGAACCCGGCCTCACCACCCTGGCCCAACCCATGGGCGACATCGGCAGAACCGCGATCAAGATGCTGTTCGACCAGATCGAATCCGAAGACCACGAAACCATTGAACCCGAGACCCGCGTGCTCAAGACCACGCTCATCGTGAGGGGATCATCACTCAAACATAAGTAACAAGAGATGACATCCTTCTGAAGATGTCATCCCTTACCCGCAACATCAATCTGATTGATCGGGATGAGGTTCACATTGAATTTCTGTACGATCATGTTCATCAACGGATCGTTCTTGATCTTCTGCACGATCCTGCCGGTCTGGTGAACATCATAACCCATCACCATCTGATCGGTGAGGTTCAGGTGTTTCACAGCAAAGAAAAATCCCGCGATCACATAGGGGCCGAATGGTGTGTGCGGAATATCGAAAGAGGTACCCGTCATATTGAACAATGTGTTGGGCAGGTAATCGCCATTGTGGGCAATTCCTTTTAACGTCATGTAATAGTTGGCAGCGGAGATGCGTGAGGCCTGCCGCGGGTCGCTCATGCTTAACAGGCCTGCCAGCGGTTTTTGTTTCTGCGATTGCGCGATGAGCAGGTCTTTGGCATTCCGGTCGCTCTTCACATGTTTACGGATGTAAGCCTGCACCGAATCCCAGAACTCAACTTCGGGTTCGCCATCATCTACCCTGATCAGCGCATGGATGGCGTAGTCCATGATACCGCAGGTGATATGGATATCCAGCATCTTCAGCTCAGCATCATGCTCAATAGCCCGCTCCAGAACGGTGCGCTGATGACGCGGGTGGGTTCTCAGCAGGTCGATGCTGGTGATCCAGTCGCCGGCAAGGTACCCATCATACGCGTACACTTCGCTCAGCAGCAATTTGATCTTCGTGTCATTGTAAATGCGTATGCGCTTGCCGCGCACTTCTATCTCGGGCTTCTCATCCACGATCATGCGCTCTATCTCCACCCCTACTGCCGACGCGCCAAGCATACCACAGTTCAGCGGAGAGCCGTCTACGATCTTCAGGTCGTGTACATGGCTCACGTAACTGTCGTTCGAGTCTTCGGTAAGGTGGCCGTGAGTCTGTATATGAACAAAGTAGTGAATGGGAACATTCAGGTCTGTGGTGTTGCGCTGCGCCTGCTCGAAGGTGCGCTTGATATCCATCACCACATCAGGGGTAACAAACGACCCTGCTGCGCGGATCACGTGCATCTCCACATCAATGCCCCGCTCGTTGCGGAATTGCTTCGTGATATGGTCGATGGCATCGAGCTGGATCTGATTCAAATCACGTGCATCGGCACAACCGATGAGCACATGTACCTGTTTTTCTTTCATGAGGCCTAGATACGTATTATTTTGATTTCCAAGGTATTTTATAAGGGATTTTCTAATTGTTTCCGGCAGATTAGCGACCGCTCCCGAGCACTTGTGAAACGATCTCCATTCACCGTGTACTTCATAATTTCTGTAAATTGAGGCCAAGATAAAGATTCTGACCGGCATGGTAAACCCCTTCCACGACGAGATCCTTCAGCTGATCAAGGAACATTCAGGCACCCCTACACAGCACACTTTTCTCGACAGCTACCTGGGAAACGAACATCCACGCTACCCCATCAGCGCGCCCAAGCTGCGGAAGATAGCCCAAAGCTGGATGCGCGAGCATCGTACACTTACCGCACCTGAATTTACCGCCATGCTCACGAGCCTGATCGAAGGAAAGTCTTCTACGGAAAAGTGCATGGCCGGCATCATGATGGATTACGCTACCGCGGATCAGCGCCGCTTCGATCCAAAACTTTTTGATCAGTGGCTCGACCACCTCGAAGGATGGGCTGAAGTAGATGCTGTATGTACGGGCAAGTACACCATACACGAGCTTCCTGCCGACTGGAAAAAATGGGCACCGTTGCTGAAGCGGTTTTCTAAAAGCAAGAACATCAACAAACGCAGGGCTTCTCTTGTACTGCTGTGCTCTCCGGTACGGCACAACGATGATGAAAGCATGGCTGATGCAGCGCTGGAAAATATCATGACGTTGAAAGCAGAGAAGTCGGTGCTGATCACCAAGGCGATCTCATGGATACTGCGCAGCATGGTGAAGCACCATAAAAAAAAGGTGGCAACATTCGTGGACAAGAACAGCGATACACTGCCTGCCATCGCCGTGCGCGAAACGCGGGTGGTGCTCAAGACAGGAAAAAAGACCAGGACGGTGTAGTTTTGTTGGATTTTTTTATCATTATCGCACATCCTTTCAGCGCAAACTGCTGCGATCACTATGGACGATCTCAGGCCTTTACTAACCGTATATGCTTATAACATCCTTGGCTCCTACGAGGATGCAAAGGATGTTGTGCAGGATACTTTCCTCAAGTTCTCGCAGATCAGCCACGAACAGATCAACGACAACAAGTCGTACCTGATCCGCATGGTGGTGAACCTGGCCATCGATCAGAAAAGAAAACAGAAGAAACGCCGGGCCGGGTATCCGGGTGAGTGGCTGCCCGAGCCCGTGGCCACCGAAGATGCCGAGAGCTCCATACACAGGCGCGAGATCTTATCGTATTCGCTGATGGTGCTGCTGGAAAAACTCAATGCCCGGCAACGCGCTGTCTTCATCCTGAAAGAAGCTTTTGACTACGAGCACGAAGAGATCGCCGCCATTCTGGGAATCACCGTTGACAATTCACGGAAGACGTTAAGCCGTGCCAGGCAACAGCTGCAGTCAGACAGTCCTTCAGATACCGTCAACATTAAGCCTGAGCATCTGGCCCGCTACCTGGAGACCATTCAGCACGGCGATATCAAACAACTGGAGCAGTTGCTCAGCGAAGATGTAGACTTCATCTCTGACGGTGGCGGAAAAGCGAAGGCTTCGATGAACACGGTGTATGGCAAACAGCCGGTGGTGCTGATGATCACCGGGCTTTACAGAAAGTTCCACAGTCAATGGCGCGTTGAAAGAAAATGGGTCAATCATCAACCGGCGTTGTTCTATTATGAGAACAACAAGCTGGTCTCCTGCGAGATCCTGACCCTGAGCGAAGGGCGGATAGCACATGTGTACATGATCCGAAATCCTGATAAGCTGGCATCGCTTTAAAAATTTCCTCAAAAAGTGTCACGCCGGAAAGACCCGTTTCGTCTTTAGTGCAAATCAAACATTTTTATGGAAAGAATTTCTTATAAAGAAATGCCGAACGGCTTTTACGAGGCTTTAAACACGGTGCAAAAGTATGTCGATCACTCAGGACTGGATTACAGCTTGCTCGAGCTTGTCCGAATGCGGGTATCGCAGATCAACAGCTGCGCGTATTGCCTGGATATGCATTTGAAGGAAGGTGTACAGGCAGGTGATACAGCTTTGAGATTATTATCGGTATCAGCCTGGAGAGAGACCACTTACTATTCGCCGAAAGAGCAGGCTGCGCTTGAGTTCGCAGAAAGACTTACCCGCATGCGCGAAGAGGAGCATAGTGACAACATCCACGAGGAGCTTTTGAAACATTTCACCAAGCAGGAGATCGCACACCTGACACTGGCCATCATTCAGATCAATGCCTGGAATAGAATGGTAAGGTCATTCGGTTCAGTGGCCGGAAATCACAAGGTGAAAGCGGTAGCTGCAGCGATCTAAACCGTTGCCAGTTGCCGGTTATCAGTTGCCCAGTTAGGTGTAGTGTTGACTTCACTTCGGGTTCAGTTGCGGGAGATAGATAAGTAAGGGAATGAACCTGAGCCGAAGCCGGTAAGTGTTGCTGTATGCTTCGCTAAACCGGCAACTGGCAACTGGTAACCGACAACCATGCATTAGTCAAAAAGGACTATGAATTCCATGCCTTTGTCGTGGCAGGAACACAACCGTGAGAAATACAGCCCGATCTTACATTACGCGGCAAGCCACAAAACTACAAGGATGAAGACTAATGCCTGCAATTTGATTGTATAGGGCACAAAATGCCGCTGCATATTACACGGTTCAAAGAATGGTCATCCTACCTGAAATTATCTTACAGCCGCTCGCAATCTTTGCGTACAATTTTTTTCCACCATTCATTTTTTTAACGCATGTACCTGAACAAACCTAAAAGACTATCCCTATTCTTTTTTTTACTACTGCTGAGCGAAGGTATTTTATTTCACTCCTGCTCTGAAAAAGAAAAAGATCCGACCCCTTCCGGTCCGGTGCCTGTTATCAACAGCATCACACCCTCTTCAGGACCGGTTGCTTCACCTGTCACCATCTCCGGCCTCAACATGACCGAGAACAGTAAGATCTATTTCCCAGGCCCTAACAACACCACGATCCAGGCATCGCTGGCGGGCACGGGATCTATCTCCGGAGAAAAAGTATTGTACACACATGTTCCCGCTGGCGCTGTTACGGGCAAGATCAAGGTTGACCTGAAGGGCGCTGTCGGTACCAGTACCATTGATTTCACGGTTATCACACCCACAGCAAACCTCACCATCAGTCCCACCAGCGGCGCCGCCGAGAGCACCGTGGTACTGACCGGTACAACGTTCGCCACGACCGCCTCTGGTAACGCGGTAACGTTCCTGCATTCGAGCGGTGGAAGGACCACAGCACTTATTTCGGAAGTAAGCCCTACCGGAAATTACCTCGTTGTGCGAGTACCAGAAAATGTTACCGAGGGTGATATCCAGGTAAGGATAGGTGACAATATTTATGCGAGCACTGTTCCGTTCAAGATCAGGCCCTGCAATGTATCAACACTTGCGGGCGGTGCAGCAGGATACGCTGACGGTCAGGGCACAGCGGCAAAATTTCAATGGGGCGAAGGCATGGCCACTATCGGAACCACCCTGTATGTTGCCGATGCAAATAACAACCGTATTCGCAAGGTTGACCTCGCCACGGGTCAGGTCACTACGTTTGCCGGAAGTGACTATGGCTTTGCCGATGGTGTAGGCACAGCTGCAAAATTCAGCAGGCCTTCGGGCATCACCGTTGGCACCGATGGACAACTGTACATCACTGACTCAAACAACAACAGGATCAGGAAGGTCGATCCGCAAACAGCACAGGTAACAACGGTAGCAGGTAACGCCACCAGCGGCACAACCGATGGAACCGGTACAGCTGCAATACTCAGAAACCCTGCAGGCATCACCACTGCAGCGGATGGTACCCTGTATTTTACGCAGGGCTCAGATAGTCACGCCATTCGTCAACTGAATCCTTTAACCGGGCAGGTCACCACCATTGTGCCTTCAGGCACAGGCGGTTATGTTGATGGTCCTGCAGCCACAGCTAAATTTTCTTTTCCTGTAGCCATCGCCGTAGCCAACGGATACATTTACGTGGCCGATGAAGCGAACGAGCGCATCAGAAGAATAAGCCTGACAGACAAGACCGTAAGCACCTTCGCGGGTGGTACCTCTACGGGATTTTCTTCAACTGACGGACTGGGATTGAATAGCTCTTTCAATGAGCCTCATGGCATGATCACAGATGGCACCTTTCTTTACATTGCCGATGCCAACCTCATCCGCCGCGTAGACCTCGCCACCGCTGCAGTGTCTACCATGGTGGGATACAATACGATCAGCTTTTCACCCAAGAATGGCGCCTGCGGAGATGCAGAGTTCGACGAGCTGAAAGGTATCGCCAGGGCTGCTGATGGTTCTATCTATGTGACGGAGGCCACAGGTTTTTCGGTTGACCAGGAGCTCATCCGGAAAATAGTACCGTAAGCCTTTAGATGTTTTAGTAACCTGAGAAAAGAACCCCTTAGGACCTTGACGTCTTAAGGGGTTTATTTATGTCTGAAATTATCGACCGAAATATCCGACGCCACGCGACATCAATCCCGCCAGCAGCGGAATGATCACCAGCAGTGTCAGCTCGAACCTGAGCATCCAGACCACCGCCTTCGGTACCGATACCATCTCTGCCGGATCCCCCTTCCGGCTTCTGATAAAAAACATGGTGGGATAGATCGACAAAATACCGATCAACGCAAAACAGGTGATCTTCAGGTGAAAGATCCAGTTCTTGGTGTAATAGACAGAAGGTTTTGTAACGCCACCCAGCCACATAGTAAGCCCGGCCGCAAGCAGTGTGAGCGCGGCGATTCCATACACGGCATCGATGCGCGACAACTTTCCTATCTCACCGCGCGTCAGCTGCGGTTTCAGCAAAAGGTGCTCCGATACAAGCGTGCCAACGATGGTAAAAATGGAGATGAAATGAACATAACGCAGCAGGATCTCGGTTGTCATGAGGCGGACTTAAAATGGTTAAATAAATCCTTCAAAGATATAAACCTTTTGTTATAGCTGAAAGGAGAAGTGATCGACGAGGTCTCAACAACGGAACATCCCATGGCCTGAACATAAGTACGCTGAACGCCAATAATGTGCACGCTCATTGCTTTGTCCGCCGTAGCCTTGGCGAAGGAGGGCCTACTATTCCTGCGTGGGAGCCGAAGCACATGCTCCATCTCCAAAGCTTACGGTTTTTGTATACTGAATCGTTTCAAGGGTCACTTTGCCTGAAACCGGTAGATGCAACCTGGCGGCACATTCGCCGTGGATCTGCAAAGGTGTTTTGATCTCGGCTTCGCACGGGCCGACCGATGGTATGGTGATGAAGTAATCTCCCGATACAACCTCCAGCCTGTCGTCATCCGGTGCAGGTGTCTGTCTGCCCTGCAGCCACGAATATTGTTTATTGGCTGTGAAGGTAATCGAGCGACCATCCTCCGTCCATTTTCCGTTCAGCACAACCAGTTTGGTATACGCTTTCTGATCCTGTGTCACGGGCTGGAAGCTGAAGATGCCTTCAAGGCTATGCGCATCACGAACGAGCGTTGTGGTTTGGATCATCACCTCCAGCGTGCCCTGGTTTACAGCCACGCGCAGCTGCCCCGACCGTTTCCTGTTATCGGCGCAAGCTCCCCCAGAGAACGTTATGGTGTAGACCTTGTCCGCGCCATCGATGGTGGTCTGAATGTTTGAGCAAGTCAGAAAAGAAGTGAATGTACCGGTCAGTGCCTCGCGTGCAATGAATTCCATTTCGTTGGTAAGCTGCTCGATGTTCACCAGCGCACCACCATACTGATCTAACGCTTTGGCTGGCAGTGATGACGGATCCTTTGTATTATCATCATCGCTACAGGCCAGGCAAAGGAACAGAAGGGCGATGAGCGATGCGGAATAATTCTTTTTCATATACATGCGTACAACGGTCAGGTGTGATCAAGGTTACAATCTTTTATGGGCGGATAATTCCGACACTCAATCACCTAACAGCGAAAGAATTTCCTCATTGCTTACCGCGTGATCTGCCAGTGTATTCTTCGATACCTGGTTGAGCCAGGTCTGCCCCGGACTTCCTGCTACCTGAAAGCTCTGCCTCGTTTTTTTGAATGTTATAAAATCCACGGTAAGCCTGAAGTCGACTTTACCCAGATGATCGAATATTTCTGAATTGAACCTGAACGGGTCGCCCCAAAGTATATTGCCGGGAACGGCCATGCTGTTGGTGTAGGCATTGAACCCCACCTGCAGCACGGGTGGCCAGTCTGCTATATAAAACCTGTCTTGTACAGTCCATGCCTTGTCATTGTCATATTTCGTCAGCAATATGAACGCATGCCCTACACGCACTATTCGGAGGGTGATCCAGTCGGCCTTGGCATCCCTCAGCTTCAGGTTTGAACGGCTGTTGAGGGTATACTTCGTTTCCACAACCTGCTTGCCTGGCACTTCGGCAACGCCTGTGGTCATAAACAACCAGTTCTCATCCCTGGGAACCCAGTTGTCTTTTTTACTTTTTTTAGGCACCCGTACCATCAGGCCGCCGAGAGACCACGTGGTTTGAGCAACATCAGCAGTGAGCCCGGTTGCCTTAACACGCGCCCTTACATCAAAATCACCGTTCACTTCCTTGAACAGGAACGGGGCATTTTTATCGGCAAACCAGCCTGACGTTCCCGGCTCGATCACCAGGTTTCCATTGCTGATCTCTGTCTTGCGCACCTTGTCGGGCCATCCTTCCACCGAATGCAGCCACTTCCAGTTAGCCATGGTGGCCGGGCTGGAAAAGTCATCGTCGAGCGGGTCTGAAGCACCCTGCGAAAAGCTGCTGACACCCATACAATTCAAAACAAACAACACAACAACGGTTTTACATTTCATAGATCCCTGCATTAGATGATACGATTCATAACATGGATATAAGATCGGGAATGGCCCGCCAGTATTTCACTGGTCGGTACCCAAAGCTTACTCCGCCCAGGTAAAGTACGGGCAACCGGTGTCCCAACGATGGGCTGTTGCTTCGGAATATAGTGATGGGGGCGCGAAGTGTAGTGAAGCAGGTTTGAAATGTAGTCGTGACTCGCTCATTTATTGGATTCCTGTCCCGCCTTCAGCAGTGAATGCGTGCTTTGATCGTTGCGCGCTGCAACAGCGCTTCGTTTGATCTCCTGCGCACCGGGTTCAAACTTGTCAGGGTATTCGATGGGCATCACGAGGCAAATGCTTTGCAGTGGCAGCACTTCACGCCAGTCGTGAATAAGTTGCTGATAGGCCCTCCCTACGGGGCGGATGTTCCGGTTGAGGTCATACAGTCCCAATGGGTTCACGGTGCCGTTGTTTTGCCGAAGCGCGGTATCCCAGTCAACCTGGTCGGTTAACGAATACCAGGTAAAGCCAACGATGGGCACACCGTCATTCCTGACACGAAGTACGTTGGCCCACTCCTTCCACAACCAGTTTACGGACTCGTCACCACGGGCGCCTTCCCAGAAGTTGGTCTCCGTATGCATCACCGGAAGCTGGTATCGCTGATAGTACTGCAGGGTTATGGCGTAATATCCGAATACTTCACCCGCCGATTTGGTGGAACCGTCCTGGCAAACGCGGTGCTCATTGGTAATATAATAGTCATTACCCATCACACAATAACGTTTGAGGTTGTTGGAATGAAAGAAGTGATACTCCTCGCGCGTCATTCCGTTGTCCATGAGATATTCGTACATCTCGGATTCCACACGTTTGCCATAATTCAGGTCGAGCGAAAGAAACCGCCGCGCATTCATCAGCTCGGCGGGTTTGATGGCCCGGGGATTTTCGGCGTGAAAGTATTCTGTTGATTCACTTTGGATAAAAATGGCATCCGGCCTCACTTCGATGATCCTGCGCATAGCCAGCACATTGGCTTTGACAATATGTTTCAAAGCTGTAACGAACGATCTGTCGGTGGTAAGCTGCTCATTCCACCATCCGTAGTAGGCGGAAAAAAGTGCGCAGATATACATTTCGTTTACCGGCGTGTATAGCTGCACCCAGGGGTACCGTTTGGCAAAATCGGCCGCGTAGGTTGCAAACAATTCAGGGAAATCGGGGTTCTGAAAATTCCCAAGCCAATCGGGCAATCCGAAATGACAAAGGTCAACGATCGGGATGATCTTTCTTCTCCGCAGGTCGCCGAAAGTCTCATCTGCAAACGACCAGTCGTAGCGGCCAGGACTAAGAAATGTTTTGTGGATCGGAGGACCGTATCGCAGGAAGTGGATCTTCAGCTCCTGAACGAGCTCGAAATCAGTTTTCCAGTATTTGTAATGGCCGCATTTTTCGTACTCATCCACGCGAAACCGGCCGCCGTCAATGGTTGGATTGCTGTTCTCAATGCCGGTTGCAAACATGAATCTGTGCGCCATACCAGTGCCAATAACAAACCCATGCCCGGTGCAATAAGCAAGGGTGGTATTGCTGCCTATCTTATAAACGGCCCCGGATCGCGATAAATATTGGCCAGATAATTTTGCAGAGACTGCGGAGGATATATTTCGATGAAATCCACGCTGTCTTTGTGTGTAGAAACTGTAATACCTTGTTCAGCAAAAACTATTTGATTGGAAGTTTTCCCTGCCCTGGAGCGAACTGTTTCTTCGGTAGTGCTGGCAGCAATGCTTTTGAACTCAGTCCAGATCTTTTTTGCCAGGGCTTCATCCGAGATGTAGATCATTTTTAATTCACCGTCCTTGAAGTAGAGCCACTGGTTATTGCCAAGTTCGATCCGGTCCACGTCCGTAAGTTTTTTGTAACGAACGTTTTTGCTGATTTGACTATCCTGGATGTTATGCTGCGTGATGAACTGGTTATAACTCACACGAAAATATTCTCTGTATTCTTTTAAAGTCATAGTGGCGAATAATTTTAGCAAAGCCAAGCCTGCCCTCAATATAGAGAATTCTCAGTCACAAAAAAGCTTCACTCTTCTCCCGCAAAAAGACTCAATAACGCGCTCACCTTATCCTGATCCGCGGCCTCAACAAGATACAGCACATCCCCATTAACCGTCCATCGCGCATGCAGCAATTCAGGAAATGCATTTGCGCTGGCGATCTCATTGGCATCGAGGTAAGAATCTGCAAACACCACCACGATGGCAATGGATCGATCTTTCGTTACAAGCTTAGCCGCTCCACTGACAACATCTGCTCGTTTTAGCTTCTGCCAGTCGAACGGGATCTGCACCAGTTCCTCCTCAACGCGGTTCAGGAAATGTTCTGTTCGTTTGGCACTGGGGTGACTGACGTGCAGGCTGATAGCATTCTTCATACCGGCAAGTTAGCTATTTCACCTTTTGTTTTAAGGCCTCACTTAATTCCCGCACCACAGCCGATTTATCCTTTTTGATCTTCTGCCCAAGCTCTTTTCTTGGACAGTTCTTGTTATACTTTGCCCCCCAATCCATCAGCTCGATTATTATCGGTAGCAGGTCTGCGCCTTTCTGGGTGAGGCTATAGATGTATTTGGATTTATTCTCCGGCGATACGTTCTTCACCAGGATCTTCTCCTCTTCCAGAACAGTAAGCCGGCTCACAAGAATGTTCGTGGCGATCTTCTCTTCCGAATTTAAAAACTCGCTGTAAGACATTTTACCCCGCAGCATAACGTCTCTGATGATCAAAAGCGACCATTTGTCCCCAATCACATCAAGGGTACAGCTTATCGGGCAATCGGATCTTTGTTTGCTCATACAATACAAAGCTATTGCAAAATGCAATAACTTCCTATATTTGTACTTGCATTTTGCAACAACATCTAAACTAAAACTTCTTTATTTATGGAAAATCACGCACGCACAAAGCAACTCCTTGACACTTATTACAAGGGTTTCGCCGCAAAGGCCAATTGGGAAGACACCATTGCTGACGACTTTCAATATGTAGGCGGTGATATGAATAACACGCAGCCTGTAGTGGGCAAACAGGCATATGTTGAGATCATAAAACGCTTTTCACAAAGATTTCAATCGATGAGAGTTAAACAAATGATCATCGAAGGCGATAAGGCGAGTGTCATTGGGAACTATGACTTTCAGTTCCCGAACGGCCAGAAAATAAACGGGAACGTTTCAGAGAATTGGACGGTAAAAAACGGCAAGCTTCAATCCCTGACTTTATATTTCGACACATTAACTTTCATGACCAATTTAAAGTGAAGTTAACGGTCTATAATACAAAGTTGGTGGAGCGTAGGAATATTCTTGTTACGGAAATAAAAAGCCCACCGTTGGTTAACCAGCGGTGGGCGTGAGTGGAGCCGCAGAGAATCGAACTCTGGTCCAGAGAAGATAACACCGTACTTTCTACATGCTTAGTTGATTTTAATTGTCGGGAGCAGCAAGGCAATCAACAGCCTAAACTTCTCCTTAGTCACTGTGTCTTAGCCGCGTTTAGTAACCTCACACGGAGCAGTTTTGCTGAACGACACCGCTATACCAGCGCCCACAAAACAAAGGCACTGAGCGATGATGGCCGGGGAGCTCTTAGCTCGACCCTAAGCGTTAACTAACAATTAGTTAATTAAGCAGCCATGGCGTAGTTAGACTCGCCAAGTATGGTTTAGGACTATCTTTCAAGGCTCTCATCCCATGAGCCTGCATGCTTGCATACGTCATTACGCATCCTGTCAAAACCGGTCGGCCCCGTTATTAACAAAAAAGCAATTGACAATAGGCAAATTGACAACTGGGAGACAAATATAACGGGAATTTGGTTCCATTGGATGCAAGCCGACCACCGGCTGCAGAACATTCGTGCATCTTGCTTTCTCTCAGAACATTACGCAGAATTTCGAAAGACGGGGCCAAATTTATTGTCAACTGCATTCTTGTCAATTGTCAACTGAATTCTATCTTGCAGCCGCATGGATAGTTTTGTTGTCTCGGCGCGTAAATACAGACCCACAGGCTTTGATGAAGTGGTGGGACAGGAGCATATTACCACCACGCTCAAGAACGCCATTGACAACAACAAGCTTGCGCAGGCCCTTTTATTCTGCGGGCCGCGTGGTGTGGGCAAAACGACCTGTGCCAGGATCGTTGCCCGCCTGATCAACGGCTTCGAAGAAAAAGCCGAAACCAATTCGCTGAACATCTTCGAGCTCGATGCGGCGTCCAACAACTCCGTGGAAGATATCCGGAACCTGATCGACCAGGTCCGTTACCCTCCTCAGTTCGGAAAATTCAAGGTTTACATCATCGACGAAGTTCACATGCTCTCGAATGCAGCTTTCAATGCATTTCTGAAGACGCTGGAAGAACCGCCGTCATACGCCATCTTCATTCTGGCTACCACTGAAAAGCATAAAGTGATCCCTACGATCCTTTCGCGCTGCCAGATCTTTGATTTCAACCGCATCCAGATCAGCGACATTGCCAATCACCTGAAGAAGATCGCGCAGCATGAAGGTATCCCCGCTGAAGATGAAGCGTTGCACCTGATCTCCCAGAAAGCAGACGGTGCCCTGCGTGATGCGCTCTCCATCTTCGACCTGATGGTGACGTACTCGTCGGGTAAAGGTGTTACGTTCAAGTCAACGCTGGCCAACCTTCACATCCTTGACTACGATTATTACTTCAAGGTTATCGATTCGCTTTTATCACAGAACCATACCCAGCCGCTGCTGTTGTTCGATGAGATCCTGAAAAAGGGTTTTGACGGACACAATTTTATCGTCGGCCTCAGCGAGCACCTGCGCAACCTCCTCGTTTCGCAAGACGCCCGCACTGTTCAGCTGATGGAAGTGCCCGATAGCGTGAAGAAAAAATACGCCGAACAGGCACAGACCGCTCCTCCTTCGATGTTGCTCACCTGGCTGAACATCGCCAACCAGTGCGACATCAACTACAAGGCCAGCAAGAATCAGCGACTCTCCGCCGAGCTTGCCCTCATGAAGATGGCACATGTTGGCCACGTGCTCAACCTTCAGCAAAATGGTGCGTCTGCAGAACAGGCATTAAAAAAAAAATTAGTGTAACGCCTGAAAATCCTGAACAGGTCGCTGAAGATCAGCCTGTCATCATTAATGCTCCCGCGACCAATCCGGCTCCCCAGCCTCCTCCGCCACCACCTCCTCTACCGCCTGACACAAGAAAAGAAACACCGCCTGCACCGCCATCACAGGCACCCGCAAGCCAGGGCCAGAAGAGCGCACCTAAGACGCTGAAGCTGACCGACCTGCTCAAGACCGATCGCAAGCTCGAAGAGCAGAAGGCTGCAGAAGCAGAGCGGGTATTGAGCGAACCGTTCACGGAAGAGCAGCTGCGCGCCGCATGGGATGAGTTTGCCGCAACACGTAAAAAATATCAGGCAGAATTCCAGATGTTGTCTCAGCCTTATAAGCTGCTGGAAGGCAAGCACATTGTTGTGAGCCTGCTCAGCCCTGTGCATGAGACCATGCTTGCCGCCATTAAAATTGACCTTACCGCCTTCGTTCGCGAAAAGTTAAGGAACACTTCCATCCAGGTAAGCGGCGAGCTCGCCACCAGCGACGAAAAAAAGATCATCTACACCAACCGCGACAAATTCGATTACCTCGCAGAAAAGAACCCGATCCTGAAAGAGATGAAGGATCGACTTGGGTTGGATACCGATTTCTGAGTTGGTTACCAGTTGCCGGTTGCCAGTTACCAGTTCTTTTCGGGTTACGCTCAACGAGAATTGAAAACACAAATGTGAAAGCCGTGCCCGCTCCTAAACCGGCCATCCGGAAACCGGCAACTGGCAACGAGACTCTCCCAACTTTAAACTTTAAACTTTAAACTTTAAATTTTAACCAACCTCATTCCTCATCAGGCACAAAAAGTCCCCACCCATCGCCCTCCTTCGTAGTATCGATCTCAAACGACTGGATCCATTTCTTGAACAGGAGCCGGAAGGCTTCGATCTCGTCGCGCAACAGCTGGAGATAACGTTCGTCCTGCAGGTCGAGGTATTTGGCAGAAGAGGTTTGCGTGAGCAGGCTTCGCGCGTGGATCTTGATGATGGTGGCATTTTCCATCTTCAAAATATAATCGTCCATGGCTTCTGCGCCGGCGATCTTGGCGGGAATGATCATGGCATCCTCCAGCATGATCTGCCGGTGAATCTTCGCCGTATCTTCATCGTTGAAGGTATCGACGATCTGCTCGGTGAGATCGAGGATCTCGAGGGCCTTCTTGTAAATGGGCAATGCCTCAAGCTTCTTACGCTCCTCTTCAGGATCGTAGCCACCGTCGTCGTTGTCATCATCGTCTTCCCACATAATTCAAATTTTTATTTCCTGCCTGACGCAAAGCCGAACAGGTTCAAACAAATTAGCATTTGTCAGTGAAAAAAACCACGTTCCCGGTCACTATCAGGACTGTGACACTCTATCTTTTTAGAAGATACTTTTTCTGCGTGATGACCTTCTTCCTGTGGAAGTTCCGAATAAAAGACCAAAAACGCCCCGCACAAGCTCACGGCCTACCTGTTTGGCCACGGGCGACCCCATCACCTCCTCGAAAGTGGATTTCTCCTTCCGTCTTGATGTGGAGGTTTTCGCCGGCTTCTTTTCGGTTTCTTCTTCTTCCTCGCGGTGCTGTAGCAAGCGTTCTTCCAGCAGCTCAAAAGCGCTCTGCGGGTCAACCGCGTTGCTGTACTTGCCGAATATTTCCGATGCGCTCAGCAGGTCCTGGCATTGTTGCGCAGAGAGTGGTCCCATCACAGACGCGGGGGGCGCCAGGTGTGTTACCACAGTTTCAGTAGGGATGCCTTTTTCGTTCAGCACAGTGATGAACGCCTGGCCTGTTCCCAGCTGGGTAAATTGTTGTTCCATGTTATAGAACTGCGATGCCGGAAAAGTTTTGATGGTCTCTTTCAACGCTTTTACATCGTTAGGAGTGAAAGCGCGGATCACGTGGTGTACGCGGTTGCCGAGCTGCGAAAGCACGGTGGGTGGAACATCGGAGGTAAGTTGTGTACAAAAGAAAATGCCTACGCCTTTCGAGCGGATAAGCCTCACCACCTGCTCGATCTGGTCCATAAAAGCTTTCGAGGCATCTTTGAACAGGAGGTGCGCTTCGTCGAGGAAGAACACGAGCCGAGGTTTGTCAAGGTCGCCGGCTTCGGGAAGGGACTGATAGATCTCCGCCAGCAGCGCCAGCATGAACGTTGAGAACACGGCTGGCTGATGCTGGATGTCAGATACGTTCAAAAGACTGATCACCCCGCGGCCATCTACTTTGGTGAAAAGATCTTCAACTTCGAACGATGGCTCACCAAAAATATGGTCAACACCCTGCTGTTCCAGCGATACGATCTTGCGCAGGATGGTGCCGGCGGTAGCGCTGGAGATCTTTCCATAATCGGCCTTGATCTCTGCAGCCCCGGGGCCTTCTGTGAGGTAGTTCAGAACTTTTTTAAGGTCTTTGAAATCGACGATGGGAAGGTTCTTGTCGTCGGCGTATTTGAAGAGCACGTTCAGCACACCGGTCTGCACCTCGTTCAGCTCGAGGATCTTGCTCAGCAGCACGGGCCCGAATTCTGTGACCGTGGCCCGCATCTGGGCACCACCCTTGCCTGTCAGCGAATACAGCTCTACCGGAAATGCCGAGGGTTGATAGCTGATACCGAGCGCAGCTGCCCTTTCCCTGATCTGATCGCTTGCGGAGGCCTCCTTCGCCATACCAGAAAGATCGCCCTTCATATCGGGCATGAAGACAGGCACACCTGCCGCGGAAAGCTGTTCGGCAAGCAATTGCAATGTGCGTGTTTTTCCTGAGCCCGTTGCGCCCGTAACCAGGCCGTGGCGGTTCATCATGCGCAGGGCGAGGTTCACCTTTGCATCTGCCAGGATCTCGCCTTCGAGCACACCGGCGCCGAGATAAATGGAAGCGTTGTTAAAAGTGTATGACCGTGTAACGGCTTCTGTGAACTTGTTCTTATCCATAGAAGCCAAACTTAAGAAAAACTGCGCTGAATTTAAGAGGTTCTATGTTACCAGCTGCCGCCAAGCCCCGGGCCAGCGCGTTTACGGCTTCTTCGGTTCCTCGTAGTTCTGGAAATTGTATAAAAAACCCAGCGAGAACACCTGGCTCAACTGAACACCGAGGTCCTGGTCATAGTCGTACAGCAGAATGCCGCCAATGCTCACATTGATATACTTGTTCACTTTGGCCACAATGTCGAGGTCGATGCGGTGGTCTATGGTCTTCAGATCCAGCGTCTCGTAGTTAGCGTAGAGCAGGTAACGCCATTTCAGGTTCACATTGGGAGCGATCTCCTTGTTGAATTCGGCCAGCATCTGGAACGCGAGCCATTCGAAACGAGCAGTCTTGGTGGAGTCTACGCCATAGGGTTCAGGACCTACTGATTTTGTAAACCTTGTGGGGTCACGCACAATGGTAACGCGGGGCGCAAAGGGTGAGAAGCGCACTTTAAAATATTCCAGGGGATGATATTCCAAACCCCATGCAGACGTGATGAACGCCGGCGCGAACGAATCGGAGATCAGCTGGCTTGTGTTGTCATCGAGGTAATTATACCCCTTGGCAAACTGGGTGAGCAAATTAAGGGAGGTGAACAATCCCCAGTTCTTGCTCAGCTCATACCCGTATTTTGTGTCGAGGTAAAGGCGGTCAAGCGTTTTACGGTAGCCCTGGCCGGAGTTGTTGACGAAACCGAATGCCAGGTCGATCTCATTATCCCACGAGGCACGCTCGCGTTTATAATTGGCTTTGTAATTGAACAGGCTGTTGAACCCGATGGAATTGACACCCCCCGCCTTCCAGTTGGAGGAGAACGAGGCCTGGTTGAAGTTCACGGCAAAGTTGAGCTTCTTTTTCCAGATCAGCGAATCGGGGTTTTGGGCAATGGTGGCGAGAGGCATAAGCAGGGCCACAAGCAAAAATGCCCTCAGGGACATACTACGTTTCATATCATTGGTTTAAAAAATCCCTAAAAAAGGAATACCACACCAACCTATGAAGCCTCAGATGTTATTCAGTTTGATCTCGTCCAGCGCAACCTCAGTGAGGGGTTTGGTAATGAACTTGATGACGTGATTGTTGTTGACGATCTTATCGATGTCGCGTTTGTTATCGGAGCTGGACAGGATGATCACCTTGCATTTATTCCTGACGAGCTCATTGAACTTTTCAAATTCATAGAGAAATACAAAACCATCCACAATGGGCATATTGATATCCAGGAATATCAGGCTCGGCAGATTCTCCGAGGTATTTTGATTTTCGCGCAGATAGTCCAGGGCGGCCTTCCCTGATCCTTTTACTTCCACCCTTTTGGCAAACTTGGTGATCTCGATAATACGCTTGCTGATAAAATTATCAGTGTCGTTATCATCAACAAGCATCACTAAGTCTATTGCTTTTGTATCAGTTTGCATTAACGTTCAGTAAATCGGGACCTCTCACATTCGATCGCAAGCCACAAAAATATTCTTTTTTATAAAATATGGTAATGTGGTCGTGAAATTTGGGCGTCTCCGGGTAATAAAATCGTCATAAAACGCCAAAAAACTTCATTGGCGCTGTTGAATTTTCAATTTTTCACCCACGGCCAGCGAAAAGTCCTTCTTTTCATTCCAGTCCATGATCTCTTTTATGGTGACTCCATATTGGCGGGCAATGCTGTAAAGGGTGTCTGACGATTTCACTTCGTGCACTACTTCCGAGGCGGTTTTTGAAGGCGCCGGCGTATTTTTAACCGGTTGATTTTCAGTCAGCTTTAGCACCTGGCCCGGTTTAATGCCCTGCTGGAGGTCAAGGTCATTCCAATTCACGAGGTCCATCACGCCAATATTGTACATCCTGGCGATGGCATACAGGGTTTCTTTGGGCTGAACAGTATGCGTCGTTTTCCTCACCACCTGAACCGGTTCCGTGTTTTGAGGTCTGGGATCTGCCTCTGCCAGCACAGAAGTGTCTGTAATTACAGGCTCCTGTAATATTTTAACTGAATCTAATGGTTTCTGAACTGGCTCCTCGGGTTCTGTAAGCACTACTGTCTTCACCGGAGGGGTCACCCGCTCTGCCGGAAGCGTGACGGTGTCTTTATGCTGAACGGGCGCTTTTGTTTCTTCGGCCTGCCAGTTGAACACCTCTTCATTGGTAACACTGACGGCATTCTCAACCGGTTTTTGAACCGACTCGGACCTCGGCCTGGTAGAAGCCAGCCAAAGCATGGTACCCGCGGCTGCTTCTTCATCCGCCGAAAGGCGATTATACTTGCGCAGCTTTTTTAACTGCACGCCATAACGCTGGCTTACCGACCATAGATCCTCATCCGCGGCAAGCTTGTGAAAGTTCTCAACGGCCCTTACCCTTTTACGCGCCAGGAAATAGAATTGTCCCGGTATGAGCGGCTGATTTTCCGAAAGGTCATTCCACTTTAAGAACTTCGAGACCTCCACACCCGCGCGCGAGGCCAGCGCTTCGGCACTTTCTCCCTGCTGCGCCTGAACGGTTTGAATGCCGTTCACTTTTTTCCTGACGGCGATGGCAGAAACACCACTTGCCGGCGGCGTGATGCGCGGCTCAGGTTTACCAGCATGGCTTGCGATGGCGGAGGGAAGGGTGATTTCAGTTTTATTTCCAGTGGTGAGCGGCACCAGCACCACATACGTTCTGTCTGCCGGTACGGTACCTTTTTTACACCACTTGTTGTAGTTGCGCAGTTCTTCCTCATCCACCGAGATCTCTTTGGCCAGCGAGGCGAGCGATTTGCCATTGTTATTCTGGTAAGCGAGCACCTCCACCATACCTTTGCCTTTTACGCCGGGCTCATAGGCGATCTTGTGCGCCAGGAATTTTTTCACATACCAATAAGTATGGCTGTTGATCTCCATACGTGTGGCTCCGCTTTGGTTGTCTTTCACGGTTTTCATTACACCGCCCGCACCCATCTGGTAAGCCTGGAGGGCATATACCCAGTTGTCGAAGAAGGTATTGTTCTTTTTGATATACCGCGCGGCGGCCCGTGACGAGGCAACGATGTTGAGGCGCTCGTCGATCTCTTTATCCACCCGCAGGCCCATCTCGATGGCGGTAAAATCCTTGAACTGCCAGAAACCTACGGCATTGGAAGAAGACACGGCGTCTGCGATGAGCGCGCTTTCCTGCAGCGACAGATATTTGAAGTCGTCCGGTACCTGCTCTTCGGCGAAGACCTTCTCGATGATGGGGAAGTATGTTTTGGCCCGCTCGGCTTTGATGTTGTAGTGCCGGGGCGACTGCGTGAGGGCATCCACGTCTTTCTGGATCTCGCGCCGGGCATCGTCGCGGATCACCAGCGTAATGCCCGCGAATTCCATCTTGTGTGGTACTTGCGGGTTTTGCGCGGCTGCCGGAAAAAGGGCAGCAAAAAATAGCGCAGCAAATATCTTTATCATATAAAAAAATGTTCTACTGTCTGATCTTGCGCATCATTGTAATGCCATCGCGCACGGGCAACAA
Source organism: Chryseosolibacter histidinae (assembly GCF_018598225.1). Taxonomy (GTDB): domain Bacteria; phylum Bacteroidota; class Bacteroidia; order Cytophagales; family Cyclobacteriaceae; genus Chryseosolibacter; species Chryseosolibacter histidini. The sequence goes on along the minus strand of NZ_JAHESF010000004.1, from coordinate 169,963 downwards.
CACATTTTCAACACGCGGGTCTCCGTCTACTTTCTTGTTAAAGTCGAGGATGGCCCTGGTGTCCTTGTCCGGTTTCTCATCCAGCACCTTGCCGCTCCATAATACATTGTCGGCCAGGATAATACCGCCCAAAGTTACGCTATCTATCACCAAATCGAAGTAGCGGGCGTAGTTTTCTTTGTCGGCGTCGATGAATACGATGTCAAACTTCTCTTTCAGCGTTGGAATGATCTGCAGGGCATTGCCGATCCGGTAGTCGATCCGTTCCGTCAGCCCGGCTTTCGCGATGTATGCACGCACCGTACCTTCGAGCTCTTCGTTGACATCGAGGGTGATGAGCTTCCCACCTGGCTGAAGACCCTCGGCAAGACAGAGGGCGGAATAACCGGTGTAGGTGCCGATCTCGAGGATACACTTCGGTTTCACCATGTGGCTGATCATGGACAACAGGCGGCCCTGCAAATGCCCCGACAACATCCGCGGCCGCATCACCTTGGCGTGTGTTTCGCGGTTGATGTGCTTCAGAAGCTCGCTTTCCTGTGACGTATGCTTTTCGGCATACTGCTGAATTTCATCGTCTATAATATCCATGCACTAATAGTTTCAAATTGAAAGTTTAAGGTTGAAAGTTACCCGGCTCAACTTGAAACCTGAAACTTCAAACTTTAAACTTCTTTCCCGTTGCTGCCGTGACCGTTCATTTTATCGGGTTCCATGATCAGGTAGCTGAATGTCTTTTCGTCGAAGATCTCCTGCGCGATATCTCTCAGCTTTAACGAATCGGTTTCGTCTATCTGATAATAGATCTCCTCCAAAGTAGGCACTCTGCCGAGATCCAGGACGCTTCGTCCCATCATCAGCATCAGGCTCAGGTTATTTTCTTCCGCCATCGCCAGCTGTCCTTTGATCTGCTCTTTGGCCGAATCGAGCTGGCGGCGTGTGAGTGGTTTTTCGCAAAAACGGTTCAGCTCCTTTTTCACCAGTGAAATGCAGCGGTCGAGCTGCTTGGGCTCGGTGCCGAAGAACACAGCGAACATTCCCGTGTCGGTATACGGGATGTAGTGCGCATCGATCGAATAAACAAATCCATACTTCTCGCGCAGCGCCAGGTTCAGTCGTGAGTTCATGCCCGGGCCACCGAGCATGTTGGCCAGGATAAAAAGCGGGATCCGGTTCTCATGCCGCATCGGGTAAGCGTCACGGCCGATAGCACACTTGGCTTGTTTGATAGTGCGTTTGAGGATCTGCTCGTTCGCTTTATATTTCCTGAATCCTTTTCTGCGCACCAGCGCTTTCCGCGTTACGATGCCTTCAAAATATTTGCGCGCCAGCCGCTCAACCTGGTCTACCGAAATGTTGCCCACACAAGAGAAAACGATCTTGTCGGTGCTGAGCGTATTTTTGAAGAACGAGAGGAAGTCGCGCTTGCGGAATGACTTTACCGTTTCAGGTTTTCCCAGGATGTTCATTCCCATGGGATGGTCCTTATAGACGATGGCTTCGAACTCATCCTGCAATGACTCATCCGGGCTATCGTGATACATGGCCATTTCTTCCAGGATCACACCGCGTTCTTTTTCGATCTGGTTCTCGGGGAAAACGGAGTGAAAGGTAATGTCACTCAATATGTCTACAGCCTTTTCAAAGTACTCGTCACGAACCGACGCGTAGAACACTACCTTCTCTTTATCAGTATAGGCGTTCAGCTCGCCGCCAACTGAATCGAGGCTGTTGATAATATTGAAAGACCTTCTGCGCCTGGTTCCTTTAAAGGCCATGTGCTCCCAGAAATGTGCTATCCCCTGGTTTTCGGTATTTTCATCCCGGCTGCCAACATCTACGATGATCCCGCAATGCACGATCTTGGTAGTGGCCAGGTGCTGGTGCACTACTTTGATCCCATTAGACAGCTTGAATACCTTAATATTTCTCATCTCTGCTAAGTTATAAATTACTGTTTCAACTGCGAACAGTTTTGACCGAAGACGGGCAAACCCATTGCCAGTATATCTCTCTTTTACGTATAATTAAGTGAAATCAAATGGCATAACTATTGCAAATTTCTTACCGCTATGAGTACACAAAGAGTAAAAACCTGCTTTACCATCACATTTAGTAACGAACAGTATGATCATGCCCGTTCCTATGTGGAGGATATGAAAAGGCACCGCAACCGGGTATACTGGCGCGGCAAAGAAGGCAAAACCGATGAGGAACTGGTCATTGAACAGATCGCTCACCGGATCCTTTCAGGCTTCTATAACGATGACCCCTTCACAGCTGGTAAACACATTATCCGTATGGATAGTGCCGTAAACGGTTAATTCAGGGGGTAATGGGGAGAATTTTACCCCTTCGCAAGGCTCAGATTCTCTCCAGCACTTTTTTAATAAGGGCATCCACGACCTTATTAGGGTCTTTGGAGAATTTGCCTTTTATCCGGTTGGCGATAATAGCATTAACGCTTAAGATCTCGTGTCCGAGGAGCCTTCCCATGGCATAATAACCGGCTGTTTCCATTTCAAAATTCGTGAGCCAGAAATCACTGCTTTTATTGTGGTAATAATTGAGATCCTCAAGCAGGCGGGGGTATTTGGGCGATAACCGCAGCTCCCGGCCCTGCGGTCCATAAAACCCAGGCGTAGTTACTGTGTTGCCCACGATCATATCTCCCGCGATCTGTTTTCTCAGTATTTCCGAGCCCTTCACAACATAGGGAACGAAGGGCAGACCTGTTTTTTTCTGGATGTCTTCACCGATGGCGCGTTCAAAATCATCCTGCTTCAGGTCGTAAAAATTCATCAGGTTATCTAACCCAACAGCATAGTCTGTTACCAGGTGTGAGCCGATGGGGATATCTTCCTGCAGGGCCCCTGACGTACCGATGCGGATGATGCGGAGCTTTTTCTTCCTGCTTTTAGGTTCGCGTGTTTTAAGGTCGATGTTCACGAGGGCGTCGAGCTCGGTGAGAAAGATCTCCACATTGTCTGTGCCCATGCCCGTGCTCATCACGGTAACTTTCTTGCCGCGATAAGTGCCCACGTGTGTGATGAACTCGCGTTTGTTCATTTCAAACTCGATATCATCGAAATGTTCGCTGACGCGGTACACCCTGTTGGGATCTCCTACAGTAATGATGGTATCGGAGATCTGCTTCGGCAGCAGGCTCAGATGGTAGACGCTCCCATCTTCATTCAGGATCAGGTCGGCTTCAGATATCTTCGCCATGCGAGCATGTCAGGCATTAACCTTTTCAGCGGGATTTCCGAACACCGTTTCACCAGCTTTTACGGGAGCGATCACTACGGACCCTGCTCCCACCCTGGCACCCTTACCGATGGTAAGTCCCGAAACAATAACAACACCCGAACCGATGAAGGCTTCTTCTTCGACAGTCACGCCAGGATTGATAATGCTGCCGGCACCGATCTGTACAAAATCCGCTACCCGCACTTCGGCGCCAAGCACAACGTTGGCATGCACCAGGCAGTGATTGCCGATCTCGACACCGGCACCAGCCTTGACACCCACATCTATAAAATTGCCGTGGCCCATGGTGGCAGAGCTGGCCAGCAGCGCATTTTTGTGAATTGCATTTACCGGTTGAACATGGCGCACTTCCTGGATCATCTTCACCAGGTTTTTCCGCACCTTGTTGTCATCAACGGCAACAAACGCCTCGCACTTCTTGCCGATCAGCTTCAGGTAGCCGTCATCATCGGTAGCGCCGAGCACAGTAACATTATCGATCTCTGTGGCGTGGAGATTCTTGTTATCATCGAGGAAACCATAGACAACGTTACCGTTACCTTCAAAAATTTCCTTCGCCGCCCTACCCAGGAAGCTCGCGCCAAAAATGATCACAGGATTATCCATAATATGAGGTATCACGCAAAGGTAGATTTACCTTTTAAACAGAACAAGGCGATTAAATGAACTTTGCAGAATTCTTAGCACCGGGGGCGAACAAAGCAACAGAAATACGAAATAAGGAATGTACCCGCACCTGTATCGCGACAAAGTGCCGAAATTGGGAGTGGAAAGGGTGATAAAAACACAAAGCAACAGGATATACATTCCGGCGCTGAATACCAGCATTCGATGAGGAGATCTTCGGTGAGCCCAGGCTGAAGACAAGGCGATGCAGAACAACACGAACAGGAACAGGTTTTCAACCGCCGCGGCCATCTGAAGCACGTTGTGCGCTTCCCACAAGAACGGACGGAACAATCCGGAAAAAAGAGCCCAGGGAGCGTTGGCCACCATGCTGCCGGCGCCAGGAGAAAGTGTGCTGAAACGGATCAGGTCTTCCGAGGAAGAAATTTTACTGTAAGCATGGTAGTTCTCAACAATAACAGTGAAGATCCTGTCGGGATGAAAGTTCGGGCGCGACGCCATCACAATGCCAAGCGGTATGATAAAGACCACCAGCCAGACCAGCACTTGTGTGCCGAAGCGCGCGGGTCTGAGCACACGGGCCGCTACCTTATAAAGAAGGCCGGCTACGGCAACAGCAAAGAAGATCGCCGCAAAATAATACTTAAGGTTCCAAAGGATCCACGCAGCCAGCAATAGCACCAGCCATTGATAAACCGCCACTTTTTCACCGAACCAAAGTTTCAGGAAAATCCCAGTTAGGAAAAACAACGCTGCCAGGGCCAGGCTTTCCTTGATCACGCCCGAGCTCCAGAACACAGCAGAGGGAACGAACAGGAATGCCATGGAAGCTGCCGGCACCAGGGCAGGAAGCCGCAAGCCGATCTGCCGCACCAGGAACCATGCACCTAAAAAGGAGAGAAAGGAAAAATACAGCGCAATCGTCCAATAGTTGTTAAAGCAAACCAGGCTGAAAAGGCTGACGAGCTTGACCATGAACAGGGCCCGCGGCTCATTGGTCTGCAGCACAGGCCACGGTTGGGCTGGCTGCGACGTCCAGAGAAACTTCAGGTACGCGCCCGGATCATGCTTTGCCACGGCGGCCAGGGCCGCGCCATCCTGGGCGTATGCCAGGGTATCGCCCACGCCGTAATACAGCCAGTACACCAACCCCAGGGCTATACCAGAAATCAGCCTCACGGTGAGTGCTGGCCAGAAAACGCGTTGCAGGCCCGGTTCCTGCAGGCTGATGCGGTACGCGATCCAACCGATCAATAACATGTGGAGCAGCAGGGTGAAGACCGTCATGCGTGTGAAGGCTGAATGATGGAAAAGCCAATGTTACAGTCGAGGCATCTGCGTTTGAGACAGAAGCTATTGTGCAGCTCGATGAGCGCCTGCGAGTCGCCGGCAGAGGTGCTTTTGATGCCGAGCGCCTTCCAGCTCCTGATAATGGCATTGTCTTCGGTAGCCACCTGCTGGAGTATCTCCACGGCACGGTCAACAAGATCCTGCTCGTCTTTTTCTTTGCCATGCGCCACCAGCAACGGAACCACCGTGTTGATGATGATGTTGTCGATGCTCATGGTTCCCATAGACGGAACGGCTTCACTCACCGGTTTAAAGAACTGGTAATGATGCTGCCAGTATGAAGATTGTGCCACCGAGAAGAGGGCATGAAGGTCTGAATAAGAGGCAGCCTCCACTAACTGCGAAAAGATGTTCTTACGGTTGCCGATGAGCGCACTGAGCTGGGCAAGCCGGAGCGTAGGAAAATTGGCTGGTCTCAATCGCATGAATTTCCATTGCGCCCTGTTGAGGCGGCTTGTGTAAAGATTGAATTTTTTTCCCAGCAGCGCATACTCGCGCTTCAATAAAAGAAAATAATCGTCTTCGCCGCCACCATCCAGAAAACCGGCCTGTCCGAAGATCATAGCCTCCACCTGCACGGGCTGGTCGGCGTGCTTGAGCAACACCTTATACGGCAACGACTGCGCCAATTGCTCAAAGGGCTCAGCATTTACCTTAAAGCCAAAGTTCTTACAAAGCATCTGGTAAGTGGTTTCGTCCCAGTCGTTGTTGTTGCGGGCCAACGTGGCTTGAATGCGTGTAGCCTTTGCCTCGAGCCGCTGCATCAGGGCCTTGTCAAGCATGGAGAGCTGTGTGAGCGAAGCAATTCCTGGAAGAAAAGGCGCGCAGGGGATCTGCTGCGGATCGTTGACAAGCTTGCGGTATTGCAGCAGCAGCTTTTCACTGACCCTGTGCTTCAGCTCGATGGTGGGCAGCAATGAATGATCACTTCTTCTGATCTTCTTATCTTCATTCCATACTACATGAAGGATCACATTCTCGTACGCATCATCCTCATCGTGCCGGTGGTCGGTCCATCCAGAAGATTGGATATGGATCTCGGCGCTGCCTGCCCAGTCGATGCCACCGATCCTGACCTTGGCGTTGAAAAAATCCGGTCCGGCATGCGTGTTCCTGTATCCGGCGTTGAAGACAGACACCGGATCTCCATCGGTGGTGCGCAGGTCAGTTTTATCGAAATACTGAAACTGCCAGACGTAGTGAAGAAAAGCTTCGGTCATGGAATTTACGATTTCAGATTGACGACGGATAGTGCGTTTAACCCTTTGAGGGTTGTTCACGAGGTATGCTTGATAACATAGCGCACCAACTCCTGAAAAGCCCTCAAAGGGTTATTCAGCGACAGCCTCGACTGCTTCGTTAGTAAATATAATGCGTAGAAAGGCTTACAGGTACTGGTCGAGGCACTGCTTCATCACATCGTTCACCTTCCGTGCTTCTTCTTCCGCTTTCCGGGAGAAGTCGGTTCCTGAAGAAGCATAAATAATGGCGCGTGCGGAGTTTACCAGCAGTCCGCACTGTTTATTCATCCCATATTTGGATACAAGCTCGAGGTCACCGCCCTGCGCACCCACACCGGGCACCAGGAAAAAATGGTCGGGTACCAGCGCGCGGATGCTTTCGACCTTCTCGGCCTGTGTTGCACCTACAACGTACATCAGCTGGTCCGTTGATCCCCACTCCTTCGACTTCAGGATCACCTCTTCATACAGCTTTCTACCCGTCACCCGGGATTCCATCAGCTGAAAATCGCTGGCGCCGGGGTTGGAGGTATGGGCCAGCAGGATCACCCACTTGTCCTTGAACTTCAGGAACGGTTTCACAGAGTCTTCGCCCATGTACGGAGCAACCGTCACAGAGTCGAAATCCATCTGCTCGAAAAAAGCTTTGGCATATAGCGAGGAGGTGTTGCCAATGTCTCCGCGTTTTGCATCGGCGATGGTAAAAATATCGTCGGGAATATACTCAAGTGTTTTTTGCAGGCTCTCCCACCCTTTCGGCCCGAGCGCTTCATAAAAGGCGATGTTGGGTTTGTAAGCAACACAGAGCTTGTGGGTGGCATCGATGATCTGCTTGTTGAACTCAAAAACGGGATCGTGCAACGAACGCAGGTGGGCAGGGATTTTTTCAAGGTCGGTATCAAGACCGATGCAGAGGTAGGATTGTTTTTTCCGGATCTGACCGAAGAGCTGCTGGGAATTCATGCTTGCAAAAATAGTCGATGGGGTTTAACCGACGATGGCTGCAGCGAGGAAAATGTGGTGTGAATCCAGTCCACGGTCGACGGACCACAGTCCACGGCATGTCGTGTAAATGAGGCATTTTGCCTGCTGTTCATACGTCCCGATAGCTATCGGAATACGAAGTACGGACAGCTGACCTCACACGCTTCGCTGTGGACCGTCGACTGTGGTCTGTGGACTATATTTATCTCAGGTCGATCACTTCAACCCCGGGATATTTCTTCGGGTCGAAGGTAAAATAACTGTCAGCCGGGTTGGCGTTGGCGTTGAACTTGGTGAGCGTGTATTTATAACGGTTGCCACTCTTATCGAACATGGTGAAGCTCTGAACGCTTTTGTCTTTTTTGCTGATGAACATCTTGATCTTGAAATACTGGGCGTCCTTCTTCTCGGGCACCAGGTCAATTTCCTCGCAGAGAACACCGCCTTCTGTTTTATCCTGCAGGTAGAGATACTTGTATCCCTTTTTGTAGGTCTCGTAGATCTTCGAAGGATTGATCTCGTCGGAGTTGGGATCGTAGCTGTCGATGTTCACTTCCTTGGCTTCGGGCAGGTAGGTCCATACCGTGGTGCCGTTGTTGATCACCTCCTGCTCGGGCAGCACCAGCCTGTACTTGTCACCTTTCACGGTGATCTTACCTTTGAACTCTTCGTTTACTTTTTCGGTATCATTGGTCAGGGTGTAGGCGAGGTTGGCCTCAAAAGCGGGGATGCTCTTGTATTTTTTGCTCATGGCATCGAGTGTTTCCAGCGCCCGGGCGTCGTACTGGGCGAAGGTCATTTTAACGAAAACCAATAAAGCGATAGCTAAAAACAATTTTTTCATTATTCTGATGACTTAATTTTTATGCAAAGTTAAGACTGACTGTGCTTTTCCCGCAAACTACTCAATAATTGTTCCAAACTGAGCTCGTCCTTGATTAAAACTTCACGGGCCTTACTTCCTTCAAAAGGGCCAACAACGCCGGCCGCTTCGAGCTGATCAATGAGCCTTCCGGCCCGGTTATAACCCAGCTTCAGCTTGCGCTGGATCAGCGAGGTGCTTCCCTGCTGGTGCATCACAATAAGCTTGGCGGCATCTTCAAACAAGGCATCGCGATCCGAAAGATCGATCTCGTTTACGCCTCCCTCATCGTCACCTTCATACTCCGGAAGCATGTAAGCAGTATCATAACCACGCTGAGAGCCGATGAAATCGCAGACCTTTTCTATTTCAGGAGTATCTACAAAGGGACACTGAAGACGGATCACATCAGATCCCGATGAAAGCAGCATGTCGCCCTGGCCCACAAGCTGATCGGCGCCGCCGGCATCGAGGATGGTACGGGAGTCGACTTTGGAGGTCACCCTGAACGACAGACGGGCGGGGAAGTTGGCTTTGATCACACCGGTGATAACGTTCACGGAAGGGCGCTGGGTAGCCACCACCAGGTGAATGCCGATGGCACGGGCAAGCTGCGCCAGGCGGGCGATGGGTGTTTCCACTTCCTTGCCAGCGGTCATCATCAGGTCTGCAAGCTCGTCGATCACCAGCACGATGTAAGGCAAAAAGCGGTGGCCTTCTTTCGGGTTCAGCTTGCGCGCCACAAACTTGGCGTTGTATTCTTTCAGGTTGCGGGCACCGGCATCTTTCAATATCTCGTAGCGGTTCTCCATCTCTATACAGAGTGAGTTGAGGGTATGAACCACTTTTCTGGTATCGGTGATGATGGCTTCTTCGCTGTTGGGCAGTTTGGCCAGGTAATGCCGCTCCAGGGTACTGTACAGCGACATTTCCACCTTCTTCGGGTCTACCAGCACAAACTTGAGCTGCGAAGGGTGCCGCTTATAAATAAGAGAGGTCAGGATCACGTTCAGGCCCACAGACTTACCCTGGCCCGTAGCACCCGCCACCAGCAGGTGAGGCATTTTGGCAAGGTCGATGATAAGGCCTTCGTTTGAAATGGTCTTGCCCAGCGCAATGGGCAGTTCCTTGTCTGTTTTTGCAAAAGACGGCGTATTGAACATAGAGCGGATGCTCACCATCTCGCGGTTCTTGTTCGGCACTTCTATACCGATGGTGCCCTTGCCAGGGATGGGCGCGATGATACGGATGCCCAACGCTGACAAGCTCAGGGCGATATCGTCTTCCAGGTTCTTGATACGCGAGATCTTGATACCGGCATCCGGAACGATCTCGTAAAGGGTTACGGTAGGGCCGATGGTAGCTTTGATGCTCTGGATGCCAATCTTGAAATTGACGAGCGTGGCTACGATCTTGTCTTTGTTCTGGTTCAGCTCTTCCTGGCTTACCCCCGCCTTGCCACCGTCATATTCGTTCAATAGCTCGATGGGTGGAAATTTAAAACTGCTGAGCTCCAGCGTGGGGTCATACACGCCCTGCTCTTCCACAAGCTGTTCGGCAAGCTTATCGGTATCTACAACTGGTTCTTCAACCGTAAACGTGGGTTCAGCTTTGACCTCTTTTTTAACTGGTTTTTCAATTTCAAGCTTCAGCTCCTGTACCCCGGCGGCAACGGGCTCCGGCACAATGTCAGGTATTTTGGCGGCGATCACCGGCTCAGGGATGATCTCACCTCCTTTCACGATCTCCGGCCAGTTGTCTTTCTCGTCGTTATAAGCCGAGAAGAGCGGATCTTCTCCCTGCTTCGGATCCTCATCGCTTACAATGGCATCGGTGCCCATCGGTTTGGGGTCCTTCGGCTGGAAAGCGGGGATGGCCGTGATGTTGAAGTAAAAGATGATGAATATAAACAAGCTCAGGATCAGGATGAGGAACGTGCCCCAGCCAAACATGCCTTCGCTGAGCACAGCAAGCTGATAACCAAGGCCTCCGCCCAAGAAGCTCCATTCGCTGGTGCCATCATTGACCAGCGTCATGTATCCGAGGAGCAGGCAGAGCCACAGGCCAGAAAAAATGGAGAAGAGGCTAAAGGAAAATACCCGGAGCAGCTCGCGGCTGAACACAAGTTTAAATCCGATGACGAACAGCAGCGGCGGAATAAAGAAAGCGGCGATACCGAACCACTCGAAGATGAAATAATGCGACGTAACAGCGCCGTACAGCCCCAGCCAGTTCTCGGTTTCGCGGCCCGACTCCATCAACGATGAGTCAGACAACGCCTGTACAACGCTCTGGTCGGCTTTTCCTGTGAACAGATAGGATAAAAGTGCAAGGAAGAGATACAACCCCGCGATCATCAGGAAGAATCCACCCGCCAGCTTCAGCCGCGGATCTTTTAAAAACTCGAAATTGAATTTTGACTTAGACGACTTCCCCCGCTTCTCTTTCTCAGACTTTTTGAAGGTGTTAGACTTGTAGGTGTTTTGTGCCATACACTGCGTGCAAAACTAAATAAAAACATTGGAATACGCCCCCCTATAACGCATTTTCCGGCAGAAATTGTCTGACGGGAAAGTTACCGGTTTACCGGTAACAGTTTAAAGTTTAAAATTTAAAGTTTAAAGTTGCCAGCGGTCACTTTAACGGAACAACAATAAGTGGACTCCTTAACTTTAAACTTCTAACTTGAAACTAGAAACTACCTGGTCCCTATGAAAAAAACACTTTGGTCCGTACCACTGCTGGTGGTAACCCTCCTGTTGAGCGCCTGCAACCCCGGCGTGAAAAATGAGACTACCGATATTCAGCCTCCGTCACCCGAAAAAGTCCCGCACGAGCTTACAGCGCACGGCAACAAACGCGTGGACAACTATTACTGGATGAAGCTCACGGACGCACAGAAGAATGCGGAGAAAAAAGATGAGCAGACCCAAAAGGTGCTGGATTATCTGAATGCCGAAAACCAGTACCTCGAAGCGAAAATGAAGCACACCGAGGCCCTGCAAGAGAAGTTATACAAAGAGATCATCGGCCGCATCAAACAGACTGACGAATCGGTTCCCTACAAAGACAACGGCTACTGGTATTATAACCGGTATGAAGCAGGACAGGAGTATCCCATCTACTGCCGCAAGAAAGGTACGCTTGAAGCCCCGGAAGAGATCATGCTCAACGTCAACGACCTCGCCAAAGGCCATGAGTATTGCCAGGTGACCGGCCTCAGCGTAAGCGAAGACAACAACCTGCTGGCCTACGGTATGGATACCGTAAGCAGAAGGCGGTACACGGTCTACATCAAAGACCTTAAGACCGGCAAGATCGTTGACAAGCCCGTTCCCAACACCGAGGGCGATGTGACCTGGGCCAACAACAACAAGACCTTCTTCTACACCATGAAAGATTCCCTGACACTACGTTCGGACAAGATCTATCGCCACACGCTGAATACCGATCCTGCGAAAGATCCGCTGGTGTTTACAGAAAAGGACGCAACGTTCTATACGGGCATCTATAAAACCAAATCCAACAAATACCTGGTGATCTGGTCAGGCAGCACCCTCACCAACTACTACCAGATCCTCAATGCCGATACACCCGACGGCAAGTTCAGGGAGTTCAGTCCGCGCGAGCGTGGTATTGAATACTCCATCGATCACTATGGCGATAAGTTCTACGTGGTCACCAACCTCGATGCCCAGAATTTCAGGCTGATGGAAACACCGGAGACCAACACATCGAAGGAAAACTGGAAAGAAAAGATCGCACACCGCAAAGACACGCTGCTACAGGGCATAGAGATCTTCAAGAACCACCTGGTGCTGAGTGAACGCGCGCAGGCCAATACCCTTATGCGCATCATCGATCAAAAGACCGGCGAAAAACATTATCTGAACTTTGGCGAGCCCGCTTACACCACATTCCCTTCCATCAATACTGAATTCGACACAGAGCTGCTGCGTTACGGTTACTCTTCGCTTACAACCCCCAGCTCCACCTACGACTACAACATGCGCACGCGTGAGAAGAAGCTGCTGAAACAACAGGAGGTAGTAGGTGGTTACAACCCCGCCGACTATGAAACAGAAAGGTTATGGGCTACTGCCGATGACGGAACAAAAGTGCCCATGTCGCTGGTGTACAAAAAGGGAATCAAAAAAGACGGCAACAACAACACGCTGCTCTATGCTTACGGATCGTATGGCTCGAGCACAAATCCTTCTTTCTCTTCTACACGCCTGAGCCTGCTCGACCGTGGGTTCATCTTTGCCATTGCCCACATTCGCGGCGGACAGGAAATGGGAAGACAGTGGTATGAAGATGGGAAGATGTTCAAGAAGAAAAACACGTTCACTGACTTCGTAGACTGTGCCGAGTTCCTGATCGACGAAGGTTATACAAAACCGGAGAAACTTTTCGCTACCGGTGGAAGCGCCGGCGGGCTACTGATGGGCGCCGTTGTGAACATGGCACCACACCTTTTCAAAGGGGTGATTGCCGAAGTACCTTTCGTGGATGTGGTCACCACCATGCTTGATGACGATATTCCGCTCACCACCGGAGAATTTGATGAATGGGGAAACCCGGATGTGCAGGAATCTTATATGTACATGCTCGAATATTCTCCGTACGACCAGGTAAAAGCACAGCCCTATCCCAACATGATGGTCACCACAGGCCTGCACGACTCGCAAGTGCAATACTGGGAGCCGGCGAAATGGGTGGCCAAGCTCCGTGAAATGAAAACCGACAACAACACCCTGCTGCTGCGCACCAATATGGAAACAGGCCACGGAGGCACTACCGGCAGGTTTAAAGTGTACCGGGAAACGGCGCAGGAATATGCGTTCTTCCTGGACCTTGCGGGGATCGCGGAGTAGGGGTAATAGTCGTCGGACCACTGACAGCGCGCATGCCATCGCGCAGTGGTCTGACGACTAAAGGTTTCAAAACCGTGAAGCGGTCAGCTGTACATCCGCATTCTTCCATGCTTTGGAGAAGCGCTTCGTTGTGGCTGCGGCTTCTGTTCTCTTGCCCAGTTTTTCCTGGCAGAGAAGCAGTCCTTTGAGTGCCCATCCGTTCTCCGGATTTTTCTTCAGGTCTTCGAGGTAGATTTTTTCTGCCTCGTTGTACTGACCTGCTTCTAACAATGCCGCGCCGAGATAATGACGCACCGGTATCTTCCAGTCAGGGGGCTCGTTGTAACGAAGGGCATCCTCCGCTTCCATCGCTTTGTGCAGCGCGGCGATGCCATCGGCTACTTTGTTCTGTTTGATCAGCACCTCCCCTTTCAGCAGGTTCAACGGCACCTGTGCAATGGCCGACAACGGATTGAAGGAAAAATAGATCGAGCTCAGGGTATCGAGCTTGCAAAGTGAATCGAGCCTGTGCAATTCTTTTGATGCTGCGTTGACATTGCCGGTCCTCACAAAGGCCATTCCTTTTGCGAAGGAGGCGGCGAGCGTGGCGTAAACGAAGTTTGCATCTGGATCGGGCAAGGAGAGAATATCGTTCCATTTGCCAAACCGGACGAATGCATGCAGCGGCTCAACGGTGAAGTATTGTGCGAAGGCGGGATTGGAAGTTGTGATCAGGCTTCCTTTATAAGCAAGCTTCATCGCAGTTTCTATTCCGAGCTGGCTGCGGCCTCCCATGTATGCGCTGAAGCTAATGAAGTCCACATTGTGTGGGTAATACATCCACCGGTACATACCACGGTTACCGGATTCAGAAAGATAGGTCTCATCTACTACGGCGGCACGCTGGTTGAGCATGATAGACCGGTCATACTGCCCCACTCTCACATAGATATGCGCAGGCATATGCACGAGGTGACCCGCACCGGGCATGGCGGTTTCAAGGAACTGTGCGCTGGGCAGCGCGAGCTCAGGATTGGGCGAAGCTTCTACAAGGTGAATGTAAAGGTGATGCGCTCCCGGATGCTCAGGGAATTTTTTCAGTACACGCTCCAGCACCACCTTCGCTTCTTGTGTTGCAGGTCTCGGTAGTCCGTCTTTCAACCAGTAATCCCACGGCATAGTGTTCATGATGGCATCGGCACAAAGCGTTTGTGCTTCCGCATCGTCAGGGTATTTTTTCGGCACGGCACGCATAGCCGAAGCATAGGCAGCATTCAGCGTATCGCGCACAGCATGTGGCTTGCCATCATACCGTGTGGCCATGGCATCGATCAGGTCTTTTTCCACCGCGGTCAGTGTTGCTTTTTTGCTGATGGCTTTCTGAATAGCGTCGAAAGCGATGCGCTCACGGTCTGCGGGGTTTACATCGTTCAGGTTAGGGCCATACGCCAATGCTAATCCCCAATAAGCCATCGCACAGTCGGGGTCGAGTCGCGAAGCTTCGCGGAACGCCTGGATAGCTTCCCAGTGATTGAATCCATACACGAGCCTGAGGCCCTGCTCAAAAAATTCCTGCGCCTTCGGCGAACGCGTGGAGACCTTGTAGCGAAGGTTGCCAAGGCCTGGCAAGATCCTGGCCTGAGCGTACGTTGTGTCAAACCAGTTCGCAAGTAAAGAACCACACATGGTAACAGGCACTGCAACAGGTTTGGCAAAAGTCACCGGTGGTCTCTCATAGTTTTTCCACGACAATAGTGCTGCAACCGAAAGCAGGATCAAAAGCAAAGCAAGGATCAGTTTGATTGTTTTCATAGCGAGGTTTTTCTGCTTGCATAATACCGGGTCCCGCAAATTCCGCAGACAAGCGCAGATCAATGTGGTATTAAAATCAGCGTAATCAGCGGGAGTTGCATTTTACAGCAACAGTGGGCATCACATTCCGCGTGTGCAAATCCACCCGTGAAGGGCACGATTTTTTGCCTTCCATGCAAAACATGATAAAGATAGTATGAAAGCAATAAACTTATGTGTGGCAAGCCTGTTTTCATTGTTGCTGATCGTATCATGCGATGACAATGACGAAGTATCAGCGCCGATAACAGGTGTATGGAATGGCACTAAAGCCGATTTCAGACTCAATCCCAAAGGCCTTATTCCTCCGTTTACCATAACCGAAGACGACTTCTCCATACGGCTTGAGTTCAAAAGTGATGGCACACTGCTGCTGACCGACAACAGCAACCAGACAACCGCAGGAACCTATGCGCTCAATGGAAGGGACCTGGCCATTAATATCTCGTATGAGTATGAGTTCATAGGTATGGAAGGCACCTACAATGTTGAGGAGCTTACAACGTCTAGGCTAAGGGTGTCCATTGAAAAAGAAGGTACCTACGAGCATCCCGATACGGGCCAGCAGTTTGATGGTAAAGTGAAAGCCACGTTATACTTCGATCGGCAAGCCAATTAGCAGTAGGCAGTAGGCAATTCCCGATCGCAGGCGATCGGGACAGTAGGCAAAGATTGGTGTAATTATCAGCTATGTTCTCCGATCAGGGGAAAGGTCGTGGACGTTTGACTCTCATTGCCTACTGCCTACTATTCCTTTATTAATCGCTTTCGCGAAACCAGGGCCTTCGTAAATAAAACCGGTGTAAACCTGAACCAGGTCTGCTCCGGCGTTCAGTTTTTCAAGGGCATCCGCCGGCGACATGATACCTCCTACGCCGATGATGGGATACGTGGGACCTAATTTTGCGCGCAGGTACCGGATCACATCTTTTGAACGGGCCTCGAGCGGTTTGCCGCTGAGTCCTCCGTTACCGATGCGGTCTGTTTCCGCCTTGCTGGTGATCAGGTTCTCTCTCGAGATGGTGGTGTTGGTGGCGATAATACCATCGGTGCCTGTTGACTTCAGGATCTCCACAATGTCATTCAACTGATGCTCGGTGAGGTCAGGGGCGATCTTCAGCAGCACAGGTTTATGCTTCGGTTTGGCAAGGCTCAGCTGCTTCACATAGGCCAGGAGCTGCCGAAGCGGCTCTTTTTCCTGCAGTTCACGCAAACCAGGGGTGTTGGGCGAGCTTACGTTCACCACAAAGTAATCCACATGCTCATACAACGTTTCGAAGCAGGTGGCATAATCGTTCAACGCCTGATCATTGGGTGTGGCTTTATTCTTCCCGATATTACCACCGACAATAACGGAAGTATTTCTTTTTTTCAATCTTTCCACCGCGGCCAAGGCGCCCTCATTATTAAAGCCCATGCGGTTGATCAGCGCCTGGTCTGCCGGCAACCGAAACAGTCGTGGTTTATCGTTGCCAGGTTGCGGTTTGGGTGTGAGTGTACCGATCTCGATAAAACCAAACCCGAGACATGCGAGCTCGTCTATAAGCCTGGCATCCTTATCAAAACCTGCCGCAAGTCCAACAGGATTGGTGAAAGTAAGTCCAAAAAGCTGGCGGGAAAGAGAGGGGTTCTCATAATGAAAAATCGATCTCAAAAGCGCCTTGAATCCCGGTACGTATCCACCGATCTTCAAAAGCCTGAACACAAGGTGGTGTACGCGCTCTGCGTCGATTGAAAATAGAATTGGGCGAATAAAATGTTTATACATGGCGCAAAGATAACGTTGTTGCCATGGAAATGAAGCTTTCTCTTACATGCCCTTCCAAAGAGTATGGTTTTTTTATAAGTTCGCACGGAGAAATACTAAACTAAAGTTAACCATGAAAAAATTATTTTTACTGGCTACCGTTTCCTTACTGTTCTCGTTCGCATCCAATGGTCAACAGCAGAAAGGAAATTTTTTATTGAATGCAGGCTTTGGTGTCGGTTACTACTACGCCGGTGGTACGACACTGATGGTATCCGGTGAGTATTCTGTTACAGACAATCTGGGTATCGGTGGCTACGTTGGACACACCTCCTGGAATCGGGCTTACTCAGTGTATGATTACAAATACCGGTTCATTGACTTTGGTGCAAGAGCCTCTTATCACTTCAACGAGCTTTTTGGTATCACCAATGACAAGATGGACGTTTACGGTGGTGGTTTCCTGGGCTTCCTGGTTTCCAGCTACGATGGTCCCGGTTCTGGTTACGTAGATGCATATGACGGTGGCGTAAGAGCCGGTATCCACGCTGGTTTCCGCTACTACTTCGCACCCAAGGTTGCTGGTTACGGCGAATTGGGAGCAGGCTACGTACCGCTGTCACTGGGTCT
Source organism: Chryseosolibacter histidinae (assembly GCF_018598225.1). Lineage (GTDB taxonomy): Bacteria > Bacteroidota > Bacteroidia > Cytophagales > Cyclobacteriaceae > Chryseosolibacter > Chryseosolibacter histidini. The sequence goes on along the minus strand of NZ_JAHESF010000004.1, from coordinate 152,545 downwards.
TACCTTCAAATTTTAACAGGATTTTAATCTGCAAAGAAGGCGATGACAATCATCGCCTTTTTTATTTCTTTCTTTGCGCTTTTCTTACTTCATATTTTCTGCCCCCAAAACAATACATTACTCCAGAGGTTTTCTTGACTCCCCCCATTCTGACTCCTTACTCCTGGCTCCTTACTCCTTTTCCCCTCGGATGAAAATCAGTGATCACCTGTCTTAAATAGTCACGATCGAGATGTGTATAGATCTCCGTAGTAGTGATCGACTCATGGCCAAGCATCTCCTGCACGGCACGCAGGTCGGCACCACCTTCTATTAAATGTGTGGCGAAGGAATGCCTGAACGTATGAGGACTTATCGTTTTGTTTAACCCGATGGCCAGCGCCAGGTTTTTGATGATGGTGAAGATCATCACGCGGGTGAGCTTCCTTCCGTTGCGATTGAGAAAGGCATAAGGCTCAAAACCTTTCTGCGCAGGCTTATGTGGTGACCGGCCGCGGATCTCTTCGAGGTAAATGCGCAGGTATTTTAAAGCATCGCGCCCGATGGGAACCAGCCGCTCTTTGTTACCCTTCCCCACCACGCGCAGAAAACCTGTATCGAAATAGATGTTGGTAAGCTTGAGATCCACGAGCTCGGACACGCGCAGGCCGGAGCTGTAAAGCATCTCCAGCATTGCCCGGTTCCTGCCTCCTTCAGCGGTAGAAAGATCGATGGCTTTAAACAGCTCCTCAATTTCAATATAGCTCAGCGTATCAGGAAGCTTGCGCCCGAGGCGTGGCCCTTCGACCAGGGCTGTGGGGTCTTTGTCGATCAGCTCCTCGAACAACAGGTACTTGTAAAAAGCTTTAACGCCGGAAAGGATGCGGGCCTGGCTGTGGGCGCTCATGCCCAGCTCGTTGATGTACTCGATAAATCCCTGCAGGTGCTTCGACGAAGCTTTCACCGCGTTGATGCCCGGGTGTTTCATCTCCATGAACTGCCAGAACTTGTTCACATCGCGCACGTAAGCTTCAACGGAATTGCCTGACAACGAACGTTCCAGTTTCAGATAATTGTTAAAGTCCCTGATCTGCAGCTCCCACATAAAAAAATACGAAAGACGAGGTACGAGGTACGAAGTTAAGGGAAGTAACCGACTTAAAGCTCAACGCTTATTGTTATCTTTCAGTCATGAAAATCCAGATCATCAACGGCCCCAACCTCAACCTGTTAGGCAAGCGCGAAACTTCCATTTATGGCAGCCAGAGCTTTGAAGATTTTTTGGAGACGCTTAAAAAACGGTTCCCCGATGTTGAGCTTCATTACTATCAATCGAACGTAGAAGGAGAGCTGGTGAACAAGCTGCACGAAACGGGGTTCAGCTTCGATGGCATCATTCTGAATGCAGGCGCTTATACCCATACATCGGTAGCCCTCCACGATGCCATCGGTGGAATTAAAACACCAGTGATAGAAGTTCACATCTCGAATGTATACGCGCGGGAAGAGTTCAGGCACAAAAGCCTCATTACTTCCAAGTGTGCCGGCATGATGACCGGCTTTGGTATGGAAGGATACGCGCTGGCGCTGACATATCTCATTCACCGGAAATCAGAGACCACCCAGAAATCATAACCGGCCATGATCAGCTTTTATCCCGGTCCTTCGAGGATCCACGACGACATTCCGCGCTACGTAAAGGAGGCCGCTAAAAAAGGTATCCTCAGCATCAACCATCGCAGCGATGAGTTCATGCACATCTCTGAAAAGACAATCGGTTTGCTGAAAAAGAAGCTCAACATACCTGACGACTACACGCTCTTTTTTACCTCATCGGCCACCGAGTGCTGGGAGATCATCGCACAGTCGCTGGTTGCCAGGAGAAGTTATCACCTTTATAATGGATCCTTCGGCCAGAAATGGTACGACTACACGAAGCGGATCTGTTCAGGTGTGCGCCAGTATCCCTTTGAGCGTGAGGAGCTGGTGAATCCGAAAAAGTACCGCTTTGGCGCCGAAGGTGGTGTGATTTGCATTACCCAGAACGAGACCTCCAATGGCACGCAGGTGAGCAACGAAACGATCAGGCTCGTCAGCGAAAATAATCCCAACCACCTGGTGGCTGTAGATGCCACCTCGAGCATGGCCGGCATTGCGCTCGACTTCGCTGCGGCGGATATCTGGTTTGCTTCCGTACAAAAGTGTTTCGGGTTGCCTGCAGGTCTCGCCGTGATGGTGTGCTCCCCCAGGGCCATGGAGCGTGTTGAAAAGATCGGCGAAAGAGATCATTATAACAGCCTCACCTTCATGGCTGAGATGATGGGTAAATGGCAAACACCTTTCACGCCCAACGTGCTGGGCATTTACCTGCTCATGCGGGTGATGGAAGACTCCAAGTCCATTGAAGCCGTGGAGAAAAAGCTCGTGAAACGATACAACCGTTGGGTGGATTTTTTCGGCAACAGCAGCAACCTGACCCATCTTGTAAAAAATACGGCGGCGCATTCTTTTACCGTGATCCCGGTAGCGGCGCCGGCGGAGGTTGTCACGTCCATCAAGAAGGAAGCCAAAAAGAAGGGGCTTCTGCTGGGCGAAGGTTACGGCGAGCTCAAAGCCTCCACTTTCAGGATCGCCAATTTCCCGGCCATCAAAAAAGAGGAGATAGAAAAACTGCAACGATTTCTGAAATCGTTTGTTTAGTTCAAAAAAACGCCGTCTGTCGCTAATTATTGATTGTTTTTGACTTTTATCCGATTTTATTTAGATCTTTATCCATACGTCCACGCGCTTACTAATGCAGCCAAGAGTGTATAAAGGTCCGATGCGATTCATTCTCCTCCTGATCTCCATTCAGTTCCTTTCGCTCGCCCTCATTGCCGGCGATGGAGGCGAAGCAGCATCCAAAAACCAGCATTCACTCAAGGCCGAACATTCAAGGTCATTGTCGCTGGCAGTTTTTTTAGAAGAAACTAAAACTGCCAAAGAAGGTGAGAGCGAAGACGAAAAGCTTCTCCATTGCGTAGAGATCGCAGACCTTTCATACATCACGCTTGTTCTCAATAAAGTCCATACAGATTGGACTCCTGATCTGTCGATGGCGCAACTTTACGATCTGCGTCCAGCGCTCTTCAAGCTGCATCACACTTTCATTATCTGATCCATCATTCCTGCCAGGCTAATTCCGCCTGCACAAGCTACCGGGTAAACGGTAGTCCCTGACATTTTTATCAGCGCAGTTTATCCGAAGCGATCCGCGAATGCGATCAACAACGTTCCGGGTATTGGAAGATTAATAAGACAAATGAATTGTGTACAGCATTACAATAGAAATTAAACAAGGATACACAAAAGAAAATGAGCACCTGCCGCCTCAGGTCTCATTTTCTGTATCCCTTAAAATAGATATGAGAAAATACAGGGAATCGACCTAGTCTCATCCCGATAGCTATCGGGGCTCAAATCCAAATCCGATAACAAAGGCCGGTAGCGCTGCAGTACCAGGTCTTGTTTTAGCAAGTTAGGTTAAGTTAATGCAGACTAAATGCCGGATGAGAGTCCGGCATTTTTGTTTTAGTTTTGCACCTATGCTTAACCTCAAGGAAATATTTTCTGTAACACTGATCCTGTTCTCGGTCATCGATATCCTGGGATCCATTCCTTTTATTATCCTCATTCGCAGGCGCGAAGGAAAGATCCAGGCTGAAAAAGCCACATTGATCTCGGCTGCGCTGATGATCTCATTCCTTTACCTGGGGCAGTCCATCCTTCAGCTCTTCGGGCTCGATGTTGCTTCCTTCGCCGTGGCCGGTGCCATTGTGATCTTCATTGTTGCCATGGAAATGATCCTGGGCATCACACTCATCAAGGATGATCCGCACGCCAAAGGTTCGGGTTCGATCGTACCGCTGGCTTTCCCACTCATTGCTGGCGCCGGTGCGCTTACCACCATTCTCTCGCTGCGGGCCGTGTACGAGGAAGCAAACATCCTGGCGGGCATCGTGCTGAACCTCGTGATCGTATACATTGTGCTGCGGTCGAGCGCCTGGCTCGAACGGGTGATCGGCGAGTCGGGATTTGCCGTGCTGCGTCGCGTGTTCGGCGTCATCTTGCTGGCGATCGCCGTAAAGATCTTCAAGTCTAACGTTTTCCCCGGATGATCAGAATTTATACAGATGGCGCTGCCCAAGGCAACCCTGGCCCTGGCGGCTATGGCGTAGTGATGAAATACAACGACCTCGTGAAAGAGCTGTCGCAAGGTTTTCGCCGCACCACCAACAACCGCATGGAGCTGCTGGCCGTGATCGCAGGACTTGAAGCCATCAAGAAACAAGGCATCCCCGTCACCATCTATTCAGATTCCGAATATGTGGTGAATGCCGTGGAGAAAGGCTGGCTGTGGAACTGGGAGAAGCAAAACTTTAAAAAGAAAGCCAACGCCGACCTCTGGCAACGATATATCCCGCTGCACAAAAAATACAAGCCTAAGTTCATCTGGATCCGCGGTCATGCTGGCCATCCGGAGAACGAACGGTGCGACTACCTGGCCGTGAAGGCAGCTTCTGGCTTCGACCTCCTGGTGGATGAAGCGTATGAAAGAGAAAAAGGACTGTAAGCAAACAGTCCTTTTGAAGTTTATTCGTCATGTCTCCGGGTCACGGTGAACATCCGGCATCCTATAATTTATAATTTATAACAGACAATTTCCGCGGCGGTTGGCCTGTAATAAATGTAGTTGAAGATCTGGTCCACATCATACTCGGGCTCCTTATCGTTTTTGATATCCACGGCGCTGGCGACCTCGCCATTCGTTTTGTTCACCTGGATCAGCTGGTTGCCTTTCTTCTCCTGGGTGGTCATCATCATCACAAAATTCGGGGTGTTCTGCGAAGCCTTGTAACGCGCATTAAACTCTTTCAGCGCCCGTGACGAGTACGCAAAACCGGCTTGTCCCAACTGGCCGAACCCTTTCGAAAGCTCTTGTCCCATTGCCTTGCCGGCAGCATCGTTGGTCTGGGCCGATGCCTGGGCAAACGCTGCCGAGTAAGCTGACGCCGCAGCACCGATATAGGCCGCACGCACCGCCTCGGCCATCAGCAAGGCCCGCACCAGCGCCGGCTGACGGGGTGCCGGATAGTACTTGCTGTACTTCAGCAATCCATCGAAACCGAATTTCAAAACGTTCTGATCAGAATACAGCAGCACGCCATCAGCAACGACATCGATAGCCTTCGGCAGCTCCTTGCCACCGAATTCAACTTTCGTGCTGGTCATCTTCCTGAAAATACCGGTGGTCTTGTCGATCTCGAACAAACCGTCTTCTTTCGAAGAAAAGACATACAGCTTATCTCCCTTCGATCCGGTGGGGAACGGACGTACCTTTTCACCCGTAAGAGACGTACCCGCCTCGATCGAATTGCCCCACAGCAGGCTTCCCGTGTTGGTGTCAAGAATGTTCACTTCGCGTGTGGTGATGAACAGCAAACCCTTGGGCACCATCTCCGACCGCACCAGGTCACCTTTCAGCTTCACAGATTTTTCGAATTTCAACGTACCGGTGTTGGGATCGAGCAGGTTGAGGTAATACTCTTCGGCTTTGTTGTTCCACGCATTGTCGAAAGCTGTAGTGATGAGAATACCTTTCTCTGTGGTAATATAGCTCACCACGCTGCCTTGCGCTTTCACGCCTTTGCCTTTGTTACCCCACATGGTTTTTCCGGTCTCGTAATCTACCAGGTTGATGGTAGGCTTCTGCGATGAGCGAGGGCAGATGATGATCCCCTTCTCGTGCATGATCACCTGGTTCAGCTTGTCATTTTCCTTGGCGGGTTCTTTCCACAACGCATTGCCTGAAGCCAGATCAAACGCATAATAAAGATTGGTGTAAAATTTTTGCGGTTCCTTATTGTTGGATGAAGACGTTGTCGTGAATCCTGAACCTGTTTCCGACTCCACTTCCGTTCCTATATACACAACATTCTTCTTGAAAGGTGAAAAGTATACCTGGCCGCGTTTGGAAGGTTGTATGCTGTTCTTCCAGAGTACTTTGCCATCGCCTGAATTCAGCCTGATCACATAGTTCGGATGGGTGATGATCATACTCTGATCCTGGAGCTCAACGGGCTCGCTGGTGAGCGACTGAAGATTGCTGAGCTGTTGCCCCATGGCCTGGAGTTTTCCGAGCAATCCCTTGCCACCGGCCTGATCTGCCTTGAAGAGATCATCATTGGCCCACAACTGTTTGCCTGAAGCGATCTCGTACATGAAAAGCGAAGCCGATAACGTGTTGGGGCGTACGCCGATCACCAGCAACCTGCCGGACGAAGGCAACACGTGGCGGCTCAGCACACCGATCTGCTCTTTCTGCGAATCGAACAACACTTTGCCGCCCACCACTTCGATGATGGCCTGCATGGGGATGGTGGAGCTTTTGTCAGTCAGAAAAGAAATGGAGACGAACTCCGTGCCGTCCACTTCCTGAAAACGATCGGCGCTCAATGCCGGGTAATTTTTATTTTCCCAAAGGATTTTTCCATCGCCTGGATTCACACCATACAGTCCGTCATTGGTGCTTACAATGAGGTAACCGAGGGAATGAACCCGCTGCCAGTTGATCGGGCTTTTGAATTTTGCCGACCACGCCGGAGCAGTTTTGGGCTGTGCAAATACGGCAACGGCATACGTACACATCACCGCAAGCAGAAACGTTCGGGTAATTTTCTTCATATCACAACATTTGGTTAGTTAGACGGCTATTAAGCAGAAATGGGGCCAATGGAGGGTAAGTCAATTTACCTTTTTGAAACCGTCACAACAAGCAGATGTAAGATTTACCCCCTGTTCAGCAAGATTGTACAGGCAGCGTATTCCCGATATGTTTACTAGATTATTCTTCGCTGAACACAATGCCGAGCTGTTGCAGCTCAGCGAGCACCGGCTCGTAGAATTCACGCGTAGTGGGGATCACCACACCTTTCGCGGCGATCTTCTTTTGCATGAGCAACCTCGCTGCGATCGCCAGCGGCAGGCCTACTGTCTGTGCCATCGCTGTGTGAACTGAATCTGTACCGGTGGCCACGAGCGATGACTGGATCTGCTTCCGCTTGCCCTGGTGCTCATACACAAAACGATGCCACATCACGATCTGATCTTTATCGGCCGGGTCGAGCTTCCATTTTTTGTTGAGGATGTGCTCCAGCACCTGCGCCGGAGTTCCTTTGCTCAGGCCCACGGGCGCGTCGCTGAAAAGTCCTGACCAGCGCAGGTTTCGGATCTCGGCAGCATCGGCAGCGAGACCGAACCGTTCGCACAACTTCTGGTCTACCGGCACGGAACCGCGGTCTTCGAGGAATGAGTCGATGAAACTTCGGTGGGTCATCTTGTCCACGCCTTCCATCTCATAAGTATCGTCACAGCATCCGAGCTGCACAAACAAATTCCAGGAGGCACAAAAACCGCTGTTGCGCAGTGTTCCGCGCAGCATGGTCCTGATGTCTGCAAGTCCGTACGTATCGATGTATTTCAGTGAATCGCGGTTGGCGTAACCTTCGTAGTTTCCGTGGCCCGGCACCTGCACGGGCGTGATGCGTTTGAACAACTGCTGATAGGGAATGTACTTGTATTTTCCTTCCTGCAGGTATTTGGCAGTGCTCTGCCCGGCCATCACCACATTGCGCGGGTTCCAGGTGAACTTGTAACGCCACGGGTTGTCCGGGTCGGTTTCAGGGGCGATCAGTCCTCCGGTAAACGACTCAAAAGAAGTTAACCTGCCTCCTGTTTCGCGGATGCGATCAATCACCTGCATGGCGCTCATGTGATCGATGCCCGGATCGAGGCCACACTCATTGAGAAAAAGTAGTCCTTTGGAAACGGCTTCCGCATGAAAACCTTTCATCTCCGCCGACACATAGCTGGCATTGAGAAGATGTTTCCCCAGGGCGAGGCAGTGTGATGCTACGAGGGGATGCAGGTGTGCGGGCAGAAGCGAGACAACAACGTCGGCTTCCGCAATGGCAGCAGCGCTCGCCTCCACATCGTTGATATCGAAACGGATCGATCTGCCGCGGGCATGATTTTGTACTTTTTCTGCTGCGGCCTGCGCTGCAAAATCTCCGACGGTAACGTGCCAGTCACCTGCCTGTGCGTGGTTGAGCAGGTACGAGATCAGGGATGAGGATGAGCGGCCAGCTCCGAGCACCAGGATATTTCTCATGGCGGCAAAGTAAACGAAAACTTTTTCATGTAGAATCCCTCTGAAATGAATAACTTAGATTCCCTCACCGGGACCCTTTTTTATGAATAATTTCATCATTGTCGATCACCTGGAAGACCTTGACCTGGAGTCGAAATATCTTACCCACAAGGCCAAAGATGCCACCGGTCACGCCTATGCGCCCTACTCCAAGTTTTTAGTGGGCGCGGCGGTGCTGCTGGAAGACGGTACCATCGTTACGGGAACGAACCAGGAGAACGCAGCGTATCCATCGGGCATGTGCGCCGAACGTGTTGCGCTGTTTGCCGCGGCAGCATTGCATCCTGAGAAAAAGATCACCAAGATCGCCGTGGTAGCCAAACGCAAAGGAGGCAAAGAAACCCTGCCCGCCACCTCGTGCGGCCCCTGCCGGCAGGTGATGCTGGAGTTCGAGCAACGCCAGGAAAAACTGATCGAGGTGATCATGCAAAACCAGGAACACAAGTGGGTGAAAGCTCCCTCTGCCGAATCGCTTCTACCGTTCAGCTTCACCAAGGCCAGTCTTGAGCATCACGAAAAACATTGAAATCAGAAGTCACCCTCCTACGCTATCACCCGCGCCTCCTCCTTCGCTAGCTTCGGCGGGCAAAGGAAGTCAGAAGAAGGAGTAAGGAGTAAGAATTAAGTAGTAAGGATGGTGAGTCAATCCCGGCAATCCAGTAAATCCTTTAATCCTGCTCAATCCTGGTCAATCCTGGTCAAATACTTACGTCGATGAGGTTAGCGACAAAAAAGGCATCCAGTAAATCCTTAAATCCTGTAAATCATGGTCCAAATTTAAGTAGCTTGCTGAATTAAAGCTGCGCTGCTATAAACAAGCACAGGAGTCCTCAAATCGTCAATACTTTCATGATCCGGATCTTTAAAAACAGGTCATTAAAACGCTCAGCGCTTTACCTGCTGGCGGGCATGTTCTTCATTTTACTCGGCGAGTATGTGATCATCCGTTATAAGATCGAGGTGCTGGAAGAAGTCGAGGAGAAGAAAGACTATGCCCGGAGCGCCCAACTGGCCGGGCAGCAGATCGCGTTGCTCATGCAGGAATACCTGAGCGGCCAGCAGCACCTTGCTACCGAAATTGCGTCGAAGCTCGATGAGCAGGACCATGCGCTGAAGGTCCTGGGCGAAGGCGGAAGGATGGATGGCACCGATGTTTTCCTGAAACCCCTGTCGAGGCTTCCGAAGATCACGTACGATCAGCTGCAGGAGTCGTGGAAGAAATACCGCGGCGATGTGCTCACCGTGATCCTCGATCAGTCCACGGCAACAACCGACTCCGCAGCCCAGGTCACACAGGCAGACCAGGCAAAAGCTAAAATGCTCATACCCGCGCACTGGCTTACGCTGAGCAACTGGTATAAAAGACTCGAGATAGACCTGACCGATGAGGCCGACCGGAAAAAAGATTCCGTGGAGACCTGGGTGTTTGTCTTCATCTTCTCGGATCTCATATTGCTCGCCGGACTTTTCTACCTGTTCAACAGGTTTGTGCTGAAGCCTGTGAAACGTCTCGAACAAGATACGTTGAACCAACATCAGAATTTCACCTATCCGGCCAACGAGATCGGCAGCCTTACCCACGAAGTGAACGAGGTGCTCGAGCAGCTCAAAGACGCCACCGATTTTGTGGTGGCCATCGGCGAGGGCAAGCTCGATTTCGATTACAAGAACCTCGACAGCCAGTATGCCCAGGGCAGGAACAAGCTGGCCGACTCGCTCATCTCCATGCAGCAGAAGCTGAAAGACATGAACGTGGACGAGCAACGCAGACAGTGGGCCAACGAAGGGCTTACCAAATTCGTCGACATACTCCGTTCGTCCAATGACAACATCAGCACGCTGGGTGACAAGATCATTTCGGCGCTGGTGCAATACACCGGTTCCAACCAGGGCGGTTTGTACATTCTCAACGATGAGGACGAGCACAATAAATACCTGGAGCTGATCTCGCTCTTCGCTTTCGATAACAAGAAGTTCAACAAACAGAAGATCAGGCTGGGAGAAGGTATTCTCGGCCAGACCTTCCTCGAAAAAGAAACAACCCTGCTCACGGAAATACCCGAAGAGTACATCCGCATTACATCGGGTCTCGGCGATGCCAATCCCAACGCCCTGGTGATGGTTCCGCTCAAGGTAGACAAGCAGGTATACGGCATCGTGGAGCTGGCTTCGTTCAAAGCTTATCAGCAGCACGAGATCGCTTTTGTGGAGAAGCTCGCGGAAACAATAGCGTCAACGTTGGCCTCGGTGAAGGCGGCCCAGAAGAACCGCGACCTCATCGGACAATTCCAGATGCAGGCCGAGCAGATGAAGGCTCAGGAAGAGGAGATGCGGCAGAACATGGAAGAGCTGCAGGCAACACAAGAGGAGATGGCCCGCAAGGAGCGCGATTATATCTCGCGCATTCAGGATCTTGAACGCAATCAATCGCGGCCCGGAGAGGTGGAAGAGCTCCAACGCATCAAAGGAGAGCTTACACAGAAAGAGCACCACTACACGCAGCAGCTCAGGGACCTTGAAAGCAAGCTGGCACAGAAGCCCGCGAAGACCGGAGACTGGGCGCTGGCGGAAGAAGTTGAAAAAACACTGAGGTTCCAGTTAGAAGCGCTCCGCATTGCGCAGGAAGAATTCCCTGGCAAATAGACAATTCACAGACTCACCTTGCTATTGCCAGGTCTGCAAGAGGTTGACCACGGCATAAATGAACAGCATGATACTGAGCCAGCTCAGCGCTCCGAAGAGCTTATGCATTTTTTCATCACTTTGAAAAAAGAGGCATTGTACGATGAATTGCTTTACCATATTATGAACGAATATGTGTGAGCCATCAATCAGGCGGGCTTATCAGATCGATTGCAACTTGCCAAATATAATTTTAAGTGTTTGAACTTGCACCCCCCTGCCTGAAAAATTTTGGCAGGCCCCTGTGAGTTTATAATAATCCCGGGTTTAGTTGTTATAAATGCTTTTTTTTCAGCTATTTAGCACAAAATGCCTAAATTCATTTTCCTCGAAAATGAGCAGGGTACAAGGCGGATGAACATATGTAATATTTACGCCAAAATACCTTCAGAGACGGCAGATTGAAAATTAACTTTGGGTTTTTAAAATGCCCCCTTTCATGCAGGACATTGACATTGCTGATCTGAAACGTATTTCTGAACTCATCCACCAAAAGTACAATTATGACTTTCGGAACTATGCCATGTCATCCTTTAAAAGGCGTGTGCTGCGCATCATGGAGCTCAAGAAGCTCACGGTAGACACCCTGCTCAAAAAGCTTACGGATACTCCTGTATTCATCAATGAATTCCTCGACGAGCTTACGGTAAACGTTACGGAGATGTTCCGCGACCCCAGCTTCTGGCGGGTGATGCGGGAAGAGATCATTCCGGCCATCATGCTTAACCACAAACAGTTCAAGATCTGGCATGCGGGCTGCTCCTCGGGCGAGGAAGTGCTCACCATGTGCATCATGCTGAAAGAGATGGGGATCCTGCAGGATGTGACCCTGATCGCCACAGACCTTGACGTGAATATTCTCGAACGGGCGAAGACGGCGACGTATCCCATTAAAAATATGGAACTGAATGAAAAAAATTACATCCGGTTCCAGGGGTCGGCATCATCGCTGAAAGATTACTACCGGGAGGAGAACGGCAACGCCATCTTCAACCGCGAGCTGTTCGCCAACGTGTCGTTCAGGAAACATGACCTCGTGCTGGGTGAGATCTTCAATAAGTTCGACCTCGTGCTGTGCCGCAATGTGATGATCTACTTCAACCAGTCTTTGCAGAACGAGGTGCTCAAGAAATTCCACGAAAGCTTGTTCAAGTACGGCTACCTGGCCATCGGCTCGAAAGAGTCGCTGATCTGGTGCGATTATGCGAACCGCTTCATTGTGGTGAACAACGAAGAAAAAATTTATAAGAAAATAAAGGATTAAAGGGTAGCTGTCACGGCGCATGAACAAATACAACTTAAATAACAGCTTCAAAGCCGTTGTTATAGGAGGGTCAGCGGGCAGCTTCCAGGGTATGGTGAAGATCCTGTCGCAACTGCCAAAGGGTTTCCCGTTGCCCATTATCATGTGCCTGCACAGACTCAAGCACGTGCGTAATGGATTCGTGGAAGCGCTCTCCATCAAAAGCGTTGTGCAGGTGACCGAACCACACGATAAGGAAAATATAAAAAAGGGTGGTGTCTACCTGGCACCGGCCAACTATCATATGTCAGTAGAGCTCGGACATTATTTCGCACTGTCAACCGAAGAGATGGTCAACAACTCCAGGCCTGCTATTGACATCACCCTGAGCACCTGTGGCTTTGTGTACAAAGAAAAGCTGATCGGCATCCTGCTCTCAGGTGCCAACCGCGACGGCGCGCAAGGTATGAGGGCCATCCATGAGAAAGGCGGACTGACCATTGTTCAGGAGCCCACCGAATGTATGATCGATACCATGCCCAAGGCAGCGCTGGCCGCCACCAAGATCGACCATGTGCTGAGGGTAGACCAGATCGTTGAATTTTTCAAAGAACTTGACAAGCAATACAGATGATTGACCTGTTTAAAGATCGCTATAAGCTGAGCCTCCTCATGGCTGCGCTTTTCCTGGTAGGAATTATGGCTTCCATCTATCAGATCTACCGGCTGCCCTATAACCTCATGATCTCAGACGGGCATCCCGCATTGTTCAACGTCTATCTTGTTCCGGGCATCACCTTTTTGATCGGCGCCTTCACCGTGTGGCATGCGCTCACTTACAAGAACGAAGTGGTGGTGTTCCGCGATAAGCAGACCGACACAACCGATGCCGACGGAAACCGCAGCGACACCGACAAGGCTACCATCTCGCTAGACAACGTGAAAGACAGCCTCAGGCAGGGCGGCACCGAAAAGACGATCATCCAGGCAGGACTGCACGCCATCTGCAAGCAGCTCGACGCCGGGCAGGGTGCTGTTTATACGCTGAAAGAAGAAGAAGGCAAACGTACGTTCGAGCTCAAGGCAGGTTATGCCCTGGCCATCGCAGAAAGTACCGTGATCAGCTACGAGATCGGCGAAGGTCTCATCGGCCAGGCCGGCGCCTCAGGAAAAACATTGTACGTGGATGATATCCCCGAAGGATATGTGAAGATCATTTCAGGACTGGGCAGCGCCTCTCCGCGATACCTGCTCATCGTATCCCTCAAAAAGCAGGAGCAGGTGACCGGCGTGATGGAGATCGCTTCCTTCTCCCCGCTCAATGAACACCAGCGCAAGTTTGTAGAGGATTCCGCTCAATTGATAGCAGACAGAGTTTCAGGCAAGTAAGCATAAACCCCATTGGCGAGAAAGGTCATGATGAAAAGTATCAACATAAGCACAAAGATCACCCTCCTTATACTGCTCCTGTCGCTCGTGGCAGTGACAACCATAAGCTTTTTTACCTACGACTACATCAGGAAGGCTAACCAGGAGAAGTATGTTACCAACCTGGGCGTGGTGGCCGATAACCGCGCAGGATATTTCAGCACTTACCTTGAAAAGTATGTAGCCAAGATCCAGGTGCTGCAGGAGGCCGAGACGATCAAGTCAGGCGGCACCTCCACCCCTGCGCCGGCTGAAGGCGGAGACCTTATGGCGATGATGGTGGCAGACGCTCCCACGGAAAGCACTGAGGCAACATCGGGTGAAGCGCCCGATGAATCAGCGGAAGAAACAACTGGCGCAGCGCCGGAAGGTAATGGCGGCAATCCCCTGAAAGATTTCCTGGTAAAACAGAAAGACAACTTTGGATTTGAACAGATCCTGATCACTTCCCCCACCGGAAGCATCATTACCTCAACCGATGGCAAATCAGGCAACTTTCTCGATCCCGACGGCGCGCTCTTCGCTGAAGCCCAGAAAGGCATCTACTTCAGCACCATCCGCACCGACTCATTAGGATTCCATACATACGCAGGCGCTCCTATCACCACCGCCGCAGGCAACAAGCTGCTCATCGTGAGGCTGAACCTGAGCAAAGGTTTTGATGTGCTGAAAGACCGCCATGGCCTGGGTGAGACCGGTGAGGTGCTGCTGGCCCAATACAATCCGCTCAACGGCAACATCGCCTACGTGAGCCCGCTGCGCAAGAAGGCAACCGTTACCACCTTCAGCCAGAACGACAGAGTGGTTGCCAACATCAAAAGAGCCATTGATAACAAACCGCTGGCCCCCGAGGTAACAGACTATGCCAACACCTCGGTGCTGGAAGTAGCCAGAACCGTTGACCACGCCAACCTGGTGCTGGTAGCCAAAATAGACGCCGCCGAAGCCAATGGCGAGACCAACACGGTGATCAACACACTGACCTACGCAGGGCTTTGCATTGTAGCGCTCACCACGCTGTTGGCGATGACCCTCTCCCGCTCCATCACACGTCCGCTGTACGCCATGCGCAACAAGCTGAGCATGGTGGCCCAGGGCATGCTGCCGGAGAACTCGATCAAGCATACAAGCGACGAGTTCGGCCAGATGGGCTCTAAAGTGGACGAGCTGGTGTACACGCTGAAAGGAAACGCAGAGTTCGCCCAACGCATCGGCGAAGGCAAATATGATACAGCTTTCAAACCCGCCAGTGATAACGACCTGCTGGGGATGTCGCTGATCAACATGCGCAACAACCTCATCGAGAACGAGCGCAGGGACAAGGAACGCAACTGGATCGTACGCGGTGTGGCCGAGATCAGTGAGATCCTCAGGATGCACGACGCGATCGATGACCTGGGAGAAGACGTGATCAAATTCATCATCGACAAGATCGGCGCCATCCAGGGTGCATTCTATGTGGTGAATGAAGACGAGTATGGAAAGCAGCTCATCGAGATGCGCGCCAGCTATGCCTACGGACGTAGGAAATACCTGAAAGCGAAATTCAGGTTTGCCGAAGGCCTCGTGGGCCAGGCTGCTGCCGAAAAAGATACCGTGATGCGCACCGAGATCCCCGATGAATATGTTACCATCACCTCCGGTATTCTCGGCGATCAGCGCCCCAGCTGTATCCTCATCGTGCCGCTGATCACCAACGAAGAAGTTTACGGTGTGCTGGAGTTCGCAGGTTTCAAAAAGTTCGATCCTTCGCAGGTGAAATTCGTGCAGGAGTTGAGCTTGATCCTCGCCCGTACCATCTTCAACATCAAGGTGAACGAACGCACCCGCAGGCTGCTGGCAGAATCGCAGGAGATGAGTAACGAGCTCAAGGAAAAGCAGGAAGTACTGCGCCAGAATGCCGAAGAAATGCAGGCCACGCAGGAAGAGCTGCAACGCTCCAACCAGAAGCTCGAAGAACAGATCGAAGAAGTGAACAGGACCCAGAAACGTATGCAGCTCCTGCTGGAGAACGCCTCTGAGGTTATCACCATTTACGAAGAAGACGAAAGCATCCGCTACATGTCGCCGTCTGTGGAAAGCATTCTCGGCTACGGACAGAAAGAGCTGATCGGCAAGAGCGACATCGATAAAGTACACCCCGACTACCGCAACACGTACAAGGAGTTCTTCCGCAAGATGAAAGAAAGTCCTGATACGAAGATCACGGTACAATACGAATACAAGGCCAAAGACGGAAGTTACATCTGGATCGAATCGCTGGGTACCAACTTCATGTCTAACCGCGTCATTCACGGATACATCCTCAACTCACGCGACATCACCGAACGGAGAAGAGCAGAGCAGGAGCAGCGGATGCGAAGCAAGATGCAGGCGCTGTCAGAAAACTCGCCTGACCTCATCACCCGTCTCGAAGATGGCTCTATCTCTTACATCAACCCGGTGATCGAAGCGTATACGGGCAAGGCGCCGGAGAGCTTCCTCAACAAAAAAGCAAAAGAGACCGAGCTCGACAACGTGATCCTGGAAGGCTGGCTCAGCATCGTAGAGCAGGTGAACGCCACCAACGCCAAAGTTGCCACCGAGATGGACTTCCCTTCGGAGATGGGCAAACGTGTGATGCAGGTGAATGCGATCCCCGAGTTCGACGAATCGGAAAAGCTCGAATCCGTGCTGGTCGTATCGCACGACATCACCGAGCGCAAGATGATCGAGCTCGAGATCCAGAACAAGAACAAGAAGATCACAGAAAGTATCAACTACTCGAAACGGATCCAGACGGCGATCCTGCCCAACACACGGTTGATCAACCGCGCACTGCCCGATTCGTTCATCCTCTACAAACCCCGCGACGTGGTATCGGGTGACTTCCCCTGGTTTGTGCAGATCAAAGACGAGATCTTCATCGCGGCGGTGGATTGTACAGGTCACGGCGTTCCGGGCGCCATGCTTTCGCTCATCGGTTACTTCCTGCTCAACGATATCGTACGAAGCCGTAAGATCACCGAGCCCGGCAAAATCCTCGACCTGCTCGACGAAGGTGTTACTACCACCCTGCGCCAGGACGAAGACTCAACAACGAAAGACGGTATGGACATCGCGTTGTGTAAGATCAACGTGGCCACCTCAGAAGTTGAATACGCCGGCGCGCACAGGCCGCTGTACATTATGAAGAACGGCGCAATGGAAGAGGTGAAAGGAAATAAATTCCCCATCGGCGGAGGTATATTTAAGAACCAAACTAACTTTACCAACACGAAGATCAAGATGGGCAAAGGCGATTCGATCTACTTCAGCTCTGATGGTTTCCCCGATCAGTTCGGCGGTCCGGAAGGAAGGAAGTTCGGTCCTAAGAAGACACGTGAGATCATCGAACAGGTTCACACGTTGCCCATGCAGGAAGCCGTACGCATCTTCGATCAGGCATGGGAGAACTGGCGCGGCGAGACCAAACAAACAGATGATGTACTATTGATCGGAATTAAATTTTAACCCCACAACACTGGCTTTAGCCCCATGTGGTTTAGTTAAAAACTTATAACTTAGCAAACTACAAACTGTAAATCCCTTTTTGACACATGAAATTTATCTATGACCTGCACCGCACCATGATGTCACAGAACCTGATTCTGGTTTACCAGGGTGACTTCACCCAGGAGACCACGAAGTCGATTCTGGCCATGGCCGAGCGTAACATTGATTCATCGGGAGAAGAATCAAACATCAAGCGTAAGGTGTTTAATGTGATGGTTGAATCGCTTCAGAATATTGTGAAACACAGTGATGAATTGGTGGATGGCCAGACGCGGAGCCATGCAGCGATCTTTCTCATAGGCCGGGAAGCCAACAGGTACACCATCATGTCAGGCAACCCCATCCGCAAGGTGAACATCCCCAAGCTGAAAGAAAGCCTGGAGAAGATCAACGCACTTGACAAAGAGGGACTGAAAGAATTGTACAAGGAGATCATCAAGAACACCACGATCTCTGAAAAAGGCGGAGCAGGTTTAGGGTTTGTAGATATGGCAAGAAAATCAGGTGGCAAGCTGGAGTTCGAATTCCCCGAAATGTCAGCAGAGTACTGCTTTTTCAGCCTGAAGGTTAATGTACCCAGAGAGGCAACCGAATAAATTATAAATGTTGAAACAATAAAGCGTATAATACCATGGAAATCTTAAATCTCGAAGGAACAGAAGATACACCCAAAATAATCCTCGATAAAAAGAATGGGATCTTTGAGATCTCAGGACGATCACTGCCGGAAGATTCAGCGGAGTTTTACAGGCCCGTGCTGGAGTGGATTGCCAAATACGGCAGCGAAGCAAACCCTTCAACAGATTTCGTCTTCAAGCTTGAATATTTCAACACCGCGTCTTCCAAACTGATCCTCGATGTTCTCTCTGCACTGGAGGATATCAAAGGCATGAAGATCCATTGGTATTTTCATGAAGACGATGAAGATATGGAAGAAGCTGGCCAGGAATTTTCTGAACTCGTAGAAATACCTTTCGAGTTTAAAACGTACTAAGAAAAGGGATTCTCTTACACATTCGGTTACCTCCCGGTTTTATTAAGCAATAATAAATTGGAAGGTAACCGGCATTTTTTAATACCTTTATCAACTATTTTTAGCCCAACCTGCCTGAAACATGAGTGAGGAAATTCTCAAAGCCCTAACCCAGCTTTTTGCCATTATTACCAAGCAGGATGGCGGGGTTACCGCGAAAGAACGCCAGTATGTAATCACCTTTTTTCAAACAGAGCTCGACCAGGATTCTGTAAAAGAATACCTGGACCTCTATGACCAGTTCTCGGGTTACGGAAAGGCTGACGAAGACGATGGCAGGACCAAGCTCACCTCTGTAAAAGACTCCGTAAAAACCCTGGGGATCTGTAAAAAGATCAACAAGACCCTCACCCAGAAACAAAAAGTGGTTGTGCTGATCAAGCTGCTCGAGCTGGTAGGATCAGACAAGAACTTCTCTCCGCAGCGCAGGGAGATCATCAACACTGTCTCCACGGTGTTTAACATCATCAAAGACGAATACGACCTCATAGAAAGTTTTGTGATTGGCGACCAGGCCGGTACACTGAACTTCTCAGACATACTGCTGGTGAATGCTGCCGAGAAGGCGGGTGATGAGAAAGTGCACAAGCACGTGCACGGCCATATCCATGGCGACCTCATCTTCATGCGCGTGCAAAGCGTTGAAATGTATTTCACCAAGTACCTGGGCGACGAGCTCAACCTGCTCAATGGTTTTACCATGCAGATGAACAGGGTCTATCTGTTCTCGCACGGAAGCACCATCAAGACCCAGGCCGGTGACGCATTGTACTACAGCGACATCGTAGCCAACTTCAACGAAGAGCTCAAAACCACCAAGCTGTCGTTCAACGCTACCATAGACGAGCTGAAGTTTCCCAATGGTGGCATCGGTCTGCGCAACGTGAAGATCGCCGAAGGACCGGGCAAGCTCATTGGTATCATGGGGGCCAGCGGTGCAGGTAAAACTACCCTGCTCATGGTGCTGGCCGGTCTTGTGGAACCTACCCAGGGCCAGATCCTCATCAACGGCTTCGACCTGCACAAACAAAAAGACAAGATCCACGGTGTGATCGGTTATGTGTCGCAGGACGACCTTCTCATCGAAGAGCTTACTGTATACGAGAACCTCTATTACAACGCCAAGCTGTGCTTCGCCAACTTTACGGAGCAGCAGCTTCATGAGCGCGTGATGCAGGTGCTCGAGAACCTGGGCCTCGATCAGCGCAAAGACCTGCGCGTAGGAAATGCGCTTGACAAGACCATCTCCGGCGGCCAGCGCAAACGCCTGAACATCGCCCTGGAGCTGATCCGCGAGCCCGCCATCCTTTTCCTCGATGAACCTACATCAGGACTTTCGTCACGGGACTCAGAAAATGTAATCGACCTTCTGAAAGAGCTTTCCCTCAAAGGCAAGCTCATCTTTGTGGTGATCCACCAGCCTTCGTCAGACATCTACAAGATGTTCGATAAGATGGTGATCATGGATACCGGCGGATACCCTGCCTACTACGGGCCTCCCGTTGAAGCCGTGACCTACTTTAAAAAATCCACGCTCCAGGTAGACGCCAACCGCGGCCAGTGCGAGACCTGCGGTAACGTGAACCCGGAGCAGATCTTCAACATCATCGAGGCGAAGGTTGTGGATGAATACGGTCAGCCTACCAGCAAACGCAAGATCACGCCGCCGCAATGGTACGACCTCTACAAGGAAAGGTTCAAGATCACCAGCGTGGAAGACGTGCGCGAAGAGCCTCCGCACTCCCTCAACCTGCCGAACAAGGCCAGGCAAACGTGGATCTTCACCGTACGCGATACCCTGTCTAAGCTGAGTAACAAACAATACCTGCTCATCAACCTGCTGGAAGGTCCCATGCTGGCGCTGATCCTGGCACTGATCATCAAATACAAGAGCGCCCCCGGTGGCCACGAATACCTGTTCAGGTTCAACGAGAACATGCCCGCCTTCATGCTGATGAGCATCATCGTGGCGTTGTTCATGGGCCTTACCGTGAGTGCCGAAGAGATCATCCGCGACCGGAAGATCCTCAAGCGCGAATCGTTCCTCAACCTCAGCTGGAACAGTTACCTGCTCTCGAAGCTCATCATCTTGTTTGCCCTCTCCGCCATCCAGACCTTCAGCTTCGTGCTGCTGGGCAACCTGATCCTGGAAGTGGAGTGGAGCATGCTGTTGCCGTTCTGGTTTGTGCTGTTCACCACATCGTGTATGGCCAATGTGCTGGGACTGAACATCTCGTCGGCGTTCAATTCGGCCGTGACCGTGTATGTTTTAATACCACTTTTACTGATTCCGCAAATGATCCTGAGCGGTCTGCTGTTCAGCTTCGACAAGCTCAACAACGTGATCAGCACCAAGGGAAAAGTGCCTGTGGTGGCCGATATGATGGCGTCGCGCTGGGCCTACGAAGCCATGGCTGTGTACCAGTTCAAATACAATTCGTACGAGGAGCCCTATTTCGACCTGGACAAGATCGAAGCACAATCGGATTTCCGTTCGTCATTCCTCGTGGATGAGCTGGATAAAAGGCGCAAAACCATTGCCGAGAACATTACCGAAAAAGGTGATTCCGTGAGGGAAGGATTGCAGCAGCGACTGAGCATTATCCAGACCACCATTCAGGGCGACTTCTTTAAAAAAGGGCTGGAGGGTATAGACCTGGCAACCCCCTGGACACTGGAAAAATTCACCCCCGCGTTCGATAAGAAACTCGAGGCCTACTTCAACGGCTACCGGAAGTTCTACCAGGATATCTACAACAAGGCCGTGGCCACCCGTGAAAAGCTGATCGTATTCAAAGAAGCAGACAAGGATGCGGAGTACGACCTCAATTACTACAAAAACCACTATCACAACGAAAGCCTTGCCGACCTGGTAACCAATGTTTCGGAAAAGAACAGGATCATCGAATATAACGGGAAGCTTGTGCAACAGATCAACCCCATATTCCTTGACCCCCAGCCAGGCAATCTGCTGGATTACCGTGCGCACTTCTTTGCACCCCGCAAAAACCTGCTGGGAGCCATGATCAGCACGTATTGGTTCAATGTGCTGATGATCTGGATCATGACCCTGGTGCTTTATGTCACGTTATACTTCGAATTGCTTAAAAAGCTCGTGAATTCGTTCGGGAATATGCCCGGAAAAATGAGCCTACCGAAGGTAGGTTTGCCAAAAAAGAAATAACGCATTTACGTAACGTTTTGGCCGGGAATGCTGAATTTTTAACTTTGTATCCGTATAATTTTATGCTTATGAGAATTATTACTGCGGGGCTGGTCCTTTCGCTCTTCTTCGCTTGCAGTTCCAATAAAAAAACGGAAGAACAAGCTTTCCTGGAAGGCCTCGATACAACCAAAGCCGAAGGCCCCACCATATCAGAAGAAGTAATCGGAGATATTTTGCAAGGAATCCCGGCACCGCTGGAGATCTCTGTGCTTTTAAAGGAATCCGGTAAAAAATACAACGGAGCCTACCTCAACTCCGCCGATAACATCTCCAAGTACAACAGCAACTACAAAAAAGCGCTGAACCTTGGTATTTACGGCACTGACCTGGGCTACACCAACATCTACGAGCAGAACCAGGACGGTATCAAATACATGGCTTCCATCAAGGAGCTCGCCGACGGTCTGAATATCGGCCAGTTCTTCGAAATTGAAACCATCGGGCGTTTGGCTACCAACAGCAAAAATCTGGACTCTCTTTTGCTAATCACCACCCAGAACTTTAACAGGATCAACCATCACCTGCAAACACAGAGCCGGGCCAACCTGAGCGTTCTGTTGCTGACAGGCGGTTGGGTAGAAGCACTGCACATCCTGTGCGAAGTGGCGAAGCTCAATCCTGATAACAAGGAAATGAAAGAGACCATCGGCGAACAAAAGATCATCCTCGAGAATATTATGCTCCTGCTTTCCTTCTATAAAGAAAGCGATCCGAACATGGCAGCGTTATTGAATGATATGGAAGAACTGAAGAAGTCGTTCGACAAGGTGAACATCACGTACACGTATAAAGAATCGACCTTCGAAATTGTAGACGGTGTAATGGTGATCAAAGACAACAGCTCGAGCACCATCGAGATCACACCCAAAGATGTAGAAGACATCAGTTCAATTACGAAAAACATCAGAAGTAAGATCATCAGCTAATATTTTATCAATAGAAGCCACTATGAAAAAGTTACTCATTTTTATTTTTTCTGTCTCTGTTTTCAGTGCCCTTGATGTTATTGCGCAGTGCAATGCAGAAAATCTAAGTACTCAATGTATCCCCAAACTTGCGTCGGGTTTTAACTTCCTGAAAAGCTATAAGATCGAAAAAGGCGGAAAAGAATTTGTTGAATACTCATACGTGTTTACAAAAGGAACGCAATACATGATCAACATCTGCTCCGGCGGCGCCGATACAGATGGCATCGTTGTAAGCCTGTTCGATTCTAACCGCAACAAGGTAGCCAGCAGCAAAGTGAACGGACAGTTCATCTCTGCCATCGCCTACCCCTGCAATACCACAGGCATCTACTACATCCAGTACACCTTCGACGGCTCAACAAGCTACTGCGGAGGAAGCGCACTCGGATTCAAGAGATAATCAATTACCCTGGGCTTAAAGCCCGTGGCAATTGAAAAAGGCTCTCCATTCGAGAGCTTTTTTTATTCCTAAATTTCAGGATGATCGAAAAAGAAGTAAGCTTTTCATTCAGAGCCCGGTATTACAAGCTGGGTGAGATCAATACTTCCACCCGCCAGATCTGGTTCGTGCTGCATGGTTATGCTCAGCTTGCGCAGTACTTCGTGAGGAAATTCAAAGCGCTTGAAGAACACGGCATCTGTGTGATCGCACCGGAAGGACTATCGCGTTTTTACCTGGATGAGCTTCAACCCTCAGGACGTAAGAACGCACGTGTAGGCGCCACGTGGATGACCCGCGAGAACAGGCTCATGGACATCTCCAACTACATCTCCTATCTCAATGGAGTGTATGCAACAGAAGCTGGGCACACCAACATCCCGGTAACGGTGCTGGGATTTTCACAAGGTTCCGCCACCGCCTCCCGTTGGGTGATGAGCGGCCAGGTCACCTTCTCGCGACTCGTCCTCTGGGCCGGCATTTTCCCACCCGACATGGATCTGGAAACTGGCTCAAAGGCACTGCACGATAAGGAAGTTTACCTGGTGTATGGAAAGAAAGACCCGTTCCTGAACGATGAACGTTTTGCTGAAATGCAAACACTGACCCACAAACTAAACACCTCCGTGAAAACAGTCACCTTCGAAGGTGAGCATGAGATGGACGAGCAGACTCTGCTCAGCTTTGTTTAGTCGTCAGACCACTTCGCGCATGGCCTGCACACAATCAGTGGTCGGACGACGCTGCTAGCTTCTCTTCACCAAAGTGCTACTCGCCTGTGCCGTAGGAAACACAGTAATATCGGCCAGCACAACATGCTTGGGTGCAGAGAGCACGTAAAGGATAATGTCAGCAATATCAGCGCCCCTAAGCGGATCGATACCTTTGTATACCGTTGAAGCTTTTTCAGTATCGCCTTTGAATCTCACCATAGAGAACTCTGTTTCCACCAGGCCCGGGTTGATGGAAGTTACCTTGATACCAAAAACATTAAGGTCCATGCGGATGCCGCGCGTTAAAGCATCCACGGCGAATTTGCTGGCGCAGTATACGTTGCCATTGGGATATACTTCTTTTCCGGCGATGGATCCGATGTTGATGATGTGGCCGGCCTTTCTTTCGGTCATGGCGGGAATCACTTCGCGCGACACGTAAAGCAAACCTTTCACGTTGATATCCATCATGGCATCCCAGTCTTCAAGGCTGCCGGATTGAATGGGATCAAGACCGTGCGCATTGCCGGCATTGTTGATGAGCACGTCAATGTTTCTCCAATTTCCGGTAAGGGATTGGATCGCATTTTTGACAGCGTCTTTATCCCGCACATCGAAGGTGAGCGTGGTAACGAGCGTCTTTGCAGAGAGCTCCTGTTTTAATTTCAGAAGCCGGTCTTCCCTCCTGCCACAAAGTATGAGGTTGAAATTTCCGGAAGCCAGCAGTCGTGCCGTGGCCTCACCGATCCCCGAAGTTGCTCCGGTGATCAAAACATTTCTTTTATCCATATTACTGGAAGAGTAGATATACGGTGATGGTATTGGTGTTTAATCGATCAAGGGGTTGGCCGTATTTGTTGGTGCGGTTATCCAGCACATTAAGCATGCCGCGGGAGAAACGGATCTCCGGAGAAAATTTGAACAACGGGTAATAGATGTCAAGGCCGAAGCCGATGTCGAGGCTCAGGTTGGCGCTCGTTACCTCAAGGGTAGTGGTAACATTCTCGATATCTTTTTTGCCCGATGCCTCGATGGCAGGCTTCACACCGCCGATCATGTACATACGCAGGTTCTCCCTTCTTTCAGATTTGAATTTGATCAGCACGGGGAACTCCACCATGGTAGTCTCCACAGTTTGTTCATCGGTTGGAGTATCGTCTGTGTACAGGTAACGAAGCTTGTGCTCGTAAAAGGCAACCTGGGGTGTGAGCCGCAGATCCCAGAGCTCGTCCAGGCGGTAGTTGACAATGAACCCGAGTGCAAAACCGGGTGACCATTTGGGCTCAACGGCATATACCGTGTCGAAGCTTTGTGTTACAAAAGCGTCCGAATATTTAACCTGATAGGCCGTGCTGTGGATACCGATGAGAAATCCGTAGGTGAGTCTGCGGTTGTCGTAATTGGGATTGTTCTTTTTCACCCAGCTCAGTTGCTGGTGTTTCTGAGCCTGCGCCCCGCTGAAGCACAAAATCAGCGCCAGTATGGCCGTTATTTTCGCCCCGTGTAAATAGAGCTTATTCCAAATGTCAGCGGTTTGCATGTTGTATCTTTAAATCCTGTTCTTTTGAGGATGTTTTCAAAATCCGTACCGTCAGGGAAGGCCTCGACAGATTCAGGTAAATACGTGTAGGCCGACCTGTCCTTCGATACCAGCCTGCCTATTTTAGGCAAAATGGTCTTAAAATAAAAATTGTAGACCTGGCGGAAAGGGAACGTACGGGGCCTTGAAAATTCCAGGATCACCAGCAAACCTCCCGGCTTCAGTACGCGGTTGATCTCACGCAGCCCCTTCTCTAGATTCTCAAAATTCCTCACTCCAAAGCCAACGGTAACGGCATCAAATTTATTTTCCTCAAAATCCAGATTTTCGGAATCCCCTCTGTGAAGCTCTATTTTTGCCGACAAACCTCTTTTCTGCAGTTTTTTCCTGCCCGCTTCCAGCATGCCCTCCGAAATATCCACGCCGATAACTTTGTCCGGGTTCAGCACGAGCGCCTGAATGGCAAAGTCGCCGGTGCCGGTAGCTACATCCAGCATTAAACGGGGTTTCTGTGGCGCCAGGAGCCTGATCGCCTTTTTACGCCATAAGCGATCTATACCCAGGCTCAAAAAATGATTGAGGAAATCATAGTGACGGCTGATGTTATTGAACATTTGAGCCACCTGCGCCTTTTTTCCGGCTTCTTCTTCCTTATAAGGTAATACGGTCATCTCCGGGTATTGTCAAAAAACCGGGGCCAAGTTAGAGGGTTTAGCCTTAGCAAAGAAATCTAAGTTAGCCTACTTTGGAAGTCATTCGGGTAACAGTTTCAAGCTGCAGGCTTCGAGGATTTCCCGCAAAGCTCAAAGGCTCAAAACTCATAGCTAATTTGAAAGCACCTTGAATTCCACGCGCCTGTTGAGCTCACGGCCGTCGTCTTCATCGTCGTTGCTGGCCAGCGGCTTGGTTTCGCCATAACCCACGGCCTTGATCCTGCGCGCATCGATGCCCTTTTTGGTGAGGTAATCTTTAACAGCTTCTGCCCGCTTCTGAGACAGGTTCTTGTTGTAATCCCATCGGCCATAAGCGTCTGTATGACCGCTGATCTCAACTTTTATAGACTGGTTCTGGCGAAGCATGGATTCGAGCTTGTTGAGCTCCGTATAAGATTCGGTCTTGAACCGCGCCTTGTCATAATCGAAGTAGATATTCCTGAGAATAGAGCTCACGCCCACGGCAAGCTTGCGCATTTCGATGGTACGCGTTAACGTTTTGTCTTGTGCACCTTGCAGCTTCAGATTCTGGTTGAGGAACACATAACCGTCTATCTCTACAGAAAGCCTGTAATCTTTCGCCGTGGGATTGGTGATCCTGAACTCATACACGCCAGGGCCACCTGACGAAACGGGTACAATGATGTTATCACGCTGCCCCTGAAGCCTTACCTTGGCCGACATGGGTGCCTTGCTTTGCGCATCCACCACCGTGATCACATACTTCAACGGTACAACCTCTTTCTTGGGCTCTTTCTTCGGTTCGGTTTTGGTCACCACCGGGTCTTTCTTCGGCTCAGTCTTAGGTGGATCGTTCTTCGTCACCACAGGATCTTTTTTGGGCGGATCCACTTTGGGTGGATCGTTCTTAGGCTCCGTCTTGGGTGGGTCGTTCTTCACCACGGCCGTGGCAGCCGTATCTTTTTTGGTCTCGGTTACCGGAGGTTTGGCAACCACTGGTGTTGTTTTTTTGATGTCTTCAGACGATGTGATCACATAGATATCGGTATATCCCATCCCGTCTTCACGCACCGAAGAATAGTAGGCGCGTTTGCCATCGGCGGACGTGATGAAATACACTTCGTTATCAGGTGTGTTGATAGGATAACCCATGTTCTGGGGCTCGCTCCAGTCGTTATTTTTTTCGTCGTACTTGCACTTGTAGATGTCGTATCCACCCATGCCGTTGTGACCCTGGCTACTGAAGTAAAGTGTTACGCCGTCGTAGTCGATGAAAGGGCCGTCGTCGTTGAGCGGGGTGTTGATGCGCGGGCCGAGGTTCTTCACGTTAGCCCACTGCCCCTTGGTGTCTTTGGTGGCCTTGTAGATATCCGTGCCACCCAATCCCCCGGGGCGGTTACTGGTGAAATACAAAGTTTTTTCGTCTTTGGATATGGAGATGGACTTTTCCTGGAAGCTCGAGTTGATGATACCTGGCAGGGGCACAGGTTCTCCCCAGCTACCATCAGGCTTGCGTTCGCAGAAAAGAATATCGCCGCCACCTACGTCGTTGTAGATGAACAACGTGTTACCATCGGCAGACAAGGCGAGGCTCGATTCGTGATAAAGGGTGTTGACCACGGGGCCAATGTTGGTGGCGAAGGCCCAGCCATTGCCCGACTTCTTGGCCGTGAAAATATCTTCGTAGGGCAAGTTGTCTTCGAACACGTTTTGGTTCAAGTTGTCGTCACGGCGCCTGGTAGTGAACACGATCTCATCTTCACGTTCACTGAACACGGGGCCATAGTCATCGAATTCGGAGTTGATCTCGCGGCCGATATTGACGATGGAAAAGTTCTGCGGATTGGAAACATACATTTTGCCGTTCTCACATTCCTGGATAGCGCGGGTCAGCGTGTTGGCGTCGATCTTGTCTTTTCCCTGGTAGTTGGGCTTGCGGGCCAGCTTATCCTTGTACAGTCCGTAGTACAGCAACGCCTTGTCGAACTCAAGACCGTACTGGTAACTTTTAGCGATCCAGTATTCGATGTCGAAGCGGTAGTCGGGATCCTGGCGGTATACGCGCATGAAATATTTTACAGCCAACTCCTTTCCGATGGTTCGGATGTGGATGTGACCTGCTTCAAAGTTAGCTTTGACAAAAGTTGTATCGGTTTCAGCGGCCAGCACGTAAAGATCGCGGGCCTGGTCCAACGCTTTTGTAGCTTCAAGGGTTGATTCGGCGAGATCGAAATAATCACGCGCCAGCTGTTTGGGATCCTCCTGAGCAAACCCTTGTATTGAAAACGCGAGCAGAGTCAAAAAAATCAGTACACTCCTGATACTGGACATCGCCTTAAAAAGTTTTAAAAAAATAAAGTTAGGTAAAAAAGTAGTAAACACCGGATGCTAATATAGTAAAAATGCCCCATTTCAGCACAAATTCTAACATCATAAGGTACGCGAAACTTACATTCTTAGTATTTTGCCCTTAAATCTTTACTTTAAGACAACCGATGGAGATCACCCAGGCCGAATTCGTTTCAAGTTATGCTGATGTTAGAAAGTGCCCCGCCCCCGACAAGCCCGAATTTGCCTTCATAGGTCGTTCGAACGTTGGAAAGTCGTCATTGCTCAACATGCTTACCCAGCGCAAGCAGCTCGCCAAAACCTCGGTGAAGCCGGGCAAGACCCAGACCATCAACCACTTCATCATCAACAATGCGTGGTACCTGGTAGACCTTCCAGGCTATGGCTACGCCAGCGTGAGCAAAGACAAGCGGGCCGGTTTTGGCAAGATCATCGAGCAGTACGTGCTGAAGCGGGAGAACCTTTATTGCCTTTTTATACTGATCGACTCACGGCTCGAGCCACAAAAGATCGACCTGGAGTTTATACAGTGGAGCGGCTCGAAGGGGGTGCCCATCGCACTGGTCTTCACCAAAGCCGACAAGCTCAAAAAGAACGAGCTGCAAAAAAATCTTTCCCGTTACGAATCAACCCTGCTGCAGACCTGGGAAGAACTGCCGCCGATCGTGGTCACTTCAGCTACAGAAAAAACGGGAAGGTCTGAGCTATTGACATTTATCGGAAATGCGCTGGCAGAACAGCGATAAAATTGTTTAGTTTTGTCCGCCAACTTTTTAAGCGTATGACTTTAGCAGAAATAGCCACGGTATCGGGTAAGGGAGGATTGTTCAAGGTAGTAGCCCCCACAAAATCAGGTGTAATACTCGAGTCGCTGGATGAAGCGAAAACCAAAATGATCGCCACCACCAGCCACCGCCTGTCGCTGCTGAACGAGATCTCCATCTACACCACCACAAAAGAAGGTACCGTTTCTTTGGAAGACATCATCAAAAAGATCCACAAGGAATTCGGCAACGACCTCGGTGTAGATGCCAACTCCGACCCTGCAGAGCTGCGGTCGTTCATGAAATCAGTGCTGCCCGAATATGACGAAGACCGCGTCTATATTTCTGACATCAAGAAGCTGGTGAAGTGGTATGACGTGATGTTCAAACACGCACCTGAAATATTCACCGCAAAAGAAGAAGCGAAAGAAACAAAAGCAGAAGCTGCGCCTGCAGAAGAAGCTAAAGCAGAGCCTAAGAAAGAATCTAAGCCTAAGGCGAAGAAGAGCAAGTAGAAATGCTTCTTAACCGCAGAGTACGCGGAGAAGGCGCAGAGGGCCGCAGAGTTTTTTGAGGTTGCTTCTACGCCACGCTTGGCATAGCGATTCTTTGTGACTTTACATAAGTAAATATCTGACGAACTTTAATCTGCTCTAAGACGGCTGAGGTCGCTTATATTATTTGCGGTCTTCGCGTTCCTCAGCGTTCTCTGCGTTTATGCATTTGGCATTTCAGAAACTCTCCGCTTTCGTTACCATATTTTTCGATCCTACATAAAAGGGCGTGCGCTCATGCAGATGACGCGGCTCGAGATCGAGAATACGTGCTTTTCCTGACGAAGCTTTGCCCCCGGCCTGTTCTGCGATGAACGCAAGCGCATTGCACTCATACATCAGGCGGAGCTTGCCTTGCGGATCTTTGGCTGTAGCCGGATAGATATAGATGCCGCCCTTCAACAGGTTCCTGTGAAAGTCAGCCACCAGCGACCCGATGTAACGCGCCGTGTAGTTGTTGTCTTTGCAGTGTTGGATGTAATCCTTCACCGGCTTCTCAAATGAATTAGCCGACCCTTCGTTAATGGAGTAGATCTTGCCATCTGCCGGCATCTGCATATCGGGATGTGAGAGAAAATATTCGCCGAGGCTGGGCTCGTAAGTAAATCCGTTCACGCCATGCCCTGTGGTATAAACGAGCATGGTCGACGATCCATACAGGATGTATCCTGCCGCCACCTGATCAGATCCTTTCTGTAAAATATCCTCCTCCTGGATAGGCATTCCTGCGATGCTTTTTCTTCTGTAAATCGAGAAGATGGTTCCGATCGAAACGTTCACATCAATGTTAGAAGAACCGTCCAGCGGATCGATGGCGATAACATATTTGCCTTCGTTGTTGAGATCAACATAAGATTCTGATTCTTCAGAGACCAGCGCACAAACCTCACCACCTTTCATCAGCGCTCGGGTGAACCGGATGTTGGCCAGCACATCGAGCTTCTGCTGCTGATCGCCGGTATTGTTGGTTGAGCCCGCGGCACCCATGATATCGATGAGGCCGGCCTTATTCACCTCACGGTTCACTACTTTTGAAGCGAGGGCAATGTCGCGCAGCAACTGTGAAAGTTCGCCGCTGGCAAAGGCAAACTGGTCCTGGTGGTTTTTGATGAACCGGTCCAGCGCCGTGCCGATAGGCTGAGCGATCCTTGAAGTTTCTATGCTTGTCGAGTAAGCATTATTAATGGATCTTTGCATACTTGTAAAATATTGTTGTAAAGTTAATCCGCAAACGATTTAGTTTATAAAAATGAAGGTTTTTAAATTCGGTGGTGCTTCTGTCAAAGACTCAAAAGGGATAAAAAACGTAGCCTTAATTCTACATTCTCATAGCCGCGGGAATCTTGTTGTTGTTGTTTCTGCCATGGGTCAGACCACCAACGCCCTGGAACGCATCGTAAGCCGCTATCAGTCGCACCAGGACTACACTGCCGAATTTAACCTATTAAAGGAATACCATAGCGGCATTATGCGTGATCTTTTTCCGGAAGGTCACCCTGCATGGAATGTTGTAGCATCGTCGTGGGAAACACTCGCGCAACAATTGCACAAAAGTTACAGCAGCCCTGATCAGCTTTACGACCAGGTGGTATGCTTCGGCGAGATCGTATCCACACAGATCGTATGTCATTACCTCATAGAACAGGAGCTCAAAGCCCAGTGGCTGGATGCGCGCGACTACATTGCCACCGATGATAACTACCGCGAAGGAAAAGTAGACTGGACAACTACGTGCAACAACATCCAGCAGATCAAAAAACTGCAGGAGCAGAAAAACATTGTGATCACGCAGGGATTCCTGGGCCGCACCAAAGACGGATATACAACTACGCTGGGCAGAGACGGCTCTGATTTTTCCGCCGCCATCTTCGCATCATGCCTGCGCGCCGAGTCGGTCACCATCTGGAAAGATGTTCCCGGCATTATGAACGCCGACCCCAAGCGGATGAAAGCTGTTACCGTGTTTGAAGAATTGCCGTTCAGTGAAGCTGCGGAGATGACCTACTACGGTGCCTCAGTGATCCATCCGAAAACCATCAAGCCCCTGGCCACAAAAGGGATCCCGCTGTATGTAAAGAATTTTGATGACCCCGCGCTGCCCGGCACCAAGATCCACGAGTGCCGCGTGGAAAACCTTCCGCCGCTTTTCGTGTTCAAAGACAATCAGTGTTTGATCTCGTGCAAGGTAACGGACTATACGTTCGTCACCGAAGAGCATATGAGCACCATCTTCCATGTGCTTACCGAGCTCAACATCCACATCAACGTGATGCAGAACTCAGCCATCTCATTTTCGTTTTGTATCGATTTTCGTGAGAGCAGGGTAAAGGCGCTCATCGAACGGCTGCAGCAGCAATTTGAAGTGTACTACAACACAGGACTTACGCTGGTCACTATTAAAAATTACGATGCAAAGAGCTTCGATACTTTCCGGAGCAAACCCGGTGTATTGCTAGAGCAGTCATCGCGTTCAACACTCCAGCTTCTCATAAGGCCGTAAATTGGTAATCGGTATTCGGTGACCGGTAATCGGTGGTGCAGTGCATTTTACTGATTACTGATTACCGACTACTTGATTACCATTTCCTATCTGTTTTTCTCAAGCTGATCTAAAAATTTCTCCATGGTGCGGTCGAGGATGTCGAAAACTTCCTGAAATCCTTTTTCGCCGCCGTAGTACGGATCGGGAACTTCTCCTTTGCCTGCAGGGTCGAAGTTGCGCATGAGTTGTACTTTATGCGCGTACGCCTCGCTGCCGGGCAACCTCAGGATGTTATTGTAGTTGCTGTTGTCCATGGCCAGGATATGATCGAAGTCGTTCAGGTCTTCTATGCTTAGTTGTCGTCCGCAGTGGTCGATCACAACACCGTTCTTCGAAGCATTGGCGATGGTGCGCGGATCAGGTGAGTCGCCGATGTGATAATTGGAAGTGCCGCACGAGTCGGCTTCAATCCATTGCTCCCAGCCCCGCGCTTTTACTTTGTGCTTAAAAATGGCTTCGGCCAACGGCGACCTGCAGATATTACCCAGGCAGACAAACAAAACCCTTACTTTTCCCATATCCGGTTTAAATGCTGTATAGACCTTTAAAAGGCCGTAAAGAAAGATAAATTCAGGTTACAAGGCTGAAAAGAATGCTATTAATTGTCGCATAAGCACCAATAAAAACCAGTAGGTTTTTGAAAAGCCTGTCTCACCGCCTTGGGAAGGCTTTTCTTTTTTGACCTTGATTAAAGGATTTACAGGATTAACTGGATTTAATACCTCTGCTACTTTTAAATCCTGCTAATCCTGTAAATCCTGATCAATCCTGGCCCATCTTGTTTATCCTGCTAAATCCTGCTAATCTTGTTAATCTGTATAGTCAGGGTCTAATCTTGTATTGATTATGGAGTACATTCTTGTCACGGAACAACACGAGCCCTTTGTTGCATTGGTGCAGCTGAACCGTCCGAAAGATCTCAATGCTTTGAATCTTCAACTGATGCAGGAGCTCAGTGAAGCGCTGCATCAGCTGGATAAGAATGAGCGCGTACGGGCCATTATCATCACCGGCAATGAGCAGGCTTTCGCGGCGGGCGCTGACATCAAGCAGATGGCCGACCGTTCGGCGGTTGATATGCTTCGCATCGATCAGTTCAGCACCTGGGACCAGATCCGTAAAACTAAGAAGCCCCTGATCGCGGCGGTCTCCGGTTTTGCCCTTGGTGGCGGATGTGAGCTGGCCATGACCTGCGATATGATCATTGCGTCAGAGACAGCGAAGTTCGGTCAGCCTGAGATCAAAATCGGTGTGATGCCTGGTGCAGGTGGAACACAACGACTCACCAAGGCAATCGGCAAAGCAAAGGCCATGGAGCTCGTGCTCACAGGCAGGTTCCTGTCAGCCGAAGAAGCGATGGGTTACGGCCTGGTAAACAAAGTGGTACCGGTAGAGATGTACCTGCGTGAAGCGGTGCAGCTTGGCAGGGAGATCGCGCAGATGGCACCCATTGCAGCGCAGCTCGCCAAAGAAGCTGTGAACCGATCGTTCGAGACACACCTCGACGAAGGATTGCATTTTGAAAGGAAGAATTTTTATCTCGCGTTTGCTTCTGAAGATCAGAAGGAAGGTATGAAAGCCTTTATTGAAAAGAGAAAGGCGGACTATAAAGGAAGGTAAGAGATACGAAGTACGAGGTACGATACAGGATCGTAGCCCGTACTTCGAATGATATTTTATCTTACACTAAGACCTACACCTGCGGTGAGGCACTTGTATTTCTGCATGGTATAATCTGCATGAAACGTAAGTATCGCCAGCTTGAGGCGCATACCAACGGTAGCACGTGGGCCGGATGCAGCAAACTTCAGATCGATAGGATCTACTTCGTTCTGATCTCTTGTGTTATCTTCATCAACATCGTACCAACCTTTCATAGACAGGTTAGACTTGGCAATGTTGTAGCCAATGCCGCCATAGAATGTCACTACAGAGAATTTTTTGGAGATCAATCCCTGAATGGTGGTGGCATTCATTTCAAATATACCTTTTTGATTGCTTCCCTGGATGTCACCTTCGAAGCTCGATTCCAGTTTGAACTTGGTGTATCCAACAAAACCAGAGAGATCAAAAGGCAGAAGCTTTATTCCGGGGATCCATTGTTTGATGTCGTGCATCACACCGAAACCGATGATCTTGATGCTGCCTTCATCACCGATGTCTACTGTAGGTGAGTATCTGATCTTAAGATCTGTGCCCTTGGGTAATCCGATACCCACGTGCGCCATGGGAACAGGCACCCAGTTCTTACCGATGTTGCCTTTCAGGTCGAGGCCGGGAGGGCCGCTGAAGGTTGCATTCGGATCGCTCGGATCAGGATTCTTAAGGCGATAGCTAGTGGAGATATCAGGACCGGCAAGGGTGGGCGCATATCCGTTATACTGTCCGGATGTAGGCACCAATTCTACTTTCTGAAGGTTAAGATCAGCAGGTTTGAAGAGCAGGTCGCCGCTGGGAATAGTCATGGCGTTGCCTGTTATAGTGATATCGATACCGGCGATCTTGTGTGCTTTGGCTGTGTTGTACCAGCCCTGGTTCAAGCCTGAGCTCACGCTCTTGATAACGGGTGCAATGTAGGCACCGATCAGCTTCTCACCATCTTCTATGCCTTCCTTAAGCAGT
The DNA here is from genome assembly GCF_018598225.1 of Chryseosolibacter histidinae. GTDB lineage: Bacteria > Bacteroidota > Bacteroidia > Cytophagales > Cyclobacteriaceae > Chryseosolibacter > Chryseosolibacter histidini. The sequence goes on along the minus strand of NZ_JAHESF010000004.1, from coordinate 118,007 downwards.
TGGTCAATGTCCTCCTGCGCGAACGATGGTACGGACGCACTGGCAACAAGTGCTGCCAAAAACAGTACACGGGTAAAAAATCTCATAGTTGGGGAATTATGTGTATAATTAAGAATACAAAAGTAAAAGATTTTACAGCTTTATTCTGCTATCGCCAAAAAAATAAATATGCAGCAAAGGTTAAGTTGTATTTTTGTGATGCCATGATCATCGTATACAATTTTTCGATTCGTCTGCTGGGTTTTTTGTTCTGGCTCGCAAGTTTCTTTCATCCCAAAGCCAAAGCTTTTGTCAAAGGACGTGAGGGAGGGCTTAAAAAAATTCAAAATACCTTTCAAAATAATACATCAGCCATAGTTTGGGTGCATTGTGCTTCTTTAGGAGAATTTGAGCAAGGCAGGCCCATTATCGAAGTCGTCAAAAAGGAGTATCCCGACCACAAGATCTTTCTTACGTTCTTCTCTCCTTCGGGTTTTGAGATACGGAAGAACTACGCGCAGGCCGATTTTGTGCACTACCTTCCCTGGGATACACCCGGCAATGCCAGGAAGCTGATCAGCATCGTAAAACCTTCGCTGGCCATTTTTGTGAAGTATGAATTCTGGTATCACTACAGCGCGGAGCTCAAAAGGAAAAACATTCCACTGCTTTCTATCTCCAGCATTTTCAGAAAAGACCAGTTGTTCTTTCACGGTACGGGTGGATTCTTCCGCAGGATCCTGCGCAACTTCACGCACTTCTTTGTGCAGAACCATGAATCGGTAAAGCTGCTGCACGGTATCGGCATCACCAACTGCAGCCAGGCCGGTGACACTCGCTTCGACAGGGTGAACCAGATCGTGCGGCAGCATGAGCCCATCCCTGTTGCCACCAATTTTAAAAACGATCAGAAGGTATTTGTGGTGGGAAGCTGCTGGCCCGAAGATCTCGATGTGCTGATCCCGCTCATCAACGAGAACAGGCTGAAGTTCATCCTAGCGCCGCATGAGATCACCGAGTCTTTTATCTCGGAGCTGGAAAAGGCTTTGCAGGTAAGATCGGTACGTTTTTCACAGGCAGAAGGCAAGAACCTGGATGAATATTCTGTGCTGATCATTGACAACATCGGCATGCTGAGCCGGTTATATCGCTACGGAGAGTTTGCTTATATCGGCGGTGCTTTTGGTAAAGGACTTCACAACATCCTGGAAGCGGCCTGCTACGGGGTGCCTATCCTTTTCGGGAATAAAAATTATGAAAAGTTTCAGGAGGCCGTAGACCTGATCAACCGGGGTGGCGCTTTTGCCGTTGCCGATTACCCCGACCTGAAAGAAAAATACGAAATGCTGAATGTGCCCGAGAGCTTTTTGTTAGCTTGTGAAGTAACACGGCAATACGTGGAAGAGAACCTGGGCGCAACCGAGAAGATCATGCGGTATTGCCGCAATGTATTGGAAAAAAGATCGTGATGACTTTTGCAGACCATTCGCGCATAGTGTGCACGCAAACCAACTGACCATGGAAGGATTGGTGCTACGTTCAACCGGCTCGTTCTACGATGTGCTGGCAGCAGACGGCCAGAAATACGTGTGTAAAGTGCGTGGCAAGATCAGGCTTGAAGGTATCAAGGAAACCAACCCTGTGGCTGTTGGCGACCGCGTGACCTTTGAAATGACAAACGATGTGGGTGCCATCACTGATATTCTGCCCCGCAAGAATCACATGCTCCGGCAGTCGGTCAAAAAAACAGCGCATGCCCACGTGCTGGCCGCCAACGTAGACCAGGTGATGCTTATCGCCACCGTTGCCTATCCGCGCACCTCGCTTGGCTTCATCGATCGTTTCCTGGTATCGGCGGAGTCGTTCCGCATACCACAAGTGCTTGTGTTCAATAAAAAAGATCTGCTCAAAGATGACGAGTTGCAGCTCCAGCAAAAGCTGACCGCGCTTTATGAAAAAACCGGTGTGACGGCCTTAACTGTTTCGGCCTTGCAGGAGTCACAACCCGATGTGCTCGCCCTGCTGCAAGGTAAGATCACGCTGATAGCCGGCCACTCGGGTGTAGGCAAGTCAACACTGCTCAACAAGCTCGCCCCGCACATCAACCAGAAAACGGGTGAGATCTCGGGCTTCTCCGAAAAGGGAATGCACACCACCACGTTTGCCGAAATGTTTGCTATCAATAACAACTCCTTTGTGATCGATACACCAGGCATCAAAGAGTGGGGCCTTGTTGACATGAACCACCAGGAGCTCTCGGACTACTTTCCGGAGATGCGCGACGTGCGACTCGATTGCAAGTTCGGTTCGCGTTGCATTCACGTGAACGAACCCCAATGCGCCGTCATCGCCGCCGTAGAAGCGGGCACCATCGCATTAAGCCGTTATGAAAGTTACCTCAGCATGATCGCCGGAGAGGATAATCGTAAGTAAAAGGAACCATGCAGTACACGGTCAACAACAGAACACTTTCATATACTGCAGAAGGAAACACCCATCGCGGAACAGAAGAGGTGCTGCTCAACAAAGCTGTTGACCTTACCGCCGGCACATCATGGCATAACAAAGGATTTACTGTTGAAGCACTTTTCCCTGAAAGCTTATACGAAACGTTTGCCCGTGACGCACACAACCTGCTGATAGCACTGTGGCGCGAAGCGGGGCTGACCATACCAGATGGGCTTGAGCTTTGGCAATATCACCACCTCGCCGCCGATACCCGAACACACCTCGCGGCAGTTGAAAAGACCAAGCTGCTCCCGGTAGAAAAGTTTCCATCGGGGATCGAAACGATCGAAAAACGGATCGCAGCCATCTGCGGCGCACCACTGAAAGCAACAAATCCGTTCGATGGTCAGTCCATATTTCACTTCCGGGTGATCCGTCCTGAAAGAGCCGACAACAATCCGCTGCACCGCGACGTGTGGCTCGAAGATTATGCTGATTGTATCAATCTCTATATCCCGGTAACGGGAAGCAACCACTTATCGTCACTGATCATTTTACCCGGTAGTCATCTCTGGGCAGAGTCGAAAATTGAAAGAACGGCTGGCGGCGCCATCATCAACGGTGTCAGGTTCAATGTGCCGGCCGTCACAGGGATCGATGGAGCTTATACGGCGGTGAGGCCCGATCCACAGCTCAATGAGGTGCTGGTATTTTCGCCTTACCTGATCCATGGCGGAGCTGCCAATCTCAATCCGGATAAAACACGGATCTCCATCGAGCTCAGGCTTTGGAAAAAATAAACGAGGGTTAATTGTACTTGATCCGATGATACCAATGCCGCAGGTAAGAAAGCGGTAGTCTGAATTTATTGAGCAACCACAGTAAACGGTCAACAACCCCACTCCTACCGGTTTCACGCAAAAAGATATAGAACTGATCTGCCTCTGCCCGGTTTTCGGAAAACACTGATTGCCGCAGCTCATATTTCAATCTCAACGCCAGCGCGCGATGATCTTCTTCTGTGCGGTTGAGCAGCAACGCTTTTTTGCAGACAAGGTAAGTGGAATGCAGCTGCCGGTCGCCCTGCCTGTACCATCCTGTAGACATCGAGCGTGCGCTTCGCCTCACCTTGGTCAGCTTGCGGTCAAGGTACGCGTACCGGTAATTGCGCGACGACCGCACCCAAAAATCAAAGTCCTCATAGCTCAGCGTTTCATCGTAACCATGAAGCTCGTCCATCACTTGCTTGCGCACCATCATGGTAGGCGAGCAGATAAAATACCGGCTGAGCACATGGCGGTAGACGTCTCCTTCCGGGATCGCCTTCAAAAGTTTTTTCCAGAAGAGGTATGCGTAGTGCTCGCGCAGAAATTTTCCTCGTTCGTCGATATAGATGGCATCGGTGAACACTACGCCATAAGAAGCATCGAGTGTTGAGAAAAATTCAACCTGGCGCTCGATCCTTTCAGGCATGAACACATCGTCTGCGGCAAGGTCGATGATGAACTCGCCCTTCGCCAGGGCCAGCCCGCGATTGAATGCGGCGCAGTTGCCAACATTCTCCGGAAGCAGGAGATATTCTATGGATGGATGTTTTGAAACGATCTGTTGGATGATCGCCGCGCTGTTATCGGTGCTGGCGTCATCCACCACGATGAGCTGAATGTTGTCGTAGGTCTGCGAGCGCACGGAATTTATCGCCTCCTCCACAAACCTCGCCTGATTATAACACAGGCAGACTACAGACACCAACGGTTTTTTCAGACTCAATACGGGATACCCAGTTTGCGATAAACAAAGTGCATGAGCCAGGCAGGACCGATCAGCAGAAACTGAATGTCTTTAAAGAAAGAAGGTTTTTTTCCTTCCACCTTGTGACCATAGAACTGCCCGATCCAGGCCACTATAAAAATGATGATCGATACCAGCCACAGCGGTGCAATGCCCGACTGCCCGATGAGCTTGGCGAGATAGAGACACAAAACACCGAAGAGCATCATGCCGAAGCTTAACGCGATGGAGAGCGAGGTATAATAAACCAGCACGAGGATCAGGACCACGGCTGCCCAGTTAGCATAAGGATTTCCTTCGCCCAAAAAGCGCTGCACCAAACCGGAAGGGATAGAAGCGATGAGGCCCACAATACTGAAAAAGATCAGCGGCACACATACCCAGTGAATGGCTTTGTTGGTGCCGTTCTGGTGACTTTCACCATACTCGGCCAGAAGTTCATCTATTTTACGCATAGGTTTAAGGCGGAAATTGAAAGTTTCTAATTTGAAGTTTCAAGTTAGCCGGTCAGGTCGGCGTTCTGTTATATCTATCTAAGTTAACACTAACACAACAAGTTTTCAAGTTTTGGTCTTCACCTTGCTCCAGTCCTTGATCTGCCAATGCACATTTCCTGTGGAGAGGTGATTACCCTTTACATCGTGAATGGGAACCTGGCAGTTCACCACCACGGATTCTTTTGTTTTCAGCGGGCCAAAAATATTCGCTTCAAGCCAGTCTGATGAAATGACGAATTCCGCGTGGGCATCCATCTTTCCCTGGTAGTGATAATCCATCTCCAGCCGTTGCATGATCAACCGGTATTTTTTCGGGTCCAGCTTCGAGATCAGCAAAAAGCCCGTGGTGAACTCTGAAACGGTTGCCATCGCGCAGGCATGCAATCCACGGATGTGGTTCAAATTTTTTCTGCGATAAGGCAAAAGTATTTTCAGGCGGTAGTCACCGATCTCAACCACCCTGAAGCCATGGGGTTTGTTAAACGGTACCATCCGGTCAAGCGCCAGGTTCAGCACCCACCTGTAAAAGGATGAGCTTTTCGCTTTTTGTAAGATCTTGTCTGTATCCATAAGCTTTTTAGCGGCAACAAAAGATATTCACAAGTTGCATTTTTTTAGGCTAATCTATCCTGCGTTGCAACTTTATTCTAATCGTTAATTTATGGTATACTTGCAGTACTGCAATCCAGATCCATGAAGAAAAAAATTGTTGTACTCGGCGCCGGGCTTGTAGGTAAAGCCATTGCCCTTGACCTGGCGAAACATTTCGAGGTAACGTCTCTAGACATCAGCGAAGAAGCTTTGAAAGCGCTTCAAGCTTCGGGCATCAGCACGCGCAAAACAGACATCACGGATACAAGCGCGCTCCAGGCGGCGATCGAACCCTTTGACCTGGTGGTGGGTGCCGTGCCAGGCTTCCTGGGATTGCAAACAGCCCGCACCGTTATTGAAGCAGGAAAGAATATGGTCGACATTTCTTTCTTTCCTGAAGATCCTTTTCAGCTCGACGACCTGGCGAAAAAGAAAAATGTCACCATCGTAACAGACTGCGGTGTGGCTCCCGGCATGGGCAACATCATTCTCGGCTATCACAACAAAAGAATGAAGGTGAGCGCCTATGAATGCCTTGTGGGTGGCCTGCCCGTGGTACGCGAGTGGCCTTACGAATACAAAGCGGTGTTCTCTCCCATCGATGTGATAGAAGAGTACATCCGGCCTGCCCGTTATGTGCAGAACGGCGCGGTGGTGGTGAAAGAAGCATTGTCGGATCCGGAGCTCATTCACTTCGATGGCGTGGGCACACTGGAGTCGTGGAACTCGGATGGCCTTCGCTCCCTGATCAGGACCATGCCCGGCATCCCCGACATGATTGAAAAAACACTTCGTTATCCCGGCTGCATCGAATACCTGAGGGTGCTGCGCGAGAGCGGATTCTTTTCGTATGAAGAGATCGACGTAAAAGGTGTGAAGATCCGCCCCGTGGATGTTACCGCCCGACTGCTCTTTCCGAAATGGAAACTGAAACCCGGCGAAGAAGAGTTCACCGTCATGCGCATCCGCATCAAAGGACAGGAGAACGGATCGGAAAAATTGTACGAATACAACCTGCTGGACCGCACCGACAAGCCTACCAGCACACTCTCGATGGCACGAACAACCGGTTACACCTGCACGGCTGCCGTTCACCTGGTGCTCGACGGAAAATTCAACCGTAAGGGGATCTGCCCGCCGGAATACCTGGGCGAAGAGGAAGCACATTTTAGCTTCATCATGAACCACCTGAAAGAGAGAGACGTAATTTATAAAATGGTAATCAGTAACCAGTAACCAGTAAATACAAAACCGTCCAAACCGAATACCGATTACCAATTATGTGTCTGATCTTCATTTCGCTCAACGAGCATCCCTCATACAAGCTGATAGTAGCTGCCAACCGCGATGAGTTCTACAACCGCAGAACCGCGGCCGCTGATTTTTGGCAAGACCATCCCGAAGTGTTGGGCGGTCGCGACCTGGAAGCCTGTGGTACATGGCTCGGAATGTCGCGCGGCGGTAAGATCAGCATGATCACCAACTATCGCGATCCCGTCAACATCAATCCGAAAGCACCCTCGCGCGGTCCCCTGGTATCTGACTATCTCATCAATCGCGAGACGCCCGAAGCTTACCTCCGGAAACTGGAGCCGGAAGCAAAACGATACAACGGCTTCAACCTGATCACCGGCACAACGGATGAGCTGTGGTATTTCTCCAATTACGGCAGCGGCATCGAGAAACTGACGCCGGGCCTTCATGGGCTGAGCAACCACCTGCTGGACACACCCTGGCCAAAGGTTCAGAAGGGAAAACAAGCCATGTGCGCCCTCACCAGCAATGCCTTTACACCCAACGATCTTTTTGAGCTGCTCCACAACACCGACACTGCTCCTGACGCGCAGCTGCCCGACACCGGCGTTGGGCTGGAACGCGAACGATATCTTTCTGCGATGTTCATCAAAAGCCCCGGGTATGGAACACGATGCTCCACGGTGGTGCTGGTGAGCTATGATAATGATGTTTTCTTTGCAGAACGTGTTTTTGATCTTGCCACCTTCACTTTCTCAGAGAAATCGTTTACGTTTAAAGTATAACCTCCATCGCTTTGAAAAAGGACAAGACACCTCCGCTGCTCAAGATCGTTCGCTGGTTTTTTCCAAAAGTGGAGAAGGTGGCGCCTTTCCTGGCACACCGGTATTTTATCAAGATCTTTTTCACCCCGCTCCGGTACCCGCTTCCCGACAAGGAAAAAGTTGTGGCACAACGGGCCGACCTGTTTACGATCGAAGTACTGGGAAAACAGATCCAATGTTATTCATGGGGGACAGGCCCCGTGGTATTGCTGGTTCACGGTTGGGCTGGGCGCGCCACACAATTCAGAAAATTCATCGAAGCGCTCACGGCATCCGGATACCGCGCGGTTGCGTTCGACGGACCTGCGCATGGAAGGTCTGAAGGCAAACAAACCAGCATTGCCGAATTCGAAGCGGTGCTTAAAAAGATCTACGAGACCATCGGTGAGCCGCACGCCATCATCGCGCACTCTTTTGGTGGCGGGGCCGTACTGTTTGCCGCCATGAACGGTCTCCCTGTCAGCAAGCTCATCAACATCGCCAGCCCTACCATCGGCGATGAGATCATCAACACCTACCTGAAGGCCATCAACGGCTCACCGGGAACGGGCGTGTTCTTCAAATCATACATCCTGCAACACTATGGGAAGAGCTTCGACGAATTCACCAGCCTTCACTTTATACGGCACCTGAAACAAGAAATAAACCTGTTGCTCGTTCATGATGAGAACGACAAGGAAGTGATCCTGAAGCATGCGCAGGAGCTCAAAAAAGTGTATCCAGGCGCCAGGCTCCTCGTTACCCAGGGATTGGGGCATACCCGCATTCTGAAAGACGACGAGGTGATTCGAAATTGTGTAACATTCATCAGCAACGGGCGTCTCAATGGCCAATGACCTTACCTCTGATACCGGTTTTCAGGTTTTTGAAAGAAATTTTGAAACTTAACGGAAACCTTTCCAGTATTAACACGGAAGGCAACTTTTTAACTTTTCCCGGCATCTTTGTAATTACGGCAGCAAACCAATAACTAATTGATCGATGAAAATCATAGAAACACACGCCATCTCGAGGACGTATAAAATGGGTAACCAGACGGTGAATGCCCTTCAATCGATCTCAATTTCCATCAATAAAGGTGAATACGTGGCTTTTATGGGTCCGTCCGGTTCCGGAAAGTCCACCCTCATGAACATCGTGGGATGCCTGGATACGCCTACTTCCGGCACCTATATGCTCAATAACAAGCTGGTAAGTGAAATGACCGAAAACGAGCTTGCAGACACCCGCAATAAGGAGATCGGCTTTGTGTTTCAGACGTTCAACCTGCTGCCCCGTGCCAGTGCGCTGGAGAACGTGGCCCTGCCCCTGATCTATGCCGGCTATTCCAAATCTGAACGTGAAGATATGGCCATGCAGGCGCTGGAGAACGTAAGCCTGGCCGACCGCTATCATCACAAGCCCAACGAGCTTTCCGGCGGCCAGCGCCAGCGTGTAGCCATTGCCCGCGCCCTGGTGAACAACCCTTCCATTATCCTCGCCGACGAACCTACCGGTAACCTCGACACAAAAACGTCTTACGATATCATGAACCTCTTCCAGGAGCTTCACGACAAAGGCAACACCATCATCATGGTAACGCACGAAGACGATATCGCTCACTATGCACACCGTATCATCCGCCTGCGCGATGGCCTCATCGAATGGGACCGCAAGAATGACAATGTGAACCGCGCAAAAGTGGCTGTTGCGGTGAATAGTTGACAATTGACAAGGGGCAATTGACAACGTGTGGAGTCAACTACCCTATTCTCTTTCAATTCATTGTAACACTAACCATGAACGGTTTCCCAGGCGTTGTCAACTGTTCCCGATGACAATCGGGATTTTGTCAACTTCGACTTCGATGCTTTCCCTAAATTAGCAGCATGAAGATCTACACTAAAACCGGCGACCAGGGCACTACGGCGCTCTTCGGGGGCAAACGTGTTTCGAAGGCCGACCTCCGCATAGACACTTACGGCACCGTGGATGAGCTCAACTCATGGATCGGTGTGGTGCGCGACCAGCCCGTGAACGAAAAACGCAAGGATTTTCTCATCTCCATACAAGACAACCTCTTTGTTACCGGCTCTATTCTCGCCACGGAGCCCGGCAACACCAAAGTGAAGATCCCTTCCTTGTCGGAAGCGGATGTAACGGCCCTCGAAAAAGAGATCGACGCCATGGATGCGCAGCTGCCCCCGATGAAGTTCTTCATTCTGCCGGGAGGCCATCAATCCGTATCGTTCTGCCATGTGGCCCGCACCGTTTGCCGCAGGGCTGAGCGGCTTACCATTGCCCTGCACGCACAGGAACCCATAGACCTGCTCGTGGTACGTTATCTCAACCGTCTTTCAGATTATCTCTTTGTGCTGGCCCGGAAAATGGGCGCGGAGCTGAATGTGGAAGATACCCCCTGGAAAGCCAGAATTTAACACAATCTTAACCCTAACTAACGTTAGTCGATTCGGGAATTTAGGTGTATCTTGCCTGGAAACTCATTAACCATGGTCGAGACACTTAAAATTGAGATAGAGCACGTAAAACGATCGCGGCTCCCGGAAGTGGATTTTACCAATCTTCCATTCGGGAAAGTTTACAGCGATCATATGCTGATGGCAGATTTCCGGAAAGGAAGCTGGGGAGGGTTCAGGATCCTGCCCTATGGCCATATTCCCGTCAGTCCTGCAACACCGGCCATTCACTATGGCCAGTCCATTTTCGAAGGCATGAAGGCCTACCATTCTTCCAGTGGCGAAGCGATGGTTTTCAGGCCGCTGGATAATTTGAAAAGACTCAACATTTCCGCCGAGCGTATGTGTATGCCGGTGCTTCCGGAAGAGTTTTTTATGGAAGGCCTCAGCACACTGATCGATACAGACCGGCGGTGGATCCCTTCGCAGGAAGGCGCGTCGCTCTACATCAGGCCGTTCATGTTCTCGGCCGATGAATATATCGGGATCAGGCCGTCACAGGATTTTACGTTCATGATCATTCTGAGTCCTGCCGGGGCCTACTATTCAACACCGGTGCGGGTAAAGATCGAGACGCATTATACGCGCGCCGTGCAGGGCGGAACCGGCTACGCAAAAGCAGCTGGCAACTACGGAGGATCGATCTATCCATCAAAGCTCGCCCAGGATCAGGGTTATCACCAGCTGATCTGGACCGATGGCAAAGCGCATCAGTACATAGAAGAATCCGGAACGATGAACGTGATGTTTGTGATCGACGATACGCTGGTAACGCCGGCATTGAGCGACTCGATCCTGGCAGGCATCACCCGCGACAGTGTGCTGAAGCTGGCGCGTCACTGGGGCATGAATGTGGAAGAGCGCAAGATCTCTGTTAAGGAGCTTGTGGATGCGCTGGAGCAGGGACGTGTGAAAGAAGCATTTGGAGCGGGAACAGCGGCCACCATTGCGCACATTGAAGTGATCGGCCATGAAGGAGTAGATCACCGGCTGCCTCCGGTAGAGAAGCGTGAGTTCGCGAATAAAGTGTATAAGGAACTGGAAGCTATCAAGCGCGGCACAAAACCTGATCCGTTCGGATGGGTTGTAAAAATGTAACGGTTTTATAGTTATATAGTTTTTATTGGCGGGCAGACATGTCCGCCAATTTTTTTTACTTTTAAATCGTTCTATCATAAAACCAAGCGCTTGAAGCCTGCCAGCTTTTTTCTTATCATGATCGCCCTGTCTGCCGTGGTGCCGGCAACTGCGCAAAAACAGTTGGTGCTTTTAAAGAATGAGAAAGTCGTGCTGAGGCTTTACCCGGGCGATGAGTTTGTTTTTAAACTGAAGAATGAACGCACCGTCAAAACATCGTACATCAACAATCTTTTTGAAAACGGTGTGAAGATCCACCGGGATACCATACCCTATTACCGGATCGAAAGAATATATTTTAAGCGCTCAACTTTCGCCAACAGGATTGGCAGTGCCATGGTAGTGCTCGGCACCGGGCTGTTCCTGATCGACCAGTTAAATGTAACAGTGATCCAGGGTGAAGAGCCGAGCCTGGACAACTGGGTGTCAACGGTGAGCTTATCTGCGCTGGGTGTGGGACTGCCGATGATGCTCATCAAAAAGAAATCGCAGCGGATCAACTATAAATACCGGCTGCTGACGGTGGGAGAAGATTCGCCGTTCTACAGGCCTGATACGAGGAATTTGATGTCGCCTTACTGAAGGCAGTTCACGCAAAGACCGCCCCACCTGTGCAATTGCTACGGCGGGCGAAGAAAGAAGCGCAAAGACCACAAAGGCATGTCGTAAATGTCTTTGATCCTTTGTCATTCCCCCAGATAAGGTATATTTGCACCTAATATTTATAAAACCAGCAGCAGAATGACTACTGAACAGTTGAAAGACTTGAAGGCTCGTGTGAGCGCCTTGAGGAGGTATCTTTGACTACGACCGTAAGAGCCTTGAAGTAAAAGACGAAGAGCTGATCACCCAGCAAGCCGATTTCTGGAACAATCCCAAACAAGCCGAAACCATTCTTAAGAACATCCGCACCAAAAAAGTGTGGACAGACGCCTATGAGAAGGTGAGCAAAATGCTCGACGACCTGGACGTGCTGAATGAATTTCACGAAGCCGGAGACGTGGATGAGGATGAGCTTGACCGCGAATACGAAAAAGCCGCGAAAGCCATCGAAGAGCTGGAATTCAAAAAGATGCTCAGCAAGGAAGAAGACCAGCTGAGCGCCATGGTGGAGATCAATCCCGGTGCCGGTGGAACCGAAAGCCAGGATTGGGCCGACATGCTCAACCGCATGTACATCATGTGGGGCGAAAAGAGCGGGTACAAGGTCACCCAGGTGGATTATCAGACCGGCGACGTAGCCGGCATCAAATCTGCCACCCTTGAAATTGACGGCCCTTTTGCCTATGGAAAATTGAAGGCCGAGATCGGCGTGCACCGCCTGGTAAGGATCTCTCCCTATGACTCCAACGGTCGCCGCCATACATCATTTGCCTCTGTGTTTGTCTATCCCGTGGTAGACGAAACCATCAATATCGAGATCAATCCCGCAGACATCGAGATCCAGACCTCGCGTTCAGGTGGCGCCGGTGGCCAGAACGTGAACAAGGTCGAGACCAAAGTACAACTTACCCACAAGCCTACCGGTATCGTCATTGTGTGCCAGGTAGAGCGGTCGCAGCACGCCAACCGTGAGAAGGCCATGCAGATGCTGAAGTCGAAGCTCTATCAGGTGGAGATGGAAAAGCGCAATGCCGAACGCGATAAGATCGAAGCCGGAAAAATGAAAATAGACTTCGGATCACAGATCAGAAACTACGTGCTACACCCTTACAAGCTGGTAAAAGATGCACGCACGGCAGTGGAACGCACCGATGCCCAGAACGTGCTCGACGGAGACCTTGACGAATTCATCAAGGCATTTTTGCTGGGCGCCCAGGAACAAACACAGCAGGCTTGAGCGACCCGGTAAGACTGGAGAAAACCTATACGAAACCGTTCTGGCTGATGTGTCTGAGCTCGCTGCTGTTCTTCGCGAGCTTCAACATGATCGTGCCGGAGCTTCCTGCCTACCTCACATCCCTTGGCGGAGCGGAGTATAAAGGTTTCATCATCTCACTGTTCACCATCACGGCGTTATTATCGCGACCGTTCAGCGGTAAGATCGCCGACAGGCTGGGCCGCGTACCGGTAATGATGGCAGGCTCCATCGTATGCTTCGCCTGCAGCCTCATGTATCCGGTGCTCACATCTGTTGCCGGATTTCTCTTGCTTCGACTCATTCACGGTTTTTCAACAGGCTTCACGCCTACGGGGCAGACTGCCTATCTCGCTGACATTGTGCCCGCCAGCAAACGCGGGGAAGCTGTGGGTTTGCTCGGAACAGCAGGAACATTGGGTATGGCCGGAGGACCTGCCATCGGGGGGTTGCTCGCCAACCAGTTTGGCATCAATGCAATGTTTTACTGCTCTTCGGCCTTCGCCATTTTATCTGTCATCATAGTGGCTAACATCAAAGAGACCCTGAAAGAAAAACATCCCATCAGTGTCGCTTTGCTCAAGATCAGCAAGGATGATCTTTTTGAGCCACGCGTGCTCGTGCCGTGCTTCATCATGGTGCTGTGTGCTTACTCCTATGGCACAATGCTTACCGTGATCCCTGACTTCAGTGTGCACGTCGGCATCAAGAACAAAGGCCTGCTCTTCACCTACTTCACGGTTGCTTCGCTCGTGGTGCGGTTATTGGGCGGGAAAGCCTCTGACCGGTGGGGTCGCCGGGCAGTGCTCAGGATCTCTTCGCTGATCATCGCCATCGCTACGCTGACCATGGCATTTGCCGACTCACCTCTTCAGCTGATTACGGGTATGGCGCTGTACGGCCTTGGACACGGCGCCACTTCTCCTACATTACTGGCCTGGGCCACTGACCTCAGCAACGCACGTTTCAAAGGCAGGGGCATTGCCTCCCTGTATATTTTTATGGAGCTGGGCATTGGCCTCGGCGCTTTTATTTCCGGATTTATTTACGGCAATCAATCATCGAATTTTTTTGTCACCTTTACTGTATGCAGCTCGCTTGCAGCACTGGCATTTCTTCACCTCACTTTTTCCCGGTCTCCGGTTAAGATCCCATCATGAAAAAAATTGCATTGATCCTGTTTATAATCTCCGATCTCGCTGTACTGGTTTCTGAATTCACGGGCATCTCCTGGATGTACACCATCGGCAAACCGCTCATCATGATTTCGTTGCTTTTGCATTACTTGCTGGCCTGTGAGCCGATCAACCGGTCACGGGCACTGATCCTCGCCATGGTGCTTTCGCTGGCCGGAGACGTGCTGCTGATGAACGAGGCATATTTCATTGGCGGACTGGTTGCCTTTCTTGCCGCGCATGTGTTTTACATTTTCGCCTACCGTCAGCACCGGCGTGAAGAATCGGAGAATGCGCTGCTCGGTCTTCAGCGGGTAAGGCTTGCCTTCCCGATCATCCTTGCGGGCACGGGGCTGGTGGTGGTGCTCTATCCGGTGTTGGGCGATCTGCGCTTACCGGTCATCATTTATGCCTCCGTACTGTCATTGATGGCGATCAATGCGTTGTTCAGGCACGGCCGTACATCCACTGGAAGCTTCTGGATGGTGTTTGGCGGCGCCGTGCTCTTCATGATCTCCGATTCCATACTGGCCGTCAACAAGTTCCTGGAACCCGTGCAGCACGCCGGTTTCCTGATCATGTCTACCTATATCCTGGCACAATACCTCATTGTAAACGGTTTGTTAAACCATCCACACGAATAAGTGTATTTTCGACACTACAGGATATTGAAAAAACCGGAATGATCGTATCTTAAGGGGTAATTCTAAATAAGCTTCCGGCATGAGCAACAGTTTTGAGAACAAGTGGGAAAAGCGCTGGCATCCGCTGCGCGAAGAGTGGGTAGTATATTCGGCACACCGTAACAGTCGTCCGTGGCAGGGTGCAGACCTGATCAAACCCGCGACCGGCCCCTCGTATGATCCTACCTGTTATTTGTGTCCTGGTAACAAGCGCATCCACGGGCACAGCAATCCTGCTTATAAAAGTGTTTTCATCTTCGACAACGATCATCCCGTAGTAGGTATGAACGCCCCGGAGGTCACGCAGCCCGCTGATACCTTGTACAAAAGGGCGAAAGCCACGGGGCGGGCTAAAGTAATATGTTATGATCCGCGCCATAACGTTACGCTTTCGCAGATGAGCCTTGAAAAAGTGACGGAGGTGTTCGAAGCTTTTCAGCGCGAAACCACCGCGTTGAAGAACGATCCCGCTATCCGCTCTGTGCTCATCTTCGAGAACAAAGGAGAAGCAGTAGGCGTAAGCAACCCGCACCCGCATTGCCAGATCTACGCCACCGATTTTCCGCTCAAGCTCGTTGAACAACAGATCAGGGTAGCAAACACATATTACCAGGAAACCGGAAAAAATATTTTTGCACAGATCATCGAAAACGAAAAACGCGACGACGTCAGGATCATTGCAGAGAACAAAAATGCCATTGCCTTTATTCCATTCTTCGCGCGTTACGCTTACGAGGTGATGATCTTCCCCAAGGCCCCACATCAAAGCCTGATCACACTGAACAAAGAAGAGATCAAAGACCTTACCGCCGTTTTTCATGAGGTGGTACGCAGGCTCGACATGAACTTCAACATCAGCTTTCCCTATGTGATGTCTGTCATGCAGGCACCCATAGACGAAGGAGATTATCCCCAGTTTCGCATGCACTTGTGGTTGCAGCCACCTTACAGGCAACCCGGACTCATCAAGTATTTGGCAGGGCCGGAGATCGGCGCGGGAAATTTTATGGCCGACACCATGCCCGAAGAAAAAGCAGCCGAGCTGCGGAAAGTAGACCTGAGCACTTATCAAGCTGCATCATGAACTACGAACGTGTTATACACATGCTGAAAGAGGCTGGCAACGCAGTGCGCGAAAAGGTCTATGCCTCGCTTCAGTCGTCTTCCGTGGAGCAGCTCAGCCGCGTGCACGCCGAGAAAAGTGAAGATACGATCTATACCATCGACCGTGAAGTGGAAGAAGTGCTGGTACCGGTGCTCGCAAAATATGCCGATGAGCTGGGAGGCATTGTGCTGCTGGCGGAAGGTATCGGAGAAGATGAGGGTGGTATTGTACTGCCTGAAAAATATGACCGGCACAACGCCAAATTGCGCTTGATCATTGACCCCATAGACGGCACACGCGGCATCATGTATAACAAACGTGCTGCTTTTTACCTGGCAGGCGCGGCACCCAACAAAGGTGATCAGACATCGCTGCTCGACATAGAGGCTGCCGTGATGGTTGAATTGCCAACCACAAAACAATTCAAGTCCGATACGCTGTGGGCCATCCGGAACAAGGGGTGCTTCGGAGAGACGAACAACCTGCTGACTGGAGAAACTGCACCGGTAGCTATCAAACCTTCGGGTGCCAAAACCATCATCGGCGGGTTCGCACAGCTGGCGCGGTTCTTTCCTCCCGGAAGGGACATATTATCCAGGATCGAGGACGAGCTCATTCAAACCCTGGTACCCTCCAATCCCGGAGGCAAAGCTTTGGTTTTTGAAGATCAGTATATCTCCAGCGGCGGACAGCTGTACGAGATGCTGATGGGGCACGATCGTTTTGTAGCCGATGTACGCGGTTTGTTATACGCGCATCTGAAAAGTCAGGGCAAGGAAGCGGGCCACGTTTGCCATCCTTATGATGTATGTGCGCACCTGATCGGAACAGAAGCCGGCATGATCATCACCAATGGTCATGGCGATGCGTTGCAGGCCCCGATGGATCTCAACTCGGAGATCAACTGGATAGGATATGCCAACCGGGAGATCGAACGGGAAGTTAAACCGATATTGATGACATTGCTTAAAAAATACGACCTGATCAGATGAAGGCTAATGCGATCTCGGCTGAAGCGTGGGCTCCCGGCCGCCTCGATGTGATGGGTGGAATTGCAGATTATTCGGGCTCACTGGTACTTCAGATGCCCATCCGGCAGCAGACTTCGGTGAAGCTTGCGCTGCGTGATGATTTTATCTGCAATATTCACAGTGAAACAAGTGTTGGCGAAAAGTTGTCGGCATCACTCGATTACCGGGAGCTGCTCGATGGCCAACAGGTGAGCTACACGTATGCGCGCGAAAAGCTGAAGCAGTCGTGGATCGCCTACATCGTAGGTTGCGCGCTGGTGCTTCAACAGGAGAAGGGTATCGACTTCAGGGGCGCGGATTTCTACATCCACTCGGATGTACCGTTGGGAAAAGGTGTTTCGTCTTCGGCGTCGCTGGAGGTCTCAAGCATGAAGGCGCTGGCCCAGGCTTTCCGACTTTCTTTTGCAGGAACAGAGCTTCCCCGACTGGCACAGCAGGTGGAGAACCATGTGGTCGGCGCCCCTTGCGGATTGATGGACCAGCTCGCATCAGCGTTTGGTGCGCCGGGAAAACTATTACCCATCATCTGCCAGCCCGACAAGATCGCTGAACCTGTTGCCGTACCTGAAGATGTTTATTTCATCGGCATCGACAGCGGCGTCAGGCACTCCGTTGGCGGCGCTTCGTATAGCGATGTGCGTTGCGGTGCCTTTATGGGCTATTCGATCATCCTTCAATCGTTGGGTTTAGACCACGCCACCATCGAAAAGACCAATCCCTCGGACCTGCCTTTTCAGGGATACCTTTGCAATATCTCAGTTCCGGAATTCGAAAACAAGTTTGCTGCGCTGCTGCCAGAGAGGATGAAAGGTGATGCGTTCCTTTCGCGTTACGGCGTAACAACAGACCGTGTAACGAAGGTGAATACAAATACCGTCTACGCTATACGGCAGTCTACCCTGCACCCCATATATGAAAATGCGCGTGTGCACAAGTTCATGCAGCTGCTCAAAGAAGTGCACCATCTTGATGGCACTGCCAGGTTGAGCTATTTACAGGAGATGGGGGCCCTGATGTATGGATCACACGAAAGCTATTCACGCTGCGGGCTGGGCTCGGAGCGCACGGATGAGATCGTGAACCTGATGAGGTCGCACCCGGCCGATGGCATTGCCGGCGCGAAGATCACCGGAGGCGGCAGCGGCGGAACAGTGTGCGCGCTGGCCATTGGCGAAGAAGGAAAACGCGCGGTGAAGAGGGTTCACCAACACCTCTGTGAGAAGTATGAGACAGATTTGGTGCTGTTTGAGTGACGGGACTGGTTGCCAGTTGCCGGTTACCTGTTGCCGGTTCGTTCGGTGTGAGAATTTCCTGTGAAATCCTACTCCAGTGAATCGAAGTCCCTGAATCGAAGTCCCTCACGTGAAGACGTGCACCACCCCAACTGGCCATCCGGAAACCGGCAACTGGCAACAAACAAGAACTGCCCTTTTCGACAGCCTAACTTTAAACTTTAAACCTTAAACTTTAAACTTCTAACCAACTACATCTTCCTCACCTTCCCGCTTCCCGAAGAGTGACTGTTTACCTTATTCGGGCTGCCCCTGTATGAAACGCTTCCGCTGCCGGAGATCACAGCGTCAAGCTCATTCTTCACGTTTATCTCAACATCGCCGGAGCCTGAGATGCGCACTTCACAACGGTTGGTTTCGAGGTCGGCCGCCAGCACTTTGCCGGAACCGCTGATAGACGCTCTTACACTTTGCGCCGAACCACTGGCGGAGATCTTGCCGGAGCCTGATAGGCCAAACTGGGCTTCGTCAGCAACTGTAATATTCAGCGCTACGTTACCGGAACCGCTCACATCACTGTCAAAGTCCCTGCATTTTCCCTTCAGGTCTATGTCACCCGAACCAGACACGTCAGCATCGACACTGCCGGTTGCGTCGATGTCAAGCTTCAATGACCCTGCGCCGCTGACGTTCAGGTCAAGATTGTTGGTTGTTATTTTGGTTTCGCCGATGAGGTCGCCGGAGCCGCTGACGCTCAAGCCGTCGATGTTGGGAACAGTGATATAAACCGTGATCTTGTCGCTTTCACTCCACTTCCAGTCGAACCACTTGCCTTCTTTGCCGATCACAAGCTTGTTACCATCGACATCCGTTTCAATTTTACTGAGTACTTCCTTATTTCCTTCGAGCTCCACTTTCTGGGGACTGCCCTGCCTCAGGTACAGCTTGCCCGGATGGCGGAATGAGATCTTTGTAAAACTATCAACGTTTCGCGTTACCCGCGTCTGAGCAAATGCGAAGGAGGTGCTCAGCAATATCCCGAACAAGGCAGGAAAGATCAGTTTTTTCATAATGGTGCTGTTTTGATAAGCGTAGATACCATAGAGACTTGGACTATTCCCAAAAGGTTGCGTAGACAGTACGATATTCCGTTCTTTGAGACGCAAAATCCAGCACGCGCGTTACCATGGCCATCTTTTCTTATCGTACCATACAGTCGCCGACTACCGGTATCTATAAGGAAAAGGGCAGCAAATTCCTGGCGTTTGCCTATCCTGCTGAATCAGAGCCGGATATAAAGAATCACCTGGAGCTTCTTAAAAAAGAATACTTCGATGCCCGCCATCATTGCTTTGCCTATGTGCTGGGGGCGGACCGGAAAAAATTCCGTGCTTTTGACGATGGCGAGCCCAATCACTCGGCGGGTGATCCCATTCTCGGACAGATCCGGTCAAAAGAGCTCACCAATGTGCTGGTGATCGTGGTGCGGTATTTCGGTGGTACCAAGCTGGGGGTCGGCGGGTTGATCAGCGCTTACAAAACGGCCGCGGAAGATGCGCTCAGCAAAGCGGTTGTGATCGAGCAAGAGGTACTGAAAGATATTGTCATTACGTATGATTATACCTCGACCCCAGAAGTCATGCGCCTGGTGAAAGAGCTCGAGCTGCAGATCCGGGGTCAAAAATTTGAGCAGCGCTGCTCCCTTGCTGCGGCGTACAAGCTCAGGCATGAAACGCTTCTTCATGAAAAGATCGCGTTACTTAAGGCAACCGGGCATGATATTTCCACCGAGGGTTGACATCCTTTAAAAGGATGTCAACCCTGGTGCCGGGACAGGCTGTGATTTGAACAAAAAACGGTCTATCGAAAACGCTCCGCTTCCGTTGATGATGATGGCGAGGCTGAGGCCGAAGGTGAGCAGGTCGAATTCAAAACCTTCGCCACCGGTGCGGTTGCCGAACCAGTTCATAAAAAATCCATTTTGTGCGTGGTCGAAGTACATCGCGCCCAGCATGATGATGAACATGCCTGCACCCATGAACCTGCCGAACAATCCCAGGGCCAATGCCAGCGCGCCGAGGCTTTCGCCCAGTATGACCAGCAGCCCGATAACATACGGTACGCCTACTGTATCTGTAAAATAATGCATGGTACCTTCGAAGCCGAAGCCCCCGAACCAGCCCAGAAGCTTTTGGGCACCGTGCGGGAAAATGACCACACCCAGCATGATCCGGATGATGAGCAGGGTGAGGTCGGTCTTGTGTTGTGTGAATAACGATTTCATATTTTTTTTTCGCCAAAGATGCGGGGCGAAGGGGTGCCGGCGCATTGACCTGGCGCAGGAAAAACCATTGATCCAGATCAAGAGCTTTGTGACTGCTGCCGACGGATGCGGCTGATGGTTTCGGGGGTAAGGCCCAAAAAGGAAGCGATCTGATGCTGGGGGATGCGTTGCTCGAGTGAAGGGTACTTGCGGATAAAGGCGAGGTAACGTTGTTCAGCGGTCTGGCTGATGCCGGCGAGGATGCGCTGCTGGTGTGAGATAAATGCGTTCTGGAACAGGATCCTGAAAAACCGTTCGAGCTTGGGGATCTCTATGTAAAGCCATTCGAGGTCCGGCCGTTCAATGCTGAGCACTTCGCTGTCTTCCAGGGCGTCGATGTGCAGGGTGGCCGGGGTGTCGGTGAGAAAGCTGTAGAGATCAGAGATCCACCATCCCTCCATGGCGAACATGGCCACGTGCTCCTGCCCTTTGTCATCAACCGTGTAGGCCCTGAGCAATCCCCTCATTACAAAATTCTCATACTTAGAGACATCGCCTGCCTGAAGCAGGTACTGCCTCTTTCGCAGCTTCCGGTGCTTCAGACGTGAAACAAACAATTGCTGTTCCCCCTCCGAAAGTTCGATGTGCTGCGCAACATTAGACAGTATAAGATCGTACATATCAGGCCGTTGAAGTTACTAGGGAGTGTTGAGCGTGAGCGGGAAGCTTAAGAAAAGCAAATCTTTACAAGCCCATCATTCCAAATCTAGTTTGAAAATAGCTTTATTTATGAATTAATTCCCCCAATGTTATGTCTGGAAAAAGAAAAGCAGCTCTTGGTTTTATCTTTGTCACCCTTCTCATTGACGTTACAGGATTCGGCATCATCATTCCGGTAGTGCCCAAGCTGCTCAGTCAGCTCCTGCACACAACAGTGGAAGAAGCTTCTGCATGGGGAGGATGGCTCATTGCAGCTTACGCGGGCATGCAGTTTGTGTTCTCTCCTTTGGTGGGCAATCTCAGTGACAGATTCGGACGAAGACCGATCCTGCTCGCGTCATTATTTGGTTTCAGCATCGACTACCTGCTCACAGCGTTTGCGCCAACCGTGGCGTGGCTTTTTGTAGGCCGTATTATAGCGGGTATCATGGGTGCCAGCTTCACCACAGCCAGCGCTTATATAGCAGACATCAGCGAACCGGAAAAAAGGGCGCAGAACTTCGGCATCATCGGCGCCGCTTTTGGTCTTGGATTTATCATAGGCCCTGCGTTGGGTGGCCTGCTGGCCGAATATGGTGTAAGAGCCCCCTTCTTCGCCGCGGCTGCGCTGACCATGCTCAACTGGTTATATGGTTTCTTCGTGTTGCCTGAGTCGCTGAAACCGGAGAACCGCAGAAAGTTCGAGTGGAAACGTGCCAACCCGATCGGCTCGCTCGAATTCCTCTTACGATATAAGGTCATCCTGGGCATGGTAGCGTCGCTTGTGCTGCTATACATTGCAAGCCACGCCGTGCAGAGCAACTGGGCTTATTACACCATTGCTAAATTTGAGTGGACCGAAGCCACGGTAGGCCTATCGCTTGCTGCGGTAGGTGTGATGTTCGGTCTTGTGCAGGGATTGCTCATGAGATTCATCATCCCTAAACTCGGTCAAAAGCGGAGTATCTATGTTGGTCTTGCACTCTATGCTATTGGATTTTTGCTTTTCGGCCTTGCCACAGAGGGCTGGATGATGTTTGTTTTCCTGATCCCGTACTGCCTGGGTGGTATTGCCGGGCCGTCACTGCAGGCCATTATGTCAACGCAGGTGCCACCAAATGAACAGGGAGAATTGCAGGGCGCACTGACAAGTCTCATGAGCCTCACGGCTATTTTCGGGCCGGTTTTTATGACCACGCTGTTTACATACTGTTCACAGCCTTCATCAAAAATTTATTTCCCGGGGGCGCCCATGATAGCAGGTGCAATACTTTCACTGATCAGTGCATTCCTGGCAAGGCAGAGCTTGAAAAAATATGTCAAGACCGATGTACAGGTTACAACGCCCGTACCCGAGCATTCGTAACCTACATGCCCAGCACCGACTTTAATTTCGAGTATCCGGTTTTGCTGAGAGGGATCCGCACGCCGCTTTTTAACAACGCCACGTGTGTATCTTTTTCCAGCGGCTCGATCCTGGTCAGGTGTGAGAGCTGCATGATATAAGAACGGTGCACGCGGATGAACTGTGACGGGTCAAGGATCTGCTCATAGAAGCTCATGGTCTTCTTTTTCAGGAACATTTCTTTTGCCGTGTAGATCTTCACATAGTCGTCATACGCTTCGATGTGCTGGATCTCGTTGACGGGGATGATCCTGATGTTGCCCGCTTCCTTCACCACAATACGGTTGCGTTCTTCCGGCTGCCGCACTTCTTCCGGCATCAGCATGGTCTTGCTTTTGCCATCGTGCTGCTGGCGTTGTGCGAGCCATTTCTGCAAGGCTTTATCAAACCGGTCTTTGCTGAACGGCTTCAGGAGGTAGTCGATCGCATGGGCTTCGAAAGCTTTGATAGCATACTCGTCGAACGCCGTAGTGAAGATAACTGCAGGAGGTTGCTCGATCAGCTCCAGCATTTCAAACCCGTTGATCTTGGGCATTTGAATATCGAGGAAGATGAGGTCGGGCTTATGCTGCGCGATCGCCTTTACACCTTCGAATCCGTCGTTGCATTCCTGGAGGATCTCCATCTCCGGATATGCCTGAAGGTATTCACGTACAATGCTGCGGGCCAGGGGCTCATCATCGATCAGTACCGTTTTGATCATATGCTTTGCGGGATTTTGATTTGGGTGGTAAAGACATTTTCTTCCTGGTAAGTGGTGAGCAGATCCTGCCGGGCGTAGAGCAGATACAACCTTCGTTTCACGGAGGTGAGTCCAAAGCCGGTGCCCTGCTTCGGCTGGGCAGTGCCCGGGTCGAAGGGGTTCTCCACAACAACCACCAGGTAGTTGTCTTCTGTGCGCACCATCAGGCGGATGATCGTTTCGCCGGTGGTATCATACAGGCCGAACTTGATGGCGTTCTCCACCACCGGTTGAAGCAGCAGCGATGGCAGCTTCATGCCGAGTGAAACATCATCGCGGTCGATGTGTGTTCTCAGACGGTGACCGAACCGCACTTTTTCGATATCGAGGTACAGCTGCAGGTGGTCCAGCTCTTCGCCCAGGGTTACCAGCTGCTGGTCATCCTTTTTTAAAGTGCCGCGCAAAAAATCGGAGAGCTGCTGGATCATCTTGCGGGCTTCTTCGGGCCTTGTTCCTGCCAGCGCACTGATGGAGTTGAGGCTGTTGAAGAGGAAGTGTGGCTGAAGCTGTTGCCGGAGCCGTGACAGCTCTGCTTCGCGCGCCAGCTTCTCCGTTGCTGTTTTGCGTGCTTCAATTTCCTGTTGCTCACGGATGGAGAACCAGAGCCAGCTCAGGGCGCTCACCAGGGTGATCATGAGCCAGCAGTAGAGGCCACGGATAAAAGACGATCGCTCTAAAAAAGCGAGGTAATCTTCCTGCTGCCCGATGACGATGGGTGCGATCTTTTCCATCACGAACACCGCCAGGAAAGCGAGGGCTATGCTGATGCCGAGCCGCGTTACCTGGTGTGGCTGGTAAAACCGCATCATGCTGATCATGATATATCCCTTGATGGCGATCAGCACGTTGGTGATCACGGCGTCTTTCAGGCTGGTCTCCCATCCGAAGCCGAAAGTGTTTTGCAGGGCCAGCGTTTGCAGCACGATCCATGAAATACACCACAGCAGATAAACAATGCCAAGTTTACGGTATGAGAGATTTTGCAGCACGGGCGTGTTAGAATGATGGTTTTGAGCTCAGTCGCAGAAAGATCGCCTTCTGGTGGATGCAATGAATGTACGATCCGGCTTCTTCTGTCTCGTGGATCTGCGAATACAATTCCATTCCGTCTTCCAGCGTTGTTTTCAGCGGCACAATCTCTGCAACATTAATGAATTCCCATTTCACTTTGTTGTTTTTGTCGTTGAGAAAGGAATCTTCTTCGTTAAGTCCCAGCACCCTTGCCTTGATAAAGGCTTCTTCCATCGAATCGGCCGCGATGAGCCGCAGTTGTTCGTCAAACTGCGGCTTATGCAACGTATTCTCGGCCGATATGTTGAACACTATTTTGGCGATGAACCATTTCATGATAGGAGACCGTTTGCCTGTGTTATTAGTAACTCTTGATATCGATGCCGCCGAAGATGCAGGTACCCTGTAATACGAGCACTTTGTTCGAATCAATTTGTGAAGGATCGGTCACCGGCGGGCGCTTATCTTCAACGCTGCCGAAAACTGCTACCTGGTCTTCAGACTGGATCTTCCAGTGCGGGGGAACCAGCAGCTTGATGCCACCGAACACGGCTGTGAGGTCGAGCACGATCTTGCCATCTACATCGGCCTGCATCATGTTGATATCCGCTCCACCGAATACGGCTGTAACCTCGCCTCCTTTGAAGTTCTTGGAGATCACATTCTTCTTTACACCACCAAACACAGCAGTAGAATCAATATAATCATCAGAATAACTATGAGCGGAATCATCGTACCTGCCCTCCCATCTTTTTCTCCAGTGCGGTGTTACGTTTTTTTTTCCGGACCGGAAGATCATGATCAAACCTATGGCGATGATGATCATAGGCCATGTGAAATCTGAAATGTCAGAGTAGGGAAAAATATCGTCCAGCAAAAGCACCGAACCGATCACGATGAATACCAGCCAGGTCATGTTCCTGAATGAGTGCCTGAAGCCGATGAACAAACCGATAGCGATGAAGATCATTTCCCACGAAAAGATCCACCGGGGCAGATCGACTCCGGCGCGCCTGGCAAGAAACAGGATACCCACTGCAACCACGAAAAGTCCCCCCATTACCCTGCCAGAACGGTTAGTCTTGTTGATGGAATCTTCCGGCTTAACCGGTGTACCTGAATCTTTGCTGTATGGATCCATAAATTGTTTGTTTTATGATCAAATATACGGGCATGGAGACCCCGGCGGCCATAGGAGATAGGCGGGGAAAGGGCGGCCGTAGGTGAATGGCGGATGGGAGTCGGTGAACGAGGGCAAGCTGCGAGTTGTGAGCCACGGGCTGCGAGTCAGGGAAGCCCTGCTTTTCTCGCGGCCCGCAGCTAAAAAGCTCGTAACTATCTCATTTCCAGGAATACTCAAAATGGTAGGTACCCGGTCCCACTTCAGTCTGGCCCTCGGAATTGAGGGTTACCGGAGGTGTGCTTGTTGCCCCGGAGGCCTTCGGCAGGATGATCTCTGCTTTCGTGTTGGCAGGGATCACGACATCAACCTTCAGCATGCCATTTTCGATCTTCCATGACGATCTTACTTCACCGTACAACGTCTGCAACGAAGCACTGGCGTTGGTGAGGTTGCCACCGGGTTGTGGCGCGATCCTGATCTTTTTATAACCTGGCGATGCCTCCTGGATGCCGGCGATCACACGGTACATCCAGTCACCAATAGCACCATAAGCATAATGGTTGAACGAGTTCATGCCCGGGGTCTGGAAGGTGCCATCGGGTTTGATGCCATCCCACCGCTCCCAGATGGTAGTAGCGCCCATCTTGACAGGATAGAGCCATGATGGATATGTTTCCTGCAGCAGCAGCGTATACGCAACATCGGTGTATCCAAAACGGGTGAGCACGTGGCAGAGGTAAGGTGTGCCCAGGAAGCCAGTAGTGAGGTGGTTGCCATAGCTCTTCACGTTATCGGCAAGTT
Source organism: Chryseosolibacter histidinae (assembly GCF_018598225.1). Taxonomy (GTDB): domain Bacteria; phylum Bacteroidota; class Bacteroidia; order Cytophagales; family Cyclobacteriaceae; genus Chryseosolibacter; species Chryseosolibacter histidini. The sequence continues at coordinate 91,902 of NZ_JAHESF010000004.1, read as the reverse complement.
TCTGCGCGGTCTGTTGCCTGAGGTTTTCCGGAAGCATATCAAAGTTCAGCGCCAGCACATAAGCGGTCTGTGTGCCCGACACCAGCCTGCCATTGGGCGTAAGGTATTCCTTCACGAAGGCCGCTTTGACCTTGCCCAGCAGCTCGGTGTATCGTTTCTCATCTTCTGTTTTGCCCAGCACTTTTGCAGCGTTGGCAAGCAGTTGCGTGGAATGCGCAAAAAATGATTGTGCGATGAGGTATTTATCCGTGACGGCAGAGCGACCATCGTTGTCATCGAAGGGCCGATAGAAAAGCCAGTCGCCAAAATGAAATCCTGTGTTCCATAAGTAATCCTTACTGTTCTTTTCCATGTAACCTACCCACCGCTTCATGCTTTCATACTGGTCTTCCAGGAACCTTGTGTCACCAAATGCCTGATACATGGTCCAGGGAATGATGGTAGCTGCGTCTGCCCATCCGGCGGAAGCCGCGGAATTAGGGCCCAACACATTGGGGATCACAAAAGGCACTGCACCATCTTCACGCTGGTCAGCCGCCACATCTTTAAGCCACTTGCTGAAGAAAGACGCCGCGTTCATGTTGTAGGCAGCCGTACGTGCAAACACCTGCGCATCGCCGGTCCACCCGAGGCGCTCATCACGTTGCGGGCAGTCGGTGGGTACATCCAGGAAATTTCCTTTCTGCCCCCACTGGATATTGTGCTGCAGCTGATTGATCAGCGCATGTGACGAAGTGAAGTTCCCTGTGGGTTCCATATCAGAGTACAATGCAGTGGCCAGTAAATTCTCCGGCGTGAGCTGTCCGGGGAAACCCTGTACCCTTACATAGCGGAATCCCATAAAAGTAAAATGAGGCTCGTATACTTCTTCAGCGCCACCTTTCAGGGTGTACTGGATCTCCTGCCTTGCAACGCGGAGGTTATCGGTATAAAAATTCCCGTCTTTATCGAGCACTTCTGCGTGGTGCAGGGTGATCTTGTCTCCGGCTTTACCTTTCACTTTGATGCGTAAAAGCCCCACGAGGTTTTGCCCGAAATCGGCTACCACTTCGCCTTTGGGCGTGGTGATGATCTTTACGGGTTTGAAGGTCTCGTGCCTTGTGATAGAGGGTCCGTTGGTAGCCACCAGTTTGTCTTTACCTTCGTTGGCCACCACCACGGGCTTCCAGGCCGCATCGGAGAAACCTTGCTGCATCCAGCCTGCCTGCTCCTGCCGCGCATCGTAAACTTCACCATGATAGATCTCCGAAGACCTGATAGGCCCGAGGCTTGTTTTCCAGCTTCCATCGGTAGCAACGGTCTCCCTGGTGCCATCGGCATACGTCAGCTCGAGCTGAAAAAGCAGCGAGGTTTTATCGCCATAGATCCTTTTGTTTCTTTCCCATGCCAGTGGCCCGCGGTACCAGCCGTTGCCCAGCATCACACCGATCACATTGCTGCCATTGCTGATGAGCGGCGTAACATCGTACACCTGGTATTGAAGATGGTGGTTATAGCTTGTCCAGCCAGGAGACATGTGTGCCTTGCCAATCCTTTTGCCATTGATAAACGCTTCATAAACACCTTTGGAAGTGATATAGGCCCGGGCTGCCGTGATGGCCTTTTTGGAGTCAAATGTTTTCCTGAACAGGGGCACGGGACCGTTCACGGTATCTTCGGCCATGCCTGACTGGATCCACTGTGCCGACCAGTCCGCCGGGTTGAGGAGGCCCATCTCCCAGAACGCAGGCTCACTCCAGGGCGAGGTGTTCTTCTGGTTGTCCCACACGCGCACCTGCCAGTAGTAACGTTGCCTTGATTGAAGCGGTCCTCCGTAAGGAACGTGCACCGACTGGTCAGACTGCACTTTGCCCGATTGCCAAACCAGGTTGCGGCCTTTTGCCAGTGCCGATGCGTCTGTGGCCACGCGGATCTCGTAAGCGGTCTGCATCACATCGCGTTTGGCGGATGACAGTTGCCAGCTTAGCCGGGGCGGTGTCAGATCGAGGCCCAGCGGATCTTTGCGGTACTCACAAACAGGGTTAACGATTTTTAACGATTGAGCGGAAAGCGTTCCGGCCAACCCGAGGAAAAGAACGATGAATAAGGCGCGCATCATGGTTGTTTATGTCTGATGCCGGAAGATACAAAACGCGGCCCTTAAAAACTGTACTGCTCTTTCCGGCTACAGGGTGACAAGGTTGTGCAGCCGGGCATATTGCAGCAGAATAATGGTCTTGGCATCCCTGATCTCGCCACGCTCCATCATCTGCCAGGCTTTTTCAAAGGGAAGCTCCAGCACTTCAATGTTCTCCTCGCCTTCAACGCCGCCGCCTTCGTTCACTTTTTGGTCTTTCGAATATTCTGCCACAAAGAAGTAAAGGATCTCGGTTACGGAGCCTGGCGACATGTAGGCTTCAAAGATCTTCTGCACGTGCCTGATCCTGTACCCGGTCTCTTCTTCGGTCTCTTTGCGGATGCAGTCTTCGGGGTTGTCTTTATCGAGAAGGCCGGCACAGGCTTCGATCATCAGGCCATCGGTGTTTCCATTCACGTAGGTGGGGAGTCTGAACTGCCGGGTGAGGATCACTGTTTTTGCTGCGGTATTGTACAGGAGGATCACGGCACCGTTGCCACGGTCATAGGCCTCGCGATGCTCGATCTTCTTGTTGCCCTTTTTATCGTTGGTCTCGTACGTGTACTTGTAAAGTTTGTACCAGTTGTCTGATAAGACTTTCTTCTCCAGAATTTTGACCTGTTCTTTCATGTTACTGTTAAGCCTCCCCGGCCTCTTTTAGGATTTGTTCGACAATCGGTTTCGCAAATCGGAAATTATGGTTATGAAGTTTCTCAATGATATCCCTCACATTAGAAATGACACCTTTTTGTTTCGCGAGCAAAAGGATTCTGAGCGTTCCAACTATTTCGATCTTCAGTTCCCTGGCAATTTTTCTTCCTTTTTCTCGTCAATGACAAGCACCGCATTTTCGGTCCCTAACGCCAGTGAAATCGCGCTAGCTTCCCCGACATCGAGATTTTGTTTAATCTCTTCAAATCTTGATTCATCATTTACTTTTCTGATCTCTATCCACATTGGCAATATTTCACCGAACTCCTGCTGGACTTCCCTGGTCGTGACAATGTTCGAAAAAATGTGACGAAGTATTTCCAGTTTATCGATCCTGCTTAAGGCAATCAGGCAACTGGTGTCGGATATGATGATCTTAGGCATTAAATGGAGCTTTCAGGTCATCAGTGGTTTCCCCGAATATTGAAACTCCATATTTTCCTACTGTTTCTATAAATTCCCTTTTTGATATACCCACGAAGGAGGCGGCCTGTCCTGAAGATAGCACTGCTTTATCGAAAAGTACGGCTGCTACGGCCATTTTAAACTCCCTTTCGTTCATGTCTTCCGGCAGACTCAGCGTTACTGTTTTCATGATATCAAAGATACGTTAATCTTCAATATTTAGTTTTCAATTTCCCATACAACTCCAGGCATACCCACGCATCGGTGGCGGCGTATTCGATCTGTTTTTGGGTAAAGGTAGCGGCTTCCCAGTTGGAGGTCTGCGCGCTTTTTGAGATCCTGAATCCCAGCAAAAGGGCGGTAAGTTTTTTTACACTTTCCACCTGTAAGCCAGCCTGTTTGGCAAGCGTTGACAGGTCGTAAAAACCGCCGGGTTCAAAGGGCTTCAGCTTCTGAAGTGCCTTCAGGTCGTCGCGGATGCCGACCCCCGCTTTGATGATGTTGGGGTTTTCCAAAAACTGTTTGATCTCGTCGGTAACACCGGTATGGTTGACGCGGATCAGATAAGCCTTTTTGGGTACTGCCAGCTGCAGCAGTGACACTTGGTAGAACTGTCCCCGCTTGAAGCTCGGGCGCGTTTCGGTGTCGAACCCTACCACATCGTATTTTTCTATTTCTTTGATCGCCTTCGGAAGTTGCCGCAGGTCACTCACCACCACCGTCTTTCCATCAAAGGTCCTCAGCGGAAGCTTGTTGATCTCTTCCGGCGAGATGTTGATCTTTAATCCTTCTGCAGGGGCTTGCTGATCTCCGTTTTGGTGGACTACAGGTTCCATTAAAAAATTTACCTCGATTAAAAAATATCAGCCTTCGAAGCCCTTAAGTTATTAAAATTATCACTGCTTTCATGACTTGGGCTGGAAATAGAATATCATTCGTGATGACCGGCGGTACCAGGGTAAGCGGTAGTGGAACTGGTTTATTTTTTACTATTTTGCCCCCTTTAAACCCCATAATTCCTCATGCCTAACTCACTTTTCCGGAAAAAGCCGCTCCAGAGAATTCTCGAGGATGCCAAACAGGACGGTGGTGACGGCCACGCGGGCTCGTTAAAAAAAGTGCTCGGCGTAAAGGATCTTACTTCTATGGGCATCGCCGCAGTGATCGGCGCGGGCATCTTTTCAACCATCGGTACCGCCGCCTTCAACGGTGGTCCGGCCATCTCACTGCTTTTTGTGATCACGGCTGTTACCTGTGGCTTCTCGGCACTCTGTTATGCCGAATTCGCCAGCAGGGTACCCATCGCCGGCAGCGCCTATACCTATGCCTATGTCTCCTTCGGTGAGCTGATCGCCTGGATCATCGGGTGGGCACTCATCCTCGAATATGCTATCGGAAATATTGTGGTGGCCATTTCCTGGAGCGGGTACTTCAACAACCTGCTGGAAGGTTTCGGCCTGCACCTGCCCGCATGGCTCACGGCAGACCCCGGCACCGCGAAAGGAGCTTATCAGCAGGTGCAGGAGGCAATAGCAGCGGGCACTCCGCTCACGCCCAGCCTGCAGTTTGCCAAAGACGCCTGGGAAACAGCACCCATCATTGCAGGCTATCACATTTTCATCAATGTGCCCGCATTCGCCATTGTTTGCTTCATCGCCGTGCTCACGTATATCGGTATCAAGGAAAGCAAGAAGACCACCAACTTCCTGGTGGTATTCAAGATCATTGTGATCCTTTTTGTGATCGTGATCGGTTTCTTTTTTGTGGAGCCCAACAACTGGAGTCCTTTCATGCCCAATGGTTTTGAAGGGGTGCTCCGGGGTGTATCGGCGGTGTTCTATGCATACATCGGCTTCGACGCCATCTCCACCACCGCGGAGGAATGTAAAAATCCGCAGCGAGACCTGCCCAGGGGAATGATGTATTCACTGGTGATCTGCACCGTGCTGTACGTTCTCATCGCCTTTGTGCTCACAGGTATGGTGCCTTTCACTACACTCAAGGTGGCAGACCCGCTGGCCTTTGTGTTCGACAGTGTAGGCCAGGAGTGGATTAGCTATATTGTTTCGGTTAGTGCCGTGGTGGCTACCACCAGTGTGCTGCTCGTGTTTCAGCTCGGCCAACCCCGCATCTGGATGAGCATGAGTCGCGATGGCCTGCTGCCTAAAAAGTTTGCCAGCATCCATCCCAAATACCAGACCCCGTGGTTCTCTACCATCGTTACTGGATTTTTGGTGGCGATCCCATCGCTGTTTATGGAAAGCGGACTGATGACGGACCTCACCAGCATCGGTACCTTGTTTGCGTTTGTGCTCGTATCGGGTGGCGTGCTCATGCTGCCGCGCATCACCGGCGACAACCCAGGCCAGGTCGGAAAATTCAGGTTGCCCTATATCAACGGAAGGTTCATCGTGCCCGTGCTGTTCCTGATCTTTGTTTACTTTCTGGGCGATCGCATCATCAACAGCCTGAAGAACATCGGCACCAGCTTGCAGCATATTGCTGATGGAGGGCTGCAGGAAATACTGTTCCTCATTTTTGGAGCGCTGGCCGCAACGTTAACTGTGCTGACGGCCCTTCGTAAATACAATGTTATCCCCATACTGGGCGTATTGTTCTGCGCATACCTGCTCACCGAGATCCCGGCGTTGTCGTGGTTGTATTTCTTAGGATGGATGGCTATTGGACTGTCGATCTACTTCAGCTACGGATACTTCAAGAGCAAGCTTGCAAAAGGGAATTAAGAGATGACATCCTTTTTTCAGCTTCTTTAAAAACCGTCCCGATTTTATCACGTACATACGCTTGATTAAATGACAGTTAAGGATGTCATCTCTGATACCCTTCAGTCAAGGATCTCTGTAGCGTCTTCGCCAAACAGCTCGAGCTGGCTGGGTAAAAGTGTAAACGATCTCCGGTGATAGGGTGTGATGCCAAGCTGTTTGATGCCTTCGCGGTGTTCGAGTGTTGGATAGCCTACGTTGGTCTCCCAGCCATATCCACCGAATTGTTTCGCCAGGTCGTTCATCAGCGCATCGCGATGGGTTTTGGCAAGAATAGATGCCGCTGCGATGGATAAATATTTTCCGTCACCCTTCACGATGCATTCGAATCGCACTTCCTTATAAGGTTTGAACCGGTTGCCATCGATGAGCAAAAGCTCGGGCTCCATGGTGAGCTTGTCCAGCGCAAGGTGCATCGCTTTGAACGAAGCATTCAGGATATTGATCTGGTCGATCTCCGTGTGGTCTACCTCCGCCACGGCCCAGGCGAGCGCGTCGCGTTCAATCACCATGCGCAGCTCGTCACGTTCTTCGCGTGTGAGCTGTTTGGAATCGTTGAGTTTTTTATGTCGGTATTTTTTTGGGAGGATCACCGCAGCTGCAACAACAGGGCCTGCGAGACAACCTCTTCCGGCTTCGTCACATCCGGCTTCAAGCAGATCTTTGGTAAAGGCTGAGCGTAGCATATTTGTAATGGCCCGGGTAAAAATAAAAGAAAAGTGGCGCCCCGGAAAGAATTTAATAGTTTTGGAAAGCCGTCGCGGCCCGTGGCATCAGATTTTTAAAATATACCGCGTTCAAAATCAAGAGACTAAGACAACATCATTAAATGATAAACGAAGAAATAAAAAATCCCTGGAAAACACTTTCCGGAGAGGTCAAGTATGATAACCCCTGGATCAAGGTAACAGAGTTCCAGGTGATCAACCCGGCGGGCGGCAGAGGCATTTATGGCAAAATACATTTCAAGAATAAAGCCATCGGCATAGTGGCGGTAGACGAAGCGCTGAACACATGGCTTGTGGGGCAATACCGTTATGCGCTGGATGCATGGTCGTGGGAGATCCCCGAAGGAGGAGGCCCCCTGAATGAGCCCCCTTTGAATGCCGCCAAAAGAGAGCTTCAGGAAGAAACAGGACTCACGGCAACAAAGTGGAGCCAGATCATCCGGTTGCATACTTCGAACTCTGTTACAGACGAAGAAGGTTTTATATTTCTGGCCGAAGACCTGCAGCAGGGCGAAGCTTCTCTCGAAGAGACCGAGGCCGATCTAAAAGTATGGAAGCTGCCGCTGAAAGACGCGCTGCAAATGGTGATCGACGGAAAGATCACAGACAGCATGAGCGTGATGGCCTTGCTGATGGTGGCGAGGAAGTTTCAGGTTTAAAGTTACAGGTTTAAAGTTGCTACGTTCGGAGGTGGAGCTTCGGTTATTCTACCGCGCCCAACTTTAAACCTGAAACTTGAAACTTTAAACAGACCTCCCTATCTTTTCAAAAAAGTGTATATGATCCCCGCTTCCCGCACCGTGAAAGATTCACAGAGCACCATCACCGAGCTGATGATCCCGTCGTATGCCAATTTCGGTGGAAAGATTCACGGGGGTATACTGCTTTCGCTGATGGACAAGGTGGCCTACGTCTGTGCCAGCAAACACGCGGGCACTTATTGCGTTACCGTATCGGTGGATAAGGTGGAATTTTTGCAACCGGTTGAAGTGGGTGAGCTCGTGTCGCTGCACGCTTCTGTGAACTATGTAGGCCGAAGCTCCATGATCGTGGGCATCCGTGTGGAAGCACAGAACGTGAAGCTCGGAACAGTTAAACACACCAACTCCTCGTACTTCACCATGGTGGCCAAGGGTGACGATGATAAACCCACCACAGTGCCGGAGCTGATCCTCGAGAACAAAGAGCAGGTGAGACGTTTTATAGAATGCATGCGAATGAAAGAGATCAAACAGGCCGTGAAAGAAAAAATGGACGACGCCCGTTCGCAGATCGAGGTTGAGAACGCAGCGGAGATACTGAAGGACGAGCGTTGTAAAATTGCGTTCGGTGTAAAAGTTTGAAGTTTAAAATTTAAAGTTTAAGGTTTAAAGTTGTGTAGTGTCTTCAAGTCCGGTTAAAAAAGTTGGGAAGCACCTAACTTTAAACTTTTAACTTGAAACTTGAAATCTGACCCGTCCCATGAAATTTCTCAGAGGTGTTTATACGTTGTATGGGGTGATCATTTTTTCACTGCTCTTTCTCATCTTCTTTCTCCCGCTCCTGATTCCTGTTTTTTTCAAAAAACAATTCAGGCTCACGGGCGTCTTTAACCGGTGGTGGGCGAAGCTTCACTTCATCCTGATAGGACTGCCGTTCACCGTGGAGTACAGGCAGAAACTGGACCCTGACAGGCAATATATTTTTTGCCCCAACCATTTTTCTTACCTCGACATTATCACCATGGGACTGAACAGCCACAACACCATTTTCGTAGGCAAGACCCTTGACAATATTCCCCTGTTCGGTTTCATGTACCGGAACCTTCACATTACCGTAGACCGGACCAAGCTGAAAAGCCGCTACTCCACCATGCTAAAAACACTGGAAGCGCTGGACGAAGGCAAAAGCCTGGTGATCTTCCCGGAAGGTGGTATTGTTACCGAAAAAGATCCCGTAATGGCACGGTTCAAGGATGGTGCTTTTCGTGCGGCCATCGAGAAACAAATTCCGATTGTACCTGTCACCATACCATATAATTGGATAATTTTGCCACCGGATCAATTTCTTCTGCGCTGGAGGCCGCTGAAAGTTATCTTTCACGAGCCGGTAGACCCCTCCGGATATACCCTTGCGGATATTGACCAGGTAAAATCCAGGGTAAGAGATATTATTGATTCGGAATTACAACAGCATTTGACGTATGAAAATAGACCGGGAACAGCTTGACAAGATCGCCCATCTCTCCAGGCTCGAGTTTGATGAGAAGGATGCGGAGAAGATGATGAAAGATATGACAGCTATTGTCGACTGGGTGGAAAAGCTCAACGAGGTGAACACCGATGGTGTTGAGCCGCTCACCACCATGACATACGAGATCAATGTGTTCCGTGAAGACGAAGTAAAAGAACACCTCAGCCACGATCGTGCGCTGCTGAACGCCCCGAAAAAAGACCAGGATTATTTCCGCGTTCCCAAGGTCATCGAATAACCCATCACTCCTGCTTTGAAGATCGTTAACACTATTTTCCGCACACTCTACAAGGTTTGGGTATTCCTTGTGTTCACTGTGTTCATGCTCATTTTCCTGCCCGGCATCGTGCTGCCTTTTCTTTTCGGTCAGCGTGCCGGAAGCGTCGGCTACACTTTTCTCTGGCTATGGAGCTGGGTCTTCAGTCAGCTCACGTTCATACGGTATAAATTTTACGGAACAGAAAATTTTAAAAAAGGCAAGGCTTACATCTACGTGAGCAACCACACTTCTTTTCTTGATCTGCCCGGCATCCGTATGATCATTCCAGGACAGTTCCGTCCGCTGGCAAAGAAAGAGCTCAAGAAGATCCCCGTGTTCGGATGGATCGCCCAGGCGGCCACCGTGATCGTTGACCGTTCGAGTCCCGAGAGCCGGAAAAAAAGCATCGACCGCCTGAAGATGACCCTGAAGCACGGCATCTCCATTCTGATCTTTGCAGAAGGAACGCAGAACAGGACCAAAGAAATACTTCAGCCCTTCCACGACGGCGCTTTCAGGATCGCCGTGGATACGCAACAACCCATTTTGCCCATGGTGGTGATCGGCGCAGGCAAGCTCATGCCGCCGGGCACCATCGACCTTAAGCCTGGCAAGATCAGGATCTACGTTGGTCCGGAGATCTCCACAGAAGGACTTACCGTCAAAGACGTCACTGACCTCAAGCAGCGAACCTTCGATGCCATGAAGCAGATGATCACACAGAATAGCTGATCCTACTTCCTCCAACTAAAAACCCGCCTGGTGCATGAGCACTTCGGCGGGTAGTAAGAGGGAAACAAAAAACTCAAAAGAATTATATTTTGAACGCTACGGAAAAATTCACGGAGCGTCCATCTGATGACCAAACACCAGGGCCAGGATAGAACGATGGGCGTTTGGTGAAATAATGCCTGTCGGTCACGTTGTTAATGTTGAAACGCATCATCAGGTTAGAATAGATCCTGAACGATGCGTTGACGTCCAGTATGCCGTAAGCCGGAACAGCGCCCACCGATCCCGTTGCAGATGGTGTTTCGGTGTTGAGGGGATCCGCGTAACTTTTTGCCGTATAGCTGTAAAGGCAAGAGAGACTAAGCTCGCCCGAACGGAAGGTAACACCATTACGCGTGATCACATCAGGAACCGTTTCAACTTTATTACCGTCGATGTCAATGTTCTTGTCGCCTGATCGCACTACCGCATCACGATACCGCGCGTCGAACAACGCTGTGGACGTAAACATCGTTATGGAAGCGCGCTCGCGATGAAGCACCGCATACTCGGCAAAGAGCTCTATGCCGCGGGTGAGCGAATTACCAACGTTGGTTCGTTGGATGTAAAAATTTCCATCGCCGGCAGCATCTCCCGCCAGGGTCCCCAGGCGATTGTTATACACGAGCTGGAAAGCGCTCACATCCCAGCGCAGTGTACCTTTCGAACCGCGGTAGCCGGCTTCGAGGTTGTAGCCGTCAGCATCTTTCAGGTTTTTGTCAACCGTCTCATAAACCGAAGCAGGAATAATATCCTTAAAGATCACGGGACGGTATGCCTGAGACCAACCCGCATAGAGGTTATGCCCATTCTTCAGTGTGTAGTCTGCATGGATGCCGAACAGCGGGAAGCGGTGCCTGATGGTGTTGGGCAATGTCCCCGGGTCGTAGCTCCTGATCACACCCGTCATGTCAGAATTTCCCAGTTCTACTCTTACACCGGGCGTGACGATCAGCGATGGCAAGATCGCAAAACTGTTCTCGGCAAAGAGCGCAAGGTTCTTCGTTTTAAAATGGAGGTCCCTGCCCCATCCGGGCTCTGTGAGTGAAAGATCGAAACCGGTGCCCGTGGTTCCCTTACCAAGCTGCCGGCGATGAAGGTCGTTGTCAAAAACCTGTATACCCGCAGCCACAGCACCCTGCATCTTTCCGATCGTATACTGGTGCAGCATCCGCAGCTCGGTGGTGTAGCTGTTAAAGCGATCGATATCTACCTGGCGGGCCGCATATTGCAATGTTACCGGATCAAGGGCATCGGGTGTGGTGGCAGGTTTATCGAACTGAACGCTGTTGCGCGCACCCAGCACCGCAGAAACCGTCCACGACAATATGGTACGCTCACTCACTTTCCACTCGGCGCTGAGCGAGGGAACAAAGATCCCGGGATTGAAATAATTCCGGGCGCGGGTAGACAGGCGCGGGTCTGCGCGAAACATGCTGTCAGTTAACGGTCCGGGGATCTGGTACACATAATTCGATCTGGCAACCTCCGCTTTCAGCTGCAGCGCTTTTACAGGCGTGTAGATGAGCATGACAGACTGCGCATCAAAGTCTGTATGGCTGTTGTTCCTGTAGCCGTCCGAGACCCGTTTGTTATAGTAGGCATAATACTGCACCTTACCCACCGTGCCGCTCACCGCGTTGTAAGTGCTCATCATATTGAAGGAGCCCAGGCTGTTGACGCTCTCGAACGTAAACGCTTTTACGGTATCCGGTTTTTTGGAAACATAGTTCAGCATTCCACCAAACTGAGCACCATACTGAAGCGATCCCGTGCCACGCACCAGCTCGATGTGGTCAACGGCTTCCATGGGCATGCTGTAATGGCTGGCAGGATAACCGTACATATCTGAATTAGTGATGATGCCGTTCTTACGGATATTATATTCCCAGCCTCTGTGCGGATCGAGGCCGCGGGTGGAGATATTGGTCTGGTTGCCGCTGCCGTCCATATCGTATACAAACACACCCGGCACCTTTGAAAAGATCTGCCGGGGTGTTTTTTCTGCGATGGTGGCATCCAGGTTCTGCACGTTGATCACTTCATTCTTTCTTCCGGCCCACAGGTAAGTGCCTTTAACTTTGGGCAGACGTTCCACAGAAAAAAGCTTATCGCCGGCGATCGTAACGGCATCCAACGATTTGGTACGGATGCTATCTGTTTTCTGCCCGTACAGAACCTGGGTAAGTAACCATGCGGCGATGCACAGTAACGTCTTCAGATCAGTCAGCACCATCAGTAGACGCGTAATTCACCGTGTAACTTCCTATTACTTTGCCATGGGCGAGTCCCATCTCGATGTCTGAACGGTAATGGATGCCACCGAATAATCGCGAATCAGATGCTTCCTTGGCTTCTGCATGAAAATATTCTGAATGCTGCGGGAAGAGGTATGAAAGCACCGTGGCGGCAGCACCTGAGAACGTTGAATGCCCTGAAGTGAAGGCCGGGAAGTTAGGCACACCGGTACCTGTTTTAATGGAAGGATCCATCTGTGAAGGACGCGGGTTGAAATAAAAGAACTTCGTTTCCCAGCAGCCAACCGCGGCATCGTGCAGCGCCATGTTGATGAGCGCATACGCCCGGGCTGCACGCACCTCGCTGAATTTTGCTTCGGCAATGTATTCTGCCGCAATATCGTTCCAGTGACCTGGAGGCGTATAGGTGCCCGCGCCATCTGCCCACTTGTGTACGATGGCGAGTCTTTCACGAGTCAGGTTCTGAGAATACCACTTCACCTCATCCACTTCTTTTTTCATCTCGGCCGAATTGGTGAGCGGAGGCGCTTCAGGCCGCTCGTTGACGATATCCTGGGCCGTCATATTCCAGGCTGTCACCTGTCCAAAGAACGGGAGCATGGGAGGCCGTTTAGGATTGTCGCGGCTGATCCACGGGATCTCTCCTTTATCGATGCATTGCTGGGCCAGTTGGTCCCATTGCGCTTTCGTTCCCACGGCATTGCGCATGCCATCGTTGCCTGCACGTGCAATCAACTGGGCCGCTACTGCTTTTCCTAAGGCAAGGCCGGCGGAAATATCGCTTGAAGAAGCCCGGCCCGACCACAACGCGGCGTTGCGTTGCGCCGCAGCATACAGCGTGATCTCCTGAACGGCTGCCGGGAACAAAGACTTCAGCATGTCTGCCGCAGCACCGGAAAGCACGGCATCCTCAGAGGGATAAGACGGTAACCCGGTCTCGGGCATCAGCAACTTGATGGCATTGTCATTCTTGTAAGGAGATTGCCTGTTGTACAAGTACTTGTAGTGCCACGCCGCTTTCAGGGCTTCGTATTGCGCCACGCTCACATAACTATAAGCGCGTGAGGCGTAGGGCGGGTTGGCGAACGGGAAGTTGGGATCGGCAAAAGGGTTTTCCGCATCCGGTGCAGGATAGGTGTTATCCGCTTTCGGGGCCGGTGGCAGGTTATAACGGGCCACGAGCTTCCGGAACATCTGGTTCCAGCGCAGCACGCCGCCGCCACTCCAGAATTCGATCGTTTCGCGCTGTGAGGCTGTGAGCTTGCTCTGCGCATCTTTAATGGCTGTGAGCTCAGCCTGGTATGCCGCTGCATTGATGTCGCCAGGGGCCGCAACAGCGATCTGTGCAGGCGATGTGAGCACGATCATATCCCAGGTGCCGGCATCATTGTCTGTTGCCGCGGGTGCCAACGGCTTAAGGTCTTCGGTAATGTCGATCTCTTTGTTGCAGCTTACCGGCAACACCACCGTGAAGGCAACGGTAAAGATCATCAGCAGAAAAAAATATTTCAAAGTTTTCATGGACGTGCTTTTACGGGTTCTTGGAAAAATTAATGGTATAGAGCAGGCCGCCGGTGAGCGTAGAAGATTTACCAACATTGCGTCCATCAACGGTGAGGCTGTAGCCACCACGCACAGCCAGGCCATGCGTGCCGGGCACATAGTACAAGACGTAAGCGCCGGCTTTGGAGAAGTTCATACGGTTGGAAACAAAAGGCATGTCCTGCCGGCGGATGTCGCCCCCGCCCAGTGTGTTTTGTTGGGTGTAGTTCAGGTCTGCCTGCAAGGGGCCTTTACGGTAACCCACGCTGACCACATAATCGAATACGTTCGGCATCTCAACTTCATTGGTATTGTACAGCTGACCCTTGGTGAAGTAAGAAGGCCGGTCGAGCTCCGTATTGCTGCGCCACGTATATGCGGCCGAAGCATTGATATAGATGCCCATCCCGAATGTATAATTTGTTGTTAACCGCCACGAGATATTCTGCGTGGCCGATCCTAAAGAAAGTGGGTAAAAGTCGGGTGTGTAATCTGTTAACGGCGTGGAGAAACCCAACACACCAAAAGTTTTCAGTGTACCCGGGCCTGCCGACTGTTTGAAGAAATTATACTTTACGGCCAGGCTGAGATCCTGGATCCCTTCAAGACCACTCAGGGTTCCCTGGCTCGCCTCGGTTTTCACATAGGGCAGCATGGCAATGATGTTGATCTTGTCGGTGAGACCATAGGTGCCTACCCACATGATGCTCTGCGTGGTAAGGTCACCGATGTTGCCGTTCTCGCGTTTAAGCTCTCCTTCCCAGTATTCGGTCCAACGGTCGTGGGTATACATAACACCCGTACAAATGGTCTTTTTAGGCATCATGATCCCATCGTTGATGGTTTGTGCAAACCCTGCGGATGAAATGCCCAGACACAAAAAGAGTACAAATCTTCTCATAGGCGGAATTTTTAAAATTGATTGAAATCGATGAAGAAAGTCCATCGTCATTAGTTCGATGATGCATAACAACGTGCGTTACAGATCAGAACCGAAGATCAGGACACAAAAACACAAAAGAATAAATAAGGGTTAATAGGCTTCCTCACCCAAACCATCAGAGGAAGCGCTATCAAGGAAATGCATTCCCAATCAGGCTTCCGGTGGCGGAGAAACTACCGGTAATGACATGAGGTGCAACGGGAGCTGCACAGCTTCGGGGTTGAGTGAAACGTTCCAACCCATTGCTGAAGATGCCAGTGTGAAATTGGCGGAGATATAATCTTTAATAAAACCGGGTACGGTCTTCAACGACTGCTCGTTCGATGAATGATGGCTGAAGGTCTTTACATAATCGGCAAGGGCCTGCTTGAGGCGTTTGCCTTTTACATCGCGGAAGCAGACAATGTGCAGCGTATCGTTTTCAAGCTTCTGTTTTACCAGGCGGTAATATTCACCCTGGTGCTCGATCTCACCATCGATGCGCTCGAACTCAGTGTCCATATAATAAGGTATGGCCAGCGGAACCTTGATGGTAACGGTTTCAGCGGTAGCGTAATCTTCTGCGTCCAGGCGTTGGGTAAGATCAACCGTGTTCCTGTATTTAAGGCCGAGAAACACCCCATAATATCCCAATACATTGAGCAGGAGCAGGCAGACGAGAAAGATGGAACAGATCTTTTTCATTTGGGATAGGGTAATACTAGTTAGGAAAAAACCGCGTGATTACCAAACCCGCCGCGTACCCGATGCTTTTACATGGGAACGTAAACCACTTTTTTGGTCTCGAAAAATTCTTCTTTGAAATAGTCTGAGAGCGCAAAGATCTGGTGGGGGCGTTTAAGCTCTGCCAGCTCTTCATCGAGGTCGCCACCTTTGAGATAAAGGATGCCGTTGAATAACGTATGAGATGAGTCCTTTTTTACTTTCCGGTTGATCCATCCGTAAAACTCCTTGAGGCGTGTCACGGCGCGGCTCACAATAAAATCGTATTCGCCCTTGATCTGCTCGGCCCTGATCTGCTCCGCTTTCACATTTTTCAACCCGATGCCCTCGGCCACGTTCTTCACCACCGTGATCTTTTTACCAATGGAGTCTACCAGGTGGAATTGTGTATCGGGAAACAGGATGGCGAGTGGTATGCCGGGAAACCCTCCGCCTGTGCCAACGTCAAGGATAGACGCGCCAGGCTTGAACGTCGTTACTTTGGCGATGCCCAGCGAATGCAGCACATGGTTCACGTAAAGATTCTCGATGTCCTTACGGGAGATCACGTTGATCTTTTCATTCCACTCGCTGTACAAGGAATAGAGGCCCACGAACTGTTCCTTTTGGGTATTCGTCAGGCCGGGGAAGTAGCTAAAAATGAGATCTGCTGTTTGCAACGCCACTTAAATATGATCGCGTTTGTTCTTCACCATCTCGAACATGAGCTCGCGGGCGCGGTGGAGCTGTGCTTTTACTGTGCCGAGGGGGGCGTCAAGCTCTTCTGCAATTTCTTCGTAGCTCAGCTCGTGGAAATAACGAAGGCGTACCAGCTTCTGATATTTGGAAGGCAGCTTATCCACAAACACCTGGATGAGCTCCGCTTTCTGTGCCCGGATGGTCTCTTCCTGCGGATCGAGGTTCTCATCCTCCACATCGATGGAAACAGACTGGCCGTCGTCATCGGTGAATGTGTTCTCGATGCTGAGCGTGTTCAGCTTTTTCTTGCGGATGAAGTCGATGGTATTATTGGTAGCGATCCTGAACAGCCAGGTGCTGAACGTGAAATCTTTTTTGAAGCGGTGAAGACTCCTGAAGGCTTTGGCGAACGATTCGATGGTGAGATCTTCGGCATCGTCTACGTTGCGCACCATTTTCAGGATCATGTGGTAAACCGGGCGTTTATAACGTTGGAGCAGCCTGGCATAGGCGTTATCGTCACCTGCAACCGCCATGTCGATCAGGCGGAAATCCTCCATCGCCTTATCAGAAAAATCCCGTTTTAATTCCTCCATCGAATCTTTTTAGTTAGTAACGCTACCAGACCCGTTGAAATATAATAAATCGAATATAGAAAATCTAAAAACGGCACTGCCCAGAGCGGAAATGGCAGCCTGGCCTTTTTCACCAGGGTATTGATCAGCAGCATCAGCAAGATCGCCCTGAGGGCCAGCGGAGCGGCTGCGAGCCACCATTGCGTTACATTGACGATCAGAAGGGATATTCCAGTAAACCATGCCAGGATCCAGGTTAAGGTAAAAACACCCAACAGTATACGGTGTTTCAGTCGATAACGTTTCCCCACCGACAAATGTCTGACCTTTTGATTGAAAAAACCTGATAAGGTGGTCTTGGGAATGGAGTGTACCTGTGTTTCGGGGGTAAAGGCAACGAGGGTGTTACTGCCCCCGGCGTGCTGATTCACAAAAAGGTCGTCGTCGCCGCCCGTCACGTTCAAAAACTGGTTGAAGCCCTTCTTTTCAAGGAAAAGCGACTTGCGGTAGGCCAGGTTGCGGCCAACGCCCATGTACGGATTCCGGAGCCAGGCATAAGAAAAATACTGGATAACGGTGATCAGCGATTCGAACCGGATAAAAAGATTCAGGAATCCGGCGCCCCGCTGGTAGGGTGAGAAACCCAGCACAAACTTGGTGCTGTCGGTGAACTGACTGCTCATACCGGCGATCCAGGTTTTGGCGGCAGGCCTGCAGTCAGCATCGGTCAACAGGATCCATTCATGTGAAGCAGCCCTGATGCCCAGGGTGATACCGAATTTTTTCCCGTTCACATGCGCCGGCACATTTTCAACATTCACCATGCGCAGACGTGAATCCTTTTTCGTCTCTTCCAGCAGGAAATCATACGTACCGTCATTAGACCGGTCGTTGACAACGATCACTTCAAAGTTGGGATAGTCCTGCGCGAGCAGTTCGGGAACGAGCGTTTTTAAGTTCTGCTCTTCGTCATGCGCAACCACGATCACGGAGACCGGTACACCAGAAACGTTCTTGCTGTCACGCCTCCGTGAGAAGGTGACCAAAAACACGATCAGGTAAAGCAATTGAATACCAACTACACTGAAGAAAAGAACCGTTAGAATCTGCAAAGGAGTATCCGGGGTTTAGAAGGCACAAAGATAACTTTTGCCCTGCACCATGAAAGCACAATTTTCTGCCCGGCAGGCAAAAAAACGACATGAATCATTTATTCAGGCATAAGGATAACTTTGGATATCATGAAACGGAGTTGTTGACAAAATGGCTTGTTAGTCACGGAACGGACATGTTGGTGAAGAACACCAACATGGGCACAAGATGGCCAGGGAGTTGTTGGTGAAGAACACCCGCAACGGCCACCCCAACAACAGCACACCAACACGGGCGGCGTTGCTGCCCGGCAATTAAAAATGTATTTTAGTCGACCTGATGCCCTCCGGATCCGATGCTCCGATAGCTTCCGGACGGATGTTATGAACAGTCTACTATGCAGGGATATCTAAACGCCCTGCTCCTTTGGCCGGTATAACCTGGCGAGCTGTAATAGGAAAACCCAATAAAAACCGGCCGCGAATAGGTTAATTCAAAATAATTTTATAATTTGTGTGCGCGCACATTTAATATGTGTCCGCAAACATTACCTAGTCTGTAAATTCTGACCCATGAACGTCAAAAATATCAGGATAAAAGATATTGCCCAGCTTGCAGGTGTTTCCGTGGGCACAGTAGACCGCGTTTTGCATAACCGCGGCAGGGTATCAGAAGACGCCCTGAAAAAAGTACTCGCGGTACTTGACCAGATCGACTATAAACCCAACCTCATCGCCCGGACCCTCGGCGCCAATAAAACCTATCGCATCGCCGCGCTCATGCCCAACCCTGACCAGGATCCTTACTGGGCTTCGTCTAAGTCAGGCATAAGCCAGGCCGAAGCAGAATGGCTTCGTTACGGTGTTACCGTGCAGTCATATTTCTTCAACCTTTACGAGAAGGATTCATTTAAAGAGGTGGCGGAAGCGGTAACCAAAGACCGTCCTGACGGCATTCTGGTGGCGCCGATCTTCTACCACGAAACGCTCCCTTTCTTCGAACAATTCAAACAGGAGGGCATCCCTTACGTGCTGTTCAACACCAACATTCCGGAGGTTGATCCGCTGAGCTTCATCGGGCAGAACCTGTTTCAGAGCGGCAAGCTCGGCGCCGAGCTCATGCACCTGGCCCAGAATGGCGAATCCGGAATGCTCGCCGTGCTGCACATTAATGAAGACCTCGGCAACTCGGTTCACTTAGCGGAAAAGGAAAAAGGGTTCAGGGAATATTTCCTGGAGAAAAACCACTCCGGCTACAACATCACCACCCACAACCTCTACAACCCCAACGAGCCTACCTTTGAAAAAGAGCTTTCGGCGCTGCTCGACCAGCCTGCTCTGAAAGGTATCTTCGTCAGCACATCCAAAGCCACCTATATCGTTGCCTCCTACCTGGAAAAACTTCAACGCAACAACATCAAGCTGATCGGCTATGATATGCTGCAGGAGAACATCCGGTATATGAAAAAGGGCGTGATCAATTTCCTGATCAACCAGAACCCGAAACGACAGGCCTTTCTCGGCATCAATCACCTGGTGGGATACCTCATCCTGCGCAAGGAAGCACCCGCCAACGAACTTCTGCCGCTGGAGATCATTTCGAAGGAGAATCTTGACTCCTACCTCAGTTCGGGGATTCATTAAGAGTTGCCGGTTGCCGGATAGCCGGTTAAGGATGACTCGGTCATCACACCTCGCCTTCGAAGCTCCGAGAGGATGCTAGCACACAAACGAACTGGCAACCAGTAACTGGCAACCGGCAACAATAACCCCGTTTGCTACCTGGAACTATCTGAGGACTGTCGTCCGTGGACTGTGGACTATTATTTCTATTTTTGCGCCGTTTATGAAATTTGAAGTTACTGCCCGCGATCCGCGGTCTTCAGCCAGGGCTGGAATTCTGGAAACGGGTCACGGCGTCATCCATACACCCATCTTTATGCCGGTGGGCACCGCTGGTTCGGTGAAAGCCGTGCATCAGCGCGAGCTTGAAAACGATGTAAAGGCTGAGATCATCCTCGGCAACACTTACCACCTGTATTTGCGGCCGGGCATCGAGCTGCTGGAAAAAGCCGGCGGGCTGCACAACTTTAATGGCTGGAAACGACCTATCCTGACCGACAGCGGAGGCTACCAGGTGTATTCACTTTCGGAGAACCGCAAGATCGTGGAGGAAGGCGTTACCTTTAAATCGCATATCGATGGCTCCCGGCACCATTTTACACCCGAAGGTGTGATCGACATCCAGCGTACGATCGGCGCCGATATCATCATGGCTTTTGACGAGTGTACGCCTTACCCGTGTGAGTACAAGTACGCCAAGAAGTCGATGGTGCTCACCCACAAGTGGCTTGAGAGGTGTGTGAACAGGATGCGCACCACGGAGCCCAAGTATGGTTATGAACAGGTATTGTTTCCCATTGTGCAGGGAAGCGTTTACAAGGACCTGCGCGAAGAATCGGCTGCCTTCATCGCATCACAAGACCAGCCCGGTAATGCCATTGGGGGTCTTTCGGTGGGTGAGCCGCATGAGGATATGTATGCCATGACAAGCCTGGTGTGCGGCATTCTTCCGGCCGATAAACCCAGGTACCTCATGGGTGTGGGTACCCCGGAGAATATACTTGAATGCATCGCACTGGGCGTGGATATGTTCGATTGTGTGATGCCTACACGCAATGCCCGCAACGGCATGTTGTTTACCACGCAGGGCATTATCAACATCCGGAACGAACGATGGAAAGACGATCTGTCACCCATTGATGCCGCACTCGGTGGCCATGTGAGCACTTTCTATTCGAAAGCGTATCTTCGTCACCTGGTCATCAACAAAGAGATTTTAGGCGCGCAAATTGCTACGCTTCAGAACCTCACTTTTTACCTGTGGCTGGCGAGGGAAGCGAGAAAACAGATCGAGGCGGGAGAATTTGCCAGCTGGAAGGAGAAGATGGTGAAAATAGTCTCACAGAGACTTTGAAAAGTCCATAGTCCATGGTCGATAGTCCATGGCAGGAAGTCTGAAAGACGGAGTGGTAAATTAGAACGTATGTTAGAATCATTTCTTAAAGCTCGCATAACAATCGTCGATCCTGGGTCCTCATGCTATGGACCATGGACTGTGGACTATGGACCATTACTATGAAACTGATCGATCAATATATCCTCAAGCGTTTTCTCAGCACCTTCTTTTTCGTGGTGGTGATCCTGCTGGCTGTTATTACCGTGATCGACCTTACGGACAAGATGGACAAATTCGCGAAAGCGGGTGTCACAGCCTCGCAGATCGCGGGTTATTATGTTGACTACATTTACTGGATCGGCAGCCTGGTAACACCCATTACCATTTTTATAGCAACGGTATATGTATGCGCCCAGATGGCCGGCAGAACGGAGGTCATCGCCATTCTCAGCGCCGGTGTAAGTTTCAAACGCTTCCTGTTGCCGTTTTTCATTGGGGCTACGATCGTTGCCGTGCTCAGCTTCATCCTTACGGGATGGGTTATTCCCAACTCCAACAAAACACGCCTGGCCTTCGAGGTGCAATACCTGAAAACCAAATTCTACTTTGACAAACGCAACATCCATATCCAGGTAGCGCCTGACATTTACCTCTACCTGCAGAGCTATAACAACAACACCAACGTGGGCTACCGTTTTTCCATCGAGAAGTTCGAGAACAAAAGGCTGGTGGAAAAGCTTACGGCCGACCGCATCGAATGGGATACCGTGAAGCAAAAATGGACCCTGCGCGATTACAAGATCAAAAAGATCGACAGGCTCTTCGAGACCACCAGCGCCATTAACTACCGCGACAGCATCATTACAGGTACCTCGATCGATACAGCGCTGGTCATTCATCCAAGGGAGTTTGAAAGCGACTACCGTAAATACGACGGCATGACCCTCACCGAGCTCAACGACTACATCACCACCCTGAAAGCCAGGGGCTCGGCGGGTGTTGAGGCGTATGAAGTTGAAAAATACACCCGTTACACTTCGCCCTTCACCATCTTCATCCTGGTGTTCATGGGAGCCATTGTGTCGTCACGCAAAAGCCGTGGTGGCACCGGGTTGCAGATCGCACTGGGGTTCGCGCTGTCGTTTGTTTTTATCCTGTTCTTTACGTTGTTCCGGACCTTCGCGGAAGCGGGCTCCACGCCGCCCCAGATCTCGGTATGGGTGCCCAACATCTTGTTCGGCATCATTTCTCTTGTCATGTATAAATACGTTCCCCGTTAAATGGCCTCCTCTACCGATTATTTCAAATTACATTTTATCGTTTTTCTCTGGGGCTTTTCGGCTATTCTCGGAAAACTGGTCACCATTCCCGCGGTGGAAATGATCTTTTTCAGGGCCATTTTTTCAGCGCTCGGCATCGGTGCGGTGATCTGGTTTGCCAAAGACAGCTTTCGTGTTGAACGCAACGATCTTGTGAAGCTCGTCCTGATCGGGTTTGTGGTAGCTGTGCACTGGTTGTCCTTCTTCGGGGCGGCACGTGTCGCCAACGTCTCAGTGAGCCTTGTGGGTTTTGCCACCAACTCGCTCTGGGCGGCGCTGCTCGAACCGTGGTTTAACAAGACCAGGTTCAAAAAATACGAGCTGGTGTTGGGCCTCGTAGTGCTGCTGGGTCTTTACATCATCTTCTCTTTCGATTTTCAATACAAGCTGGGGCTCGCCATCGGCGTGTTTGCAGGATTCACCTCTGCCCTGTTCTCTGTGTTCAATTCAAAAATGGTGAAACGCATCGCCCCACGCAGCATCACATTCTACAATATGATCGGCGTGTTTTTGGGCACGGGTTTGTTCCTGCCCATATACCAGGCAACCATAGCCACCGATCACCAGCTGCACCTGCTGCCGTCAGCCATGGACCTGCTGTACATCGCTGTGCTGGCGGGTGTGTGCTCGGTATACGCTTATACAGTAGCCATAGAGTTGATGAAACGCATTTCGGTGTTCATGATCCAGCTCACACTGAACCTGGAGCCTGTGTACGGCATCATCATGGCCGTGATCATTTTCGGCCAGCAGGAAAAGATGAGCTTCAACTTTTACGTCGGCACGCTCGTCATCATGGGCGCCGTGGCTACCTATCCTTTGCTGAAAAAGAAATTTGAAAAAACTGTACTGATCGAGTAAGCGCTAGCCGAGAACACCGCTCCAGTAAACATGCGCTTCGAATGTACTGCGGAGGTCAGTAGGATTGGAGAAGATACCAAACACGGCGGAGCCTGATCCGCTCATGCTGGCATACAAAGCTCCCTTGGCATATAAGGTTTCTTTAATTCGTGCGATCAGGGGATAACGCCGGAAGACCGAGTCTTCAAAGTCATTCACTACACTACCTTTCCACGAATCGACAGGCTGCTGCTCCAACACTTTGTTCAGGTCATGAGCAGGCTGGCCTGGCCTCACAGCGGAATACGCTTCCGCAGTAGAAACATGAATGTCAGGTTTTACCAGCACCATAAATTTTCCCGCAAGGTTCACAGAGACAGGCTCCAATACTTCGCCGCGGCCAGTACCAAGCATGGGTTTATCGGAGATGAAGAACGCACAATCGCTGCCGAGTTGTGAAGCGTAGTATCTGAGCTTTTCAGAAGTGAGCTGAAGGTTGAATACCTGGTCCAGTGTGCGCAAGACCCAGGCAGCATCGGCAGAGCCTCCACCCAGTCCCGCGCCCATAGGAAGGATCTTATGCAGGTGCATGCTCACATTGCCCAGATCAAAATCTTTTTTTAACAACCGGTACGCTTTGATGCACAGGTTCGCTTCGGGATCACCCGGTATGGGCAGGCCGGAGCTCGAAAAAGAAAAGTCTGTAGCGGGAATGATCTCCAGTATATCGTACCATGGCACAGGGTAGAAGCAGGTGATCAGATCGTGATACCCGTCGGGTCTTTTGCTGATGATGTTAAGACCCAGGTTGATCTTACAGGGCGGGAATGAGACCATTGCGGTGCAAAAGCCCTTTGAGGATCTAAAACCCTCAAAGGGATGATGACACAAAATTTATTTCGTTAAACGTTCAATAAGGTCCTGCGTGATACCGGTGGATGAAAATCCGCCATCGTGCATCAGGTTCTGCATAGTGACCATACGGGTGAGGTCAGAGAACAGGCTCACGATGTAGGCTGCGCAATCTTCTGCTGAAGCGTTGCCCAGCGGCGACATCATCTGCGCGTAGTCATAGAACACGTCGAACCCGGAGATGCCGGCGCCGGCGGTGGTCTTCGTAGGTGACTGCGAAATAGTGTTCACGCGTACTTTTTTAAGCTTGGCGAAGCGGTAACCGTAGCTGCGGGCGATCGATTCCAGCACGGCTTTGGCCTGCGCCATGTCAGAGTAGTCAGGGAACGTGCGCTGCGCCGCGATGTAGGTGAGCGCCACAATAGATCCCCACTCGTTCATAGCATCAGTCTTTTCTGCTGTTTGCAGCACTTTGTGAAAAGATACGCCTGAGATATCGAGCGTCTTCAGGAACCAGTCATAGTTCAGATCGCCATACGCTTTGTCTTTGCGTACGTTGGGGCTCATGCCGATGGAGTGCAAAACAAAATCAAGTTTTCCGCCCAGTACTTCCATGGATTTGGTAAACAAGTTCTGAAGATCCTGCTCGGAAGTGGCATCCGCCGGAATGACTTCGGCATTACACGCCTTGGCCAGTTCATTGATCTTGCCCATGCGCATCGCAATAGGTGCGTTGGTAAGCGTAAAACTGCCGCCTTCCTCTTTTACTTTCAATGCCGTTTTCCAGGCAATGGAATTCTCATCCAGTGCACCGAAAATGATACCACGTTTGCCTTTCAGTAAGTTGTATGTCATAGTTTGTGCCTTTTTTGATCAGCGCCGCAATATTATAAATAGTCGGGTAAGCTGAAAATCGCAGCCAAAAATAGCCCGAAATATGTACCAATACAGTACCGGATTTGATAAATTTAGGTATCATCTAACAATTTCAATTGCTATGGAAAATGTCCCTGATTTTATCGTGACTGTCGATAGCTATATGGCTGTTGGCGCATACCTGTGTGTCGCATTCGCCGTTCTGGTGCTGCTCTATCACGAGTACCGGATCTTCCGCATCAAAGATTACAAAGAGAAGTACGACTACGTAAACCTGCATGAGATACGGTACTTCTGGTTTGCTGTGGTGGCCCTTATCGCCGCTGTTGCCCTGTACGGGAATTCGCTGGCCTCCACCATGGTCTTTGCCAATATGGAAACCTGGTTCTGGGTACGGACCTTCATCACGCTGAGCTTCGTGGTGGTGGCTTACTTCATCTTCTACAGCCTCGTGCGCATCTACTATCCGCGCTTCGTAGAGAGACGGCTTGACAAACTTCGCAATAAGCCAAGGCTCTCACCAGCCGGCAACATCATGCGCAAGCTTACGGAAGCAGAAGAGGAGGCACATCTCGAAGCAGCGCAGTTTGCAGAACAAAAAGAAGTTCACAGCGTAGACTACGACGTATGGCTTGACGAAAAAACCGGCTACAAGAAGATCGAAAAATACAATGCTTATCAGCACGCCATCGAATGTTCGGAATGCGGCTACGTTACCATGAAGATCGCCAGCGAAGAAGTTGCCAAAGCACCTGGGGATGCGGAACCGGGCATGCTGGTGAAACACTATCGCTGCAGCTACTGTGGCCACCGCGAGGCTAAGAGCGTAGTGATCGCTGCCTTGTCTGAGAACATCGCCTGAAAATTGCCAGGCGTTGCCCTAACGGGGAAAGTACACAAAGAAGTTGCTGCCCACGCCGTATTCGCTCACCACCTCGATCCTGCCCTTCAGCAGGGTCAGTGCTTTTTTGACGAGATACAGGCCAAGGCCGTTGCCCCTGGATAACGCCGTGCCGCGGAAATGCAGGTCAAATATCTTTTCGAGGTATTCGTTTTCAATACCAATACCGTTATCCCTGATCTTCACCATCACATGCTCATCGAGCTGGATCGCCTCGATGGAGAGGTACGGCCTTTCAAGCTCATCAGACTTTTTAAAAGTGATCGAGTTCTCGATCAGGTTCTGGAAGATGATGCTGAACAGGCTCTCATCGCCCGTAAAGGAAATATTCCCCCTGATGGATGCCGCGCAATCCATGCCGATGCGTTTCATTTCCGGCAGAAACTTGTCGACAGCATTTTTAATCGCTTCCGTAAGCGTGATCTGCGAGCTTGTGCCCAGCGGGCGGTTGAGCGCGTAGATCATCTGAAGCTTGTGCAGCATGCGGTCCATGTGATAGGCCGTCTCCGTTACCTTGTCAAAGATCTGCATGGCGGGCAGGTCGTGGGTGGTTACGTGCGCGAGGTTGCTCAGTCCCAGCAAAGTAGTGATGGGCCTTCTGATGTCGTGCGAAGCCCTGTACAGGAACATGTCGAGCTCCGAGTTGGCCTCTTCGAGCTCGCGGGTGCGCGACCTTACACGAAGCTCGAGGTCTTCGTTCATCTTCTGGATGGTCTCGTTCTGCGAAGATAACGTGTCGGCATAGGCGCGCAGCTCTTCATTGATGGCCTTGATCTCATTGTTCGCTTCAATGAGCAGGTAGTTGTCTTTCTTTTTCACCCGGTAGTTCCGGTAAATGACCAGCGCCAGGATGAACAACAGCACGATGGTAATGCCTGCCACAACGGCGATAATGTTGCGGTAGACCACCTGTTGCTCATGCAGCTTTTTTTCAGCAGTGAGCAGCTCGATCTGTCCCTGCTTTTGCTGGATGTCGAAGGCAGTTTTGATACGCGTGAGCTCGGCAGACTGATGTTCTACCTGCAGTGAGTCGTGGATCTCATGGTGCCGCAGCAACGCCTCGTACGCCTGCCGTATGTTGCCGGCGTGGGCAAACAGCTTCGACTGGTTCTCCAGGTAACGTGCCTTGCTCCGGCGCGATCCGCTGTAACGGCTCATCAGCATGCCGGCGGTATCCATATACTGGCGCGCCATCTGCCACCGCTCGCTGCGGATGAACAGCTCAGACAGTGACAAGCTGCTTCCGATGGCGCTGGGCCATTGTTTGAATTCCTTACTATGCCTCAGATCGATCTGCAACGCGCCAATGGCCATGGCGATGTCTCCGTTGCTGGCATAAATGTGTGCTTTGTTGCCATTGATGAGTCCGATCCAGAACCTGTTGTTGAGCATGACGGCAAACTTCTCGGCTTCGGCATAACAGGCCATTGCTTTTTCATTGCTGCCGAGACCTGCGTAAGCCAGGCCGCAGGTATTCAGGGCATTCATCATGTCAACACTGTCTGCATGCGATAACCTTTCGGGCCTTACGGAATGGAAGATCGTGAGGGCTTTCTCTACCTCTTCAACAGCCACTGCATAGTTACGGGCCCTGTACCCTATCGCGGCCGCCAGCGCCCGTGCGTTCGCCTGGTGCAGGGTGTCGTTTGCCGTCACAAAGTGCTCGTTGGCTTTATAGGCCCGTTCCAGCGCCTGCGTATACATCTCAGCATTCATGTAACGCTCGGCCACAGTCAGGTCGCCAATGCCGGCTTCGGTAAAAGCGCCAGCAGCAACCGCGTCGGTTACGGCCCGGTCGAAATAATGGAGGGCCTCCGGATACATGCCACGCGCCCAGCATACCACGCCCAGGAACCTGAAAGTGCTGATCCGGTGCGCAACGTCGAGATTCTCTTCAATGAATGAAGCTGTCTTTTTAACATGCGCCGAAAGGGCTTCGTTACTGAATCTGTTATATTCGGCGCGAAGGGCTTCCAGGTAAAGGCTTTCGTTGGCCTGGTCTGAAGAAAAGCGCTGAAGCAGGCTATCGGCACGAAAGTTTTGAGCGATAAGACTATTCCCGGCCACAAGGAAAACTAACGGGAATAAAATTCTGCGCATAGGGGTTGTATAAAACTAAATTTAACAAAATTTGCTGGCCAAAACAGCATGCAGAGAACAGAATGAGCACTTCCAAACAGCAAAAGCCGATCGGGATCTTCGACAGTGGTATCGGCGGACTCACCGTGGCCCACGCCATCAAAAAAATACTCCCGAATGAGAACATGATCTATTTCGGAGATACCGCACACCTGCCTTACGGCGATAAGTCTGAAGCTGCCATCCAGGCTTACTCCATCCGCATCGCCAACATCCTGCTGCAGAAAGGCTGCAAGGTGATCGTCATCGCCTGCAACTCGGCCAGCTCTGCAGCCTATGAGCTGTTGAAAGAATATGTGCGCAAAGACACCCACATTATCAACGTGATCGATCCCATGGTGGCGCTGGTAGCCCAACAGTTTCCCGACCGCAACATCGGGCTTATCGGCACCAAACGTACAGTGCAATCGGGTGTTTATACCAGAAAGATCCAGGAAGCGGGCAAAGGCATCACCCTTCACTCACTGGCCACGCCCCTGCTGGCGCCCATGATCGAAGAAGGCTTTTTCAATAACCAGATCAGTCATGAGATCATCGCGCAATACCTCTCCGACCCCGTGCTGCAGCCCATCGATGGACTCATCCTGGCCTGCACCCATTATCCTTTGATCAAAAAAGAGATCGGTCAGTTCTACCAGAACAAGATGCAGATCTTCGACTCTTCTGAAGTAGTGGCGCTGGCCCTCAAACAATACCTGCAGGAGCACGACCTGCTCAATGGCGGGCACAATGCCCAGGATCATTTCCTTGTGTCAGACTACACCGAATCGTTCGAACAATCAGCCAGGATGTTCTTCCACGAATCCGTGCAGCTTGAAAAGCATCTTTTATGGGATTAGCATGGGGATGTTAGGGATGTTGGTGAAGAACACCAACATCGGCACACCAACATGGACACACTCGCCTTTACCGGTGTTGTTCACCGGCAAACACCTCACCCGGGTTGTGCGCAAGTCTACACAGAAAGCACGCAAACACCAGCAGGACTGGCGCCAGAAACGTTTATAAGTAAACAGTTTTTTAACACGTTAAACTTTGGCCACAGCTAGCAAGGAACCGCAATATTTTACATCTTTCGGAGTTTTTATATTGGCTTGACAACACTTATTTTCATTCTGCCATTCCTGGTGCTGTATGCGGTTCTGGCTATCTATGCCGAACGGAAAATATCGGCATTTATCCAGGACAGGCTCGGCCCCATGGAAGTAGGTTATTACGGCATCGCGCAAACGATAGCTGACCTGCTCAAGCTGCTGCAGAAAGAAGACATCGTTCCCGCGAAAGCGGAAAAAGGTCTTTTCAGGATTGCGCCCCTCCTCATCTTCGTGTCGGTGTTTGCAGGTTTTGCAGTGCTTCCGCTGGCCCCCAACTGGCATGGCGCCGCTCTTTCAACAGGTATATTCTTTCTGTTGGCCATCATCTCGCTCGACGTGATCGGTATTATCATTGCCGGCTGGAGCTCAAACAACAAATACAGTGTACTGGGCACCATGCGGTCTGCGGCACAGATCATCTCTTACGAGATCCCCATGGGACTTTCCGTATTGTGTGTGTGCATTGTTTGTGAAACGCTCGACCTTCAGGAGATCTCTGTTCAGCAGGGCATCCTGTCTGGCAGTCCCCGCTACCTCCTTGACATTCCGGCATTAGGCATCGACACAACATTGTATGGTGGTTTTCTGAGCTGGAACATTTTCAGAATGCCGGTGCTCATCCTTACATGGGTAATCTTTTTCATCGCTTCGCTGGCGGAATGCAATCGGGCGCCTTTTGACCTTCCTGAAGCGGAATCTGAGCTGGTTGCGGGATTTCAGACCGAGTATTCGGGCTTCCGCTGGGCCGTTATTATGTTGGGTGAGTATGCAATGATGCTTTTAGTAAGTATATTAGGGGCTGTGTTATTTTTTGGAAGCTGGAATACACCCTTACCTGACATTGGTTCCGTCCGCCTGGCAACCTGGACCACAGGAGCACCAGGTACCCTGGCTTCAACCTTATGGGGCATTTTTTGGCTGCTGAGCAAATCGTTGTTTTTCGTGGCCGTTCAAATATGGATCCGATGGACTTATCCGCGGCTGAGAGTGGACCAACTTATGAACCTGAGCTGGAAGTATTTAACCCCTCTCGCCCTAATACTGATTATATTATGTGCGTTCTGGAAGATAATTTTCATATAAAACACGTGCGATACGCGATCCTATTTTTCGTAGTCCTCTTCATCTGCGGTTCCGCCTTGGGTCAGGGAAAAATCGACAGCCTGGAAAATGAAATCAAACGCGAAGACATAGCAGACTCGGTGCGGGTTCGGTCACTGGTAGCGCTCTCACGTGAATACCAGTTCTCCGACTTCAGCAAAAGCCTGCGGTACGCAAAGCTGGCCCTTGACATTGCAGAAGACAACGACCTCACCAAAACAAAGATCCTGGCCTACCAGAACTTCGGCGGACTGCATACCTTGAGCGGCGACTACAGCACAGCGCTGCGTTATGACAACCTCGCCCTGCAACAAAGCCTGCTCATGGGTGACAGTGTCAACATCACCGTGGATTTCAACAACGTGGCCAACGACTACTATGACCTGGGTGAGTATGACGAAGCTTATTACTACTTCACACAATCATACCGCGTTGCCAGCTCGATCAAGGACTCGCTGCGGATGACCATTGCCCTTCACAACGTGGGCCGCGTCTTCAAGGAACTGGGCCAGTATGACCGCGCCCTCGATCACCTGCTGATCTCACAACAGATGAGCCGCGACATCGGCGACAAAGAAGGGATCCCTTACTCATACGATGAGATCGGCGATGTGATGCTGCGCAAAGGCGATTACGATTCGGCGCTGCACGTGCTGATGAACTCGCTCAAGCTATCAAGGCTGCACAAGGTGAACTTTCTTCAGCCCCGCACCCTGAACAAGCTCGCGAGCGTTTACCTCCACAAGAAAGACTACGGAACAGCGCTGGCCTATTACGACACAACCTTCCTGCTGCACGCCAGAACCAACAACCGGTTCGGGATCGCGGAAGTTGAGCTTGGCCGCGGCCTCGTATACATGGACCAGAAAAAATACGACGACGCCCTGGATGTGATCAACCGCAGTCTCAAGCTGTCCAAAGAAACCAATGCCCGCATCCTCGAGATCAACGGATTCAACCAGCTTTCCAAATTGCTGGAGCTGAAGGGCGACTATAAAAAATCACTGGAGTATTTTAAGCAGTACAAGCAGCTGGAGGATTCGCTCTTCAGCCAGGACATGCAGGAAAAACTGTTCCGCGACCAGATCAGGTTCGAGACGGAAGCCAAGGATACCCAGATCGAAGCCCTGAGCCGTGCCCGCGACATCAAGGATGACCAGATCAAGAAACAGGAGTTTGTACGCAACATCCTGGTAGTGGTGATGGCCCTGAGCGTGATCCTGCTGGCCACGGTATACCGCAGCGGCCAGCGACGACGCCAGATCAATATGCTGCTGCTGCAACACCAGGAAGACATGGAGAAACGCAGCGAAGAGCTGGAGCGCCTCAACCAGGTGAAGGATAAATTCTTCTCTATCATCTCGCACGACCTTCGCTCACCCATCAACGCGCTGGCAGGTTTGCTCGACCTGCTCGACAAGGGAGCCGTGAAACCCGAAGAGCTTCCGAACCATGTCAAGGAGCTGAAAACAAGGTTCAACCATACCCGCACGCTGCTGAACAACCTGCTCGACTGGACGTTGCTGCAGATGGATAAGCTGAGCCTTCAGGCCACCCGCATCGACCTGCACAAGATCGTTGACGAGAACATTCAACTGCTCGGCTCCGTGCAGAACAAACAGATCAGGCTTATCAACACCGTACCGGCAAGTGCATACGCTTTCGCGGATTCCAATACCACAAACCTCGTGATCCGAAACCTGATGACCAATGCCATCAAGTTCACCAACGATGGAGGCGCCGTGACCATTACCGCATCACAACAGGCCGGAGAGTGGGTGATCTCCGTGGAAGACAACGGCATCGGCATGAATGCTGACGTGCTCAAGATCCTGTTCGACAAAACCGCACCCTACACCACCCGCGGAACAGCCAACGAAAAAGGAACGGGCCTCGGCCTCATCCTCTGTAAAGAGTTTGTTGAGAAAAACGGTGGCAAGATCTGGGTCGAAAGCAAGCTGGGCGAAGGAAGCAAGTTCTCTTTCACCATTCCCCGGGTGAATTGATCAATTTCCGGAAATTATCCTCCAACATTCCTTTTTCTCTCTATTTTTGTTCTGATGAGAGGATCGCAACCATCATACTGGGAAAGTATCCGGCATTCTGTTCAGTCGCTGTCAGCGGGACTGAAGCTCACCTTCCGTCACCTGTTGAAGGCGCGGAAAAGCCGTAAGCCTGTTGCCATCACAGACCGGTATTACTTTGACCAGCCTGAAGGTATCGCCACCATTCAGTATCCGCATGAGATCCTGCCTGTACCTGACACCGGGCGCTACAGGCTTCACAATGAGATCGACGATTGTATTGTCTGTGACAAATGCGCCAAGATCTGTCCTGTGAACTGCATCACCATCGAGCCGGTGAAAGCCGTGGAAGAGATCGGGAAAACCTCCGACGGTACCCCCAAGCGCATCTACGCGGCAAAGTTCGACATCAACATGGGGCAGTGCTGCTTCTGCGGGTTGTGCACTACGGTGTGCCCTACAGAATGTCTCACCATGACCAAGGTGTACGACTTCAGTGTGACCGACATCCGCGAGCACAATTACGCCTTCGGTGAAATGACACCGGGTGAGATCGCTGAAAAGAAAAAAATACTGGAAGAGCACCAGAAGAGTAAGGTGGCAGCACAACAACCTCAGCCTGTGACAACGCCGGCCGCTGCAGAAGTGAAAACAGCGGAGGCAAAAGAGCAGTCATCTGAAGCGCCCAAAGCGCCGGCAGCCAAGCCCGTGTTCAAGCCCAAGATCAAACCGCCGGGAACGCCTTCAGCACCTCCGGCACCACCTGCACCTGAAGAGGCGAAGGCTCCCGAGGCAAAAGAGCAAGCACCTGAAGCTCCCAAAGCACCGGCAGCCAGGCCCGTGTTCAGACCCAAGATCAAACCGCCGGGAACAGCTCCGGCATCACCACCCGCCGAGTCATGAACACGCTCACGTTTATATTTTACTTTTTTATGCTCACCGCAGCGGCGTCGGCAACGGGCATCCTGCTAAGTCGCAACGTGTTCAAAGCTGCGCTGATGCTGCTGGTGTGTTTGCTTTCGATCGCAGCGCTGTATGTGCTTTCCTTCGCCGAGTTCGTGGCCATCACGCAGATCCTGGTGTATGCAGGCGGCGTACTGGTGGTGATCATCTTCGGCATCATGCTCACGTCAAAATTATCAGGCAAACCGTTGCAGGTAGGCCACACCAATATTTTTGCTGCGGTGCTCTCGGGCATCCTGCTTTTTGCGCTGCTGGCGAATTTCATCACCGATGATGTCTTCGCCGTTCCACAACACGCGGTTGAGACTCAGGGCGCATTGCAGACCATCGGCACAAATTTCATGACGGCCTATTCACTTCCCTTCGAGATTGCCGGCATCCTGTTATTGGCAGCGCTGATCGGTGCCGCCGCGATCACTTCTTTTATGAAATCAAAGAAAGTATGATGCCGTCACTGCAACACCTCCTCTACCTGGCGGCATTTTTATTCTGCACCGGTCTTGCTGTTGTTATGGTTAAACGCAACACCATTATGATGCTGCTGGGCATCGAGCTCATGCTGAATGCCTCGAACCTGAACCTGGTAGCGTTCAACCGGCTGTATCCTGCTTCACTCGACGGGCAGATGTTTGCGCTGTTTGTTATTATTGTGGCAGTATGCGAAGCCGCGGTTGGCCTGGCCATTGTGCTGCGGGTTTACCAGCACTACCAGACCTCGGTGCCCGACGAGATCAGCGAATTAAAAGGTTAAGCATTTGACGGCGCTTTCTTTCCATACCGACCCCACACTGCTGCTGTGCATCTTCGCGGCACTGCTGCTTCCATTGCTGTCGTTCGGAGCATCCGTATTAACACCCCGTCAATATTCCTGGCTGGTAAGCTTCAACGCTCCCCTGCTGTTGCTGGTCAGTGCCATCTGTGCCGCCGTTGCGCTCACCTCGCGCTGGAACGACGACCCTGCTTTGTTTCAGATCACGTGGTTCACCGTGGGCGATCAGCCGCTATCGGCTAATATTTTACTGACCAACACATCGCTGCTCATGCTGGTGGTGGTGTCCGTCATTTCTTTCCTCGTGCATCTCTACTCCACCGGCTACATGGCGGGTGATAACGATCTGAAAAAATACTTCGCCATGCTGGGGTTCTTCACCTTCTCCATGCAGGGCATTGTGCTGGCCGACAACCTCCTGATCCTTTTTGTGTTCTGGGAGCTGGTGGGGTTCTCATCTTACATGCTCATCGGCCACTGGACAGAAAAGCTGGCCGCGGGGCAGGCATCTAAAAAAGCTTTTATCCTCAACCGCATTGGTGACGCAGGTTTCCTGGTAGGATTGATGATCGTGTGGGCTAATACCGGAACCCTCGGCATCACGGAGCTGCTCTCTTCGGGAAGTACTTATCAATGGCAAACAGCCGCATCGTTGTGCATCTTCTGTGGTGTGATCGGCAAATCGGCACAGTTTCCGTTGTTCTCCTGGCTGCCGGATGCCATGGAAGGCCCTACGCCGGTGTCTGCGCTGATCCACGCCGCTACCATGGTGGCTGCGGGTGTCTACCTGCTTGTGAGGATCCATCCATTGTTCACACCCATGGCACTGACCGTTGTGGCTGTCACTGGCATGGCAACGGCGATCATCGGGTCACTGGCAGCCTTGTTCCAGTACGACATCAAAAGGATCCTCGCTTACTCCACTATGTCGCAGCTGGGTCTGATGGTGATGGCCATCGGCATCGGCATTGTGAATGCGGCATTGCTCCACCTTTTTACGCACGCGTTCTTCAAGGCATGTCTCTTTCTTTCGGCAGGGTCGGTGATCCACGCGCTGCATCGCGCGCAGCTGCGGGCACATCACCATTTCGATGTGCAGGATATCCGGAACCTCGGCGGACTCAGACAAAACCTTCCCGTTACGTTTCTCACCTTTTTACTCGGCGGTGCTTCGCTGGCGGGCATCCCGTTCTTTTCGGGCTTCCTCTCCAAAGAGGCGATCCTTGCCGCAGTGTGGAGCACTGACAGCAGTGTGCTTTCGTGGTCGCTGCTCGTTGCCATGGTCAGCGTTTCTTTCATCACGGTGCTGTACACTTTCCGCATGATCTGGTATATATTTATGGGAGAAGCGCGTAAACCACTTCCCGTGGCACCCGTTGAGCCCCCGGTGATCATGCGCATGCCGGTGGTGTTGCTGGCACTATGCTCACTGTGGCTGGTGGTATCGTGGAACCCTTTCGATTTTATCGGGTGGCTGTTGCCGGAAGCTTACTACACCCATGTTGCCTGGGTCACTGCTTTTTCAGTTGTATGGATAGCCGCTGCGTTGGGCGTGAGCTACTTTGTTTTCAGAACAGCACGCTTCGATTCAAATGCCATTTTGGAGAACGCTTTTTACGTTGACGCCGCCGGCAGCAAGGTGCTTGGAAAAATAGTGCAAATCAGCGCAACAACTGCTTCCCATATCGACAGGAAATGGATCGACGGACTCATTCACGGAAGCGCTTATGCCCATATCACCATTGCCCACATCACCGGATGGGTAGACAGAACCCTGGTAGACGGTTTTGTGAACGGTGTGGCGTATCTGTCAAAAGGCATCGGCGCTTTCACCCGGTCGTTCCAGGCAGGAAAAATTCAGGTTTATATTTTCTGGGCAATTTTAGCAATCATTATTTTTCTAATTTGGACCTTGAAATAATGCGTATACCAGTCTGGCAAACACCTGTAAGTTTTTCAGACCAGTATATCCCATCAACGTAACAGGAATGCAGCAATATTTACTTTCAGGTTTGCTATTCACACCACTTGTTGCAGCATTCATTGCTTTATTTCTTCCATCCCACGCGTCAGGCACCTTCAAACTCGTTACACTGATCACCTGCGTGATACAGGTTGTACTGCTTCTGCTCATGTTATCTGTTTACGATAGCACGGGCGGTCTTCAGTTCGTAGAGCAGCATGCGTGGATCACCCTGGATCTCGGATCATGGGGCATCCTGAAAGCGGAATACCTCGTAGGGCTCGATGGCCTGAGCCTCCCCCTGGTAAGCCTCACCGTGGGTGTGATGCTGATCACCACGCTCTCATCATGGACTGTTGAAAAAAATGTAAAAGGATATTTCATTCTCCTGCTGATCCTCAACACGGCCATCATTGGAACTTTCGCGGCCCTCGATTTCCTGTTGTTCTATCTCTTCTTCGAATTTATGCTGCTCCCGATGTTCTTCCTCATCGGCATCTGGGGCGGTGCGCGGCGCGAATATGCTTCTGTGAAATTCTTTCTCTATACACTGCTGGGTTCTATCCTCATCCTGGTGGCACTCATCGCACTATACATCTCTGTAAACGATCCATCAGTTCCGGGAAGACTGGTGCACAGCTTCAACCTGCTGCACATGAGAGACCCGAAGAATTTTATTTCGAATGCCATCCTGGACCCGAACAATCCATGGATGATCGGACCGCTGTCGGCAAGGTACTGGGCCTTCCTGTTGTTGTTCATTGGCTTTGCCATCAAACTTCCGATGGTGCCGCTGCACACCTGGCTGCCCGATGCCCACGTTGAAGCGCCTACTCCAGTGTCGGTAGTGCTCGCGGCGCTGTTGCTGAAGATCGGCGGTTATGGACTGCTGCGAATCGCTTACCCCATCTTCCCCGAAGCGGCGTTGTATTTCAGCTGGCTCGTAGCCCTGTTGGGTGTGATCTCTATTGTGTACGGGGCGCTCACCGCCATGGCAAGCAAAGACCTGAAACGCCTCATTGCATACTCGTCTGTTTCACACATGGGCTTCGTGCTGCTCGGCATCGCCTCCTTGACCATAGAAGGTGTTACCGGTGCCGTTTATCAGATGGTGAGCCACGGCATTATCTCCGCCATGCTGTTCCTGCTGGCAGGTGTGCTCTATGACCGCACGCATGACAGGGTGATCGATAACTATTCGGGCCTCGCCGCTAAAATGCCTGTATTCTTTGCCGCGGTGCTGGTAGCATTCTTTGCTTCGATGGGGCTTCCCGGATTCTCCGGATTCATCGCCGAGGTCATGGTGTTTCTCGGTGCATTCAAGTCGGGCTCCGCCAACGGCCTGCTTCACGAGAGTTTCGCGATCATCGCCACGCTGGGCCTTGTGTTAGGCGCCGCCTATTACCTGTGGGCACTGCAGCGGATGTTCTTCGGGCCCTTTCATGTTAAGGGAGATGCCGCAGCCATTGCGCTGACAGACCTGAACAACCGCGAATACAGCATGCTTGTACCCCTTGCCATTGCCGCACTCATTTTCGGTATCTTTCCGCAACCGCTGATCAGCTGGATCAATCCTTTCGCACAACATTTTTCCGATGCCGTGCTCACCCTGGGGAAAAGTTTAACACCGATCCATTGACATGGCACAGCAGTGGAACAACCAGCTCAACGACATTGCAGGAAGCCTCTCCTGGTTTATACCTGAGCTCATCCTTGCGCTCTTTCTGTTGCTGCTCATCGCGTTAGCACTTTTCAAAACAAACCGCACCGTATTACTCACCTGCTGCATGGCAGGTTTTATTCTCTCCGGTGTTGGTGTTATGGCTACGGGTTTGAGCACACAGGCAACGCTCTTCGGCGGAATGACGCGGGTAGACGGCCTAGCCAGCTACCTGAAAATACTGATCGACCTGGCCGGGTTCATCACCTGCCTGATGTCTTTTGAAAAACCTTCAACGCACCGCGCGGAGTATTTTGCACTGCTGATGGCTGTGGTGCTGGGTGGTCACCTGCTGGTGGCAAGCACTCATTTCCTCATGATCTTCCTGTCGCTCGAGCTGATCTCCCTCAGCTCATATGTGCTGGCGGGCTATTCATTTACAAAAGCGGGAAGCGAAGGAAGCCTGAAATATTTTCTCTTTGGTTCTGTCGCCTCAGCCGTAATGTTGTATGGATTTTCGTTTCTCTACGGCATCACCGGCACGCTTGACTTTTCATCGCAGGTTTTTTTCGATCAGCTCATCGCGAAAGATGTGCCGATGGTGCTTTTTGCTGCCTTGATGGTGCTCGCTGGATTTTTATACAAGATCGCCGCAGCGCCCATGCACCCCTGGGCCCCTGACGTATATGAAGCTTCCCCCATCCCGGTGATGGCTTTTCTTTCGGTGGCGCCCAAACTTGCCGGCCTGGGTGTGTTGTTGAAGTTCGTGCTTGCCATGAACCTGTTCGGGCAATCGTCTGCTGACTGGCAAGCAATCGTGTGCGCTGTGTTATTACTGACCATCACCATCGGAAATTTTTCAGCCCTCCGCCAGCAGAATCCCAAACGCCTGATGGCCTATTCATCCATCGCACAATCCGGTTTCCTCCTGGTTGGTGTGGCGGCTTTCCTTCCCCAGGGCGTACATTTTATGCTTTTTTATGCCAGTGTTTACCTGATCATGAATTTCGCTGTTTTCGTATACCTCGACTTCTTCGAAAAAAAAAGCATTACTTCGATCGCGGGTTTCAGCGGCGCGGGCAAAAATCTCACATGGCCTTCCATCGGCTTGCTGGTGGGGCTGATCGCCCTCACGGGGCTTCCCCCCACTGCCGGGTTTACAGCCAAACTTTTTATTTTTTCAGCCCTGTGGCAATCCTATGAGCTGTCGGGCAGGGCATTGTTGCTCTGGGTGGTGGTGATCGGATTGCTCAATACCGTGGTTTCGTTGTTCTATTATCTGCGGATTCCCTACTTTGCTTTCCTGAAAAGCGGTGAACCGGCCGAAAAACAGAATAATATTACATTTCAAAATCTTTTAGGTTTTATTCTGGTTTTATTGCTGCTAACGCTGTTCTTCATCCCCGGCATATTGATGGGATGGATTAATAAAATTAACTTTGTGCTTTAGTCAGTTAATAGTTGGCGGTTAAACGGTTTCACAACAGAATTTTCTGATCCTGGAATTTGTTTTAAGCCTGTCAACCGTGAACTGTGGACAGATAACTGATTTGTATGAGCGACCAGATTCTTCATGAATGCGGAATAGCCCTGATCCGCCTCCGAAAGCCACTCTCGTATTACATCGATAAGTATGGCCCGACGTATGCCATGAATAAGATGTATATCCTGATGGAAAAACAGCACAATCGCGGTCAGGATGGCGCAGGGGTCGCCAACATCAAGATAGACGTAGAACCAGGCCGCCGTTACATCAGTCGCTACCGATCCGTTAAAGCCCAGCCCGTAGCCCACCTCTTCAAGAAGATCAGCAAAAAATATAAGAAAGCACAAAAAGCAGGTAAAGGTAAGTTCAGAGACGAACACTGGCTCAAAGAGAATATCGCCTTCACCGGCGAGCTCTGGCTCGGACACCTGCGCTACGGCACCCACGGCGTGAACAGCATCGAAAATGTGCACCCCTTCCTGCGTCAGAATAACTGGAGAAGCCGTAACCTGGTAATGGCCGGCAACTTCAACATGACCAACGTGGAAGAGCTGTTCGACATCCTGGTGAACCTCGGCCAGCACCCCAAAGAAAAAGTAGACACCGTTACGGTGATGGAGAAGATCGGCCACTTCCTCGATGAGGAAGTGCAGGGGATCTTCGAAAAATATAAAGACAAGTATTCCAACCGCGAGATCTCGGAGATCATCGAAAACGAGATCAACCTGCAACGTGTGCTGAAGAGAGCTTGTAAGGACTTCGACGGCGGATATACCATGGCAGGCCTCACCGGCTCAGGCTCGGCATTTGTAGTGCGCGACCCGAACGGCATCCGTCCTGCTTATTTTTATGCAGACGATGAAGTGGTGGTAGTGGCCAGTGAAAAACCTGCCATCAAAACCGCGTTCAATGTAGAATACAACCAGATCGAAGAAGTGCTGCCGGGGCATGCGCTCGTCATCACCAAGAGCGGTGAATTTGAGCAGCATCCCATCATGAAGTCTGGCGAGAAAAAATCCTGCAGCTTTGAAAGGATCTACTTCTCCCGCGGCAACGACCCGGACATTTATCGCGAACGGAAACAGCTGGGCAGACTATTGGTACCCCAGGTGCTGCGTTCCATCAACTTCGACCTCAAGAATACCGTTTTCTCTTACATTCCCAACACAGCAGAAACAGCCTTTTATGGCATGATGGAGGGAATAGAAGAGTATCTCATCAAAAAACAGAAGGAGATCATCATCGAGGGCAAGCCGACCGTGGATTCGCTTGAAGATATTTTGTCGTTCAGGCCGCGTGTAGAAAAACTTGTACTCAAGGATGTGAAGCTCCGCACCTTCATTACCGATGACGAGCACCGCGACGAGATGGTGGCTAACGTTTACGACACCACGTACGAGGTAGTGAAGAAAGGAAAAGATACGCTGGTGGTCATTGATGACTCCATCGTGCGGGGAACCACACTTGAAAAGAGTATCTTAAAAATGCTCGACCGCATCGGTCCAAAGAAGATCGTGGTGGTTTCCTCAGCACCGCAGATCCGGTTCCCTGATTGTTACGGCATCGACATGAGCAAAATGGGAGAGTTCGTTGCTTTCCGCGCCATGATCGGCCTGCTCAAAGACCAGGGCAAAGATTACCTGCTGGGCGAGATCTATGAAAAATGTACCCGTGCCCGGGGACACCAGAGTCAGCTGAACTATGTGAAGCAACTCTACGAGCAGTTCACGGACGAAGAGATCAGCCAGAAAATTTCCGAGATCGTAAGGCCCGCCGATATGAAAGCCGACCTCGAGGTTGTTTTTCAAACGGTTGAAAACCTTCATAAGGCTTGTCCGCGTCACCTGGGCGACTGGTACTTCACTGGCAACTATCCTACCCCTGGCGGCATGAAGGTGGTGAACAGGTCGTACGTGAATTACATGGAAGGAAAACTCGTCAGAGCGTACTAAGTAGTTGTGCGCTGTTAGTTACGAGCTGCAAGGAAGTGCAGTGGGCAATATACCATTTACCGGAATCTGTAGCTCGAACCCATATTTTCACTCTTACCTCTTGAAACTCAAAGCTGGCATCTCGCAGCTCATGAGCTCATGTCTCATCTTATTTCAAGTTTACTACCGCTAGAATAGTTTTTCTCCCTATCTTAAGGTTAAGATAACCTAAATCTTAATCTATGAAGAAAATTCTACTATCAACGGTAGTATGGCTATGCCTATTATTGCCAGGCCACGCGCAGGAGAGAACAGTCTCCGGAAAAGTAACCTCCACCGAAAACGGCGCGCCCGCTCCGGGCGTGAGCGTGCTCGTCAAAGGAACCACCAACGGTACTGCCACTGATGTTAATGGCAACTATACCGTAAACGTTCCACCCGGAAGCAACACCCTCGTATTTTCATTTATCGGATTTAAAACCGCTGAAGCAGAGATCGGCGGCAGAACGATTGTAGATGTACAGCTCGATCCGGATATAACACAATTGTCAGAAGTTGTGGTGGTGGGCTACGGCACACAGATCAAGCAAGACCTCACCGGCAACATTGCTTCTGTTGGCGGAAGAGAGATCCAGAACCTTCCCATGCCGAGCTTCGACCAGGCGCTGCAGGGCAGAGCTGCCGGTGTTTTTATCGAATCCGGTAACGGAAAACTGGGGCAGGGAATAAAAGTGCGGGTACGTGGCGCAGCTTCCGTATCGGCATCCAATGAACCGTTGTATGTGGTGGACGGAATCATCATCACTACTGATGACCTGTCGTCTACCGATGCGCCCACCAACCCGCTGGCCAACATCAACTCCAACGATATTGAATCCATCCAGATCCTGAAAGATGCTGCCGCAGCTTCCATCTACGGATCACGCGCTGCCAACGGCGTTGTGCTGATCACCACCAAACGTGGAAAGAGTGGAAAAACTTCTTTCAACGTAAACCTCATGAAAGGTTTCAGCTCACCCACCCGCAAAGCCAAGTGGCTCGATGGCCCCACTTATTACACTGCTTTCAAGGAAGCGTTTGACAACACTGACGCCATTCTGCAGCGTGATTTCGGAGAAGACTTCGGTTCTTACATGTACGGCGAACCCGGACTCACCTTTGATGAAGTGCTCGATTACGAGCTCGGCGACTGGGATAAAAATGCCAACGAGAACTGGGCTAACCTTGCTTACCAGGATAATGCGGGCATCGATCAGATCGATGTATCGGCCAGCGGCGGAAATGACAAGACAAGGTTCTACGCCAGTCTTCAGCACTCAGACCAGAAAGGCATCCTGATCCTCGACCGTTATAAAAAAGTGAGCGGACGCGCCAACATCGATCACCGCGCTTCTGACAAATTCAGCTTCGGTCTCAACTTCAGCCTCTCCAGGTCAGTGAACAACCGCCTCAGCGATGACAACGAGTTCACCACACCCATGCAGCTGCTGGCCCTTCCGCCCGTACAACCTGCACGCATGGAAGATGGAACACTGAACAAGAACACCGTGTATTTCAACGGTCTCATCAAGTCAGAGAACTCTTCTTTTGAGACCACCGTGCTGCGCAATATCTCCAACATTTACGCTGTGTATCAGTTCACACCGAGTCTGTCGTTCAGAAGCGAATTCGGTATCGACATCCTCAACCAGAACGAAGAGATCTGGAATGGCCGGGAAGTAGACTCGCAAACCAATAACATCAATGGTGGCGCTTTCTCGTCATGGACCAACGTCTTCAACTACTCTACCAACAACTACTTCACGTTCAACAAGCAGTTTGATCAGCACAACCTCGAAGTTGTAGCCGGTATGAGCTTCCAGCGCTCAGAGAGAGATCAGACCGAAGCCACGGCACAGACCTTCCCGAACGATGCCTTCAGAAGGCTGGCCAGCACTTCGGTGATCACTGATATCGGTGGCGACCCCACTGACTATGCGTTCCTCTCTTATTTCGCCCGCGCCAACTACAAGCTCAGCAACAAATACCTGTTGTCATTGAGCGGACGTGTCGACGGATCGTCCAAGTTTGGTGTAGACGAGCGTTATGGTTTTTTCCCTGCTGCATCGCTGGGATGGATCATTTCCGAAGAGTCGTTCCTGACAGAATCGCAGACCCTGAGCTTCCTGAAATTAAGGGGCAGCATGGGGCTTACGGGTAATGCGCCCACGCAGAACTTCGCGCCGCTGGCGTTGTATGGCGCCAACACCTATGAGACACAGGGGGGTATCGCACCCACACAGTTGGCCAACCGCAGCCTGAAATGGGAGAACACGCTGCAGACCGATATCGGCATCGACTTCGGATTGTTCAATGACCGCATCACTGGCGAGATCGACTACTACGTTAAAAAAACTGACGACCTCCTGCTGAATTCCAACGTACCTGGCACTACCGGATTCCTCACGCGGTTCATCAACATCGGCGAGCTCGAGAACAAGGGGTTTGAGTTCGTGATCAACTCACAAAACCTGATCGGTCCGTTCTCATGGAGCACTTCCTTCAACTTTGCCAGGAACAGGAACAAGATCACCAACCTGGATGGCAATGTGATCGAGGGTGGTTATCTGAACAGGGCGGTAGAAGGCCAGCCGATCGGTGTCTTCTATGGCATCCAGTATGCCGGTGTTGATCCGGAGAATGGCGACGCGTTGTTCTACATCAACGACCCGAAAAACCCGAACCGCGAGACCACCAACGATTATAATGAAGCGTTCAGGACCATCATCGGAAATCCCAACCCCGATTTCATTGGCGGCCTGAGCAACACGTTCAGCTATAAAGGATTCGATCTGAATTTCCTCTTCCAGTTTGTTTATGGAAATGACGTGTATAACGGCGGTGGTAAATTCCAGCGCGGCAATTTTGTGTACTTCGATAATGCGCTGCAGGAAGATTACGAGAACGCATGGAGAAATCCGGGCGACAAAACCAATGTGCCGGAATCGCGCCTGTTCCTTGACAATGGCGACCAGGAATCTTCGCGCTTCCTGCAGGATGCTTCTTACATCCGGTTGAAGACCCTCAGCCTGGGATACAATCTTCCGAGAACGGTCATCAGCCAGGCATCCCTGGAAAGTGTACGCTTGTACGTGACGGCCGTGAACCTGCTCACGTTCACCAAGTATGATCTCAACGATCCGGAGGTAAATACAGATTACCTCTCCAGCAACATCGGGCAGGGCAACGACTTTTATGCTGCGCCGCAGATCAAGACCGTTTCTTTTGGCATAAGTGTAGGATTCTAAAACATGAACTGTATGAAAAATCTAAAAATATCGATACTGATCGCCGGCATGGTGTTTCTTCAGGCAGCATGCTCTGACGACCTGGAGCTGGCGCCCCAGAACAGTGTAACGGAAGAGGTAGCGCTCGATTCTGAAGAAGGCGTTCAGTCGCTGCTGGTAGGTGCGTATGACCGCCTTGCCGATGACGATGTGCTGGGCGGATGGATCCAGATGGCGAGCGATCTCATTGGCACCAACAACGATGTGAACTGGGCAGGAACATTTACCGATCCCGGCGACATGTGGAACAAGAACATGACCGCCAACAACGGACAGGCTGAAGTAACCTGGACAGAAGCCTATGAAACCATTAACGTTACCAACATCATTCTCGCCCACCTCGATATCGTTACCGATCCCGATGAAAGGGCACGCATCGAGGGTGAGGCCAAATTTATCAGGGGCACAGTTTATTTCGAGCTGGTAAGATTGTATGCAAAA
Organism: Chryseosolibacter histidinae; assembly: GCF_018598225.1. GTDB lineage: Bacteria > Bacteroidota > Bacteroidia > Cytophagales > Cyclobacteriaceae > Chryseosolibacter > Chryseosolibacter histidini. Next base: position 47,443 of record NZ_JAHESF010000004.1, on the reverse strand, counting down.
GACTGGGCAGACGGAAACCCGGCCGCGAATTTAGGGGTACCGTTGAAGTTGTCGCCCACCAACCTCGTTTATGATCCTGCCGCCAGCGTGATCTCGAGAAGCTCAGTGTCTCAGGTTTATGCGCAGGTGATCTCAGACCTCACGGAAGCAGAGATCAAACTTCCCGAGGACAATGGTTTTTATGCCACTACCTGGGCAGCAAAAGCGATGCTGGCACGGGTATACCTGCAGCAACGGAATTATGACCTTGCGCGCACCAAGGCCAGCGAAGTGATCGAAACCGGTCCGTTCGCCCTGGTGGATCGTGTAGACCGCGCGTTCAATACAGACAACAATACTTCTGAAGATGTATTTGCACTGCAGGTAACCAACCAGGACGGCGAGAATGCGCTTCAAACCTTTTACGCGGCCACCAGCTTCAACGGGAGAAGGGACATCCGCCTGCGCGCCGAATACGAAAATCTGTTCGCCCCAGGGGATGAACGCCTCAGCAGGCTGATCTATTTCGATGCTTCGGAAAGACGCCTGAGCGGCAAATACAAAGACCAGTTTGCCAACATCAGCGTGATCAGGCTGGCCGAGCTTTACCTGATCCGCGCCGAGGGCAACCTCCTGGCCGGGGGCGCACAGGTTGGTCCCAATACCCCCGGAGATGATCTGCAGGTGATCAGGTCACGGGCAAAAACCACAGACGCACCTCTCAATCCCACCATCGCTGATATCATGCTCGAGCGAAAACTGGAGCTTGGCTTCGAAGGTCATTTCCTGCACGATATCCGCAGAAGGGAAGCTACCATCACCCAGCGTGGCAGTTTCCCATGGAATTCTGACAAGCTCGTGCTTCCGATACCCCAGCGCGAGCTGGATGCCAACAGCGGGCTTCAGGGTCAGCAGAACGCAGGATACGGTATTTAAGATACCACTCCCGAAATAAACTCAAGAGGGTTGCCTTCCGCGCAGGGCAACCCTCTTCGTTTTTAGACGATCGTAAAAAAGTTTCCGTTAATTCCAGCACCGGCATCCGCTTTGCCGCACAATTTTTGCTAATTTAGAATCATATCCATCATAACCCTTATGAACTACTGGCTGGTAAAAACAGAACCTGAAACCTACTCGTGGGACGACCTCGTAAAAGATAAAAAGACCACCTGGGATGGCGTGCGCAATTTCCAGGCACGCAGTAACATGAAGGCCATGCAAAAAGGCGACGTTGTTTTCGTTTACCATACGGGAGATGAAAAGGCCATCATCGGAACATCGAAGGTGCAGAAAGAGCCCTACCCCGACCCGAAGGATAAAGATTGGATCGTGGTTGACCTCACGCCCGAAAAAAAACTAAAAAAACCAATTTCGCTATCACAAATCAAAGCTGATAAACGTTTAGCCAATATGGTGCTTGTGCGGGCCTCACGCCTGTCTGTGCAGCCGGTTAAACCAGAGGAATTTGATCTGATCATATCCTTAAGCGAAGGAGAATAGCGTATGAAGTTTTCACGAGAGAATCGCCCGTCATCTTTTTATAATACCAGGCTGCCGCTGATCTTGCTGGCAGTATTAATCACCTCGCTCTGCCATTTGTCAGAAGCCCAGGTAAAACAAACACACCGCTACGAAAGAAAACAGAAGAACAGCGACGAATACTTTTCTATCATCGCGCTGAAGGAAGAAGGCCTGGCACTGATCCGCGACAAGAACAAATATAACGGTAATAAAAAGTTATGGGAGCTTATCTTGCTCGACACTGCGTTACAAGAAAAGGGTACCCTGGAGCTGGAGATCGAACAACGTTATCCACTCATTGGCTACGAGCACACCAAAGGCCACCTGTATCTGCTGTACCGCACCGGAGAGACCAACAGGAACAGCTTTTCACTCATGGATGTAGACATTACACAGGGCAACCTGCTGCAACGTTATGAGATAAAACCGGAGCTCGATTTTAAACTAACCCACTTCAGCAAGGTAGGTGCCAATGTGGTGCTGGGTGGTTATGTCAGCAACGAGCCTGCCATCCTGATCTACGAGATGGCCGATAACCAGATCAAGGTGATCCCGGGCTTTTTTCAGAAAGACAACGAGCTGGTTGAGCTTCGCGTGAACCAGAACCAGACCTTCAATACCGTGCTGATCGACCGCAGCCTGCGATCGGAGCGCAAGCTGGTGTTCAGAACGTTCGATGAGACCGGGAAGATGTTGCTCGAAGATATTGTGCCCATCGGAGATGACCGTTCCCTGCAGACAAGCATCAGCAGCACCCTTGAACGCGAAGACCTCATGGTGCTGGGCACGTGGGGCGACCGCCAGGGAAAACAATCATCAGGTTTCTTTTCCCTTACCATCGACCCTTTCAGCGATCAGAAGATCAACTTTCTTTCGTTCGGCGAGCTCGAGCACTTTACAGATTACCTCAATCCCAAACGTGCCCAGCGGATCAAGGAAAATGCCCGCGAGGATGCACTGGAAGGCCGCAGACCTTCATTCACTAACTATGTGATGCCCTTCAAGATCGAAGAGCACAAGGAAGGTTTCCTGCTGCTGGCAGAAGTATATCATCCTTCCAGCAACATCAGTCCCTATTACGGAAGCCCTTATGGCAGTCCTTATTACAATCCGTACTATTACTACAATCCTTTCTGGCCCGGCTACTACCCCGGCATGAGAATGTACAGGCCCTACAGCTACGGGAACAATGTAAAGAACTCTGACGAAATAAAAACAAACGCCAGTATATTGGTGGCCTTCGATTCAAAAGGAAAACCCCTTTGGGATCACAGCATAAAAATGGATGAGCTCAAAAAACCATCGCTTGAGCAGGTGTCCGATTATGTGTTTATAAACTCGACGGTTTATTTTCTTTACAAAAAAGAAAGTGAGCTGCACATCAAAACGATCAACATACATGATGGATCAGCCAATGAGCTGGTGGAAAAGATAAAACTGAACGACCCGCTGGATGAGATCCGCTCTGAAAAAGAGCAGGAAGACGGCACAAAACATTGGGTCGGAAATACTTTTTATACTTGGGGATATCAAACCATCCGCAACGTGCAGAAAAAAGATGACCGCGTTCGTGACGTATTTTACATCAATAAGGTCGTGGTTCCCTGACCGCCATCTCACCATTGCCTTATTGCTCACTGTTGCGCTGACAACAGCGAAGGGGCAGGTATTGCAGACAGACCGTTACGAGATACCCGTTCATAACCTGGAGAAGAATTTCGAGATCATTCCTGCGGGCCGTCAGGGCCTTTACCTCCACAGGCGATTGAATGCCGGCAAAGATGACCAGCTTCAGCTCATCTGCCTCGACACTGCTTTCAAAGAGAAATGGAGTGGATTTCTTCCCCTTGAGAAAAATTATATGCTGATGGGAAAGCGGTCGTTCGGGCAAAGGCTTTTCCTGCTGCTGCGTTACAGGGACTATACACGCAACGATCTGATGCTGTTCATGATCAACCAGGAAGACGGAAGTTATTCCCGTTACATGATCAAAAGTTTTATTCCTTTCGCGCCTGGTGAATTTCAGATCACGGACAGGGCGGCGCTCATCGCGGGATACTACAACCGCGTGCCCGTAGTGATACACTTCTCGTTCACGACGCTGAAATCAAAAGTGCTGCCGGGTCTTTTTAACGAGTCGGGCGAGCTGACGCAGATTCGCACCCACCCCGATGCGAGCTTCGATGTGCTGATCAGCGCCCGCAACTTTCAGAAGCAACGTACCCTCTGGATCAAGAATTATGACCCTGATGGGAACATCATAAGAAATTTTTCGCTCGATGCAGAAGACAGCAAACACCTGATCTTTGGACGGTCTTTGAAAACAGAAGGCAACATGCAGCTGGTGGCCGGTGTTTACGGTAGCAGGTCTGCCGAATTCTCGCGGGGCCTGTTCATCACCAGCATCGATCCTTCAGGCATGCAGCAGATACGGTATTATAATTTTGCCGACCTGAAGAATTTTTTCAAATACATGAAGGCCAAACGTGAGAAACGTATCAAGAGCAGGATCGAGCGTAAGAAGATCAAAGGAAAGAAGATCAGGTTCAATTACCGGTTCCTGGTGCACGAGCTGATCCCTTACAACAATCAGTACATCCTGTTGGGCGAGGCCTTTTATCCGCGCTACACCAGCGTTGACCGTGCGGGCTACAGCAGTTTCTTTAATCCTTTCGTCCATCCTAACGCCATCGTGCAGAATGGCCGCATCTTTGACGGCTATTATTACACCCACGCCGTGGTCATGTGTTTCGACACCGAAGGCAACCTTGTATGGGATAACAGTTTCGAGATCAACGATGTCCGTACGTTCACGCTGGAGCAGTTTGTGAAACTGGAAGTGCATGACGACAAGATCGCCCTGCTGTACCTGTTCGAGAACGAGATCCGCACCAAGATCATCCACGGCGACCAGGTGCTGGAAGGCAAAGCGAGCGACCCGATCAGGACCCTGTTTGAGAACGATATCGTTAAAAAAGAAGTCTCTGACCAAAGCAAGCTCGAATACTGGTACGATGACTACCTGTATGCTTATGGGGTGCAGGAAATTGTGAATCCGGGTAGTACTGCGCCGGGAAAACGCAGGGTTTTTTACATTAACAAGGTCAGTTATTCAGAATAAGGATTTTTTTAGCCCAAAATATCCTATGCCTGAGGCCTAATGCCTATATTTACCGCGGCAAAGTATGCAGAAAAAACTCATCTTAGATTCTGACCTCCTCAACATCACTGTCAGTCGCCTTTGCCATGAATTGATTGAAAATCACCGGGATTTTACGGATACGGTTATCATCGGCATGCAGCCAAGAGGCATTTACCTGGCCGACCACATTCACCGCAACCTGGAAAAGATCCTGAAACGCAGTATACCGCTGGGCTACCTGGATGCCACCTTCCACCGCGACGATTTCAGGAGGAGGGAAATTCCTGTGAAGCCCAACGAGAACAGGATACCCTTTATCATTGAAGGTAAAAACGTTGTGCTGGTAGACGATGTGCTCTTTACCGGCCGCACCATCCGGGCCGCGCTCGATGCCATGATCGCCTTTGGAAGGCCCGCAAAAGTAGAGCTGCTGGTGCTCATCGACCGGAAATATAACCGCGAGCTGCCGGTAGCCGCCGATTATGTGGGCAAATATGTGAACACCCTGGCCTCACAGCGCGTATTGGTTGAACTCCAGGCGCAAGGCCATAAACACAATAAGATCTGGTTGATCAATAAGGATTAAAACACGTATGTCTAAACTCAGTCAAAAACACCTGCTCGGCATTAAAGACATCACCAGAGAAGACATCGAACTTATTTTTGAAACCGCTGATAATTTTAAAGAAGTTATCAACCGCCCCATCAAAAAGATCCCCGCCCTTCGGGACGTTACCATCGCCAATATCTTTTTCGAGAACTCAACCCGTACCCGCCTTTCGTTTGAGCTGGCGGAGAAAAGATTATCAGCCGATGTTGTCAATTTCTCGGCTTCCACCAGCTCTGTAAAAAAAGGAGAAACACTGCTGGATACGGTCAATAACATCCTTGCCATGAAAGTGGATATGGTTGTGATGCGGCATGCCAGCCCCGGAGCGCCCCATTATCTTTCACGGCACATCAAAGCAAACATTGTCAATGCCGGCGACGGCACGCATGAACATCCAACGCAGGCGCTGCTAGATGCTTTCTCCATCCGCGAGAAGCTGGGAAGTGTCAGTGGAAAAAAGATCGCCATCATCGGTGACATCCTTCATTCAAGGGTGGCCCTGTCCAATATCTTCGCCCTTCAGAAGCTCGGTGCCAAGATCATGGTATGCGGCCCGCCGACACTGCTTCCGAAATTCATCGGCCAGCTGGGCGTACAGGTTGAGCACGATGTGATGAAAGCCCTTCAATGGTGCGATGTGGCCAACGTGCTCCGCATCCAGCTCGAACGCCAACAGATCAAATACTTCCCTTCATTACGTGAGTATTCGTTGTATTACGGCATCACCAAAAAAATGCTGGACGGTTTAAAGAAAGAGATCGTGATCATGCACCCGGGTCCTATCAACCGCGGTGTGGAGCTGAGCAGCGATGCAGCTGACTCAGAGCATGCGATTATTCTGGATCAGGTTGAAAATGGCGTTGCTGTTAGAATGGCAGTGTTATACCTGCTCGCCGGTGCAACTGCCTGATGGTTTCTGTTCGTCTATTTGCTTTTGTTTCGCCTCCACAAAAAAACGCTGCCCACACCGGTCAATACAACTGATGCGATACCCGCAGCCTGCGTACCAAATCCGAGGCTAAAAGCATAATAGCACAGGAACAACACGCCACCAATGGCAATAAAGCCAAAAAACATTCCAACGATAGACAGCGTAAAATCCATCCATACCATTTTTTTACCTACAGATCTCCTATGGCTCGACTCCTGTTCAGCAATAGCGATGATTCTTGAGGCAAATCCATGCTGGATCTGCTCGTACTGTGCTAACGTTTCAGGAGGTGGTAGAGGACCTTTGTAAAGTCTCGCTGTCTGGAAGGATATAAGTTGCCTGTTTAAAGGATTATTTGTTTTTGCCATCGAGCAGCGTCACTTCTTGCTGAAATACCCGGTTAAAATCTCCGGCGATAGCTTCGAAATCCTGTTGCAGGTCATCCTCAGGGGTAGAATTTTTAATGGCTTCGACAGCGTCTGCAAACGGAGAGCGGCCCAGGCCGAGAACATAGAGGAAACCGTCTATAAATGGGGTTTCAGACAGTTTGTACCTCTTTAAAAACATACGGCGGTAATTATTCACAAGAGAGCTTTATTATGTTAGTGATCATTTCGCAATACCAATATAACGTTTAAAAAAGCAGAATGGTGAAAAAACTGGCGGAAGAGCAGCAAATAGATCACTTTTCATCATAAATGTGATCGATATTTTAATGATTAGAATTCCTACATTTTTAGTTGATAATCGTCATATTGGTTTTTTGTATTTTTGTAATTCCAATTACCAAGGTTCATGATCTACAATTCGATAGTTGAAACGATAGGGAATACACCCATGGTGAAGCTGAACAAGCTTTTCAAAGGTATCCCCGGTACCGTGCTTGCAAAGGTTGAATATTTTAATCCCGGAAACTCTACCAAGGACCGGATGGCCCTGAAAATGATCGAGGATGCTGAAAAGGCCGGTAAATTAAAACCCGGTGGCACTATCATAGAAGGCACCTCGGGAAATACCGGCATGGGACTGGCGCTGACAGCTGTGGCCAAAGGTTACAAGTGCATTTTCACGATGGCCGATAAGCAGTCGCAGGAAAAGATCAACATTCTGAAGGCAGTGGGTGCCGAGGTGATCGTATGTCCTACGAACGTAGCTCCTGATGATCCGCGCTCATATTATTCTGTCGCCCGCAAGCTTAACCAGGAAATCCCGAACTCGATATATCCCAACCAGTACGATAATCCCTCCAATGCCCAGGCGCACTATGAAACAACAGGTCCTGAGATCTGGAAACAAACCGGTGGAAACCTCACACATTATGTTGCCACGGTAGGAACCGGGGGCTCCATGTGCGGAACAGCGAAGTTCCTGAAGGAAAAAAACCCTTCGCTTATTGCTGTAGGCATCGATACGTACGGATCGGTATTCAAAAAATACAAGGAGACGGGCATTTTCGACGAGAACGAGATCTATCCTTATCTCACAGAAGGTTTTGGCGAAGACATTCTTCCCAAGAACGTCGACTTCGATGTGATAGACCAGTTTATCAAGGTAACTGATAAAGACGGGGCCATTATGGCCAGGAAGCTTTCACGTGAAGAAGGCCTGTTTGTAGGATGGTCGAGCGGCTCAGCCGTGCATGGCGCGCTGGAGTATGCGCAGGCAAACCTGAAAAAGAACGATGTGATGGTCATTCTTCTGCCTGACCACGGCACGCGTTATCTCGCCAAGGTTTACAACGATCAGTGGATGAAAGACCACGGCTTCCTCGAAACACGTTCTTACGGCACCGCGCGGGATATTATCAGCCAGCGCAACGGTAAGGATAGCCTCATCACCGTAAACAAATCAGCCAAAGTAAGCGATGCCATCCTCACGTTCAACCGCGAAGGCATCGACCAGATCCCTGTTACTGACAACGGTCATTTTGTAGGCAGCATCAGTTCATCCAGCATCCTCGAGAAGATCATACAGGATCCGCAGCTCCAGCACAAGCATGTGGGCGACGTGATGGATAAGCCTATGCTCTTCATTGCGCCTGACAGTACCCTCGACGTGCTCTCTTCCCTGCTGAATAAAGATAACAAAGCCGTGCTCGTACGCGACCCGGACGAAAAAGTGCACATTATCACCCAGCACGATGTGCTCAAGGCAATGACCAGCTAACGCTGCACTCCCGGCCTCCGCTGCCGCGATGCGAAATAAAAAAAATGATCATCAGGTTCCTTTCATGTTTGGCATTGTGCCTGCCGGTTTATCAACTGGCGGGCCAGCAGCATTTGCCCGACAGCCTGCGGCAGAAACTGAGCAACCTCCCGCAAGACAGCAACTACATCAACACGCTGAACCTTGCCGCTACAGACTACCTGAAAGTGAACCCCAACATCACCAGGCTCATCACCGCGCAGGCCCTTGCGCTCGCGCCGAAGATAAAATATACCAGGGGCTATGCGCGCGCGCTGACCGTCACCGGAAATGCGTATTGGTATGAAGGCGTTTATGAGTTCGCGCAAAATTATTACTTGCTGGCAGCGCGACAATATCAATCCATTCACGACAGCATCGGACTGGGACAAACCTACAACAACATTGCTGAAATATACAAGAAGCTGGAAGACTACGACAAGGCGCTGAGCTACCTGCTGAGATCGCAGGAGCTCATGAGGCGCGATTCAGCAACCCATCCCCTGACGTTATACAATATTGGAGAGCTGTACATCCTGCTGAACAAAGCTGATGAAGCAAAAAAATACATCAGCCAGTCGATGGATCTTGCCTGGCGGCAGGGCAACACAAAAGTGATCGCATACAATTACTGGAGTCTCGGCGCCATTCAGCGAAAAGAAAAGAATTACCGGAAGGCGCTCGATTTTTACAACCACGCCGAAAAGATATGGACACAGCTGGGAGAGCTCCGTGCCCTGATCCAGACATACCAGGACATGGCGGAGATCTACCGCGAGCAACAGCAGTATGATGAAGCGGAGCAGTACCTTGTAAAAGCCGTGCAGCTCGCCAGCCACATCAAGGTTGCCGATCTGCAGGTAAACAATTATCTGCGGTTCTCACGACTTGATTCGCTGCGTGGCAACTACAACCGGGCGCTGTATTATCTCTCGCGCCACAACCTGCTGAAAGACAGTGTTTACAATCTTCTGAAAGCGGAGCAGATCGCACGGCTGCAAACCATCTATGAAACCGAATCGCGCGATCAGGAAAATCAACAGCTGCGGTCAGAGAAGGAGTTGAAAGATTCGCAGCTGCGCGCACAGCGGGTAACCCTTGCCGCCATCACCTTCGGGTTGGTACTGGCAGGTATATTGGCGTGGTTCCTTCACCTGCAGCGCAAAAAGATCTCACTGCAGAAAGAAGCCATTGAAATGCAGGCCGTAGCGCTGCTGAAGCTCAACGAAGAGCTCCAGGGACTCAACAAGAATCTTGAAGCCCGCATCGATGAACGAACCTCGCAGCTGCTCATCCAGAACCAGCGTCTTGCAGAATACACTTTTATCAACGCGCACAAACTAAGAGCACCGGTGGCCAGCATCCTGGGCCTTCTCAACCTGTTGCAACAAGCAACGCCCGAAGAAAGAGAAGACATTCTCCGTCATCTGAAAACATGTGGCGAGCAGCTGGATGCCATCATCAGGCAGGTAAGCAGGAATTTGGAAGGAGCGATAGTGCCGGAAAAGAGTTGACAGTTGACAAGAGAACAGTTGACAACGGATCGACCCGAACATCAAGATTCTTTTTCAATTCAAGCTGTTAGGATAACATCCGAAAGCATTGACCACCTATTGTCAATTGCCTTTTTGTCAATTGTCAACTAGTGCTTGGTGATCTCCACTTCAACACGGTCGTTATTGGATGCGGCACCGCCTCGGGGATCGAAGATGGGTTGTGTGCCACCCTCGCCGCGAACAGATATTCTTGAGCCCTCAACCCCTTTGCTGATGAGGTAATTCTTCACAGATTCTGCCCTGAGCGTAGACAGCGTCTTGGCACTTCCGTTGGCGCGTTGGTTGGCCGGATCGAGGGCAAAAAAATCCTGGCCTTCGGTAAGTGAAACGATCTCACGATCCTGCTCGCCGTTGGTGTGGCCGTGCAGCTTGATCTTGTAGTCAGGATCTTCAACCATCATGGCTACCAGCTCGTCCAGCTCGCGTGACGACTCAGGTTTGAAGATATTCGAGTTCTCGAAGAACTTCACATTATCCATTTCAATGTAGTCGCCTTTCCTCACCCTGGTAAGCTCAAGGGGTATCACAATATCTTGTTCAGCCGCGGCTTTGTAGGTTTTTTCCGCATTAGCGTAAACGAAAACAGTTCCGATGGGCTGGAAACCGATCACCTGGCAAGTCACATACCAACGGCCTCCTTTGTTGTTGGGGGCCGTGAGGTATACTGTTTCATTGCCATTGTATCCCTGATATTTATTGGTCCTGTCAGATTCAAGTACATGCACCTGGCCCATCACATCCTTCCCGTTGCTGCCATTGATCAGCTTGAACATGAACGGTTTTCCCGCGGGCTTAACTTTTTCAACAGGGGTTGTTGTAGCAGTTGCAGGATCAGTGGCTGCTACCTGCTGTCCATTGGTATTTGTATCCGGCTGGTCAACAGGAGGTGTTCCGTTTTCTGTGATCGTTGTAGTCGGGGATAGATTTGTTGCGGGCTTTTCGGCTTCGGCGATCTCTGTATGCTCGGAGCTGAACTGTGCCGACTGGCCGAGCCCGCCCTTGAAGACCCAGGCATCGAGGAAACCCTCCTCCTGCATTCTTTTCAGAATGTCGTAAGCGCTTCCTTTATTGGCGGTAGACCGCACATAGACATAATAATGATTGTGGAGGGGATTGAGAGCGTAGGTAGCCGGAACATTGACGGTGTGGGCGTATTCCATGAACCGTTGCGCATTTTCCTCAACCTTAAAAACACCGATCACAACGTAATATGTGCTTTGCTGGGCTAATGATGGCACACTGCATAACGCAACGAAGATCCCAAAGACAATGATCCTTAAATTCATAAAAGAAAACGTGAATGCTCTATTTTCAGTAGATCAATAGACAATTCCTGCCAAAAACCTTTAAATAACCATCTCAGTTTGCCCGGAAATCTCACAAACGAAATACGCGGCTTCTAAGTTACTTTTCTTTGCAAAAACCTTCCCGGCTCCTACGCACCGGAATCTATATCTTTAGCACGGCACAGGAGATACTCCCCTAAAGCTGCGCAAAATTTTCAATGATAGTCCTATATGCGGATAACCGGGCTAAAGTTACCAGACAGAGTTAAGTTTCAGGTGAAAAAAGCCAGCTATTTAAAAAAATCAGATTTCTGATGCTTAACCCGAGGAAATTTACTAAAGAATTATAAAAATCGAAATTTATATCTCATCACATCTTTGAAATCACCTCAAAACGGCGCTCCAATGCTTCGCCGTGCTCATCTACTACAGTGAGAACATGTTTCCCTTCCGGGGGATTAAGGGCCAGGTGATGGATGCGTTTGGTGCTGCCAATATATTCGCCATCAAGATGCCAGTAAACCAACGTATTGGGATTTCTGTGTGCGAGTTCAAACACCGAGCTCCCCGGGTTGCCGTCAATATCGCGTGGAATAAAAATGCGGGCATCGGGCTTCGGATAGATCATATCCATTCCGGCCAGCAGTGAAGACGACTGACAATCTGCCCGAAAAGGTGGAAGGGAGCGGTAAGAAAGATTTCTCGATTTAAAATAGTACTCCTGCACGGGTGGAAGGGCAAACCACGTGGTGTGTGTCATTTTGTTCAGTGGCACACACTCGCTGTGCACCTGGAATTTCATATCGGCGGTAAGGTGCACCATTTTATGATACGGGCAGGCCTTCGTATTGAGGCTCTCACTCGTAACCCATATCGTATCACGCTCATCACAATAAGGTGAAACGCGGTAGCCGCTTTTTTTGCAGGTTACGATCTGTTGCATTTCTGCTTTCGGTTGGTGAAACCACGCGCCCGCGTCGAGCTGTGAAAAGATATCGAACATCAGCGGTGCCGCAGCTTCAGTGCCCGTGAGTCCTGGCCGTCCTTCGCCATCTGCGTTGCCGGCCCAAACGCCCACAGCATAATCGGGAGTTACACCAACAGCCCAGCCATCGCGGTGGCCAAAGCTGGTGCCGGTCTTCCAGGCGATCTGTTTCGCGTTATTGAAATACCTCCACCCCGTTTCTTCACCGGGCCGGTAAACTTCTTTCAACGCCTCGAAGGTGAGGTAGATGGAGCCCGCATTCAGCCATGAGCCATTTTCGAGAGATGCATCGTCGCGAGGCGGACCGGTAAAATAGACAGGCGCATGAAAATCGCTCCGGTTGTAGCGGTTCCTGCCGGGATGTTCAAAATAGTTGTTCAGCGTTCGCGCCATCGAAGCATACATTCCGGTAATATCCCACAAGGTTCCCTCTGCGCCACCGAGGATCAGCGAAAGTCCATAGTGGTCTGCGGGCCGTGCAAGTGTGGTCATGCCGGCATCTTTCAACAACCGGTGGAACTTCTCGTACCGGTAATCGCGGAGCATGTGTACGGCGGGCACATTCAATGACCTGATGAGCGCCTTGTCTGCAGCTACGGCGCCATCGTATTCCTTCGAAAAATTTTTGGGAGCAAACCCGTTGATCTGTACGGGAACATCGGGCAATAACGTGCGTGGGAGTATTTTTCCTTCGTGCAGCATGGCCGCATACAGAAAGGGCTTGAGAATGCTGCCTGTGCTTCTTGGCGAGGCGATGATGTCAACGTCGCCGCCATGCAATCCATTTTCCGAGTCAACATTGCCCGCATACGCCAGCACATGGCCGGTCTTCACTTCCAGCACCAGCACGGCGGCGTTAAAGATCTGGTTGGCCTTCAGGCGCTCGTGGTGATCGCGCACGATCTGCTCAACCCTGCGCTGCAGATGTTGATTGAGTGTTGAAGTGATCTTTTGCTGCGCGAAACCTTCCCGGGCCATGCGTGCAAGCAGGTGACGGGCCAGCCTTGGCAGAACATGCGGTTGCTCAGGAACAGGCTCCTCCTTTGCAAGAGCGCAGGTGAACGCATCGATCTTTCCCGCATCGCGCAGCTTGTCGAGCAACCGGTCGCGCTTGGCTTTCAACTGTTCCCTGTTCTTTCCGGGATGGATCATGGCTGGTGAATTCGGCAGCACGGCCAGCAGCGCTGCCTCCGCCCACGAGAGGTTGGCAGCATCAATGCCGAAGTAACGCCAACAGGCAGCTTCGAGACCCACCACGTTGCCTCCAAACGGTGCATGGGCAGCATATAGTGAAAGGATCTCTGCCTTTGAATAACGAATTTCGAGCCGTGTGGCCAACACAAGCTCAATGGTTTTCTGAAACAACGAACGCGATTTGCCTTTGCGCGATAACCGGATCACCTGCATGCTCAGCGTGCTGCCACCACTCACAACTTTGCCCTCGCTGATGTTCTGACGCAGGGCTCTGCCCAATGAAAGCAGGTCTACACCGGGATGGCTGTAAAAGCGTTTATCCTCAAACAGAATAAGCGCTTCCGCAAACTTATCCGGCACCGTATCACCTGCGGGAAACCGCCACTGCCCATCTTTCGCAATAGACGCACTCAGCAGCTCGCCATCCGATGACTCCAGCACGGTGGAGTAGGGTTCTTCAAAAAGTGTTGAGGGAAGGGAAAACCAGTAGATGATCAGCAACGACACGGTCACGAATGCAAGTAGCGTCCGTTTCCCGCAGATTTCGCGGATTTTCGCAGATAAATATTTATAGTCCATTCACCTTGCGAATGATTGATTTGGAAATTTTATCGGTGTTAAAATTTACAAGTATCCCAAGCTTTTTGTCTGCCAGGCGCAAATAAGTCAAAACCTGTTTGTGATGAACATCAAGCAGTTTTTCAATTGACTTTACTTCAATGATCACCAAGTCATTTACCAGAATATCGATCCGAAATCCCAGATCCAGCTGCGTATTTTCATACATAGCTGGCAAAGCAACTTGCGTTCTTACATCCAATCCTTCCTTCTTGAGCTCAAACGCAAGCGCAGCCTCATAAACAGATTCCAAAAGACCTGGCCCCAGGTTGTTATAAACCTTAAAGATCGATCCTCTGATTTTATAAGATATGTCGTTCTCATTCATATCACATTTAATCTGCGCTGATCTGCGGAATCTGCGGGACCCCGAACGAACGCTATTCCGTTACCTGTTTCACCACTTCCACCACCTGCCCTTTTTTCCTCGCGTACACGGTTCTGTCGTACATGGCCTCGCAGCTCACGGCCGGCAGATAATAGGTACCTGCATAAGTAGCAGTTAACATTACCTGAAATGTTTTTTTCTGGCCTGCGCTCAGATCGAAGTATGTATAAACCCGGTCATCGCGAATATCCTGGTACGTAGGTTTGTCTCCGCCCAGCCTGCTTTCCGCGTCATCAAGCCTCAGGTTATTGATCTCCCATCCTGACGGGAAGATCTGGTTGATCGCCATGTTCTTGTAGGCACCTCTTGTTCCGGGGTTCGACACTGTTACGGTAGCAATGAACTCCGTGCCCTGCTGAAGCTGCACCGGGTCGATGGTGTTGCCGTCCGTATCGGCATAGGTGACGTTGATGGTCAGGTTATTTGCTTCCTCCTGTTCGTCGCCACGCGCGGGTGTGCCTTCAGTGACCAGTCTCACGAATAACGTTCCCTTGCTTTCACTTTCCACCTTCAGCGCATTCGACTTCACACCATCAACATCGATCTGCACCTGCGCCACCGGAAGCTCGGTTGATGCTTCCACTTCTTTTCCATTGTAGGTGTACGTGAACTTCAGCTCGCCGCGTTTCTCCGAGCTTGCAAATGCTCCCGCGGATTTCAGACACCACGCCACAGATTGTGTGCTCATCCAATGGTTAGGATTGCTGAGCGCCGCTGAAATATCCTTGAGCAGCTCGAATCCCTTGGTCCGTTCGTTCATCAGCAACAATGTCTCGAGGATAATGGCTTTGTCGCGAATATCAGATCCGTAAGAGTAAGCCATTTCCTGGTAAGGTTTAATGGCGGTAGGCAGGTTGGTCATGAGCTTTCTGGCGGCTTCCTCCTGGCCTGCCTTGGCATAGGCTGCAGCCAGCATCCACGCTGCGGTGGGTGGCAGGTTGCCCAGCTCGCGAAGTTTGTTCATGGCGCCGAGCTCCGGATCGCCGGCAAGGGCCAGTGAATAGAGTCGGTATGCCTGGATCAATTCGCTGCTGTAATATTCCTGGTTCTTGCGCCAATCCTGCGCTTTGTTTCGCTGATATTTTTTCCAGCGCTTGATCATCTCGTTAGGAACGAAGTATCCTTTGGCCGATGCTTCCACGAGGAAATGTCCTGCATAGGTAGTAGCCCAGCTATCGGCATTCTCTGCACCCGGCCAGTAAGAAAATCCGCCATCGCGCTGCTGGAATGATTTCAAGCGCTCGATACCTGCACGCACGTTCGATTGTGTCAGGTTGCGCTCTCCTTCCGTGAGCACCTTCACCTGGTCGAGATATAATTGCGGGAAAACAGTAGAGGTGGTTTGCTCGATACAACCATAGGGGTACTGCATCAGGTATTTTAAACGCTGTCCCAAGTTGATCGGCGGCATCGACGAGATCTCCAGCGTGGCTGAATTGGTGCCCTTCATTCCTACCGGCGTCACATTCGTGCTCCAGGCTTTGCCAGCTTCCAGCAGCCCTTCACTCATCCTTGTTACCGGAGGATTGGGATTGCGGATATCGATCTCGATAACATCCACGGCTTTAAAATTGCCCGAGCTTGCCGTCACTTCTACCTTACCAACGCCCAGCATACTCTTCACCGCCAGGTCAAACTCTACGGTCATATCACTGCCCGACATAGCAACATTCTGTGACGCTTCGCTCACCTGCAGCGGTCCTGATGCTTTTACTTCTACTTTCACATTCTTAATGCTCTTCTCCATGGTGAACAACGTCACAGGCAGCTTGAGCTTTTCTTCCGGACCAAGCACACGAGGCAGGGTGGCCAGCACCATCAGTGGCTTGCGTACAGGCGTGGCCTTCTCCGCTGATCCGTAGGCGCCTTCATATCCGGCAACCACCATGGTTTTCACCGAACCGATATACTGCGGCATGGTGAATTTGTGCTCGTCGCTGCCACCGTCGAGTGTGAACGGACCGAGGTATTTTACAACGGGTTTGAAGCGGTTGGCTTTGGCATCGTCTTCCTTACCTTTCAGCGCTTCATCGCCACCGATGGAAAGTAATCTTTCAAGCCTTGAGCCGAAAGCACCCATCACGTTGTCATACAGATCCCATGTTTTCACGCCGAGAGCCTCACGGGCATAGAACCGTTTCCATGGGTCTGGCGTTTTGAATCGTGTAAGGTCAAGGAGGCCCTCGTCCACCATAGCGATGGTGTAGGTCATTTTGCGTTTCGATTTCTCCGATACCTTGATCACAACTTCCCGGCCCGGCTCCAGTACATCGGGCATATCTATCACAGGCTCGATGTGGGTTCCGGGGTCTTCCACCTGCACGGGGATCACACCGTACAAACGGATAGGCAGATCGTTAACCGTCTGCGCGTGGGGCTGGAGCGATGTGATGTGAACAAAAACGTTGGGTGTCATATCACGGGTGATCTCGAACGAGAAGGGTGTATCGCCTTTCTGCGTTTCAACCCAGTAGCTCTCGATCACGCGGCTTCCGTTCTCGATGCTCACCAGCGCCCGGCCCTGACCGCTTCCCGGGATCATGACCTTCGCTTGCTCGCCAATGTTGTAGGCAGGTTTATCGGATGAGAACGACAGCATGGTAGCGCCTTCGTTGCCCCCGCGTGCCCGTCCTGCCCATCCCGGCCAGTCGATGTAAACAACTTTCGCGGTGCTGTGACCTGAAACAGGGTCGTATGCTTTCACCAGGTAACGACCCCATTCGGGATATTTGATCTTGAATTTCCAGGTACCTTTTCCGTTCACCGTTCTGATGGTGCCGGTGCTCAGCTGCGTAGCATAAGAATCAGACATGTACACCGCCTCTTCGTCTGTGTTATCCCACCACCATCTCCAGCGCAATTTGGAGATGGACACCTGCACACCTTCGCGACTCACGGGCTTACCATCGGCGTCTACCGTGACTACATCTACCGTGTGCGTTGTATCGGTGAGCAGCATACCCCTTGCCTGATCGCCCTGTGGCAGGCGAATACCTGTAAACGACTCGTACGGATAATAAGGCACGCTGAAACGATCGATGGAGAAGTTGCCGCTTTCTTCAAACACCTTACCGCGGAAAACGGCATTGAGCATACCGGGGGCAGTTTCATTGGGTTGAAGGGTGGCATTCACCGTAGCACGTCCTTCATCATCGGTATAACCATCGAAGATAGGTTGCGCTTCACTATAAAAATCGCGCGACGGATCCTCGAACGTGAAGTCGGGATACCGCTGGAATTTAGTTTCGGCTTTCGTGAGCAACACTTCAAATTCTCCCCGCAGGTTTCTGCCGGGAGCGCCGTGCAACCAGTTCACCACAAGCTGGCCTGAAACATTGTTGTTGCCTGCTGTGATCTTATCTACACCGAAGTCGAGGTTGATCTTCAGGCGATTCGGCTTCACCATTTCGATCTTCACGGGTTGCGTGAATTCCGCCCCGCCTACTTTCACACGTGCCATCCAGTTGCCGGTGGGGGCATCTGCTGCTGTGGCCGTGGCAAATTTGTAAAAACCGTTCTCTCCGCCTGAGCGTACCAGCCTGCTGGCAACCTGTCCCTGCGGGTCCTGGAGCTCGAACACCACGGGATGTGACGGCGGCAGCAATTTCATTTTGTCTTCCAGCAGGAAGGTCATATACAGTGAATCACCGGGGCGCCATACGCCGCGTTCGCCGTATAAAAATCCTTTCAGTCCTTTGTTGATGCGCTCGCCGCCAACATCAAAGTTGCTGATGGAAAGCGATTCACCATCGAACAGCTTCAGGTAGCCGCGCTGCGAGCCGTTCTTTGCTACCAATGCAAAAGGTGCGCTCTTCGAGTTGATCACAGCCCTGCCATCAGCGCCCGTAGAGGCCGATCCGATCACCTGCTGCTGAAAATCATAGAGCTCAACATTTACACCTGCGATGGGTTGAGTGGTTTTTAGATCGTTGACAAACACAACGGTGTTGCCATCGCCTCCGCGTTTGGCCAGCAGACCGAGGTCCGATGCCAGTACATTGCGCTTGATGCTTTTATCGCCACGGTAGTAGGAAGAGTGGCACGGATTATCGCGTTGCTCCCAATCGTAATCTTCGCCGTAGTAATATTCTTCGTAGGAATCCCAGTAGCTGTTCTCGTTTTCGGGCTCCGACCATTCTTCTGTTTCGAAGGCCTGCTGCTCGTTCGCTGATCCCGTCTCTTCACCATCTTCACAGCCAAAGGCCACATAAGCGCGTTTGAAACCGATGCGCACCTGGTAGATGGCGCCGGGTTCGGTATTGATCATGGTGGAAAGATCGAGCGTGAAACGGTTCCAGCGGCCGAGGTCTGTTACACCGGAGTTATCGAGCGAGATGGTTTTCTTCAGCACAGGTTTGCCAACCCTGCGAAGTTCAGCGCTGCCGTCGAGGTCGTTTACCTGGAGGAACTGCAGCACATTGTTTTCAAAGACCTTGACGATCTGCACATCTACCGATTTCAGGTTCACCGCTTCGAAGGGAAGGATCAACCCATCGGAGCTGGGAAGAATAGAGCCTTTGCCGGTGAACCGTACAGCAGGATTCAGTTGTTCGAACATCACATCAAATTCGCCGCCTTCCTTGAGGCGGTAGTCCAGTATGTTGCGGATGCCGGTTTCAACAGTGAGCTTCATAGAACCTTTCTGACGAACCGGAGGATAAACCCTGATCTCGTTATCGCGGATCTCGAAGTCCAGGCTGCTGAGGCCTTCAATGCTGATGAGACCGGCGAGATTCTGTTTTTCGTTCAACGGATCAGAGAACTGGATCACCACATTTTGTGTAGCGCTCTGCTCTACCCGTACGTTCGTAACTTTAAAATCGCCAAGCGCGGGAATTTCTATTTCGCGGTCGTCGCGCTGTTCTACATCGAGGCTTTTTCCGTCGATGGCGAGTGATACTTTGCTGGCGGCTTCTCCGCGTGCTACATCTTCTATCACAAAGGCGTGTTGTTTTCCTTCGCTCACGTGGTTCCAGGTCACCTTCAGGCCTTTGCCTTCCTGCTGCGCGATGAGCATTTTTTCAACCGCTTCACTTTCGGCAAAATCGGAGGTCTGAAGCATACCTTCGATCTTCTGGCGCTTCAGGTCGGTTTTTACATAAGGTTTTACGTTCTCGATGGATACTTCAAAATTCAGCGGGATCACCTGGAACGTGTATTCAAAGGTCTTCAGCTCACCCGGAAGGTTGTCAAGAAGTTTTGAAAGGAAAAAGCTCACTTCGTAGATCTGGCCGGAGGCGAGTCTTTTTTCGGGCCTGAATTCAACCGTGCGTTTATCAAGCCATACGGTTTTTCCGCTGACGGAAGGTTTGAAATCAAAAAGTGAAACGGAGGTTTCCTGACCCAGTAAAGTGGAGTCGACGGCATCTTCTGCGAGCATGATCCTGATGGCCGAACCGGAAGAGATCACTCCGGCGGTATAGGATGAGATGTACTGCCCGAAAGCAGGGTTCACAAAAGTATCCGGCGTTTTACTGCCCTTGGTGGTGGTGAGATAGAAAATTCCTGCAACGGCAACAACAAGGGCAACAGCCCCCAGGCCAATTTTCTTCCAGGGTAGGTTTTTCATTTTGATGTCGGGGTTTTGATAAAAATTACCTGCAATATCTCTTAATTGGTATGGTTTTTATAAGTTTTGGGATGAAAAATTAAACACCGGAACCCACTCCGGCACACAGACACAAACAGCTGATATCCAGCCGATTCTAACTATGCAAGGCCTGCTTGATCAAGTCTATTACAACAACACCGTGAGGGATTATCTCATTGCGGGTGGTGTCATCGTGCTCAGCATTTTGTTGCTGCGCACGTTCAAACGAGTGATCATCAAACGACTGCGCGCTGCCGCCGCAAAGACCGAGGGTACAACGGATGATTTCATTATCGACGGTGTGGATCGTTTTGCGCTTCCCATCATACAGTTTGCCATCATCTACTGGGGACTGAATTTCCTCGATCTGTCTACAAAAGCCGAACGCGTCATCGACGTGGCCACTTCCGTGATCATCACCTACTTCGTGCTGCGTCTTATTTCCTCAGTGATCATGACATTGCTGGAGTCGCGCATCCGAAGACAGGAGCATGGTGAAGACAAGATCAAACAGCTGGGCGGGCTCATGCTGGTGATCAACATTTTTATCTGGGTCATCGGGGTCATCTTCCTGCTCGATAACATGGGCAAAGATGTGACCACGATCATTGCCGGCCTCGGTATTGGTGGTATCGCCATTGCGCTGGCGGCACAAAACATCCTCGGCGACCTCTTCAATTATTTTGTTATTTATTTCGATCGCCCTTTCGAGATCGGCGACTTTATTGTGGTGGATGACAAGATGGGAACAGTTGAATACCTCGGCATCAAAACTACCCGCATCAGAAGCCTTTCCGGCGAACAGATCATCATTGGCAACTCGAACCTGACCGGGTCGCGGATCCACAACTTCAAACGAATGGCCAGCCGCAGGATCGTGTTCACCATCAACATCGATTTCCGCACGCCAATCGAAAAGCTGAAGACCATACCGGTCTTGCTAAAAAATATCATCGAGCAACAGAAGCCGATCCGGTTCGACCGTGCTCACTTCGCAGCCTATGGCGACTGGGCACTGAAGTTTGAAGTGGTCTATTTCGTGCTCGATCCCGACTTCAACAAATACATGGACATCCAGCAGGCCATCAACCTGAAGATCAGGGAAGAGTTCGAGAAGAATGAGATCTTCATTGTGACAAGTCCGCATACATCCCTCATTCCGCCGCCACCTGCTCCGCCTCCAGCGCAGGAGCCACCCGCCTCCGCCAAGGCTACATCGGGCGTGGGAAATAAGGAGTAAGTAGCATGAATCCTGCTAA
Source organism: Chryseosolibacter histidinae (assembly GCF_018598225.1). GTDB lineage: Bacteria > Bacteroidota > Bacteroidia > Cytophagales > Cyclobacteriaceae > Chryseosolibacter > Chryseosolibacter histidini. Next base: position 26,200 of record NZ_JAHESF010000004.1, on the reverse strand, counting down.
TCCATCAATCCTGCTAATCCTGACCCTGAAGGGATTCGTTTTCAATAAACGCGAAGGCAATGATATGGCAGATGTTCATGTGGGCATCTTCAACGCGGCCATAATGTAAATCATTGATCACAACACAGGTGTCTGCCAGCTGGGCCAGCTTTCCTTTTTTTCCGCCCACCAGCGCGATGACGTGAACCTTGTTCTGCTTACACCACTCCACGGCCTTGACGAGGTTGGGAGAATTTCCGCTCACGCTCATGGTGAACATCACATCGCCGGGTTTGGCAAGGTTCATCAGCTGACGCACAAAAACATCTTCATATGAATAATCGTTTCCGAGGGCGGTGAGCCAGCCGGTGTTGTCGTTCAGTGAAAAACAACGAAAGCGTTTGTGGGCCTTGTCGGATGCGCCTTTGCCAAGATCTGTTACAAAATGGGTGGCGCTGGCGGCACTGCCTCCATTGCCAAACACGAAAAGCTGGCGATCTTCATCCAGTGTACGTTTGAAGATGCTGATGATCGCGCTGATCTTGTCGGCGTCAATGGTGTCGATGGTTTTCTTCTGCTGCTCGAGGTAACGTGTGATAAATGCTTTCATTCTTTCAATGATGATTGATGGCTAAAGTCAACGCTCCCACCGGAACGGCATCTTCTTTCAAGGCTGAAAGCTGTATGACGGGACCGGGCTGAAAAGCGTCCATAATATAAGTGGTTAATCGTTCTTCTGTCAGTTTTCGCAGGGGCTCGCCGAGCAGTGATAAACCACCGCCGAGCACAATGGTTTCGGGATGGAGCAGGTGCACCGCGTGTGAAAGACCAAATGCGAGGTCGTCTGTTGTACTGTTAAGGATTCGGATGGCGTCGGCATCGCCTATTTCTAAAGCGCGGCGTAAGGCTTTTGCCTCGGCACCGCTGAACTGTGCTGCCAGCACTGCCAGTTTACCATAAGGGTTGCGCAACGCGGCTTCTTTGACCTGTGCATCTACAGCCCATCCCGAGCAAGCCCACTGCACCGTTTTGCCATTCTTGTCTATGCGCACATGGCCGATCTCGGTCTCACCTGGTAATGCCCCATGAAAGATCTTTCTGTCAACAACCAGTCCTCCGCCCACACCACTTCCGAGCGTTACATAAAAAACGTTTTGGTATTTTTTTCCGGCACCTTGCCATGCTTCACCGAGCGCGGCTACGTTGGCATCATTGTCGACTTTTACAGGAACACCCGTAAGGTCAGCCAACCAGTCTGCCAGCGCAAACCCCGACCAGCCGCTCACGTGATAGGAGGTCCAGATCTTGCCGGAGATCCTGTCTACCGGGCCCCCGAAGCCAACACCAATAGCCTCAAACTTCTCGGACGCAAGCTCGTTGAGTGTGGCTACGATATGCGCGCGAATGCCTTCAGCACCAGCCTTGCCATCAACAGCAAACCGGAACCGCCGCTGGATCTCGGCATGTTCGTTCCCCGTAACGATCTGCAGCTTCGTTCCACCGATTTCGATGCCCAGGAAATTCACCATGCCTTAAAATAACAAAGAATCAGACGGATCGATGTCGCATCTGATTCTTTTTACATCGCAAAAAGCGAAAATATTTATACGCGTGCTTCCGCCTTGTTCATAATGCTGGTTTGCACCTGGATCGACTCGTGGTGAATGAGCTTCAGCAGGTCGTTGGTGAATTGCTCGTTCAGTCCCATGGCCTTGCCCAACGCGATGCGGGTCTGGATGATCTCTTCCCAGCGACTCACCTGGAGGATGGTCACGTTGTTATCTTTTTTATACTGGCCGATCTTTTCGGAGATCTTCATACGGGCAGAAAGCTTTTGCATGATCTCGTCGTCGATCTGATCGATCTGCTCACGGAGAATGCTGAGCGTGTCCTTAAATGTTTTGTTATCTGAAGTCACGGCGCGCACCACAAGGCCGTCGATGATCTTGCTGAGAGAAGCGGGTGTAACCTGTTGTTTCGCATCGCTCCACGCAGCATCGGGATTGATGTGGCTCTCGATCATGAGGCCGGCCATATCGAGGTCGAGCGCTTTTTGTGAGATCAGCGCAATAAGGTCGCGTGCTCCGGCAATGTGGCTGGGGTCGCAGATGATGTCCAGCTCGGGGATGCGGGTTTTCAATTCGATGGACATATCCCACATCGGTGCGTTACGGAACGGCCCTTTTTCGAAGGAAGAGAATCCGCGGTGGATGGCTGCAAGCTTGGTGATGCCGGCTTTGTTCAAACGTTCAAGTGCGCCGATCCACAGCTCAAGATCAGGGTTCACAGGATTTTTCACCATCACCGGTACGTCTACACCTTTCAGTGAGTCGGCGATCTCCTGAACAGAGAACGGGTTTACCGTGGTGCGGGCACCTACCCAGAGAATATCGACACCGGCTTTCAAACATGCTTCAACGTGTGCGGCATTGGCAACTTCTGTAGTCACGGGCAGGCCGGTCTCTTTTTTCGCCTGGATCAGCCACTTCAGACCTTCTTCACCAGCGCCTTCATATTGGCCAGGCCTTGTGCGCGGTTTCCAGATACCGGCACGGAGCGCGTGTACTTTTTTAGTAGCCGCGATCTGCTTCGCGGTAGCGATCATCTGATCTTCAGTCTCTGCGCTGCAGGGACCGCTGATGATGATAGGTTTGCTGGCCGTGGGAAGCCAGCTGGAGATCGATTCAAGTTGCAATGCCTTTTTCATCGGTTCAAGATTATAAGTTTGACAGTTCTATTTTTCTATTAATTGTTTTGTTTGCTGTTTCAGTTCGATGCCCTCCAGCACTTTTCTGATGCGGTTGGCATCGGTCATGATGCGGTGCAGCTCCTTTACGTCGCGCTTCATCAGGTAGTACTGGAATTTCTGCAGGTGCATGATGTATTCCAGCAGCGCCTGGCTCAGGTACTCCGCGTTCTGCTCGAAGATGGGTGCCCACATATCAGGTGAGCTTTTGGCGAGGCGCACAGTAGAAGCGAAACCGCTGCCGGCCAGGTTGAAGATATTCTTTTCGTCCTGCTCGATGTCGAGCACTGTTCGCCCCAGCAGAAAGGAGCTTACGTGCGAAAGGTGCGAGACATAAGCCACGTGCTTATCGTGTTCAACAGGGTCCATATGAATGGTGCGCATTTCCAGCGCTGAGAACACAAGGTCTGCCACTTCAATAGCTTTCGCCGATGAGCTTTCGGGCTCGCAGATGATGTTGGTCTTGTTTCTGAACAATCCGCTGAAAGCTGCATCAGGGCCTGAGTTCTCTGTACCGGCAATGGGATGGGCTGCGACAAACTGTGCGCGCTTGCCGTGTTGTTGCACAGCTTTGCAGATCTGTGATTTGGTTGAGCCCGTATCGATCACAATGGTGTTGTCGCCGGCAAGGTCAAGCACTTTCAGCAAAATAGTGCGGATGGAATTCACAGGAATGGCCGTGATCACCAGGTCTGACTGCCTGACTGCTTCCTCGAGTGGCAGCACCTCATCCACCAGCCCGATCGCCAGGGCGCGTTTGGCGTGTGCTTCGTTCAGCTCTACGCCGAGAAGCCTGGTAGCCACGCCACCTTTGCGCAGATCGATGGCGATACTTCCCCCGATCAATCCTAATCCTATTATTGTCGTTTTCATTTTTTCTTACGCATTCACGGTGGATGTTTTGCTGCTCGTTGCTTTCTCCGCATTGAATCGCTGGATCCTGTTGAAAGCTTCGCTGAGCATTTCAACGGTGCAGCACAACGAGATCCTGATGTACCTGCGGCCAGCTTCACCGAAGATAAATCCCGGTGTGATGAAGACCTTGGTGCCATAGAGGATCTCGTCGATCCACTTTTCAACATCGGCAATGTGGTTGGGCGCTTTTGCCCAAACGAACAATCCCGATTGTTTCGCAGCGTACGTGCAGCCAAGCACATCCAGGATCTTTTTGGCTGCCTGCTTACGCTCACCGTACATTTTGTTCAGCGCTGTGAACCACTCCGCACCATTCTTGAGCGCTTCCGCTGCGGCATGTTGTAATCCGAGGAACATGCCCGAATCCATATTACTTTTCACTTTCAGCACGGCATCGATGTATTCTTTTTTACCGGCCACCCATCCCAGGCGCCAGCCCGCCATGTTGTGCGATTTGGAAAGTGAGTTGAGCTCAAGCGCCACCTCTTCCGCACCTTCGATAGAAAGAATGCTCATCGGCTCATCGTTGAGGATCATGCTGTACGGATTGTCGTTCACGATAAGGAACTGATGCTTACGTGCCAGGTCAACAAGCTCCTTCAGCTCTTCACGCGATGCTGTGCGGCCCGTAGGCATGTGTGGGAAGTTCACCCACATCAGCTTCACTTTTGAGAGGTCGCTCTTCTTTAAAGCTTCGATATCAACACCCCAGTTGAGCTCTTCTTTCAGATCATAAGGTCTGAGCTTCGCGCCCACGAGGTTGGCAACCGAAGAGTATGTCGGGTATCCGGGATTGGGGATCAACACCTCCTCGCCTTCGTTCACAAAAGCCATGGCGATGTGCATGATACCTTCTTTGGAACCCATCAGCGGAAGGATGCCGGTCTCCACGTCGAGCTTCACCTTGTAGATGTTCTGATAAAAATCGGCGATCGCCTTCCTGAATTGCGGAATGCCTTTATAATTCTGGTATCCATGGTTGGCAGGATTTTTGGCCGATGCGATCAATGCCTCCACAGCATTGGCTGAAGGCGCCTGATCCGGACTACCGATACCAAGGTTGATCACCCTCAGCTCCGGCGAGTCAAGCCCCCGCACCTCCGCAAGCTTCCTGCTGAAGTAGTACTCCTCCACACTGGCAATCCTGTTAGCTGCTTTTATCATAATCTATCTATTTCAATTTTATCTATTCAATTCGTAGCCCTGCATTTCCACTCCCCTTGCCAAATGGGAGACATCCGTCCACCGGACGGATTGTGGGGTGGGGTGGGGTTACCTGTATTCGATCTTCGCTTTCTTATACTCTCCCAGCACGTTCAGGTTCTTCACCTGCCGCAGAACCTGGCGCATAGCCTCATCGTAGCTCTTTCTCCGCTTCCACTCCACATCGATATGGATCGAATATTCGCTCGGCTTGCCGATGATCGGTATCGACTGGATCTTGGTGAGGTTGATGCTGTTGTTCTTGAAGGTCATCAATGCTTCGGCGAGGCTACCCACTTCGTTGGCTACCTCAAAGCACAACGATGCTTTGTTGCTCTCAAGCTTACCGTTGCTGCGTTTGGTGAGCACCAGAAAGCGTGTGAAGTTCTTCTTATGGGTTTCGATCCTTTTTTCCAGGATCTGCAAGCCGAATTTTTTAGCGGCAAACTCATTGGCAATGGCGGCCGTGTTCTTCAGCTTGAGCTCCTTCACCCGTTTGGCCGACAGCGCCGTATCATCGCTTTCCCTCACCTCAACGCCATTGAGTGTGTGGATGAACTCCGTACACTGGCGGATAGCCATGGGGTGAGACTCGATGGACTTGATATCGTCAAGCTTTACACCGGGAAGCGCCAGCAGGTGCATGTGAATGGGCAGGTACAGTTCTCCGATAATGCTGAAGTGGTAGCTCTGCAGCAGAAAGTAGTTCGGAAGAATGCTGCCCGCAATAGAATTCTCAATGGCCATCACCGCATAATCTGAAGTGCCGTTCTTCAGGCTTTCGCACAATTCATGAAACGACAGGCACTCCACGGTCTCGATCGGTTCCTGAAAATACGTGAGCGCCGCCACCTCATGAAAGCTGGTAGCGATACCCTGAATTGCAACTTTTGTTTTTTTACGCTTTGCCATTTAGTCGTCCATTTATCAGCACTCCCATTCTCCCCTTAAGGGGAGACGCCGACCTTAGGTCGACTGAGGGGTGAACAAAAAAAAAGTCCCGGCTTTCCGGGACCTTCTGAGTTTATCGTTATCTTTTTCAACAACACACCACTCTTAAAGTCCCGCCTGGGCCCTAAAGAAGTAGTAAAAGTAAAAGAATGTGTTGCTGATCTTCATTTCTTGTCTCTTGATGCGATAAAGATAAAATGATTTTATTCTGAGTTGCAAGCGTCAGTATAGGATTTGACCAAAAATATTTTTATAACTAATGCTTGTTAGGGGTTTCCTGCCGCGCCATTTCCCATCCGATGATGCTCTTTTTACGGGCAGAACTCCAGCGATACTGTCCCAAAACGCCATCTTTTCTGATCACGCGGTGGCAGGGAATGAGATACGCAATGTGATTCGATCCCACCGCCGAACCCACGGCCTGCAATGCATTCGGGTTCTGGATGGAGCGTGCAATATCCTGGTAAGTTGTTACCTCTCCCATCGGCACACGAAGCAAAGCTTCCCACACCCTGATCTGGAAGTTGGTTCCCTTTACAAAGAGGTGAAGCTTTTTTTGCAAGGGCGATTCCGGGAAAACCTGCTCCACAAACGCTTTCGTAAGCTCTTGCGACTCATGAAAAACAGAATTGTGCCAGTAAGCCTTCATCTCTTCCAGCGCATGCCGCGGATCTTCGTCTGAGGCCACAAACGACAGCCAGCAGATGCCTCGCTCTGTAACACCGATGAGACACAGGCCGAACGGCGATGCGTGAAATCCATATTCTACACGGATGCCGGCGCCTCGCTCTTTATATTCCTGCGGTGTCACTGCCTCGAGTGTTGTGAAGAGATCATACACACGCGACTGGCTCGATAATCCTGCAAGCTCTGCCGCCTCTGCCAGGTTGCGCGACTGCAGGAGCTTGTCTTTTAAATAGTCAACGGTAAGATATTGTAAGAACCGCTTGGGGCTGATACCTGCCCATTCCGTAAAGATGCGTTGAAAGTGAAAAGGACTCAGGTGCACTTTCTCAGCTACCTCTTCGAGCTCGGGTTGCCGGCGAACGTTATCTTCCAGGTACCGGATGGCTTGCTCGATACGCTGATAGTTAATATGGGGGTTTTCTGTTGTCAACGTCATACAAAGATAATTTAAGTGTTGCTGATATTTATGATATCAAATTTCCGTTTCGAAAGCGCTATTCTCAACCCGCTTCTTGCTCAGTAGTCAGACCACTGACAAGCGCGCAGGGCATGGTGCAGTGGTAAGACGACTAACTTGCGTCATGAAAGATCACCCCCAGCGCATACCGTGTTCCTGATCGCAGGGGGCTCACACCATGCTTCATCTTCGCCCGGTAAAATCCCTTTGAGCCTTGCACGGGTCGGAAGTTCGTTGTGAAGATCACGGCGTCGCCCTGGTCGGGTGCGATCACCTCCGCCCGCGACTGGGCCCTGGGAAGCTGCTCTACAAATACGAGCTCACCGCCTTCGTGATCCTTACCCTTCTGCGTGAGCACAAACACTACCTGGAAAGGGAAATACACCTCACCGTAAAGATCCTGGTGCAGTGTGTTGAATCCCTCTGCCTGATATTTCAGGATCAGGGGTGTTGGTCGCGTTTGTTTTTTTGCGTGGCAATGCTCGATCAGCGCGGCATGGTTTGCAGGGTATACCTCGTCAATGTTCAGCTGTTGCATCCACGTGTTGGCTATACCGGCGAGCGGCTGATAGAATTTTTCACGCAACGTCTGGATCAGCGGTGGCAAAGGGTAATTGAAATATTTGTATTCCCCTTTTCCAAACCGGTAACGTTGCATGCTGATAACGCTTCGGAACAACGGCGCATCGTCATAAAAACCCTGCAGGTGCAAACATTCCTGCGGAGAAAGCACTCCAGGAATATGAACGTATCCCTTGTTATTAAGTTCCTGAAAATGACCTTCCCAACTCATAGCGGTTATATCTTTCATGGTGTGTTCGTTTATTCTTTTAACAATTCAAAATTGGAAAAAAGCCCTTGCCCCGGGAACCCGGATCTTGCTGACATGACTGCCGGGTTTGGAAGACCGCGCTTAAACAGATTAATTTGAGCCCATGTCAAAGATGTACCTGTCGCTTCCGGAAGAGTTCAGCTACGAAATGAATTTCCAGTTTCTGGAGCGCTCCCCCAGAGAGCTGCTGCACCGTGTTGAAAACAACTCAGTAGTTAAATTACTGAAGGCCGGCGATGAAAAAGTATTGTTCAGGATCAGGCCCGGCGATGGCAAGCTCATGCTCGATTTCCTGAACGGCACACCTTCTGCGGAGGCCAAAAGCTTTGTAAGGGCTTACGTTACAGAATGGTTCGATCTTGAAACCGACCTGAAGCCTTTCTATACGATGGCTTCGGGCGATAAGATCCTGAAAGCGCTGGTGGACAGGTTTTATGGCTACCGTATCATGGGGCAACCCGATCTTTTCGAGTCCATTGTCTGGGCGGTGCTGGGGCAACAGATCAACCTTCAGTTTGCCTACACGCTCAAACAACGTTTTGTTGAGCAGTTTGGTGAACGACTTTTTTGGAACGAGCAGTCGTATTTTCTGTTTCCAACGGCAAGGCTCGTGGCAGAGCTTAAAGACGAGGTGCTTCTACCGCTGCAGTTCTCCCGGCAAAAAAGCAGGTACACCATTACCATCGCCGAGGCGTTTGCCAGTGGTGAGTTGTCGAAAGAAAAATTGAAAGGACTCACACTGGAAGACGCAAAAGAAAAGCTCATGAAGATCAAAGGGGTGGGTAACTGGACAGCAAATTATGCATTGATGAAAACCTTTCGCTACCGCGATGCGTTTCCATTGGAAGACGCCGGTGTTCACAACGCCATCAAGAACCTGAAAAAGATGGACCGCAAGCCAACGCTGGATGAAGTGCGGAAGTTCTTTAAGAAGTATAAGGGGTGGGAAGCGTATGCCACACTTTATTTATGGAAGAGCTTATAGTTACGCAATGGGCCTGATTGCTTGTAATTGACCTGGAAAAGCTCCAAATTTACCTGAACCAAAGTGTGTTTGTTAATGTTAGCGGTTTATGGTTAAGCCCATTCTCTACCACGATATCAGTGAAAAAAACAAGATAGAAGCTGAGCTGGTATCGAAAATTCCCTCAGCTGAAAGATCGGCAATATCGCATGTCTTAATGAGCATTTTTGCCAATGCTCGCCTTCTTAAAACTGGAGAGGATAAACGCAACACAGGGCACTCCTCAATCAAAGAAAATGATCAGTGATGCGATTCGTGAAAGCCTCGCCAAAGTATGTGCTGCACTAAATAAGCACGGTGTTGAGTTTCTTGTTATAGGTGGAGCAGCAGTAAACTACTACGGATACAGAAGACCTTCCGCCGTTGCTTACAGACCTGAAATCAACGTCGACTTAGATTTTTGGTATAACCCTACCATCAGCAATTATCATAATCTTTTGAAGGCGCTTGATGAATTGAATGTTGATACAATTGATTTAAAAAAACTGGTTTTTGACCCTAAGCGAACGTTTCTAAAAATACCTCATAAAACTTTTCATACAGACTTTCTTCCAATCATGGAAGGGTTAAAGTCATTTTCCGAAAGCCAAAGAAATGCAGAGAAAGTAACTATTGACGGGAATGAATTATTCATTATTTCATATAATGATCTCATTTTAAATAAACTTGCCGTTAATCGAAGCACTGACAAATCTGATGTCGATGAGCTCAACAAAGTAAAAAAAGGGAGACATTCTTAGGCCCAATGCTTTGAAAAGTATCATAGCTCATGAACATCGAAACCCATCTACCAACAGCATCACTCAAACCCTTCATCAGCAAGTACCTGATCATTGAATGTCAGGACGAGCTGGTGAACCGGATCTTTCCGGATACATCGCTGGTAATGGCATTCAGGTTTAAGGGAAAGACAAGCTACATCAATGACCACGAGAGAAACACGCTGCCTACCATTACCCTTTCGGGATTGAGAAAGTCCGGACGACTGGTCAATTATGCCGAGAATTCAGGAAATGTCCTCGTCATCTTTAAAGAAACAGGCGCCAGCGCATTGATCAGAGAGCCACTTCATGAATTGTTTGACGAAAGCATACCATTGCGTGACCTTTCCGGTTATCATGACCTGTCGATGATCGAAGATCAGTTGTCGGCAGCTAGCAGTAATGGCCAACGCGTACAACGGGTTGAGCAGTTCCTGTTATCCAAACTTTACGATCACAAAACCGATCACCTGATCGCCGCTGCAATTGAAAAGATCCGCCAGGTTAAAGGTATTATCAGGGTGAAAGACCTGGCTGACACGCTTTGCATCAGTCAGGATGCTTTTGAAAAACGGTTCAGACGGATGGCGGGCGTATCGCCGAAGCAGTTCTCATTCATCGTACGCATGAAAGCCATCATCGGCAACGGAATAAGAGAACATACCCTTGCGGAAACAGCCTTCAATGCCGGTTATTTCGACCAGCCCCATTTTAATAAGGACTTCAAATTGTTCACAGGACAAACACCTACCGAGTTCCTCCGATCGCCTGCGCGTTGGTAGATCAATGATTTTTTACAAGACTTTGCCTTTCCTTGTTGAGAGCTTTGTATCAACAAAACATTCAACAACATGAGACCAGTACATCTATTATTGGCGGTTTTGCTGATCCCCGGAGCTAGCCATGCCCAGGCCACCAGCAACAGCAACAAAAGCACTAAAAACAAGGAGGTTATAATGTCTGACATTCAAAGAAACAAAGAAGCGATTGGCAACCTGTACGAAAGGGTACTTAACAAAAAAGATATGAAACTGCTCCCCCAGTTCGTATCGGAAGATTACATCGCTACCAGCGGAAAGAAAGGTGCAGTCGCATTCGAGGAACCACTCACACCACTGTTCAGGGCGTTTCCCGACGCACATTGGAAGATCGAGGAAATGATCAGCGAGGCAGATAAGGTCATTGTAAAATATAAATTCTTTGGAACTCACACAGGGCAGCTCCAACATTTTGCAATCACCGGCAAATCGATCACTACGGATGGGATTGGCATTTTCCAGCTGAAAGATGGCAAGATCGTTAGCAGCCAGGTGCATACCGATCGGCTCGGCTTTTTGCAGCAGCTCGAAGCCCTGCCCACAGACCTGACGTTGCTCTCCAACAGAAAAGCCGGCAAAGACCAGGTGCAGTTCATCGACAAATTCTTCATTCCTGCGGCAGCAAAGCAAGCTTTCTATGAAAGGATGCACATCAACCGCGATTTCATTAAAAAGCTACCAGGTTTCATCGAAGACGCGGCCTACGAGTACACTGACAATGACGGCAACCTGATCTGCGTCACCGTAGCGCTATGGGAAAATCGCGAAGCGCTGAACAAAGCTAGAGAAGCCGTACAGGCAGAGTATAAGAAACAGGGATTCGATGCCGCGGAAATGTTTCAAAGGCTGAACATCAAAGCTGACAGGGGAATTTATACGGAAGTTGAGGAACGGTAAGAATCGAAACCAAATCATTGCTGATAGATGATAAAAAACGAGCTCTAAAACGGGGTTCTTTTTTTATGATTTTCTATTTCGCTGCAGTCTCGAATTCCACATCATAATGCCTCACCTTGTCGTCGTACCTGATCATGATTTCCTGAACAAGTTGTGGTACTACCGCAACATCGAAATTGGCGCCGGCAAACTCTTTAATAGCATCAATGTTTTCCCATTCCGTAATGATCAGAAATTCGGTTCCCTCATCGACCTCTCTCTTCAATATATGCGCGGCTTTGAAACCATTGATACTTTTTATTTTCCTGAAGGTGTCGTGTTGAAGATGTAAGACATACTCGTTCGCTCTGTCGCGGTGGGCCAACCCCATCCAGTGTCGTGAGACCATATTTATCAATTTTCAGTTTTGAGATTTCCTGCCCGTTCCGCAATGCCCTCCCGATAGCTATCGGGATCCCAATGTCTTTACTTGCCAAGAAATAACCACTCCACGTGCTTCGCCAGCCCATCGATATCAGGATACATCGACGCTGAATTGATACCAAAGGTGTGAAGTCGTGCTTTAAATTCCTTGAAACACTTGCTGTTGATCCTGATCTTGAAAAGCCGCTTGCTGTATTCTTCGTTCCTTTCAAAGGGAACAAACTCGCGATCGGTATTGCTCTTGTGAATGGTGAACCACCCGAACTGGGCCGAGATGCGCTTGGTGATGTGGTTGGGTTTAAAGATCTTGGTGGTTCGTCCTTTGAACGGGTCTTTGTCGTCAGTTGAGATCACAATATCCTCTTTCGGTACGTTGAATCCCCATACAACAGAATAGTCTACATTCATGTCTTCGAGCTTGGGCGACATGGAGAACCACAATGCGATGAGCGGATTTTCTGTCCAGTCGAGGAGGCGGGTGGCCATGCCGTGATGTTGCGCTAACGCCAGCCAGTCCCATGAGTTGCCGGGCTGGTAGTCGATAAGGTGCAGACTCCGGCGTTGGAAGTCCTCAAGCATTTCTCTTTCTGTTTCTTCAACATCGGGCAGGTTATAACGTGCGATCTTCGGCAGCAGCTTTTTATCGAGCGTTTGCCCGCGGTAAAGCATGAACTGATCGGTGGATATATTCAGGATGATCTCCTGAAAATCTCTGAAGTTTGCAACATCATATATTCTGTATCCTTCTTCCATGGCTGGGATGACCTTCAATGGTCATAAAAATTGTATACCATAAATATAATGTATATTAAACCGGAAATGTGTTTTTTATATTATGGCGAGGATAACGATCGATCTTCCGGAAACATTTTTATTCACAACAGAAATTCCCGTGCGCGCCAGCGACCTCAATTACGGCAATCACCTTGGCCACGACAGTGTACTTACCATCGCACAGGAGGCAAGGATACTATTTTACCGTCACCTTGGATTCCAGAATGAGCTCAGCTTTGAAGGACCTGTCGGGCAGGTGATAGCAGACGCCGCCGTGGTCTACAGATCGGAATCTTTCCTGGGCGATATACTGGTCTGCAGCATTGCCGCCACCGACTTCACCCGTTACGGCTTCGACCTTCTCTATCTCATTGTTAACAAAGCTACCGGCAAGGAAGTAGCCCGCGTCAAGACAGGCATTGTTTGCTTTGACTACGAGAAGCGAAAAATAGCATTGGTGCCACAGGTGCTACTGAACAAGCTCGGTCGAGGTAATAGTTTACAGTTGACAAATCCCCGATAGCCAGCTATCTGGGCAATTGACAACGTTTGGTGTAAGCTTCACGCTCATCTTGTCAATTCGAATTGAAAAATGGCTTGGACAATTACCTCAACCCTTTGTCAATTGCTCTATTGTCAACTGTCAACTTTTCACCGCCTTACTTTGAGTTCTTCACCTTCGTCTTCTTCACCTTCACATCTTTCCCTTTCTCCTCTTTATTCTTCACCTTCGCATCCTTCGGTCCTTTTTTATCACCGTCAAGACTTTTCAGGTAAGTCAGGCTTTGCGGGATCTGCTCCACGGAGTGAGACGATTCGTCTTCAATGAAGTAATGTTTGACTCCGGCTTTCTTCGCTGCTGCCATCACTTCGGCGATGCCAACATCGCCGGTGCCCAGCACAACGTTGGTTTCAACGTCCGCACGACCAAACTGATTACCCTCCGTTCCAGGCTTGCGGTCTTTCAGGTGCATGAGCAGGAAACGGTTGGGATATTTATTCAGCAAAGCCACAGGATCCTGCCCGGGATGTTTCACCCAGAATACATCCATTTCAAAATTGAAATACTTCGGGTCGGTATTGTTCACCAGGTAATCGAACAATGTACCATCGCCGTAAGGCCTGAATTCGTAACCATGCGGATGGTAGCAGAGCGAAAGTCCGTTCTGTTGCAGCACTTTGCCGGCAGCATTGAAAACTTCAGCAGCCTCTTTGATATTGTCGAACGTAAATTCATCTCCATTGTGTGGGATCCAGAAGCAGACCACGTACTTGGCATCAAAAGCTTTCGCTGCTTCAACAGCCGCTTGAGGGTTTTCCTTTAACTGCTTGTAATCAGCGCCCACGCTCACCACCTTCAGCTTGTTCTCTGCCAGCAGCTTTTTGAATTCATCCATCGGCAGGCCATACGTACCACCGCCTTCAACTTCCCTGATGCCCCATTCTTTTACTTGCGCCAAAGTGCCGGGCACTTCGGTCTTGAACTCATTTCTCAGGCTGTATAGCTGAAGACCGATCTCCCGGGGCTGCGCATCGAGCGTACAAAGGAAGACCCAACCCAGGAACATGAATAATAGAATATACTTTTTCATAGGCGAATTGGTTTTTTTGGTAACGCTATCAAGATAGCGAATAGTGCGCAAAGTCCACAGACCACAGTCGACGGACCACAGCCAGAAGTGCTAACGGACCACTTTCTATCTTGCTTATCACTGCCGTGGACTGTCGACCGTGGACCGTGGACTACTTTCCCAACCAAACACTTGTTAATTCACCGGCCAAAAATTTTTTTCTCAATATCCTTGAATCCTTTCAACAAAACCCTCAACATCGCTGTAGTATAAATACAATGCGACAAAAATTATTAAGTGAAGGTGCCAAGGAACTGAGTTACGAGATCCGCGAGATCGTAAAGAAGGCAGAGCAGTTGAAGAAGCTGGGCCTGGAGATCTCATGGGAGAACATTGGCGACCCCATCCAGAAACATCACAAGCTTCCGGATTGGATCAAGAACATTATTGCCGACCTGGTGCAGCAGGACGATGTGTACAGCTATTGTCCCTCGAAAGGAATGCTGGAAACGCGTGAGTTCCTTGCCAGGCAAACCAACGCCATGGGCGGCGCGCAGATCACGCCCGATGATATCTGTTTTTTCAACGGACTCGGCGACGCCATTGGCAAAGTGTATCAATACATCACCGACACTTCAAGGGTAATCGGTCCTTCGCCCGCTTACTCTACGCACTCCAGTGCGGAAGCAGCCCATGCCAATCACGAGCCGCTCACCTACAAGCTCGATCCTGATAACAAATGGTATCCTGATCTTGACGACCTGTACAACAAGGTGAAGTACAATCCCAATGTTGTGGGCATCCTCATCATCAACCCTGATAACCCTACCGGGATGGTTTATCCGCTGGAGACATTAAAGCGGATTGTTGAGATCGCCAAGGAGTTCAAACTTTTTTTGGTGGCCGATGAGATCTACCTGAACATCACCTACAATGGCGCAAGAGCATATTCACTCGCCGAGATCATTGAAGACGTTCCGGGCATTTCGATGAAGGGCATCTCCAAAGAGCTTCCGTGGCCCGGATCGCGCTGCGGCTGGATGGAATATTACAACCGCGATAAGGATGAGGACTTCAACCGCTTCTGCCAGGCGCTCGACAATGCCAAGATGATCGAAGTGTGCTCTACAAAACTTCCGCAGATCGCCATTCCGAAAATTTTCGGCGACCCGCGTTTCAGAAAATACCGCGAGCAGACCAATCAGAACATCGGCAGAAGAAGCAAGATCATCGCTGACATTCTGCATACCGTACCCGCGCTCACGTTCAACGAAACGTTCGGCGCATTTTACAACACCATTATTTTCCGCAAGGGCACGTTGAAACCACATCAGAAGATCAACATCGGCAACGCGCAGATCAGGTCGCTGGTAGAAAGCTGGGTAGCGCAGCCCATTCCGCTCGACAAACGGTTCGTATATTACCTGCTGGGTGCAAAGGGTGTGTGTGTGGTGCCGATCTCATCGTTCTGTTCAGAGCTGGAAGGTTTCCGTGTTACGCTGCTCGAAGAAGATGAAAAGATCCTGGTAAGAACTTTCACGGCCATCAGAGATGGTATTGTTGAATACCTGGCCTCATAAGGTATCTTTTACCGTCGAGTCAAAAACCCGCGCCCTTGTTGGTGTTCTTCACCAACAAGTCTCTTCACCAACAAGTCTCTTCACCAACATGCCCTAAGCCCCAGCCTGTTAAAACCAACGTCCTTCACCTTTCGGCTCACAGGCTACATAAACCTGACAATACAGCTACGATACAGCTACCATATAGCTACTGTCAGAAAATTTGATACCCGGAAAATTTGTCACGGCCCGATATAAGATTCCGAAAACGAACACCGCCCTTCATTACCGAACGATCAAATCTTTAAAAACCCATTAAAAACCTTCAAAAAACGCTATCCCATTCGTGGTATAGCCTTTGCCAAACCCCAGCCATGATCAAATACTATATCCTTCTGTTCGTGCGCAATCTGAGGCGCCAAAAGCTGTTCTCATTCATCAACATGCTGGGCCTCACGGTAAGCATCGCCAGCACATTGATGATCTACCTGTATGTGCGTAATGAATTCAGCTACGACAAGTTTCATACACATGCCGGTCAGATCTATCGCGTGAACCAGACCTTTATCTGGGGCGATAACCGTAACAACCAGTTTTCAAGAACCGGTCCCGGCGTTGCCCATGCCCTGATAGAAGAGCTTCCGGAAGTGAAGTTCACCACAAGTATCCACACACCCGGAGATTTTATCATTTCGTATTCCGACCCCTCTCAGAAAGTAATTGCCTTCGAAGAAGATAAGGTGCTTGCCGCTGATACCAACTTTTTCAGGATGTTCAATTTTCCGTTGCTGAAAGGAGACCCCGCGTCAGCGCTGCGTAATGCCAATACCCTCGTAATGACACGGTCTACCGCCCAAAAGTATTTTGCCGATGAGGAGCCCGTAGGTAAGCTCGTGCGGCTGGGAGGATTGAATGGCAATGACCAGCAAACCTATGAGGTTACCGGCGTTGTGGAGGATGCGCCTGACAATTCAACCATTCAATTCGATGTATTGCTTTCCAACAGCAGTTTCCCCATCGAGCGCCTGCATTGGAGCTGGAT
Source organism: Chryseosolibacter histidinae (assembly GCF_018598225.1). Classification (GTDB taxonomy): domain Bacteria; phylum Bacteroidota; class Bacteroidia; order Cytophagales; family Cyclobacteriaceae; genus Chryseosolibacter; species Chryseosolibacter histidini. The sequence continues at coordinate 9,561 of NZ_JAHESF010000004.1, read as the reverse complement.
CTGGACGCAGCTCGAAACATTTGTGTTGCTCGACGCCAACGCCAACCTGAATGACGTGCAAAACAGGCTTTCCCTTATTCCGCGCAAGCACGCCGAAGAAACATTGCAACGTGTGATGAACATCTCTTTCGATGAATATATCAAATCGGGCAAGCAGTGGGAGCTGTTCTTACAGCCGCTTACCAGCATACACCTGCCAACCGAAACCGTCATCAGCTCGTTTCCCGATACAGGCAATATCAAGGTTATCTACTCCCTCATTGGCGCTGCTGTGTTTATCATATTGCTGTCGTGTATCAATTTTATGAATCTGTCAACCGCTCAGTTTACACGCAGGATCAAGGAAGCAAGCATCCGCAAAATCCTGGGCCTCGGAAAAAAAGAGCTCAGCATTGGCTACTTTCTTGAAGCGCTTGCTTTCTGCATGATCTCACTGATAGCGGCTATCGGTATCACACAATTGTTGCTGCCTGGATTTAACGTGCTCACAGGTAAAAGGCTTACCATCGAGTTGTTCGGCGACCCGGGCCTCATTGCTATTCTCGCCGGCCTGGTAATGCTGATGGCGCTGGTCTCCGGAAGTTATCCTGCTATCTTTCTCAGCGGTTTCAATCCCGTGGAAGCAGTAAAAGGAAAGTTGAAAATTGGAAGAGAAGGCAAATCATTCCGCAACGGACTGGTAATATTTCAGTTCAGCGTTTCCATTGTGCTCATCGCCTGCACCGCCATCGTTTTCGAGCAGCTCAATTATGTGTCAGAAAAAGACCTGGGTTTTGATAAAGAGAACCTCGTAGGTCTGCGGCATGTGGAAGGAGTGAAAAACGGCGAAGGTCTTGCCAAAGCCGTAATGGCAATGAAAGGTGTGATGAGCGCGTCGTGGTGCACCTCTATGCCCCCGAGAATATTCGGTGGCGATAAATTCACCGCCGAAGGCATGAACGATGAGACCTTCTCGCTCAACTTCACCTCGGCAGACGAACAGTACATTCCCACACTGGACATCAAATTGAAACTGGGCCGTAATTTCTCCGAAGACAACCCGGGAGACATACAACGTGTTATTCTCAATGAGATGGCCATCAAAAAAATGGGATGGAAGGTCGATGAATCCGTGATCGGTAAAAAAATAAAATACCCGTGGGATTCCGCCAACTTCGAGATCATCGGGGTTGTAGCTGACTTCAACTACTGGTCACTTTCCGCGCCCATTGAGCCCATGGCTATTTTCCATATCAAGAACGATATGGTCGCCGGCAGAGGAGACAAACAATTCGTGGTGCTTCGCATGGAAGCCCAAAGCAGCAAAGGATGGGAAACAACATTTGCCGATCTGCAGGGCCTTTGGAAACAACACGCAGGCGACACACCTTTTGAATACCAGTTCGTAGATCAGTCATTCGCCGACACTTTCAAAACACAACAACAGTTCGGTAAAGTGCTCACGGTCATGGCAACGCTGGCCATCATGATCGCTGCCCTGGGATTGCTCGGCATGATCATCTATGCCCTCGAGCAACGTACCAAAGAGATCGGCATCCGCAAGGTTTCCGGCGCATCGGTGATGGATATTCTGATGCTCATCTCCAAAGGGTACACCAAACTTATCATTATCGCTTTCGTCATCGGCGCACCGCTCTCTTACTGGATGATGCTGCAATGGCTTGAAGATTTTGCCTATCGCATTACGCCTTCATTCTGGGTTTTCCTGGCTACCGGCGCGGGCACCTTGATCGTTGCGGTGCTGATCACAAGTTATCACTCCGTAAAAGCCGCGCTCACCAACCCGGTAGACGTACTAAAAGATGAATAAACAACCAATCGGTCGCTTACCTAACATTCGTATGCGCAAAAATATTTTTCGATTTAAGCTTGAACGGTAAACGATTATTTGTGACAATTGTAGTGATACAGAACAAAATGGAACTTTTTAACACCATAACAAATCCATTCATCCACGGTGCAATCGTGAGAAATGTTGTTTCTGTGCTACTCGTCGTCATTATTCTCGTGATAAAACCCGCGGGGGCGACCATGGTATAAGATTTTAAATTTGAACATAACCAACCGCCCCTGACTACTCGGGGGCGGTTTTGTTTTATATAGGCTATAACAAACTAACAGTTGTAAATATGTATTATACCAAAGACACGGTGCTTTTCCTGAACGGTAAGTTCATCAAGGCTGTTGATGCACATACCGATCTGTACAGCCAGTCCCTGCACTATGGGTTTGGCGCTTTCGAAGGCATCCGTGCCTATCAAACTCAGAATGGCGTAAAACTTTTCAAAGCTTACGAACACTTTGAACGCCTGAAAAACAGTTGCGCAGCCGTTGGCATCCCACTCGAATATGACTCCCACGAACTGACCCAGATCTCTTACCAACTTCTGGAAAAGAACAACCTCACTGACGCCTACATCCGCCCTCTCGCTTACTGCGGGCCCAACATGTACCTGACCACGCCAAAAGATGTTTACCTCATGATCTGTTCCTGGAAGTGGGGCAAATATCATGGCGATAACCTGCTGAAGCTTTGTGTTTCATCTTACCAGCGCCCCAACCCGGCCTCCATCAAAGTTGAAGCTAAGATCTCTGGTCACTACGTCAATGGCATTCTCGCTACCAGCGAAGCAAAAGTGCGTGGTTACGACGAAGCGCTGTTGCTCGATATGAATGGCAACGTTGCTGCAGCTCCCGCCGCCAATTTCTTCATGGAGAAAGACGGCGTGCTGTACACGCCTCCGCTCGGACATATCTTCCCCAGCATCACACGCCAGGTTGTGCTCAACATCTGCCGCGAGCTCGATATCCCCGTGGTGGAAAGGCACATCAACCCGCATGAGCTGGAAGCTGCAGACAGCGCTTTCCTTTGTGGAACAGCAGTGGAGATCGCAGGCATCGAATCGATCGACGCCCATACCTTCAGCAAAAGCTGGAAAGAAAGCATCGGTGCCGTGGTGCAGGAAGCTTACAAATGTCAGGTGCTGGAGAAATCATTCAGCTACGTGATCATTTAGAGGTACGTCCCGATTGCTATCGGGATACGAGGTACGAAGTACGATTTAAGAAAATAGGATTTATACATTTTTTAGACTTAATATTTTTTAATGGCAGATCCCGATAAACATATCACTGCATCGCAGACTTCAACCAAAAGTCCCAACGGACGCGCCATTGGTGAGAAGTTCGAACTCAACAAATACAGTAAAACATTAACGCAAGACCCGACCCTGCCCGCCGCACAAGCCATGCTCTATGGCATCGGACTCACTGAAGACGATCTTAAGAAAGCCCAGGTAGGCATTGTCAGCACAGGATACGATGGCAACACCTGCAACATGCACCTCAACAAGCTGGCGCAGGAAGTGAAGACCGCCGTCTGGGATAACGACCTGGTGGGACTCATCTTTCACACCATCGGCGTAAGCGACGGCATGAGCAACGGCACGGAAGGCATGCGCTACTCGCTCGTGAGCCGCGATGTGATTGCCGATTCGATCGAGACCGTATGCGGTGCACAATATTATGACGGCCTCATCGCGGTAGTAGGCTGCGACAAAAATATGCCCGGCGCCCTCATGGCCATGGGAAGACTGAACCGTCCCGCCATCATGGTGTACGGCGGAACCATTGCCGGTGGAAACTGGAAAGGTGAGAAGCTCAACATCATCTCGGCTTTTGAAGCCCTTGGAAAGAAGATGGCCGGCACCATCACCCCTGAAGATTTCAAGGGTGTGGTTCAGAACTCATGTCCCGGTGCAGGCGCATGCGGTGGCATGTACACTGCCAATACCATGGCCTCGGCTATCGAAGCGATGGGAATGGCGCTGCCCTACTCTTCATCAAACCCTGCCCTGAGCAAGGAGAAATCTGAAGAATGCAGCGAAGCCGCGAAGGCCATGTATGAGCTGCTGAAATACGATATCAAGCCGCGTGATATCATGACGAAGAAAGCATTCGAAAATGCGATCACCGTGATCATGGCGCTCGGCGGCTCAACCAATGCCGTGCTTCACCTCATCGCCATGGCGAAGTCTGTGGGCGTTGGCATCACACAAGACGATTTTCAGCGCATCTCTGACAAAACACCGCTGATCGCAGACCTCAAGCCGAGTGGAAAATATCTCATGGAAGAAGTTCATCGCATCGGAGGAATTCCTGCCGTGATGAAATACCTCCTCAGCAAAGGTTTCCTGCATGGCGACTGCCTCACCGTGACCGGTAAGACCATCAGCGAAAACCTGGAGCAAGCGCAAACCCTCGACTTCAGCAAGCAAGACGTGATCCTGCCGTTGGAGAAAGCGATCAAGGCTACCGGACACCTGCAGATCCTTTATGGCAATCTCGCCGACAAAGGCTCCGTTGCCAAGATCACCGGAAAAGAAGGAGAAAAATTCAAAGGTCCTGCCCGCGTGTTCAATGGTGAGTTCGCGCTCATCGATGGCATTACGAGCGGAAAAGTGAAGTCAGGCGACGTGGTGGTGATCCGCTACGTGGGGCCTAAGGGCGCGCCCGGCATGCCCGAGATGCTGAAACCTACTTCGGCGATCATGGGCACAGGCCTGGGCAAAAGTGTGGCGCTGATCACTGACGGAAGATTTTCAGGTGGCACACACGGCTTTGTGGTTGGCCACATCACACCCGAAGCTTTTGAAGGTGGAATGATCGCCCTGGTAGAAGACAATGACCTCATTGAAATAGATGTTATCAACCATCAGATCAACCTGCTGGTAGATGCAGAGACAATAGCCAGACGCAAAGCCGCCTGGAAGCAGCCGCGGCTGAATGCCCGGAACGGAATATTATTTAAGTATGCTAAACAAGTAAAAACTGCTGCGGATGGATGCGTTACTGACGAAGAGTGAACCTAAAGCCGAAACGGATAAACAACCCCGAAAAAAGATGACAGGCTCCGAAGTGTTGCTTGAGAGCCTGGTGGCTGAAGGTGTCGAAACTATTTTTGGATATCCCGGGGGAGCCATCATGCCCGTCTATGACGCGTTGTATCATTATGCAGACAAGCTTAACCACATCCTCGTGAGACACGAGCAGGGAGCGATCCATGCCGCACAGGGTTTTGCCCGCGTTTCAGGTAAGCCAGGCGTTGTATTTGCCACTTCAGGTCCCGGCGCTACCAACCTGGTGACAGGTCTCGCCGATGCGCTGATCGATTCAACACCCGTTGTGTGCATCACAGGACAGGTTTTTGCCCACCTGCTGGGAACAGATGCCTTCCAGGAAACGGATGTTGTGAACACCACCATCCCCGTTACCAAATGGAACGTGCAGGTAACAGAAGCAAAAGATATCGCCGACGCAGTAGCCAAAGCATTTTATATCGCTACCACAGGCCGCCCCGGACCCGTGCTCATCGACATCACCAAGAATGCGCAGAATGAGCTGATCGAAGGCGTTGCGCATAAAAAATGCGAAGCCATCAGAACCTACAAGCCGAAACCGGTATTACAACACAGCCAGGTTGAAGCTGCAGCGGAACTGATCAACAATGCCAAGCGTCCCTACATTCTGGCGGGCCAGGGCGTGTTGTTATCGGGCGCCTCTGATGCGTTGCGTGCTTTCTCTGAGAAGACAGGTATTCCCGTAGCCTGCACTTTGCTTGGGCTCGGAAGCTTCCCCACCGATCACCCGAACTATGTGGGCTTCCTGGGCATGCACGGCAATTATGGTCCGAACGTAAACACCAATGAGTGCGATGTACTGATCGGCATTGGCATGCGCTTCGACGACCGTGTTACAGGAAACGTGGCCCGCTACGCCAAACAGGCTAAGATCGTTCATATTGAAATAGACAAAGCTGAGATCAGGAAGATCGTGCACACCGATGTGGCCGTTCATGCCGATGCCAAAGAAGCATTGGAAGCACTGATCGGATATTGCAAGCCCGCCCGGCATGAGCAGTGGATCGAAAGTTTCCACAAGCTCAACCGGGTTGAGTATGACAAGGTCATCCACAAAGAATTCAGTCCCGCAAACCAGCTGAGCATGGGCGAGGTGATCAACCACCTCTCGAACTTCACCAACGGTGAGGCCATTGTTGTGACTGACGTGGGCCAGCATCAGATGACCACTTCACGTTATTACAAATTCAAGGAGCCGAGAACACAGGTGACCTCCGGTGGCGCAGGCACAATGGGTTTTGCCCTTCCTGCTGCCCTTGGCGCCAAGCTCGGCATGCCGCACAAGCAGGTGGTGGCAGTGATCGGCGATGGTGGTTACCAGATGACCGTGCAAGAACTGGGCACCATCATGCAATACAAGATCCCGGTGAAGATCCTGGTGCTCAACAACAGCTTCCTGGGTATGGTACGCCAGTGGCAGCAGCTCTTCCATGAGAAGCGCTACTCGTTCACGGAAATGACCAACCCCGATTTTGTGAAGCTGGCGGAAGCATATTCCATTCCCGCACGTAAGGTTGAGAAACGTTCAGAGCTGCAGGATGCCATCCGTGAAATGCTTGACGCTAAAACACCCTACTTCCTCGAAGCAGTGGTGGGCAAGGAAGACAACGTGTTCCCCATGGTACCGGCGGGAGGATGTGTATCGGATGTAATGCTTGAACCACCGACTCAGAAGTAGGCAGTAGGCAAAAAGCAATAGCAAATAAGAAAATAAAACAGCCACAAGCTGTAAACATAAAAGTTATGAAACAGGAATTCACTTTAGAGGTAGCGGCGGATAACAATTTTTCCATCCTCAACAGGATCGTGAATGTGCTGAACAGAAGAAGGGTGCGTATCAAAAAGCTGATCGCTCATGAAAATGAGAACGACTTCACCCGCGGCGGTGCGGTCATACTGATCTACACCACGGCAGACCTGGTGGAGAAAGTGAAACATCAGCTTGAAAAATGCATCGAGGTTGAATCTGCCACCTATCACGAGGGCAGCAGCATGTATTACGAGCTGAGCGAACGCAGCAACCGGCAAGTAGCTTAAAAAAAGTCCGATAGCTATCGGGATGAGATTTGAGATGTGAGATAGGAGACAATGCAGTCTCGTCTCTTCATCGAAGATCTCAGCATGAAAAAAGTAAATTATTTAAATCTCATATCTCAATCTAACATCTCAAATCTAAGATTATGGCAAAGATCAATTTCGGAGGCACCATAGAAGAAGTAGTTACACGCGAAGAGTTTCCGATGGAAAAAGCGCTGCAAGTACTGAAAAATGAAACCATCGCGATCATCGGATATGGTGTACAGGGTCCTGCACAGGCGCTGAACCTTCGCGACAATGGATTCAAGGTAATTGTCGGCCAGCGTAAAGGTTCAAAGACCTGGGATAAAGCTGTAGAGCACGGCTGGGTTCCCGGCGAAACCTTGTTCGATATCGAAGAGGCAGCCAAACGCGGAACGATCATCGAGTTCCTGTTGTCAGACGCCGGCCAGATCGCCCTGTGGCCTACCATTAAACCTTTCCTGACCAAAGGCAAAACCTTATATTTCTCTCACGGCTTCGGCATCACCTTCAAAGAGCAGACGGGCATCGTACCTCCTGCCGACATCGATGTTGTGCTGGCAGCTCCGAAAGGTTCCGGAACTTCCGTTCGCAGATTGTTCCTTCAAGGGAAAGGTATCAACTCCAGCTATGCTGTGTTCCAGGATGCCACCGGAAGCGCCAAACAAAAAGCCATCGCACTGGGAATCGGTGTAGGCTCGGGCTACCTGTTCGAAACAGATTTCAAAAAAGAAGTTTACTCTGATCTTTCAGGCGAGCGCGGAACCCTCATGGGCGCTATCGCAGGTATCTTCGAAGCACAATATGAAGTACTGCGCGCCAATGGCCACTCTCCTTCTGAAGCCTTCAACGAAACTGTAGAAGAGCTCACACAGTCACTGATGCCCCTCGTAGCCGAGAACGGTATGGACTGGATGTACGCCAACTGCTCTACCACAGCGCAGCGCGGTGCCCTTGACTGGAAGAAAAAATTCAAGGCTGCCACGCTTCCTGTATTCCAGGAGCTGTATAAGAGCGTAGCCACAGGCCAGGAAGCAAAACGTACCATCGAAACCTGCAGCAAGCCTGACTATCGCGAAAAGCTCGCCGAAGAACTGAAAGAGCTCCGCGAAAGCGAACTCTGGCAAGCCGGTGCCGCCGTACGCGCACTCCGCCCCGAAAAACAACAAGCAGAAGTAACCATGATCTAACCTCACCCGCCCCCTCTCCATTACATGGAGAGGGTGGCGAGCGAAAGCGAGACGGGTGAGGCGAACAAACAAAAAATGATAACTGAAACACAAACACATAATCTGAATATCAACGCGGCATATTATGCGCTGAAGCAGGTGGTGCTTAAAACACCACTGCAGTATCACCGCAAGCTGTCGGAGAAATTCAAGGCAGAAGTATACCTGAAGCGCGAAGACCTTCAGGTTGTGCGCTCTTATAAATTGCGGGGCGCTTACAACCTGATCCAGAGCCTGAACGATGAGCAGCGTGAGCGTGGCGTGGTATGCGCCAGTGCGGGAAATCATGCGCAGGGCGTGGCGTTCTCGTGCCGGCAACTGAACATCAGGGGAGTGATCTATATGCCGGCCATCACGCCGAAACAGAAGATCAACCAGGTGAAGATGTTTGGCGGTGACCTCATTCAGATCGTGTTAACAGGTGACACCTTTGACGAATGCCAGGCACATGCGCTGGAATTCACCCGTGAGAAGAATATGGTATTCATCCCCCCGTTCGACCACCCCAAAGTGATCGAAGGACAGGGAACGGTAGGCAAGGAGATCCTCGATGAGCTCGCCAACATAGACCTGATCTTTGTACCGATCGGCGGTGGTGGCCTGTGCGCAGGCATCGGCGAATACTTCAAGACCTATTCACCCAAGACAAAGATCGTTGGCGTGGAACCCGCGGGCGCACCCTCTATGAAAGAAGCACTGAAGGCGGGCAAGCCGGTGAAGCTGGAAAAGATCCAACGCTTTGTCGATGGCGCCGCCGTGCAAAAAGTAGGCGATCTCACATTTGAGCTTTGTAAGGATAAGCTAAGCGATATGTTGCTGGTGCCCGAAGGAAAAGTCAGCTCCGCCATTCTGCAGCTTTACAACGAAGATGCTATTGTAGCAGAACCCGCCGGCGCACTCTCCATCGCCGCGCTCGACCAGTATGCCGACGAGATCAAAGGCAAGAGAGTGGTCTGCATTCTCAGCGGTGGCAACAACGATATAGACCGCATGCAGGAGATCAAGGAAAGATCGCTGCTATACGAAGGTTTGAAGCATTACTTCATCGTTCGTTTCGCACAACGTCCCGGTGCCCTGAAAGAATTTGTGAACCACATTCTCGGTCCCAACGACGACATCGTACGGTTTGAATTCATTCAGAAGCACAACAAAGAAACAGGGCCGGCGCTCATTGGCATCGAAGTAAAATCAAAAGAAGATTTCAATGCGCTCATCGATCGTATGAATGGCTACAAGCTGAACTACACGCTCGTGAACCAGAACGAAAATCTTTTCGAGTACCTGGTTTAGAAAAAAGGAGTAAGGAGCCAGGAGTAAGTTTACACGTCACCAACAGGCAACTGGCAACAGGCAAC
>NZ_JAHESF010000049.1 GCF_018598225.1 Chryseosolibacter histidinae | reverse complement strand
ATCTGAAGCTCCCGAACCGGCTTGCAACGGCAGCGCTGGTCTTTGTTGGAAGTGTGCTGGTGACCTTTGCACTTTCCGCTTTTAACTTCGTCAGAGAAACAGGCCCAACGGAAAAATCAGCAAAAAGTGAACGGGTAAAAGATTCGCCCGAAGTAACTCTACCAGTGGCCGTCAAGGCGCTGACCATTACCATTACACCACCTGCTTACACCAGCGTACGAGCCTATACTACGGCAACACCCCAGCTCAGCGTTCCGGAAGGAAGTGAGATCCAATGGAAGATCTCGTTTACCGATTCGGTGTCAGCAGCAGCGCTCATCTTTTCCGCCAAAGAAACGGTGAAGCTCCGGCAGCAGGGCGAGACTAAAACTGTTACCAGAAAATTCACGTCACCAGCCTTTTACCAGATCCAGTGGACTGACCGCTCCGGCAAAACCAGGTCGTCAGACTATTACAAGATCGAGGTAGTCCGTGACCAGGCGCCGGAGATCGCCGTAACCAACCTGGAGCAATCGCTGGAGCTTTCCATCAAAGACAAGCTTGTGATCGATGTTAAGTCAACCATCAAAGACGACTATCATGTCAATGACGCATACATCATCGCCACGGTGAGCAAAGGCAGCGGGGAATCTGTAAAATTCAGAGAAGAAAAACTGAAGTTCACCTCCCCTGCCCGCATTTCCGGCCAGCAGATCAGTGCCTCCCGTACCATCGATATATTGAAGCTTGGACTCGAACCCGGTGATGAATTGTATTTTTACGCGGAGGCTCTTGACAACAAGCAGCCCATCCCAAACAGGTCGCGCACTGAAACCTTCTTCATCACCTTACAAGATACGGCTTCTCAAAGCCTTTCTGTTGAAGGAGGGCTTGGCGTTGACCTCATGCCTGAATATTTCAGAAGCCAGCGCCAGATCATCATCGATACAGAAAAACTGCTGAGGGACAAAAAGAAGATCAGCAAACATGATTTCAATTTCAAGAGCAACGAGCTGGGTTACGATCAGAAAGTACTGCGTTTGAAATACGGAGAGTTTCTGGGAGAGGAATTTGAAACACAGATCGGCGAGACCCATGCAGGCGAGGAAGAATCAGAGTCCACCGAAGACATTGCCGCGAAATATGGCCATGCCCACGACAAAGACAACGAGCACAACCTGGTAGCCGAAAAAAAACATGCGGATGATCATGGGCACGATCACGAGGGCGAAGGTGGAGACAAAACCAAGGAGCTGATGGATTCTTACAAACATCAGCACGACGACCCGGAAGAAGCTACGTTCTTTAACCAGAGCATCCGCACCAAGCTAAAAACCGCTTTGACCATCATGTGGGATGCGGAGCTTTACCTAAGATTGTATGAGCCCGAGAAATCGCTGCCGTACCAGTACAAAGCGCTGAAGATCCTGAAAGAAGTGAGCAACGATTCACGCATCTACGTTCACAAGACAGGCTTCGACCCGCCACCGTTAAAAGAAGAGAAACGGTTGACGGGCGATCTTTCAGAGATCAAAAGCTCACGGCATCAATCTTCGCTGATCACCGATCAAACTTATCCGGCCATCAGAAAAGGCCTTCAGCTGATCGAAGAGAAACTTCAACAAAAAAACCTGCGGCTCACGGGTGGCGACAAGCGAACATTACACGAGGCAGGACGCGAGCTCGCCAGTGTTGCGCTGGAAAAACCGGGACAATTCCTCGAAGCACTTTCGATGATCAAGGCGCTGGAAGAAAATGAAACGAATGACACTATGCAAAAATTGATGGGTATCAGAAAAGCTTTCTGGCAGGTATTACCCGATGAAAAAGTCACCGCCTCGCAACGCAACAACACAACGCATCACCTGGATCGCGCATTTATCAAAAATCTGGACGCATTGAAAAATGAGTGATCCCCTGCTGACCTTTCATCCTGTAATTCCAACCCTTCTGTTGCTTGCCGTATTGGCCGGTGTTACCATCGTTCTCGTTTGGGCCGAGCGCAAAAGGGCATTGCGTTATTTCACTTTCAGGATCGTGGCCGTGGTCATGCTGATGTTATCGTTGGCGGCGATATTATTCCGGCCTTCGTTACGTACGGAAGTGTCAACATCTGTTATTCTGCTCACCGCAGGCTACGATTCAAAAAAAGTTGACAGCCTGCTGCGCCTGGAACCCGGCGCGGTGATGATCCATACCGTCGATACGAAAGGTTATAAAGGATCGAAGCCACTCGGATCGGCACATGAGCTTTCAGCCTATCAGCAGCAAATCAGGTATGTTGTGGGTAAGGGATTATCACGCGACGCACTGGACATTCTTCACGATACGCGTTACATTTTTGTCCCATCCATTGATCCTTCAGGTATATCTTCCATCCGCGTGCAGAATCCCGTGGTACCAGAAAAAAACAACATCATCGAAGGCGTGATCCTAAATGCTCCTGCCAACGAAAAGCTCTTGCTTTCCGGGCCAGGTGGAAAAGTAGACTCGGTGAGGTTGACGGGCAAACCTGTGGAAACTTTCTCATTCACTTTTACACCCAAACAATCCGGCACATTCCTGTATATGCTGACGGGAAGCAATGGTATAAATGAGACTCTCCCCATCTGCATGGAGGAACAGCCATCGTCTGACATCTTGTTCATTCAACATTTTCCAACTTTCGAATCGCGCTCGCTCAAGGATTTTTTGGGAGATCATCACCGCATTCTTTTCCGTTACCAGCTTTCGCAAAACAGGTACCGTTATGAGTTCATCAATCGGAAGCCACAATCGATAGACCGTCTTACCGCTGAGGCCCTTGCGGCTTTCGACCTGCTCATCATTGATTCAGATGCCCTTCAAGCGCTCTCGTCAACCGAGCTTGCACAAGTAAAAAGATCTGTGAGCGAAGGACTGGGCATACTGACCCTGCTGAATGACTCGCCGCTAAAAATAAAACCGGTACAGTCCTTCTTTCCAGGTGTATTCGCGTCTTATGCATCGGATACTGCGCAGGTTGGCATCAGGTCAAAAAAATTCACCTTGCCTGCATGGGCATTCAAAGTAAACCCGGATGCCGATGTTGTTACCACATTGAAAAACAGGAACAGGATCCTGTCGGGATACCGGTACAATGGCTTCGGAAAAACGGGCTTTCAACTGCTGCAGGAAACGTACCGGTTGATGCTCGAGGGTGATTCGCTTGCCTACAGTGAGCTGTGGGCAGAGCTGATCGGTAAAACAGCAAGAACCAAAAGCAAACCCTTCTCCCTAAGGATCATCAGCGAGTTTCCTTATTACACAGACGAGCCGTTAACCGTTGAGGCGATCTCCGCAGGTACTGCTCCCGTTGTGTTAAACGACAGCGTGCCCATATCCCTGACAGAAGATCTTTTTGTTGACGATCGATGGACGGGGAAATTCTGGCCGGGAGAACCAGGCTGGCACACATTAACAGCCGGCGACTCTACCCGCCTGAAGTACTACGTTTCTAATAAAAAAGACTGGACGTCACTCGCTGCCACCAATGCCATGATACAAACTTCGGAGCAAAGCGTAAAAACGTTACCGGAGAAAAAAATGACTGTAACCTTCACGCCAATCCCTGCCTGGATCTTTTATCTTCTTTTCGTATTCAGCGCGGGATTCCTTTGGTTAGTACCGAAGTTGTGAGGCATCGGACATCAGGCATTGGAAAATGCAGGGTGCACGAATACCTGATGCCTGATTTTACTTTTTGGATGGCTTCTTCTTGGGTTCTTCCTCTTCGATGAGCTTAACAAGTTCACCGTACCACTGCTCACCATATTTTCTGATCAGCGGATCTTTCAGGAATTTATAAACAGGCACCTGCAATTCTTTGCCCAGCGCACAGGCAGGCGAGCAAATGTGCCATTTATGGTAGTTCAGTGCTTCGAAACTCTTCTTGGTGGTGATGCGGATAGGATACAGGTGACAGGAGATCGGTTTCTTCCAGCTTATTTTGCCGTCGTTGTAAGCCTGCTCGATGCCACATTTCAGGATGCCCTGTTTATCGTAAATGGCGTAAACGCACTCGCGACCATCGATCACCGGTGTGCACAGCTCGCCATCATCGTCAGTGGTGTGGGTTCCCTCTTTCTCAATGACCTTGATACCCGCTTTGGATAAATAAGGCTTTACCACCGGATAGATCTCTTTCAGGATCTCCAGCTCACTTTCATCCAGCGGCGCGCCAAAATCGCCTTCCACACAACAGGCCCCTTTGCATTTTTCCAGGTTGCAGACAAACTCCTTGTCGCGGATATCATCTGAAACCAAAACTTCTCCTACTTTGAGCATCTCGAATTTTTCCACAAAGATAGGGGTTCCCGCAGATTACGCAGATGAGCGCAGACATTTTATGATTTTATCTGCGAAAATCAGCGCGATCTGCGGGAAATGTCATTTCATCCGGTAATTCAACGCCGGCTTGCGGTCGCCCAGCAGCGCTTCGTATTTGAAATCACTGCCAGTACGTTCTTTCAGCTCTTTGATCGCCTTTTGGATCTGTTCCGGATTTGTGAAAAGGTCCGTCAGGGTCAGGGCGATGGTTTTGGCTGCCACCATCATACCTTTGTGGCCAATGCTCATGCCACCCGCCGCAACGGCCTGCCAGCTATGGGCCGCTGTTCCAGGTACCCAGGTGGCCGTTCCCAGTCCTGCAGTAGGCACCACCCAGCTTACATCTCCCACATCCGTAGAGCCGCCCAGGCCACCCCGCATCTGAAAAGCTGAGATCTGATTGGTAATTTCAAGCGACGGGATCTTTCCGGTGAAGCTCTGCTGGATCTTCTGGCCAAACTCTTTCTCCTGCTCCGTATAGGTATAACCGCCAACAGTTCTGAGGTTAGCATCCATCAGGCGGGCCAGTGTTTCGTTGGGAAGAAGATCATATACACCACCGGTAACCTCCACCTCCACGCGCGTTCCTGTTCCAAGCGCCGCACCCTGAGCCGCTTTCTCAACACGTTCCCAGATCGATTTCACTTCATCACGGCGCGGATGCCGCACGTAATAGTATACTTCCGCGTAGGCCGGCACAACGTTCGGCGCTTCGCCACCGCTGGTGATCACATAATGGATGCGTGTCTCCTGCGGCACGTGCTCACGAAGCATGTTCACCATGTTGTTCATGGCTTCCACACCATCAAGCGCTGAACGGCCACGCTCAGGCGACCCGGCAGCGTGAGAGGCTACACCATAGAACCTGAACTTTCCACTTTTGTTGGCCAGCGATGATCCCGCGCTTGCATCGTTGGCTGCAGAAGGATGCCAGTGTAAAACCGCATCCACATCTTTGAACAACCCATCGCGCACCATATACACTTTTCCCGATCCACCCTCTTCTGCCGGCGTTCCATAGAATCTTAACGTGCCGGCTATTTTGTTTTTGATCATCCAGTTCTTTACCGCGATCGCAGCTGCGGCAGATGCCGTTCCGAACAGGTGATGGCCGCACGCGTGCCCTGCTTCCTTTCCGGCAATGGGCTTGAGCTCCGGCACCGCCTCCTGCGAAATGCCCGGCAGTGCATCAAACTCTCCCAGCACACCGATCACAGGTTTGCCCTGGCCGTAGCTGGCGATAAAAGCGGTTGGCATACCTGCAACACCGGCCTCTATTTTAAAACCTTCTTTCGCCAGCTCCTTTTGTAAAATGGCCGAGCTCTTCTCTTCCTGGTATCCCACCTCTGCAAATTCCCAGATCTTATGTGCCATGGAGGCATAAACATCATATTTGGAGTCAATGACTTTGATGATATCTTCTTTTGCCGGCTGCGCGTATGCTGCGGACAGGCAGGCCAGCAATGTTATAAAAGTTAATCGCATATTTTTTTGAAGTAATTTAAGTAAAAAGGGTAGTTCATCAGACTACCCTTTTATGTAAGTGGCTTTTATTATTATCTCGGGTTTGTGGTTGGCGCGCTTCCGGCAGCCGGTGGATTGTACACGATCTCATTATCAGGAACATCCCAGTAATCGAGGAAGTTGTAATTGATCGTAGCATTGGTGCTGACCACCCCTGTTTTGCTCAACGCGATGGCATTCTTACGACCACCACCCGCCGATACCGGATCGATCACACCCCAGCGCCGTGCATCATAGAACGACAACGCCCGGAACAAAAGACCAATTCTTCTTTCTTTCCGCAGCTCTTCTACCGCCTGGTCGAAGGTAAGCCCTGTTGCTGACACGGCGGCCAGTGCTGAGCCCTGGTACGTACGAACAGCGTCGACCAACGCCAGGCCATCATCGATCGAAGCGGTATGGATCAACGCTTCAGCACGCATCAGTGCATTTTCCTCGTAAGAGCTGGCCAGGAAAAGCTCATAACCGCCCGCATTCTGATCGGCAAATTTGATCACGCCTGCTTCACCTTCAGAGCCTGCCGCACCGCGGTTGATGAGCTCCCATCGCGTAAAGAACGCATTGCCACGTGAGGTCTCGCCGATGTAAGGCGTAACGGTAGGGTCAGTAGCCGACTTCACCCTGATCTTGAAATTGTTGGTGAATCGTTTATCGCCCGCCTTGAAATCCTGGATCAGGCGCTCGGAAATTTTGTAGGTAGACGTTCCGGCAGTTTTTGCCGAAACAGATCCGGTGGTGGGTGCTAGAAAATCTCCTGTGGCGTTCGTACGTCCTGTAAAAACATAATCCGAGCTGGTTACGCCGCTCGCCGTCAGTGTCAGTATTTCGTTCCACTTGGCAGGGGTCATATCCTTCACCCGGGTGTTCACCAGCACATTGCGGGCCTTTAAGGTGTTGATGTTCCGCACCCACATTGCCGGGCTCAGCACACCGCCTCTGCCCACGCGGTTAAAAGCAGGAATCAGTCCCTGCATCGTAGCAGTATAATCGCTGTTCACCGTAAGCCCGCTGAGGATGCCCGCGGCTTTATCCAGGTTGCTGTTGGCTTCTGCGATCATCGCCTCCTTCGTTACATAATTGCCGTTGGTGCCCGTCACCGCTTCACCGTTGGCGTTGTCAAGGATCAGGCCGGCGTAATAGATCGAGCCGATCCGTGAATACGCATAACCCTTCCACCAGTACGCCCATGCGCGGAGCACACTCTTTTTGGTTTCAGCATCGCCTGAATAATTAACAAGATCAACATTGCTGAGAATGGTGTTACACAGGTTGTTGATGTTGTACATGTAAGCCCATTCATAGTAGATCGAGTTCTGGTAACCGGTAGAGTTCACGTTGGCCGTGATGCGGATGAAGTCGACCTGCTTGCTGGGTGCATTGGGGTTCACAAGAACGCTTCCGTTATCAAGCGTAACCTCGTCGGGGCAGCCGATCTGGTTAATGAATATGTTGGCGATGTCTGTGCCGATCACATCACCCATGAGCTCGTGATTGGCAATGGCGCCAGACCAGAAATAGCCGGGAACACCGTCGTAATATTTCACGTCCTTGAATCCCGTGATGTAGACACCTTCACCGAAGGAAATAATACCCGTTTCGGTGCGGATGGCCTTGGAATCGGGCTGATTGGGATTGAGCACATCGAGGTCGTCCTTGCACGCGCTGACAATCCCGGCGAACAGAAGCGTTGAGAATAATATTTTTAGTTTGTTCATGATCGTAATCTTAAATGGTGAAACTTAGAAACCGATGTTCAGCGTTGCCTGATACGATTTGAAGTTCGGCATGGTGCTGTGATCCGTACCGCGGTCCCAGGCAGAGTTGGCCGTACCCGAGCTGATCTCCGGATCAAAGCCTGTATAGTCTGTTACGGTCCACAGGTTTCTTCCTGAAAGAACCAGCTGAAGTTTTTTGAACGCAGGCATATTGAATGCTTTCGCCAGGTCAAATCCTACAGCAATGTTCCGCAGGCGCAGGAAAGATGCATCTTCGTAGAAGTAGTCCTTCGTGCCATTAGCAGTTCTCTGCGCATAGACGCCACGATAGAAGGCGGTCCAGGCGCCGGTCTCACGTTCGCCGCTGGGGTTTTCGATGGTGATGGGAACAGCATAGTCAGCATGGATCCCGTCGCGATACATCCACTCCTTGGTCTGGTTGTAGAGATGGCTTCCATAGACCCAATCGAACTGGAATGAAAACGTGAGGAAGCTTTTATACGTAATGTCATTGATGAACGACATGTTGAATTTCGGATTCGGGTCACCGAAGCTGAACTTGTCGGCCGTAAAATAGGGTTGTTTGGTAGCCTTGTTCACAACGTATCCGTTACTCGCAACGGTATATAAGCTCTGGTCGCTTTCGGGTATAAAGTACGACCCGTTCGGAGCCTTGGCATCCACACGGCTCAGCGTCTTGTATCCGTAAAGCTGCCCTACCTTGTCACCAGCCTTCAGCACATAGTTCGTGCTTCCGGCGCTCGAGAGGATCACGATGGGCTGACCCGTGTTGATCGACAGGATCTCAGAGGTCTGCTTTCCGTAGTTAACGGTGGTATTCCAGGTAATGGCACCTCCCTGGTAAGCCGTTGAGTTGATGGAGAACTGAAAGCCGTGCGATCCCAGCGAAAAGGTATTATCAAGCAGTGTACCCAGACCGGTGGAAGGCGCAAGGTCCACAGGATAGATCGCATCTTCGGTTTTGCGGTCCCAGTAGGTAGCAGATAACGCGACCTCATTCAGCCAGCTGGCGCTCTTGAACAAAGAGAACACGAGATCAGCACCCAGCTCAAACTCTTTTGAAACCTCCACGCTGAGGTCAGGGTTGCTTTGATTGTACTTGTAATAGAAGCCCGTGGAAGTACCGATCACCAGTGGCGTGAGCGTTACATAACGATCGAAAGGTTTCGGTTGGATGCCCGCTTCTCCATAGGCAGCCCTGAGCTTTAACTCCGGCAAAAAGCTGTTCACAGCAGTCGACTCCCAGAAGTCAAGCCCCGATAACCTGAAGTATACATCGCCCCGTGGAAAAGTAAAGGGCTTCGATCCCCTGCCGAAGGCTGAAGAATAATCGCTGCGGAAACCGCCGGAAACTCCTACGAAGTCATCATACTCCAAACGCTGATTGATCAGGTAACCATAGGTAACAAATGGCTCTTCATAGTCGCGGTACACACGCCACGAGCTGGCATACGCACCGTTGTAGGGTTCATAACTGGCGGGCAGGCCCATGGCTGCAACCGTGTATTCCTTGATCACATTCTTGCGCCAGTCGAACGCTGCCTGTGTTACTGTTCTCAAAGGAATGTTGCTTCCAAAATCATCTTTGAGATCAAACACCAGCGTGGCCGTGCTCAAAAAATTCTGGAACACCTTGCTGTTGGCATACTTGGTGAGGTCTCCCGCGTTGTTTGTGTTGTAGTTGGAGATATAACGCGCTGTGCTCTGCGTGAGCCAGTATTTGATGTTGGCGTTGTTAGACTGGTTCCTGTATTCCAGCACGCGGTCCTTGGTCTGATAGTTCAACCCGTATTTGGCATCTAGCTCCAGGAATTTCGGGAACTTGTAGTTGAGGTTGAAATTCTGGATGATGTCAACCGTATTGTCGTTGTTGTCAACATACTCCTGGCGGTACAACGGGTTCGAAGCATTGATGCCGATGGTCTGATTCAGGTTGAAGGGAATGGTGCCATCGGTGGTTCTGCGTCCGAAATCGGCAAATGGGTACGCGTTCAGCAATCCATAAACGATGGTGCGGTCATCCGTCTTCAGCGTGCTCTTGGTATAAGCCAGCTGCGTGATGCTTCTCAGCTTAAGTCCCTTGAACAAATCAGTGCCGATGTTGGCTGTCAGGTTGCTCCGTTCCCAATAACCATTATCGATCACGTTGCTTTCCTGGTGACTGTTCGAAGCGGAGATGCTGAAATCAGATTTCTCACCACCACCTGAAATAGCGATGCTGTTGTTGATGGTGTTGGCTGGTTTAAAAAAGAAGGCGAAATGATCGATGTATTTCAGGTTGGCATCGTAAGCCTTGTCATTCTTGATGGTGGGATCGGTGGAGTTGTACTGCACATTTTCTGTGTACACACCGTTCACTTCATCGAAAGTAATGGGATTGCCCGAAGAGCCGATCACGTTGTTGCTTGCATCGGTTGCAAAGGCGTGGTAACGTGCCTTGCTCAATCCGCCCACGTTCAGGTACGTGTTCTCGGCAATGCTCGAAGAAATATCGATGCTGAGCTTGCCACTCTTTCCTTTTTTGGTGAACAGCTGGATCACACCGTTGGCACCCTGCGCGCCGTAGATGGTAGCCGCCGCAGCGCCCTGCACCACTTCCACCCTTTCAATCGAGTTGAGGTCGATGGTCTGAAGACTGGTGGCACCCACCTGGATCCCGTCGATCATGATCATGGGCGACGTACCGCGGTTGAGTGTGTTGATACCACGAAGCAGAATATTCACATCTGCGCCCGGTGTACCGCTTACGCTGGATATTTGTGCGCCGGCGATCTTGCCCACCAGCGCCTGATCGATGGACGCAGATGGAGCTTGTGGCAATTGCTCTGAGGTTACAGACTCGACCGAAATAGCGATCCGTCGCTTATCCGTTGCAACGCCCACACCGGTAACAACTACTTCAGAAAGCTGCGTAATATCCGAGGCCATGGCAACATCCAGCACAGCGCTTTCGGTAATCGGCACTTCCTTCGTCTCCAGGCCGATGAACGAAAAAGCGAGCACACCACCCTGCGCTCCTGAAAGCGTCAGGGAAAAACGGCCATCGGCATCCGTTACAGTTCCGGTAGTAGTTCCCTTTAAGATTACGTTGACACCCGGTAAAGCAGAGCCATCGTCTGTTGATGTTACCTTTCCGGTAATGGTACGTTCCTGGGCCCAGGCCATAATAATAGGCAAGGCCACCGCGAGGTGCAGTAGTAGAATCCTCTTCATAGGTATAGGTTTAGATTTAGGTTGAATGAAAATTATTCAGAATTATATTCCGAAAAAATTCATATTATCACCGTAACGTATCGTAAACGATTGCTTATTCAGAATAAAATTTCAATCACATTCGTTTGCCGTGCCCGGGAAATCGATTGTTCGGGGCGCTGGAAATTTTTTTTAGTTTTTTTGTTGTTGAGTAGAAAGTAAGGCCGGAAAAAAGCTTCCCGGTTTGGATATTTTATCCGGAAAAATTTAAGGTGATCTGAACGTCCTTAAGTGACTATTCGATAGTGAGTTATTCGGCCTGCCTCAAATCATTCTTCAAAAAACTGTTTTTGGTCAGCGTATAGTCTGACTTAGTGTTTTATTTTGCACCTGAAATGTTAGAATATCTAGAGAGCCTGAATGAACCCCAGCGTCAAGGGGTATTGAATACCGATGGACCCTGTATGCTCATTGCCGGTGCCGGCTCTGGCAAGACACGGGTGCTGACTTACCGCATTGCTCACCTGATCCAGAGCAAAAATGTTGATCCCTTCAACATTATGGCGCTCACTTTTACCAACAAAGCGGCTCGTGAAATGCGCGAACGCATCGAGAAGGTGGTAGGCCACGAAGCCAGAAACCTCTGGATGGGAACCTTTCACTCAGTATTTGCCCGCATTCTGCGTGCAGAAGGCCATCACCTGGGTTACCCGAACGACTTCACCATCTATGATACCGACGATTCGAAGTCGCTCATCAGGTCTATCGTGAAAGAACAGGGACTGGATGACAATATCTACAAAGCGAACACCGTCTATAACCGTATCTCTGCAGCCAAAAACAGGCTCATCAGCTGGTCTGAGTATCTGACCAATGCCGAGCTCATGGGCGACGATGCAGCGAACATGCGGCCGGAGATGGGAAAGATCTACAAGATCTATGCTACGCGCTGCTTCAAGTCGGGCGCCATGGATTTTGACGACCTGCTCTTCAATACCGACAAACTTTTTAAAGAACACCTCGAGGTGCTCAACAAATACCAGCATCGTTTTCATTATGTGATGGTGGATGAGTTCCAGGATACCAACCTGTGCCAGTACTTCATCATCCGCAAGCTGGCCGCCGTGAGGCAGAACATCTGTGTGGTGGGAGATGACGCCCAAAGCATTTACGCATTCCGCGGCGCAGACATCACCAACATCCTGAACTTCGAGCGCGACTATCCCGATCTTAAAGTTTACAAGCTCGAACAGAACTACCGGTCTACACAAAATATTGTGAATGCTGCCAACTCGGTGATCAAGCGCAACCGGGCACAGCTTCCCAAAAACGTATGGACCCAAAACGAAGAAGGAAATCTCATCGAGCTGATCAAGGCAGTATCCGACAATGAAGAAGGTCGCCTGGTTGCTTCCTCCATTTTTGAAGAGCGGATGCAGCACCAGCTGAAGTTCAGCGACTTTGCCATTCTCTATAGAACCAACAGCCAGTCGAGGGCCATTGAAGAATCGCTGCGCAGAATGAATATCAAGTACAAGGTCATTGGCGGTCTCTCATTCTATCAGCGAAAGGAGATCAAGGACCTGCTGGCGTACCTGCGCTTTTCACTCAACCAGCAGGATGAAGCTTCCTTCCGGAGGATCATCAACCTGCCCAAGCGTGGCATCGGCGACAGCACTGTAGACAAGATCGTAGTCGCTGCCAACGATCACGGCACCTCCATCTGGGAAATATTGCAGAATCCTTCACCTTTTGTCGGCGGAAGGGCTGCCGCGCCGATCGAGGATTTTGTGGCTATGATCAAACGCTTCAGCATGGAGCTCGGTCGGAAAGATGCCTATGAAGCCGCTTTCGAGATCGCCAAAGGATCGGGATTGCTGCGTGAGCTGTACGAAGACAAAACCGTTGAAGGCCTGAGCCGGTACGAGAACGTACAGGAATTGCTGAACGCCATCAAGGAATTTACCGATACACCCGACCGGGAAGACAGGAGTCTCGGCGCTTTCCTCCAGGAAGTGTCACTCGTCACCGGCCAGGATGAAGACAAGGATAAGGATCCTGACAAGGTCACGCTGATGACCATTCACATGGCCAAGGGGCTTGAGTTCAAATACGTATACATTGTGGGGTTGGAAGAGGATCTTTTTCCCTCGCAGATGATGCTGAGCAGCCGTGCCGACCTGGAAGAGGAAAGAAGGCTTTTCTACGTTGCCATTACCCGTGCCGAAAAAAGGCTGTACCTGTCTTATGCCCTCAGCCGATATCGTTTCGGGCGACTGAAGAACTGCGAGCCCAGCCGTTTCCTCGACGATGTGGATCAGCGGTTTATCAAGGTAAGCTCCAAATATGCGGGCATCGAATCTGCTCCGCCACCGTCGAGCCAGTATGCTAAAAACCTGGTGAACGGTATCAAAAAGACGATCTCATCCGCTCCCGTGGCCAAGGCCAAACCCGCAGCCTATACACCGCCAGCTGATTTTATACCGAGCGATACTTCGGCGCTGCAAGCCGGCATGAAAGTGGAGCACCCCAAGTTCGGTTTTGGAACCGTGGTGCTGATGGATATGTCAGGAGCCGATAAAAAAGCGAAGATCAACTTCAATGAAGCAGGCGAAAAAACCCTGCTTTTGAGCTTTGCCAAGCTGAGGATTGTAAAAGAAGCTAATCCTTAGTATTTTGTCGTGTAAACCTTATTTTTTAGCTTTGCCAGACCTGAAGTTATTGATTCGTTAAAAGGATAAAGAATACATCCCTTTTCGTAAGTAAGGCCTGTCTTTTTAGAGTTCATCTTTTAACAAACGGATCACAATCGATCATACCGAATCACATTTTATGATAGGAGAATACAATACCCAGCGGCCGCACATTATTTTGAAAGAATATGGCCGCAACGTTCAGAAGCTTGTGGAGTACATCCGCAACAATCCAAGCAAGGAGAAGCGCACTGAACTGGCCTACACGCTTATTGAGCTCATCAAGCAGCTTACGCCAACCGTTAAAGAACAGCCCGAAAATCCGCAGCGTGTATGGGACGACCTGTACATTATCGCAGACTTTAATCTTGATGTCAATAATCCTTTCCCTACGCCTGAACGGGAAATCCTGTTCAAAAAACCGTTGAAGGTGGATTATCCGCAGAGCCAGGTTCGTTTCAAGCACTACGGCAAAAACATCGAGAAGCTGGTGAAGGAAGCCCTGAAGAAGGAAGATCCGCAGGAACGCGAAGATGCCATCATCTACCTGGGCAAACTGATGAAGACCTTTTACGGCAACTGGAACAAGGAAACCATCGATGACTCGGTGATCCTGAAAGATATCCAGGAGATGTCGGGCGGAGCGCTGAACATGACCATCGAAAAAGTGCGCGAAGACAACCTGTTCGAAAAGCTCTACAAAGAACGCAAGAAGCTGAAGCCAACAGGTGGCAGCAGCAACGAAGGCAACGACAGGCGCAGACAGGGACAAGGTGGTGGCGGCGGTCATCGTCAGTTCAATAAAGGCGGCGGCCATAAGGGTAACAACTTCCGCAGAAGAAGAGACCAGTAAGAGGTCACGAGGTTGCCTCAAAAGTCGTCCGTCATGTTGAGCGCCAGCGAAACATCCCCGTTTGTGTAACACGACCGTGGAATCTTCTCGGTGCCCTGTTCGGAGGATGGACTTTTGAGACTCTCTCCATATTCAAGGCATTATTTTTTTGTCAATTGCATACCCGGCAGCCACCGGGATAAACTTCAATTGTAGTAAATGAGTGTTTTTAAGATCCGCGGAGGAAAAAAACTTAAAGGTGAGATCATTCCGCAAGGCGCCAAGAACGAAGCATTACAGATCCTGAGCGCCGTATTGCTCACTTCAGAGCCCGTCACCATCCATAACATCCCCAACATCGTTGATGTGAACAAGCTCATCGATCTGATCGGTGACCTGGGATGCAAAGTAGAAAAACTGGGAGCCGAATCTTACCGGTTCACAGCAGCATCCGTCAATACCCAGTTCCTCGAGACTGAGAACTACCGGAAGAAAGCTGCTGCGCTGCGCGGATCCGTGATGTTGCTGGGCCCGATCCTGGCCCGTTTCGGAAAAGCCAGCATTCCCAAACCCGGTGGTGACAAGATCGGAAGAAGAAGGCTCGACACCCACTTCATCGGGTTTCAGAAGCTCGGCGCCAAATTCAATTTCGATTCGGCAGAGCACCTCTTCCACATCGATGCCTCCGAGCTGAAAGGAAGCTACATGCTGCTGGACGAAGCCTCGGTAACAGGTACGGCCAACATCATCATGGCAGCCGTGCTGGCCAAAGGCACCACCACCATCTACAACGCGGCCTGTGAGCCTTACCTGCAGCAACTGTGCCTCATGCTCAACCGCATGGGCGCTAAGATCAGCGGCATCGGGTCTAACCTGATCACCATCCAGGGCGTTGACAAACTGGGCGGCACAGAACATACCCTGCTCCCCGATATGATCGAGATCGGAAGCTTCATCGGCCTTGCCGCCATGACACAGTCCGAGATCACCATCAAGAACTGCCGCATCGATATGCTCGGCATCATCCCTGAGATCTTCAGGCGCCTGGGCATCAAAATGGAGTTCAGGGGCGACGATATTCACATTCCCTCGCAGGAGCGATACGAGATCGAGACCTTCATCGACGGCTCTATTCTCACCATCGCCGATGCTCCCTGGCCAGGTTTCACACCTGACCTGCTCAGCATTGTGCTGGTAGTTGCCACACAGGCGAAAGGAACCGTGCTCATCCATCAGAAGATGTTCGAGAGCAGGTTGTTCTTCGTTGATAAGCTGATCGATATGGGCGCGCAGATCATTTTGTGCGATCCTCACCGTGCTACCGTGATTGGTCTCGAAAGAAGGCAGTCGCTCCGCGGCATCAAAATGGCCTCTCCCGATATCCGGGCAGGCGTATCGTTGCTCATTGCAGCGCTATCGGCCAACGGTGTCAGCGAGATCTCCAACATCGACCAGATCGACCGCGGCTATCAGAACATCGACAGCCGTTTGAAAGCGCTGGGAGCAGACATTGAAAGAACGAATTAGAAGGTACGAGGTGAGAGGTACGAAGTACGAGGTAAATACCGTACTTTGAATATATAGCAGTGACCTGCATTTCCGTACTTCGTATCTCGTACCTAATTTTAGATCTCATTAAGATAGAGAAATAGCTTCCTCAGGTCTGCTTCATCCTTAAAATCCGTCTTCTCCTGTTTGATAAATGTTTCAAGTTTTTCTTCGTGCTCGGGGAAATTCTCAAGGAAGGTTTTGCGGTTCTTGAACTCGATCAGCTTCTTTCCCTTCTGATGGATAAAGTACTTGTGCCGGGCAATAAATTCAGCGTAATCACGTCCCTGGCTATACGCGCCTTTATAGTCGGGTTGTTGCAGCTCCCGGTAGTACTTCTTATAAAAGCCGACCTTGCTGCCATTGATCATTTTCTGAAAGTATCCCATTTTACCTTCAGGTCCTGCGAGCCGCACAAAATGGGCTGTATCGCCGTTCACGGATAAAACGAAATACCTGACCATCGTGGCTGTGACCATGGTTTCCTGGCTATCGCGAAGCACGAGCAGCTCATCATTGAAAGCATCATAGTTAACCTGATCGTAGCTTACGAGCTGGCCCCTCGACATCCGGATCTTTCCGGGCGCATAACGTTCCAGTAAAGTAATGCCGCCCTGAACGCCCTTGAAGCGGTGATCGAAAGACTGGAACATGGCGTTACCCGAAGCCAGTGCCTGCAGGTCTGCCTGTGATTCAGCAGGCGTATTCGATTGACCATGGCAGAAGCTGCTAGTCAGCAAAATGACCATCCCGGTCAATAAAAGCATCATCCCGGTTTTCATAGTCAAAAATTAGCCAATTGAGAGATACTGGTCAACTCTCGGAGATAGTAATACTATTGCAGGAAGACTAAACAACCCAGATAGGGTGATGAGAAAGTACGAGGTTAGAGGTACGAGGTACGAAATGCAGGACTGGGTTACGTACTTCGTACCTCGTTCCCGATAGCTATCGGGGTCGTACCTACTTTAGATTTCGATCTTCAAGGCTACCGGGCAATGGTCGGAGCCCAGGTATTCGTTATAGATGAGCGCGTCTTTCACTTTTCCGATGATGGATTCAGAGACAAGGAATCCATCGATGCGCCATCCTGTATTGCGCGCGCGAGCATTGAACAGATAATTCCAGTACGTATACTTCACCACCTCAGGATAAAAGCGCCTGAACGTATCTACAAATCCGGCCTCCAGCAGCTTTGTGAAGCCGTCGATCTCACGTTGTGTGTAACCGGCTGACTTGTTATAATTTTCTTTAGGCCGCGCAATGTCAATAGGCTGGTGTGCCACGTTAAAGTCGCCGCAGATGATCACCGGTTTCTTTTGTTGCAACCCCACGAGATAGTTCCTGAAGTCCACATCCCACTTCTCACGATAGTCAAGCCTCTTCAGCCCTTCGCCTGCGTTGGGTACATACACCGTTACCAGGTAAAAGTCATTGAACTCGGCCGTCATTACCCTCCCCTCCTGGTCGTGCTCTTCAATGCCCATGTCACAGGTAACATTCAGCGGCTCCACCTTCGTCATGATGGTGGTGCCGGAATATCCTTTCCTGGTCTTGCATGAGTTTACGTGCACTTTGAATTCAGGGAACAGCTCCAGCGTTGATCTCACCTCCTCCTGCGAAGCCTTCGTTTCCTGCAGGCACAGGATGTCGGGGTTCATGGTTTTTACGTCCTTGATGAAATCCTTTTTAATGATGGCCCTGATACCGTTTACGTTCCAGTTGACCATGTGAAGCTCTGCCATGAGAAGTAATTTAGATCATGCGAATTAGCACGAAAGAAGGGTAATAAAAAAGAGGCTATCTCAAAAGTCTTCCGTCATGTTGATCCGCCGGCTGACGGAGAAACATCCCCGATTAACAAGCTCAAAATGAGGACGCTTACCCGCGCGTGAAACGAAGAGCAGCGCTTTTGAGATAGCCTACGTTTTTTACTGCATGCACGTTCACGTTCTGCACGCGCAGCCTCCGCACGTTGCTCGGCGAGGTATGCCTCTTCCAACGCCCTGAATTTTGATCTGGACCTTGCCGGTGCTGCTTCTTTTACGGGGGATGGTCAAATATACTTCACCCGCTGTGCCAATGGCCTTAACGATGCGTAGTGTGCCATCGGCATTGGCTTTGGCCAGCAGATAGAATACAGAGGCCATGAGCGTCAAATAACCCCAGAGGTAACTGGCGAAGCGGGCGGAAAACAAAAAAGACCCTGAAAAGGGCCTTTTTTCAATATTTATTAAAATCTGGCAGAATTAAGCTTTTTTCGCCTTGGCTTTAGCTTTGAATTCTTCCTTGATCTTCTCGATATCGACGTTTTTAATTACGGGCTTTGCGTTCTGAAGCTTCAGCGTCTGACGCCTAACCGCTGATTTTGCTTTATCTTTGCGGTTTTTTCTCTTAAGTCTGGTTACTGCCATGGCCGTTTCTGTTAAAAGGAGCGCAAAAATAAGCCAGTTTTTGGGGATTGCAAACTGTTAGGCTGAAAATTGTCGTTCATCATTTAGGAATTGATGGTTTCAGTTTCGCCTGACACCCTTAAGGCATTTGAAGAATCATTGAAGGAAGACTGAACGAACATTGACGGAATATCTGTATAAAGTCGCTATAAGGCCTGTATAAGGTCTCTATAAAGCCACTATAAGTGTTGGGTTTCTTTGGATTTTCTCTCATCAATCCGCTTGCCATCGCGTACGGCATCAATAATACCAGCCACCAGCAGGGTAAAGCAGGTTAAAAAAAGGGTTAAGACTACAACCCAGCTGAATATATCCATGTCCATCATTTAATGAGCTTTTTGGTGTTTTTATAAATCACATAAGTCATAACGCCAGAGATAAGCGCCAGTATTATTCCACATGCCGCGAAAACCACATGCCGCCCACGGGGCAACCCCTCAAGTATCAGCGAAATGGTGCCTCCGCCTGTTGCCAAAAATAAGATAATGAGAGTCTTGATGATCTCAGTATTAAACTTAACACGTTCTTTATCCTCGTCTGTCAACTTGAGAGAGTCGTTATTTTTGAGGCCTATGTAAAACAAGGGCATACACGCTTCATTTACAACAAATTCCCCGCGAACACGCTATTTCGATCACTTTTCGTAACACTTGTACATATTGATCTCCCGCCCGTTTTCACATCAGCCCATAAGCATTAACTTGCCGCGATTTTTTTATGGAAAAACCCACATTACCCAAAGGAACCCGTGATTTCGGACCGGCCACCATGGCCAAGCGGCAATTTATTTTCGATAACATCCGCAAAGTTTTTCAGGCCTATGGATTTCAGCCACTGGAAACTCCGGCCATGGAGAACCTTTCAACCTTAACAGGAAAATATGGAGAGGAAGGCGATCAGTTGCTGTTCAAGATCCTGAACTCCGGCGACTTCCTGAAAGATGTTGATAACCAGAAGCTAGAAGCCCGTAACTCGAAACTTGTAACGCCAGCGATCTCTGAAAAAGGTCTGCGCTACGATCTCACTGTTCCCTTCGCACGGTATGTGGTAATGAACCGCCACGAAATAGGTTTCCCTTTCAAGCGTTACCAGATCCAGCCCGTATGGAGGGCGGACCGCCCGCAGAAGGGACGTTACCGTGAATTTTATCAGTGCGATGCTGATGTTGTGGGAACAAACTCCCTGCTCTGCGAAGCGGAGATCATCCTCATGATCAAAGAAGTGTTCGGCAGAATCGGCATCAACGACTATACCATCAAGATCAACCACCGCGGTGTACTCAACGGCATTGCCGATGTGATCGGCGCCACCGGAAATGAAACACCGATGTTCGTAGCCATCGACAAGCTCGATAAGATCGGTGAAGAAAAAGTAAAGGAAGAACTGCGCACGAAGGACTTTACAGAAAAAAGTCTCACGTCACTGTTCGAGATCCTGAATGTGAAAGGTTCGAACAGGAACAAGCTCGCCTTTCTGTTCTCGAAGTTCGAAGGTACGAGGTCTGGACAAAAAGGTTTGCACGACCTGGAAGAAGTGTTTGAATTGCTGGAGAGCTACGGCACCGATGACAACCATGTGGAGTTTGACATTGCCCTGGCGCGTGGCCTGAGCTATTATACAGGCTGTATCTTTGAAGTGAAGATCAACAACGTAAGCATCGGCAGCGTGAGCGGCGGTGGCCGTTACGACAATCTCACACAGGCTTTCGGCGATAAAGAGAACCTCTCCGGTGTTGGTTTCTCCTTCGGCGTAGACCGCATTTACGATGCCATGGAGGAACTGGGCCTCTTCCCCAAAGACGCACAGATCTCTTCGAAAGTGTTGCTCTGCCACTTCGATGAAGCCAGCCTCAGATATGGTTTGAGCGTATTGTCAAAGCTGCGTGCAGCAGGCATCGCCTCGGAGATCTATCCCGACCAGGCAAAACTGAAAAAGCAACTCGACTTCGCCAATAAAAAAATGATCCCTTATACCATCGTGATCGGCTCAGACGAAATGAACAGCGGCGTGCTTCCCTTCAAAAACATGGGAACAGGAGAGCAGGAGAAACTGGAGATTGAGAAGATCATTGAAAGAATAAGAAGTCAGGCGTGAAAAGGTTGCCGGTTACCAGTTGCCTGTTACCGGTTTGTTTCGGTGCTAATGAATATGAACTTTCAACCTATGTTAAGCGCAAGGGACACCTCACCAACCGGCTACCCGGAAACCGGCAACTGGCAACCGGACTCAAACTTTAAACTTTAAACTTCTAACTTGAAACTAGAACCTGGCAACTGGTAACCGGCACTTGTAACATGACTAAGCACGTTATCTCTGATAAAAAACTTACGCTGGCCGATCTTGCTGCAGTGCACGCGGGCAAACTGCACATTGCGCTGTCTGATGAAGCCAGGAGCAGGATCATCCGGTGCCGTGACTACCTTGATCAGAAACTTGCCACTTCCCGGAATGCTATTTACGGCATTAACACCGGCTTCGGTTCTTTATACAACAGGAACATCTCACACGATCAGCTGGAGAAGTTGCAGGAGAATCTTGTGAAGTCACACGCCTGTGGCACAGGTCCTGAAGTTCCGCATGAGATCGTAAGCCTGATGCTTTTTCTCAAAGTGCAATCGCTCGCCTACGGTTATTCGGGCGTTCAGCTGGCCACGGTAGAACGGCTGGTAGCCATGTACAACAACCGCGTGCTGCCGCGAATCTTTGAGATGGGCTCTCTTGGCGCTTCCGGCGATCTCGCCCCGCTGGCGCACCTTTCATTACCACTGATCGGTGAGGGAGAAGTATACCACGACGGCAAACTTTTGCCAGCACTGAAGGTCAATGAAACACTTTCATGGTCCGCCATTCACCTGGAAGCCAAGGAAGGACTGGCGCTGCTGAACGGAACTCAGTTCATGAGCGCTTACGGCACATGGTGTGTGCTGCACGCTCACCGACTGTTGAAGCTCTCTGGCATTGTTGGCGCTTTATCGCTTGATGTCTTCGATGGAAGGATAGAACCGTTTCTGCCACAGGTCCACAAAATACGTCCGCATGCAGGGCAAATGAACGTGGCTGCGCAGATCAAAAAAATACTGGAGGGCAGCGAGCTGATCGTGCAGGCCAAAAAGCACGTGCAGGACCCCTACTCTTTCAGGTGCATACCCCAGGTGCACGGTGCCAGCGCTGATTCGATCGACTATGTCACCCAGGTATTTCTCACGGAAGTGAACAGTGTCACCGACAACCCTAACGTTTTTCCCGAAGAAGATTCCATCATTTCTGCGGGTAATTTTCACGGGCAGCCCCTGGCCTTGGCGCTCGATTTTTTAGCCATCGCACTTTCGGAGCTTGGAAATATCTCAGAACGAAGAACTTATCAGCTCATTTCGGGCGCACGAGAGCTGCCGAATTACCTCGTGGCCAATCCCGGTATCAATTCAGGATTGATGATCCCACAATATACAGCAGCTTCGCTTGTAAGCCAGAATAAACAGTTGTGCACGCCCGCTTCGGTAGATTCCATTGTGTCGTCTAACGGGCAGGAAGACCACGTGAGCATGGGTGCCAATGCGGCAACAAAAGCCTATCGTCTGGTGAACAATCTGTATTCTATCCTGGCCATCGAGCTGATCACCGCAGCACAGGCCCTCACCTTCAGGAGGCCCCTGAAAACTTCTGCCCGCCTGGAAAAGCTCGTGGATACTTTCCGGCAATCTGTACCGTTTATAGAAGATGACCGCATCCTGCATGAAGACATTATCCGCGCTGAAAAATTCCTGAAAGATCTGGATCTTGGCATATATGAAATCTAGGGCTTGTTATATCGTATGGATGGTCATGTGCATATCTATTTGCGCACAGGCTCAGTACACAAGCCGTCTTGGTAATTTCCAGGTAGACCAGAAAAAAGGATGCAATAATCTCGTGGTCAACCTTACCTCAGCACAGTGCGCATCGGGCGACTGCAACATGATCTTTGGCGATGGCCCTCCCGGAGACAGAGGGCAAGGCAATGTTTTTCAGCATACGTATACAAAGCCAGGCACCTATACACTGCAGGTGCTGTTCCAGGGCGGAACCCAGTTTGATGATATCGTGATCGTGGTTACTGCGGATACACTTAGGCCGCAGTTTGAAGTCTATACCTGCAGCGGCAACCAGGTCTCCGTCAACATCAAAGACTCAAATTATGATCAATATGTGATCAATTACAACGATGGGAGTCCGGATGTGGTAAAACCGAAAGGGAACCTCGTCAAAGATCAGCACTTATACGC
This sequence comes from Chryseosolibacter histidinae, assembly GCF_018598225.1. Taxonomy (GTDB): domain Bacteria; phylum Bacteroidota; class Bacteroidia; order Cytophagales; family Cyclobacteriaceae; genus Chryseosolibacter; species Chryseosolibacter histidini. The sequence continues at coordinate 25,577 of NZ_JAHESF010000049.1, read as the reverse complement.
TGCGGGGCCGCATACCGTAACCGTGAGAGGCAGGAATATCGACGCTCGCGACAACTGTCCGACAGTACCGCAGAATGTTACAGCAGTGCCCTCCCTTTCGGCACCCACGGTTTCACAGCTGCAGGTTGTGGACAATGCCTCCATACAGTTGAACTACAACGCTGCACCTAACATTCCTTACAGGCTCGAGATCGCCGGCAACAATGCCGTGTCGTTTCAGGCCTTCAAGACCAGCTATAATCTCGCCACGGAGACCCTGACAAACCTGAAGCCTGACGACAACTATTACTGCTTCAGGCTGGGTACGGTGGATGCGTGTAACAATGCAGCTCCTCCACAATACTCCAACATCATCTGCAGCGCCAACTTCGACCTCAGCGTGGTGAACAACGCCAACAACTCGCTCTGGAGCACGAGCTCAGCGGGTGTATCCAATTTCAGGATCAGCCGTACCGTACAAGGTGGCAACGCGACCACATGGACTGCATCCAGTTCTCCGTATTCGGATACCGACATTGTGTGCGGAACAGAATACTGCTATCAGCTCACTACCAATTATCCTAACGGAAGCAGGAGCATCTCCTTGCAGAAATGTGGTACTGCCATCTCCACAGACATACCGGCGCCGGTAGAAAATATCACCGCTGTTGTAGGCCAGGATGCAGTAGACCTGCAGTGGCAGCATTCATCAGGGGCGGCGCCCGAAGCCTATTCTATTTTCAGATCAACGGGCAACACCTACGATCTGCTGACAACCACTACCGGCCTCCAGGCACGTGACGAGACCTACCGCACAGAAAACGAAACCTGTTACAAGATATCGTACAAGGACGTATGCGGCAATCAAAGTCCGCTCACGGCAGAAGCCTGTCCTGTGCGCCTCAGCGGGACCCTGCAGCGTGACAATGCCATCAGTTTATCGTGGAGCGCCTACACGGGATGGACCGGTGGCGTTGCCAGCTACGTGGTTGAAAAATACAACGAACAGGGACAGTTGCTGCAGACCTTTGCGGTGGGCAACACCCTGAGCTTTATAGACGATGGCCAGGATCTCAGTAACCAGTTATTTGTGTATGTGGTGAAGGTCAATGCCGCGGAGCCCGGATTGCCCCAGGCGATCTCCAACCGTGTGGTCATCATCAAGAACCCGAATCTGTTTCATCCCACCAGCTTCACACCGAACGGTGATGCGCTGAACGACATCTTCAATGTGTACGGCCAATACATCGTGACCTTTGAAATGAATATCTTCAACCGCTGGGGAGAGCTGATGTACACCACTACCGAGATCGAGCAGGGGTGGGACGGCACCTTCAAGGGTAACCCCATGCCCGAAGGAACCTATGCCTTCGTGGCACAGATCACCGATCAGGCAGGCCGGTCATTCAAGAAATCCGGATCCGTGCTGCTGCTCCGAAAAAAATGAAAATAGTCCACGGTCCACAGTCGACAGTCCACAGCAGTTCAGCGTTATATCCGTATTTTTGTCTACGCCCAGGCTACGAAGCACAGCGCGGTGATTTCACACTGCACGTCTGTGGACTGTGGACCGTCGACTGTGGACTTTTCACTAACGGGCATGTACATTGCAGCTTGATAAACTTTTAAACTACTACGCGTATGTTCGATATGATGAAAATGATGGGAAAGATGAAAGAGGTTCAATCCCGTCTGAAAGAGGCCCAGGATAATCTTGTGCATGTGCGGGCAACGGGCGAGTCCGGTGGCGGCATGGTGAAGGCTACCGTCAACGGCAAACGCCAACTGGTATCGCTCGAGATCGATCCGACGCTGCTTAAGCCCGAGGATTCGGGTGTGGTTCAGGATCTGGTGATCGCCGCCGTGAACAAGGCTGCGGAAGAAGCAGACATCAAAGCGAAGGAAGAACTGAGGAAAAGCACAGAAGGCCTTATCCCCAACATTCCGGGCCTGGATCTTACGGGCATGATGGGATGACGAAGCTCTCGGTTGTCATTTTAAATTTCAACGGTGAAAAACTGCTCCGCCAGTTCCTTCCTTCGGTGATCCGTTATTCAGCGGAGGCCGAGATCGTGGTGGCCGACAATGGATCGACAGACCGCTCTCTGGAGGTGCTGCAGCAGGAGTTCCCGCAGGTGCGTCTCATCCGGCTCGATCAAAATTACGGCTTCTGCGGAGGTTATAACCGCGCCCTGCGGCAGATCGAAGCGCAGTATTACCTGCTGCTCAACTCAGACGTTGAGGTTACCCATGGCTGGCTTGCGCCGATGCTCGAGATCATGGACCGTGATAGCGCGGTGGCTGCCGTACAACCCAAGATCCTTTCGCACGCTGACAAGAACAAGTTCGAATACGCCGGTGCCGCCGGAGGTTACATCGACGCGTTGGGCTATCCTTTCTGCAGGGGAAGAATTTTCGACAAAGTGGAGGAAGACAACGGCCAGTATAATGATGAACGGGAGATATTCTGGTCTACCGGCGCATGCTTCATGATCAGGGCGCAAATATATCATCAATTCAACGGCCTGGATGAGGAACTCTTTGCACATATGGAGGAGATAGACCTCTGCTGGAAGATCGCCAGGATCCCTCAGAAGGTCTGCTACACCGGGCGGAGCGTTGTGTATCACCTGGGCGCCGGAACCCTCGGTTACAAGAGCCCGATGAAAACCTATCTCAACTTCAGGAACGGCCTCATCCTGATCTTCAAGCACCTGGATGCAGGTGAGCTGATCTATAAATTACCGCTGCGTGTAGGCCTCGATTGGGTGGCGGCCCTGATGTTCCTGCTCAAGGGAGAGCCCGCAAACGCGAAAAGTGTGTTCAGGGCACACTATCATTTTCTCAGGGATATCGGCAGGCACAGGAGAAAGAGAGCGGATCTCCACAGGGCGCATCCCTCCTATTCCAGGAAGAATGTGTACACAGGGCTGGTTATCTTGGATTACTACTTCCGCAGCAGGAAACACTTCAGGTCAATAATCCCAGATGGGACTACGCTTTCTTAAATGCTTGCGGATATTCATCACAAAGGCCAGCGCCAGGTAAATAATTACCGGTGAGCCAAAGGTGATGAACGAGGCGTATATGAAGAACAATCTGATGCTGGACGTTGCCATTCCCAGCTTTTCACCCAGCCGGGTACATACTCCAAAGGCATAACCTTCAAAGAAATGCTGGATTTTATTTGCTAATTCACCCATATTCCTGTCATTATTTAACTTTCAACTTGTTTAAAAGTTGATTTATCGACCAAAAATCCGGCTTACAAATATAAGGCCTGCCACAATGTGATCTAATGGCTGGATTCTTATTTTTTTGAGTATAATTGCAAAAAAATACACATAAGTTTAGTTTTAAACCCTGATTATAAACAACATAACTCAAAATCCAATGAGAAAAATCGTTTACTCATTTCTGATCACCGGTGCACTGACCATGGCGGGCTGTACTCTGCCCAAGATGGTGAAGATGTCAAAAGAGCAGCAACTGACTGTAACTCCTAATCCACTGGAAGTGCACAAGGACACCGTTGCTTTTGACATGGCTGCTAATCTTCCTGTTAAAATGCTGAAGAAAGGTACTGTTTACACCGTGAACACTTTCTACAAATACGGCGAGCAGGAACTAGCGCTGGATCCTATTCCTTTCAAGGCTGAAGATTATCCGAACGCTGGTACAGAACAGCCTAAAGTAACGAAGAATTTCTCCTTTGCTTACGCTCCGGCCATGAAATCGGGCGTACTCGAAGTTCAGGGCGTTGCCTCTAAAGGCACCAAGTCAAAGAACACTGAACGCATGCAGGTGGCAACCGGTGTGATCACAACCTCAAAGCTTGTGAAGCCCGTTTACTATGCCGCTTTCACAGGACACTCATACAACAATCAGGAAGAACTCGAGCCTGTGATCATCCCTGACTTCATCTTCGAACAGGGAAGATCTGTACTCAGGACCTCTGAGATCAAAAGCGCCAAAGGCAAAGAACTCGACGCCTTCATCGCTTCTAAAAACGCTACCCGCACTGTGACCATCACCGGTACCCACTCACCTGAAGGTGCTGAGCGGATCAACAGCAGACTGTCTCCGGATCGTGCCGCTGCCATCGAAAAATACTATCGTCAGCAAATGAAGAAGTATGACTACAAAGGCATGGCTGATTCTATCAAGTTTATCCTGAAGCCTGTTATCCAGGACTGGAATGAGTTCAAGAATGTTTTGTCTTCTTATGAAGGCATCACTTCAGAGCAAAAAACTGAATACCTGAACATCATCAATGCTGGTGGTACTTTCGAAGATCAGGAAAGACAAATGAAGAGACTTTCTACTTACAAGAAAGTATTCAAAGACGTATATCCTAAGTTGAGAACTGCCAAGACCGAGATCCTCACGATCAAAGACAAGAAGACCGACGCAGAGATCTCTGTACTCGCTAAACAGATCACACAAGGCCAGACCAGCGCCGATACCCTTACTTTCGATGAGCTGATGTACGCTGGTACACTGACTCCTTCACTGGAAGAGAAAGCCGCTATCTACGAAGCTGCTACTAAAAAAGGCACTAACTGGACTGCTCATAACAACCTGGGCGCTGTATACATTGCACAGGCTATCGAAAACTCAGCAAACGCCGCTGCTTTGGCTGACAAGGCTCAGGCCCAGCTCGAGATCGCTGCCAAGCTGCAAGACGCTCCTGAAGTGAACGCTAACCTCGCTTCTGTTCACATGATCAAAGGCAACGCTCGCGCCGCTTATGCCGCTGCCAGCAAAGCTTTGAGCTCCGGACTCACTGGCGACAACGCTGCCGGTGTTAACGGTGTGAAAGGTGCAGCCGAGATCATCACTGCAAAATATGCTGACGCTGTTCGTTCTGAATCAGCTGCTGCTGACAACGCAGACAACCTGTTCAACAAAGGTCTTGCTCAGATCCTGAACAAAGACTATCAGAACGCACTTACTTCTTTCACTGAAGCAACGCGCAAAAACAGCAACCTGGCTGTAGCCTTCTACGGCGCTGCTATTGCTTCTGCCCGCCTTGGCAACGCCGAAGGTGTGGTGAGCAACCTGACCAGTGCCGTTAAAGCTGATCCTGAACTGAAGCAGGCGGCCCTCACTGACCTGGAGTTTGCCAAGTTTTCAGCCACTGAACCTTTCAGAAACGCGCTGAAATAAGAGATTTCATTGGATTTTTAGAAAACCCCGTCCGGTTCACCCGGACGGGGTTTTTTATTTAGCACCTTTCCTGCCTTGGGTTTTGCCAATCCCACCTCACATACTATTTTTACGGACTTTATTAAAAGCTATGAGAGAAATTCAATTCAGAGAAGCCCTCCGCGAGGCAATGAATGAGGAAATGCGGAGAGATCCACGCGTGTTCCTGATGGGCGAGGAAGTGGCTGAATACAATGGTGCTTACAAGGTAAGTCAGGGCATGCTCGACGAGTTTGGTCCGGACAGGGTGATCGACACCCCCATCGCCGAGCTCGGTTTTGCCGGCCTTGGCGTAGGTGCTGCCATGAACGGTATCCGTCCCATCATCGAGTTCATGACCTTCAATTTCTCTCTGGTGGCCATCGACCAGATCATCAACAGCGCTGCCAAAATGATGTCGATGTCAGGTGGCCAGTTCAACGTGCCCATCGTATTCCGCGGACCTACCGGCAACGCAGGCATGCTGAGCTCACAACACTCCCAGAACTTTGAGAACTGGTTTGCCAACACCCCCGGCCTTAAAGTGGTGGTGCCAGCGAACCCATATGATGCCAAAGGCCTTCTGAAATCAGCCATCCGCGATGACGATCCGGTTATTTTTATGGAATCTGAGCTGATGTACGGAGACAAAGGCCAGGTACCCCAGGAAGAATACCTTCTTCCCATTGGTGTGGCCGATGTGAAACGGCAAGGCACAGACGTTACTATCGTATCGTTCGGCAAGATCCTGAAAGTAGCCCTGGCTGCTGCCGCCGAGCTGGAGAAAGAAGGCATCTCTGCCGAGGTCATCGACCTGCGCACAGTTCGCCCTATCGACTACGCTACGATCGTTGAATCCGTGAAGAAAACAAACCGCCTGGTCATTGTTGAAGAAGCATGGCCGCTGGCGTCGATCTCTTCCGAGCTCACCTACCACATTCAAAAATACGCTTTCGATTATCTCGACGCGCCCGTACACCGCATCACCAGCCTTGATGCTCCCCTCCCCTACGCGCCTACGTTGATCCAGGCAATCCTGCCGAACGTAGAGAAGACGGTGAAGGCAGTGAAAGCAGTGATGTATAGGGATTGAAAAGGAGTCAGAAGCCAGGAGTAAGGAGCCAGGAGAAATGCAGAGGAAAACTAGAATTGAGTAGTTAGAATTTTAGAATGAAAATATAAACGGGTGGAAGAGATTCTGCCCGTTTCTTTTTCCCGCTGAGGCGGAAGTTTCTTCCGGCCTCATTTTCATAAAACCGATTCGTAGTCAGAATCCTGAAGCGGAAGTTCTTCCGCAACCCATCTGCGAACGGAGACCCTACCGGCCCGCAAGCAACACCTTCCATGCATCGTTCACATTCTCGTCTTTCAGATACTGATGTGCGAGCTGATGCAGTGCCACTTCGCCATGCTGAAGCGCGGCCTTTACTTCGTAGCGGTTGCTGAATTCATCGATAGAAGCCTGGTCGGGCAGTCGTTCAACATTGCCGAGCAGGCCCAGGTCGTTGCCGGTGAGTATTTTACTTCTTCGGATATTTTCAGGTAGGCTGTCAATGCCTATTCCCATCTTGTCCAGGGGCTTGGGTACTTTAAAGATCGAATCGCCCTGCACCCTGCAGTAGTAGTCAGCGCCAAGACGTGCAACGGCATCGAGCTTCCAGGGGTCGATCTTTCCCTCTGCATCGAGTACTTGCTCATTGATGTGCATGCGCAACACCTCACAGATCACGAGGTTGCCTGCCGCACCCTGGTCTCCCGTTTGAATGATCTGCAGCACCTTGCACTCCATAGAAATGGGCGACTCTGATACCCTCGGCGGTGTTACCACAACGGAAGGTGCAGCAGTAAAACCTGCCTTGATAAACTCATTCACACCCTTCGGATATTCCGTGCTGGCCAGCGAGGTCTGTTGCACCATGTTATAGGTTACCACATTGATCACCACCTCGGGCACTTCCCTGAGATTCTCATACGTGTGCTTGGTGGTGTTATCACGTCCTCTTCTGGCAGGAGAAAAGATCAGGATCGGAGGATTGGCGCCAAAGCAATTGAAGAAACTGAATGGACTCAGGTTCACGTTCCCGGCTTTATCCACCGTGCTCGCAAAAGCTATCGGGCGTGGTGTAACAGCACCCAGCAAATAGCTGTGCATTTTTGCAACGGGTATCTCTTTGGGGTTCAGCGTAAGCATCTAAACGAAATTTATATTGTAAGGATGACATCCTTTTAAAGGATGTCATCCTTGAATGGGAGGCAGGATCTTTCCTTTGCATTCACCGAAGCCGATGCGCACGCCATCTTTTTTGGCGTAGCCATGCATCGTGATGGTATCGCCGTCTTCAATGAAGGTACGTTCACTTCCATCAGGCAGGGTCAATGGCTTCTGACCATTCCAGGTGAGCTCCAGCAACGAGCCATAAGAGCCCGGAGATGGACCACTGATGGTGCCTGAAGCATACAGATCACACACCTGGATGTTGCATCCGTTCACCGTATGGTGCGCCAACTGCTGACTCACGTTCCAGTACATGTATTTGAAGTTCGAGCGACACACCGTTGTCTGCTCCGTTTTTTCCGATTGAAGAAGCACCTCCAGCACAATGTCAAAATTCTTCTTGCCTTCAAACGCAAGATACGGAAGCACATGGGGAAGTTGCTCAGGGCCTTGTGCGCGGAAAGGTTCCATCGCATCGAGTGTTACGATCCACGGAGAAATGGTAGACCCGAAATTCTTTGACAGGAAAGGTCCCAGTGGCACGTACTCCCATTGCTGAATATCGCGTGCAGACCAATCGTTGAACAACACAAAGCCTGCGATATAATCTTCAGCCTGCGCGGTGTGGATGGACTGGCCCAGCCTTGTTTCGCCACAGGTGATGAATCCTACCTCAAGCTCAAAGTCTAGCTTCCGGGTAGGCGCAAAAGCGGGAAACTCCTGATCGGGATATTTGATCTGTCCTTTCGGACGATGAATGGCTGTTCCTGAAACAACAATGGAAGAAGCCCTGCCGTGGTAGGCAACAGGCAGGTGTTTCCAGTTAGGTAACAAGGCGTTCTTCGGATCGCGGAACATGGAGCCAACATTGGTGGCGTGCTCTTCGCTGCTGTAAAAATCCGAATAGTTGCTGATCTTCACCGGCATCAGCATCTGCACTTCGTCCATGGGCACCAGCGCAATTTCGCGGCCCGCAGCATCACCCTGAAGCTCGTCGTTATCATGGCGCAGCAGCTCAGAGATCCTTTCTCTCACTTCCCGGATCTTCATCCTGCCGAGGGTAAAAAAATCGTTCAGGAATTTCTGGTTGAAAATACCTGGGGGCAAGCCCAGGCCATCAAGATACCCGTTCTCGTGAAGGTAAACCAGGTCGAGCACATAGTTGCCAATGGCCACACCTGCCACCGGTGTCAGGTACTTGGTCTTGAATATTCCGAAGGGAAGATTCTGGATAGGGAAATCGGATTCCTTAGGAACCTCTACCCAGCTTTTTAACTTTGGATCGTTTGCCGTCACCATACGGGAAGTTTGGGGAGTAAACCTATATTTTTCGATTCAAGTCAGCAAGCCGGGCGGAAAGTTTAACTTCGCGCTTATGAGCAGATTTCCGGAAGCATTTCAGGAGGAGACCAGGAAGCGGTTGGGTAATGATTTCGGGCTCTTTATGGAAAGCCTGAATGGCGCGGCCCCGGTGAGCATCCGGCAGAACCCCGCAAAAAATGCACTGCCGCTGCCAGGTAAACCGGTACCCTGGTCCGCCTTCGGAAGATACCTGGAAACCAGGCCTTCGTTCACGCTCGATCCGCGCCTTCATGGAGGTGCCTACTACGTGCAGGAAGCAAGCTCCATGTTCATCGAACAAGCTTTCCGGCAGCTGACCGACCTCCATGCTCCGTTGAATGTTCTCGACCTCTGTGCCGCACCCGGTGGCAAGTCGACTCATATTTTGAGCTTGCTTTCAGACCAGAGCTTGCTGGTGTCTAACGAGGTGATCAGGTCACGCGCCTCGGTGCTGGCAGAGAACCTGCAAAAGTGGGGTTATCAAAACTCAGTGGTTACCAACAGCGACCCGGATCACTTTCAATCGCTTCCCGGTTTTTTCGATGTGATGGTGATCGATGCTCCCTGCTCCGGTGAAGGATTGTTCAGAAAAGATCACGAAGCTGCGGAAGAATGGTCGCCGCAGCATGTAGCGCTCTGTGCAAGCCGCCAGAAACGGATCGTTGCAGATGCATGGCCAGCGCTGAAAGAAGATGGTATTCTCATCTACTGCACCTGCACGTACAACGAACAGGAGAATGAAGATAATTTGTTATGGCTCCGGGAACAACACGACGTTGAATTCCTGAAAGTCAGCATCGATGGCTGGAACATCCAGGAAACAAAAAAAAATGATGTGATCGGCTACCGGTTCTTCCCGCACCGTGTGGAGGGTGAAGGTTTCTTCATGTCGGTGATCCGCAAAAAACAGGTAAGCCCATCGTTGCGCCTCAAAGCAAACCGCGATCTCACCCCGGCACCGGCGAAGATCGTTAACACGCTGCAGTCATGGATCCATCATCCCGAGCGCGTCAGTTTTTTCCAGTGGAAAGACCTCCTCTACTTTTTCCCGGAGGCACATACGCTGCACCTGGGCATGCTTCACCAGCACCTCAAGGTGGTAAATGCTGGCATCGCTACGGCTACTGTAAAACATGATAAGCTGATACCGGAACACGCGCTGGCCATGAGCACCGATCTTCGCAGAGAAAACTTCAAGACACTTTCTGTCGGCCATGACGAAGCGATCCGTTATTTAAGGCGCGATCCGCTCACACTTCCGGAGACCGACAAGGGTTATCACCTCATCGTGTTCGAAGACGTGGCCCTGGGATGGGTGAACAGCCTGGGAAACCGTTTCAACAACATGTACCCGGTTGAGTGGCGGATCAGGATGCAGAAAACCAGTTGACAGTTGACAAAGGGCAATTGACAAAAGTACGAGGTACGATTTACGAGGTACGGTTAGTTGCCAGTTACCAGTTCGTTTTCGGTGCTTAAACTCTTTCAGCGCTCAGTTGTGAAGGTCGTGCCCTCCTCAACCGGCCATCCGGAAACCGGCAACTGGCAACTTTACTCAGAACGCTTGTATCGACTCAAATATCCCCTCCGGCAACGCAGCGCCGCTGAAGAACACACCTACGCAGAATACTTTCTCATAATATCCCGAGCGACTGAGGGCCAGCGGAAGGGAGCTTACGGAGAGTGACGTAAAGGTAACGGTGAACACAATGGCCATGAGCGCTACGATCCATGCGGGCTGTGCCAAGAATATAATTGCAGTACTCAACACGATCAGTGCACCGCTGATCCAGAATACCCGCTCCATGCTGTAACGGTTGATGAAGTTGCTGATGGGCCATGAGATCAGCGCGGAGAGCACAAGCATTGCCACGAGCAGGATCTTGCCATCGGCATTGTTAGAGATCGCCGCAAACTTCAGGGCCAGCGCATCGGGGAAAAGATTGAACATCACAGTGGTAGAGATGCCGAGGATAACCCCCAGGAAGAAAATAAATCCGTAGGCCGACTTCGCAGCGGTATGCTGGCCGGGTTCAGCGCTTCCCTCTTTATTACCCGTTTGTTTGAAGAGCCCGAGCGAGTTCTTCTTCATGGCATAACCCGACGCAAGCGTCACCACACCTCCTGCGATGAATGTCAATGGAGCGCCGAGGTAGTCGATAATATCCACGATCACAGGTTCGATGGCATAGATGAGGTTGGCCACGATCGTCAGCAGGGCCATGGCTTTCGGCAGACGGTCTACCGGCGTGAAAAGTTCTACGGTAGACAATGCGGGACTTGTAAAAATACTCATGGAGATGAGCCAGAAGACGATCAGCACCGGCAGGATCCATTTAAAGATCTCACCGGGATTGGTGAACAGCGTGAAGGCCACCGCCATGAACACCATGGCAGCGAAGCTGATGCCGGAAGAGATCACCGGTATGCGATGCCCCTTTTCAAAACGATAACGATCGCCCATTAACCCGGCAACCGGGGGTGTAAGCACGAGGATGATGGCTTGTGAGACGGCGAGGAAAAAGGCAAAATCCGTAAACTGGAATTGCACCAGCAGCTTGGGCTGATAGTTCGCGTAAGCGATCCAGCCAATGATAATCGATGCATAAAGGGCCGCGAGGCTCCACAATTGTTTCCACCGGATATCGGGGACGGCTGATACTTCGGTTTCGGTGACAGAAATTGCTTCCATGAGAATTTTGGTTTCGAAATGAATTTACGAACTAATATGGCCGCTTGGATGTGACGCGCTCAAAAAATGGCTATTGTGTCTATTTTCCTTATTTTTGCCCTCCCCTTGCCCTTTTAGCAAGGTTTTTAAGCAAATTTCAGCATGTCACTATCTACTAAATACAACCCATCTGCTGTAGAAGATAAATGGTACAGTTACTGGCTCAGCCAGCGTTTCTTCCATTCAGAGCCTGATCCACAAAAAGAGCCATTCTGTATCGTCATACCCCCACCCAACGTAACCGGGGTGCTGCACATGGGGCACATGCTGAACAATACGATCCAGGATGTACTGGTGCGCAGAGCCCGTATGCAAGGCAAAGAAGCCTGCTGGGTACCCGGCACCGACCACGCTTCCATCGCCACCGAAGCAAAAGTAGTAGCCATGCTGCGCGAGCGCGGTATCAAAAAATCTGACCTCACCCGCGAAGAGTTTTTGAAATACGCCTGGGAGTGGAAAGAAAAGTATGGTGGAATTATCCTCGAGCAGCTCAAGAAGCTCGGCGCCTCCTGCGACTGGGACCGCACGAAATTCACCATGGACCCCGATTATTATGAGGCCGTGATCGACGTTTTCATCGATCTCTATAACAAGGGCAACATCTACCGCGGGCTGCGCATGGTGAACTGGGACCCTGCCGGCAAGACCGCGCTTTCGGATGACGAAGTGATCCACCGGGATGTTCAGTCCAAACTGTATTACATCAAATACCGGATCGAAGGCAGCAACGATTTTATTACCATCGCTACCGTACGCCCGGAGACCATCATGGCCGACGCCGCCATCTGCGTGAACCCGAAAGACGAACGTTACAAACACCTCAAAGGAAAGAAAGTTCTTATTCCGCTGATCGATCGTGCGATCCCCGTGATCGAAGATGACTACGTGGCCATGGATTTCGGAACAGGCTGCCTGAAGGTGACCCCTGCCCACGACATGAACGACTACGAGCTGGGCAGAAAGCACAACCTCGAAGTGATCGACATCCTCAATGACGACGGCACACTCAATGAAAAGGCAAAGATCTTCATCGGCGAAGACCGTTTCATCGCCCGCAAGAAGATCGCCAAAGAGCTCGAAGCAAAAGGGAACCTGGCCAAGGTAGAAGATTACAACAGCAACGTAGGTTTCTCCGAGCGCACCGACGCTGTGATAGAGCCACGCCTTTCACTGCAGTGGTGGGTGAAGATGGATGCCATCACCCGGCCCGCGCACAAGGCCGTGATGGATGACACCGTACAGCTGATCCCGGCAAAGTTCAAGAACACATACAATCACTGGATGTCTAACGTGCGCGACTGGTGTATCTCCCGGCAGCTTTGGTGGGGCCACCAGATCCCGGCATGGTACGCGCCCGACGGAAAATTCGCGGTAGCGAAAACAAGAGAAGAGGCATACCAGAAATTGAAAGCAGATCACGCAAGTCTGAAAGCCGAAGACCTCGTGCAGGACCCTGACGTGATGGATACCTGGTTCTCGAGCTGGCTGTGGCCGATCGCTGTCTTCGATACCACCATATTCAAGGATTCGAAGAACAACAAAGGCAACAAGGACCTGAACTATTACTATCCTACCAACGATCTGGTTACCGCTCCGGAGATCCTTTTCTTCTGGGTGGCGCGGATGATCATTGCCGGATATGAATACCGTGGGGTACAGCCCTTCAAAAATGTTTACCTCACAGGGATCGTTCGCGATAAGCTGGGCAGAAAGATGTCGAAGTCGCTGGGCAATTCACCTGATCCGCTCGACCTGATCTCGCAACACGGCGCCGACGCGGTGCGGGCAGGTATGCTCTTCAGCGCACCCGCCGGCAATGACCTTCTCTACGACGAGAAACTGATCGAGCAGGGAAGGAATTTCACCAACAAGATCTGGAATGCGTTCAGGCTTGTAAAGGGCTGGACCGTTGACGGCAACCAACCTGAAGTGAATAAGGTGGCCATAACATGGTTCGAGTCCAGGCTGCAGCAGTCGTTAACAGAGCTGGAAGATCATTTCGGCAAATTCCGGATCTCTGATGCGCTGCATACATTATATAAGCTGATCTGGGATGACTTCTGCGCATGGTACCTGGAGATGGTCAAGCCTGAGTTCGAAAAACCGATAGACAAGATCACTTACGATAAAACCATCGGCTTCTTTGAAACGCTGATGAAAGCACTGCATCCTTTCATGCCTTTTATTACCGAAGAGCTCTGGCACGAGCTGCAGCAACGAAAAGAAAAAGATTGCATCCTGATAGCATCATACCCTGTATCCGGATCTTTCGATCAGAAGATCCTCGACGAGGCATCGCTGAGCTTCGAGGTGGTGACGGAGATCAGGAACACACGCAACAATAAAGGTATCTCGCCCAAAGAAGCGCTGAAGCTTGTGGTGAAGAACGGCGAGCAGGTTCCGTTGAAGTCGTTCTGGCCGGTGATCCAAAAACTTTCCAACCTCACGGAGATCAGCTTTGCAGCACAGGCTCCTGCCACGAACGCCACGCCGTTCCTGGTAAGGTCGATTGAATTCTTCATTCCTTTCGAAGGAAAAGTGGATGTGGCCAAAGAGCGCGAGGCTATTTTGAAAGACATCGAGTACCAGAAAGGATTTTTAGCATCTGTAGATAAAAAGCTTTCAAACGAAAAATTCGTGAGCGGCGCAAAACCGGAAGTGGTGGAAGGTGAACGCAAGAAAAAAGCGGATGCCGAAGCCAAGATCAAAGCGCTGGAAGAAAGCCTGAGCAGGCTTTGACCGTGCATATTGGGAGCATGTTGGTGAAGAACACCAACATGGGCCAGTCGTCAGACCTTTCTACGATTATCCCTCAAAGGGTTTCGAACCCTTTGAGGGTTGGTTCGATGAGGTGAGGCGACGACTAAAACCTCGCCGCGATCAGCAGATCGATGTTCTTATACTTGAGCCCGAACTTGCGGGCTACGTGCTCTTTGGTGAGACCTCCCTTGTAGGTATACACACCCTTCATGAACCATTTGTGCGTGAAGATCATCTCTTCGATGCCGCCTTCTTCGGCAGCCCTGAGGATGGTGGGTGTAAAAATATTGCTCAGCGCGTTGGTAGCGGTATGGGCTACACGCGAGGCCACGTTGGGTACACAGTAATGGATCACACCGTGTTTCCTGAAAACGGGTTTGCTCAGCGTGGTGATCTCAGAGGTTTCGATACATCCCCCCTGATCGATGCTGAGGTCTATGATCAGCGAGTCGGGCTTCATGCGGCTCACCATTTCTTCGGTCACCACATGTCTTGCGCGCCCCTTCTCCGCCCGCAGCGCGCCGATCACCACATCGGCTGTTTTGAGGGTCTCGCCCATCGTAACGGTGTCGATGGTGGACGTGTATAGCTGCTGGCCCAGCAGGTGTTTTACCCGCCTGAGCTTATACAGGTGGTTGTCGAAGATCTGAACGTCAGCACCCAGCCCGAGGGCGGCACGGGCGGCATACTCTGCTACCGTTCCGGCGCCGATAATGATCACTTTGGTGGGTGGAACACCGGTAATGCCTCCGAGGATCACCCCTTTGCCGTTGTTGGCGGTGCTCAGGTATTCTGCCGCGATCAGCATCACGGTGCTGCCGGCAATCTCGCTCATGGCCCTGATGATGGGCATACCACCCACTTTGTCTTCAATGAACTCGTATGCCAGGGCCGTGACCTTCTTTTTCAGCAGCGCCTGGATGTATTCAGCCTTCAGGTGCCCCAGCTGGATGGCTGAGATCAGCGCCTGGCCCGGCCGCATCATTTCTATTTCGTCTGTGGTGGGAGGTTCTATCTTGAGGATGACCTCCGCCTTGTAAACCTCCTGCGGCGAGTATACGATCTTGGCACCGGCATCGCTGTAAAGCTTATCGGAGAATTTAGAACCCGCTCCGGCTTTGGTCTCCACCCACACTTCATGGCCATTGTTCACCAGCAAGGCCACGGCATCGGGTGTGAGGCTGATACGGTTCTCCTGCAGGGAGATCTCTTTAGGAAGGCCAATGAAAAAAGAATGCTTGCCTTTACTCACTTTCTGGAGCTGCTCCTGTGGATACAGGCTGGTTTTGGTAGCAAGGGCTTCAAATCCTGTTTTTTTCTTTTCCGTCATGAACAGAAAGGGCTAAGGTTCTATGGGTTTGATTTTCGGATAGTATAGACACTTCAACATGTTCGGAGGGAATCAGCGATGGAATCTTTTCCGGCCATTCCACGAAGCAATAATTTCCGGAATAAAAATACTCTTCTGCCCCGATGTCATAAGCTTCCGCCTCATTTTTTATTCTGTAAAAATCAAAATGAAAAACTTTGGTGTTGCTGCGGGTCAGGTACTCGTTCACAATGGAAAAGGTAGGACTGCTCATCACGTCAGCAACACCCAGCTGGCTGCACAGATCCTTGATGAACGTTGTTTTGCCGGAACCCATCTCGCCGTATAATAGCCAGACCCTGCGGTTTCCGGCCCTTTCGATAAAATCTTTTGCAACCTTGTTAAGGTCGGCCAGGTCGGCTTCATGCACCACCCAGCCTCCGTCGTCACACCACATTCTTCGAATTTAAGAAAATTATGGGAATGATCATCTCTTCCATGCTCACGCCGCCGTGCTGGAAAGTATCTTTATAAAAATTGACGTAATAGTTAAAGTTGTTGGGATAGGCAAAAAACTGGTCCTCAATAGCGAAAACATACGTTGTAGACACGTTCATTTTGGGCAGGAAAAGCCGCTCCGGTTTTGGGGCTACCATCACCTTGTCGCCTTCGTAACCCAGGTTCTTGCCTTGCTTGTAGCGGAGGTTTGTGTTCACATTACGGTCGCCGATGATCTTGAACGGCCGTTTCACCCGGATGGTACCATGGTCGGTGGTAAGCACAACCCTGGCGTTCTTCTCGGCGATCTTCTTGAGCACATCCAGCAGGGGTGAGTGCATCAGCCATGATCGTGTAATGGAACGGTAAGCCGACTCATCGGGCGCCAGCTCGCGTACCATCGCCATATCGGTGCGGGCATGCGAGAGCATATCCACGAAGTTGTAAACGATCACGTTCAGATCGTTCTTAAAAAGATTGTTGACAGTATCAACCAGGTTGCGTCCTTCTTCCAGGTTCTTGATCTTGTGGTAAGAGGTTTTCACCTGCAGGTTGTTACGGCGCACCTGTTTGTTCAGGAACTCGTCTTCGAAGTTGTTCTTCCCCTCCTCCTCATCTTCGCCTACCCACAGGTCGGGGTGACTTTTGGCCATCTCTGACGGAAGCTGCCCGGAGAAGATCGAGTTGCGTGCATACGCCGTGGTGGTGGGCAATATGGAGTAATAGTGCTCTTCCTTATCAACAACAAAATACTCGCTGAGCACCGGCTCGATCACCTTCCACTGGTCGAAGCGAAGGTTGTCGATAAGGATCACAAACACGGGTTTGCCCTGGCCAAGCTCGGGAAAAACTTTTCGTTTCATCAGCTGGTGCGAGAGCAGGGGCTTGTCGGCTTTCGGATCGTTCAGCCAGCTATCGTAGTTGCGGATCACAAATTTTGCAAAATTGGCGTTGGCCTCTGTCTTCTGCATATCGAGCACCTCGGCCATGTCCTGGTTGTCGTCCATCTGGAGCTCCCAGTAGATAAGTTTTTTGTAAATATCGGCCCACTGCTCGTGGTTCATCACATCCTGAAAGGCCATGCTGATCTTCCGGAACTCCTGCTGGTAGTTGAGGTTGGTCTTTTCGATCACCAGTCTTTTGTTGTCCAGGATCTTCTTCACCGAAAGCAGGATCTGGCTGGGGTTAAGCGGCTTGATGAGGTAGTCGGCTATTTTCGAGCCGATAGCCTCTTCCATGATCTGCTCCTCCTCGTTCTTGGTGATCATCACCACCGGCAGGTTGGGCTTGTTGTTCTTGATCTGGCTCAGGGCCTCCAGTCCAGACATGCCGGGCATATGCTCGTCGAGGAAAACCACGTCGAAGTTCTTCTCGTCCGAAAGCTCCACGGCTTCGGCGCCATTGTTGACAGGCGTAATATCATATCCGCGTTGCTCAAGGAACATGATGTGAGGTTTCAGCAGGTCGATCTCGTCATCCGCCCAAAGTATACTGTATCGTTGCATAGGCTAATTTTTTACAATTTACAGAATAATCACGTTGTTAACCCCCTTTTGGTTCACTGGTTCAAAGGGTAATTTGTTGATTCATAAGGAGGAAATAATGGTGCCACGTAGGCCGATCGGTTAATACCTGTATTTTTAGGGAAAAATCAGACCTGAAATCAGAAGTGCCCGTGAATAAAAGGAAAATCATCAACGACCCTGTCTACGGGTTCATCCACATCCAAAGTGAACTGATCTTCGACATTATCTCGCACCCCTACTTCCAGCGCCTAAGACATATCAAACAACTGGGGTTGACTGATTTTGTTTACCCCGGTGCGCTGCACACCCGTTTTCAACACGCCCTGGGAGCCATGCACCTGATGGGCCGGGTGCTGGAGAACCTGCGCTATAAAGGCATCGAGATCTCGGCCGAAGAGTATGAAGCGGCCCAGTTGGCGATACTGCTTCACGACCTCGGCCACGGACCTTTCTCGCACGCGCTGGAGCATTCCCTGCTTCAGGGTGTGAAGCACGAGAGCATTTCATACCTGCTGATGACGGTGCTGAACAAAGAATTCAACGGCGCACTCGACCTCACGCTCAGGATCTTCCGCAACAGTTATAAACGAAAATTCTTTCATCAGCTCGTCTCCAGCCAACTCGACATAGACAGGCTGGATTACCTGAAGCGCGACTGTTTTTTCACCGGTGTCATGGAAGGCACCATCGGCATTGACCGGATCATCTCCATGCTGCATGTGCACCGCGATCATCTTGTGGTGGAGGAAAAAGGAATTTACAGCGTTGAGAATTTTTTAAATGCACGAAGGCTCATGTACTGGCAGGTTTACCTTCACAAAACTACCGTGAGCGCTGAGTGCATGATGGTGAACCTCATCCGCAGGGCGCAGACCCTGGTGCGTGCCGGCGAGACTGTGCCCGCAAGCGATGCGTTGCTGCTCTTTCTTCAGCATGCGTTTTCCATAGAGGCGTTCCGCGAAAAGCCCGAAGCACTGAAAGCTTTCGGCCAGCTCGATGACCACGACATCTGGGGCGCCATCAAACTCTGGATCAACCACGACGATCGCATTCTGGCATTGCTCTCGAGAATGCTGCTCGAGCGTGATCTTTTTCAGATCATCCTCAGCAGTGATCCTATCCGCAAAAGTTCCATAGACAAGATCAGGACTTCTGTGAGCAGGCAGTATCATACCTTGCGGGCAGAATCTTCGTACCTGTTCTCCTATGGCACAGTATCGAACGAAGCGTATACCGAGGGGCAGAAAATAAACATCATGACCAAAGGCGGCGAGCTGCTGGATATTGCGCAGGCGTCAGACCTGCCAGCCATTAAGGCACTGAGCAAAATCGTCAAAAAAAACTATCTCTGCTGGCCTAAAGATGTATCTTTGTAACCTTTAGGCATTAGGTATCGGGTATCGGGATCTTTGAAACTCCCATGCGCATGCCTGGCGCCCCTGTCCGTGCTCGCTAACTGCTGCAATCACCCGCGCTTACGCCTCCGTGATTCAACAAAGTTTCGCCAGGCCTGACAGGCAATACCTAATATCAACCACATGGAATTTACCATCAATCAAGTAGCCGGGATGTTGGGTGGAGAGGTGAAGGGCAATGGCAACGAAAAGATCAATATGCTGGCCAAAATTCAGGATGCTAAAAAAGGCCAGATAGCATTTCTCTCCAATCCCAAATACGAGCAATACATTTATACAACGCAGGCTTCTGCTGTTATTGTAAAAAAAGACTTTGCGCCTAAGAAAGAGATCAGTGCAACGCTGATCCTGGTGGAGGACCCCTACTCGAGCTTCACTGCGCTGCTGGAAGAATATCACAAAATGATCAGCTTTCAGAAGTCGGGCGTGGAGCAACCTTCGTTCATCGGAGACAACAGCACGGTGGGCACCGGTATTTACCGCGGCGCTTTCTCCTACATCGGCGGCAATGTGAAGATCGGCAACAACGTTAAGATCTACCCGCACACCTATATCGGCGACGACGTGGTGATCGGCGACAACACCGTGCTGCATGCCAGTGTTAAACTGTACTCGGGCACGCGCATCGGCAGCAACTGCGTGATCCATTCCGGCACTGTGATCGGCAGCGATGGCTTTGGCTTTGCACCCCAGGGAGACGGAACCTACAAGACCATACCACAGCTGGGCAACGTGATCGTTGAAGACAATGTGGCCATCGGCGCCAACACCGTGATCGACTGCGCCACCATGTTTGGCGACTCAACCGTTGTGCGGCAGGGTGTGAAGCTCGATAACCTCATCCAGGTTGCCCATAATGTGGAGATCGGAAAAAATACCGTGATCGCGGCTCAGACCGGCATCTCAGGCTCTACCCGGATCGGCGACAATTGTATCATCGCGGGGCAGGTAGGTGTTGCCGGCCACCTGGTGATCACCAATAACACAAGCATTGGAGCTCAGGCAGGCATCCTCAAATCGATCACAGAAGAAGGCGGACAGATCCTCGGATCACCAGCTTTCGACGTGAAGGAGTATTTCAGGGCCTATGCCGTATTTAAAAAGCTGCCCGACCTGAATTCGCGGTTACGGGAGCTTGAAAACAAGATCCGCCACCTCGAAAGCCGACCCGTTCAGGAGATCAATACCAAATAAACATCCTTCTGCCCGCTTCAAACGATTTCGGTGACCCCGAATTCATACCTCGTTCATAATTGGATAATCCGGATATTTGGGATTAAATTTGCCGACTTTGCAGAACTATGCTCAATATTAAACAGCAGACGATACAAAAATCTGTGACACTCTCAGGTGTCGGGCTTCATACAGGTGTTCAGACCACCATGACCTTTATGCCAGCCAAGCCCAACCATGGGATCAAATTCCAGCGAACAGACCTGCCCGGCTCGCCCATCATCGATGCCGACTGCGATAATGTAGTGGATGTTTCCAGGGGAACCACCATCGAACAGAGCGGCGCCAAGGTCAGCACCATCGAACATACCCTGGCCGCCCTCGTAGGCCTTGAGATAGACAACGTGCTCATCCAGCTTGACGGTCCGGAGTGCCCCATCATGGACGGCAGCTCCATCCAGTTTGTGGAGACCCTCAAGGAAGCGGGCACAGAAGAGCAGAACGCTATTCGTGATTTCTTTGAAGTGCAGGAGCCGCTCTTTTACCGCGAAGCTGCCCGCAACGTTGAAATAGCCGCCTTACCCCTTGACGATTACAGGGTTACGGTGATGATCGATTATAACTCACCCGTGCTGGGAAGCCAACACGCATCCATTACAGACATCCGGCAGTTCGAGAAGGAGATCGCATCGTGTCGCACCTTCTGTTTTCTGCATGAGCTGGAGATGCTCTATAAAAACAACCTGATCCGCGGCGGCGATCTGAACAACGCCATCGTGATCGTTGACCGGGTGGTGAAAGACGACGAGCTTGACAACATTGCGAAGATGCTGGGAAAACCCAAGGTCGCCGTAAAGCAGGAAGGCATCCTGAACAACATCGAGCTTCGTTATAAGAATGAGCCGGCACGCCACAAGCTGCTGGATATTGTGGGCGACCTCGCCCTTGCCGGACGCCCCCTGAAAGCACAGGTGCTGGCAGCCCGCCCGGGCCACGCCGCCAATGTTGCCTTCGCCAAAAAACTGAAAAAGGCCATGCATGAGGCCGACAAGCAGGGAAGACCGAAATACAATCCCAGCCTGCCGCCGGTCATGGACATCAACAAGATCACGGCTACCCTCCCCCACCGTTACCCGTTTTTGCTGATCGACAAGATCATTTACCTGGATAATGAAAGTGTTGCCGGGGTGAAGAACGTGACCGCCAATGAATATTTCTTCCAGGGACATTTCCCCGGAAACCCGGTGTTCCCTGGCGTGCTCCAGATCGAAGCGATGGCACAGATCGGCGGGATCCTTGTGTTGAACACCGTTCCCGATCCTGAAAATTACTGGACCTACTTCCTGGGAATTGAAAATATCAAATTCAGAAAAATGGTGCTTCCGGGCGACACATTGGTGATCCAGTGCGACCTTGTTGCGCCGATCAAACGTGGTATCGCCAAAATGTACGGTCGTGCATTCGTAGGCAATACATTAGTATGTGAAGGAACTATGACCGCCAGTATTGTTCGCAAAGATTCATGAGCCGATTCCCTTTAGCAAATGTCCACCCCGAGGCCACGATTGGTAATAACGTTATCATAGAGCCCTTCGCTACTGTTCAAAAAGATGTTGTCATCGGTGACGACTGCTGGATAGGACCCAACGCAATCATCATGGATGGCGCCAGGCTTGGAAAGAACTGCAAGGTTTTCCCCGGCGCAGTGATCTCCGGCATTCCGCAGGACCTGAAATTCAAAGGTGAAAAAACAACCACAGAGATCGGTGACAACACCACCATCCGCGAATGCGTCACCATCAATCGCGGTACCATCGATAAATACAAGACCGTGGTAGGTGCCAACTGCCTCATCATGGCGTATGCCCACATCGGCCACGACTGCATCATCGGCAACAACTGTATCCTTGGAAACACGGTACAACTTGCCGGCCATGTGCTGATCGATGATTTCGCTATCTTCGGTGGCGCCTGTGCTGTGCAGCAGTTCTCCAAGATCGGCGCGCACGCTTACATCGGAGGCGGCTCGCTGGTGAGAAAAGATATTCCTCCTTTCACCAAAGCGGCACGTGAGCCGATCTCTTACGCCGGCATCAACACCGTTGGCCTGCGCAGGCGGGGTTACAGCCAGGACAAGATCAGCGAAATCCAGGACATCTACCGTTATGTTTTCCTTCGCGGGATGAACATATCGAAGGCCATCGAGCTTGTTGAAAAAGAATTCTCTTCCAGCGTAGAGCGGGATTACATCCTTGACTTCATCAAGACCTCCGAGCGGGGCATTATGAAAGGTTACGGGGGAAATGACTGAGCGATTCAGTAGCCATTACCTTCCATGGATAAGCGCACCAGCGGAATTTCGATCACCACAGAAGGGCTGAGCAAACGTTTCAACCGCGAGTGGATATTCAGGAATTTCAGCTACCAATTCAACAATGGCACTACTTACGCCATTACAGGGCCTAATGGGTCAGGGAAATCCACCCTGCTTCAGGTGCTGTGGGGGCAGGTGCCACAAACGTCAGGAGACCTCCACTACACCGCTCCGTCGGCCGAAATACCCGTTGAAAAGATCTCACAGCACATTGCCATTGCCGCTCCTTATATGGACCTGGTTGAGGAATTCACCCTCCGGGAGCAACTAGATTTTCACTTCAGCCTGAAGCCCGCCCGGGGCAAAGTTTCGCCTTCCGAGCTGCTGGAGATCATGTATTTAACCCACGCCAAAGACAAGTATATCGGCAATTTTTCGTCGGGTATGAAACAGCGGGTGAAGCTGGGCCTGGCCTTTTATACAGCGGCAGACCTGCTTTTTTTCGATGAGCCCGGTACGAACCTGGATGAACAGGCATTCGCCTGGTATAAACGGGAGCTTGCGAAGCTGCCGGAAGGGGTGCTGACGCTCATTGCGTCGAACGATAAGGACGAATACCCGGCCGATTGTACGGTAATTAACGTATTAGCGCATAAATCATAAGCGTCGGCATTGATTTTTAAGCTAAAAAAGCAGCTTTTACGTTCAGGACAGGAACGGCCTCTTTCGGATACCGAAAATGGACGAGGGTTACAAAGAGCCTGTTTGCGAGATAAAAGCTTACGGCTGGCCGCAACCAGCATATTTTGTGACTGATTTTACTATTTTTACCGCTTCTAAGACTTTACGACTAATCTTTAAACAATGAAACTTGTATCTAGAACTCTCTCCCTCCTGGTCATGACTGGCATAGCTGTCTTTTTCATGGGCTGCGATGGCGGCGGTGGAGAAGACAAAACACAACAGGAAAAGCAGCTGATCAAGCTGAACAGCACCTGGGCCTTGTCAAAAGTTAACAATGACGGAACTGACCGGAACGATTTTCTGAATATTAAACTGGAGATCACCGGAACGTATGCCCAGGATGGTACTTATAATTACAAATTCGCTTCAGGCGGAACGCTCCCCAATCCCAGCCCGTGGCCCAAGTACGGAACCTGGAAGTTCGGAGCCAACCCATTGACGGAGATCATCAGAGACCCTGTATCCTCCAGCAGCACCAATCCCAACAGCGAAATAGACATGAACTATGAGGTGACCGATACCCAGCTGATCATCACCTTCGTCATCCCTGACGGAAGCCTTGGATGGGCCGGTGGCGCAACCCGTGCTAAAGCCGTAAAAGGCAACTGGAGATTCGAGTTCACAAAACAGCAATAAGAATTGTATAAAAATATAAAGGCCTCTTCACGAGGCCTTTTTTATGTCGTCACGGCACTGCGCACACAGCCGGCGCGCGGTCGGTGGTCCGGCGACTACTTGAGTACTACTACACTGATACCATCGCCGCCGCGTTCAATGTGCTCATCGGCAACCGAGGCCACTTCTTTGTATTTTCTCAATTGCTCACGGATCACTTTTCGCAACACACCTTCGCCTTTACCGTGGAGGATCCTTACTTCACCCTGGCCCAGCAATATGGCTGTGTCCATGAACTGATCCAGCAACGGCACCACTTCCTCCACACGTTTTCCCCGCACATCGAGCGTACTGTTGAAGTGAGCCTGCTTTTCGTTGATATTGATGCCCACAGACCGCAGCCTTTTGCTGATCTCTTTCTCCACAGCAGCGGTGATCTTTTCAAGCTTGCTGATATCGACCATCGATTTAAGCTCACCAAACTGTATGGATGCCGTTTTACCCTTCACGGATAATACCACACCGCTTCCTTCCTGCCCGATGATCCTCACGCGGTCTCCTTCCTTGATGGGCTCCTTTGCTTTCTCTTTCTTTTCCGCGGGCCGCTGGGCCACACGTTGCTGCAGCGACTCGAGATCTTTGCGCACCCTGAGTGTCTCCTTGCGCTCGGCCTTGTTCTCACGGATATGCCGGATCGTTTTTTCGATCTCGCGGTTGGTCGATTTCAACAGGGCGGCGGCTTCTTCTTTTGCCTTGGTGATGATCTCTTTCTTGCGCGATTCGAGGTCGGCTGAAAGCGACTGGTATTTGGCCAGCGATTGCTTCAGCTCCGCCTCCTGCCGCTCCATACGTTTGATCTTTTCACTCAACTCCTGCCGTTCTTTCTCCAGGCTGCGCACCAGGGTCTCAAAACCTGCGAGGTCTTTTCCTACCAGCTTCTCTGCTTCTTCCAACGTGTCTTTCGGCAGCCCGGTTTTTCTGGCGATCTCAAGGGCAAACGAGCTTCCCGGCTTTCCGATGTCAAGCACATACAGGGGCACCAGGTTCTTATCGTCAAAGCGCATGGCTGCGTTCGTGATCCCCTGGCGCTGGCCGGCAAACAATTTCAAATTATAATAGTGCGTGGTGGCAACACCCCACACCCGTTTCTTCAGCAAAGCTTCCAGCACCGATTGGGCAATGGCGCCTCCAAAGTTCGGGTCGGTGCCCGAGCCCAACTCGTCGAGCAACACCAGCGACCTTTCGCCGGCATGCTGGATAAAGGCTGCCATGTTCCTGAGGTGGCTGCTATATGTGCTCAGGTCGTTCTCGATAGACTGCTGGTCACCGATGTCGAGGAAAATATCCTGGAAGATGCCCACCTTTGAACGGTCAGACAGTGGAATGAGCAGTCCGCACTGCACCATGTACTGAAGCAGGCCGATGGTTTTGAGCGTTACGGATTTTCCGCCAGCATTCGGGCCTGAAACAAGCAACAACCTGTTGACCGAATCCAGTGTAATGTTCAGGGGCACCACCTCACGTTTGCCTTTCAGGCTCAGGTACAGCAGCGGATGCCTGGCATTATACCACACGAGCTCCGGTTTGCTTTCAATGATGGGCAGGTCGGCGTTGATCTCTAAAGCGAATTTTGCTTTGGCCCTGATGAAGTCGATCTGTGCCAGAAACTGGAACGCCTGCTTCAACTGGGGCAACTGTTCACGCAACGCATCGGTTAGTGCTTTCAGGATCCGGATCACCTCGCGTTTTTCAGAATGCTCAAGGTCGCGG
>NZ_JAHESF010000048.1 GCF_018598225.1 Chryseosolibacter histidinae | reverse complement strand
GCTTTTAGCAGAAGGCTGGTATCACTTTTTTAGGGCGCTGTACGACGGAGATGCCCGGTAGCAAAGGCGTTTTCTCCTATGGCAGAGCGCGGAGATTTGTTGTTGGATTTTGTGATATTCAATAGTTAGCTGTATTTTTCGAGGGAAAATGTCTATGAGATCGGAAGCTCAAGCACATGTTTCACTATAAACGACACCGGGATATTGTATATTCAGACTCAAATAAGTTACTTACTCACAAATTAAATTGAACGCTATGGCAAAAAAAGCAAGTAAAAAAACTGCAAAGAAAGCAGCTAAAAAAACAGCTAAGAAGGCGCCGAAGAAAGCCGCCAAAAAATCAGCAAAGAAGGCCGCTAAAAAATCCGCAAGGAAGCCTAACGCAGCCTTCATGGCTCCGCTTCAGCCCAGCCCGGCACTCTCAGAAGTGATCGGCAGCAAACCACTCCCGAGAACAGAGATCATCAAGAAGATCTGGGACTACATCAAGAAGAATGGCCTCCAGGACAAGAAGAACAGGAGAATGATCAATGGCGACGCAAAACTGAAAACAGTTTTCGGTGGCAAAAGTCAGGTCTCTATGTTCGAGCTGGCGAAAGTAGTGAGCAAGCACGTGAAGTAATTCGCGTCTTTGTTCGAATACCAAACAACAGGAAAACCTGGGCAAACGCTCAGGTTTTTTTTGTGGCCAGATCGCACTTCGTAAATCGTACCTCGTGCCTTACCTTTGCGCTCATGGAACCTACAATTTTTGAACGGCTTGGCGAGGAGAATCTGCGGTTGTTGGTAGACCGTTTTTATGACCTGGTTTTTGCAAATGAGCAGATCGCTCCCTTGTTCAAGACAGATAAGAATGTGATCAAGGAAAAGCAACGATTATTCCTGACCCAATTCCTGGGCGGGCCACCTTTGTATTCGGAGCAATATGGTCACCCGAGATTGCGCGCCCGCCACATACCACACCCCATTGGTGAAGACGATGCTGTAGCCTGGCTCTCATGTATGTCAGCCGCCATCACAAGCCTTGCCATTGATGAATCATTGAAAGACGAGCTGTTCAAACGGTTTGTGCCCACCGCCATGTTCATGGTGAACAGGGGAGACGAACAGGGATGACATCCTTCAAAAAGGATGTCATCCCTGTTTACCGATAATACACGACATTACATTCAGGATTGCCCTTTTTGAAGTTCTCTACCTCCTTGCCGGATACTTTGGTGTTGTAGCACTTCAGCGTTTTCAGGGGGAGGTGCGCCACCGGGTCGAGATTGGTTACCCGCGTGTTGGAGCAGTCGAGGGATTCCAGGTTTTCCATCCGCTCGAGTGGATCGAGCTTTTTGATCTGTGTACCGGCGCAGTTGAACCGCCTGAGCTGTTGCAGCGCGCCGAGAGGTTTCAGCTCATCCACCGGTGTGTTGGAAATGTCAAGGTCTTCCAGTTCAGTAAGCAGCCCAACAGCGCCGATCTGCTGAAGCGGGCTGCTGGTGGCGTGCAGCGATCGCAATGACCGGATGTTCTCCAGTGGCGGAATGGAGTGGATGGCCGTTCCGGAGAAGTGCAGTTCTTTTAACCGTACAAACTCGCTCAGCGCCGAAAGATCATTCACCGGTGCATCTTTAAAGTGCAGCTTCTCCTGTTCGGCAAGGCGATGAAGATTCTCGCGTGTTGTGGTGGTGTCGCTTCCCATCTGTGCCCTGAACACTTCCTTCCAGTCGGGTGAAAGACTGTTCCACCACCGGTTCAGGTGAACGGTCTTATGAACGATGAGGCAACGGGGATTCTTTTCCAGCAGCTCGCGGGCAGTGATATCGTGAACCACAGTCTGGTCGGCATAGAGCTTTTCGAGTGTGCTGACGCCATACAGGGGCTCAATGCTTTCGATCTTGCTCCTGTCAGCCTGTAATACCTTTAGCCTGGTGAATTGCCTGGCAACAGACAGATCGCTCACTTCCGTATCGCTAATGTCGAGGTGCCTGATCTCACGGTGTTCGTGCAGCGGCGAGAGCTCCTTCACCGATGTTTTACCAGCCAGCAGCACCCGAAGCTTGAGAAGCCTGCGCAGTGGTTCCAGGCTTTGGATGGAGCGGTTTCCATTGAAGTTGACAGAGTCGAGGTTGGTGACCCTGGCCAGCTCTTCCTTCGTGGGCATCAGCCCTATGTTGGCTGTTTTGCTTAGAATGTTCTGCCATTCCGGTGCGAGGCTGTCCCACCACAGCTTCAGGTCTTTGGAGTCGTAAACCACCAATACCCTGGGGTTGGTCGCCATAAAAGCATCGGCCCTGGTGCGCGTGATGGGAGTCTGGTCGCAGTAGATCTTTTCAAGGTGCGTCAGCTTTTGAAGGGGCTGCAGGTCTGCGATCAACGTTTGGTTCGCGTGCAGCTCTTTCAGGTTCTGAAGACTTGCCAGTGCGCTGAAGTTCTCGATGCGGGTGCTGTCGATATTGAGCACGGCGAGGTTTGCAAATCCTTTCAGGGTATTGAGATCCCGTACTGCGGTGCCGGAGACATTCAGCTCCATCAATTGTGTAAGGTTAGCCAGGGGAGAAAGATCGTACAACGGTGTC
This sequence comes from Chryseosolibacter histidinae, assembly GCF_018598225.1. Lineage (GTDB taxonomy): Bacteria > Bacteroidota > Bacteroidia > Cytophagales > Cyclobacteriaceae > Chryseosolibacter > Chryseosolibacter histidini. The sequence goes on along the minus strand of NZ_JAHESF010000048.1, from coordinate 48,810 downwards.
AGTGACAGGTTGAGGTTCAGCAGACCGGTGAGCCCAGCCAGGGGTGTAAGATCGTAGAGGGGTGTTGCGCTGACCTCGAGGTTTTGAAGGCCGGGCATCTTTTCAACCACAGTAATGTCGTTTACCTGGGTGTGGCTGATGTTGAGCCTCACCAGCTTGCTGGAATACTTCAGAGGAGCCAGATCTTTTACAGGAGTGTGGGCCACGTTCAGCTCTACCAGCTCTGTGAGATTGCGGATGGGGGTGAGGTCGGTGATGCCTGTATGCGAGAGGTTGAGCAGCTGCAGGGCGGGAAGTTGCGCCAGCGGCTCGATGTTCTGGATGTATTTGTTATCGCTGAGGTCCAGCTCTTCGATGGCGGTGATGTCCTGGATGTCGCTGAAGGTAACGCTGTCGGTCAGGTTCAGTTTTCGCCTGAAGATGGCCTGCCATTCGTACGAAAGCTCCTTCCACCAGCTGGTCAGTGCCTCACGCTGATCGAATTCGTTGGTGTAGATGCTTACGATCTTGAGATCCTGGTTGTCGGGATCGAAGTTGACCTCGATGTAACGGGGCATGGTGTTGTTCACCGGCTTGCCTTCAGAAGTAGTTCCGGAAAGATTCCGCCGCAGCGAGACCTTATAGAAATGTTTTCCTCCCGCCTTCGCTGAAGCTTCGGCGGGCGCGCCAGCCATGGTGCCTCTTTTGATACTTTCGATGGTGAACTCGAACTTCACATCCTTGAAGAAGAAGTCCACATCTTTCAGGTAGGCCACTACATCTTTATTGGTGATCACATCCCTTTCCTCGTCGAGGTCATCTTCTACCTGTACTTTGGCGTCGCGGAAAACTTTCGAGAAGCTTTCCGTAATGAGCACATCCTTGTCGCGGTTGGAGGTGGCGCTGTTGCCGAGCGTGTTGAGCATATACTCCAGGAACGCCACCATGTCTCTCACTTTTTTCTCGTCTTCCGTGGCATCGGCCGGTGGTGTTTTTTCCTCAGCGGTTTTCTTCCCGGCAGGTGCGGCCGGCTTTTGCGTGGTTTTGGTTTTCTGAACGGCAGGTTTTTTCGCAGGCTTCTGCGACTTGCTTTTCTGCGCTTCTGCGCCCGAAGCCAGCAGCAGCACCAACGAGACCGTGATCAGCCACAGCTTATTTCGATTCATAATACAGATGCTTTCTTAAAAGATCTTTTTCAGCGTCGTTGTTGAGCTTGACGAGGTTGGAGATCAGCCAGCCCGTGTTGTAGCCTGGCCTGTTGAACTGTGAGATCTCGAAATACCAGCCGCCGATCTGGAAGAAGTGGAACTTCACCTGCTCGACGGACCTGAACTTCAGGTTGCCTTTTTTGATCTCGTAAAGAAAGACGGAGAGGTGATCTGGTTTGAACCGCTTCACCGTGAACTGGCTTACACTATCGCTGTTCGAAAGCGCTTTTCGCAGGTTCATGAAATCGAGCTCGTGACTCAGCGGATGAAGGAACCGTCCTACCTTGGTGGTATCCCTCACGAAGTACGGCTCGAACATATCGGCATGTACCCGGCTGATCACCCACTTGCTGCCGAGGTGATCTTTCTCCAGCTCCATGAACAGTGTTACCGTCTGGTTCTTGCCACCCGAAGTAAAGGTGGCGTTCACTTCCGAGAACCAATTGCCCCCGTGAAATTTCAGGATGGACGATTCGGGTTTTTCCAGGATGTATTTGCTGAACTCAACTTTCAGCGCGTTGCTGATACCGGCATTACTTTCGTCGAACAGGATGCCGAGATATTTTTTTCGGAGCTTGTCACTGCGGTACTGCTTATCACGGGGATAATACCGGTTTCCCTTCTCGTCTTCCTCCCCATTAAACCTCCTGAAGAACTGGTTCACCTGCTTCGATTCCGCATAAAGCTTGCTCTCATCATCATCGTCTCCCACCAGCTGCGCCCGGAGTGGCAGCGAGAGCGTGATGAATGAAAGAATAAGAAGATTTACGAAGTACGATCTCAGCTTTATGATTTTAGATCTTGGATTGATCATGAATATCCCTGCATTATTTGCCTACTGCCCATTTGCCTATTGCCTACTGCTTACGCTCCCGTCTCCGTCACCCGGATATCCCCCAGCAGCACGTCCCAGAACTCTACGGTGCGGCCTGCTATCTGGGTCTTTTTCCGGTCTACATAAATGGTGATATCTTTTTTCGTGGTGTCTTTGTATTTCATGCCATCGTCAGACACACCTTCAAAACGCTGGTAGATGGTGACCACGCCAACGTACCGTCCGTCGGGTTGTCTTTCCAGGTCACTGATGTAGTGGATGTCGTACCACTGGATCGACACGCGGTCATAGTTCAGCGCCATCAGTCGTTCGAAATACTGGCGCACCTTGTAATAGTTCACTTCTTTCCGGTTGAGCGATGAAACACCCATCTCGCTGCCGGGAGCAAAAAGCTCTTCGGCCCTGTCCATTACCCGGCTGGCTTCTGAGAACGCGGTTTTTTTGTTGCCGATGATGCTGATGTACTTGCTCAGGTCCCGCACTTTTTCCAGTGCAAGTGAATCGATGGCCTGTTTTCTTTCCGGGCTGATATCACCGGTCTGCGCCGAGAGGTTTCCTGCAACCAAAACACAGACCATCGCCGTGAGCATATATTTATATTGAATGATACGCATAACTTGATTTTAACTTTAAACTTTTAACCTTAAATCTTAAACTTGAAACCTCAAACTTTGAACTAATTTTTCCTGAGCTCTACTTCCGTGATCTTGCCTGAGCTGTCGAACTGAAGCTTCTCGATCTTATTGATGTTCTTTTTCTGATCTTTCAGGTAATTGAGGTACGAGATGATGGTGGTGGGCCGGTCATAATCTTTCTGGCCACCTGATTCGCTGATCACAATGAGCACCGGGGTATCGGGCGATGCAAACATGGTGAGGGCTTCGCTGATGCTGCTGTTAGCGGAGGTCAGGCTGCCTGAGCTGGCAATCGATTCGAAATACTGACCAAGCCTGGCGTAAGGTGCACTGCCCTTGGCTTCTTTCGCTGCTTCGGCATCTCTTCGCGCCTGCTCTTCAGCATCCCTTTTCCTTTGTGCTTCTTCTTCCTGCTGTCTTTTCAGGGCAGCCTCCTGTTCCATTCTCGCCTTTTCGGCCGCCGCGGCTTCCATGGCCTTCTTTTTACTCTTGCAGCCGAATGCGGAAACCATCACTGCCAATAGCAGCACGATGGCATGTACCCGGAACGAATTTCGAATAGAGTTCATCATTTTACTTGTTTTGTGTTAAATAACGATTACTGCCGTTATTATTATGCCATAATTCAAAGGTTTGATTGTTTCTGCATGGACCCTGTTAACAAGGTAAAAGCGTTGAAAAAAGTCTACACCCTGTTGAATATCCCGTCAAAAATTTTGCCATTGGCATCGGAAAGTTTGGACGTTATTCGGGCGTATCATTACCAGGAATTGCAGCTTGTTTCAGCTCGCCTGTAAAAGCAGTTTCGAAAACCTTGTGAAGTGTACGGCGAATTACATGCTAAATATGCCCGATGTCATTGGTATTTCTGTGAAGCTCACGATTAGGCCGTCCGGAATTCTGTTTGCCCGGTCGGGTGGACGTAAACTTTCACCGGGTAAAGGAATGATAAAAGTCTTATTCCGGTTAACGCAAGCCGCTGCAGGCTCAATACTCCTCGTAATAGACGTTCAATTTTTCGAACCCTATCATGTACTCCAGAAAATGCTCATAGGCACCCTTGCTGATCCCCGCGGGCCAGGTTGCGTGGCGCCAGGCCATGGTTCGTGAAGAATTTGCTGACCCATCGGCAATGTCGATGGTGAAGCTCACCCTGTTGTTCTCAATGATGCTGTTAATGGCGTAGACATAATTGGAGAAATCGGAAAAGCTTCGACGCTTTGTTCTGATGTTCAGAAAGTCCTTATCAGCCACGATCATATATCCCTTCGAGATCAGGTGTTTGCCAAGCCTGACGTACAGGTCTTCTCCCGAATCTTTGCACTCGAAGACGATCTTGTTTGCTCCTTTGAAAGGCTGTGCTGATTGCCCTTTCACCCCAAGGGCAGCCAGGGCTAAAATGAGGATGTATAATGATCTCATAAAAGAATATTTAATGTAACGAATGGATCGCCAGCGGTGTTAAACAATAGACCAGGCCAACGGAGTGAGACCTGTAAAACGAGCAAGATAAATGCCAGTAACTCCTGGTTGGCGAATCTTTCTGGCAGAGAAAACGATATTTTGACAAATACGAAACAAATAAGTACATTAGTTTCTCGCATCCATTAAACGCTTCAAAAGACCTTTTGTCAATAACGTTATGAAAAGCAGTAAAAACATATTTTCGGTGACCATCCGGTCACTGTCATTCGCATGGCAGACGAACAGGAGGTTGCTGTTGCTCCTGATCTTTTTGAATGTTTTCCAGGGCGCTATCGTATACCTTCAGTTCACCAGCTTTTCGGCTATTGTAGACGAGATCGTGAGGATCAAGCAGGGCCTCAGTGACACAACAGGCCTGATCCGCTCTTCTGTCATCCTCGGGCTCTCGTTCCTGGTGCCCACCATCGTTGGTAATGTTGTAGGATATTTCCGGATGAAATTCCGCATGCAGCAGAGTGTTCAGCTCGAGCTGTATAAGATAGACAAGCAGGGCGGCTTGGATATCGGCACCATTGAAAGCAACTCGTACCAGACCTTGTTACGCGGCGCCCAGGAGTGGGGCAGTGGCGCGGTGCTGAACCTGCAGGACTTTATCTTCAGCTCGGCCACAAGCTTTGCGGGCATCATTACTTCCATCGGCATCCTGTGGTCGCTGAATGCGTGGCTGGTGCTCTTCGCCGTGCTCGCCTCCGCGCCGGTCTACTTCTTCTACAAGAAATACAGCATGGAAGTTTTTCGTGTCAGGTATTTATCCATCGACGACCACCGGGTGATCGGCAACCGCATATCGCATTTTGAAGAGCTGCAGAAGGCTGTTGATGTGATCCTGCTGAAGCTGAAAACGTGGCTGAAGGATCAGATCCGCGATAAGAAAGTTACGTTCAATAAAAAGATCACGGTGGCCGAACGCAAAAAGTCCATCTCTTATGGCGTGCTGAGCTTGTGGTACCTCCTGTTCCTGTTCGCGGCCATTGCACTGATGACCACCGAAGCACTGGCCGGAACGATTGCCGTAGGCGGGCTTCTGCTGGCGTTCAATACGTATACACGGTTCTACCAGACGGTAAACGGATACGTCGAGTCCATTTCGTTCACAGAAGAAGCTGCGCGTTATGCCGCCCGTTGGTTTGAGCTGTTCGAGCTCCGGCCCAAGATCACTTCCAAAGCCAACGCACAACGCGTGTCGTTCCCAACGCCGCCGCGCATTGAATTCAGGAATGTTTCGTTCCGCTATCCGAACGAGTCTGGCGAGAGCCCGCTGGTGTTGCAGCAGCTCTCGTTCACCATCGAGCCGGGAGAGAAGATCGCCATCGTGGGCGTCAATGGTTCAGGTAAGACCACCCTCATCAAACTGCTCTGCCGCATCTATGACCCCACAGAGGGAGGCATCTTTATCAACGGCACCGACCTGCGTGATCTCAACCTCGAAGACTGGCAAAGCGCTATCGGCATTCTCTTTCAGGATTTTCCTATCTATAACCTCACCATACGGGAGTCGATCGGCGTGGGACGTATCGCTGCCAACTATGACGACGACCGGCTCAGGCAGGCAGCCAGGTTTTCGGGTGCCGATGAGTTCATTACCGATTATGACCAGCTTATCTGGAAGGAGTTCAAGGGCGGCATCGATCTTTCCAAAGGGCAACATCAGCGCCTGGCTGTGGCCCGCATGTTCTATCGCAATGCCTCCATCACCATCATGGACGAGCCCACCGCCTCCATCGATGCTGTAACGGAAGAAAAGATCTTCAGCTCGCTTGAAAGTAATACACAGGGAAAAACGGTGATCCTCATCACCCACCGGTTCAGCACCGTAAAAAATGCCGATAAGATCCTGCTGCTGGAGCACGGCAAGATCATCGAGCAGGGCTCACACCGCCAGTTGATGCAGCTCGCCGGGAAATACGCCGACCTCTACACCATGCAGGCCAAACGTTATCTCGAGAGTGAATGAATGCAGAAATGCATAACCGCGGAGGACGCGAAGAAATTGCAGAGGGCCGCGGAGACATTAGAGCTACCGTGAATGAGCGTCAGCGAAGCTTTGCGTTCTCCGGCAATATTGAATAAGTGATTTAAGCAGATCTGCACAGATTAGATGAGTACTACCAGTATTCTCTGCGATCTCTGCGGTTCCTTTGCGATCTTTGCGTGAACGGTATTTTGGTGTTTACACCAGCACTATCCCAGCCGCGAACCTTCCTGCATCGCCTTTCCTGGCGGAGAAGAAGTGCTGGTTGTGCTTCACGGTGCAGAGGTCTGATGTTTCGATGCGCGAGTCGTCAACACCGAATTCGCGGAGCAGGATCCGGTTGGCCTCCCAGAGATCGAGCCTGGCTTTGTTATCAGCCTGGGGGATCATCAGCCTGTTTTCTTTTCCGAAAGCTTCTGTTACGGAATTTACCACCTCTTCGCCAACCTCATACGATTCCTGGCTTACCGACGGGCCGATGCCTGCCACGAGATCTTTGCCTTCGGTGCCGAAGCGGCGCTTCATCTCTAAGAGTGTTTTTTCCAGGATCCGGGCCACAGTACCCCGCCAGCCGGAGTGAACAGCACCGGCCACGTTGTTTTTGGTATCGTATAAAAGGATCGGCACGCAGTCGGCCGACATTACCGCGATGCAGATTCCCTTCTCGCGGGTGATCAGGGCATCCGTTTCCATCAGCTCGTCTTTGGATGTGTTCCGGGTTACGTTGACGATCCGGGTCTTGTGAACCTGCGATGGAAAATAAAGGTGCGCCTCGTCAACACCCATGGCGGTTGCCAGCAGGCGCCTGTTGTGCTGCACCTCTTCGCGGTATGGTGAGCTGGAGTAGCTGAGCGTGAACTCCTTGCCGTTACGGTTAGAGCTCCTTCCGGAGACAAAATGGTTGATAGACGTTTCTCTTTCCAGGTTTTCAAATTGCCAGAGATCGAGGCCGCCGAGTTGTATTTTTCTCATTTAGTTTTCTGCTTCAAAAGTATGGTTGGTTCGCGCTGTCAGCGACGGTTTTTTTTCCCGTGAAAAGTCGCATGGTTCTAACAGTTTGCAAAAGTATAGTAGTTCCGAAAAGAATCTCGGTCGATGCAAGAAATATCAATGCTTTCGCCAATTCCCCAATTGTCCGGGCGCCCCATACTTTGTAGATGCCGTCAGTTATCAAAAGTACGCCGTAAAGCATGATCAGCGATCCAACGATAAGATTAACCACCTTCAGATCGGTAGTTTGCCCCATCATTCTTTTCGAGGCGGCCCAGTTATACCAGATCGTGAGCAGACACCCGATTCCATGGATCTGGCCTGAAAGATCTGAATACCAATGTGGAAACGTGCCGAAATAAACGATCCCGAAGATCAGATTCAAAGAAGTGAGTTTTTTTGTCATGCATCGAGGATATCCTCAGACCATTGAAAAATAGCAATTTTCAGGTTGAATTCATTTAGCACAACCCTGTAATTGGTGCCACCGTATTATTCTTTACTTTCGCACCCTATGATAGCACCAGCAACCCCCATTCAAGCTCCATCATTAACAACCAAAACAGCCCGCATCGAATCCATTGACCTGTTGCGCGGCGTGGTTATGATCATTATGGCCCTCGACCACGTCAGGGACTATTTTCACGCAGATGCTTTTCTCTACAATCCGCTCGATCTCGGCAAAACCAGTGTTGCGCTGTTCTTTACACGCTGGATCACACATTTTTGCGCACCGGTGTTCGTATTCCTGGCAGGCACCTCGGCGTTCATGGTGGGAAGCAGAAAAGGAAAAAAGGAATTGTCGGCGTTTCTTCTGAAAAGAGGCCTGTGGTTGCTTGTGCTGGAGGTCACCATCATCAATTTTGCGTGGTTCTTCAGCATACAATTCTCGCTGATCGCGCTCACCGTGATCTGGGCCCTCGGTATGGGCATGATCATTCTGGCGGGAGCGGTTCACCTGCCTTTTAAGGCGATCCTGGGGCTGGGCGTTTTACTGGTGGCAGGACACAACCTGCTCGACTCCGTTCATGTGCAGGGGAGTGGCATTGACGCTATCCTGTGGTCGATACTGCACGATTTTAACGGATTTCAGCTCGGGCATTTCTTTCTTTTCGTAGGCTATCCGTTGTTGCCCTGGACTGGCATTATGCTGCTGGGGTATTGTTTCGGCCAGTTGTATCAGCCTTCCGTTGATGCCGCATGGCGCAGGCAAATCCTGCTTCGCCTGGGCTGGACGTTGATCGCACTTTTTGTAGTGATCAGGGGTATCAATATGTATGGTGACCCGGCGCGTTGGTCCATTCAACCAAATCCGGTGTATACGTTCCTGTCATTTCTCAATGTAACCAAGTATCCGCCGTCGTTGTCGTACATCCTGGTGACGCTGGGCCCGGCCATGCTGTTTCTGGCGGCCGCAGAAAAATTCAGGGGAAAACTTTCGCAGTACCTTGTTGGGCTTGGAAGAGTGCCGATGTTCTATTACATCCTGCACCTGTACCTGATCCACATTGTTGCCCTGGTGGCAGCGCTGGCAACAGGTTACAGCCTTGCGGATATGACATTTACCACCTGGGTCACAGATTCACCCAACCTGAAGGGATACGGATTCAGTCTCGGAGTCACGTATGTGGTTTGGGCCGGCGTGGTGCTTTCGCTGTACCCGTTGTGCCTGTGGTACGACCGGTATAAGATGAATCACCGTGAGAAGTGGTGGCTCAGTTATCTTTAGTAAATCGGTAATCGGTATTCGGTAATCAGTTTAAGCGTTGCGCTGTACTGATGACCGGTTACCGATTACCCGATTACCGGTTACTGTTCACCGGTTACCTGATTACCGATAATATATCGCTTCATGGTGGCCAGGGCATCGCCATACGAGGTGGGTTTGCTCACGACTTCCGCGTTCAGGTGTTTGTGTTTCTCCAGTAGCGAAGGGTTGGGCGAAGTGGAATATAGGATGACGATCGTGTCTTTCAGCTTAAGATCTTCACGGATACCGGCGAGGCAGGTGTAGCCGTCCATCCTGGGCATATTGATATCCAGAAAAATAATGTGGGGAAGGTCGATAAAATCGCTGCGGAGAATGCTCAGCGCTTCGTCACCATCCTTGGCTGAAAGCAGGATGATAGAAGAATCGATCTGCCTTATCACTTCCGCAAAGATCTCCTGGTCTTCCGGATCGTCGTCAACATATAGCACAACCATGGCGTAAAACTGCTGAAAAAGTAACCGGGAAAAAAATCGACCGATATTGTAAACTTACATCGCTCTTGCTGTTGTATTAAAAACAAAAGATGTTTTGGTAGGTTACTTATAAGATGTTTGCGGGGAGGTAAAACTATGGTGATAAATTATTGAAAATTAAGAGGCTCTGCATTCAGAGATAGCAACTGCTCCGGATGTTAAGCCTTTTTCAATGCTTTTTTTCGATTCAGCAAAGCTTCCGGGAAACCATTTTTTTCAAGAAATGCTTTGGACTTCTCTGCTTTCTTGACAAAGAAAGGATCGTTTCCGTAATCTCTTACGGCAGTTCTTTTAACTTGTGACTCACTCCCGGATTTTGTTTTAGTAGGCATGCTGATTCCCCTTGTGAACACCAATTTACCTTTTTATTTACGCATAGCCAAAAAAGCCGTATAGTTTACTCCCTTTTTGAAAGGGTGCCAGTTGTTATCAGCAAACCCATAAACAGTTAAAAAAAGTTCAATTTCATTACAGTTAGCAGCGATTGCCATTTGATACAATCTTGTTCTTGCTGGAGTGCTGCCTGTGGCATAGACCATTGCGTCTGGGAAACGCCTTGTAAACTCCAGCACTGTGGCCGCTACTGTAGCGAGTATTCGCTCCCGGTCCTGATTGTTGGAAATTGCTGAGTCATCGATCTTGCCGATTGTCTCGTTCCAGTCGCCAAATCCCAGATTAAAGTAAGTGACACCGTTGGCATTTTGGGGACTGTATCTGACTACTTTTTTTATTTTCCCGTTCGGGCCATTGCTTTCAAATTCAAAATCCAGAAATGTTTCACTGGTAAAGAATGGGTATTTGGGAAGGTCCACGAATCTGCGCTATTATCAGGTACTTCAAATAAAGATACATCGGCATAGCTCAAGTTCTCCTTGTTTTGTTGCGTGAACGTAATAAAGATCAGAACAGGATCTTTTTGTTGTAGTTCTCTGAACGACTTCCGGTCCGAAATTTTAAAACCTGCGATTTGCATTGCGGATTCAATGCCGCAATTGGAAAATAATGGCTGCCATCCGCACTTCAGGAAGAAAACCCACCCTGTTGTCAAAAGAAATATTCACTTCCTTACAGGCTCCGTTACTTTGTATGAGAGACGTCGCATGGCGTCTTTCATCTGTTCTTCCAACTAAAACATGATAGTTATGCTTCAAAAAATTAACTGTAGACCATTGGCGATAAGATCGCTGATGCTGATTGCCCTCTGCGCAACGTTGTTTGCATTTTCGGTGAACCCCGGTGGTGATTCCTTTAGTGTTTATCTTGACAATACATTGCTGCTCGATCAGCACGTGTCGCGGGAGGGCGTGGTAACCAAGACCATCGCGCTGAACGAAAATTCAGGCGGCGAGATGTTAAAGGTCTATTACAGCCATTGTGGCAAGGTGGGTACCGGCAGGGGTATCTCCATCAGGGACGAGCAAAATAAAACGCTGAAGACCTGGAGCTTCCCGGATTCAGAGGCGGGCACTTCCTCCGGTATGAGCTGCCGGGTAAAAGAGATCGTTGCGCTTCAGAAAACCGGCAAAAATGCGGTGTTGAATCTTGTCTACGCATCCAAGGAACTGCCAGACGGAAGACTCCTGGCCAGGATCGCCACCGGAAACAACGATAAGGCCAGTCTCAAATAGACAAAATAAAATACATGCCGGATATTATTAGCTGATCAAGTTTTATTAAATTCGGTATACGAGCCCATTACATTCCTTCGTCGGGAAAGTGATGGGCTTGTTGTTTTTACGTGCAGGCTCAGGGTTGACAATGGCGAACGGTTTGCGTGTGAGCGAAGGGTGGATGTAACAGGCGATAACCTAAACAATCTATCATATGAAAACCAAAGGTAAATTCGTTCTTTTCACCCTGTCCGAATTCAAGGAATACCTCGCCACACTTGATACCACGCGGCTGCGCAAGATCACCCATATTCAAACGCACCATACGTATAGCCCTTCGTATAAACATTTTGATGGCACCAATCATTTTGAAAGGCTCGAAGCCATGGAAAAGTATCATGTGGAAGAAAGAGACTTCAGCGAGATCGGCCAGCACTTTACAACTTTTCCTGATGGAACCATCGCTGTGTGCAGAGACCTGACCAAGTTGCCGGCCTGCATCAAAGGTTTCAATACCGGAGGCATCTGCATCGAGCACCTGGGCAATTTTGATACGGGCAACGATGCCCTTACACCTGAGCACCGTAACACGATCCTGAAAATGACGGCGTTGCTCTGCCTCAAGTTCAGGCTCGAGGTGAATACAAAAAGTGTGGTATACCATCATTGGTTCAGGCTGAGCGATGGCTTCCGCGACAATGGCCTGAATGATCCCACGCTCATGGACCACAAGACCTGCCCAGGAACAGGTTTCTTTGGTGGCAATAAGGTGGAGCATGCCGAAGCCAATTTTATTCCGTTGATCGCGCGGGAATACACGATGTACGCCAACCAGGCGCTTGCCGCAACAGTAGCTGCGCCGAGAAAAGGTATCGTGAATACCGAGTCGCTCAACATCAGGAGCGGCCCCGGCCTGAACTTCGGCAAAACAGGCAGGCTCTCCCGTGGCACAGAAGTAACCATCCTTCAATCCACCGGTGAATGGAAAAAGATCGGTGATGATCAGTGGGTCTTTGGAGAATACCTTCAATTGCGGTAGAAAGAGGTCCACAGTCGACGGACCACGGACCACAGTCTTCCCTTCTGAAACCGGTATCCTGAGCTGAATCTCATTCAACGGAAAGCTCGCGCACGAAGGATCCCCCGATCATTAACTGCGCACTTAATTCGTGTCTCAGTTTCATGCTGCGCACATTGCTTATCGGGAGATCCTTCACTCACACAAGCCGCCCGCGCCCCATCACCGTTCAGGATGACGGCTCCATGGGTGGTTCTGCCGTGGACTGTGGACTGTCGACCGTGGACCATTCGAATCTTACTGCCAACTGCGATAAACCTTTCCCTTTTCGACAAACAACACCATTACACCGGCCAACAACGGCAAGTTACCTGCCAGAACCATTGGTTTTGATTTTCAAATCCTGTGACGTGATTTTCACTGCCTGCGTCTAAGGATCAAATCCATGAGGCGTTGCTTCCGTAAACCTGAGTGAACAAAAAAATCAGGTCTTATGAAAAGCACGATGTTATTATTGATGTTGTCATGGGCAGTGCATTTCCACGCTGCCGCGGATGAGCCCACGTTTAAAGTTTTCAAGATCTCTGAAGCCAACGCGTACAGGGTTATTTATGCCAATCCTGCCTCCGGTGTTATCAAGCTTGAGATCATGAACGATCGGCGGCAAACACTCTACCAGTCGGTGTATCACGCAACCCGCGGTATCAAACTTCCGCTCGATCTTTCGGAGCTTCAGGATGGCAAGTACTATGTTTCCATCAGAGACGGAAAGAATTTCTTCGAACAGGAGATCGACCACGTGCATGAAACGGGTGATTTTATCTTTCATGCAACACCCCTGGCGGGCGACCCAAAAAAATACCTGATCAGCGTCATTACACCTTTTCATACCTCCATAACACTGAGTGTCTATGACTGCAACGGAAAAACGCTCCATCAGCAGCACAGCACCGTGAGAAAGCAGAACGCACTGGTGCTGAACCTGGCAAAGTTTACGGGGCCTTTTGTTTTCGAGCTTACAGATGCTACAGGTAAAAAGAGGGCGGTGTGGCGGTAGGCATGAACAGTTTGAAACGAAAAGCCGCGCTGCGGAAGATCCTGTTCGAGGGAGATCAGCGCCACAATGCGCTGATGATCGGCAACTATGGCGATGTGCGCATCACGGCCCGTGGAAAGTTTGATCTCTCCGGCATGATCTATCTTAAAAATCATACAGCTGAATTCGTGATCCTGGGCGATGGTGTGATCAGGTTTCATGGGTGTTGCAAGCACCTCGTTGTCAGGATCGCGAAAGGCAGCTGCACGATCGACCTTCGCGGAATGGTCAGCAGTGCCGTGCGGTGTATGGAAGTGAGTGGCGACTCAGAAGTGTTGATCGGTCGCACATCGCGCATAGAGCAGGCCAACGTGAAAGGCAGTGCCAGCATACGGTATACCGGGAAGCCGATCATCCTGAACTACTCCATCGGAGGCGATGGTGTGCTGGAGCGTTGCAGCGACTTGCTGAATAATCACCTGTAGCATCTTTGTTACAATCAGCGTAACAGGAATGGTTACCCACTTAAAAATTTGATAACACAGTTCCTGGCAAATTGGTGGAACCGCTGCTGGACCACCCTGAAATCGAGAAATTATTTCTACACACTATCATTTATGATAAGCAACGTGAGCACACGATCCAGGTGAACACGGATGAAGTAGTCTGTGAATTTTTTAAACTGACGAGAGCGTGTGATGCAGAATTACACGAGGTGCTCATCTTCGATGAGACAAAAGAACTCCTGAAGCGAAAGCTTGTGAATGCTCAGGATCCTGAACAGTGACTTCAGTGTTGCGTTAGCCTTGCCCTTTTCTATCCTCCAGTACTGAATTTCCGGCAGATCGTATTTTTGCGTAAATTCCTTAATGGTTGAATAACCTTTTTTTATTCTCAATTCAGCTAACCTCGAGCCGATAACAGTCAAGGTATTCTTAAAGGCTTTATTCGTTTTCATAGCTCAGCATAATCTTGTAGCTGGAAAGAAATAAATCGTGTGCCGAGGCGGCTTATCCCATTCCTGAGATGGTACGATTTTTTATATGCGATTCTGAATGCTTTATGCCGTACGCGGCCATGAGCGTCAAAAAAAAAGAAAAGACCCATCACATGCGGCAGTGGGAGCAGCTTTGTTTACTGCCGGATGTGAATAAACCCTGAGCCTGATTATGAATTTAGAGACGTGTTTGCTTGTGACGGATGACCCCGATGATCACCAGGTGTTTTCAGAAGCCCTTTCCGAAATTTCACCAGGCATCGTGCTGGTGGTTGTTCCCGATAGTGAAAAAGCCATAGAATTACTGAAATCAAAAAAGTTTATCCCTGACTATATTTTCCTGGACCTTTCCATGCATGGAGTCAGGGGTTATGATTTTCTCAGGATACTTAAAAGCGATGATGATCTGAAGCGGATCCCGGCCGTGGTGTATGGCGGCGACGGTGAGCTTGAAGATGCCCGTGACGTTGACATTGCTGCTTTCTTCAGTAAAGACTACAACTACTCCGAGCTTCGCCGCTTCCTGAAAGATATCCTCAATGTTTCTTAGTCGCTTTTGTCTGACGTCGGCCTTTAGAATGCAGTTCACGCAAAGCCGCTAAGAAGCGCAAAGCCCACAAAGTTTTTTTACGCAGCGCACTACCTGCATTTCTCTGCGTTCTTTGTGTTTTTGTATTTTAGCATTAGGCAAAGCCCCATGATGACCAAGCTCTGGAGGAAGCAGTTCAATCCCTGCGATAACCCTAGTTGCTTTTTTTCAGCGTCTTTATTTTTCTGTCCGATCTTTTGGGCAACTGCGCCACAAAATCTTCAAACGATATATTGTGAATGGCGAGGATCCGCAGGAGGCTTTTCAGTGTAATATTGGTTTTTCCGTTCTCGATGCGCCAGTAATGCATCCGTGGCAGTTCATGATCGTATGAAAAAGTTTCATGACTCTTGTACCCCTTTTTTTTGCGAAGTTCGGTGAGCTTGATCCCGATAACATCGAGGAGACCTTCTAAAGATTCTTCTTTCACGCTACCAAAGTCCAAACAAAATAACATTCCCGGTACACCATATAACATACATCTTATGTGATAAATTGCCGCAGGTTTAAACCCGTGGCAATGGTGTGGCCTCTTGAATTGACGGATAAAGTTCGTCAATTTTGCTCCTGGAGCCGTCTGTTGTGAGATTGTGATAAAGACCAAATGCGGTTTCGCGGGGGAGGAATGTTAAAGCATACGCACATGAAAAGAATCCTGATCGTTGAAGATGACCATCGCCTGTCAGAATCCGTATCGTCATCCCTGCAAAAGGAAGGTTACATCTGCCAGCCAGCCTTTGACGGTCAGATGGCCATGAAATACTTTTCGAACAACGACTACCACCTGGTGCTGCTCGACCTCAACCTGCCCAAAATGAACGGCATCGATCTCTGTAAAACATTCAGGGAAGCCAACCCAACCATCCCGATCATCATTATCACTGCCTTTGGCGACATCGACAGCAAAATGGAAGCCTTTAACCTGGGTGCCGATGACTATCTCGTAAAACCTTTTCACCTGAAAGAGCTTTCGGCCAAAGTGAAGGTGTTCCTGAAAAGAGCGGAGCAGTCAGTGCCCGTGGAACCCGTTTACGAGGTGATGAACATCCGGATTGATCCGAATAAAAAGAACGTGGTCTATGAAGGAAAAGAGATCAGCCTGACCCCCAAGGAATACAGCCTGCTTGAGTACTTTGTGAAGAACCGGAACCGTATCATATCCAAGGATGAGCTGGCCGTGAACCTGTGGGACGAAAAATACGGCGTTACACACAACACCATCGAGGTTTATATCAATTTCCTGCGCAGCAAGATCGGCAAGAAGCTGATCCTTACCAAACCCGGGTTCGGTTACTACTTAAATACAGAAGCACAATGAACTACAAGACCAGGCTCACACTGTTGTTCGTAGGGTTGTTCCTGATCGTGCTCACGTCCATCCTTACCTTCATCTATTTCTCCTATGCCGACATGCGGCGCGACGAGTTCTTTGAACGCCTGCACGAGAAAAGTTTTACAACCGCAAGGCTGCTCCTCGAAGTGAAGGGCATCGACAAAGACCTGCTCAAGCTTATCGACCAGAACTCGATCAATAAGATGTACGACGAAAAAGTACTCGTCTTCAATGAAAAGAACGAGCTGATCTACAGCAGCCTCGATGACGAGACCATTCCGTATTCAGAAACGCTGATCAACCAGATCCGCGAAAAGGAGGATAAATTTTATGTCGATAAAGATGGCGACGAAGTGGTGGGCGTTCACTACACAGACCAGGGACATGATTATGTGGTGCTTGCCTCCGCCTACGACACCTACGGCATCAGCAAGCTGGAGAACCTGAAGAACATTGTGATCTTTGCCATGGTGCTGGGCGCAGGACTGATTGCATTGTCAAGTTATTTCTACATCCGCCAGGTGTTCCGCCCCATCGATGCACTGAACCGCTCTATCCAGGTGATCAGTGAGAAGAACCTTCATGCGTTCATCAAAGTAAAAAAGAACAGGGATGAGCTCGATAGGCTTGCCATCAATTACAACCAGATGCTGGAACGGCTCTACAAGGCTTTTGAATCGCAGCGTTCCTTTGTCAGGAATGCATCGCATGAGCTGAAAACTCCATTGGCCCTCATCCAGGGACGGCTCGAGCTGCTGGCGGAAATGGAGCCAAGCCAGGCCGAGGCGAAACAGATCATGACCAACCTGATGAACGATCTCCAGGGCCAGGCCGACCTCATCGACTCATTGCTGCTGATCCAGCGCCTGCAGTCACAGGTGCCTGTCAATACTTCTGCCATCAGGATCGACGAGCTTTTATACGAAAGCGCCGAAGAGCTGGGCCAGTTGTTTCCAGAGAAGATCCAGATCGATATTGCGCAGGCCATTCAATCGGGCGACGAGCTCACACTGAAAGCCAACGCCATGCTGCTGAAGACCTGCTTCAGAAACCTGATCGAGAACGCAGGTCTCTACGGACGCGATGGCCTGAGCATCACGATCGCTCCGTCAGGACATAACGTGGAAATATCTTTCATCAACCGTGGTGACGAGGCTTTGCCGGCAGGACTCATCTTCGAGCCATTTTACCGCCAGCCCAGCCAGCAGGAGAAACCGGGCAATGGCCTGGGCTTATCCATTGTGAAGCAGATCGTGGAGCTCAACGGCGGCCAGGTTTCGTACAGTTTTGAGAACAACTGCCACATATTCAGATTGCTGCTGCCGCAGGCCTGAATTTTAAGCTTTATTTAAGGTGAGGTTTAAGGGGGATTAAAGAACAGGGGTCTTCATTTGTGCGTTCAAAAAAGCCAATGAAGCACGCGATCCCTTTTATGCTTTTGTTGTTACTCGCGGCCGGACTCCGGGCGCAGGACACGCTCAGAATTTCGCTCCATCAGGCCGATAGCCTCCTCGTGGCACGCAACCTTTCGCTGATCGCCTCACAATACGAAGTAGACAAGGCGGAAGCCCGGATCATTCAGCAAAAACTGTTCAGTAACCCTGAGCTGTATACCGAGTGGAACCTGTACAACCCCACGCAGAAACAGTGGCTTGATGCCGGCGCGCAGGGTCAGAAGATCATTCAGTTGCAGCAGGTGTTCCGCATCGCCGGGCAACGCAAGACCTCCATCCGTATAGTGCAGGAAGAAAAGCAGATGACGCAGTGGCAATACTATACACTGGCGCGTAACCTCAGGTATGAGCTGCACTCACGTTATTACAGGGTCTTTTTCCTGAACCATGCCATCAGGGGCATCCGGTCACAGCTGGCACTGCTCAAAAATCTCATCGAGGTTTATACGGCGCAGTATCAGAAAGGCAATATTTCCCTCCAGGAGCTCACGCGACTCAACTCGGTCTATTTTGGCATCAACGACCAGGTGAACGACACGCAGGCCGACCTGCTGCGACTGCAGGAGACCCTCCAGATCCTGCTGGCTGACAACCGCATCATCTGGCCTGCACCAGCGGCGGGCGAAAACACTTTCCCAAAAACAGATTCCCTGCTCGTGTTATCCGCTTTACAGGATAAGGCCCTTGTGAACCGGCCTGAGATAAAAACAGCGGAAAGTTATCAGGCCCAGCGCGAGCTGCAGTACAGTCTCGAAAAACGGCAGCGTGTGCCCAACCTGATGGCGGGCGCGGTGTATGATCAGGCTGGTAGTTATGTGAACAATTACACGGGCGTGAGCGCAGGGTTGCAGATCCCGCTGTTCAATCGCAACCAGGGAAGGATCAGAGAAGCGCGGCTGGACATCGGCCAGGCAAAGATCAATCTGCAATCGCAGCAACAAGAGATCGTGCGTGAAGTGGAGACCGCCTGGAATATTGTGAAGCTGCTGCGCACGCAATACGAATCTACCGGCAGTGAGTTCGAAGACCTGCTGGGCCAGCTGAGCCGTGGCCTGGTAAGCAACTACAGCAAAGGCAATATCTCGCTGCTGGAATTCACCGACCTGTTTGAAGCCTATAACTCCGGTATTATCCGGTATAATCAACTGAAAGCTGACCTGAACAATGCTTATGAAGAACTCGATTATGCAGTGGGTGAGGATGTGCTGCGGTAAGATCGCCCTCCTTACACTTTTATCTGCAACAGCACTGGTTGCCTGCACCACCAGCGACGGCGAAAATGCCGACGACCACAAGACTTTTGTGCTGAGCGATGCCATGCTGAAGAACGTAAAGCTGGATACCGTTACGCGCAGCATGGTGAATGGTGTGCTTGACCTCAATGGCAAAATAGTAGCAGATGAAAACCGTATGGTGGAGGTCTTCCCGATCGTGGGTGGCAATGTGCTGGCCGTGAACGCAGACCTCGGAGATTATGTGAAAAAAGGTCAGACCCTGGCCGTGATCAAAAGTGGCGAGGTGGCCGAATACGACAAAGAGCTGATCGATGCACAGTCAGACGTGCTGGTGGCCGAAAAGAACCTGCACGTGAAGCAGGACCTTTTTGAATCGAAGCTGTCGTCTGAACGGGAGCTTGTCTCCGCCCAGAAAGAGCTGGAGAAAGCGGAAGCTGCCCTGCGAAAGGTGAAAGAAACTTTTTCCATTTATAATTTTAACGAACGATCGGAGTATCACCTGAAAACACCCATCAGCGGTTTTGTGATCTACAAGAACATCAACCGCGACATGACCCTGCCGTCGGGGCAAAGCGAAAGTGTTTTCACCATCGCCGAGCTGGATGAGGTATGGGCTGTTGCCAACGTTTATGAAAGCGATATCTCGCGCATCAGGGAAGGTATGGATGTGACCGTTACCACGCTGAGCTACCAGGGCGAGCAGATCCCCGGAAAAATAGACAAGATCTTTAACGTGCTCGATCCGCAGACCAAGACCATGCGGGTGCGCATCCGCATCCCCAATCCGCAGTTCAAGCTCAAGCCCGAGATGCTGGCTACGGTCAAAGCCAAATACAATGAGTCGAGTGTGCTTCCGTCGGTTCCGTCATCGGCCATCATCTTCGATAACAGCCGCAAGTTTGTGATGATCTTTAAAGACCGCTTCAATATCGAGACCCGCGAAGTAGATGTGTACAAGAGCGCCGACAGCACCACCTGGCTGAGTGCGGGTGTCGAGCCTGGTGAAGTGGTGATCAGTAAAAATCAGCTATTCATTTACGATGCACTGAACGATTAATCCATGAACCGAATCATCAATAACATCGTGGCGTTCTCGCTGAAGAACCGGTTCTTCACTTTTTTTTGGGTGAGCGTCATGATCATTGCCGGCATTGTAAGCTACCGGAATACACCCATCGAAGCATTCCCTGATGTTACCAATACACAGATCATCATTGTTACCGAATGGCAGGGCAGGAGCGCGCAGGAAATAGAACGGTTCGTTTCCATTCCGATAGAGGTGGCCATGAACGCCGTGCAGAAGAAAACCAACGTTCGGTCTATCTCCATGTTCGGTCTGTCGGTGATCAAGATCATCTTCGACGACGATGTGGAGGATTTTTTCGCGCGCCAGCAGGTGAACAATCAGTTGGTGAATGTGGCGCTGCCGGAAGGAGTGGAGCCTGAAGTGCAACCACCCTATGGCCCTACCGGGGAAATATTCCGCTATGTGCTCACCTCCAAAACGAAAGACACGCGTGAGCTGCTGACGGTGCAGAACTGGGTGATCGACCGCCAGCTGCGGGCCGTGGCCGGTGTGGCAGACGTTGTAGCCTTCGGCGGAAGAGAAAAGATCTACGAGATCCAGGTCAATCCTGCCCTGCTGAACCGGTACGAGATCACACCGCTGGATGTGTATGAGGCCGTTAACAAAAGCAATATCAACGTGGGCGGCGATGTGATCGAGAAGAACGGGCAAGCCTATGTGGTGCGGGGCATGGGTCTGCTGAACTCCATCGAAGATATCGAGAACATCATCATCGAAGACAGGGCAGGCGTGCCGATACTGGTCAAAAATGTGGCTACGGTGATCCAGTCAGACCTTCCCCGTGTAGGGCAGGTGGGCCTCGATAAAAATGACGACGTTGTGGAAGGCATAGTGGTGATGCGGAAAGGGGAGAACCCCAGCGAGGTGCTGGGTCGTGTCAAAAGCAAGATCGAAGAGCTGAACGAACGCATCCTGCCCGGAGACGTGCGTATGAAAACATTTTATGACCGCGATGTGCTGATGGATTACACCACGCATACCGTGCTGCACAACCTGGTGGAAGGGATCGTCTTCGTGACGGCCATCGTGCTCATCTTCATGGCCGACTGGCGCACCACCCTCGTGGTGTCCATTATCATTCCATTATCACTGTTGTTTGCCTTCTTCTGTCTCAAGCTCAAGGGCATGAGCGCCAACCTGCTTTCGCTGGGTGCCATCGACTTTGGTATTATCATCGATGGCGCCGTGGTGATGGTGGAGGGACTGTTCGTGGCGCTTGACCATACCGCGGCAAAATATGGTATGGAACGTTTCAACCGGATGAGCAAGCTGGGTCTCATCAAAAAGACCGCGTCGCGAACCGGCAAAGCCGTTTTCTTTTCGAAGCTGATCATTATTACGGCGTTGCTCCCCATCTTCTCATTCCAGAAAGTGGAAGGCAAGATGTTCTCACCGCTGGCCTATACGCTGGGTTTTGCATTGCTCGGGGCGCTCATCTTTACGCTTACCCTGGTGCCGGTGCTCAGTGCCGTGCTGCTGAACAAGAACGTAAAAGAAAAGCACACGTTCATTGTCAGGTTTTTCGAACGCATCGTGGCGAAGGGGTTCAACTGGACCTTCTCTCATAAGAAAATAAGTCTTGCGGTTGCCTTTTTGATCGTGGCAGGTACTTTGTTTTCCCTGCGCTGGATGGGCACTGAGTTTCTTCCACAACTGAATGAAGGAGCTTTGTGGGTGGAAGCCAAGATGCCCATGAGCATGTCGCTGAACGAAACGGTGAAGATGGTGCATACGCTGCGGCAGGAGATCGGGCAGTTCAAGGAAGTGAACGGTGTGCTGTCACAGACGGGTCGGTCGAATGATGGAACGGACCCCAGCGGATTCTATTATGTGCAGATGCAGGTGAACCTCAAACCTAAAAGTGAGTGGGGGAGAAAGATCAGCATGGATGGCCTGATCAGCGAAATGGATCACGAATTGAAAAAATACCAGGGCATCAATTATAACTATTCGCAGCCCATTATCGACAATGTTGCCGAGGCGGTAGCGGGTATGAATGCCAACAATGCGGTGAAGATCTTCGGCCCTGACCTGAACGTGCTCGATAAGCTGGCAGGTGAGGTGCTGGCGAACATCAAAGATGTGAAAGGTATCAAAGATGCCGGCATCCTGCGCAATGTGGGTCAGCCCGAGATCCAGATCAGGCTGCATGATCATAAGATGGCGCTGTACGGTGTTACCACGGCCAATGCCCAGGCCGTTATTGAAATGGCCATCGGTGGAAAAACAGCCACCGTCATGTACGAAGGTGAGCGCAAGTTCGACATCCGGTTGCGTTTCCCTTACGAATACCGGAAATCGGAAGATGAGATCAGGAACATCCTGGTGCCCACGCTGAACGGCAGCAAGGTTGCCCTCAACGAGATCGCCACCATTACATCCATCACGGGGCCGGCATTCATTTACCGCGATAACAACAGCAGGTTCATCGGCGTGAAGTTCACTGTTCGCGAGCGTGACCTCGGAAGTACCATTGCCGAAGCACAGGCGCGGGTGAACGCAAAAGTGCACATCCCGCAGGGATACTCCATCCACTGGACGGGTGAGTTCGAGAACCAGGTGCGGGCTACCGGCAGGTTATCGCAGGTGGTGCCGCTGAGTCTCATCGCCATCTTTGTGCTTCTGTTCATCACGTTTGGCAACGCCAGGGATGCGGGTCTTGTGCTGATCAATGTGCCGTTTGCGCTCATCGGTGGTATACTGGCTTTGCATATCACGGGTATCAACTTCGGGATCTCGGCGGGTGTGGGGTTCATTGCGCTCTTCGGCATCTGTGTGCAGAACGGCGTGATCCTGATCTCGGAGTTCAATGAGAACCTGAGGATGCACATGAGTCTTCCGGAGGCTATCAGCGCCGGCATCAGGAGCAGGACAAGGCCGGTGGTGATGACGGCCATGATGGCTTCCATTGGCTTGTTGCCGGCGGCCATCTCAACAGGAATAGGATCGGAAAGCCAGAAGCCACTGGCGGTTGTGATTATCGGGGGGTTGATCACAGCCACGATCCTTATCCTGCTGGTGTTCCCGATCTTTTATGAGCTGGTGAACCGCAAGAAAGTCAAACCATGATCCTACGCCACAATTCTGTTTCTTCTCACGGTAAAGACCATCAATGCCAGCGTGCCCGCAAAAGCATACAGCATGAGCATGACCACGGGAAGTTTGGTGACGTTGTTGTTCACGGCATGTACATCGATGCAGGCGGAAAGCAGCGTTAATCCCAGGCCGGCACCCAGAAAATAGGCTGTGGCACTGATGCTGGAGGCTAGCCCGTGCTGGCTTTCAGGAACCGGTTGAACACAGATCACCGTAAGCGTGGTAAAGCAGGTAGCTATACCGATACCCGATACACAGGCAAAAGAGATCAGCAGCAGCACCAGGTTATACCCGAAGCTCATGGCACAGAGCAGTGCACAAGCTCCCATTACCATCAACAGCATACCTGCAATGGCGGTCTGGAACGGATCAAATCTTTTTAGCACGGCGGGCAGCATCACTTTTCCCACCACAGCGGAAAGAATGCTGAATGGAAAAAGCATGAGGCCTGCCTGCGCGGCAGAGAATTGCAGGTTGTTTTGAAGCAGCAGCGACGCGATAAAAAGGAAACCGGTGAAGAAAGCACCCAGCAGCACCATGGCAACGTTGCCCGTGATGATCTGCCCCGCCCTGAACAGGGAGAATTGAATGAATGGCTCCTGTTGTGTGTTCAGTCGGTGGATCAGCCACTTTAGGGCCAGTGTTGTACCGGCAGCGAGCGTGAGGATCAGCAGGACATGGTGCCGGAAAGATCCAGCCAGGTGGATCATGTAAGACAAGGCTACCAATATCGCCGAGATCAGCACGCCTGAAAGGACGTCGGGTAAACGTCGCTGCGAGGATGAAACATCACGATCGATGTACAGGGCTGCGGCCAGCAGGGCGAGGGTGATAACCGGGATGTTGATATAGAACACTGCCTGCCAGCCGAACTGTGTTGCAATGAGGCCGCCCACGGAGAGGCCACTGCCAGAACCGATCGCCGCGAAAGAGCTGAAGATACCGATGGCTTTGCTCCTTTCTCTTTGTTCAGTGAAGGTGTTGGTGATGATGGACAGTGCGGAGGGCATGATCAGCGCCGCGGCAATGCCTTGCGTGGCGCGGAACAACGCCAGCATGGCGAACCGATCGGAAAGTGCAGCACCCAGAGACGTGAGCAGAAAAAGCATTGCGCCGGCCATGAACACTTTTTTCCGGCCCATCACATCGGCCAGCTTGCCGCCGATGATGAGGAACCCTCCGTAAAGCAATACGTATAAGGTCTGCAGCCACTGCACCTGGTCGTTGGCGAGCTTGAATTGCTCCTGGATCAGGGGCATGGCAAGGTTGACAATGGCGATATCGAGCGCTTCAAAAAATACGCTGACCGAGGCTGTGATGAGTATGATATTCTTCCGCGAGATCATGTGCAAATTGCATAGCAGATACACGCAAAGATTATAACTTTGTTTCCGGATTAAAACGAACCCGGTTCATTTCAGAACATCTTACCTGTTTTTGAATCGTTATCAGAACAAAATACTTTTCGGCTATGGCAGATCACAACGGAACAGAACAAGATCAGTCTTCATTCGTCATGGATGAAAAAGATTACGAGATCCTGCGGTTGCTCCAGGAGAATGCCAAGCTCACCGTGCGGGAAGTTTCTGCGAAGATCCACCTGAGCGCCACGCCCACGCATGAGCGCATCAAACGCCTTGAAAAACACAAGATCATCAAACAGTATGCTGCGCTGCTCGACAACCGGAAGGTGAACAAACGCATCATGGTGTTGTGCCAGGTGTCGCTGAAAGATCACGACAAAAAAACAGCACAGGCTTTTGTGACCGGTATCACCAGGTTCAAGGAAGTGATCGAGTGTTATAATATCTCCGGCGACTTTGACTTTATGCTGAAGATCGTCTCCGAAAGTATGGAAAGCTACCACCACTTCTTCATCAACTACCTCAGCGAGGTGAAAGGTATCGGCCAGACCAAAAGTATCTTTGTAATGGATGTGATCAAGGAGACACATCAGCTGATTTGAGGTACGAGGTACGATGACTGCAGACCGGGCTAGCTCACTTCGTACCTCGTAAATCGTACTTCGTATTTTTACCATACCTTGGTGGCGAAGAACGAAGATCTCAAGCGACATAAAAAAAAGCGACCTATACAATAGGCCGCTTCATCAAGAGAAAGAGAGAGGGAACTTTTAGAGAGGGTCCTTCTATTCTTTTACATTTCCATTACACTGTCTGTCGCTGACAATATTCGATTGAACGACCAGCCGTAGCGTTGTATCTTTGCGTGTTGTCATTTTCATCGTATCAGCTTTTTAATTGCGTCCATCGCTCAAAACTTCATGCCTAAAGGGAGAATCATCGTTCTACGGAAAATTTCATCGGTCAGGAAGTGCAGATGTAGAGTTATTTGACCCAAATAAGAAGTAAGATCACGGCTGCTCTACAACTGGTCGCCGGTTGCCAGTTGCCAGCTAGCCGGTTAAGACGTGCACAGTCTTCACGGCAGAGTTCCAATCCCAAGATCGAAGCACTATAAGATACTTTAATACCGAAACGAAACCGGCCACCGGAACCGGCCACCAGTTCCAAACGGATTAATGATACGAAACCGGCTCCTGGCTTTCCGGCTATTCAAATACGGAATTTACCTAATTCATAAATGAGTAAGCAGTATCATGGAATATCCAGTAAATTAAGGCAGATAACCTTAAGCCATTTAATACTATGATGAATGCATTTTTGAAACGCGGCACATTATCGCTGTTGATCATGATCACCGTAGCCCTGACAGCACAGGCACAGAAAGACGGCTGGATCACCCTGTTCGATGGCAAAACATTCAACGGCTGGAAAGCAAGCGAGAACCCGGCAACGTTCACCATTGAAGACGGAAAGATCGTTGTGAATGGCACCAGGGCTCATTTGTTCTACATGGGCGATGTGCAGGATCACAACTTCAAGAACTTCGAGTTCAAGGCCGACGTGATGACCACGCCCGGTTCCAACTCCGGTATGTTCATTCACACCGCTTACCAGGAAACAGGATGGCCTTCCAAAGGTTATGAGATCCAGGTGAACGCCACGCACACCGACTGGCGCAAAACTTCCAGTATTTACGCTGTTCAGGATGTCAAGATCCCGGCGCACAAAGACAATGAGTGGTTCACACAATCGATCATCGTGCGCGGAAAGAAGATCACCGTAAAAGTGAACGATGAGATCGTGAATGAGTACACCACCGGCGACGATAGCCGACTCTCTTCCGGCACCTTCGCCCTGCAGGGACACGACCCGAAAAGCAAAGTGTATTACAGGAATGTGATGGTGAAACCACTTCCTGAGTAGTTCAAAGTCGATGGTCCATAGTCCATGGTCCATAGCAGTGCAGTGTGAACTTTAACTATCGTGCCTCTAGCATCAAAGGCGTAAAAGCTACGGCGGTCCAGGAGATCGCAGGCAAAACAGGTAGTATTGCACTATACCAACCATGGACTATCGACCATGGACCATCGACTATTTAATTCCCAAAACCGAACACTTCAGCAGTCACCGGGCACTGCCATTCAAACATATTCTCCAATTTTCTCCGTCAATCTTTAAACTTTCACGATTTCTTTTTCGTATATCGTCGATAACTTTAACCACTATCGAGCGCTCATGAAAAAGATAGACATCCTGAATTTCATCACTAACTTCAGAAAATCGCCCAACGATATTAAAACCCACACACAGCTTGTGTCACACCTGGGCGTCACCAACGAGGAGCAGATCAATGCCTTTGTTGCAGAGCTCAAACAGACCCGTGTGCTCAGAGAAACAGAGCTGAATGGCGAAAAAGCCTATCAGGTGGTAACAAAATAAGGTTGTGGCCTCCATCGAGGCTTTTCCCACATCCCGGCAGTTATACAGTAACTCCAGGGCAATCTTTTAATTCCAATTTAATTTCCCATTAATGCCCTGCTTATCCGGGGCATGTTACTTAGCGCATAGTAATTCTTATTTTTTCAGGGCGCAGGAGTTGAAGGGTTGACTCACGAAAGCTGCGTGCTGGTGTTTGATAAAGCCGGTCGTCCACGATCGGCTTTATTCTTATCACCCAAACTGACCTCCTTACTTCTTAATTCTTACTCCTTACTCCTATTCTACCTTCCCTTCCGGCTACTGACTCCTGGCTCCTGACTTCTTTTTCTTATATTTGTCTGACTTTGCTCAAGGGGTGCCTTTGTTTGTGCCGCGCTGCAGGCGTTGGCCAGCTGAAAAACAGGCTGAGATTATACCCATTGGAAGTAAACTTCCATACACCTGATCTGGATAATACCAGCGTAGGAATGAGAATAATACCGGATGTATTTTGTGCATTCGCACCACGGGGCAATGGCTAGAACCATTGATCTATGTTAAATTTTCAGGAATGGCTCAACCTGCTTCGCGACCAGGTTGTTCATATCGATGCGATCCAGTGTGCCGTGCTGGTGCTGGGAGTCACAGAAGTGCTGCTGGCGAGGGCCAACAAGATCTGGCTGTATCCCGCAGGTATTGCCGCAACCACTTTGTCTGTCTACAGTCTTTTCAAAGCGCAGCTCTATGCCGAGTCGCTGCTGAATCTTTACTACCTCGTGATGAGCATCTACGGTTGGTGGTATTGGACCACACGCAAGAATGAAGTGCCCGTGCAGGTGAGCTTCACCACGCGCAGGGAGTGGATCATCACTGCGGCGATCGCGCTCGGCGGATGTTGTGCCCTTTATTTTGCGCTCGCAACTTTCACGTCTTCAGATGTGCCCCTGTGGGATGCGTGGATCAGCGCCACCGCGTGGGCCGGCATGTGGTTACTGGCCAGGCGCAAGGTGGAGAACTGGGTGCTGCTCAACATCTCCAACGCCTTCGCGGTGCCCCTGTTGTTTCACAAAGACCTGCCGTTGTTTGCCCTGCTTACCATCTTCCTGTTTATCGTGGCGTGTATCGGTTATGTAGACTGGGTGAAGATCGCCAGAAGGCAATTACGTGTGGCAAAAGTATGAACGACATGACCACAACATTAACAACGCGCATTGGGCATCCATCAGAGATCATCGATCCTGCATTGATTCAAAAGATCCGAGATACGGCGCATGAAGCCGAAGCACAACGCCGCCTTCACAACGACCAGCTTCAAATCATTCATCGTGAAAAATGGCTGAAGATGTTCGTGCCCCGCGTTTACGGAGGACTCGAATTATCCATTCCTCAAATATTACAAACAGAAGAGTGCCTCGCCTGGGCCGATGGAAGCACCGCGTGGGTAGTGACCCTCTGCAGCGGTGCAGCATGGTTTGTTGGTTTTTTACAACCTGAGCTTTCGGCGCAGGTGTTTGCCGATGATCATGCATGCTTCGCCGGAAGTGGTGCCGCCACGGGAACAGCGCAGATCACTGCTGATGGTTATGAAGTTGAGGGCCGGTGGAAATATGCCAGCGGATCGTTGCATGCCACGGTGTTCACGGCAAACTGTTTGATCTATGAAGGTGGTAAACAACTGTATCACCCCGATGGAACACCACGGGTCCGCTCGTTTTTGTTCCTGAAAGACGAAGTAACTGTGCATCGAACCTGGAACAGCATGGGCATGATCGCCACTGGCAGCCACACTTTTGAAGTAAAGAAGTTACGGGTGCCTGCGAACCGCTCTTTTGTGATCGATGCGAGGCAGGCCACGCTGAAACATCCGTTGTATCAGTATCCCTTTTTGCAGCTTGCAGAGACCACGCTCACGGTAAACCTGGCGGGCATGGCCATACGCTTTCTCGATCTGTGTGAAAGTTTGCTGGCAGAGAAAGCCAAAAGCAATCGCATCGGAGCGCAATCGCCTGATCTCATGAATTTATTGTCAGAAGCGCGGGCAGACCTGCATGAACATCGCCGGAAGTTTTATGAAGCCGCGGATGCATCGTGGGAGCATTGCGTTGCCGGAGGCGAAATTCCCAATCATATCCTCGGGCGGGTGAGCAACACCAGTCACAGGCTGGCGCAACGCTCGCGTGTGCTGGTGGACCAACTCTACCCATACTGCGGACTGGCAGCTGCCGATGTATCGCAGGAGATCAACAGGGTATGGAGGGACCTGCATACCGCCAGTCAGCATGCGTTGTTCGCATCGCGATAGTGTTTCAATTTTCCGCTGTGAGCTCGATCACGGCACTGTCGAGGGCTCTGCGCAAAGGAGAGGAGATGCCCTCTTCCATGATCAGGGCGCCGCTTACTACCTGATTGTTGAGCGAGAGCCGTGAGTTCCTGCCTTCGGGTAAATTCACTTCGGTGATCCGGTAATTTTTTCTGGGGTCGAGGCCACGCGGTTTTACAGGACCCATCGCACTTTCACCCAGCTGATACATGAACAGCACGGCGCGTGAACGGTCGGCCGATACGTAATTAAGCGATGCCCTTGTTTTTTCATACGGCGATTCAAGGCGGTAGAGGTCGCCCTGCAGCACGATCTCGCGCAGGCGCTCTTTGTACAAAGCAGTTGCCCGGGCTGCGGTCTTCCTTTCTTCTTCTGTCATTTTCTGCACATCGCGGTCAACGCCAAATGCGCCGCTGAGGGCAACGTCGGTGGCGAATTTAACAGGGCGTTTGCCCATATCCGTCACGTGGGCAGATATGGTATTGGCGGGAAAGAAATGACTGAAGCCCCATTGAATGTAGATGCGCTGCAGCGGATCAGTGTTATCGCTGGGCCAGAAAGAATGGAAGTAACGCAACGCTCCGTAATCCACACGGCCCGAGCCACCGGCACACACCATCGCCATTACATCGGGATGTTTTTCGGCCATGCGTTTCATTACATCATACAGCGCCCACTGGTAATCGATGAGCAGGTGCTGTTGCTGCTCGGGCTTCAGGTAAAACGAGCCCGCCTGCGTTACATAACGGTTGCAGTCCCACTTCACGTAGGCCACACCCTTGTTTGAAAGTGTGTTGCCTACAACCTGCGAGGCGAATGCTTTTGTCTCTGGTCGGGTGAGGTCGAGGATGAGCTGGTTTCTACCATAGAGAAGCTCACGGTGTGGCTGAGCGATCACCCAGTCCGGATGTTTTTCATACAGCTCGCTGGCAGGATTCACCATTTCAGGTTCGATCCAGATGCCGAAGCCGATGCCGCGTTTGTTGGCTTCTGCCGCGAGGTAAGGCAAGCCCTGCGGAAGTTTCTTTTTGTTCACGTCCCAATCGCCGAGTCCGGCTTTGTCGTTGTCGCGGGGATGTTTGTTGCCGAACCACCCGTCGTCGAGCAGAAAGAGATCCACACCGAGCTCTTTGGCCCCGTCGAAGAGCGAGACGATCTTGTTCTCATCAAAGTCCATGTGCGTAGCCTCCCAGTTGTTCAGTAACACAGGCCGGGGTTTGGCGCCATCGCGGATGCCGTACTTCCGGGCCCAGCGATGAAAGTTGCGGCTTACCTGGCCTTTGCCCTGGCTGCTCCATGACCAGAGCATGGCCGGTGTTATGAACGCTTTGCCTTTCTCCAGCCTGTATTCTGATCCGAAAGGATTGATGCCACACAAAGCGCGAAGGCGGTTGTTGTGGTCGACCTCGAAGGCAAACTGGAAGTTGCCAGACCACGCCAGCGTTGCCCCGTATACTTCTCCTGTTTCTTCGTGCGCAGCATTGTCAAGGCTGATGAGGAACGAAGGGTTCCGCATCTGGTGTGCCCTGATACCGATCTTGGTGTCGAGGATCTTGATACCCGGCGTGAGCTTCTCTTCCGTGAGCTCGGCCTCGCGCATATAGTTGCCCTGAAACTGGGTGAGCCAGTAACTATTGGCCTTCATCACCATAGCTGAAGATGCAAACCGCGAGAGGGTCACGGGTTTGTTCTCTTCATGGCGGATCTCGGCCCACTGCTCGACCACATCTTCTGCACGGTAGGCCTTGAAGTGCAGCGTTACAAAAAACGGATAGAATGAGTCCTTCAGCCGGATGCGTGTAAGGGTTGTATTGGCATCGACGGCCGCCGTGTCAGCGCTGACGAAGATAAGGTCGGTAGAAATATTACCATCCGCATGAACCACTTGTAACGCGGGCTCAGCCATAAAGCCGTTGCCCGCCGGTGGATAACATTCATCTTCACGTGCCGGCGAGCGATCGGACGTGGCCGCTCTCACACGACCATAAGACTGCTGGTATAAACGCCCATCTTTCGCCGCCTTCAATACCAGCGATGATCCGGAAGTTCGTACAGTAATAAGCTGCTCTTTGGAAATGGGTTTCTCCGGGGTCTGTGCAGTGGCCGCAAATGAAAGCGTAAGAGCCAAAACCAGGAAAACAGAAGTGTATAGTTTAAGCATAGTTGTCATCAGAATGAAAGACGTGAACCTAAGCGAATTCCCTGACGAATTTGTTCAGCGGTCACACCCTTTATTGAAAGGTTTTGGAACGCTACTGCAATCAATCGAAGCGCGCCCAACGAACGAGCCTCTCCCAGTCATACGATGTGAGGACATAAGCCAACCTTTGGCCTGGCATAGGCATGCGGGGGTTGGGTTGAGTCCGAACAGCGTATGACGAGGCCCAGCGCTGTGCCCGCAGTAGCGATAGCAAAGGCGGGGCCTGGGAGCGGACCAAACCTTAATAAGCTACACAAACCTATGTTGCAGAAAAACTAATCTGTCCAGGATAATCCATAAACTGTCCTATTCCCCGGCTCCTCCTTCTGCGTTTATCAGTATAAATAACAATCGCTATGATCACCAAGGGAACAAAACTATACAGCATCCTTTACCAGCAATGCCCCAGCTGCCAGGAACACAGCATGTTCAAATATTCAGCTTTCAGTCCGAAGTTCGCCGAAATGCACGCCCGCTGCCCCGTCTGCAATTTTGACCTCATCCAGGAGCCATCCTTTTATTTCGGCGCCATGTACGTAAGCTACGCCATCCAGGTAGCGGTTTTCGTCGCCGTGTACTTTGTGCTGCGCTATACCATCAACCCAGGCACCTGGACCTATGTAACGTGGATGATCATCGGCGCAATAGTGATACTTCCGGTCAACTTCAGGATCTCCAGGGCAGGATGGATCAATTTGTTTGTGAGATACAGGAGTCGATAGTCGATGGTCCATAGTCCATGGCCATACCGGGTGTCATCTAATCGTACCTCACGCCTACACCGAAGCTACAGCGGGCGACGTACCTCGTACCTTCTCTTGGCTTTTTTTCCTACCTTAATGCCGAACCTATATACCCATGAAATACCTCCGCACCTTCCTCCTGGCATCCGCACTGTCAATCAGTCTTTTGTTGCCTTCTCTTGCGCAGCAGCGTACACTTACAAAAGATGATACCTTGCGCGGGACCGTGACACCTGAGCGTGAATGGTGGGACCTGCGCTACTATCACCTTAATGTAAAGGTTGATCCTGCATCGAAGGCGCTCTCAGGAAGTGTTGCTGTTCATTACAAGGTGCTGAAGCCTTACCAGACCCTTCAGCTCGATCTTCAGCCGCCGCTGGTGATCGAAAAGGTAACGCAGGATGGAGAGACACTTACTTTCGAAAAAGCGGGAACGAACGCCTACTTCATCGCATTGAAAAAAGCGCAGCAGAAAGATCAAACCGGTTCTGTGGTGGTTTATTATTCCGGTAATCCCATCGTGGCGAAAAATCCGCCATGGCAGGGCGGCTTTCAGTGGACGAAAGACAACGAAGGAAATGATTTTATCGCAACCTCATGCCAGGGACTGGGTGCCAGCGCGTGGTGGCCGTGCAAAGATCATATGTATGACGAACCTGACAGCATGCTCATCAGCGTCACGGTGCCGGAAAACCTCACCGACGTATCGAATGGTCGCCTTCGCCGGGAGACCGTGAACAACGATGGTACCAAAACCTTCGACTGGTTCGTGAGCAATCCGATCAACAATTATGGCGTGAATGTGAACATCGCCAAATACACACATTTTTCAGATACCCTGCACGGCGAAAAGGGTGTGCTGGACCTCGACTTTTATGTGCTGCCCGCCAATCTTGAAAAAGCAAAAGAACAATTCAAACAAGCCAAGCTGATGCTGCGCGCCTTCGAGCACTGGTTCGGACCTTATCCGTTTTATGAAGACGGTTACAAGCTGGTGGAGACACCTTATCTCGGCATGGAGCACCAGAGCTCGGTCACCTATGGCAATGGTTACACAAATGGTTATCGCGGGAGAGATCTTTCGGGATCAGGCTGGGGACTGAAATGGGATTTTATCATCATCCATGAGTCGGGTCATGAGTGGTACGCCAACAATATCACCTATAAAGATATGGCCGACATGTGGGTTCACGAGAGCTTTACCAACTATTCGGAGAATTTGTACACGGAGTATTATTTCGGAAAGAAGGCGGGCGCGGAATATGTGATCGGAACGCGCAAAGGTATCCGTAATGACAGGCCTATTGTGGGCACCTACAATGTGAACAGAAGTGGTTCTGGCGACATGTATCCCAAGGGTGGCAACATGCTGCACACCATCCGGCAGATCGTGGACAATGATGAGAAGTGGCGCCAGGTGCTGCGCGACATGAACAAGACCTTTTATCACCAGACCGTTGAAGGAAAGCAGATCGAGAATTTCATCAGCCAGAAAACCGGAAAGAACCTTAGCAAGGTTTTCGATCAATACCTGCGCGACATCCGCATCCCCGAGCTGGAATACAAGATCATTAAGGGTAAGCTTACGTACCGCTGGGCCAATTGTGTTGAAGGTTTCGACATGCCCGTGAAGATCTCCGCCGGCCGGAACAATTTCAAATTCATCTATCCCGCCACCACCTGGAAAACCGAAAAGATCAAGGGGGACTCGATTGTAGTAGACGAAAACTTTTATGTAACAGCGAAGATGGTGGAGTGAGTAAGAAGATGAGTCAATGGTTGCCAGTTACCGGTTGCCAGTTGCCGGTTCGCACGGGGCAGACTTTCACGTTTCGGACTTATCCTCAAGTAATACGAAGCATAGAACTTGATTTTAAACACCGCTCCAACTGGCCACCCGGCAACTGGTAACCGGCAACCAATTCAGACTTTTTCGATGATCAGTGACAGCACAACTTTGCCTTTCTCCTTCTTGTCGTCGATCAGAATGGGCTCCGAAACAATTTTTCCAGAGACCTCTTTGTTCATGTGTTTGACCTTTACGGTTTTGCCTTTTTCGTAATCTTTCTTCTGATCTTCAGCAATGGTCACCCTTACCTGTATCGAGTTACCTTCATCCAGGTCTTTAAAGTTGGCCGAATCGTTTTGTGAAATATTAACAGCGCCCATAAAATTTGCAGTTGATTAACCACAAAAGGGATAAATACTATGCCAAAGCAACGGTAGCATGTTGCCAGTTGCCGGTTACCAGTTGGGTGCAGCGGTTGGCTCCTCGCTTCTCATTACTCTTCGATTTTTACGTGGATTGTCTCCTTACTTCCCTCGCCCGCCGTAGCCTTGGCGAAGGAGGGTTGCTCCTTACTTCTTTGAATCGCCCCTTCTGACTCCTGACTTCTGGCTCCTGACTTCTTTTTAGATCGCTTCTCCGCCTTCCGTTTCAACTTAGCTTCCTTCTTATTCCTCCTTCCCCAATAAATATTAACTCCCGTGACCGGCAGGCTGGCGCAGATGAGGCTTGCAAAAAAGGCGAGGATCTTTCCCGGTAGTCCCAGCACGGCGCCGGTGTGAATATCGTAATTCATGCGCAGCAGCTTATCAGCAGCGCTGGCCTCGGCATAGCGACTGTAAATATGATCTACTGGTAGCTCTTTTAAAGTGTACTGATCGAAGTAACGGTAGTCTGTCTGGTAGTAGGTACCGTCATCGGGATTGGCGTTGGCCGCGATGGAAGTGGAGTCTGATTCAGGCACGTGCACCTCAATGACCTTGGCAGCGGGGTATTCCTTTCTCATGAGGTGCCACACTTTGTCGATGGCGGGTATATTGCCGGTGTAGGTGTTTGTAGTGTCAGAAACAGGATCGACATAAAGCAGTGATTTTTCTCCTCCGGCAGCGGCGTGCAGGCCATTCGCGAACCATTCAAAGCCCCATACCAGTCCCGTGGTAGCCAGGATGATGGCGATCCACGAAGCGTAGAAGCCTAGCACATTGTGAAGGTCATAGTTCTTGCGGCGCCAGCGTGCATTCCATTTGATGGTGAACCGTTGTTTTGCGCCGCTTTTGTTTTTCGGCCACCAGAGAACGATCCCTGTTACAAGCATGGCCACAAACACCAGGGTAGCCGTTGCGACTACGGGTTGACCAATGGTGGGAGGGAGCCAGAGATAGAAATGACCGTCGAGAATGAAGTTGAAGAAATCGGCCTCCATGTCTTTCACTTTCAGAATTTTTCCTGTGTAGGGATCGAGGTAGACCACATCATAATATTCGGGCTCGAAGCTGAAGAAGATCACCTGTGCTGCTTTTCCCTCGCCGGCGTATAATATGGCGTGGATCTTTTTTCCGGGCAGCACTTCTTCCGCAATGGCTTTCAGCGCAGAGGGAGGCATCAGCGCCTGGTCTCTTGCGGTAACAAAACGGTAAGGTTGTATGAGGTCCTGGATCTCCGCCTGAAAAGCGTAAATGCATCCGGTGACGGCAATGACGAACACGATCAGCCCGGAGATGAGCCCAAGCCAAAGGTGAATTTTTCCTATCCAGTATTTGAGGGTATATCGGTTGCTTTTCACGTTTCAGTCAGCGTTTGGCGGTAGAACCTAGTTATTTTATTTAGAATGATTTTAAATAAACTCAAATATGCGGTTCCCGCGAGGATATTCCAAGCATTGCTCAGGTAACGGAGGTGAAAATACCCTCCAGAGGGTAGCCAAGTTCTGTCGCTTCCATACAGATGTTAGGTTGTGAACTCCCTCGCTATCACTACCGACGCGTTCTCAGGAGGCTCCTACGGAGCCGAATATGAACCGGCTTCTTCATTCTATAGACAGGGAGCTCCATCCGGAGCTGAAATGCACTTCACTCTGTAAGCGTGTTCTGTCTATAGAAAGCAGATTCGTGTCACCGCCCGGCTCCGTAGGAGCCTCCTGAATTCGTAATCTGAAAAGCCAGTCTAAAAAAACGCACACGTTCTACTTATCACCACTGCAGTATTCTGCCTGGATAAAGTAGGATAACCGTCTATAGGGTTAATCATGGGGCCATCGATCACCGACTGATCTCTATTTTTATTTCAAATGCGATAGGGGTAATTGTTTCATCGCTTGTCATAGCTCCAAACAAAATGACAATGAAACTTTACATACTTCTGTTCAAGGCGCTTCGCTCCTTGTATTCCCGCGCTTTTGCTGCCTCCGCGATGCTTTTGATATTGTGTTCAGTGGCAGCGTTCGCGCAGGAGAGTGCGCATGGCGTGAACGTTGGACTGGTATATCCCCTCAGCACGCACGGCAAACATGCTGGCTCGTATTCCAATATCTTTTCGCTGAATGTCATTGCCGGTGTATCGCGCGAAGAGAAAGCATTTACGATGGCCGGTTTTGCCAATTTTATTCGTGAAGACGCGACGGGATTTCAGGTAGCAGGATTTTCAAACTTCATTGGTGGTTTTGCCGATGGATTTAAAGGGGCTGGTTTCCTCAACATGTATCAGAGTGGCAGGGGCTTTCAGGTTGCCGGCTTTGCCAACCTGGCCAAACGCGACATCACCGGCATGCAGGCCGCAGGTTTTATCAACACCGTGCGTGATCTTAACGGTTTTCAGGCGGCAGGTTTTATCAATATCGCTGGAGGCAACATCCACGGTACGCAGGCAGCTGGTTATATCAACATCGCGGGTGACGTGAAGGGCAGTCAGTTTGCGGGCTTCATCAACATCGCTAAAAAAGTCAAGGGTGTACAGCTCGCGGGCTTTATCAACATCGCCGACAGCAGCGACTACCCGATCGGTATCGTCAACATCATTAAGAATGGTGAAAAATGGCTTGGCGTCACTACAGATGATAACCTGACTACGTTGCTCACCTTCCGCTCCGGAGGCAGAAAGTTGTACGGCATCATTGGCGTCGGTTATAATTTCGAAAATACCAAAGACGTCTTCGCGATGCAATATGGTCTGGGCGCTCACCTGGTCGGCACCGGTAACTTCCGCCTGAATGCTGAGGCCACGGCCATAAGTCTCGAGAACTTCAAAAGAGGTGAGTTCAACAAATTCTCCCTGAGCATTCTGCCCGCCGTACAGCTCGGTCCGCTGGAGATCTTTGCCGGCCCTTCATTCAACCACGTGAATACCGATACCGCCGAAGGCAGAAAGCTGATCGGGCACTACATGTGGACCGACACCAACAAAGACAATCGCCTCAACGGACTGTATATTGGTTACACTGCTGGTGTGCAGATGAGGTTCTGAGCGAAGCGAAGAATCCCGGGATCACAACGTGCATATGAGGCACAGTAATCGCATGCAATAAGTGGGTTGTCCACAGTCGACAGTCCACGGCCGTGCAGTATGAACGTCGTCAGACCACTACGCTGGAATGCGCCAGGG
The DNA here is from genome assembly GCF_018598225.1 of Chryseosolibacter histidinae. GTDB lineage: Bacteria > Bacteroidota > Bacteroidia > Cytophagales > Cyclobacteriaceae > Chryseosolibacter > Chryseosolibacter histidini. Next base: position 11,576 of record NZ_JAHESF010000048.1, on the reverse strand, counting down.
TGGTGGTCCGACGACTAAACCCTTCGTACCTCGTACTTTCAGCGCTCCCTCCTAATCATATACACTGACACAAGAATCCCAGCTATCGCAATGAAGTGCAGAACCACAAGCGGTTCGTGATCGAGGAACCCCCACATCACCGCCACTACGGGAATCAGATAAGTCATGGTGCTGGCGAAAAGGGGTGACGATACCGAGATAAGCTTGTTATGAATCAGCTGCGCCAGGGCCGTGGCAAGGATGCCCAACGTCAGCAATGCCGCCAGTGAAGGAAGTGTACCGGTGGCAAATTCAAACCGATCAAAGTTGGGAATGAATACCGCGACGAAAGCGATCATGCCATTGATGGAAACGGCTACGGCGCTGAGGTGAAGGGGTGGTATATCTGACAGGTATTGTTTCACCACATTGATGTTAAGCCCGTAGCACATAGTGGCGGCCACGATCAGGAACACATAACCATTCAGGGAGAAAGTGATGCTGCCCGAAGAAATAACACTGAGCGTAATGCAGCAGAGCAGTCCCAGCACCAGGCCCGCCACCTGCACGAAGGAATATGTTTTCCTGAAAAAGACAACAGAAAAAATCAATGTGAACGCCGGCGTCATCGCCACCAGGATACCGGCCACCGAGCTCTGAAGATGCTGCTGCGATAGACTGAACAGGTAAGACGGGATGAACATGGCCAGCATTCCGGAGAGCAAAACCAACGGGATCTTTCTGCGGGGGATGCTGGTGATGTAACGCAGTCCAAGGGGAAGGAAAGTAATCCCTGCCGCCATCAGCCGCAGCGTTGCCGACTCCACGTAGCCGTAACCCTGCAGTCCGACCTTGATGAGGATGTAGCTGCTGCCCCAGATGAGCGTGAGCGCGGCGAGGTAAAACCATTTTTGAAACGAAGCTGATGCCTTCATTGAGGCAGGGCGCGTCAGTGTGCTTTCGGAGATCATTTTTCAGGGAGGTAAGTGGGTTTATCTTTTTCGGCAATGAAGAATACCAGCAACTTCGCCGGCTCCGTAGGATGCGGGTTGCGGGCGGAGTTATGCAGGCCGTTGGTGAACTCGTAAAACGAATCGCCCTTTTTGTAGAGGCGTGCCTTGCCCTCAAAGGTCGATTCTATTTCACCTTCCAGCACATAGCCGAACGTAGGGCAGGGGTGACGGTGCGCAGGTGTGGTGCTGCCGGGCGGATAATCGACGATCAGCATTTTAACTTCCCTTCCCGCGAGGCCAGGATCGTTCAGGACCTGTTGCAGAATGTTGGTGACCACCGTGGATGACCCGGCAGCGGGGGCGTGATGTTGTGCATGAAGCTCACCCTGTGCTGCAAACGATAGGATGACTAAAGAGAAGAATAGCGATCTCATATCGGTTGAATTTAGTTTTTTAGATAACCCATTCTTTTTCGGCAACCATGTGCGTTGAAATAGCGATGCGGTTCCATCCGTTGATGGCCACGATGACAAAGATCACCTGCGCAAGCTTTTGTTCACCCAGCATCTTCAGCGCATGATCGTAGACGTCGTTCGGAACGCCTCCGTGGCTGATATGCGTTACCGCTTCGGTGAGCTTCAGCACGGCCTGCTCTTCTTCTGTGAAGAACGGAGTTTCCCACCACGCGCAGAGGGCATAGAGCCGCTGTTCTGTTTCGCCGGCCTTTCTGGCTTCCAGTGTATGCATGTTGATACAGTAACCACAGCCGTTTATCTGCGAGGCCCTGATCTTGATCAGGTCTACCAGCTTCGCGTCAAGCCCGAAGGATTTTATTTGTTTATCCGCTGCGCCCATGCCCTCGTAAATCCGCGGCTCGGTCTTTTTGATACTCATTCTTGGTGTCATGATTCTCTATTTGTTTTTGTAAATGTCTATCTTTATTGGACTACTTGAATAGTCCAGATTGTACAAATAAGATAGTCCAGATATGATCGTGTTAAAGGAATCGATTTCGATCGACAAGACCTCTGAAATACCTGTTTACTTGCAGGTTGCCAACGCTTTGATCCATCACATCCGTCACGGCAGGCTCCGACGGGGTTTGAAGCTGCCGGGATCGAGGGAGATGGCTGCATTATTGAAGATCCACCGCAAGACCATGCTCGCGGCCCTGGATGAGCTGATGGCGCAGGGATGGATTGAAATGGTCCCCCGCAAGGGCACGTTTGTGGTAAATGACCTGCCGGAGATCAAACCGAAAAAACTGCAGGAACAGGGACCGGCGCCTTATCCTGAGAAAACCCTTTTTCAGATCGATGAAAAACGCGTTCCACCTTTTCCGCTCAGGTCCGCAATCGCAGCCAATGCGCTGGTGATCAATGATGGATTCCCCGACATACGGCTTGCGCCCACAGAGCTTTTTATCCGGGAGATGAGAAGCCTGTCGAAGCAACGCAGCTCGAAAACACTTTTTGGTTATGGCAGCCCCAAAGGCCCAGACGTTTTGCGTGAGACGCTGGCCTCGTTTCTCAGCGATACACGCGGGCTTCCGATCTCCGCGCAGCACGTGATGATCACCCGTGGCGCACAAATGGGCATTTACCTCGCCGGCAGCCTGCTCTTACAACCTGGTGACCATGTGATCGTAGGCGATCCGGGATACTTCGGTGCTACCCTTACCTTCCGTCAGCTGGGTGCCAACATCAACTTCGTACCCGTTGACGACTTCGGTATCGACGTGGATGCTATCGCGAAGCTGACCGCCAAAAAGAAGATCAAGCTGCTCTATGTCATTCCGCACCATCATCACCCTACCACGGTTACGCTTACGCCCGAGCGGCGCGTACGTTTGCTCGAGCTCGCGGCCCGGTACAGGTTTGCCATCATTGAAGACGACTACGATTACGACTTTCATTACACCAGCAATCCCGTGTTGCCCATGGCGAGCCTCGATCACCACGGCAACATTATTTATATCGGCACGCTGAGCAAAACACTGGCGCCCACTTTCAGGCTGGGTTTTGTGGTGGCGCCTGAAAATTTTATCAATGCCATTGCCAATATCCGCAAGACCATCGACTGGCAAGGCGATAGCCTCATGGAAGCCGCCATTGCACAGTTGTACAGGAATGGCACCATCGGCAGGCATATCAAAAAAGTGGTGAAACTTTACCGTGAGCGGCGCGATCATTTTTGTAGGCTGCTGCAGCAAGCGCTCGGAGATCATGTATCATTCAAGATTCCCGATGGCGGCATGTCAGTATGGACAAAGTTCAACAACGCCAACCTGAAACGCATCGCCGCAAAGGCCGCCGAAAAAGGACTGATCATACCCGACCCTTCATTTTACAATACAAACACTAACTTCAATGCTACGCGCATGGGTTTTGCCTCGCTGAACATCAAGGAGCAGGAAAGGGCAATGGAGATATTGACAAAATCAGTGGAGGCATTGGGCATCAGGAATTAGGCATCGACCACCGGCCATCGAAGGCAACTTTAAACTAAAAACCTTAAACTTTGCCTCCACCTGGGACCTGGAAACCTACAACAGGTAACAGGCAACTGGCAACCGGCAACTTATTTATAAAGCTGCTGATCCTTCAAATAATCGATATTGTTCTGCTTGAGATACTCGATCCCCCACTTGCTGAGAAATGAATAGAGGGGCGAGAGCGAGCAAAACACTGTTACCATGAACAAAAATAAAAACTATTCCGTTGAAATTATCCGTTATTCCGTTCCCGCAGATCAGCGCGCTTCTTTTGAAAAAGCTTACAACAGCGCCGCCGAATTTCTGCAATCTTCACCTTTTTGTCTCGGCTACGAGATCATCCATGGAACGGATGAACCATCGAACTATATTGTACGCATCCACTGGACCTCAACAGAAGACCACCTCAACGGATTCCGAAAGAGCAAAGAGTTCGGCTCGTTCTTCAACCTGGTAAAACCATTCTATTCCAACATCCAGGAAATGAAACACTACGAGCTCACGTCCACAATATGGAGCAAGTGACCGTTGGTAGGTAAGGCCTGACAATTCTTCCCCCTCTCTTTACTACAAATTTTAATAAACGCGCGAATCGTAGTTTAAGGAGAGGGCTGGGGTAAGTTGAGCCGCAAAAAACGATGATGGGTGAGTTACGCTTTCCCTTTCAAATCCCAGTGGTCTTTGATAATCACGCCACGACTGTCGGCTTTTAGCGTGCGGGTATAACGTTCGCCTTTTATCATTCCGGCGGCATCGGCTTTACCAATGAACAGGATCACCGGATTGCCTTCCGCATCGGTTTTGAACGACAGGTCGTATCCTTTGTACTTCATACTGATGGTTGACGACGGCTCGTATCGTTTGCCGAGCTGCCGCTGTAAGTGCTCGCCCAGGGCCATGGTTTTGTTTTAGGATTCACCATTCAATTTTTATTCCACCTGGTAGCGTTTACTGGCGGCCATAACGAGCGGCCTCGTTGCATGGGTCAGCGTTGAATGAGGATTCGTTACGCCATGATCGACGCGCAAATGCCACCGCCGATAATCAGCCAGATAGTACCAAGGATGAACAATACGGTGGAGGCTCGCTTGTTGCTTCGGCGCTTCACCAATCCTGCGATGAAAAATATTACAGGAGGCGCAAAAGTGATCAGAAAACAGATCAGGATCAGGAGTCCAATTCCTTCCATAGTTATGCAAGTGTAAGTTGTTTGTGAAGTTCCTTTTTTTGATCGCGGTACAAGAGGTTCATCGTCTCGAAGGGGATGATCTTATAATCCTTGTTCACAATGTGCACGCATGATTTCTTGATCGAACGCACGTCGAAGTTGTAAGCATCGATGAACTGCATGATGATCACACGGAAGAGGTTGTTGTAGGTAAGCGATGGCGCGTGGATCTGCGGCAGGCAGCACAGCAATGAATGCAGCTTCTCTGTGGCCCCCTCCACTGAATTACCTGTGCTGAATAGCCTGATCATCTGGTCGTGCAGCTGTTCGTCCTGTTCATAAACGATGGTGTTGCGGCCGTTGTCGAGCAGGTCGGCAGGATTGATGTACCGTGTGAGCGGAAAAACCTGTCCATTGATCTTCAAGGCGTAACCCATCGCCAGCGCATCGGGATTGCAGGGTACGGGTATCAGGTCGTCGGTATTGAAGATGTCGGTTTGTTCCAGGATCTTTCTTCTCACCTCCGTAAGCGTAATGCGGTTGGTCAGGGCATCGAAGTTCTCCAGCCGCCCCGCGATCTGGGTTGGTTGCAACGTTACACCCCGTACGCAGGGTTGCTTGAGAGCGTAGTCGATGATGGTGCCTATCTCGTCGTCGTTCAGGTTCTTCTGAATGGTGACCACCAGTGTAGTGGAAAGGTTCAGCTCGTTCAGGTGTGCCAGCGCCTGCTCGCGAATAGGGATGAGGTTAGCGCCGCGCATGGATTGCAGTACCTCCTTCCGGAACGAATCGAACTGCAGGTAGATCTCGAAGTCGGGCGTGTAGGAGGCCAGACGTCTGGCGAACTCCCTGTCTTTCGCAATCACAATGCCGTTCGTGTTCAGCATCAGGTGTTTGATGGGCAATGACTTGGCGTAGTCAAGGATCTCGAAGAGCTGCGGGTGCAGGGTGGGCTCGCCTCCGCTGATCTGCACCACATCGGGCTCACGTTCATTGGCTACCACAGCATCGAGCATCTTCTTCACTTCATCAAGCGAGCGGTGTCTCCCATAAAAAGGAGAGGAGCCGGCATAACAAGTCGGGCACGTGAGGTTGCACTGGTCCGTGATCTCCACCACTGTGAGGCACGAGTGCTGTTCATGGTCCGGACACAATCCGCAGTCATAGGGACAGCCATAGTGCGTCGCTGTGTTGAATTGATAAGGCGTTTCGGAGGGTTTGTTGTAGTTCCGGATGTTCTTGTAATAAGCCACATCGTCTGCGATCAGCACCTTTGAATTGCCATGCTCAGGGCATCGCTTGAGCATGTACACCTTGTCGTCTTCAAAAACGATCTTGGCGTCGATACGTTTCAGGCATTGCGGACAAAGACTGAGCGTGAAATCATAATACGTATACTTTCGCGTTGGCATAGACGAACTTTACGATGGTTTTTCTGTAGTATAAAAAACAAACGATACAAAGCCACTGAATACTGCTCAGCCCTATAAAATAGAAAACATTGGGCTTGATGAACTCGATGAGAAAACGGAACCCGAAATAACTTATCATGAAGATCCGGAACAATAACCCGTTTTCAATGTCGTGGCGATCATAGATGCGGCGAAGCAGGAAAAAGAGCACTGCCAGGAATACCAGCTCATATAATGCGATCGGGTGACGCTGAAGTCCATCGCCCAGGTACATCCCTATCAAGAACGATGTTGTTGTTCCATAAGTGAACTCATTTGTTCCGGAAAGAAAACAGCCGATGCGACCAATGAAAATACCTGCGATCAAAGGTAACGTGAACAGGTCCCCGGAAGACTGCGATTCGCCGATGACCTTTTTTGTGACCTCCACACCGATCAAACCACCAAACAATCCACCCATGATAGTTTTAACGTTGTAAAGATTCAGCACGGTCATGGCGCTGAAGTCTGCCACGGGGTTTTCCAGGAATCCCATGACACGTGAACCCAGCAATGCACCCAACGCCGCACCCAGAATGATCGAAAGCCTGTTGGGTGACGTTATCGGGTCCTGTACCTGTTTTCTCAGATGCGCATAATAACGATACGCAATAAAAAATGCGAGGTACTCCAGGATCAGGTGAACGTTCACGGTCAGGCCGGAGATCTTGGGTTGAAAAGGAATGGTGAACACACTTGGGGTTTATGTAAAGATAAGATTTTCCACGCAACCAATACCCTGAATACGGATCGCCATGCTGCGGCGGATTTCAATAAGGTGATTCTGGTGCTGGAGAAGAAGTAGTTCTTGGCAAGGAGCGACGGGTCTTGTTGCCAGTTGCCAGTTGCCGGTTGGTAAGGTCCAGGCATAGCATGCTGGTTTCGAATCGAAGCACAGACAAGGAAGGTTAACACCCTCCAGACCGGAAACCGGCAACTGGCAACCGGCAACATTTCAAAGCAGTGATTGCCAAAGTATCTCCACCGGATGTTGTGCCCTACGTCCCGTGCCATCCTTGATCTGGTGCCGGCAGCTGGTGCCCGCAGCAGCGATGATCACATTTTCAGGTTGCTTGCGCACGGTGGGGAAAAGCACGAGCTCGCCGATCTGCATCGAAAGCTCATAATGTTCTTTCTCGTATCCGAATGAACCTGCCATGCCGCAACAACCGGAAGCGATCATGTGCACTTCGTTGTTGCCCAGCCGGGTAAGGATCTTTTTCACGTGTGTCAATGTTGAAAGCGCCTTCTGCTGGCAATGGCCATGTACTTTGATCAGCGCGCGCTGCTCCTTGAAAAGTTTCGGGTCGATGTTGCCCGCGTCCAGCTCTTTGGAGAGGAACTCTTCGATCATGAGTGTGTGGTGACTTATTTTCAGCGCAGCTTCCTTCTCCGCACCTCGTAACAGATCCGGATATTCATCCCTGAACGTGAGAATGGCCGAGGGCTCCACACCTACCAGCGGTGTTTCGTGCGTGATGTGGTCTTTGTACAGCGCTACGTTCTTGCGCGCCAGCGCCTGCGCCTCCTTGAGCAATCCCTTGGAGAGAAAACTTCTGCCGGAGTCGTAATGATTCAGCACTTTGATGCCATAACCGAGTTTGTCCAGCAGCTTCACCGTGGTGATGCCGATCTCGGCTTCGTTGTAGTTCAGCAGCTCGTCGATGAAGAGATAAACGGTTTTACGCGGTTGTTTCGTTACCGGTTTGAATTGCGTGGTGAACCATTTCTTCCAGCTTACGGGCGAAAGGTGCGGCATGCTCCTGTCTTTCGCAAAACCGATCACCGACTTCGCGAAATTACCGAGGGCCTTGTTGCCGAACACCAGGCGATAACCCCACGGCATGGCGGAGGCCAGCTTCATGCCCAGCGCAAAATTGCCGATCATCCTGCTTCTGAAGGGCACTCCCTTTTCCTTGTAGTATTGATACTGCCACTCCTGCTTCAGCTTGCCCATGTCTACGTTCGAAGGGCACTCGGATTTGCAACCCTTGCAGCTCAGGCACAGGTCCATCACTTCGGCGATCTCTTCATGGGCGAACGAGTTCGCCTTGTCGGAACGGGTGATCATCTCGCGCAGGATGTTGGCGCGGGCGCGGGTGGTATCTTTTTCGTGGCGTGTAGCCATGTAGCTCGGACACATGGTGCCGCCGCTGATCTCGGTCTTGCGGCAATCACCTGAGCCGTTGCACTGTTCTGCGGCGCGAAGGATGCCCAGGTTTTCGGAGAAGTCGAGCATGGTGTCGAATTCTTTGGTCACCTGGCCTTTGTCGAAACGCAGGAATGTGTCCATGGGCGGCGTGTCCACGATCTTGCCCGGGTTGAAGATGTTGCCCGGATCCCAGACACGTTTCAGGTCTTTGATCAGCTTGTAGTTGTGCTCACCGATCATCTGCGGAATGAATTCTCCGCGCAGGCGTCCGTCACCGTGTTCTCCGGAAAGGGAGCCATTGTATTTTTTTACGAGTGTGGCGATCTCTTCGGCGATGGTTCTGAAAAGTTTTACACCTTCCGTTTTTTTCAGGTCGATGATCGGCCGCAGGTGCAGCTCGCCGGAGCCGGCATGCGCATAGTGAACACTGTACAACCCGTGCTTCTTCAGTACCTCACCCACATCGGCAATGTAAGCCGGCAGGTCCTGCACATCCACCGCTGTATCTTCTATCACGGGTACCGGTTTTTCATCGCCTGGTACATTCGACAAAAGTCCTAGTCCAGCTTTCCGCAGGTTCCATACTTTTTTGATATCGTCGCCACCTACAACAGGGTAGGAGTAACCCAGTCCCTGCTGTTTGAGGTCTTCGATGAGGGCGGCTGCGTCGGCATCCACACGGGCTACGGAGTCGCGGGTGAGCTCGGCTACGAGAATGGCCTGCGGGTCGCCTTCAATAAAGAACCGGTTCTCCACCTGGCCGAGGTTACGTTTCGTGGCTTCGAACACGTAATGGTCCATGAGCTCAACGGCAGAGGGACGATGCTGCAAGGCTACGAGGTTGGCGCGCAGTGACTCATCAATGCTGCGGCAATGGATGCACACCAGTTTTTTGTGCGGGGGCTCAAGCGGCGTGAGCCTGATCTTGGCCGAGGTCACAAATGCCAGTGTGCCTTCTGATCCTGCAATGAGGCTGCTGAAATTGAAAGGTTGACCTTCGCGGTTGAAAGGCTGCATGCGTGCGAGCATGTCTATGGCATAACCTGTGTTGCGCCGATGTACTGCATGCTTCGGAAATTCCTTTTCGATCTCGCGTATGTTGCCGGCATCCGACAACATGTTGTGAATGTGTTTATAGAGCGATTGTTCCAGCGTGCTGTTGTTGCTGTTCACGCGCGTGGAAAATTCCTGTTCGGTGAGCGGGCCAAACCACACCTTGCTGCCGTCGGCGAGAATGGTGTCTACTTCGAGCAGGTGCTCGCGTGTGCTGCCATACACCACAGAGTTGGAGCCGCATGAATTGTTGCCGATCATGCCGCCGATCATGGCCCTGTTGGCGGTGGAGGTCTCCGGCGCAAAATAGTAACCGTAAGATTTCAGGTGTTGGTTGAGGTCGTCGCGTACGATGCCCGGCTGCACACGCGCCCATTTTTCTTCGGCGTTGACCTCGAGTATGCGGTTGAAATGTTTGGAGACATCCACCACAATACCGGCGCCCACCACCTGTCCTGCCAGCGAGGTGCCGGCTGTACGGGGTATGATTGACGTTTTATTTTCGCGCGCAAAGCGGATCAGCTTCACCAGGTCTTCTTCAGTTTTGGGAATAGCAACGGCTACAGGAATTTCACGATAGGCAGAAGCGTCAGTAGCGTATAATTTCCTGGTGGTTTCATCAGTGAAGAGATCACCTTCAAGATCCTTCTTTAAACGGGCGAAATTCATAACCCTCAAAACTAGCGGATTTGCCAATGAATATGAAGAACTACCAGCAAGATAAAATGGAGTGCAGGCTTCCGATCTTTCGTTAGGGTGAATCCAGTTGACAATTGACAATCCCTATCGGGAGCAATTGACAAAGGATTGTCATGATTAGCAGTTACATGTCAATCGAGCCTGCGTCGTTGTCAATTGCCCTATTGTCAACTGTCTACTGATTCTGCCGTTCACATAATTGAACCCATTTGGGGTATGGTTTCTCAGCGCCTGCCTGGTTATTTTTATTACAGGTAATCCCCAGATCTATGAAACCTGCTGCCGTCACGCTCCTCTTCTGTTTACTGGTGTTGATCCCCGAGACTGTTTCCTCACGGCCTCCGGAAGGTTATGTCGTTCGCGACGTTACCGTGATCCCTATGAATCAGGAACAGGTGTTGCCACACCAGACGGTGATCATCCGCGATGGTGTGATCGCGGCCATCGGCGACACAAAGAAGACCGCTGTTCCAAAAGGTTACCAGGTGGTGGACGGACGTAATAAATTTCTGATGCCCGGGTTGTTCGACATGCACAGCCATTTCTTTTATGAGCAGGGCGAGAACAGGAATACCTGTGCCGCAGAATTGAAGGTGATGCTGGCCAACGGACTCACCACGGCGCGCATCCTCAACGGAGATCCCGTGTACCTGCAGGTGAGAGACTCTGTGAAGCAGGGCACGCTGGAAGGCCCCGAGCTTTTTGTAGCCAGTCCTCAGTTTGTGGGCAAGTGGCCATGGCCCGGCAGGGTGTTCGGTGCTATCTGCACTACACCGGAAGAAGCTGTTGCTGCTGTGCGAAAGTTCAAACGCGAGGGATATGACGAGATCAAGATCACATTCATGGTAGAGCGTAATGTTTATGATGCGATTATTCAAACAGCAAAAGAAGAAGGTATCAAGGTGACCGGTCACGTGGGTCCGCGGGTGAAGTTACCGGCTGCCCTGGCGGCACATCAGCAGATAGAGCACATGGATGAATTTATCGACATGCTCCTGCCGGATACTTCTTACAACCATGGACAAAGTGTGTCTGACATGAACCTGTGGCGAAAAAAAGCATGGGAGACCGTTGAGCACCTCGATGCTTCGAAGATCCCCGCGCTCGTGGCCATGGTAAAGAAAGCTGATATCTACGTGACGCCTACTAACTACTTCTTTTTCTCTTCTTTCGGTCATTCCCTTACGGAAGAGCAGTTCAAATCAAGGCTGGATTACGCCTACATCCCTTCGGTCATTAAAGAAGAGCGGTGGGAGATCCGCGAGCATTACTGGAAGTCAGCTCCCTCGGAAAAGAGCCGGCTGCGCTATGTGGAGCTGCGCAACCGCATGACTTTTGAGTTGTGGAAGGCAGGGGTGAAGCTGATGACAGGCTCCGATTCGCCGGAGTGGTTCCTGCTACCTGGTTTTGCCACGCACGACGAGCTCGAAACCTTTGTGAAAGCCGGGCTCACACCCTTCGCAGCGCTGCAGACTGCCACCATCAATCCCGCCACCTACCTCGGCATCGCCACCAGAAAGGGAACCGTCGAAACCGGCAAAGCCGCCGAGCTCCTCCTGCTGGATAAAACCCCGCTCGACGCCATCCGCACCCCCCCCTCGAGGTCCGGCATCTGCCACACCAACCC
>NZ_JAHESF010000047.1 GCF_018598225.1 Chryseosolibacter histidinae | reverse complement strand
CAGGCAACTGGCAACAGGCAACTGGCAACCGGCAACAACTTTAAACTTCAAACTTTAAACTTCAAACTTCGGCCCTGCCGGCAACCAAACACTTGTTCTTCGATTGAAAAATTTTTGCGATTTTCATTGATGCTGCCTTCACTTTTTGTCATCTTCGTAAGTCACAAAAACGTAATTTTGAATTAACATTCAGCAATCGTTGTAATACAGACACTGAGCCACCGTCCCGTCCTGAGTACCAGGGCGGGACGGTTTCGTTTTAAGGAATCCTGAACGAACTAACAGTTGTTATTATTAGAAAACGTGAAAAAGAAAGCCGCTGAGTTAAACCATAAAAAATGAGTAATTCACCAAAAACACTGTTCGACAAGATCTGGGATGCACACGTGGTAAAGCAGAGCGAAGGATACCCGGATGTAGTATTCATTGACCGTCATTTCATTCACGAAGTTACAAGCCCCCAGGCATTCGACGGGCTCCGTAAAAGAGGTATCAAGGTCTTCAATCCGTCACGCACTACAGCAACGGCCGACCACAACGTTCCCACCAAAGATCAGCACCTCCCTATCAAAGAAGCGCTGTCGAGACACCAGGTAGAGACCCTGCGCAAGAACTGCGCTGAGTTCGGGGTAAATCTCTACGACCTGGGCCATCCCTTCCAGGGCATCGTTCACATCATCGGTCCCGAGCTTGGTCTTACGCTGCCGGGAATGACCATCGTATGCGGCGATAGCCACACATCTACCCACGGTGCCTTTGGCAATATCTCATTCGGTATCGGCACAAGCGAAGTGGAGCAGGTGCTGGCAACACAGTGCATACTTCAGTACAAACCCAAGCGCCTGAAGATCGAGATCAACGGCAAGCTGGCAAAAGGTGTGCTGGCAAAAGATATTATCCTCTACATCATTTCCAAGATCTCTGCGAGCGGTGCTACTGGTTACTTCGTTGAGTACGCCGGAGACACCATCCGCAATCTCTCCATGGAAGCGCGCATGACCATCTGCAACATGAGCATAGAAATGGGTGCACGCGGCGGGCTGATCGCTCCGGATGAAACCACCTTCGAATACATCAAGGGAAGGCAGTTTGCTCCGAAGGGCGAACATTTTGAAAGACTGGTAGAGCAGTGGAGACATTTGAAAACCGACAAAGGCGCCGAGTACGATAAAGTGCTGGTATACGATGCCGCAGACATTGCTCCCATGATCACCTACGGCACCAACCCCGGCATGGGCATCAAGGTAACAGACCGGATCCCTACGGTGGCAGAGCTAAAAGACATCAGCGAGCAGACCTCGTTCTCGAGGTCGCTGGAGTATATGGGCCTAGAGCCTGGAAGCCAGCTGCTGGGTAAAGCCGTTGACTACGTGTTTATCGGAAGCTGCACCAATGCCCGCATCGAAGACCTGCGCCTCGTAGCCCAGATGGTGAAAGGCAAGAAAAAGGCACCCAACGTTGAAGTATGGGTTGTTCCCGGTTCGAAGCAGGTGGAGCAACAGGCCCGCAAAGAAGGCCTCGATAAAATTTTCGAAGAAGCAGGTTTCGAGCTTCGTGAGCCCGGCTGCTCGGCATGTCTCGGCATGAACGAAGACAAGATCCCCGCAGGCAAGTACTGCATCTCCACTTCCAATAGGAATTTCGAGGGAAGGCAGGGACCTAAGTCCAGAACGTTTCTGGCAAGCCCGCTCAGCGCTGCCGCTGCAGCCATTACGGGAAAAGTAACAGACGTACGCGAGCTGGTATAACGATCAGCGATTTTGACGAATAGACCGATTGTTGAGATGAGCAAAGAAAAATTCACAACTCTGAAAAGTGCGGCAGTTCCGTTGCCGATTGAGAACATCGATACCGACCAGATCATTCCTGCGCGGTTCCTGAAAGCCACCACACGCGAAGGCTTCGGAGAAAATCTTTTCCGCGACTGGCGTTACGATGGCGAAGGCAAACCGAAGGCCGACTTCGTGTTGAACGATCAGACCTATACTGGCAAAGTGTTGGTGGCTGGAAAGAACTTCGGATGTGGCAGCAGCCGCGAGCACGCAGCATGGGCTATCTATGACTATGGCTTCCGCGTGGTGATCTCCAGCTTCTTCGCCGACATCTTCAAGAACAATGCCCTGAACAATGCGCTGCTCCCCGTTCAGGTATCGGATGCCTTCCTGAAAAAGGTCTTCGAGGCCATCCGTAAAAACCCTTCCACCGCCATCACGGTTGACCTCCAGAATCAGAAGGTAGTGCTGGAAGACGGCACCTCCGAAAATTTCGAGATCAACGCCTACAAGAAGACATGCCTCGCCAACGGCTACGATGATATCGACTACCTGATAAGCCTGCGCGACGAGATAAAACAATTTGAATTAACCCACTAACCCACTGATGAAGAAAAAAATAACCATACTGCCCGGCGATGGAATAGGCAAAGAAGTTACCGCCTGTGGTAAAAAAGTATTGGAGCAGATCGCCGAGTGCTTTGGCCATGAGTTTGTTTTTGATTACGGCCAGATCGGTCATGAGGCCATCGAAGCAACGGGAACTCCACTTCCCGATGAAACGCTGGCCAAGCTGAAAAAATCAGACGCCATTCTCTTTGGTGCCGTAGGACACCCCAAGTACGATAACGATCCTACATTGCCCGTAAGGCCCGAACAGGGATTGCTGAAGATGCGCAAGGAACTGGGTCTCTATGCCAACCTTCGCCCCATTAAATTGTTCGATGAGCTCCTCGCAGCCTCCAGCATTAAACCCGAGATCCTGAAGGGAGCCGATATCCTGTTCTTCCGCGAGCTGACGGGAGACGTGTACTTCGGCGAACGTGGAAGAAAGAACGACAACAAGACCGCCTACGATACCATGATCTACTCCACCTACGAAGTGGAGCGCATCGCACACAAGGCTTTCAAGGCAGCGCAGACGCGGCGCAAGAAAGTTACTTCTGTGGATAAGGCCAACGTGCTCGAAAGCTCACGCCTCTGGAGAGCCGTTGTTCAGGAAGTGGCGAAACAATATCCTGACGTAACCGTAGAGCACATGTTTGTGGATGCCGCCGCCATGAAGCTCATCCAGAATCCGAAGAGCTTCGATGTGGTGGTTACCGGAAATCTTTTCGGAGACATTCTCACCGATGAAGCATCGCAGATCGCGGGCTCCATGGGTATGCTGGCTTCCGCATCCGTAGGCGACACCGTAGGTCTTTACGAACCGATCCACGGAAGTGCGCACGACATTACAGGAAAAGGTATCGCCAACCCGCTTGCCTCCATCCTGTCTGCAGCCCTATTGCTCGACATTTCTTTCGGCCTGCAGGAAGAAGCCGATACAGTGATCAAGGCAGTAGAAAGAACTTTGAAAGAAGGTTATCGCACAAGAGACATTGCAGATCCGTCAACCGCTCATGAGAAGATCCTGGGCACGGAGGTGATGGGCAATGTTGTGAGCAACCAGATCAGAATGATAGTTTCATTACCGGTAGAAAAATAAACCACAGGGAATTAAACAAAGAATTATGAGTCAGAAAATCCAGATCTTCGACACCACTTTACGGGATGGCGAACAAGTGCCCGGGTGCCAGCTGTCAACCGATGAAAAGATCATCGTTGCACGTGAGCTGGAGTTGTTGGGGGTAGATATTATCGAGGCGGGATTTCCCATTTCCAGCCCTGGCGACTTTCTATCGGTGATAGAGATCTCCAAGGCCGTGAAAGAGCCTGTGGTGTGTGCGCTGACCCGCTCCAAAAAAGACGACATCGACGTTGCAGGCGAAGCCCTTCGCTACGCCAAACGTGGAAGGATCCACACCGGTATCGGTTCGTCCGACATTCACATCAAGCACAAATTCAATACCACCCGTGAAAAGGTGCTGGAGCAGGGCGTGTGGGCCGTACAGTATGCCAAGAGCAAAGGTGTTGAAGTAGAGTTCTTCGCAGAAGATTCTGGCCGTGCAGACCTGGCTTTCCTCGCCCAGATGGTGGAAGCTGTGATCGCCGCCGGAGCAGACGTGGTAAACATTCCCGATACCACTGGCTATTGCCTGCCTGAGCTCTACGGAAAACGTATCAAGTATCTCTATGAGCATGTGAGCAACATTCACAAAGCAGTGATCTCCGTACACTGCCATAACGATTTAGGCCTTGCCACCGCCAACACCATCGCCGGATTGGCCAATGGCGCGCGCCAGGCAGAGGTCACCATCAACGGTATTGGCGAGCGCGCCGGCAACACTTCACTGGAAGAAGTGGCCATGATCATCAAAACACACAAAGACCTTGGCCTGCATACCAACATCAAGTCTGAAAGGATCTACGCCATGAGCCAGCTGGTTTCTGACCTGATGCGCATGCCGGTGCAACCCAATAAGGCGATCGTTGGAGCCAACGCGTTTGCCCACTCTTCGGGCATTCACCAGGACGGCTTCCTGAAAAATTCAGAGAACTACGAGATCATCAACCCCGACGAAGTAGGGGTGCCATGCTCTTCCATTGTGCTGACAGCCCGCAGCGGTCGCGCCGCGTTGAAGCACCGCATGGAGCTGCTGGGATACCAGACCACCAAAGCCGAGCTCGACGTTTTATACGAGAACTTCCTGGTAGTTGCCGACGAAAAGAAAAAAGTGGAGGATGAAGACCTGATAGCCCTGGCGGCGCAGATGCCCATCCTTGTAAAATAGTCTGAAGACCTTTGGTTAATGAGAATGCGGATGCCTGAGAAATTGGGCGTCCGTATTTTTTTTGTGCCTGTGCCGGCCGGCCCGTACCTTAGCGAAAAATTCAAGCACATGAACACATCTTTTTGGAAGCTCCTTTCCCTGTCGCTGATCCTCATCGCGTTCGGCTGCAAAGAAAAATCACATGAGCATGCGGATCACGACGCCACGGCGAGCGATGTTACAGACAACAGTGGCAACCAGGCACTGTATAATGAAGTGATGAAAGTTCACGATGAGGTAATGCCCAAAATGGATGATATTCACAGAACCAAGCAGCAGCTGAGAGAGAAGCTTGAAAAAGCAACCGCCGCAGAAAAACCCGCCATCGAAGCAACCATTGCCCGCCTCGATTCCGCCGGCGAAGGAATGATGGTCTGGATGCGCCAGTTCCGTCCCCTGCCCGACAGCCTCGGTGAAGAAAAAGCTCGCGAATATTTGGAAAATGAGATGGAGAAGGTGAAGAAGGTGCGGGAAGATATTCTGCAAGCGCTTGAGCAAGCGAAGAAGGAATAGAAGCCAGGAGTCAGGAGAGGAGCATCAAGACTTTGAATAACCGTGTACTAAAGTGGAAATCAAGGCATTGCCCGTTGATCTGGCGCTTCTGGCTTCTGACTCCTGGCTCCTGACGTCTTTTTTATTCACCAGCTTCTATTAGCTTTGTGCCACTTAAAAGTAGCTTATGGAAGTAAAACAAATCCCCCTGAACGATCTCCATGTTAAACTGGGCGGCAAAATGGTGCCTTTTGCGGGTTATAATATGCCTGTGCGATACGCTTCGGATATTGAGGAGCATATGACCGTAAGGAATGGCGTAGGCGTTTTTGACGTCTCCCACATGGGCGAATTCACCATCAAAGGCCCCCATGCCCTGGACCTCATCCAGCGGGTAACTTCCAACGATGCATCAAAACTGATTGACGGCCAGGCCCAGTACTCATCGCTGCCCAATGAAACCGGGGGCATTGTAGACGACCTCATTGTGTACAAGATCAAGGACAATGACTACCTCGTGGTGGTCAACGCCTCGAACATTGACAAGGACTGGAACTGGATCAGCAAGTTCAATACGAAAGGCGCGGAGATGAAAAATATCTCTGACGATATCTGCCTCTTTGCCGTGCAAGGTCCCAAGGCCGCGGAAGTGCTGCAGAAGCTGACCAAAACCGATCTCAAAACCATCAAATATTATCACTTTGCCATTGGCGATTTCGCGGGCGTTCCCAACGTGATCATCTCCAACACCGGATATACCGGCGCAGGAGGTTTCGAGATCTATGTGCAGAAGCAGCATGCAGAAAAAGTATGGAACGCCATCTTCGAAGCTGGAAAAGATAAAGATATTAAACCTATCGGATTAGGTGCCCGCGACACGCTGCGACTCGAAATGGGATTCTGCCTCTATGGCAACGACATCGACGATACCACTTCTCCCCTCGAAGCAGGATTAGGCTGGATCACAAAGTTCACGAAAGACTTTACCAATTCGGCCAGCCTCAAAAAGCAAAAAGAAGAAGGTGTAAAGCGCAAGCTCGTAGGCTTTAAGATGATCGACAAAGGTATTCCCCGTCACGACTACCAGATCAAAGATGCCCAGGGAAATGTGATCGGCAAAGTTACTTCCGGAACCATGTCGCCCATGCTGAGTGTAGGCATCGGGTTAGGATATGTTACCACACAACACGCCAATCCCGGAAGCGAGATCTTCATTGATGTTCGTGGAAAAAATCTGAAAGCAGCAGTGAGCAAACTTCCCCTGATCGGTCAATGATCGCCCGCAGAACAAGATCATGAAGACCATCGACGTTTGTCTCTCGCCTGACCTCATGCACCTTTACAATGTGCAAAACCACACCGTTGTTGTGGTGGATATTCTCAGGGCTACTTCGTGCATGACCACGGCCTTCGCGCATGGCATCGCCACCATCGCACCTTTCGCGCAGCTCCAAGACTGCCTGGCCATGAAAGAAAAAGGATATTTCACAGCCGGCGAGCGTGACGGAAAAAAAGTGGATGGATTTGACCTGGGTAACTCCCCCTTCGAATACCAGAACCCTGCGCTCAAAGGAAAAAATATTGCCTTTACCACCACCAACGGAACACAAGCCATTGTAAAATCACTGGGGGCGAAGGAGATCGTCATCGGCTCGTTCCTCAACCTGTCAGCTGTTGCTACGCATGTGCGTGAGTTGCCTTATGACATACTGGTAGTGTGTGCAGGCTGGAAAGGAAAAGTAAACCTCGAAGACACGCTGTTTGCCGGTGCTGTTGTTGAAAAACTGAAAAATGAAACGGAGCTCGCCTGTGATGCACCGCTGGCAGCCCAACACCTCTACAACCAGGCCAAGAACGATATGGTGGCATTTCTCAGCACCTCGAGCCACGTAAAACGACTGGGAAAACTCGGCATCCACAAAGACATCGAGTTCTGCCTCACACCTGATCAGTATGACGTGGTGCCAAGGCTGGTGGATAATGTGCTAACGGTGAGTCGATAGTCCATGGTCCATGGTCGATAGTCCATGGCCAATCCCTGAAAGACCGTCATCCTGAACGATGCAAGTGTGATGGCATTGCGCGAGTAAAGGATCCCATTGTAACGAAGCGCCCGCGCATAGAACAGGTGCACGAAATAAGTACGCAGTAACGATCTCGGGGTCCTTCGCTCCCACGCACCATCCGCACCGCTCAGGATAGCGCTGCTGTGGACCGTCGTCTGTGGACTCTTCATCACCTCAGCTTCGGGTTATCCTTATGCCTGTCCTTATCCCGTTGCGTTTTCTTTTCCAGGTTCTTCTCAAAAGCTTTCGTAAGATCAACACCGGTCTGGTTGGCAAGACAGATCAGCACCCAGAGCACATCCGCCATTTCGTCGGCCAGGTCTTTGGCTTTGTCTGATTCTTTTTCCGATTGTTCGCCATATCTTCTGGCGATGATGCGCGCTACTTCGCCCACCTCTTCGGTAAGCATCGCCATATTAGTGAGCTCATTGAAATAACGGACACCCGTGGTCCTGATCCACTGATCAACCTGTTGCTGCGCCTCCTGAATAGTCATTAGATATGAGATTTGATATATGAGTTCCCGATAGCTATCGGGAGAGATAAATGCAGGTCGAATATACGACATTCCCAAATCTCGCCCCGATAACTACCGGGTCTCAAATATCTCATCCCGATAGCCATCCGGACTATTTAGAGGGCTTTCTTGAAAGTCATCTTGTTTCGCTCTTCCATTTCCTGGGCGGCGAGAAACTTTTTCAGCTCTTCCTGCGACTGGCCATAAGGCAGCAGCTCGATCTTTTCCGCAAACAGGTCGGAGAAGAACCAGATGGAACCTGCCAGCATGGAGCTTGCAATAACCGTTGCCAGCAATTCAGGAATGGGAAGTTTCCAGGTGCCGTAGTAGAGGATATTGGTAGCAAATGAAGCCACGGCATAGATCTTGGAGGGCAATCTTTTGCCATTGAGGATGAACATGAGGATAGCAGACTCGATGGCCACAGCAAAAATCAGGGCGTGCGTCCAGTTGAAAGCTGTGATGCGCCACTCCCCTATCTGGAAGCTCATGTCGGCTGCACGGATATGTTCAAAGATGTACATGGTGTGGATGATCTGAGCCACCAGTACAAATACCAGCGTAAGAAACACAAGGGTTTCAGACTTCAGAAAATCAATGATCTTTTTCATCGCATTAAAAGGTTAGTTGGTTTTGGTTTGCTGTTTTTCTTGGCTAGTCGGGTTTAGTTTAATTTCTTTCAGTTCTCTACAGGATGACCTATCGGGTCCTCTTTATATATCTTCTTCTCTTCCACATGGAAAGCAACGCCCAGGTCGTCGAGCTCATTGAGGATCGGGTCGTAGATCTCTTTTTTGATCGGTGTATGAAGTCCTTTGATCTTGATGTTCTCCATCAGGATGGCTTTGGCCGCGGCACCTGTGGTGAGGCTGATGGCTTTGGCAAGCGCAGAATTACGCTGGTCTTCTCCCTGGGCGATCAGGGTGGCGGTGAATTTGTGCAGGCAATCCTTGTTGGTGTACTCCAGCTCATGGCGGAGAACTATACAATCCTTATCCTGCGGCTGCATGGCAAATTTCTTTTCCAAAAGATGTTGAAGGATTACCGCGGGTGTAATGTCCTTATAACCTTCGGGCCACTCATCGTCGAACAGTCCTAGCCATTTCAGCTTCTCAACGTCATCACTATTGGCGCCTGCATATTTTCTCAGAAGGTCTTCCAGTGAATCGTCAGGTGAGTATGGCAAAAGCGAGCGCAGGAAATTCCTGAACGAGCGATCGTCAAAGAGATCGATCTTGCAGGTAGTGTTGGTAAAGCCGAGCTTGATCAGAATATCCCAGATCCTTTCAAAACCTTCCCTTACGATCCGTCCTTTCGCCACGGTGTTTGCTTCCGTGAGCTCATAGACCTTGCGGCAATACAGGGCATCCTCTTCCGGGATGGCTACGGTATTTTTAAGTCCGGCAATGTGAAGCGGCTCACTTCTCCCGAACAGCTGCGGATAGGGAACGTGCTGCAACTGCCCGCCTACCAGGTGACGGTTATTACCTTTACCCATGTTGATGAGGTCGCCCGTAGGTTCTGTCAATTTGAACTCCCAGGGGTTGTCGATGCAGCTTTCCGCGATCAGGCTTCCACTATAGGTTTTGAAAGAAGAGATCTTTCCACCCTTCAGCTGAATATTGTCGATGATCTTTTTTGCCGTGATATGGTCAAGACCCGGCGTAAATCCGCACTCCACCAGCAACAACACACCGTTCTCTTCAGCCTGCGATTTTTTGGCGAACAGCTGACGGTTGAGTCTTGACGGAGCAACGAGTGGTTTGCCATGCGTGATGCAGCTATCGGCTACCTGCAACAACATAACGTCAGGCATCATACCGATCACGAGGTCTGACTTGCGGATGGCATGATCACATTGCCTGAAATCTGTAATGTTGATGAGGATGACATCGCTGCTGACCTTCTCCTCCTTGATGCGCTCGAGGCATGACTTTTCAAACATGCTGCCGATGCATGTTTTCCACCCATAACGTTTACCTTCGAGCACCAGGTAACGGATCAAGGGTATTGAAAACCGATCTGAGCTGAGCAGCAGAAGCACTGTTTTCATCATCGCAATAGGTCAATTGGTTTATGGTAGAAAGTTGATAGCTTTTAAACCAATAAAATATGAAGACTTCAGCAATACATTACATCAGCAAGAAAGCGGCTTTAGTGCGCCTTGCGGTTCTAGCTATGAATGTTATGACATACAAGCAGCTTATTGTCAAAAAGAACAACTTGATGGCAGAAAATTACCATTGATCGAAAGAAATAGATGTGAGATATGAGATTTGAGACATGAGATAATACCGGTGACGGTCGACGTAAAAATCTCGAATATTCGGCAACCAGTAGGTGAGGTGAGGCAATTTCGCTACACAGAAAAAGTATCGCGGATGTGAGATTTGATACAATAGACTACACGGCGCAGTCTCAAATCTCAAGTCTCATATCTATTTCTGCAGTTCCTCGAAGTCGATGTCCATCACCTCAAAATTCTTCCAGCCTTTGAAATCGTAGTGCCACCATTCGGAGCCGTTCACACGGAAGCCATATTTCTGCATGATGTCGATGAGCAGTTGGCGGTTGCGGCGGATCAACGGATCGCTTACCGGCGTAGAAGGCCACGCTTCTTTTTTAAACGAGTCATATTCCGTAGGCATCTTCAGCTCCTCTCCCGTTTTCAGATCGATAACCGTGAGATCGAGGGCACAACCGCGGTTATGTCTTGAACCACGATAGGGTGACGCAACGTAGGTGGTATCGCGATAGACCTCGTAAAATTTGATGGTTGCCTTATACGGACGGTAGGCGTCGAACATCTTGATGCCCAGTCCCTGTGGTTTCAGCTCTTCCTGCACCTTCTTCAACGCTTCCGCCACGGGTCTGCGCGCATACGCCTTCGCCATGTTGTAGATCTTCTCATGCGTGAAGTTATTGGTGGTGGCATAACGGATATCCATCACCAGGCCCGGCACAAACTTCTCCAGGTCGATCAGCTCTTTTTGAGGATCGGCCTTGATGCTTTCCTTGTATTCCGGATACGCCATGGCTTTCAATCCGTATTTGTTCTGCGCAACAGCAGAGACTTCGATAGCCAATAAAAAAATAATGAGTAATAACCTGGTCATAATATTAGCGTTGAATAAAGATCAAAATTTTCCTGATCGTAACAGCAGAAAACAACTTTCTCTATCGAAAAATCTGTTTCCAAAAAATCCTTCACTGTATTGATAGCGATCACAGCAGCCTTGTCCTTAGGAAATCCATAGATGCCCGTGCTGATGTTCGGAAAAGCGATGGTCCTGATGCGATTATCCACAGCAAGCTTCAGGCTGTTCCGGTAAGCGTTACCCAGGATTCGTTCCTCATCTTTACCTCCACCGTTCCAGACGGGCCCAACGGTATGAATCACAAACTTCGCTGCCAGCTTTCCACCCGTGGTGATCACCGCTTCACCCGGGGGGCAGCCACCTTGTGCATTCCTGATGGCGCTGCATGCTTCAAGTATCGCGGGACCTCCCGCACGGTGAATGGCACCATCAACACCACCGCCACCCATCAGGCTGGAGTTGGCTGCGTTAACAATGGCGTCAACTTCCAGTTTTGTGATGTCTCCCTTAATGAGTTCGATGCGGCTCATACCTTATTTTTCGTATCGATGATAATGGTCACCGGTCCATCGTTCAGCAGGCTCACTTTCATATCGGCGCCAAACACGCCCGACTGAACGGGTTTACCTAACGCAGCCTCCACCGCTTTTTTAAACTTTTCATACAGCGGTATTGCCACGTCAGGCCTGGCCGCTTTGATGTACGAAGGCCTGTTCCCTTTTTTGGTGCTGGCGTGCAGCGTGAACTGGCTTACCACAATGATGTCGCCTCCATCATCTTTCACGCTTACATTCATTACACCTTCAGCATCGTTGAAGATACGAAGATTTACAAGCTTGGCGGCGAGCCAGTCGATATCCTCATCGTTGTCGGCCTCTTCAATACCGGTGAGCACCAGCAGGCCTTTGCCGATCTGGGCATGGATCTGTTTTTCAATTTCAACTGAAGCTGAAGAAACGCGTTGGACCACTACTACCACGGATCAGGATTTAGGATTATAGGATTTGCAGGATGAATGCACTGATAAAAATAACGAGTATAAACGAATATCAGAAACGTTGGAGGTCACGGGATTCGTGGATCCAGATGCCACGCTCTTCCTGGGTGGCGAAGTGGATCATTGCTTTCGCCACTTTGTCGGCGCCGATGGCTTTGTATTTCGCCGGGATCAGGAATCCGAAGACCTTATAAAAAAACTTGGCGGCTTCTTCGGCGGAGCGATGTTCTGCTCTTGGTCCAAGCAGCAACGAAGGCCTGAAGATATGGATAGCCCGGAATTGAAGTTTGGTAACAGCATCTTCGAGCTCGCCTTTTACCAGGTTGTAAAAAATGGAAGATTGTTTGTTGGCACCCAGCGCCGATACCAGCAGAAATTGTTTTGCTCCCTGCGCCAGGCTGAGACTTGCAAGGGCCATCGGGTAATCATAGTCCACTTCCCGGAATTTCTTTTCTGACCTGGCTTTGGCCATGGTGGTGCCGAGGCAACAGAAAACATCGTCGGCTTTCAGCTCATCTTTGAAGTCGTCAAGCCTGTGGAAGTCAACCTTTATCTGTACAAGCTTGGCATGATTCAATGGCAGGTCCGTACGCGTAATGGCTTTTACCTGGTCGTAGCGATCGCTGGCCAGCAGCAATTGCACCAACTGGTTCCCGATGAGGCCGGTGCTTCCGGCAACAAGCGCAGTTTTCATGAAGCAATGCGTGATTGTTCCCAGGCGAGGAACTTATCGATCTCTACGTTCAGGGTATTATACACCCACACCAGCACGGCGAAATCATCCGTAAGGCCTGCCAGCGGGATCAGGTCCGGAAGCAGGTCGAAAGGATTGACGAAATAAATGATGGCAGCCACCACGATCAGGAACGACTTCCAGGGGATCTCACGATAATGGCCCAGCGCATAAGCCTTGATCAGGCGTCCGAGCACGTAGATCCTGTCTTTTGCCGTGGCAGCATTAACGCCCTGCCAGTTCACTTCACGAAGCTTGGCGGCAAGGCGTGATAAAAGCAACATTAAACGGCCCGGCTTACCGGCCATACTGGCAGCTTTTCGCAGGGCAGCTGTAAAAAAGTTGTTGGTGATCATAGCGCGTATAAGGGAACAACGATCGTGCCGCCTAAAACGTGCGCTGGATCTCCTGCTTGAGCTGCGACAGGGCGTGCGCGAGGGGATCAACCGTTTTGAGCATGTTCTTTTCAAAGATCTTCTTGGCCAGATCAAGGCTGGTTGCATTTTCGCCCACCTCGCTGGCAGAATCGTTGATGGTGACGATGAGGTCTTCCTTGGCGTTTTTAATAAGCTCCCACACGGCCTCGCCGATGTAGACCTGCTGCGATACGTTGTGATTGTATTCGTTGCGCACTTCGGCCAGAAGCAGGTGATGAAATTCCCGCGCAGGCACCGTGGCGGTGTTGAGCCTGACCAGCAAATTCTGGGGTGCCATCCGCTCCAGGAAGAGGGTCATCCGTTCGTAGGCGTGAAGACGGCTTGGCAAAACGGTCTCGATACTGCGGCCGCGTACTTCCAGCTTCTTCAGCTCGATCTCCTTTTGCGTAAAAGAGCGAACCATCAGATAAGCCGCATACAGTACAACCGAAGCAGGGATCAGAATTTTGCCGAATTCAATGAGAGCATCCATAGAATAGAATTTATTGAAAGGGATTTGTGTTTGAAATTTAGATAATTTTGCGCCACAAATCTAAGAACATGTTTGACAACGTCCAGCCAGTAACAATTTCTCAAAAGGCTGCCGCCGAGATCAAGAAGATCATGGAGACCAAGAACATCCCTAAAGATTACGGGCTTCGGGTGGGCGTTAAAGGCGGGGGCTGCGGCGTTTCACTCATCATCGGCTTCGACAAAAGGAAAGCGTCAGACATGGCCTACGAAATATCCGATATCCCCGTTTACATCGATAAAAAACACACCATGTACCTGATCGGCAAAGAAGTCGATTTCCACGATGGCGAAGATGCGAGAGGGTTTCTCTTTACTAATCCAGAGGATGGGAAGGTTTCGGGCTGAGGTACCTGTCACTGGTTGCCAGTTGCCAGTTACCGGTTCGTGTAGTGTCCAAAAACTACTATCTGCTATTTATCAAATTGATTTTGAAATCATAAAGTGAAAGCCGAAGCCTGTGCTGAACTGGCCACCCGGCAACCGGTAACCGGCAACCAATTCACCTCTTCTTCACAATACTGATCGACGACTTCCTCACCTTCCCTCCTATCGGCGGGTTGATCTTGGAGATCTTTAGCTCTACCTGCATCACGGCCGGGAGCTGGAGGAGCACATTGCCTACAATTTTTTCTGCTACGGTTTCGAGAAGCTTGGAGGGGCGTTCCATTTCATCTTTCACGATCTGGAACAAGGTCTCATAATTCACCGTGCCTGTCAGCTCATCTTTGGCGGCGGCTTCCGAAAAATCGGTCTCGACGGCGATGTCTACCTCGAACCAGTTCCCTGAGTTGCGCTCGTGCGGATAGACGCCGTGAAAGGCATGAAACTCGAGTCCTTCGAGGGCTACTTTTCCGGTCATGAGAATGAAAGGTTACAAATTAAGCGTAGCAAATGTAAACGTTCTGCTTATCATTCATACGCCTTTCCGCTGCCTTTTAACCGATCTCGTCGAAGAAGGATCTGTGCATTTTTTTGACAGGGGCCTCTGTTACGGTGTGCTCCAGCACGGGAGCGGGTTCCTGTACCGGCTCAGGTTCGGGCTTTGAAGGCGGAGCAGGTGTCTCTGCCTGGTAGTTGGGAAAAATGATCTTTTTGGCCTCGCGTTTTACGGCGTTCAGGTGCTTGTCGGCGTCAAAATCGCGGGTGATATTACGGAAACGTTCCACCCTGTCCATAATGTCTGTGGCCATCCTTTTCAGCTCACTGAGCAGGTCTTCACGCGACGATTCCAGTTTCTTGTAGTTATCCACCAGTCCTTTGAGGCGCTCTTCCATGTCGGCAACAACTTCCTTCGACCGGGTCTCGGATTCTTCGATGGTATCTTTGGCTTTTGTCTTTGCCTCGTTGAGGATGGCGTCGGCCTTGATCTGCGACTCGCGCAGGTGAAGCTCTGCGGCCTTCCGTGCCTGGTCTATAACGTTCGCTCCTGTGTCTTCGGCGGTTTTCAGGGTCTTGAACAATGAGCTCTCCACCTCGCGCAGCTTGCCTACCTCACGTTCTGTGGTCTCCAGCTTGATCCGCAGCTCCTTGTTCTCATCCATGAGACGCTCCCATTCCTGCGAAAGGGTGAGCAGAAAAGCGTGTACCTCGTCCTTTTCGTAACCCCTGAAATTTTTTTCAAAGGTCTTTTGCCGTATTTCGAGTGGTGTGATCTTCATATATCAAAGTTTAAAAAATGATTTGCCATAGAGAGATTGTCCGGTCATCGCTGGCGCTGATCAATTGATTGTTGTAACCTGTCCACAAAAGCTTGTTGACGGAAGTTCCGTGCCCTGCGTGCCGGGCTCTGTCGATGACCTTTAATAACTTCAACTCCTCCGCATCCCACACTTTAATGGACTTATCCATGCTACAAGTTACAAAATGTTTGCCATCAGGGCTAAAATCGAGGTGATTAATTGCATACATGTGGGCCACCACTTCCGCTGCCTGGTGATAGCTTCCCTGCACATCCCACACCTTGAGCCTGGCATCACGCGAACCACTCATCAGGTATTTCTGATCTGATGTATAACGCAGGGTGAATACCGAGTTGGTGTGTGCCTTCCACTCCCTTTTCAGGCTGAGCTTTGCATCGAATACCCTGATGAAATGATCGCTGTACCCCACCGCGATATCGCCCGTCGTATCATTCAGCGCAATGGTGCGCGCGCTTTTGTCGGTAGCCTGCACACGTTGTGTAACCATCATCCGCGTAAGGTCCACAGACGTCAGCGAACCATCGCCGGAGGCAACCATCACAGTCTCGCCGCGCGACTGTATATCAAAAATGGCAGCCTTCGATAACTGTAACGATGCGATCTCGTTTTTATTCTTCCAGTCGAGCACATGAATGCCGTCGTAATTGTGGCCCGCTACCAGCACTTCACTGCCCGGATGAAAATGAAGCGCATAGATCGAGTTCGGAAGCCGTGCGATCAGCTGTCCCTGCTCCGGCTGCTGCTGATCCCACAGAACCACCATACCATCTCCCGCCGCCGAAAAAAAGTGATGTGCCTGCGACGAAGGCTGCAGGGTGTAAACCGCATCGGTGTGGCCCGTGAGACTGTGCAGCCTTGCAACTTGTAGTTTTTGCATAACTTTCCGAAAGTTATGGATTTATACAATGGATCAAACGCAGCCTGGGCGATCTGGAAAATAAATGAAAGCGAGTCAACACTTGCCGCCCGCGTTGCCCCCCATGAACAAGTTCCCGGCCACATCACCAGCAATCTCAAACGGTTGGAGTTCCTCGCCGGAAGAGCGCTGATCAAAGCACTGCTGAACAACTGGGGAGAACCTTTTCTCGGGCTCACGAAAGATGAATTCGGAAAACCATATCCCGCAGGTCACAACTTCCAGATCTCGCTGAGCCACTCCTATCCTTACGTGGCCGCCGTCATCGATCGTCAAAGATCGGTAGGCATCGACCTCGAACAACCCAAAGAGAAGCTGTTCAAGGTCGCCCCTCGCGTGCTGGCCCCGGCCGAGCTCGCAGATGCAGGCGATGATATGGTGAAACACTGCATTTACTGGTCGGCCAAAGAAGCGCTGGTGAAGATCCATGGGAAAAAAGATCTTGTTTTCGCCAAAAACCTCATTATCAGCCCGTTTTCAAGGGAAAAGCAGGGGGAATTAATTGGCAGAATAATTGTCAATAACTATGAAACGGCAATACCTTTACAATACCGCGTGCATGATGATTTTGTGGTTGTGCTAAACAAATGATCGATATGAAAAAAGTATTTCTGCTGCTTGCCTGTCTGATTGGTTTCAATGCCTTCTCCCAACAAGTAAGCAATTTCAGCCTCGTGAATGTGTTGAACGATCAGCCTGTTTCACCGGAGAACTTTCCTTCATGCGCAGGCATGGTGATCATTTTCACCAGCAACGCCTGCCCTTACGATGAATATTACCGCAACCGCGTCGCCAAACTTTCACAAGCTTACCAGGATCGTGTTCCGGTGCTGCTGGTGAACGCGCATCCCGATCCGGAAGAATCAAAAGAGAACATGGCGAAGAAAGCAAAGCAGCTCAACCTCAGCATGCCCTACCTCGCCGACAAAGACCAGACCCTGGTGACTGCGCTCGATGTGCGTAAAAGTCCTGAAGCCTTTTTGCTAAAAAATAACAATGGCAAGTTCACGGTAGTATACCGCGGCGCCATAGACGACAATGCCCAGGTAGAAGCCGACGTCCGCCACAACTATCTGCGCGACGCCATAGACATCATGCTCACGAATCAGAAGATTGAAACGCCGGAAGTGCGGCCTGTTGGATGCAACCTGCGAAAGAAGTAAAGATTAGTTGCCAGTTGCCGGTTGCCAGCTGGCCGGTTGAGATGGTCACGGCTTTCACTGCTGTGTTTCAATTCACTTTCTGTTATTCAGAAAAATGATCTCATCACAACACATCACTGAACCGGCTATCCGGTAACTGGCAACCGGCAACCATCACCCCACCACCGGTTCCTGCATAGCAACCACCTGGTCTCCCGGAAACATGGCGATCGCTTTTTCATACACGGCATTGTAAGGCTGAATCAGGTTCTCCCAGTCGAATGCAGCCGAATAGTTCTCTACGTTGTTGCGTTGCATGATGCGCTCCTTGAGGCCCTGCTGCAGGAATTTGTGTAAAAAACCGGCAAGCTGTTTCGCGCTCCAGTCAACGCTTCTTTTGCCCCGCTCCACCACGTACATGCCGTTCTTTTCATGGTCAGGAAAATGATGAAGCAGGTAATCGCCGAAGCCTGAAAGATCGCTGGTAACAGAAGGTATTCCGCAGGCCATACATTCCAGCGGCGTATATCCCCAGGGTTCATAGTAGCTGGGAAAGATGCCCAGGTTACAGCCGCGTACAAATTCGATATAATCCATGCCGAACAGCGGGTTGGAAGACGTGATGAAATCAGGATGGTACACGATCTTCACCCGGTCTTCTTTTTCATTGCGCAGTTTTTTTTCCGCCAGGATATTGAGGATCTCGTCTTGTTGCTCATCCACAAGCCTGTGCGTTACCAGCAATGGCAGCTTGTTGGTTTGCCACGATTGTACTGTTCGCCGGTAGCGCAGCTTCCAGTACTCGTCAACAAAGTCGTTGAGGTTGGGCAGGTGGTGATCATCCCGCATGGTGCTTTCATGGAACAGGCGCTTGCCGATCTGCCGCTGAATGGCATCGCAGGTCTGGCGGATCTCGTCCAGCACCGCGCGCGAATGCAACACTTCGGGCTGAATGCTGTAGAAGTTCCGTTTGCTGACAAAGAACATTACCACGGTGAGGTCTGCCTGCTCTTTCTTCAGTTGTTCGTTAAGGTGCGCCAGTGCTTCCACCGTAAGGTCAAAACCTTTGTTCTTGAACTCAAAGCGGCCCGACGTAAAAAAGTACATGGTCTTGTCGAGGTCAAAGGCGTAAGCCGGAAAGAAGTGTCCCATCACAAACCGGTGGATCTGCTCTTTATATTTTGAGTGCAGGTTCTGAAATTCGTACAACGTTTCGAAACGTTCTATGTTCAGGCCGTTCGGCAACACCGCATCGGGTTTCCGCTTCAGCAGATGCTTGCATTCCCTGGCCGTAACCTCGCTCACGGTTGTAAAAAAATCCGATGATTGGGCACAAGCATATTCGATGGTGGCTTCCGCCTCGATCCCGAATTTCTTCGCTTCTTCTTCGCGGTTAAAAAAAGGAAGATGCGCATAGAACATCGGTGAGTTGATGGCCAGGTGCCTTCCGAGCTGTGTGGCGTGTGTGGTGAAGATCGTTTTTACCGGCAGGCCTTCGCGCTTGATATCCAGTATCGGCAAACCGGCCATCCACTCATGAAAATGTGCCAGCAGCTTGCCTTCGCTGCCGCCCAGCCTTACCAGCTCATCCACGAACAGCTTGGTAAGGAAACCGAACGCCACAGCCTGGTTCACCAGCGGGTTATCAGGTGGAATATGAATGCCATGGTTTTTCCACAGCAGGTACTTTACAACATTGATCGCCTTCTCATCAACGGAGCTGGGATTCAGCAGCACAACCCTTGGCTTACCGGTCACCAGCCATTCGGCATATTGCACGTGATATCCGCGTTTTTTTAAAGCAGCGGCAGCTTGCCCGAAAATATCCTGCACATCATCCATGGGCTCGAGCTCGGCAGCAATGTTATTGTGTAAATAAGGCCCCACAAGACAGTAACGTCCGGCACCCCAATACCGCATTGCTGCAGGCACCTTGGTTCTGATAACGGTATAAATGCCACCTACCTGGTTGCATACTTCCCAGGCGACCTCGAGCAGGCGTGCTTCCGGCAAAAATTCGGAGGTCGAAGCAGTTCTTTTTGACATGATCCAGGCCAAATTGGCCACTTTATGCTTACTAAAGCTATTATTTAAATGCCAAAGTTTCTGAAAAACGCCTGAGGAAATTTGATGGATTACATTTTGATCAGAGGGAACGGAGAATTGAAACTATGAACTTCGAAAAATTCACGATCAAATCGCAGGAGGCTCTCCAAAAGTCGGCTGAGATCGCCATGGGCAATCAGCAGCAGGCCATCGAGCCCGGACACTTGCTGAAGGCGATCCTTGAAACGGACGAGAACGTTACTACATACCTGATCAAAAAACTGAACGTCAATAAAACTGTGCTTGATACCAAGCTCGGTGAAATTTTACACGGGTATCCGCGCGTTTCAGGGCAGCAGCCCTACCTCTCCTCTGCCACCAATACGGTGCTGCAGCAGGCTGAAAAAGAATTACGCGAATTCAAGGACGAATATATCGCCGTGGAGCATCTGCTGTTGGCGTTGCTCAACACCAAAGATAAAGTATCCGCTATCATGAAAGATACAGGCTTTGAAAGGGCTGGTCTCATCAAAGCTATCAAAGAGCTGCGGGGCGGATCTTCCGTTACCGACCAGAATGCCGAAGCCAAGTACAAATCACTGGAGCGGTATTCGAAGAATCTGAACGATCTGGCCAAAAAAGGAAAGATCGATCCGGTGATCGGGCGCGACGAAGAGATCAGGCGCGTGCTGCAGATCCTTTCGCGTCGTACCAAAAATAATCCCATCCTGCTGGGTGAACCCGGTGTGGGTAAAACCGCCATCGTTGAAGGGTTGGCACAGCGCATCGTTGACGGCGACGTTCCCGAGAACCTGAAAGACAAGGTCCTCGTGTCGCTCGACATGGGTTTGCTGGTGGCAGGTGCGAAATATAAAGGAGAATTTGAAGAGCGTCTGAAAGCGGTGATCAAGGAAGTGACCGACTCGAACGGACAGATCATCCTCTTCATTGACGAGATCCATACGCTGATCGGCGCCGGTGGCGGTGGCGAAGGTGCCATGGATGCTGCCAACCTTCTGAAACCAGCCCTGGCCCGTGGTGAGCTTCACGCGATCGGAGCAACCACTTTGAAGGAGTATCAGAAATACATTGAGAAAGATAAAGCATTAGAGCGCAGGTTCCAGTCAGTGATGGTGGACGAGCCTTCCGTTGAAGACTCCATTTCCATCCTTCGCGGGATCAAGGAAAAATATGAGCTGCACCACGGTGTGAGGATCAAAGACAACGCCGTGATCTCCGCTGTAGAGCTGTCGAGCCGTTATATCTCTGACCGGTTTCTGCCAGACAAGGCCATCGACCTGATGGATGAAGCCGCGGCAAAGCTCAGGCTCGAGATGGACTCGCTGCCGGAAGAGCTGGACGAGCTCAACCGCAGGATCATGCAGCTGGAGATCGAACGTGAAGCCATCCGCCGGGAGAAGGACAAAGATCAGGAAGCTTATCTGAGCAAAGAGATCGCCGAGCTTTCAGAACAACGAAACTCGCTGAAGGCGAAATGGGAAAGCGAGAAGGAAGTGGTGCACGGCATCCAGCGCGAAAAAGAAAATATAGACAAGCTGAAGTTCGAAGCAGAACAGGCCGAAAAAGCGGGCGACTTTGGCAAGGTAGCGGAGATCCGTTATGGTAAGATCGTTGAAGCGGAGAAACGCCTCAATGAATTCAACACCAAGATGAAAGCCATGCAGGGCGAGCACTCGTTGCTGAAAGAAGAAGTGGACAGCGAAGACATCGCCGAAGTAGTAGCAAAATGGACAGGCATACCCGTATCCAGGATGTTGCAAAGCGAACGCGAAAAGTTGCTTCACCTTGAAGATGAGCTTAGCCGCCGCGTTGCAGGACAGGAAGAAGCGATCCGTTTGCTCAGCGATGCGGTGAGACGAAGCCGCGCCGGTCTTCAGGACCCGAAACGTCCCATCGGTTCTTTTATATTCATGGGAACCACCGGCGTGGGTAAGACAGAGTTGTCGAAGGCGTTGGCCGAATACCTGTTCAACGACGAGAATGCCATGGTACGCATCGACATGAGCGAATACCAGGAGCGTCACAGCGTGAGCCGGCTTATCGGTGCACCGCCCGGTTATGTGGGATATGACGAAGGCGGTCAACTGACGGAAGCTGTGCGCAGGAAACCATACTCAGTTGTGTTGCTGGATGAGATCGAAAAAGCACACCCGGATGTGTTCAACATTCTGCTGCAGGTACTTGACGACGGGCGATTGACCGACAACAAAGGACGTGTCGCCAACTTCAAGAATACCATTGTGATCATGACCACCAACATCGGCTCGTCCATTATCCAGGAAAACTTTGAAAAGATCACTGACGCGAATTACTTCGATGTGCTGGATGAGACGAAAGAAGAAGTGACTGCTCTGCTGCGGAAAACGGTGAGGCCCGAGTTTGTGAACCGGATCGATGAGATCATCATGTTCCGTCCACTGAGCCGCAAAGACACGCGGAAGATCGTAGACATACAGGTAGACCTGATCCGGAAGCGGCTGGAAGAAGCCGGTGTGAAGCTGGAGCTTTCAGACAGTGCCAAAGAACGGCTCGCGGTGCTGGGATACGATCCACAGTTTGGCGCACGGCCGCTGAAGCGGGTGTTGCAGCGCGAGATCCTCAACGAGCTGTCGAAGCAGATCCTTGCTGGTAAAGTGCATAAGGATTCCGTGATCTTTGTCGACGTGCGGAATGAAAACGAGTTCATCTTCGAGAATGTGAACGATCTGGAAGTGCTGACTTAAATCCGGATTCCTTTTCAGGGATCTGTATATATAGATGATAAGAGGACATGATGAATGTCCTCTTCTTTTATGAGGAATTGTGCAATAACTGTTTCGCTTTTTTCTTGCGGCAGCCATAAGTGAAACGGCGTTAGTACATCACCATTGATTAGTCTGGAATTAATACCATTAAAAGTTATTTTTTCCAGAACCTTCCAGGTTGGCATTGTGTTATATACCTAGGTTTAAGGATTGGTGATTCCCCCGATCCCTCGGGGGATGTGTTGGTTTGAGGGGTTTGGTTTGAACGTTCCGGGCAGTGTCCGGAACGTTCCTTTTTTTTATGGGGTATCGATCGTTAATGAACCAGTTCGCTGATCTCCTGAAACTCGCGGGCATTCACAATGGCCGCGCCTTCGGCAGTGTTGTTAAAATAGATGTACGCCTGGGTTACACCTTCCATCTGCTGAACCTCCTGAGCTACCTGCTCCAGTTTTTGAAGCTCATATCGTGAAGTATACAAATGAGGCACACCGTGAAACCGGTAGTAGACCGTATCGGTGGTCTTCACCACGCCGTCTGATAATGTTGGGTGGCTCATGGCTGCGAAGGTGATGCCATGACTACTCAATGCATCGTAGACTTTTTGTTGCCACCACGAGACATCGCGAAATTCCACCACATTATTGAAAGCAGGATCGAGCAGCTTCACGATTCTGTCGAGGTTGTCGTCATCAAACTTGAAAGAAGCCGGGAACTGAAAAAGGATAGGGCCGAGCTTATCATGAAGACCTTGCCGTACCACCTCGTAAAAATCCAGCAGGTAACGTTGCGCCTCACGCATGCGCTTGAAATGGGTGATCACCCTCGGCGCCTTCACTGAAAAACGAAAATGCTCCGGGCTGCGGTTATACCAGTTTTTTAGAAATTCAACTCTTGGAAACCGGTAAAAGGTCATATTGAGCTCAACCGTATTGAAATGCTGGCCATAGAAATCGAACCACTTGCTTTTAGCGAGATCCTGCGGATAAAATTGTCCTTTCCACTCCGCGTAATGATATCCTGAACACCCTATTCTCCACTGCACCATAACTATAGCAGCCACAACATCTATTCCTAAACGCCAAAATCAGGCACGAAGTTTTGGATTTTTTTCCAAAAGAATATGATGAGCCATATAACAGCAGCAGATGAAGCAATAATCCCATATCAAAAAGAAGGGGTTAAAAAGGATATCGACCACACAGTGGTTGCTATAGATGAGAACGACGCACGCAAGCTCTTCATGATTGCGCGCAACCGGCTGGTAAATATCAATCACTGGCACGAATACGCTAAACCGGTTACAGCTGTCTTCAGGCTGACAGACGGTTTTGGAAATGAGGTTGACCGTACGGTAGAAACCGGTGATCATCTCAGGATCGATCTTCCCGGTCCCGGAAATGCCGAAGGAGGCGGATACGATTGGGTAAGGGTGGAAGCGATAGAAGACAGGAGCGCTCCGGATGGACCGGCTGAATACGTCGCCTTCCGCGTACGACCAACTTCCGATCCCAAAAAACAAGGGGAAAACGTTGCGCATTTCCTGAACGATCACTCCACAAGTACTTTTGTGTTAATGCGCGATGGAAGGGAAGTTACAGCCGCTGTCTTCAGCAGAAACGAAGTTGCCAATACTGAAACCACGGCCATTACAGACAAGGTCAGGAACACCGTGGTGGCTGCTACGGCCGTATTGGGCTTTTCAAACATTCAGTGGAAGAACCTGGTGAAAGGAATTCTTGACAACCTGTGATCAACGGGTTTAGAATTTTTTCTTCACACCGGCGCTGAGGCTGGTGATGACTACATAATTTCCGGCATCGAAGATCAGCTCCTGCCGCACAACATCAACAGAAGCGTTGACGAGCAGGTCATCTTTGACCAGTTTCTGGAAGGTGACACCGCTGCGCTGTGAGTGAAGCAGGTAGATCTCATCACCCGTGAGCCCACTGCTGCTTTGGATGCGCCGCAGGTCCGGAGAGAAACCCAGCCCCGCGCTGAGGCCCACATACGTTTCGGCATCGCGAAGATACCTCCGCACCGTGAGTGATCCCGACGCGGAAGTTCCGGTTTCTTCATCGGGTGTGATATAAGGACGAAGGGAGAACCAGTATTCTTTCACATACCATCCGATGGCACCGGTAAAAATGGTCACCTTGCTGTTGGTGCCAAAATACAGGTGACGGAGTCCGGCGGAGGCTTCAAAATTTGCCGGCAGCCGCGTGAACAATTCCGCGCCGATGCGGTGTGTGGGAAAAAGGTCTGTGCTGGAGTACCCATAGTTCAGGTAAGCATACACGCCGTTGGCAATGCGGGGATAAAGATCGATCTCAGGTTGCACACCATGGGATTGAAAACGATACGCATAGTTCACACGCGCGATGGCCGAGCCCCAGCTGTTGATCCTGGAAAGCTGCGCCGAAGCATAGTGCGCCGGGTCAAAGGTGCGATTGAAAAGATCAACGCCGTAAGAAACGCCCGCCGCATACTTCATTCGGCT
Organism: Chryseosolibacter histidinae; assembly: GCF_018598225.1. Classification (GTDB taxonomy): domain Bacteria; phylum Bacteroidota; class Bacteroidia; order Cytophagales; family Cyclobacteriaceae; genus Chryseosolibacter; species Chryseosolibacter histidini. Next base: position 28,472 of record NZ_JAHESF010000047.1, on the reverse strand, counting down.
GGTGTTGATGCCTTTTAATAAAGTATTTCCTTTTTCATGCGCGGGGTTGATGAGAAGAAGTTTGTTCAACGTCAGCAACGCTTCCTCCTGGCGTTTGAGAAAGTTCAGGATGCTGGCCCGTTTGTACAACAGGTCTTCATCGTTGGGATAGGCCCGAAGACCCCGGTCAGCCACCATCAGTGCCTGCGCATATCGCTCGTCCCACATCTCCACGTCGGTGAGCGCATTGAATGCATCGAGGTTATCAGGCGATTTCGTCAGCACAGCCTCAAATTCCTTCCGGGCAGATTCGCGCTGGCCATCCCAGGCATAGGTGCGGCCCAGCAGGATCCTTACATCGTGATAGTCGGGACTCTTCTGAAGAATGTGCTGCAACATGGTACGGGCCTCTTCACGTTTCCCGTTGAATGCCTTCTCCCTTGCCAGCAGAAACAGGTCATCCGCGCCAAGCGTGGTCCAGTCCTGTGCAAAACAACCTGTGCTTGACAGCAACGCGATTAAAACAATATGCAGTTTTCTCATGGGGCCAGTTTTTTGATCAGGTCCAGGGCCACTTCGTTTTGCGGCCACTTTTGCAACACAGCTTCGGTGATTTTTTTTGCTTCTTCTTTCCTGCCCGTCATCCACAATCCTCTCGCCCTCCTGGCCATCAGCTCCGGATCTTCGGGATTTGATAACAATCCTTTTTCGGCGAGCGTGAGTGACTGTCCGTGGTTGCCTTTCCAGTATTCGATGTCAGCCAGGGCGTTGTAGGCGTCGCCATACGCAGGCGCGCGCTCAATCACCTGCGCCAGGAAAAAATGTGCAGTATCATAACGATTGTCCCAGGCGAAAGTACGGGCCAGCAGGATCCGCGCATCGTGATAATTGGGGCTTTCGTTCAGCAGTACCCTGAGCACAATCCTGCTGTCGTCGCGTTTCTTTTCAAAGGCAAGCGCACGTGCTTTTGCAAACAGCTCGTCCGGCTTGAGGTCCTTCAGCCCGTGACCGCGGATAAATTTCTCTTCGTGTTCGGTAAAAGTAAACAGTTGCAGTTTATGCCCGGAGGCCACAGTGTCTACACGGTTATGTTCCACGGCATACACAGACCTGTTTTTGAACAACTGTAATTTTTCCTGAAGCGTATGCTGCAAGGCGTCATTGCGCACCGGTTCCAGCCCCAGGTCGGGTGTGATCTGAAACAACCTTCCTTCCGATAAAAAGTGCAGTCCATCGACGTAATCATTTATCTCACCTTTGTTGCGGATGAGCGCAAGATCGAGTGTTGCGGAAAGTTCGCGCTTCACGTCAAGCGTTTTAGAGATGAAGGGCATCTTTTCCGGGAACTTCATTCCATACTCACTGCGAAGAAGGCCCAGCAGCGCAGGCATAATATCTGAATGAACGGCCATCGATCCGAAAGTTTCCGGCTGGCGAAGCAAAGGTGAATAAATAATGATCGGTACATGAAAACGCGACAGCCGTGTATCCTGCGGCACTGGTATCAGTCGGTGATCGCCCGTAATGATGAATATAGTCTTCTTAAATTCAGGACGGCGTTTGTATCGTTCAAAAAATTCCCGGATGGCATCGTCAGTATACAACAGGCAGGAAAACACGTCTTTGTATTCCGCATAACGACTCCTGGTTTCCTCATCCCAACCAGACTCCTGCAACCGCTTGTCAGCCATGGCTGCGAAACGTGCTTCCGGTGCACGGAACGGCTCATGGGTAGACAGCGTCAGGTAAATATCCAGGCGCGGCGAACGGCTCATCGTGTCCAGCACCTCCAGCGAGCGCCGGAACACATCCCGGTCAGCGAATCCCCAGGTAAATCCGTCGCTATCTGCCGTGGCTCTTTTGTAGGTAGCCGGGAAGTTGCTTTCATTGAGCATGTAGTCGATACCCTGGTACTGGAGGAAAAGATCCTGGTTGTCAAAGTTGGGGTTTCCTCCATAGAAAAAGTGCGTGGCGTAACCTTGCGCCTTCAGCAGACTGATGAGCGTCTGGTGGTCGGGCATGTCGGCACCGTAGCTCATGAAGCCGTTCCTTCCGTAAGGGAGGCTTCCTAAAATACTGGGCAACGCGCCGAAAGTACGCCCCGCATTGCTGAGTCCGTTTTTCCAGTACAGACTTTTACCGGCCAGCGAATCAAGGAAAGGTGTAAAGCCTCCGTAGCGCGCACCAGGCCCGGTGAAATCCCTGCCAAGTCCTTCTATGATCAGAAATACAAGATCGGGTCGCTCTTCAGACCGATCGAGGAAAGGGCCCAGCACATTGTTATAGTCTGCCTTCTTTAAAAAAGGATAGGTACCCGGAACAAATGCTTTTGTCCCTTCCGTGTCGAGCGCAGAGCCTTCGCGCCAATAAGACACGCTGCGCCCGAAAAAGTACTGAGATTTGTTCAGCACCAGGTTGTAATCGATCTCTTTTTCAAATTGCTCATGCGCGGGTCGCAGCGGAAGGAACGCAGTCACGGCGATCAACACCAGCATGATCACGGCACCACGCAACGACAGGTTTGCCGTGATGCGCGACTTTTGAAGCAAAAGGCCTCCGCCGATGAAAAGTCCAACATACAACACAAGGGATACAACGGTAAGGATACTGACTCCCGATGCGCCAACAGTGATGCCGATGTCCTGGAACGAGTAACCGAAGAAGTCGGCGCTCAGAGGTACACCGGTCACGGAAAAATACTGGATGAGGGCAAATGCGATGATCAGCAATAATGTATACAGCACCACACCCATGAGCTTTGCCACGCCGGTGTGCAGCAGCGCAAGTACCATACAAAATGCCACCACGAAAAGAATGAGGCTGAAGGCGAAGGGCCAGTCGTACAGAAAACCCAACGCTTCGTACTGCGCTGAAAAAACGGCGCCTCCCGCTAAATACTCATAAACCCGTAGCAGCGTAAACACTACCGCAAACAGCAGTGATAACGGCACGAGAAACAGAATGACATTGCGTAATCTTTCTTTCATGGTCTTAGCCTGCTGCAGTTTTTTCTTTTTTCTTGCTTTGAACAAATCCCTGCCGCGTCATTTCTCCCCACGACTTCTTGCCTTTGATGAGGTCATAGTTACCCTTTATCGACCACCAGACCACCCGTGGGTGAAACCAGAACGGCTCGATGAGCGCGGTAAGCATCATTTTGCCCACTTCACGTTTAGCGGTGTATTTGAAAAACGACATCTCTTCCGCCAGCAGGGAGCACATGGAAATAAAAATGGCAAAGCTGTATACGGCCAGCAACAGTACCAGGAAGAAGATCCAGTTCACTTTTCCCAGGATCACCAGTATGAGAAAAAATGCCAGGCCGAAGAACTCTACAAACGGCGCAAGCCATTCGAAAAAGAACCAGAAGGGATAGCTGAGCATGCCGATCACGCCATAATTCGGGTTGAAAAAAATGCGGCGGTGGATCTTGAGGGTCTCGAAAGTACCGCGTGCCCAGCGGTTGCGTTGTCTCCCAAGAATGGTATAATTGGCCGGCGCCTCTGTCCAGCACAGTGGATCGGGGATATAGGAGACCTTGTATTTCCGCTTCTGCTCGTGCATATACGCGCGCATCCGCACCACAAGCTCCATGTCTTCACCTACGGTCTTATGGTTATAACCTCCTGCTTTGATGGCGATGTCTCTTTTGAAAAGGCCGAAGGCGCCCGAGATCAGCAGCAGTCCATCCAGCTTGGCCCACGCCATCCGGCCCAGCAGAAAAGCGCGCATGTATTCCAGCACCTGGAACCGGGCCACCATATTTTGCGGCAGACGTACCTCGATCAGCCTTCCCTCTTCCACCACACACGAGTTGGCTATGCGCACCACCCCACCCGAAGCGATCACCTCCACGGGCTCTTCCAGGAACGGCTTCACCATCTTTAGCAGCGCGTCCGGCTCGATGATGCAATCCACATCGATGCAGGCCACGAGGTCTTTCGCCGAAATGTTGAGTCCCACGTTCAATGCATCGGCCTTGCCTCCGTTTTCCTTGTCTACCACCATCAATTTTTTAAAGGCCAGGTTCCGCGATTTATAGATGCCGCGCACAGGCTTGGTGTGAAGCTGGTTCTGAAGGTCATACGGCACCTTCACCAGGTCAAAGGCGGCGATCATCTTCGGCAGCGTGTCGTCTTTGCTGCCATCGTTGACGATGATCACTTCGTAATTGTTGTACATGATGGAGAGCAGCGACTTGACGTTGTCGATGATGGTGAGACCTTCGTTGTAGGCAGGCGCGATCAACGAAATACCGGGTGCAAAAGGTGACGAGAGGATGAACCGGTAATCCACAAAATAATTCTTGTGCATGTATGTTCGCATCTCCCACATGGAGATAAAAGCGAGGCACAGGTAACAGAACGCGATGGAGACCGCATAGATCAGCACCAGCGTGTTGACAATAAAAAGAATGATATCGCCTATGACGCCGATCATTTCAGTAATGGTTCAGACAGGTGTTGCAATATGCCTTGGAGGTTGTTGTCGTTCTGTTCATTAAAGTTCCGTAAAGCTATTTCTCCCTTGTCACCCAGCTGCCGCAGGGCGCAGGCGGCTTCAAAGCGTACGCTATAGGCAGGGTGAGACAGGAACTTGCTCAGCAGACCGATGTCTTCATCCATGTCGCCGATAGCACCCAGGCATTTGACGGCGCGTTCTGCAAGTCTTTCGAAGGGCCAGACGTGTGTGGCCAGGCTCACGATGTCTTTCCTGTACTGGTAAGCTTCCAGCGAGCCCAGCGTTGACACGGCAAGCCCCACGATGTTCGGGTTATCGCTGTAAAGCTGATCGACAAGGGCCGGAAGCGCAGCGGTCTGCCTGAACTGGCGCGCCATGCTGATGCTGAACAACCTTACGCTCACGTTGGGGTGATTGAACCATCGGCTGAAATCCGGAAGTTTACGCACTTCGATCTTCGAGAGATAGTTATAGATGTTGATGCCCATCCATTCGGAGATCTCCAGGTCATAATGATCGAGGAATGTAAGCGGTTGTGGTTCGAGGCGTACGAGGGCCATGAAGCTCTCCTGCCGCAGAATAGCATTGGCCGAAGTGAGGAAACGTACGATCTGGGGGATGCTTTGCTGATGATGGAACTCTGCCAGCTCACGGATGGCCTGTGCTTTCTTTTTCCATTGGTAGCTCCTGAGCTTACGCCGGCTGTCACGGTCGAGGTCAAGCGCGTAGTAAGTAGACGTAAGCACCTCTGCAGAGCTGCCATAAAGATTTTTCTTCACCTCGAGGATCTGCGTGATCAGTATCTGCCGGGCAGAAGCAGATGACCCTGCTATGAGCCGCAGCTCGGCCATGCGGTATTCGAAGGCCGATACGGGGGTTGATCTTTCCGAGAAGGTCTCATTCACCACAATGGCGTTGAGGATCTTCTGGAATTGCTCACGCAACCGTCGTGTGCGTGCAGCCCCGCGCGATTTTATGATGCGGCTCAGGAAAAGGATCAGCACGGCGCCGAAGCTTGCTACCAGCAAAAGACCGGAGCCATAAATGATAACGCGCTCTGCCTGGGTTAAATGATAAGAGTTAAGCACGTTTTCCAACCACATAACGGGTCTTCTTCATTTTTTTAGGATCCTTTTCACCCGCACTGCCAGCTCTGCGGGACTGAAAGGTTTGGTGATAAAATCGTTGGCGCCTATTTCAAAAGCTTGTAAAACCGTGTTTTCCAACCCTTCCGCTGACAGCACAATAATGGGGGTATTTTTCCCCAGATCGTTCCTGATAAAGGTGGTAATTTCGAGGCCTGAATGAAAGGGCATATGGATATCGGTGATCACCAGGTCAAAATCCGACTCCTGCAACAGGGCTTTGGCTTCCCTTCCGTCCGCAGCTTTGATCACCTCGCCAAGGTTTTCACGCGATAGTTTGAAACGCACCATGCTGACCAGTGCTTCATCATCATCGCATACAAGTATTTTTGCCATTAATTTTCGATTAGGATATCGACGTTAAAGAACTTTATTGTATCTTAAAAATAATAAGAAACTGTTGATGTAAACATACCCGGCTGCAATTTAGGTGCACCGTATATGAACCCCGGCCATTGAACGGACCCTTGCGATGAAACACCGGAACAGCCACTTATATGATCAGGACAAGAAAACCAAAGAAACGCATCTGATTTCCCCTTAACTTGCTATCCGGAAAACCTATTCCATTGCCCGAATTTACCTTCATGAATACCCGTAGTCTCAAGGCTCAATATGTTTTGTTCATTACAACGGTGGTGCTCACCATCGTTATCTCGCAGGTTATTATCCAGTATGACCTCAATCAGCAGAATGATGACGCAAACCTGATCAATATTGCCGGCCGGCAGCGCATGCTCAGCCAACGCATCTCCAAACGTGTTCTCTACACTTACAATGCAATTAAGAACGGGCAAACAGATCAGGCGGGACTTGACACGCTGAAAAAACTGGTTAAGGAATGGCAGCATGTGCATTCGCAGCTGGTCAACGGAGAGCTTGGGGGTCCCGGCCGCAACAGCGCAGCGATCGACTCCCTGCTCCGCATCATCTCGCCGCATGTATCGGCCATGGCAAAAGCGTGTAACCAACTGACCGGCTATCCTGACCTGGCTACCGCCACCCAAACGGTGGAGGTAGTCTCGCAACATGAGCTTGACTTCCTTTACACTATGGAGCGTACTGTGGCTACCTACCAGCACGAAGCTGAAGAAAAGCTGCATAACATGAAGAACATCGAGCTGGCGCTGGCAGTAGCCTGCGTGATTGTGCTGCTCCTGGAGTTCATTTTTATTTTTTCTCCCATGGTGAAGGGGTTGAAAGGCACCAACATGGAGCTTGCCCATGCCAACCAGGAGCTTTCAACCATGAATGAAGAGCTGCAGGCCACCGGTGAAGAGCTGAGAAGTAACCTGGATTATGTCAACGCGCTGCATGAGAAGATCGAAGTACGGGAACGCCAGTTCAGGGAAGTGGTGGAGCGGGCCACCGACATGATCTATGAGCTGGATGAAAATGGAAAGTTCAGCTATGTGAACCCTGTGATGGAAAGCATCTGCGGGTATAGCAAAGAAGCGCTGGCGGATAAATATTACTGGGACCTGGTCCATCCTGACCATAGGCATCGGGTTGTGTCGTTTTACAAACAGCAGCTCGCCAGCAAAACCGAAGTTTCGTATCTGGAATTCGCGATCACTCCCGCCAATGGATCGGATCTGTGGGTAGGCCAGAATGTACGCATGTTCTTCCGCGATGAATGGGTCTTCAAAGTAAATGTAGTGGCGCGTGATATTACGGCATTGGTACAGGCACGTGAAGCCCTGCAAGCCAGCGAAACACTCTTCAGGTCGCTCACTGAAAATGCATCGGTAGGCATCTACCAACTCAACAAGGAAGGCAAGGCCACGTTCATCAATAGAAAATGGTTCGAGATCGTAGGGCTTGACCCCGAAAATACCTCGGTTGAGGCACGACAACAGGCTGTTTACAAAGACGACCGCGAAAAAGTGATCGAGTTGTGGAACCATGCTATTCGCGCCGGATCAAGTGTATCGCTCGAATTCCGGTTCTCTACTCCTGCCAAGGGTATCACCTGGATCTCTAACCAGCTTCATCCCATCAGGAACAAAGACAACCAGGTTACCGGGTTCATCGGCACCGTGAGCGATATCACGCCGTTGAAAGAAGCTGTTCGAAAGGCGGAAGAGAGCGAGCAACTTTACAGGCTCATCAGCACCAACTCCAAAGACCTGATCTCGCTCTACAACGCGGGCACTGATGCCAAACGGATCTTCATTTCCCCTTCTGTAAAAGAAATTCTCGGATACGAACCGGAGGAGCTTGTCGGCAAATCTGCATTCGACCTGATCGAGCCCGAAGACCGGAAGAAGATGCTGGAAGAAGTGCATCCTAAAACCATGAGCGGCATACCGGCCCGGGCCGAATACCGCATGCGGAAGAAAGACGGAAATTTGATCTGGCTCGAGTCCAACTCCCATCCTTATTTCGACGAAGACGGTGTGATGATCGGGTTTCAAACCTCGGCCAGGGATATTACCGAAAGAAAAGCCGCAGAGCTGGCGCTGCGCGAAGCCAAGGAGAGAGCGGAAGAAGCAACCCTTGCCAAAAGTCAGTTCCTCTCCATGATGAGCCATGAGATCAGAACACCGATGAATGCCATTGTGGGCATTACCAACCTGCTGCTGATCGAAAATCCACGCACCGACCAGCAGGAGAACCTCAGGTTGCTGAAATTCTCCGGCGAAAACCTGTTAACGATCATCAACGATATTCTCGATTTCAGCAAGATCGAGGCGGGCAAGATCAGCCTGGAGCACATCGACTTCAACCTGCCCGAATTCCTGGAGAACATGCAACAGGTGCTGGACCAGCGGGCACGTGAGAAAGGTGTAAGCCTGTCGTTGAGCTACAGCAAAACCGCGCCCACCGTGGTGAAGGGCGATCAGGTACGCATCGGGCAGATCATCACCAACCTGATTGGCAACGCCATCAAGTTTACCGAGAGCAACGGAAGTGTGATCCTCTCGGTAACCTCCGAACCCGTGGATGCGCATAAACATGCTGTGAACTTCTCCATCAAAGACACAGGTATTGGAATAGCGCCCGAAAAAGTGAAGCGGATCTTCGAAAGCTTCGCACAGGCCAACTCAGACACTACACGCAAATTTGGCGGTACGGGATTGGGCCTCTCCATCACCAAAAAACTGCTGACCCTGATGGGCGGAGAAATTGAAGTTATCAGCACGCCGGGTGTAGGCTCGGAATTCAAGTTTACCCTGCTGCTCGAAGAAGGCGATATCAAAGCGCCCGCGGTACAAAAGAAATTCGAAACCGTGAGCAGCACCATCGGCAGAAAAGCGAAGGTGTTGCTGGTGGAAGATAACCGGGTGAACCAGATCGTTGCCTCCAATTTTTTGCGCAAGTGGGGACTGGACGTCGACTTCGCCAACCATGGAAAAGAAGCCCTCGAAATGGTGAAGAACAAATCGTATCAGCTTATCCTGATGGATCTGCAGATGCCCGAGATGGATGGTTACGAAGCCTCCCGGAAGATCCGTGAAATTGATGATGATCCTTACTTTAAAGAAATTCCTATCATTGCCCTCACAGCCTCGGCCATGATCGACATCAGGGAGAAGGCCATCCTATCAGGTATGAACGATTTCATCAGCAAGCCCTTTTTGCCGGAAGAGCTGCAAAGCAGGATCGCGCAATACATCGATGCCTTGCAGCCGCAGGGCGCAGAGCCCACTCCGAAAAAAACGTTCAACCTCGATCTCTACACGGAAGGCGATAAAGAATTCAAACGTGAGCTGGCAGGCCTGCTGATCAAAAATCTTCAGGAGCTGCAGCAGGCGCTCGGAGATGCGCTTCGGCAAAAAGATCCGGAGATCTACCGCAAGGCGGCGCACAAGATCAAACCTACCATCAGCATGCTCGACAAAACATTCCTGCTGCTGGTTGAAGAGATCAAAGAGCTTGTTGCAGGTAACGGTGCCGCATCGTTCGAAAAAAAGAAACAGGAATTTACCGGCATTACCGAAAAGCTGATCCGCGAGCTTCAGGACGACATCAAAACAACGTTCTAAACCGACAACCAACGAGCCCTGAAGGGGCTCAATGTAAATAGCCCCGGGTGCAAGCCCGGGGCTATTTAGCATTGGTAGTTTCATGTGCCACAGGCAATCTATATCCAGCTTCGAAAGCTTTGGCACATAACGCACCACTCAATCATGGTGATTCGCCCTGCCTTCTAAATAAATACGAATTTTTTCGTAACAAAACTTGTATTCTTAACGTTCGTCTTGTAAGATTGTATTACGAAAATATTCGTATATGAACCGTTCGCAGGTAAAACCTACAGAAAAAGAGCTTGAAATCCTTCAGATCCTATGGGCCAGGGGGCCTGTTGCCGTGAAGGACGTGCATGAGGCCATGGGTGGCGAGGATATGAATGGCTATACCACCATTCTCAAGCTGCTGCAGATCATGCACGAAAAAGGCCTGGTGACACGCCAAAAAAGCGGCAAGCTGCATCTCTATAAAGCCGTGCCTTCGCAGGAGAATACCCGGCAGCAGATCATCGATAAAATGATAGACACTGTTTTCCAGGGCTCGGCCATGCAACTGGTGATGAGCGCGCTGGGCAACAAAAAGTCGTCGAAAGAAGAGCTGCTCGAGATCAAAAAATATCTGGAAAAACTCGAAGGAGGTGAACAATGAACGCTGAATTTTTCCCATCGTGGACCCAGGCACTCGGATGGACGTTGCTGAATTCGCTTTGGCAAGCCATGATCGTGCTGTTACTGGTAGTCATTGGGTTGCGCTTCACGCCTTCGCGCCTGTCGCAAGTCCGTTACATCATTGCCTGCACCGGCATGGCTTTCATTGTTGTTATGAATGCCGCCACGTTTGTTTACCTGTTCGGTCAATCGCCAACCGAAACCGCTGCAATTAACATTAATAATATCGTTGCCGGATCTGCTGCCGCAACATCCCCCGGCCGCTCTGCGGGAGATTGGGTTATGTCAGTGATTGGCATTGTGGCATCGAACATGCCGCTGATCATTCTATGCTGGGCTGCCGGCGCCTTCTTTTTCGCGTTGCGTATGGTCAGCGCTTGGTGGTATGTGTCGAAGTTGAGAACCGAGTCTTTCGTGATCGACGATGTGTGGAATGACCGATTGCAAACGCTGGCCCGGCAATTGGGCATCAACCGGGCGATCACGCTGGCCCAATCGGCACGCATCCATTCTCCCATGGTGATCGGATGCCTGAAACCCATCGTGCTCGTTCCCATGGGCATGCTCGCAGGACTACCCGCTGAGCAGATCGAGACCATCTTCATTCACGAGCTGGCCCACATCAGGCGCCACGATTACATCATCAACCTGGTGCAGTCTTTCGTAGAAACCATTTTCTTCTTCAATCCTTTTGTATGGATCATCTCCGGCATCATCAGAAGGGAAAGGGAATTCTGCTGCGACGATACCGTGATCGCCAAACACGGAAGCGCGCTGGTCTATGCCCGTGCGCTGACCCAGCTCGAGGAAGCAAGGTTGACAAAAGCCGCCTTCGCGCTCTCCCTGGCTGAAAACAAGAACCAATTGTTGAACCGAATCAAACGTATTATGGAAAAGTCTGCAAAGAATTATTCAGGCAGAGACAGGTTGATCCCTGCCGCATTGCTCGTTGTTGGATTGATCTGCGCTTCGTGGCTTACCATCACATCAGAGCCCGAACAACACAACCGTGAAGCAGCCAACCAGGCCGCTGATACCGTGATCAAAAAGAATGAAAAGTCAGCCAGCTACTCCCGGAGGTCCATCATCACGTACGATGAAAAAGGACAACCGCACGAAGAAGTTGTCGAATCGTACGATGGCGATGAGGATATGAGAGAGGCCATGATGCCACTGATGAGTTTTGACTTTGCCGTTCCACCGATGCCCGGAGAGCCCACCATTCCACCAATGTTCCCTGATATGTCAGGATTCGAACCTCCCGTGCCACTCAGTTTTGATCTCCGGATAGATACGATACCCGGTGGATTCCACTACAGGCATGACCAGGACTGGAAAGAATTCAGCGAAGCCTTCGAGAAGAAGTTCCGTGAACGGTTCAGTGACTTTTATCAATCGAACGAGAAGGATTTCGAAAAGATGATGAAAGAACTGGAAGAGAATTTTAAAAATGACTTCGGCGACAACTGGCAGGCTCACCACGACCTGATGATAGCTGACATGGGTCACGAGGAAGTCATGAAAAAAATGGAGCAATCGATCCAGCAAATGGAAGAACAGGCACACAGGGCACAAGAGCGGGCCAGGGAGCAATCGGATGTATGGGTTGAACGCCAGCGTGACCAGGCTGAAAGAATGGAACGTGAAGCGCACCGGCATGCCGAACGTGCCGAGGCAATGGAACAGGAAGCGAAGAGAATGGAAGCCGATATGCACGTCTTCGAAGACGAGTTATCTGAAGCACTGAGAAAAGATGGCTACCTGGGCAAAGACGAACACCTGGAAACCATCAATTGGAGTGATGAAGGCCTCAATGTGAACGGTAAGTCCATCAAGAAATCAGACCTTAAAAAATATTCGGAGCTTCGTAAGAAATATCTGAAAGGCAATACCTATTGGTACGTGGAATAGAAGGTACGAGGTACGAAATACGAGGTACGTGGGATCGTACTTCGTATTTCCTCCCGCCTGTCAGTGGTCCGACGACTCTTCCAGCACCTTCTTCGCCACTGAAATAAGATCTGCGGACTCCAAAGCTCCGCTCCCTCTATTCAACACATTGCCATCAGCATCGAAGAATACAAGCGTGGGAATGGATTCGATCGCCATTTTTTCCACCAGCGCTTCTTCCTCTTGTTCGATGTTGATCCGCAAGCATACAAACCTGTCGCTCATGAATTGTTCAACCTCGGGAGTGCTGAAAACATTATTCTCCATCCAACGGCAGGGGCCGCACCACGTGGTGTAGAAATCGACAAAGATCAGCTTCTTTTCCTGGCGCGCCTGTTCAAGTGCCTTCTCCCATTTCAGCAGCCTGAAATATTTCAGTTTCTTAAATCCCTTCAATCCTGCAAGCTGTGAATCGGCATTCTCATCGCCCGAAGCGGAAGCCTGCTGATACCAGTATTCCGCTTTTTCAAGATCGGGTTCAGTGCCCACGCCGTATTTATACATGCCCGCGAGCCTGATCTGCGCAGCGATTTGTCGTTTTGACGCCGCGTTTTGATATAACTGAAATGCCTTCCTTTCATCGCGCGGCAAATCTTCGCCCAACTCATACATCATCCCCAGGATGTAACATGCGTCAGAAAATCCATTGTCTGCTGCCTTCTTATACCACTTAGCCGCTTCCTCATGGTTCGGTATCGTGCCCTCACCCTGTTCATACATCACACCCAGGTTATACTGGCCCATGCTCCAACCTTGCTGCGCAGCCTCGGAATAGAAAGCAAAAGCCTTGTCGAAATCCTGAGGCACATGATAACCCCAGTAGTGCATGACACCCAGAACACTTTTCCAGAATGCACTCGCCTTTGCGCTCGCAACGATGTCCGGATAAGCCTCTGCCAATACCTCCGCCGCTTTCACTTCATCCTTTTCAGATCCATTCCATCCACTGGCATACAGAAAGAACATACCGTAATGATTCTTGCGGTCTCCCAAAGCGATACCCTTGCGATAATAAAAGGCAGCCGAATCAAGATCGGTTTCCACGCCCTGGCCCAGCGCATGCAGGCGTCCGAGAAAATAAAACGCTTCGTGATCTTTTGCGGCAGCACGCCGGAACAGTTTCTGCGCCGCTTCAAATTCCGATACATTGTATTGGCCCAGGGCTTGTGTAAGCTGAGGTGATGAAGCAAAACCCTGCATCATTCCAATCAGGAAAAGCAGAAGTGTAGCATTGTAATTCTTACGATGTATCATGCGTTTTCTGTTCTAAGGCAGCGTTGTAAATACTTTCTGATCGCCATAAACCGTTTGCCCGGTGCTTGTCACAGCGTAGGCCCGGATATAGTAGGTGACGTTAGCTGACAAACCTGTTACATTGAGTGTGAAAGTTCCGGTGCCGCTACCACTGTTCAGACTTGCCTGAACACCTTTCACAGGATTCGGCGCCGTGCCCCACACCACGCCACGTTGTGTGATGGTTTGTGTGCTGCTGATGGTGCCGCCGGTGAGCGCAGAGCTGATGGTGATGCTGGTTGGCGTGGTGGTGGTTACTACAGCGGCCGCCGTTGTTGTAAAGGAAAGCTCGTTACCATACACGGTGGTGCCACCGGTAGTGATCGCATAGGCCCGTATATAGTACGTTGTGCCGCCAAGCAAGCCATTGAGCTGTGCTGTATACGTGACTGTTGGCGCACTGGCATTGATCCGCGAATTACCGGTAGAAGGATTAGGGCTGGTGCTCCAGCATACGCCACGTTCCTGCAGATTTGCGGTGCCGGTAATAGTACCGCCAGCTACGGCGGAAGTAGCGGTGATAAAAGTGGCCGCTGTGGTGGTCAACGTAAAATCAGCTTGTGTGGAAAAAGTGAGGAGCGGTCCATAAGTGGTAGTACCATTAACGTCGATTGCATAGGCCCTAAAGTAGTACAATGTACCCGGCGTTAATCCTGTTATGGCACTTGTGAAAGAACCCGAACCACTGCCATCTATTGTCTTGCTATTGCTCGTTGTTGGCGCCGACGAAGTGCTCCAGCAAACGCCGCGGGAAGTTATTAAAGTAGAGCCCGTTACGCTGCCTCCAGCAGTAGCAGATGTTTTTGTAATGCTCGATGCCGCTGTTGTAGTGAGCGATGTGGCAACAAACACCGGCGTGGTGAAGGTCACCTGGTTTCCATACGTGACTCCCCCTGCTGAAACAGCGTAGGCTCTCACGTAATAGGTCCGGTTCCACGTCAACCCTCCAATACTGCTTGTGAAACTACCCTGACCACTGCCGTCAATGGTCCTGCTGTTATTTTCCATTGTTGGATTGGATGTTGCTCCCCAAACGACGCCGCGTGACGTCACCGTACCCGTACCTGTAATGCTTCCTCCGCTTACTGCGCCCGGAGGATTGATGCTGGTGACCGCGCTTGTGATAACAGTTAACTGATCAGGGGTATTGAACGACACCTCGGTTCCATAAATTGTTCCACCACTGCTGACGGCGTAAGGACGCACGTAATATTTCGTAGACGTGGTCAGGCCCGTAAGCGTCACGTTATAAGAGCCAAAGCCAGCACCTGCTTCGATCTTATTGTTGGCAACCGTGGGCAGCGTGGAAGTGCCCCAGCAAATACCTTTCATGGCAACCACACCGTTGCCTTGCAGGTCAGCACCCGCCACCGCTGTAGTGTTGGTGATGTTGGTAACGGCTTTTGTTGAAAAGCTAAATGAAGCGCCACCCAGTGCCGTGACAAACATTACCTGGTTGCCATAAACAGTCTGACCCAGGTTAGAAGTAGCGTAAGCCCTTGCGTAATAAATAGTCCCCTGCGTAAGACCCGTGAGCGAGGCCGTGAATTCCCCCGTACCTTTGCCTGCCGATGCCTTATTGTCCAGAATGGTAGGATTTCCTGTTTTATTCACGCAGACACCCCGATCCGCAACGTTACCGGTACCCGTGATTGAGGCACTCACATTGGCGGTGGTAGACGATGCACCCGGAACATCTTTCGTCACAAGCGTTACTGTGAAAGGTTGAATGGGAAGTGTTGAGAAGGCCACTGTGTTGCCATAACTTGTCTTTCCGGTGTTGGAAGTGCCGTAAGCGCGTGCATAATATTTTCTATTCGGAGACAATTGTTTCAGGTCAACCGAAAAATCGCCTGGGCCTGATCCGGTCTCCTGCTGAAAACTTCCTCCCACTACCGGGTTCTCCGTCTCTCCCCACACCAGGCCACGCGAAGCGATCGTGCCTACACCGGTGGATGAAATGGATGTTGCGATCGTAGCCGTGATCTCGGTAATATCTGTTGGCGCCTGACTCACAATGGAGAGCGTAAGATCCTTCAAGGTTTTAAATGTGATCTCGTTACCATAAATAACGTTGCCGAAATCGTCTTTGAAATAAGGTCGCACATAATAATCCTTATTGTCTTCGGGCAGTGTAAGCGTGAATTTGAAGTCGCCGGTGGTGGCGGTGGCAATCACCTTCTTATCGTTGACATCCGGCTTGCTATTGGTGTCCCAGCAGATGCCTTTTTCGATCACCGTAAAAATACCTTTCGTGGTGATGGTCACAGAAACGGAAGCCGAAAAAGTACCGATCTCCGCAGCCGGGTACACCTTCACCACGTCTTGTGATTTTGGGCCAACTTCATTGTTATCACAGCCCTGCAAAAACACCAGGGAAATTATCAGCATCAGCCAAATTGCAATACCTGTCTTCTTCATGGTTATATCACCCGTTTGATTACCGATAACCCCTGGAAAAATAAAAACCTGCCCGCAGCGCAACATGCGAGTAATTGAGGTTGGATTTAAAGCTCTTGGTGGTGAGCGTTGGCTGGCCAAATGAATTCCGGCTGTCGTTATAATATTTGTAATCGGCATTGATCACGGCGTGATTATAGCTGATGCCCGCCATAAAGGTCTTGAAAAGGATCACGTCTGCCCCATACGCATATTGCAGCGTGAACACCGACGTTGCCTTCGAATCATATTTGCTGATCACGCCGTTCTTCACTGGGTTCTGCTTGCCCGCCGTGATCACGGACCGGCTGCTGTTGGCTTCATTTGTAGCGTTGGGTGTTGTGATCTGCACAAACATATCAGGACACATCAGCAACGTAGGATATAATTTAAGACCCACCCGCACAAAATGCTTCCGCAGAAACCTGTAGTTGAGATTTACCCCTGCACCGAATGAATAAGCTGAAATTGCTTTTGTATATGTTGCTTTGATGTTCTTGTCGGTAGGACCTTTCAGATCGAACGGCGCTTTCAGTCCTTTCAGGGAAATGTCACCCGTCACCCCAAAGTTACGCTGCTCAACATCACGGATCTTTGTCTTGGGAAAGCTCCAGCCCATCTCGAATGAGGCGATGGATTTGAACTTGGGTTTGTACGTGCCCTGCAGCATATTGTTCAGCATGCCGAACGTGTACGCTTCCGGTGCTGGCTGTTTCGAACCCATCAATGCCCCGTATTCTATTTTGAGATAGTTGCCCGCAAAAGAAACCGGGATCACGTACGGTTGATAATATTCAGGATTCAGATCTTGCGCTGAGCCGTGCTTGTAAAGAACCGTGACAACCACGACAACAATTAGTAATCTCCGCATCATTTCAGCACATTTTTAAGAGAAACAAAATATCTTTCTTTCGCAATTTTGTAAGGCGTTCGTCCCCAGTTGTCTTTCGCTTTTTTATCGGCACCACTTTCGATCAATATTCTGCAACCATCCAGGTAGTTTTCGCGCGCGGCAAAATGCAACGGTGTCCATCCGTATGTTTTGTCTTTCACGGCGGCCGTTCGTTTGTCGGCTTTCACCATTGCCTCCAGGGCCATGCTGTTCTTACTATACGCCGCCAGGTGCACTGGTGAAAAACCTTTGGTGCTGTGAACGGCACCGTCTGCGCCCGCGCTCACCAGATTGGTGACTGCAGCCATATCGTTGTTCTCAACCGCTTTGTGCAGCGCGGTAAGTCCTTCGGCGTTCTTGTAGTTGAGGTCGAGGCCGCGTCGTTTCAACACGTTGAACACCGCCAGGTTAGCGGAATTGAACACGAGATAGTTCTTGTCAAGATCATTGGTGCTGTAGCTGAAGAGCGAGTCGAGCACTTTGGCGCTGCTGCTATTCGTGGCTTCCTCAAATAATTGATGATTGCTGTTGGCGCTCTTTACCAGCAGCGGACGGCTATACGCTGAAACTGCTTTCATGGCAAAGATGTTATCCTGGGTCACTGCCGTCTGCAGCATTTTGCCATAGAACCTTTCCTTGCTTTTAGCATCTGTCAATAGAACATTGATCGCGATGAAGTCTGTGTTCCTGGCCACCAGGTGCGTTATGGTTTTGGCCTTTTTCTCCGAGAACAGCAGCACCAGTGGTACCTCTTTCTGATTTTTGTCAGCAAGTTTTTGATTGATATCGGCACCGTTGGCCACCAGCACCGCTGTGTTGGCATCAGCATCTGCCACCAGCGACTCGATCAGCAAGCCATTCTTGAGCTGCTGCGTGTTGAATTCCTGGTCATTCTTCAGCAGGAGCGACAAAATCGCGCTCTTATCGCCTTTGATCATGGCAGGAATGCTCACATCACTGAAATGCTGACCGATCTGGCGATGCAGCTTCTTATCCACAATCGCCGTGAAGGTCTTTACATCTTCTTTCTGAATGCAGTTGTGGATGATCTCTTTCAATCGTTTTTCAGCGCTGAGATACTGAGCCTCTTCGCGGTCCGGAAACACAGCATGTTTGGCAAACTGGTACTGGATCTTTTCGATCTCATCGGAGCTCAGCTGCTGATAGATATGATAGGAATAGAACAGGTTCTCGGCGTTGTCATTGCTGTTCTTCACCACATCACCCAGCCTGAACAAAGCGGCCTCCTTGAACGATTCAATTTTAGTGGAAGCGTATAGTTGCGCTTTCCGGCTGGCTACATTTAAAGCCTGAGAAGAAGAATTCAACGGCCTGAGGTTTCTGAAGTGCTGATCTCCTGAGGTATTAGGGCAATAGTTGTCATACCAGCTGGTAGAATTGTAGTTGAATTGGGTCCGCACCTGTTCCTGATAACAGGTAAGGTTGTAATAGCTGTTGAGCGCTGCATTCTCCGCTTCCTGGTTGTCTGTATTGAAGAGAGAGCTTTTGAGCTCAGCGATACCGTTTGAGGTATCGTCAATAATGCCATCGCGGATGTTCTCCATTTGCGTACGTTTCTCATACTCCAGCTGCTCCTTGGCGCGTTTGGCCTGGCTGGCGCTGTTGATCATATCGACGGCAGAAGTAAGACCTTCGCCAATGGCTGCAACAGTACGGTCGGCCTGGGTTGCCGTAGCACTGTTCAGCGTCTCGTTCTTCTTCAGCTTGGCATCCAGGTTATCCAGGTGAAACTGCGTGGCCTGGTCCCTTTGCTGGCTGATGAGGCTCATCCTTCTGTTCACTGACTCGATCAGGGCCTGCGGATTGCTGAAGTTGTGCTTGAGACTTGCCATCTCTGAAAATTGCCGCGACATGAACTGGATCTGGCCCCGTGCCATATTCTGCTGATCTGCATAGCTCAACGATTGTTGGTAATACTCACGCAGTCCCTTGTACCGTACCGAATAATCGGCTTCCAGGTAATCCCATCCCGCCTTGGAGCCACCATCTTCGATCCATCGCGTGACCTCGGGGTGATATGGATATAAATGGATCGCCTCAATAACTGAATTTTCATCCGCGCCAATGCCCACCAGCCTTGCATCGGCCATGATCGCCGTTGCCTGGTCATATCGTTTTGTTTTCTCCGCTCCGGTAGGAGGATTGGCATCCCATGCTGCTTTTGCCATCTCCCATTCACGGCTCAGCCTGCTTTCAGTCAAGCTTTCGATCGATTCTTTCATCTTCCACGAGCGATCATCCTCTTTCTTTTCTCTGTCGCGCTTCTCCGCATACTCCCGTTCCCTTTTATCAGCGTCATCCTTCTCTTTTTGGATCCGATCAGCTTCAGCCTTTTCAGCAGCGGCTTTGTCTTCAGCCGCCTTGATCTCGGCTTCTTTTTCGTCTTGCTCTTTCTGAATCGCGTCCTGTTTTGCCTGTTCGGCGGCCGCTATCTCTAGTTCTTCCGTTTTTTTCTGATCGTCAGCTTTTTTCTGCGCGGCGATTCTCTTGTCTTCCTCCTCTTTCTTTTTCCGCTCGTCGTCTAGTCTTTTGCGCTCGGCTTCCTCCGCTTTTCTTTTTTCTTCGGCGGCCTTCGCCTGCGCTTCCTTATCACGCAGATCCTTTATCTTCTGGTCGATCTGCTCAATTCGTTGCTTCGGGTAATTTTCTTCCGGCAGAAATGCCAGCGCCTGGTGATACAGGGCCCTTGCTTTGCCAAGGTCTTCCACGGTTCTTGCGGCGTTGAATGCCGCATCGGCTTGCCTGAGCAGCTCATCATATTTTTTTCGCTGCTCGTTTGCTTTCAAATAATCTTTGATGGCATATTCAGCGCCCATCCAGGCAGTAGGGTCAGGGTGGTAATTGAATGATTCAAGACTTACGGCCTGCAAAGTCCAGCCACCAGGATTCTTCGCTGCAGCTTCAGAGGTGCTGAAAGCAAACCCATCGCCTGTTAAGGTACCGAGGTCATCATCCGCAGCAATGGAAAATTTCTTCGTTCCCTGCTTGGTGCCGTTATAATAGACATCAAATACTACCGTTGGAAATTCAGCGCCCGTTTTGTTGAGCACGTCCATCAGACCGGGTACCTCAGACTTGTAAACCTGTCCGTTGTAATTGTAGCCGCCCATAGCGTTGATGGTAACGCGTGCTGCAACGGCAAAATACACTTCCTGCTTCCCCCATTTCTGCACACGGTAGGCCACACGAACATCAGCGTTCACTCCTTTTCTGTCATAATTGCTTTTGCTGGCGGAGGTAGTCTGCTGGGCATGAGCAGAAAAAAAGAAAAATACCAGCACCATACAGAAAACTCCGGGGAAAGTCTTCATACACCTCAGGTAAGATTAGTTAGCCAAATTTTTTTTAAACTTATCGCACGACAAGAGCATCGGCAATACCAAATACTTGGTATTTGTTACGGCCGATCGTTTGCCTATCGCTGGAGGTGGGTGAGGGGGAGCTTTACTTATAAGAAGGGGAAAAGGTACGAGGTACGAAGTACGAGGTACGCTTGTCACCTACAACAGTGTGCTTTCTTACATAGAAGGGTATTTTACTTCGTACCTCGTATTTCGTATTTCGTACTTACACCAGCCTGTCTAACCCAAGGCCTGGCTTATCCGAACAGTACATGTAGCCGTCTTTCAGAATAAATCCGCCCGTTACTTCGTCGCGGCCCAGGTCAAGGCTGCCATCGAGGTCGATGTATTTTGTGTTGGTGCACGAGAAGGCCGCATGGAGCGCTGCGGTGATGCTGACAATGCTCTCGTCATTGCAGCCCCAGAAAAGATCAACGCCCTCTTGTAAGGCGATGTCGGCGATCTTCAATCCCTGGCTCACGCCACCGCACTTCATCAGCTTGATGTTGAAAATGGCCGAGGCCCGGGGTGGCTTCACCAATTCGAGCGCATCTTTAGGAGAGATCAGCGACTCATCGGCAGCGATCTTCAGCTTGATCTCATCAGGCAGGGCCTTCATTTCTTTTACAGCCTTTGCAGGAAGGGGCTGCTCGATCAGCTCGATGTTGAGGTGTGTGGTCTTCTTATAAAATTCGATGGTCTGATCAACACTATAACCCTGGTTGGCATCGATGCGGATCACCACGCTGTTGCCGAATTTCTCACGCAGCTTCACCAGGCGCTCGATATCTTCTGAGATGTCTCTGCCAAGTTTTACCTTCAGTACCTTGAAACCGTTCTTGATGTATTCTGCAGCCTCTTTTAAAGTATCCTCCACGCTCTTGATGCCGATGGTATTGGACGTAGGCATGGTCTTGATCTTCTGCCCGAGGAACTTCACCAGCGGCACGCCGAGAAATTTGGTGAACACATCGTGAAGGGCAATGTCGAGGGCGGCACGTGCGGCAGGGTTCTTCGGGAACTTCTGCTGCACCTCGAAGGTGAGCTGATAGAAGTCGCGGATATCGCGGCCGACAAGAAAATCCAGGTTCTTCTCTTGCAACGCTTCCAACGTCTGGCTGAGGTTCTCGCCAACAACGTACTCGCTGGGGTTTCCGGAACCGATGCCCGTAACACCATTATCGAGTGTGATCTCCACAAAAGCATTCCGCACCTCATCAACTGTTTTAAAAGCGATGGTATAGGGCTTCGTGTTGCCGAGGTCTGCGTTCCAGACTTTAATATTCTTGATTTTCATCCGCGATCTTTAATAATCAGGTTGCATTATCCGCGCTTCCCATTCTATATTCTAAATGCTAAATTCTAAATTCTTGTATTACACCGTGGCTGCTGCTTTTTTGATCATCGCCTCGAATAAAGGAACAAGGCTTTGAACACCATCTTCCAGCGGCAGCACCACGGGAATCCCTAGGTCCTTCTCATACTTGCTGGCATAGTCGCGCGCATCCTGCTCCTTCATCTTCGCAGTGTTCACCGTCAGGGCTACTGTATTGGCGCCATAAATTTTGATCAGGGCGATCTCGTCTTTCGGATCGGGAATGTAGGCCGGATAAAATTCCATGTCCTTGTATTGCTTGCGCGGGGGGTTATGCTGCAGTACAACGCCGTCGGCATCCGCCGATACGATCCACTCCGCACCCGCAGGCCCGCTCGGGTTTCTCAATGACGACTGTCCTTCGATAAAAATGATATCAGGCTTCGCTTCCATGTAACACGTGTGAACTGCGTGTTCCATTTCACCTGAAATAAAATCGTTAAGTGTTGAGTCGAAAACAAATCCGTATTTCGCGCCCTGCATCCATCCGGTTTGTCCGGTGTAGATCATCTCAGCTTTGTAACCAGCCTTGCGCATCGCTTCCACCAGGAAACGGGTGGTGGTCCTTTTGCCCATGGAGCAGTCTGTTCCCAGCACGGCAATCTTGGGGCATTTTACTTCTTTGATCTTGCCCGACCAGAAATGAAGGTCTTTCACCTTCTTGGGCTTGCGCACATCGATGATCTCCAGTCCTTTTTGTTTGGCAAGGTCCGCCAGCTCCGGAATGTCCGAAACGTATTCGTGCAGGCCGTTCACCAGGTTGTAACCGTTCTCGAGTGCTTCCTTCAGCACGGCCCGAAGCGACTCAGGGATCACGCCGCCCTTCGTAGCAACACCTACAATGCAATACTTGGCTTTTTCTTTGGAGGATGAAACAAAATCTGCGATCGAAGCATAGATCTGGAGGTTGCGTTTTCTGCCGTCCAGCACTTCGCCCGCATCCTTGCCGGGATATTTATGATCGATGATCCCGATGATATTAAAACGATCCGTTCCCCTGATCAGGCCATGCGCGGTTTTTGCTGCAATGGTATCCAGCAATCCCCCGGTAATAACAATAGCGTTGCTTTTCATATTGGTCGATGAACAAAAGCCTGAAATATCGGGCAAGAAATCCAGTTAATCAACCACTGATTCCAGTGATTGTATGAGTCCACGGACCACAGTCCATGGTCCACGGCCGTACCAGAAAGTATGATTTACAAGGTACGAAAGTAGATTTCGCTCCGCCCGTCTGTGGACTGTGGACCGTCGACTGTGGACAATTTGCCTACTGCTCAATTGCCTACTGCCTGTTGTTTTGAACGGTCGTAAACAAGTTTGAACGCCGAGAGATCTGGTTTGTGCTTCCGAACACGTGTGAGCTCATGTTCGTAGATCACCTGTCCCAGGTTTTTCATGAACGGAAAACCTAACTCCCGGTAGGCATATTTTCCATCGTTGTAGATCTCGTCGGTGTTGGTATTGATCACGGCGCTGAGCATAAATTCAACACCGTTCTTAAAATCGACCACATAAGCATTGTCGATAAGAAATCCGTAAGCATCGCCTATTTTATTAAAGATGCGGATGTTTTCGGGGATGGCTTCATGACCGTTCCCGAACATCAGGAACTTGCAGCTTGCGTCGTGGTAAGAGGTGTCGGCATAATAAGGCGGGAAAATAGTTTCGGTCGGTAGCTGCGACATGTACTTCAGCACAAACGCCCTGTCATCTTCCGTGAGGTCGAACCTTTTCTGTTCGGCAACGCTGGCCGGGAACAGGAAGGCACGCAGCAATTCCTGTTGCTCGTTCAGGGGAAAAAAATTCTTATAGGTAAAATCGAATGGTTCGTTGATCAGTGAATCCCTCCTTTTGAAACCTTTCCCTTTCAGGATCTTCTCTTTTACTTCTATGAGCGGATTGTTCACCAGCATCGGCTGCCCGTAGACGAGGGTGTTTCCGTTCATAAAACGCACTGCCTCCGTGTGTGCATTCTCTTCCCGGCTGAGGGGCCGCTCCAACCGGTGGAGGATCCGCGTGGCAGTGTAGCCTTTTTCATGGAGGATCTTATTGACCTCCGACTGTCCCATGAATTCATATAAACGGTTATAGGCGTCGTTATCGCTCACGACGAGGATCTTCTTTGCATAGTGTGCAACGGATGGCAGTCTGTTCTCAGCAGTGGTATCCTGAGCCACAGAGCGCTGTCCTGCGTATAAACTATCGTGAAAAACGGGCGTAAACTTATCAAGCTTGTCGACATTTAAACGGTGAAGTTTTTCCAGCGAAAGCAATACCAGCGGAAATTTCACCGTGGAGGCAGGATAGAAATACCGGGAGCTATCCACATTAAAATAGTAGGACCTGAATGACGGCTCGTTCTTCTCGTTGCGGTCGATCTGCGTATAAATGACCTGCACCTCGTACCGGTCCTTGTTCTGAAGGATATCATTAAACTGATCGGGATGTGCTTCCATAAGCCCTTCAATGAGATTGTCACTTTTCCGGGCACAGGAAAAAACAGACAATGACACTAAAAGGAAGAGTAGAATCTTTTTCATGCTGGCTTGGATTTTGAGTACATTAGGGTAAAGAAAACAAAAGCTATGAACCCGAACGTAAGAAAATCAATAATTTTTACAGGTTGGATGATCGTACTTGGCAGTTTTTCATTCGGCGTAAGGGCGCAATCCATTGTCGGAAGCTGGCAATTGGTAAAACAAAGCAATTGTATGGAAGAGAACATGACCGCGGCCAACGATACGGCGCAGCGGATGATCGAGGATATGAAAGAGATGGGTTCTCCCTCAGCGCAGGTGGTGGTCTTCAAGGAGAAAATGGCGGGCGAAGAGTCCACCCGCATTCTCACCAAAAAGAAAACGTCCAACAACAAGAATTTCCTGTACCGGTTCGATGGTGAAACACTGATGATCCTCGATAAAAAATCGCAAACCATCAGCAACAGCTATATGGTGGATAAATTCTCGGCCGATTCCCTCATTATTTCCAATTCCTCACGGCCCTGCGAAACCCGCATATTCCTCCGGTTAAAATAAAGGTTTTCCGCATCCTGCTGTGAATCAAAGATTACCGTTCTTTGTTGTTACCTTTGCATGATGGTTGAAACGACAGTAAAGCGGGACATACGCAAATTAAAGCTCGAAGAATTAAAGGATTTCTTTGTTCAGCATAAGGAAAAACCCTTCCGTGCCCAGCAGGTACACGAATGGCTCTGGAAAAAATCTGTCAAGGACTTTGACGACATGACCAACCTGTCGCTTGCCGTCAGGGAGCTGCTGAAGACCCATTTTACCATCAACTTCATCAAGGTAGACCACATGCAGCGGAGCGCCGACGGCACCATTAAAAATGCCGTGACCCTGCACGACGGCCTCATCGTGGAGTCCGTACTGATCCCTACCGAAAAGAGGATCACCGCCTGCGTTTCTTCACAGGTGGGCTGCAGCCTCGACTGCAAATTCTGCGCAACGGCGCGCCTGAAGCGTATGCGAAATCTGAATCCTGACGAGATCTATGACCAGGTGGTGGCGATCAAGCAGCAAAGCGAGCTTTATTTCGGAAGGCCGCTGACCAACATCGTATTTATGGGCATGGGCGAACCGCTGCTCAATTATGCCAACGTGATAGCGGCCATAGAGAAGATCACCTCGCACCAGGGCCTCGCCATGGCTTCCAAAAGACTTACTGTGTCTACAGTAGGCATCGCAAAAATGATCATCAAAATGGCCGATGACGGCGTCAAGTTCAACCTGGCCGTTTCCCTGCACTCGGCCCTCAACCATATACGCTCGTCCATCATGCCCATCAACGAGTCGAACTCCCTTGAAGAGCTCGCCGAAGCATTGAAATACTGGTACCAAAAGACCAAGCGCAAAGTGACCTATGAGTACGTGGTGTGGAAAGACATCAACGACACCGAAGAACACGCGCAAGCGTTGCTGAAATTCTGCAAGGTCATTCCGTGCAAGGTAAACCTTATTGAATACAACCCCATCGATGATGGCCAGTTTCAGCAAGCCTCCGAAAAGGCGCTGAACATGTACATGGACCTGCTGGAGCGGCACGGCATTACCACCCGCATCCGCAAAAGCCGCGGCAAAGATATCGACGCCGCCTGCGGACAGCTTGCGAATAAGAGTTAATTAGTCCACGGTCGACAGTCCACAGACCACGGACGGATCCGCCAACTTGTACCTCTTATCCCGGATAGCTATCGGGACATACCTCGTACCTACCATCACGCCGTTGTTGATGCTCCCGCGCCCTTGTTGGTGTTCTTCACCACAAGTAACACATCCTTTTTTACCAGCAGCAACAAACCCACCCCCGCCGTTGTTGGTGTTCTTCACCAACAACCTAAACCTTGCCGTGGACCGTGGACCGTTCGACCGTGGACCCTTCAACCTTTCACACCACAACCAAACGATTGCGTTAGCAACCCCACACCTTTATTTTAAACAATCGTTTAAATTTTAAACAATTGTTTAATTTTGTGCGTTATTAGGTCATGACACGCGAAAAGATTCTGGCGGCAGCCAAAGAATTATTTGAAGAAAAGGGGTTCGACTTCACAACCGTTCGGGATATTGCATTGAAAGCCGATGTTAATATCGCGCTCATCAATTATCACTTCGGATCCAAGGAAGCACTGCTGATCACCATTGTGGAAGAGCGTGCGAACGAGACCTATATCCGGTTAACCGATATCAATAAATCGGAGGCAGATCCGGCGGTAAAAATGCAAACCGCCCTCGAGACCATGATCGACAAGATCTTTGCGAACCGGAAATTCTACCAGATGCTGCACCAGGAATTATCGACCGTACATCGCCCGGAAGTAAGCGAAAAGGTTATCAAGATCTTAAAACGCAACCGTCAGGAGATCCGGCAGATCATTGAAGAAGGCCAGCGAACAAAGGTCTTTCGCGACGACATCGACATCGAGCTTACGCTGGGCACGCTGTTTGGGCTGTTCCATCAGGTCACCAATGCCGGCTTCAAGTTCGTAGTGAAAGAAAGCGACGCCAAGCTGAAGACCAGGCTGCGGGAACATAGTAGTCAACTGATCAATATTTTTTTAAAGCGGAAATAATCGTATGAATATAAAACATCTATTCAGTATCCTGCTGGCGCTGGCAGTGTTGCATGCCTCGGGCCAGCCCACGAAACTAAGCTTGCAGCAGGCACTTCACCTCGCCATCGAGAACAGCAAAGAGTTGAAAGTTTCCAAAGAGAATGTAGCGATCGCGCAGGCAAAACTGGCACAGGCCAAGGACCAGGCGTGGCCGGAAGTGAAGGCAAGCGCAACGTACCTGCGGGTGAACACACCCAAAGTAAGTATGTCGGGTTCCGGCGAACCGAGTGGCGGCAGCGGTGGCGAAAGTCCCTTCGCTGCTTTTGCAAAACTGAACAGCATTGGCCTCGCGCAGCTGACCATCAGTGAGCCTGTCTTCGCAGGATTCAGGATCCGTAACAACCGGATCATGCAGCAGTATCTGAAGGAAGCAGCCACCTACGATCACAACACCACAACGTCGAAGGTACTGGCCAACACCGCCCGGGCTGTTTTTCAATATTATCAGTTACAGGAAACCAGCAAGCTGCTCGATCAGAACCTGAAACAGGCAGAGCAACGGGTAACGGAATTCAAAAATCTGGAAGCGCAGGGCTTGCTGGCACGCAACGACCGGTTGAAAGCTGAGTTACAGGTGAACAATATCAAACTGGCGCGTACAGAAGTGTTGAACAATGCGGCATTGGCCCAGTATAACCTGCAGATCCTTTTAGGCTTGCCGGAGGACTCCACGCTTGAGCTTGATACAACGGGGATGTTCATAAAACCTTCGCTTGCTTCCGAAGAACAATTTCAGCAGCAGGGATTAGAGCAGCGCCCTGAATTAAAGGCAGCGCAGTTGCGTGCTGAGGCAGGCGACGCTGCAGTGAAGATCGCCAAGGCATCCCGTTATCCTTCGCTTGCTGTTACAGGTGGTTATGTGGATGCCTATATCCCAAACGTTGTAACGATCACCAACGCCCTGAATGGTGGGCTCGGCCTTCAATATAACCTTACGGGATTGTTCCACAACAAACATGTTGTACAGGAAGCCAAAGCCAAACAGCACCAGGCAGCGTTGTCGGAGCAGATGCTGAACGACCAGGTAAAAATTGACGTGCGCGAGAAATTTCTGAACTACCAGAAGAGCCTTGAAAAAATAGCGCTGAACGAAACCGCGATCGAGCAGGCAGGCGAAAACTTCACCATCTCCAAAAACAAGTTCGATGCCGGCCTGATGATCTTGTCCGACTACCTGGAGGCCGATGTGACCCTGCTTCAGGCACGCATCAATTACGCCACAGCAAAGGCTGAAAGCATGATCGCTTATTATGAATTACAGGAATCAACAGGGAATTTAAAATAGCCCTTAGCGAAATACATTATGGAAAAGGAAAAAGCAAAAAAGAAAAATAAGGTCTTCGCCACGGTTTTGGTATTGATCATCACGGTTGGCGCTGTATTTGGCGTGTATAAGTACATCCATGCGCAGCATCACGAAGAAACCGATGATGCGCAGGTGGAGGCAAACATCAGCCCCATTATTCCGAAAGTTTCCGGTTACGTCAGCCGGGTGCTGGTGAACGACAATCAACAAGTGAAAGCCGGCGACACACTGGTGGTGCTGGATGACCGGGACCTGCGCCTAAAGGTGTTGCAGGCGGAAGCGGAGCTTGAAAACGCGCGGGCGAATGTTGCTTCCAGTGGCGCCGGTTATGAAACCGCACAGCAAACTGCGTTGAGCTCGTCGTTCAATACCCAGGCAGCAGAAGGGAACGTGGAGCTGGCACGCGTGCGGCTGAGACGTGCCGAGAGTGACTTCAAGCGTTTCCAGGAATTGGCGAAAACCAACTCGGTCACCCGGCAGCAATTTGAGC
>NZ_JAHESF010000046.1 GCF_018598225.1 Chryseosolibacter histidinae | reverse complement strand
ACAGGAAGCCGTCCGCGTTATCTGCCCGAGTTACCGATCGATGAAAAGATCGTGATGACCAGCGATGGCATCGAGAACATGGATGATTTTCCGGAAAGTATGGTGATCGTGGGCGCTGGTGTTATCGGTTGCGAGTATGCCACGATCTTTTCCGGCTTCGGAAAAACTAAAGTGCACCTGATCGATAAAGGCGACCGCATCCTGCCGTTTGAAGATGAAGATGTGGTACGCGTGATCGAGCGCAATATGGAGAACAACGGCGTGCTGATCCACCGGAATTCGCGGCTGATCCGTATGGAAGTAAAAAACGATCGCGTGGAGTACGAGCTCGAGTACACGGACGGTGGCAAGGAGATCTTCAATGTGGCAAAAGCCCTTGTGGCGGTGGGTAGAACCCCTAACTATGAAGAGCTTTGGGAAGACAACGTTACCATCAATATCACCAAACGTGGCATTGAAGATAACGACACACAGACCAACATTGGCAATATTTATGCTGTAGGAGATATTACATCAGACATTTCGCTGGTCAACGTGGGGGAGCTGGAGGGGCGGTACGCTGTGGAGAAGATCTTCGGTAATCCGAAACGGAAACTGGTGTACGAGAACATCAGCACCATCATGTTCCTGAACCCGGAAGTGGCAGGGGTGGGGCTGAACGAAGTGAGCGCCCGTGAAAAGGGCATCGACTACAAAGTTGTTACCCTCGACTACGCTTGTATTCCCCGTGCCATCGCCAAACGCAATACACAGGGGTTTATCAAGCTGCTGGTGAGCAACGACGAGCAGATGAAGATCCTGGGCCTGAAGATCGTGGGCAACCACGCTTCCAGTGCCATGCAGGCTGTGGCGCTGCTCATTTCGATGGATAAAGGTATTGAAGAGCTGGCGGAATGTGTGCACCCCCATCCGTCTATCACAGAGGGGATCCAGGAATGTGTGCGCATGCTGCTGGGAAAATCATTGTTTAAGCCCGATGCCATGAGGGGTAAGCTTTCATGTCGCACGAGCACCAGTGGTGTATACGAGGATATCTGTTTCTAAAAACGTCATGGTTATGCGCAAAGTGTATGGAGTACTGCTCGTTGTTATGCTGATGTCGCACCTGGCTGAAGCGCAGCCGAGATCCGATAAGAAGCTCAAGAAAACCGTTTACGAGGAAGTTGATTTCGAGGACATGATGCGGCGTTACTTCGGAAAAGAGAAGAGCGACCCTCTCGAAGGCATCTATTCCGTATCATGTGTGATCGTGAAGCGAAACAAACGTTTCTTAAGCAAACGCGAAAAGATCACCATCGTGGAGCGTAAGGATAATTACGCGCGGATAGCCATCCTCCGCGACTGGCCCAGCTCCACACGCGACTACCTGGAGGTTTCGCTCAGCTACCGCGATGCTAAAAAATATCCCGTGGTAGGCGAGCTGAGCGTGCTGGCCGAGGGAAAGACCTTTATCTACAAACACATTGAGCCTAATGGAACGTCGATCTCATTCTCCATGGTAAACGAGTCAGCCGAAATGCTCGAAGCGGAGTATTCGGAAATGGAACGGCGCAAGACCATCACCTACAAGCTCTCGTACCTGAAGACCTACCCGAAAACGTCTGACCTCACCGTGTATAACGACAAGTAGTTGCCAGTTGCCGGTTACCGGTTGCCAGTTTTGAGAGGTTTACACTTTCACGTATGGGTTCTGTGTCTCATTCACCCGTGTGCAGAAACAAAAATCACGACGTCCACACTGCACGAAACCGGCTATCCGGCAACTGGCAACCGGCAACTGATTCCCTATTTCTTGTGCCGCTTTTTCAAAACACTGAGCACGTCATCGAAGGTATACCCCTTCTCCTGCAGCAACACCAGGTAATGGAACATCAGGTCTGCGGCCTCGTTGAGGAACAGCTCCTTGTTATTGTCCTTGGCTTCGATGATGAGCTCAACGGCTTCTTCACCTACTTTTTGTGCGATCTTGTTGAGGCCCGATTCAAAGAGGCTGGTGGTGTACGATGACTTGGATGGATTGACCTTTCTGTCGTGGATGACCTTTTCGAGCGCGTCGATATTCCATTGCTCGTTGATTTCATTGAAGCAGGTGTCGGCTCCGGTATGGCATGCAGGTCCCCGGGGGTGCACTTTCACTAACAATGTGTCGTTGTCGCAGTCGGAGACGATGTCCACCAGGTCGAACACATTGCCGGAAGTTTCACCTTTCATCCACAGGCGTTGTTTGCTGCGGCTGAAGAAGACCACCTTTTTTTCCTGGATCGTTTTGTTGTAAGCTTCTTCGTTCATGAATCCCAGCATGAGCACACGTTGCGTGGTGGCATCCTGGATGATGCAGGGAACGAGTCCGTTCAGCTTGCTGAAATCTATTGTTAAATTATTCATGGCCTGGTCTGATGTTGATTCCTTTTTGCTGTAAGAATGATTTCAGGGCGGGGATCTTGATCTCGCCGAAGTGGAAGATGCTGGCTGCCAGCGCTGCATCAGCTTTTCCTAAAACGAAGGCGTCCATAAAATGTCCTTCGTTGCCGGCACCGCCCGAAGCAACAACAGGTATGTGCAGCAGCCCGTTGAGCTTGGCGAGTGGATCGATGGCGAACCCGCTCTTGGTGCCGTCGTGGTCCATGCTGGTGAACAAAATTTCGCCGGCGCCGCGTTCCTGGCCTTCTTTAGCCCACGTAAACAATTTCTTATCGGTGGGTTGTTTGCCGCCGTGGGTATGCACTGTCCACTGGTTGCCCACCCTGCGCGCGTCTATCGCCAGCACAATACATTGAGACCCGAAGGCTTTGGCGAGCTCGTCGATCAGCTGCGGATTGCGTACGGCTGAAGAGTTGATGCTCACCTTGTCTGCGCCCGATTCCAGCAAAGGGCCTACATCCTCAGGGCTGCTGATGCCACCGCCTACTGTGAATGGAATATTGATGTGCCTGGCGATCTGCTTTACCAGCGATGCCAGTGTTTTCCGTTTTTCATTGGTAGCGGAGATGTCCAGGAACACCAGCTCGTCGGCACCTTGTTCCGCATAAGCCGCGGCCAGTTCCACGGGATCGCCCGCATCGCGGATATTGACAAAATTGACACCCTTTACAGTGCGCCCGTCTTTGATGTCGAGGCAGGGTATGATACGTTTTGTGAGCATATCAGAATTTCGTGAGTTCTTCCAGTTTGATCTTTCCTTCGTAAATAGCTTTACCGATAATGACACCGTCCATTCCCAGTGTCTTCAGCTTCTCCAGATCGGAGACTGCGCTTACGCCACCACTGGCGATCCATTGTATGCCGGGAAACCGTTTTACCAGTTTTTGATAAAGGGCTTCGTTCGGGCCACTCAGCATGCCGTCGGTGCTGATGTCGGTGCAGGTGATGTACCGGATACCATGTTGCTCGAAATCCTTCACGAAATCCTCGATGGTGATAGAAGCACTTTCCAGCCAGCCGCTGATCTGTACCAGCTCGTTCTTGACATCAGCGCTGAGAATGATCTTGTCTGCGCCAAACTTGCTGATCCAATGAAATACCAGTTTCGGATCTTTCACGGCAATGCTGCCCAGGTTCACCTGCTTCACCCCATGGTCGAGCAGCTTTGTGATATCGTCTTCTTTTTTGATACCTCCTCCAAAATCTACCTGGAGCTTTGTTGCCGAGGTGATGGCTTTTACCACGGCCCAATTCTTCACAGCGCCTGCTTTCGCGCCATCGAGGTCTACCAGGTGGAGGTATTTTATGCCGGCGTTTTCAAAACTTTTGGCTACGGCCAGCGGATCTTCGTTGTAGATCTTTTTCTGGGCATAGTCGCCCTGGGTAAGACGTACACATTTTCCGTCGATAATATCAATAGCGGGAATGATCCTCATGACCTTAAAAAAGTTTTTAGTACAAGCTCGCCAGCTTCCGCGGATTTCTCCGGGTGGAATTGCACAGCGTAAAAATTATCCTTGCGCATGGCCGCGCTGAAAGGATTGATGTATTCTGTAACGGCCGATGTATGCGGATTCACCGGCACGTAGAAGCTGTGAACAAAGTATACGTTTTTGTTTTGAAGGGCAGGATCCATCCAGCCATTGGAAAGCTTCAGCTGGTTCCATCCCATGTGCGGAACTTTCATGTCGCCCTTGGGGATGAATTGTTTTACCGTCTCATCGAAGATGCCAAGACAGTCCGTGTTGTTTTCTTCCGAGTGCCGGCACATCAGCTGCATACCGAGGCAGATACCGAGCACCGGTTGCTTCAGGCCCAGGATCACTTTATCGAGACCTTTGTTCCTCAGGTAGTTCATGGTGGTGCTGGCTTCACCCACCCCAGGAAACAGGACTTTGTCCGCGCTGCTGATCTGCTCCGGATCATCCGTGATCGTAAAATCGACCCCCAGTCGCTCCAGCGCGAAGGAGACGGATTGGATGTTGCCGGCGTTGTATCGTATTATGGAAAGTTTCATTTTTCTTATTTCAGTGTTTTGTTCCCGCAGATTCCGCAGATAGTCGCAGATCTTTTTCTGCGTTGATCAGCGCGATCTGCGGGAAATAAAGGACTCACTTTGTATCATAACACTCCCTTGGTACTTGGCAACTGATTCCCTTCTCGCTTCACTGCAACTTTTATCGCTTTCGCGAAAGCTTTGAAGATCGCTTCTATCTTGTGGTGCTCGTTGGTTCCTTCGGCCTTGATGTTCAGGTTGCTCTTCGAGGTGTCTGAGAACGATTTGAAGAAATGGTAGAACATCTCGGTCGGCATTTCTCCGATCTTCTCGCGTTTGAATTCGGCTTCCCATACCAGCCATGGCCTTCCGCCAAAGTCAAGGGCCACCTGCGCGAGGCAGTCATCCATCGGCAGGCAGAAGCCGTAACGCTCGATGCCACGTTTATCCCCCAGCGCTTTCAGGAACGCTTCACCCAGTGCCAGCGCCGTATCTTCAATGGTATGGTGCTCATCGATGTGCAGGTCGCCTTTCACTTTTATTTCGAGATCGATGTTGCCATGTCTTGACAATTGATCGAGCATGTGATCGAAGAAACCGAGGCCTGTTGTGATGGACGACTTCCCGTTCCCGTCAAGATTGATGTTGATGCTGATGTCCGTTTCTTTGGTAGTACGGGTCACAGACGCTTTTCTTTCGGGCTGGCTCACGAGTTTATAAACTGCTTCCCAGCTTGCCGACGTCAGCGCGCAGCATGCTTCCAGCCCTGCCTCTTTCACTTTCGGAGCGAGGCTTCCGCTGTTGATCAGGATACCTTTTGCACCGATGTTGTGGGCGAGCTGAATATCAGTGACACGGTCGCCGATCACGTAAGAATTTTTCAGGTCATACGATCCCGTAAGGAAATCGGTGAGCATGCCGATGCCGGGTTTTCGCGTGGGTTTATTCTCGTGTGCAAAAGAGCGGTCTATCAGGATCCGTGAGAACCGGATGCCTTCGTTCTCAAAGGCTTTCAGCATCTTCTCATGCGCCGGCCAGAAGGTGTCTTCGGGGAAGCTCTCGGTGCCAAGGCCGTCCTGGTTGGTGACCATCACAAGCTCATAATCCGATTCGCGCACGATCTTGCCGAGCCAGGTGAATATACCCGGATAGAACTCCAGCTTTTCAAGGCTGTCGATCTGCTGATCGGGAGGTTCAATGATAAGAGTTCCGTCGCGGTCGATGAACAATACTTTTTTCATAATTTTTTAAGTGCCTCGATGAGTTTGTCGTTTTCTTCAGGAGTTCCTACCGTGATGCGAATACAGTTGTAGCACAGCGTAACCCGCGAGCGATCCCGGACGATGATCTTGTTATCGGTCAGGTATTGATACGTGAAGGGAGCATCTTTGACGCGCACCAGTACAAAGTTGGCATCGGAGTGAAACACCTTGTCAACGATCTTCAAAGACCTCAGCGCCTTCACAAGCTTGTCGCGCTGCGTGAGGATCTCATCCACCCAGATGTCTTTCCGGTAGGCGTTATCCAGCGCATCGAGCGCGAGGTCCTGCGTGCGGATGTTCACGTTATACGGATACTTGATCTTGTTCAGGATGTGAATGATCTCCGGCGATGCAAAGCACATTCCCAGGCGAAGGCCGGCGAGGCCCCAGGCTTTTGAGAAAGTTTGCAACACCACCAGGTGCGGGTATTTGGCAAGCTCGTGCACAAAACTCTTGCTTTTGGCGAAGTCGATGTAGGCTTCGTCTATCACCACCAGGCCGTAGAAACGTTTGAGCACCTCCATGATCTTGTCGCGGCTGAGCAGGTTGCCCGTGGGATTATTGGGGCTGCAGAGAAAGAGGATCTTGGTTGACGCATCGAAAGTTTTAGGGAGCGCTTCGAGGTCGAGGTCGAAGTCGGGTGTGAGCACCACCTGTTGTACATTGACGCCATTCACTTCGGCGCAGACGGAGTACATGCCATAGGTGGGATCTGTGATCAGTATCGAATCCTGGTACGGTTCGCAGAATGCCCTGATCAGGAGGTCGATGGCTTCGTCGCTGCCGTTGCCGAGGAATATGTTCGCGGGATCAACGCCCTTCGCCTCGGCCAGCTTTGCTTTCACGGAGCGCTGCAGCGGGTCGGGGTAGCGGTTATAGGGTGAGGGGTAGGGGTTTTCATTGGCGTCGAGGAAAACCTCCGCTTCACCTTTGAACTCGTCGCGGGCAGAGGAGTAAGGTTTCAGGGTGAGGATGTTCTTTCTCACCAGTGTATTGATGTCGATAAAAGATTTAGATCGTTTTGTCATGGTGTCTTAGTTTGTGCTTAACTGCTCCAGGCGAACGCGTACAGCCATTTTGTGACCAATGAGCTGCTCGGCTTCAGCCATCTGCTCAACGCTGGGTCCTAAATTCCGGATCCCTTCCGCGGTGAGCTGCTGGAACGTAATGTACTTCATAAAACTTTCGAGTGATACACCGGCGTACGCTTTCGCATAACCGTTGGTGGGCAGGGTGTGGTTGGTGCCCGACGCATAGTCGCCGATGGCTTCGGGTGAAAAGTTGCCGAGGAACACAGAACCGGCGTTCACGATCTGCGCGGCTACGGTGTCGGTATCTTTCAGATTGATGATGAGGTGTTCGGGCGCGTAAGCGTTGACAAAGCTGACGGCTGTTTTGCGGTCGGCAAAGCTCACCACGCTGCTGGCGGCAAGGGCTCTTTCTGCGATGGCTTTACGGGGCAGCTTGCTCAGCTGCGCGGCGATCTCTTCCTGGATGGGCTTGAGGAGGTTTTCATTCAGCAGCACCAGCATCACCTGGCTGTCTTCTCCGTGCTCTGCTTGTGAGAGAAGGTCTGCCGCTACAAACTTCGGGTTGGCGGTCTCGTCTGCCATCACGAGCACTTCTGAAGGGCCGGCGGGCATATCGATGGCAACACCGTCTTCGGTAACGATCTGTTTGGCTTTCGTCACGTATTGATTTCCCGGCCCGAAGATCTTGTACACGGCGGGAATGGTCTCCGTTCCATAAGCGAGCGCTGCAATAGCTTGCGCGCCACCGGCCTTGAAGATCTTTGTAACGCCTACCAGTTGTGCGGCGAACAGGATGGCCGCATTGATCTTTCCATTCTTGTCAGGCGGTGTGCAGAGGATCACCTCTTCGCAGGCGGCAAGCTTTGCAGGAATGCCCAGCATAAGCACCGTTGAAAAAAGCGGGGCCGATCCTCCCGGAATATAAATACCGACCTTGCTGATGGGAACACCTTTGCGCCAGCAACGCACGCCCGGCGTTGTTTCAAGCTCCACCACATCGCGTTTTTGTGCCGCGTGGAATTTTTCGATGTTGGCCGCAGCGGTCCGGATAGCTTTTTTAAGATCTTCTGACAAGCTCTTTTCTGCTTCAGCGATCTCGGCAGGAGTCACTTGCAGCGCTTGCACGGACACCTTGTCGAACTGAAGGGTGAGCTCGCGGATGGCCTGGTCGCCCGACTTTCTCACGCGGTTGATGATGTTGCGCACGGAGCTTTCCAGAAAGCTGAGCTCGATCTGTGGCCGTTGTACAAGCTCTTTCCACGTTTCTGCAGACGGATTGGTGTATATCTTCATGGCTCTGCCTTTTGAATTTACAAATGTGGTTATTAAAGAATTTACATGATCATTTTTTCGATGGGCACCACCAGGATCCCTTCGGCGCCGAAAGCTTTGAGCTGGTCAATCTTTTCCCAGAAGTCGTTCTCATCCACCACAGAATGCAGGGAGCTCCAGCCTTCGCGTTTCAGGGGAATGATGGTTGGACTCTTCATGCCGGGGATTACCGACGTGATACCTTCAATGGCATCATTGGGGCAGTTTAATAAAATATATTTGTTGTTCTTGGCTTTCTTCACGGCTTCGATCCTGAACAGGAGCTTGTCAAGGATCTCCTGCTTGGCCCGCTCCAGCTCGGGTGTGGCGATGATGACGGCCTCAGACTGCATTACGGTTTCCACTTCTTTCAGGCCATTGCTCAGCAATGTGCTGCCGGTGCTCACGATATCGCAGATGGCGTCGGCCAGGCCAATGCCCGGGGCGATCTCCACCGATCCGCTGATCTCGTGGATGCCGGCTTCGACATTGTTTTTCTTCAGAAAACTTTTGACGATGTTGGGATACGACGTGGCGATGTTTTTTCCCTGCAGCCATTGAACACTTTTGTAGTCGTCGGTTTTGGGCACGGCGATGGAGAGGCGGCATTTTGCAAAATCCAGCTTGCGGATCAACTGGTTCTTCTTTTGTTTTTCAACGAAGATGTTCTCTCCTACAATGCCCACGTCGGCCACCTTGTCTTCGATGTACTGGGGAATGTCATCGTCGCGGAGGAATAATACTTCCACAGGAAAATTACGGGCTTGTGTTTTCAGCTGATCTTTTCCGTTGCTGAACGACAGTCCGCTTTCCCTTAAAAGCTCCAGCGATCCTTCCTGGAGGCGACCCGATTTCTGAATGGCGATTCTAAGTAATGTCTGCATAAGCTGCTAAACCGTTTAAAATGAAAAAGGCTTGCCACACGTGACAAGCCCCTGATATTTTAGTTATTAAAAACTCAAAATAATACCTTGCCACGCATCGTGTGGGTAACATGATGATGGTGGTGCAGGCTAATGTTGAGCGTTATATTCATATCTGAATGCGGGTGCAATAACAAAAAATGTTCTGATAACTCAAAATTTCCCGCTGTTAAACACGATAAATCTGGTAAAAAATTGAGCGGCAGGCGGCCCTGTAAAAGCTCACCGAACGGTAGTTTGGTGCCAGCATCGAAGGATGACCAGAATGAAAGGATTCTCGGGATAGACAGGATTTGAATACCTGGACACTTAATCCAGTGAATCCTGTTAATCCTGTTAATCCTGTTATTGATTTGCACATTGATCATTGACAATTTAGTTTTGCCGTAACCCGAAACATATGAAGAACTGGCATTTGCTCTTGCTGCTGGCACTGGCGGCTTGTGGAGACAGTAAAGAGACCAAGCTGCAGCGATTTCTGTTGCTGGGCAATGACAAGGTGACCACGCGGAGCTTCCAGGAGGCCAAGCGATACTACCATGAAGCTTTGCGCATCGATTCATGCTTCGCCGATGCCTGGAATAACCTGGGCACGATCTATCATAAGGAGGGCGACTTTGGCACAGCGCTGGAATATTACAACAAGGCGCTGGATTGCCGCCCCGATTTTTATGAGGTGTACCTGAACCGGTCCAACACACAGTATGAGCTCAACAATGCCGGTGCTGCGCTGGCCGACCTCGACATGTATGACCGGCATCATGGCGATACTGTGCCTGTATTTTTTTCACGCGGACTGATCTATACCAAGATGCATGACTATGACAAAGCGGCCCGTTCTTTTCACGAAGCACTACGCCGGGATGCATCAAACGCCAGCGCGCTGGTGAACCTGGGCACCGTCTACTATTATGAGAAGAAATACGATTCGGCCCGCAGGTCTATCGACCAGGCGCTGAAGCTCGAAGATAAAGAGCCCAACGCCTTCAACACACTTTCGCTTATTGCCATGGAGCAAGGTGACTACGACCAGGCCATGGTGTGGATCAACAAGGCACTGGAGCTCAAACCCAGCGACGCCTACTTTATCAACAACCGTGGTTATCTCCACCTTTTAAAGAACGACCTGACCAGCGCGCTGACAGATATCGACCATAGCATCAGCGAAGATCCCTACAACGCCTGGGCATACCGTAACAAAGGCATCTATTATTTAAAGGTAAAAGATGCCGCATCGGCCATCAGGCTGCTCGAAAGGGCCGAACAAATGGATGCCTCCGTAGACCGGATCAATTTTTTCCTCGGCGAAGCTTTTTTTCTCAAAGGGGAGAAAGAGCGGGCTTGTGCCTACTATCATAAGGCAATGACACATGCTGACATTACGCAGGCCGAGTACACCAAGCTATGCGGGCGTTGAAAGGCATCGAACATTATAAAGTTCCTTCCCACCAATCCTGAAAAATCCCAAAATCCTGCTAATCCTGGTCAAATCTTTTCTATCCTGGTATAATAAATGCCAACGAGCAACAGTTATCAGTAATGTAAGCTGACCTGCAAAATTATTTTTGTGGGCCATGGTCGTCTCATACCTAAACCAATCGACTGACTATGCCAAAAAAAATCCCCTTTCTGTTCCTGCTGTTGTCAGGACTGATGCTCTTCACTGCTACCCGGGCATCTCATCTTCGCGCGGGGGAAATAACCATCCAAAGAGTAAGTTGTTCATCGCTCACCTTCGAGATCACCTTCACTGCCTATCTTGATACGGAATCAGGTGTGGTGGTCGGCGGGCCTGAAGACTGGCTCGATTTCGGAGATGGAACGCGCATGCTGATACCGCCGCAGGTCACCAAACCACGGCCTGACCTGGGCCGGAATATGGGCATGGTGATCTACAAGATCAACCACGTTTATCCCGCGCCCGGCGTATACCTTGTCAGTTATTCGGAACCTTTCAGAAACGATCACATCGTGAACCTCAATGACGGGAATTCCGATGCCATTCTTTTTGTGGTTCAAACAGAGTTCCTGGTCGACCCATCGCTATCGTGTAATAAATACCTGCCCGTGCTGGAAGCGCCGCCCATAGACAGGGCGTGTGTGGGTGTGGCATTCTTTCATAATCCCGCGGCGTCAGACCTCGATGGAGGCGACAGCCTTTCCTATGAGCTGGTTGTACCCATGTTTGGGCGCGAGACACCCGTGGCTTCCTACCGTGATCCTACGGACAGAAGATTCTATCTTAACTATGAAAACGGGAACGAAACCAACAACGGCATCCCGTCTTTCTCGATCAATCCGTCGACCGGTGACCTCAAGTGGGATGCGCCCGGAGCGGCAGGTGAGTACAACATCGCTTTCAGGATCATCGAATGGGCGAAAGACAAATCTGGTAACTGGCATCGTATAGGCTATGTGACACGCGACATGCAGATCGTTGTGGAGGATTGTAACAACACACGCCCTGACCTCATCATCCCCAACGACACTTGTGTGATAGCAGGTACTACCTTGCGGGAAACTATTTTTGGAACCGATCCTGAGAATCATCCTGTGCTCATCGAGGTGCACTCTGAAGCACTGAGGGTGTTGGTGTCGCCCGCCACCTTCGATCCCCGGCCTCCTAAGTTTCAGCCGTCAGCACCGCCTGCCAGGCTTTCGTTTGAATGGAGCACTTCCTGTGAGCACGTGAGGGATCAATATTACCATGTGGTGTTCAAGATCACTGACAATCCGCCGCGGGGACCGAAGCTCGTGACGTTTAAAACGTGGAGGATAAAAGTTGTTGCGCCGCCACCCAACTGGAGAGACGCACGGTCCGATCACGACAAACGCTCGGCTACGCTGCAGTGGGACGAATACGTTTGCAGCAATGCAAGCCAGATGCAGGTGTGGCGAAAGATCGAAGGCGATCCTTATCTGCCTTCACATTGCGAGACCGGCATGCCCGATCTCGGTTATTCGCTGGTGGCAACAGTGGGATTGAAAGATCCGGATAGCAGTCAGCCGGTGACCCGTTTTACCGACACCAACAACGGGAAAGGTCTTGCTCCGGGAGCGGCCTATTGTTACAGGTTAGTAGCTGTTTTCCCTCTCCCTATGGGCGGCGAGAGCTATGTCTCAAGGGACATATGCCTCCCGCCCTTTTTTGCCAACGCTCCCGTGATCACCAACGTTACCGTGGAGAAAACACACGCAGAAGATGGCGCCGTGCGGGTGAACTGGTATGCGCCGTTTGAAATAGACCGGTCGCAGTTTCCCGGCCCTTACGAATATGCGGTTTACAGGGCAAATGGTTTTGACGGAAACGATGTTATCCGCATCACACCGGAGAGCAGGATCCGGGACACCACATTTGTTGATGACGGCATTGACACGGAGAACGGGATCTTCAATTACAGGATCGTGCTGTACTCCAATACCACTTCCGACCCTGCCTCGTGGATCCCTGTTGACACATCTGCCGTGGCTTCTTCCGTGCGCCTCGATCCCAGGGTGCTGCCAGACCGTGTAGCGCTCACGTGGAATGCCGACGTGCCGTGGCTCAATACTTCTGAGAGATTCCCGTATCACCTGGTGTTCAGAGGAACCTCGGATGACCCCCAGAATTTTATTCTCATCGACAGCGTGAAGAGCAGCAATGGCTTTGCCTATAACGACCGGGGACAGTATAATAACATGCCTTTGGACAAAACACAGAAATATTGTTACAGGGTGCTCACTCGCGGCGTGTATGGCAATGCTGCGATCCGCGAACCGCTCGAGAATTTTTCGCAGGTAGTGTGTGTGGTGCCCGATGCCGATGGCAAGCCCTGCGCTCCTTCGCTTTCACTGAACGTTATCGATTGTGATGCGCTGTTTGCCGCCTCACAATGCCTCGTCAGGGATTTCAGCAACCGGATCCACTGGCAGGTAGCTTGCGAGAAGCAGATCCATTCGTTCAGGGTGTATGCTTCGTCTTCACCAGATGGCGAGTTCACCCTGATCGCCGACAAGGTGAGAGGTGATTCTTATGTCGACAGAAATCTTTCTTCGTTCGCCAGGTGTTACAAGGTGACATCAGTGGA
This sequence comes from Chryseosolibacter histidinae, assembly GCF_018598225.1. GTDB lineage: Bacteria > Bacteroidota > Bacteroidia > Cytophagales > Cyclobacteriaceae > Chryseosolibacter > Chryseosolibacter histidini. The sequence goes on along the minus strand of NZ_JAHESF010000046.1, from coordinate 41,879 downwards.
TGGCCAGGGCATCGAGAGTGAATACAGTGAAATCGTTTGCAATGACAACTGTCCTTATTTTGCATTGCCCAATGTATTTACACCGGATGGAAATGACTGCAACGAATACTTCAGCGCTTATGGACCGTTCAATCCCCTGATCCAGCATACACCTGAGTCGTGCGTGCCTGGTTACGACAATTATGCTCAATGCGAGCGTTTTGTGAAGAAGGTCAACTTCCAGGTATTCAACCGCTGGGGAAAGGAAGTGTATACGTTCAGGAGCGGAGGCGAGCGCAGCATCTACATCAATTGGGACGGGAGGGATAATGACGGGCAGTGGCTCTCAACGGGTGTTTATTATTACGTTGCCAACGTAACGTTCGATGTCATGGATCCGAAGAAACAACAGCAGACTTTAAAAGGCTGGGTTCAACTGGTTCGGTAGATAATTGAATTAAATTTTTTTTTTGAAGCCTCCACCTCTTCAAACTGCACTTTATAGCGATCAACAGGACTAACTCACAGACGAACAGACCGGATGTTGCAACAGACAAAAACACATTCGTTTTTTTCGCTAGGTCACGTTCCAACCTTTCAACGGCATTTGCTGTCCAATGAGCGATCTGACGGGTACAACATTTTATACCGTCGTTACATTTGGAAACTTAAACTATTGGGTATGGAGAGTCCTGTATTTTTTCTGATGATCCTTTTTGTGATTGGATATCTATGGTATAGCCTTCTGATGTATTTCAGGAAGAAGGCAGACTAAGTTTACATCACCTTAAATCCATAAAAAAAGCCTCAGTAAGTCAAAATACTGCGGCTTTTTTTCTACACATGCCGCCCGGCTTTTAAGTGTATAGATCACACCCGTTAAAAATATCTTTTGCCCGGAGGTAATTCCGAAAATGGTCAAATTCGGGGATGCCATTGAAGTGAACTGCCATCGGCATATTTGCACATCGACCATTGACAATCATTCCCAGATCCCATTAGAAGCTGTGAGGATCAGGGGTTTTTCGTCGGTAACCATGATCGTGTGTTCGTGCTGGGCTACAAAGCTGCCATCGCGCGCGGCATACGTCCAGCCATTGCCGTTGTCATAAACGTATGAGGCTTTCGTAGAGATAAAGGTCTCCACCGCTACCACTGAATTTTTCCTGAAACGTTTTGTATTGTGTTTATCGTAAAAGTTAGGGATCTCTGAGGGCTCTTCGTGCAGTTTTCTGCCGATGCCGTGGCCAACCAGGTTCCTGATCACATTGTAGCCCGAGCGCCGTGCTTCGGTCTCGATCAGTCTTCCGATCTCGGCGATCTTTACACCACCCCTGATCTGGCTGATGGCGTTGAACAATACACGTTTGGAGGTCTCTACCAGCGCCTGGTGATTGTGCAGGTCAGGACCCAGTACAAAAGAGCCGCCGTTATCGGCAAAGTATCCGTCAAGCTCGGCGGAGACGTCGATGTTCACCAGGTCGCCTTCCATGAGCGTCACTTTTTCAGACGGGATCCCATGGGCCGCTTCCCGGTTCACGCTGATGCAGGTGTGGCCCGGAAATCCGTAGGTGATGTACGGTGCTGAGCGGGCACCCGCTTCTTTGAGCAATGTGCCGCCATAATCGTCAAGCTGCCGGGTGGTCATGCCGGGCCTGGCAAATTCACGCATCTTTTTCAGGGTAACACCAACTACTTCGCTGATCCTTTGTATTCCGAGTAGATCTGATTGTGACGATATTGACATAGTGGTCTAAAATTAAGAAATATCACTGAATCGGCTGCCTGCTTCCAGCCGACAACATTGCTTCTCAACACGCGGTTCCCCATCATATAAGTAAAATATCATAAAAGAAAATCGACAAAGTGCTGATAGGGTAAATAAATCTCTTGTTTCCATGAAGTTTCTGATGCGGGAATCCTTACATTTAATAGGTGCCTGCCACGTGGTACGCATGTAGTAAAAGTACCGGAAACCGCAGGCGACCGGTGAACTTGTGTGTACATTCTTCAGTTTGCATTCCGTACCAGCCAACAACATGAATCACCAGGAGAAGTTTGAAGACGAAGGGTTTGTTTACGAGCTTACTGTGCAGCCTGTAGCTCACAGGAAAGAAGACCTGCATACCTTCTCGCAGGGTGAGGGATACTACTGTCAATGGATGATCACCGCCAAACAAGACAGCCTTGTGCGCGAAGTTGCTGTTACCGATGACGATTGTGAAGTGATCGTTTATACTACGGTAGAAGCAGCGGTAAAAGGCGCGAGAGAGTTTTTGAGTCTTTGAGCACGGTTGGACACGCCGGCCACATCTTTCCTTCGAACCAATATTCCAAAGTACGAGATACGAGGTACGATCCGAACGTACCTCGTCCTTCGTACCTCGTACCTTTTACTCGCTGGTATAAAAATTTATTTATCTTCACCAGGTATTGAAACAAGGATTTCCACATGGCTCAATGTAGTTTTTCCATTTCTTTTAACGCTACCGCCGATGAAGTTGCCAAAAAGGCAAGGACCGCCATCACGGGCGCAGGCGGCAATTTTCAGGGCAATTCAGATGCAGGTAACTTCGATGTTTCCACGCCCCTGGGTGACATCCGTGGAAGTTATGTGATCCAGCACCCTGTCATTCACATCACCATCAACTCGAAGCCGTTCCTGGTCAGTTGCAGCCTCATCGAGAAGCAGCTGAGGGGGTACTTTGCTTCCATGGCTTGAAACGGTTGCCAGTTGCCGGTTACCGGTTGCCAGTTTCGCGACGTGTACCCTTCGGGCTCGAGTTCTGTTCAAGAAAGACATCACACTGAAGACGTCCATCTCATCCTAACCCAAGCATTGAAACAAAACCGTGATGCTCATGCTGCTCGAAACCGGCTATCCGGCAACCGGCAACCGGTTAACCCGGCAGGAACCGGCTATCCGTCAACTGGCAACCGGCAACTTTTTTTGACTATCTTTTGGCCTTAACCTTAACCTCATCATGCGTTTTGCCATTGGAAAGCTTCTTTTTCTCCCGCTCTTATTCGCCGGTTCTTTAATTGCCCAGCAAAAGGGTAGTGTTCCCAAGCCCGAGATCGTTAAGCCGGTGATTGACCAGGAGATCGCGGCGCTCGTTAAGGAAATCTCCGCCGACAGCATCAAAAGTTACATTGCCAAAATGGTGAGCTTTGGCACACGCCATTCCTTAAGTGACACGGCAAGCGCCACCCGCGGGATAGGCGCAGCCAGGAGATGGGTAGCCTACAAATTCAAACAGTTTGCCCAACGCAATAAAGCCGATATGACGGTACAACTCGATCCTTACCGGCTTGAGCCCAATCCGCGGCAGCCACGCATCACCCGGCCAGTAACTATGAAGAATGTGTTGGGTACTTTAAAAGGTGTCGATCCTACAGACAACAGGGTGCTGCTGGTAAGTGGTCATCTCGATTCACGCAATACCGATGTGATGGACAGCGTAGGCATCGCTCCCGGTGCAAACGACGATGCATCAGGCGTCGCTGTTGTGATGGAGCTGGCCCGTGTGCTGTCGAAGAAGAAGTTTCCATGCACCATTATCTTCATGGCGGTGCAGGGGGAGGAGCAGGGCCTGGTGGGCGCGCGGCACATGGCCAGCAAGCTGAAAGCGGAACAGGCCAACCTCATTGCCATGCTCAACAACGACATTGTTGGTAACTCAGTAGCCAGTGAAACAGGCGACAAGAATGATAAAACCGTGCGGATCTTCAGCGAGATGGTGCCGGCGCTGGAAACAGATGAGCAGACCGCAGCACGCAATGCTTTAAAAGCCGAGAACGACAGTCCTTCGCGACAGCTGGCGCGATACATCAAAGAAGTGAGTGATCCTTACCTGAAAGGTTTTGTGGCCACGATCAATGCGAGACCCGATCGTTTTTTACGCGGGGGTGATCATACGCCATTCAATCAGCTTGGGTTCACGGCGGTGCGTTTTACCGAGTTCAACGAGAACTTCAATCACCAGCACCAGAATGTGCGGGTGGAGAATAACATTCAGTACGGAGACTTATCTGAGTTTGTCGACTACACCTATGCCGCCAATGTTGCCAGGCTCAACCTTGCAGCGCTGGCCACCCTGGCGAAAGCTCCCGCGCAACCGGCGCAGGTGAAGATGCGTGTCAACCTCGACAACATGACGTACCTCAGCTGGGAAGCTCCGGCATCGGGCCCCAAACCAAAAGGTTACTACATCCTTATGCGCGAAACCTATCAGCCTTTCTGGGAGAAGAAGATCTTCGTCACTGATACCAAAGCCGAGCTACCTCACTCCAAAGACAACTATTTCTTCGCCGTACAATCCGTCGGTCAGAACGGGCACCTAAGTCAGATCGTGATGCCGGTACCGGTGCGGAACTGAAGGTTGCCGGTTGCCAGTTACCGGTTGCCAGTTTGTGACGTATACGCTACACGTTTTGAGTTCTGGTCAACGATAGACGGCTGATAACATCAAGGTAATCTGAAACCTTGCATTTGAAACGAAACCATGATGTTCACACCAGACTAAACCGGCTATCCGGCAACCGGCAACTGGTAACTGAATTACGGGAAGCTGATGCCACTCACCTCTTCGAACCTCCCCCTCACTCCCCATCCACCAAAAATTTCGGTAACGGCAATAGTGATCTCGTTGCGGCCTTTTTTCAGGTTGAGGTAGAGGGCATCGAAATAACCTATTGTGCCGAGGAACCTGTAATCGCGTGAGCGGTAAACATCTTCTCCGGAGTACAGAAGGTTGCCATTGAGGTATACACGGGCACTCTCTGAAAAACCGAAGACAAATTTTTTGAGCTGGTCTTTTTCGGCGTTCACAACCACCCTCGCGAGCACGGTGTTGTTCTCTTCAGACCATTCGGCTACACTTGCCAGGTTCACAGTGCCTGTATTTTCAGACTCCACGGTTTTCCATGATAAGCCTTTCTCAATTGGTTTGAGTGAGGTGGCAGCCATCATTTCTTTTCCGGATACTGGTGTAGAAACCTCCCATCGCGTAACGGTGCCCGGTGTGGCGGGTTGTTTCGGTTTGGGTGTTCCCTGCAGCTGCACGTTATCTGTAATGGTATAGGTGAAGTTGGCAAAGTAGCCTTCACCGTTGTTGGTGATGCCGAGGTATCCTTTGCTAACCGGTCTCTTTAATTCAGAGAAGAGCACTGGTTTCTCCATATCACGGATATAAACCTCCATGTACTGGCCGGAGATCATCAGCTTGACATGGATCCATTCATCGAAAGCATATTGTACCGGGGCGCCGTAACCTTCACCGTAATACAGCTGCCATGCCGCGAGGCCGTTATATACGGGTGTGTACTGGTTGGCGTCAGGGTTGCCTGACTGGTGGGGACGCACATAGAATTCTTCATAGTTCCTGTTATCCTGCATGCGGAAGCTCACACCGAGAAAACCCCGCTGCTGCGAAAAGGCGATATCATATTCGATGATGCCATTCTCGAAGCTCACATCCGGCAGCGTAGCCCGTCCTCCCTTCAACCGCACACCTGGCTTGCCCAAATGCGTTTCCGCGCGATGGTCTTCGGCCTCAAACTTCCAGCGCTCCGACGTAAACGGAACAGCCGTCTGCGCACAAACAGACTGTACAACTCCTAAAAAAATGATAATACTGATGTTCCTTTTCATGATGATCTATTTTTTGATGTTACAATGCTTCTATTCATTCCTACCCCGCCTCCTTACTTCTTACTCCTTCTTCTGACTCCTCATTTTTTTCCGCTATTTTCGTAACAGAAAACGCCCCGCCGATCTTATTCGATTATACTGAAAGCGGGCTGCCGGGATGTGTACAAACCCGTTCAAAAACGGAACATGTTTTGTTCAAGGAGAAACAAGGGAAACGATGGTTGACAAGCTTATGGATGCCGACGAAATATTGCTGAATAAATGCAAGAACCTGGTCCAGGAAAAGCTGGGATGGGAAGGAAGTGAATCATGGACCAACCACGATTTCCAGGTGCTCAGTGAAAAGATCCAGGAGGCTACTGGCGTGAACCTCAGCGTTGCCACCCTGAAGCGGATCTGGGGCAAGGTGAAGTACGACAGCAAGCCCACCATCACCACACTGAATACGCTGGCCCAGTTCACCGGTTATGAGAACTGGCGCACCTTCAAGCAAAGCCAGCCGGCAGTGTCCGGTAATGGGAACGGTCACGGACATATCAATGGCACGGAGCACACCATGCAAGACAAGGCTGCTTCGGAAAGTACCGCCAAGACCAGAAGACTCTGGCGCTCAGGACTGGTAGGCACGGCGCTCTGCGGTGGTATCCTGTTCATTTTTCTTTACGGATTCCGCAAGGGTCCTGAAAAGCAAATTCACCCCGCGCAGTACGCGTTCAGCAGCATGAAGGTAGTGTCAGAAGGTGTGCCTAATTCCGTGATCTTCGATTATGATGCTTCCGCTGCGCCAGTCGATTCTGTTTTTATCCAGCAGTCGTGGGATGAGCGCCGGCGAACGCAGGTGCCCCGCGATGGACGTCAGCATACTTCCATTTATTATACGCCAGGTTTTTTCCAGGCCAAGCTCGTGGTAGCGGGTGAGGTGGTGAAGGAGCACAATCTGTGGATCACATCGGGTGGCTGGATGGCCCTCGCCAACAAAGAGCCCGTGCCCGTATATTTCAAGGATGCCGATTTCAGAAAACCCGGTATGCTCAGCTTACCGGTAAGCAGGATGAAAGAGAACAACATCTCTTTTCAGCCGGAGACACCCTCGTTGTCTTATTACAACGTGAAGGATTTTGGAGACATCAGGTCCGACAATTTTATTTTTGAGACCGAGGTGCGCAGCGATTATAACGAAGGCTCCGGCGTTTGCCAGTTCGTGCATATTTCTCTGTTGCTCGAAGGCAGTATCATCATCGTTCCGTTATCCATCAAAGGTTGTGTTTCAGACCTGTACCTGGCCGTGGATGATCAGGGATTCGATGGTAAAAAAACGGATCTCTCTGCTTTCGGATGCGACCTTTCACAATGGGTGAAAGTGCGCTGCGAAGTGAAAAATGGAAAAGGCCGCATCCTCATCAATAACGAGCTGGCGCAGGAGATCGAGGTGCATGACTCTAAAAAGATCGTAGGGTTGGTCTACCGTTTCCAGGGCACGGGAAGCATCAACGCAGTAACGTTGTCGTCACAGGATGGTGCGGCAAAATTCGAAGACAGTTTCTGATTGTTACTTTTTCAGGGTTGCTGCTTTCTGCTCACATAGCAGGCATTCTTCCATGGTATTAAAAGGCACAACGCCTTCGCAGCCGCCCCATATGAACTCCTTACACTTCATTTCGGTCTTGTCAAAGTAATATTTGGGGATATGTGCGTCGCAGGGACCCGGGTCAGGCGTTAGCTCACACCTGGATTTTGGAGGAGGCATGCAACCGCACAGGCGGTCCTCTTTGTCGTCACAGCTGTATAGAAAGAGGAAAGTGAAGAGCATGAAGGGGAGAAGTTTTTTCATAGGTCTTGGTTCTTTTACATTCCTGGACTATTTGTTTTTGGTCTGCTCGCACTGCAGACATTCTTCCATGGTATTGAAAGGTACAACGCCACCACAGCCGCCCCAGATGAATTCTTTACATTTTCCCTCGGTCTTGTCGAAGTAGTATCTGGGCATGTATGCCATGCAATGACCGGGATCGGGAACGAGGTCACAATTGTCCTTGGCGACGCCACATATCATGAGGTTATCATCTTCGTTATCACAACCGCACAGGCAGAGTAGCATGAACAGAAAGAGGTGACGGAGGTTTTTCATAACGTGCATTTTCTTTTAGACACAGTAATTGCCGGTAAGGTTGGACCGGGAACCTTCTTCATTCCCCGGCGTTTTTTTATCATTGTGCTTTGTTTCAACCGTGATGCCTTTATCCCTCCGGAACCTCAGCGAAAAACTACAGCAGCGTCTTCTTCTGCCTCTACCTGGTGGTGATGCCCACGAACCCTTTCGTGCGCACCCGGTAGGCGATGTAAGGCCGCTCTTCGACCACAAGATCGCCCCGAAACCGGGCGGCGTGATCATCCTCTTGTTCGAAGAGGAGGGTACACTCAAATTTCCGCTGATCAAACGGGCAGAGTATCCCGGCGCTCACGGCGGACAGGTCAGTCTGCCCGGAGGTAAGGCCGAGCCGGGCGAAGATTCCGTGCAGACGGCTTTACGCGAGTGTGAAGAGGAGATCGGGGTGAAAAAAAGCGAGCTCACCGTATTGGGCAAGCTCAGTGATTTTTTTGTGATGCCCAGCAATTTTATGGTCACACCGGTGATCGCTACGGCAAACGGGAGGCCGCACTTCAAACCCGATCCATACGAAGTGGCAAGGATCCTGGAAGGTGATCTCGCATCCATCGTCAGGGATGATGCCATGAAACAAAAGGAGATCCTCGCAGCGGGCCGGTACAAGATGCTGGCCCCGCATTTTGAAATAGATGGAGAGATCGTGTGGGGAGCCACCGCCATGATGCTCAATGAGCTGAGGCTGATCGTGCGGGAAATAATGTAATCGGTATTCGGTAACCGGTAATCGGTCTGCGGGTGTATAACTGAACACCGATTACTGATTACCGATTACCTGATTACTGATTACTGACTACCGATTACCAAACTTGCAAATTGGACGTTAGCAAGTACCTTTGTTGCCGAAAACACAAACCATGCAGAAAACGGTCAAAAACCTGAGAATAATAGGCATCTCCGAAGGCATCTCATTCCTCGTGCTGTTGCTCATTGCCATGCCGATGAAATATATGATGGACATCCCCGAAGCGGTTAAATTCACGGGCTGGGTACACGGCGTATTGTTCATCGCCTATGTGGCCGCAGTGTTCCTGAGCATCAGGGCCATGCGCTGGAACTGGTTCTCGGTGCTGGTAGCCCTCGGCGCATCATTGCTTCCCTTCGGTACTTTTGTGCTGGATAAGTCGTTGAAAAGACGCCAGGCCGAGCTCGCCGCGCAAAACGCGTAACGCAAACTCACAGCTCAGGGCTCGCAGCTCGTAGCTATTTCTGAATGATCCCCAGGTCCAGCGCGTAGATCACAAACTCTGTTGGTGACTTGATCTGAAGCTTGCGGATGATGCTCTTCCGGTGCGTTTGTACGGTGTGTGGACTCAGGTGAAGATTGTCTGCGATCTGCTGTGTGGACCGTCCTTTCGCAATGAGCTTCAGGATCTCCGTTTCGCGTACGGTAAGAATGGTAGGGTCGCAGTTCTCCGGCTGTGGCGAAAAATGCTTCTCCATGATAATGTCCAGGATCTTGTGACAGAAGAACTTCTCGCCCTTGGCCACCGATTGTATGGCCAGCAATACCTCATCCCTGCTGCAGGCCTTGGTCAGGTATCCTTTCACGCCCAGCTGCAAAGCCTTCATGATGGAAGCTTTATCATTGTCTGAGGAGATCACCAGGATATTCAGTGGGGTCACATCCCTGGCTAGCTGCCCGAGGTCATCCAGGGTAATGAATCCGGGTATGTTATAGTCCGCGATCAGGAGGTCGGGCTGGTTGCGGCTCACGGCATCGCGCAGGTTTTTGGCATCATGCACCTCTTCGATCACCCGCAGATCACTTCTATCAGCCAGGAACGATCGCAGACCAGCTACCGTAAGCGGCTGATTATCAGCTAACAAAATGCTAATCTCAGGTTTTTCCACAGGAATAAAGATGCAATTTTATCCCTTATTTAGAATTAATCCAAATAGGTTAGAGTGAACTACTGCCGGACTTTCGTTTTTATCAGCTACCCATCAGAAGTGACTGGATACCCTCTGCAGGGTATTTGAAAATTGGCTTGTGAAGGCGATTGACGCAGGATTGGCCTGCAACCTACCTTTGTTTAGAATTATTCTAAACAATGAAACACTTTGTTCTCTTCCTGGCTTTGACAGCGATCACGGTCGCGGGTAAAGCACAGTCTTCCGAGCGCATCATTACCGCCGGCAGTGCCCTCACTGAAATAGTATGCGCGCTGGGCGATTGCGACAAGATCATCGCTTCTGACCGCACCAGTCTTTATCCTGAACATATTCAACAGCTTCCTTCCATCGGTTACAGATCGGGCATCAGCGCAGAAGGCATCATCAGCCTGAAGCCCACGCTGGTCATTGCCGAAAAAGATTATGTGGATGCCGCTGTACTGCAACAGCTCGCTTCAACTGGTATCAAACTCCTGGTGGTGGAGGAGCGGTTCGATTTCAACGACACAAAAAAATGCATCACACAGATCGCGGCGGCACTGAAGCGTGAGGCGGAAGGGAGAAAGCTGATCGCCAAAAATGAAACGGAGCTCGCCGAAGCGAAAGCGCTGCTGGCAAAAGCCACGGCCTCGCCTAAAACACTTTGTATCTATAATCGCGGCACGGCCACCGTTAGTGTAGCCGGCAAAAAGACCTTCTCACACATTCTTCATTATGTAGGCGCATCCAATGCTGTTCCCGATATAGAGGGATACAAACCCTTGAATACGGAAGCACTGATCGCGGCTGATCCGGAATACATTGTGATGGCCTCTTCCGGTCTGGAGAGTATCGGTGGTATTGAAGGCGCCCTGAAGATCCCGGGTGTAGCGCAGACCACCGCCGGCAAAAAGAAACAGATCGTCGGCGTGAACAGCCTGAAGCTTACCAACTTCGGACCACGTTTCGGTGAAACGGTGAAAGAGCTGTTGATGATGTTGCACCCCGAATTAAGGGCTAAATAAATGCAGATAGCCCTACCGATAACGGCCAGCAGGAACACCGCAGTGATCGGCGGACTTGGCATCCTGCTATTGGTGGCCGTTGTATGCTCGCTCACCATTGGCGCTGTATCCATTCCCGCGAAGGATGTTGCCGTGATCCTGCTCAAGAAGCTGGGTTTATTCTCATCGGTGGAAGTGAACAGTACCCATGAGGTGGTGCTGAACGCGATCCGTTTTCCACGCATTATCATGACCCTGCTTATTGGCGCAACCCTGGGCGTCAGTGGTGCCGCGCTTCAGGGATTGTTCCGGAACCCGTTGGTGGAGCCGGGCCTCATTGGCGTTTCAGGAGGCGCTGCGGCTGCCGTGGTGGTTGTGGTGGTCTTTGGCAGCGTCATGGCGTTGCCGTCATCAGGGTGGGTGTACAATGCGCTGGTTCCGCTATTTGCGTTTGCCGGCGGTATCATAACAACCTTTTTGGTATTGAAGCTTAGCTACCAGGCAGGCAAAACCAATATTGCTGTGCTGGTGCTCATCGGCGTGGCCATGCAGGCATTGACGGGCGCTGTCATCGGCCTGGCGATCTTTTATGCAGACGAAAACCAGCTTCGCACCTATACCTTTTGGACCCTGGGCGATCTTGGCGGCGCAACGTGGGAGAAACTTTTTATCACGGCACCCCTGATGGTCGCCTCAGTTGTTGTGCAGCTGTTACAATCCCGTTCGCTCAACGCCATGGCCCTGGGCGAAGCCGAAGCATTTCACGTAGGTGTTGATATCGAGCGTACCAAACGTACCATTGTTTTTTTCAGTGCCCTGGGTGTTGGCGTAGGCGTATCGATGGCCGGCGTGATCGGTTTTATCGGGCTGGTGGTGCCTCACCTCGTGCGGGTGCTGTTTGAGCCCGATCACAGGCTGGTGTTACCCGCTTCAGTACTGGGTGGAGCGTTGCTGCTCATCCTGGCCGATGTCATTGCCAGAACAGTGGTGAGTCCTGCGGAGCTTCCCATCGGTGTTGTCACGGCGCTTATCGGTGCCCCGTTTTTTATTGCCTTGCTGCTGAACGCCAAACGTAAACAAGAGATCTGATGTACCAGGCCTTATCCATATCGCTCCGTGTTCGTGACAGGCTCATCCTGAACAATGTTGATATTACGATCCGCCCCGGAAAATTTACCGCGGTGGTGGGACCCAACGGTGCGGGCAAAAGCTCACTGCTGAAGGTGCTGGCGCATGAGCAAAGGGCCGATGATGGTGAAGTATCCATCAACGGTAAAGAGATCTCGACCTATACCTCCGGAGAGTTGTCGCTGGTACGTGCGGTGCTTCCGCAGAGCACCACCGTGCAGTTTGCCTTTTCGGTGATGCAGATCGTGATGCTGGGACGCCACGCCCATCGTACACTACGCAGCGAGAACGAACGCATTCTGAAGGAGGTGATGGCGCTCACCGGCGTTGAAGCTTTCCGCGATCGTAATTACATGACATTGTCGGGTGGCGAAAAGCAACGGGTGCAGCTGGCGCGGGTGCTGGCGCAAGTGTGGGACGAAACGGTATATCCGCGTTACATCCTGCTGGACGAGCCTACTTCCAGTCTCGACATCGCGCAGCAGCAACAGATCTTCGGCCTGGCCCGCCAGGTATGCGAAAGGAATATCGGCGTTATGGCCATCGTGCATGACCTGAACCAGGCCGTACAGTTTGCCGATCATCTTTATTTCCTCAAAGACGGAAAGATCGTTGCGTCAGGCGGCGCCCGTGAAGTTTTTACCAAACCCAACATCGAAGAAACATTCTGCTGCCGGGTGAACGTGTATCACGATCCCTGCAACAATTGCCCGTACATCATACCCGAAAGAGAAACATTTGTCTATACCCCAAAACTAAAAATCAACTGATCATGACCAATACCATTCATACTTCCGCCACATCGTTGCGCCAGGCCTGGGAAGGCGTAAAAGCAGCCAGCCCGGGCATCAGGATCCGGGAGGCCGCGCTGAAACTGGGCGTGAGCGAGGCCGAGCTGCTGGCCACCACCGTGGGCGACTACACCACACGCCTCGAAGGCGACTGGACACAACTGCTTAAACAGCTCCCATCGCTGGGAAGAGTGATGTCGCTTACCCGTAACGATGGTTGTGTGCTGGAGCATAAGGGAACGTTCCAGAAGATCGATATCATGGGAAATGCCGCGCATGCCATGGCTACCGTGATCGGCCCGATCGAAACGCGTGTCTTCTTCGCCGGATGGAAGTTCGGTTTCGCCGTGAAGCAACAGACCCCCAACGGTCTTCAGCAGAGCATCCAGATCTTTGATGAAGCCGGCACCGCTGTGACGAAAGTATTTCTGCAGGAAGCCAAAGGCAACAGGCCCGGCAGCAACCAGGAAGCCTTCGACGCCATCGTAGAAGCGTTCAAGGCGAAAGACCAGCAGCCCACCATTACGGTGACCGCCGTAAAAGAACTGGCAACGCGGTCGATAGACGAAGTAGATGCCGGAGCATTGCTCACCGACTGGGAAAACATGAAAGACACGCATGATTTCTTCGGCATGCTGCGCCGGCACGAAGTGAATCGCCTCGACGCGCTTTACCTGGCGGAAGGAAAATTTACTTACCAGGTGAAGAAGAGCTCGCTGCGCAAAGTGCTCGAAGATGCCGCCAACCAGAAGCTGCCCATCATGATCTTTGCCGGCAACCGTGGCAACCTGCAGATCCATCAGGGCAAAGTGCAGACCATCCGTATGATGGAGAACTGGTTGAATGTGCTCGATCCCGATTTTAACATGCACCTGCGTGAAGACCTGGTGAACACCACATGGGTTGTGAAGAAACCTACTACGGAAGGAATGGTTACCAGTATCGAGGTTTTTGATGCCAAAAAGAACCTGGTTGTACAATTCTTCGGACTGCGCAAACCCGGCATCCCCGAGCTTGAAGGCTGGAGAAAACTGATCGAAGAACTCTCACTGCAAGAGGCATGAAAGCGCTGATCAGGATATTGCTCATCATTGCCGCAGCCGATGCGTTGGCGCAGGACAGCCTTAAAACGCTGGAGCTGAAAGAGGTGGTGGTCACGGGGCAGTTCGAGCCGCAATCGCTTCGAAAATCCGTTTACCAGGTGCGCACCATCAGCAGTGAGATCATCCGGCAACGGGCCGCTGTCAACGTACAGACTGTACTCAACACGGAGCTGGGCATCCGTTTCTCCAACGACCCTACGCTGGGTACATCGGATATCGCGCTGATGGGCATGAGTGGTCAGAACGTCAAGATCCTGCTGGACGGCGTTCCGTTGCTCGACCGCGGCGCCACCCGCGAAAGCCTGAACCAGATCGACATCAACACCATTGAACGCATCGAGATCGTGGAGGGCCCCATGTCGGTGGTCTACGGTGCCGATGCGCTTGCCGGCGTGATCAACATCATTACCCGTAAAGGTGTTGCCGATGACAGGAACTTGTCGGTGGATGCGCGTGTGCAGGAAGAGACGGCGGGCGAGGAGTATGATGCTTTTTCGAAAAAAGGAATTCACAATGAGAACGTGAACGTGGCGTGGCAGGGCAATGGCTGGAGCGCTGCCGCAAGCGTGACCCGTAATAACTCCGGGGGATGGAAGGAGAGTCGTGCTACAGACCAGGCTGTACGTGAATGGCATCCTAAAGACCAATGGCTCGGTATGGGTACCGTTGGTTACAACACTGATCGCTTCAAGATCTGGTACAGGCTCAATTACCTCAACGAGAATATTCTGTCGAACGAAAACACTTACGTTGATATCCGCACCAATGCGCTGATGGCCATCGACCGCGAGTTTATCACCAACCGGTATACACACCAGGCGCAGGCCGAATGGCAGCTGACCAACCGGTGGGATCTCACGGCCCAGGCTTCTTATCAGGATTACAGTCGCAGAACGCAGGCCACCACGGTGAACATGGAAACCGGTGACCGGCGATTGTACCTCAACGATGCCGCCGCACAGGATGAAGCGCGGTTCGACAGCAAGACATTCCGTGCTACGGCATTGCACAGACTTTCTTCCACAGTATCTATTCAGCCGGGGATTGACGTGAATCTCAACAAAGGTTTTGGCGACCGGATCGACGGCACACGAACCATCAACGATTACGCCCTGTTCGCTTCCGCGGAAGTGAGTCCATCCAAAGCGGTGAATGTGCGACCCGGGCTTCGTTTCACGTATAACTCGGTATACGACGCGCCGCCTGTCATCCCCTCCGTTAATGCCAAGTTTGCCCTGAACAACAAGCTCGACCTGCGCCTGGCCTATGCTTACGGCTTCCGCGCGCCGGCCTTGCGCGAGTTGTACTTCAGCTATCACGATGCCAACCACGACATCGATGGAAATCCCGACCTGAAAGCCGAACACTCCAACAGCTTCACAGGCTCCCTGGCGTGGCAGACGTACACTTCTTCCGCATGGAGGATGACCACAACCTTTGGAGGCTTCTGCAATTTTTTTGAGAACATGATCACGCTCGGAACCACCGATGCCGCCAATAACCGGTACACGTATGTCAATGTTTACAAGAACAGGACCGCGGGAGGCACCCTGAATAATTCCATTCGCAGCAAGCAAGTGCAGGCCTCGGCGGGATTCGCTTACATCGGTGTTTACAACGATCTGTCTGAAGAAGACAGATCGCTGCCTTCGCTGCTGTGGACACCTGAGGTCAACGCAACAGTTACCTGGCACCTGGATGCGCTTGGTGCGAGTGTGAGCGCCTTCTACAAATTCAACGGAAGCCGGTCCAGCTATACAGCCACAACGGTCAATGGCGAGCAGGTTGCTGCCCTGGGTAAAATAGAGTCGTATCACTGGGCTGATCTGACCATCACAAAAAAGCTTATGAAGTACCTCGACCTGGGTGTTGGTGCAAAGAACCTGTTCGATGTGGTGCAGGTGAATAGCACTGTTACCACAGGAGATGCACATACTACAGGCGGCCCGTTACCAGTGGGTTATGGCAGGTCGTATTTCATGTCACTCAACTTTCATCTTACGCAGTAAATTTTTTTTGTCCATACACGGAAAATAGAATCATTCTAAATAATAATAAACCTAAATAACATATGCATAGCAGATACAAAAACCTGTGGATCCTGTTCGTGAGTGTAGCGAGTTTCTTTGCGCTCAGCAGTTGTGATGATGAACCCGCGGATCCTGATAACATTGCCATTTTTGAAAGTGCCGAGGTCGGATTCGAAGGAAGCCAGACTGAAATAAAAGTTACGTTGTCGAGGGCCGTAAAAAATGATGTTCCTGTTACGATCACGCTTGCGCCGACGGGTGTGACTTACGGCACCGACTTCACTACAGAACCTGACGGAAGCTCGGGTTCGTTGACACTGACCATTCCTTCGGGCAGCGCACAGGCATCTTTCACGGTGAGCAAACCTGCAGGTATTTTCCTCAGCGGGAAAGAAAGTATTGGCTTCACGCTGTCATCTGTAGGCGAACCGGTGCTCATCGGTGAAACGGCCAGCCTGAAGCTTAATTTTTCTGCCATCGTTTCGGAGGGTTCGCAGCTTCAGCTCAACGGGCTCATCGCAGCAGAATCAGGGACCAGCGCCGGCAACTCGGTATTTGTTGACCTGAGCAACAATCAGCAGACGCCCATCGCCCGCACCAAATGGGACCTGGGCTTTTATGGCGGCGACGATTTCAGGGTGATCATCAACAACACCACTGGGGCTTCCGTTGTAGGCATCAGCAAAACGGATCTCACGCAAGTAACGTCGGCCGACATCGATCCCAACGCACTGAAAGTAGGACAGTCGCAGACCGATCCAACCGTTAATGAGAACTTCCCTGCGATCGATAATGTGTTTGGCGATCTCAGCAAAACGGCCATGCCTGTGGTGTCGGCTACCGATGCCGAGAACAAGGTCTATATCATCAACCGCATCGGTGGCACGAACAACGTTGGTGCTACTGCCGATCTTGTGAAGATCCGTGTGCTGCGTACTGCGTCTGGATACACACTGCAGTATGCGAAGATCAACGAGACCACGATTAAAAGCCTGGCCATTGCCAAGGATGCCACCGCCAATTTCAGCTACGTGTCGTTCGACAATGGTGCTGTTTCCGTCGAGCCCGCCAAAGCAAAGTGGGACATTGAATGGACGTGGAGCATCTACTACGCGCCCAACCCACCGCCGTCAGGCCCTAACATTCCTTACGCATTCTCAGACCTTGTATTCATCAACCACCTGGGTGGAACACAGGCTGCAGAAGTGCTCACCAGTACCGGCGTCACGTACGACACCTTTAACGAAAGTAATGTTGCGGGCATCACGTTCAAGTCGGATCGTAACCTGATCGGCTCCAACTGGCGCGCTACCACGGGTACGGTAGGCGTAAAAACAGACCGGTTTTATGTGATCAAAGATCCAGGAGGAAACATTTACAAGCTCAAGTTCCTGAGCTTCCACGCTGCCGATGGTGGCACCCGGGGTAAGCCGGTGATCGAGTATAAACTCGTTAAGAAGGCCTAGTTGAGTGGTAATCGGTAATCAGGTATTCGGTAATCGGTTTTGAGAGTTGTACTGTATTACTGATCACCGATTACCGTTTACCGCTACTGATTACCGATGACTGATTACCGATCACTGACACTGACTATGCATCAAAACTCCACATCCTTTCATCTCCTGGCTGAATGCGCCAACGGTTACATTGGTGAGTGCACCTGCTGCCGCGAGTTCAACTTTGCCTATAAAAACATCCTGCTGGCGTTCCAGGAGGAGGAGATGTGCCGTTTTCTGGAATGGCTCGTGGATTCCAGGTATCATCCTGACACGTTCCAACCCTTGCCACACCAGCGCGACCGGGTTTATTGCAGTCCGCTATCGAACATGTACCTCGCGTTCAGTTTGGAAGAGCTGGAGGAGGTGGAGGCGTTGTTCGGCCAGGCCCGCCTGATGCTGGAAGCGCGCAAGATCATTTCTGACAGCGCATCATGAACGGGTGAGATAAAATCAATATATTTCAAAAAAAAATTGTCTATGAGAATTGCAATACTCCTCTTCCTGACCGTGATCACGGTTGGGGTAATGGCCCAGCCGCCACAGGTACCAGCCGATGCGGGCGCAACGTTCGGTGCCGGAACAACGTCAGACATGGCTTTTGAAGTATCCCAGTTGCCCGACTTCCTGAAGGGAAAAGAGAGCGCCGATGTGAAAGTGATCGCCAAAGTGGTGGATGTTTGTCCCAAGAAAGGATGCTGGATGGCGCTGGAAATGCCTGACAACAATAAAGTATTCGTAAAGATGAAGGACTACGGTTTCTTCGTTCCCATGGCGATGATCGGCAAAACCATAGTGATCGATGGAGAAGCCAAAAAGATCACCACGTCCGTGGATGAGCTGAGGCACTACGCGGAAGATGCTAAAAAATCGAAAGAAGAGATCGCGGCCATTACAGAATCGAAAGAAGAGATCAGGCTGACCGCGAAAGGCATCCTGGTGATGAGATAAGCGTAAAGGATGACATCCTTTCAAAGGATGTCATCCTTTAGATGCTACAACGAGACACCCCGTTTCCACGGAATAAAATCATCCTGTCCGAGTTGTGTTGCCTTGGTCTTTTTGGTACCACTGGCAATATCGATGATGAACTCCAGGATGTCTTCACCCATCTGCTCGATGGTCTTCTCACCGGCAATCACAGGTCCGCAGTCAATATCGATGATATCGGGCATTTTCTGCGCGAGCTTGGTGTTTGACGACAGCTTCACTACGGGTGAAATAGGGTTGCCGGTAGGGGTTCCCAGGCCTGTGGTAAACAACATCACGTTGCAGCCCGATCCAGCCAGGGCCGTGGTGCTCTCAACATCATTACCCGGTGTACACAAAAGATTGAGGCCGGGTTTGGTAACATATTCTGTATAGTCGAGCACATCGGTGATAGGAGAGGTGCCGCCTTTCTTGGCTGCTCCGGCCGACTTCATCGCGTCGGTGATCAGTCCGTCTTTGATGTTTCCGGGTGAAGGGTTCATATCGAAACCTGATCCCACAGCTTCCGCAGCTTTTGAATAAGCGCGCATCAGGTCGGCAAAGCGGTTGGCGATCTTTTCAGATTCACAACGGTTGAGCAGCTCCTGCTCTACGCCGCAGAGCTCAGGGAATTCGGAGAGCACAGACGATCCGCCCAATGCAGCGATGAGGTCTGAGGTATGTCCGATGGCGGGGTTTGCCGAGATCCCTGAAAATCCGTCGGAGCCGCCGCACTCGAGTCCTACCACGAGCTTGCTGAGCGGTGCCGGCTTGCGTTCCTGTTTGTTCACTTCTGCCAGCGCGAGGAATGTCTGGCGAATGGCTTGTGCCAGCAATTCCTGTTCGGTTCCTTCCTTCTGCTGCTCCAGCACGATGAGCGGCTTGCTCAGGTTCGGGTTGAGCTTATTCAGTTTTTCTTTCAGGATATCGACCTGCGCATTCTGGCATCCCAGGCTCAGCACGGTAGCGCCGGCCACGTTTGGATTGTGGATGTATCCTGCCAGCAGTGCGCAGAGGGCTTCAGAATCCTGGCGTGTTCCACCGCAGCCACCTTCATGGGTCAGGAATTTGATACCGTCGATGTTGTTAAACACCTTCGAACGTCCGTTGGTATTGTTGCCTTTGAAATTGTACGTGGCAATGGCATCCGTCTTTCCTTCCTGGTATAATTTCACCAGGTCTTGCACATAGTCTTTATAGGCATCGGGTTTAGAGAAGCCCAGCGCTTCTTCAAAAGCATGCCGGATAACATTCACGTTACGGTTCTCACAGAAGACCAGCGGCAGCACGATCCAGTAGTTGGCGGTGCCCACCTGGCCGTCTTTGCGATGGAAGCCCTGGAACGTTCTGTTCTTCCAGCGGGAGACATCGGGTGCCTGCCATGTAAAAGTTTTGCTTTTGCCGGCGAAGGCGGAAGATTTGTGTTTGACATTGTGGGTACCGATCGAGCCGCCGGCAGCGATGGGTTTGAGGGCCTTGCCTACGAGCACGCCGTACATGATGATCTCTTCATCGGGTGCCATGGCTTTCTCCACGAACTTGTGTTTGGCAGGAACATCCTCTACCAAAGAAAAGGAAGTGCCGTTTGAACCGATCTTTTCTCCTGCTTTAAGGTCTGTTAAGGCTACCAGCACATTATCAGACGGATGAATTTTTAAATATTTACTTGACATATCAAAATAACTCTTATCTTGCGCAATCGATTGCGCAATGTACACATTTTTATGAACGTTTGCAGCAACCGGAAAAGAATAAATGAAAAATTAACTGACGTCCCTCCATTCAATGATAAAGGTAAATGTTTCCCCTCTATGTTATATCTGCCTGCATCGCTTAAATTGGTCGGAATTTCGGCGTGCCCTCTCGCAAACCTTTGATATTTAAAACAGACGCATGAGTCAAAAAGTTGTTACGTTCGGTGAAGTGATGATGAGGCTTTCCACACCTGCCTTTGCCCGCTTCACACAATCCACCAGTTTTAACATTACCTATGCGGGGGCAGAAGCCAACGTGGCCGTCTCCGTAGCAAATTTCGGAATCCCCTCAGCGCACGTCACCCGCTTTCCCGACAACGACCTCGGTGCTGCTGCTACCCAGGCGCTGCGCAAATATGGTGTCGACACCTCCTTCATCCTGTATGGCGATGAACGCATGGGCGTATATTTTCTGGAGAACGGTTCCATTCACCGCGCCTCCAGGATCATCTACGATCGTTTTGACTCCGCATTCGCGCACATTCAAAAAGGCTCCATCAACTGGGATGAGATCCTGAAAGATGCCGCATGGTTCCATTATACAGGCATTACGCCGGCCATCTCGCAAGGCGCTGCCGACGTGTGTCTCGAAGGACTGCAGGCCGCACGCAAAAGAGGTGTAAAAATTTCCGGCGATATCAACTACAGACGCAACCTCTGGCAATACGGCAAGTCTGCAAAAGACATCATGCCCGCGCTCATCGAGCTCACCGATGTGATGATCGCCGGTATCACCGATATGGAGAACTGCATGGGCATCTCCGGCAATTCATTCGAGGAAGCCTGCAGGCAAACAATGAAACAATATCCCGCGGTTAAAAAGATCGCCACCACAGAACGCGACTCTGTAAGCTCTTCGCACAACAGGATCTCGGCCGTACTGTTCGATGGCAAGAAGATCTTACAATCGAAGTCGTATGACCTCACGCACATCGTAGACCGTGTGGGCTCCGGTGATGCATTCATGGCAGGACTGGTATACGGCATGTTGTCGAAGAAAGACGATCAGCAGTCACTGGAATTCGCCACGGCAGCCTGTGCCTGGAAACATACGGTGGAAGGTGATGTGAACCTGGCATCGGCAGCAGAAATAGAGAACCTGGTAAAAGGAGAGAACGTAGGAAAACTTTTAAGATAAGCATGGCCTTCAGCAAACAACAGATCTTTGATGAAATGAAACGGACCGGCATCGTTCCGTTATTCACACACGACAATCCCGAAGAAGCACAGCAGGTGCTGCAGGCAGCCTATGCCGGCGGCGTGCGTGTATTTGAGTTCACCAACAGAAGGAAGAATTCGTTCGAGATCTTTCAGCACCTTCATCGCCAGCGCAACCACTTCCCTGACCTCATGCTGGGCATCGGCACGATCATGGATGGCGCCACCACCAAAAAATTCATCGATGCGGGAGCGGATTTTATTATCTCGCCCATCATGAAACCAGAGATGGCGGAAGTATGCCACCGTCATGACAAGCTGTGGATACCGGGCTGCGCAACGCTCACGGAGATCGTTACAGCCAAAGACAACGGAGCGGTAGTGATCAAGGTATTTCCCGGCTCGGTGCTGGGGCCAGGCTTTGTGTCGTCCATCATGCCTGTGGTACCTGACCTCAACCTGATGATCACCGGTGGCGTGGAACCCACCGAGCAGAACCTTTCTGCGTGGTTCAAAGCCGGCGCCATGTGTGTGGGCATGGGCTCGCAGCTGTTCACGAAAGAGATCCTGCAGCAGCGCAACTGGGACCTTCTCAAACAGAAGGTGTCTGAAGCCATGAGCATCGTTAAAAAAATTCAGTCCAATCAATAATTTTTTCCAATCATGCCTACCAAAACCGATACTATGAAGCCCCCAGGACAGCAGGCCATCGCCAACCCTGTGACCAACTACCGATGGACCATCTGTGCCCTGGTATTTTTTGCCACCACCATCAACTACCTCGATCGCGCGGTGATCAGCCTGCTGAAGTCGGACCTTACGAGGGAGTTCAGCTGGAACGACGGCGATTATGCCAACATCGAGATCGCCTTCAAGCTGGCGTATGCCATCGGCTTGCTGGGCGCGGGGCGACTCATTGACAAGCTCGGAACCAAGCTCGGCTATTTCCTGGCCACGCTGTTCTGGAGTCTTGCCGCAGTAGGTCATGCCCTGGTGCGCGGCACGGTGGGATTCATTGTGGCACGGGGTGCGCTGGGACTTACGGAGGCGGGAAACTTCCCTGCAGCCATCAAGGCCACGGCGGAATGGTTCCCCAAAAAGGAACGTGCGCTGGCCACCGGCATCTTCAACTCGGGCGCTAACATCGGCGCCATAGTTGCACCCCTGAGTGTTCCGTTCATCGCTGCGGAATGGGGCTGGCAGGCGGCATTTGTCATCACGGGATCGTTCGGTTTTATCTGGCTGGTACTTTGGTTCTTCATGTACGAGGTTCCTTCAAGGCATAAAAAACTTTCTAAAGAAGAATACGATTTTATTCATAGCGACAGAGATGCCACTACAGAAGTTCAGTCGACAGAAGCTGAGCCCAGGGTGTCATGGTTCCGGTTGCTGGGCTTCCGGCAGACCTGGGCGTTTGTGATCGGAAAATTCCTTACCGATCCCATCTGGTGGTTCTATCTCTTCTGGTTGCCCGACTTCCTTGAAAGTCAGTACGGCATCAAAGGAACCGCGATGGCAGTACCTGTTGCTGCGGTATACCTGATCTCCACCATCGGCAGCGTTGCGGGAGGCTGGCTCCCGTTCAAGCTCATCAACAACAACTGGCAGGTGTTCAAGGCCCGCAAAACATCGATGCTGATCTATGCCGTGCTGGTAATACCGATCGTCTTCGCCCAGATCCTGGGGCAGCTCAACGTGTGGCTTGCAGTAGGTGTGATTGGCCTGGCAGCCTCCGCGCACCAGGCCTGGAGCGCCAACATCTTCACTACGGTTTCAGACATGTTCCCCAAGAGGGCGGTAGGCTCTGTAACGGGTATCGGTGGCATGTTCGGCTCGCTGGGTGGTATCCTGCTTTCGGCCCTGGTGCAGAAGAACCTGTTCGTATATTACCGCAGCATCGGTGAGATCGAAACGGCATACTACATCATGTTCATCATCTGCGGTGCGGCATACCTGCTTGCCTGGCTCA
Source organism: Chryseosolibacter histidinae (assembly GCF_018598225.1). Classification (GTDB taxonomy): domain Bacteria; phylum Bacteroidota; class Bacteroidia; order Cytophagales; family Cyclobacteriaceae; genus Chryseosolibacter; species Chryseosolibacter histidini. The sequence goes on along the minus strand of NZ_JAHESF010000046.1, from coordinate 18,806 downwards.
TCATGCACTTCCTGGTTCCGAAAATGGAGCCTGTGAAATTGCAATAACGTAGTAACAACGCTTTCTATCCCTATATCCCTTTGAGGGTTTAAAACCCTCAAAGGGATTTTTCTTTCCGGGGATTTCATAAATTGTGGAACGGTTGAAGGATCCGTATGAAATTCTGGCCCATTCTTTTCTGTTTGTTGCCCTGGCTCTGCTGTATCCAGCTTTCAGCGCAAACCCATCAATATCGCTTTACGCGGATCGATGTCAATAAAGGACTGTCTCACAACCAGATCAAAACTGTACTAAAAGACAGCCGCGGTTTTTTATGGGTGGGAACCATCTCGGGACTCAATCGCTACGACGGATACACCATTAAAGTGTACCGCAACGACCCGGGCGATTCATCGTCGGTCATCAGCAACGATGTGAACAAGTTGTTTGAAGGTCCCGACGGAAAAATATGGATCCACACCTGGTCGGGACCGAATGTATACGATCCACTGACGGAAACTTTCCATCGCAATGTGAAGCGGATCCTGGCGAAATACGGCATCCCGGAAGGACTGATCAACGACATCAAAAAAGATTCGAAAGGCAACTACTGGTTCATTCACGCCACACAAGGACTCTTCCGGTATGCGAAAAATACCGGGCAGACCGTGAAGCTGGATCATCAGCCTGGCGATAGTTCCTCCCTCACTACCAACGGCATCACATCGTGGGCCGAAGATCCGAAGGGAAACATCTGGATCCTGCACAGCAACGGCATCATTGAAAAGATAGATCCGTCCACGCTGAAGGTCACCTACCGCAATCACGAGCTGAACCAGCGCTTCCGGAATGAAGTGCTCGAATACAATTTTACCATGGACACCGACGGCGATCTCTGGTGCTACATTCCCAACAACAATTCGGGCTTGTTCTATTTCAATACTACCACGCAGGCATGGCGGCACATCGACAGCACCACACCAAAACCGAAGCTGAACATGGATATTGTGCGGGGTATTGTTCAGGACGACAGGGGCATCTTATGGGTAGCTACGGATCACGGCGGCATCAACCTCATCGACAAACGCGATTTTTCAGTCGAATACATTTTACACAACAAGGAAGATGAGAAGAGCCTCAGCCAGAACAGCATCAACGTGCTGTATAAAGACAAGGAAGGTATCATCTGGGCCGGCACCTTCAAAAGTGGTGTCTCGTATTATCACCCCAACATCAATCGCTTCAGACTCTACCGGCAGCAGATCGCCGATGCAACGAGCCTTCCCTTCAACGACATCAACGCTTTTGTTGAAGACGACAAGCAGAACCTGTGGATCGGCACCAATGGCGGAGGCCTGATTTACTTCGACAGGAAGAAGAACAAGTTCACCCAATATCTTCACGACCCATCAAATCCCAACAGCCTTAGCACCAATGTGATCGTCAGCCTCTGCTTCGACCGCGAAAAAAAACTGTGGATCGGCACTTACTTCGGAGGGCTCAATAGTTTTGACGGCAGAAAGTTCACCCGTTACAAACACAATCCGGATGACCCGGCCAGCCTCGGCGACGACAGCATCTGGGAAGTTTTTGAAGACTCGCAGGACAATCTCTGGATCGGCACACTGACCCATGGTGTCGATCTCTTTGACCGCAAGAAGCAACGGTTCTATCACTACCAGATCGGCGGTGTCAACTCCATTCATGGCAGCTACGTGCCGGCCTTCATGGAAGACAGCGAAGGAAATCTCTGGATCGGTACGGGCTATGGCATCGACCTGCTCGACAAACAATCCGGGCGATTCACGCACTATATCAATCAACAGAACAATCCGCAGACGCTGAGCAACAACACAATATTGGCAATGCTCGAGGACAGTCGCGGCCTGATCTGGATCGCGACCTATGGCGGCCTGAACCTGTTCGATAAAAAAACGAAAACCTTCACAGCCTACACGCAGGAAGATGGCCTTCCGCACAATTCCATTCTCACGCTGCTGGAAGACGACCACCACAACCTGTGGGTGAGCACACCGCATGGCATCTCCAACCTCATCATCGATTATGTGCCGGGAAAAAAGGACTCGCTTTCCATCCGGTTCCGGAACTACGATGAGACCGATGGACTTCAGGGCAAACAATTCAATGAGAATGCAGCGTTCCGCACCTCCGCCGGTGAACTGATCTTTGCCGGCGCCAGTGGCTTTAACCTCTTCAAGCCCGAGCACATAGGCTTTAACGTGAACAAGCCGCGGGTTATCCTCACCGACCTCCAGGTGTTCAACAAAACCGTGAAGATCGGCGAGGAGCTCAACGGCAAGGTGATGCTTCAAAAGGCGATCTATGAAACTGAGCACCTCACGCTTGATCATAGTGACAACGTGTTCTCCCTGGAGTTTGCCGTGCTCAGCAATTTTCATCCTGAGAAGAGCCAGTACAAATACATGATGGAAGGCTTCGACAAAGACTGGGCCGTGACCGATGCGGCACACCGCCGGGTGACGTACACGAACCTTGACCCAGGCAACTATACCTTCATGGTAAAAGCTTCCAACAACGACGGCGTGTGGAATGAAACACCAACGTCGCTGGCCATCACTGTGCTGCCACCTTTCTGGAAGTCCAGAACCGCGTTTGTGCTCTATGCGGTGGCGATTCTCGGAGCCCTGTTCCTGGCCCGGTGGCTGATCCTCTACAACGCACGTATGAACTTCAGGATCCAGCAGGAGCGGGAGGCAGCCCAGCGCATGCATGACCTCGATGTGATGAAGATCAGATTCTTTACCAACGTGAGCCATGAGTTCCGCACACCCCTTACGCTCATCCTAACGCCGTTGGAGAAAATGTTGAAGCACGCTGCCGCAGGAGAACAGCGCAACCAGTTCGAGCTCATCCACCGGAACGCCAGGCGATTGCTGAACCTTGTGAACCAGTTGCTCGACTTCAGGAAGCTGGAGGTGCAGGAGATCAAATTCAATCCTTCGGAAGGCGACATCGTGAAATTTATCCGTGAAGTGTTCTATTCCTTCTCAGACCTTTCTGAAAAGAAGAACATCCGGTTTACTTTTCAATCGTCCATCCAGGAGCTCGAAACACTGTTCGATCAGGATAAGCTCGAAAAGATACTGTTCAACCTGCTTTCCAATGCGTTCAAATTTACGCCGGAGAATGGCAGCGTCTCGGTGGAGGTGAGCTTCGCAGACAAGGACGATTCGACATGGCTCGCCATCAACGTAAAAGACAGCGGCATCGGCATCCCCGTCGACAAACAGGAAAAGATCTTTGAACGTTTCTTCCAGCATGATTTACCAAAAAGTATGGTGAACCAGGGCAGTGGCATCGGGCTTTCCATCACGCGCGAATTTGTAAAGATCCACGGAGGGTCTATTGCTGTTGAAAGCGCGCCGGGGCAGGGGAGCTGTTTTACGGTGCTGCTTCCCCTGACAGAGTTGGTGCCCCATACGCCCGGAGCGACGATCGAATCAGCGGGATTCGTATCCGAAGAAATTACCGAGTACCACCATCATGGCGAACGCATCGGCAAAAAACCGGTGCTGCTGCTCGTGGAGGACAACGAGGATTTCAGGTTCTATCTCAAAGACAACCTCAAGCTTCAATATACCGTGCTGGAAGCCAAGAATGGAAACGAAGGACTACAGCGTGCCCTGGCTTCTTTACCCGATCTGATCGTGAGCGACATCATGATGCCCGAAATGAATGGCATCGAGCTCTGCAAAAAGATCAGGACCGACCAGCGCACCTCGCATATCCCCGTGATCCTGTTAACCGCGCGCACCGCCGAAGAGCAGAAAATAGAAGGCTTCGACAGCGGCGCCAGCGACTACGTAACCAAACCTTTCAACTTCGAAATTTTACAGTCGCGCATCCGCAACCTGCTGGCCCAGCGTGAGGCCTTCCAGAAAATGTTCCACAAGCACATCGACGTGAAAGCTGCCGATGTGCCGATCACTTCCCTCGATGAGAAGCTGATCCAGAATGCCATCAAGGTGGTAGAGAGCAACCTGGGCGATGCCGAATTTACGGTAGAAGAGTTCAGCCGCGAGCTGGGCATGAGCCGTGTGCACCTGTATAAAAAGCTGCTGGCGCTCACCGGCAAGTCGCCGCTCGAGTTCATCCGCACCATCCGCCTGCAACGCGCCGCCCAGCTCCTGGAAAAAAGCCAGCTCACCGTTTCCGAGATCGCCTACCAGGTCGGCTTCAACAACCCCAAATACTTCAGCAAGTACTTCAAAGATCATTTTAATGTGCTGCCGTCGGCGTATGCGGGAGCGAAGAGGTAACTGAGTTACGGAAGTAACTTCCGTATCAAGACCGGACTTCGATTCTAGATTTCCAGAAAGGGCCGGAAGAAACTTCCGCCCCAGGGGCTACGATTCGAAGCTCCACTAGCGCGGAAGTTATTTCCGTGCGCTTTGTTCCCCCTTGATCGGGGCTGTACTCTTGCAGTGGAACTTAGTTCCACAACAGACCCGGTTACGGAAGTAATTTCCGTATCAAGACCGGGCTTCGATTCTAAGATTTCCAGAAAAGGGCCGGAAGAAACTTCCGCCCCAGAGGGGACCTGGAACTTAGTTTCACAAACTACGCTTGCTCGAAGAATTTACTATCTTGGATTAATAAACGCTTACGACCCTCTTCTCATGAGCGAAAAATACAAGGTCCGAGATCAGGACAGTCCTTATTTTATAACGTTTGCTGTTGTTGAATGGGTTGATGTATTCACACGTCAGCTTTATCGAGACATATTGCTCGATTCTCTTCGCTATTGCCAGAAAGAAAAGGGCTTAGTTGTTTATGCCTGGTGCTTGATGAGCAATCACATTCACATGATCGTTGGACGGAGCGCCGAAAACAAGATTGAAGAGATTATCCGCGACTTTAAGAAATTTACGTCTGTTCATATCTGCCGAGCAATAGAGCAAAACGAGCGGGAGAGCCGAAGATCATGGATGCTGGATATTTTCAGGCGCGAAGCAAATGATAGCAGAAAGCATGAGAAATATAAATTCTGGCAGAACGAGTATCACGCCGTTGAATTGTTCTACAATGAAATGATAGACCAGAAACTGGATTACGTGCACAATAATCCTGTTGAGGCAGGAATAGTTGAAAATGCAGAGGATTACCTGTATAGCAGTGCGAGGAATTATGCCGGACTGAACGGATTGATAGAGGTCGAGTTTGCATTATAAACAAATGCCCCCCTAATCGTAACGATTTTATAACCTCCTGAAAGCGTGTGTGCGCGTACATTTGAATTTTAGCAGGGTTTACGGCATGGAAAGACTGAAAAAGAAAGGCAGGCTGATGTTTGTTCTCGAGATCGTTCTCTATTTCGCAATCGCCATCTCTATGGCATTAGTTATCATGCTTTAAGAAGGTACAACCATAGAAGGTACGAAATACGAGGTACGAGGTACGATTTGTGCGAAACGCACTATCTGCGATCAGGGTGCTCACGTACTTCGTACCTCGTACCTTACCTCCTCCTTCTTCGAACCCCGGCCTGATTCACAGACAGTTACGCATTTTCGTAACTGCCTAGCTGCTAACAAAACCGACCCTGATTTGAAACATTTTCACCCCCTCTGTTAACGGCGCAGCCACAACTACTGAACATTTCAATACCCATTCAACGGCGGTTTACCCTCTACCTTTATCGAAACCGATTGCGGAAATCTTATACCGGCAATCGAATGAACTGAAACATTTTACCGATGACGAGGGCTCTTTCAGCAAACATTATTCTCCTGTTGTGTCTTTTGACGGCCTGCAACCAGCAGCAAGCCGTCCAGAAACTTGATGACGGCATCGTAGTAACACTTCATCCCCGGGCAGACGGCGCCCGGCAGGTGAGGCTTCAGGTGGTGTCGAACGATATCATCCACGTAACAGCCACCCCTGCCGATACCTTTTCAACAACACCGAGCCTTGTGGTGGTGCCCGGTCTGAAAACAGACGGCTCATGGCAGCTGATCGAGTCTGAAGAAATGGCCACGCTGGTTACGCCATCGTTGCGGGCCAACGTTTCGTTAAGCACAGGTGAGGTGACCTTTGCCGACAGCACCGGCGCCGTGATCCTCCACGAACAGCGGGGCGGAGGCAAGACCTTCACCGCCACCACCGTAGAAGATCAGAAGGCATGGCAGGTACGGCAGGTGTTTGAATCGCCGGCCGACGAAGCCTTTTATGGTTTGGGCGGCCATCAGAACGGCCAGATGAACTATAAGGGCCAGGATGTGGAGCTCGTGCAGCACAACATCGTTGACGTTGTTCCCTTCCTCTACTCGAGCAAAAATTATGGCATCCTGTGGGATAACTACTCCATCAGCAGGTTTGGCGATCCGAGAGATTACAAGCCGCTGAACTCCCTGAAACTTTTTACAAAAGAAGAAAAGCCCGGCGGACTGAGCGCTGATTATTATGTTGGCGACAAGATCGTTAAAAGTGTGATCGAAGATAAGATCGAGTTCGAGTACCTCGAGACACCTCAAGTTGACAATTTCCCCAAAGATGTTGCGCAGAAAGGAAAGGTGGTGTGGCAGGGACTCTTCGCGTCAGATGTGGAGGGGCCGCACAAGTTTCTCGTGTATGCCTCAGGTTATTTCAAGGTGTGGGTGGATGACCAGCTGGTGCTCGACAAATGGCGGCAGAACTGGAACCCCTGGACGAACAAGTTCACAACCGCTATTAAAAAAGGGGAGAAGCATTCGCTGAAAATAGAATGGGATCCCGACCATGGGGGCTACATGGCCGTGAAGCATCTTGATCCTCTTCCTGAAAAGGAGCAGAATGATCTTTCCTTTTTTTCTGAAGTTGCCGATGAGATCAACTACTATTTTATCAAAGGCGACAATGCCGACGATGTGATCGGCGGCTATCGCAGGCTTACGGGCAAGGCCCCCATCGTTCCCCAATGGGCCATGGGCTTTTGGCAGAGTCGCGAGCGCTACCGTTCGCAGCAGGAGCTTACCGATGTGGTGAAAGAATACCGCAAGCGTAACATTCCCCTCGACAACATTGTGCTCGACTGGCAATATTGGGAAGATCCCAAGTGGGGCTCCCATGAATTTGATGCAACGCGGTTCCCGGATCCGCAGCGCATGGTGGATGAGCTTCACAACAAGCTGAACGCCCGCCTCATGATCTCGGTGTGGCCGAAGTTCAACAAGGGCACCAGGAACTATGAAGAGATGAGCCGCAACGGATTTCTTTTTGCGCGCAACGTGGAAAAGAAACGGAAAGACTGGGTGGGCGTAGGTTACGAGTCTACTTTTTATGATCCGTTCAACCCTGCCGCCGGCGCCATGTTCTGGCACCAGATCGATGCAAGGCTCAACCGCCTGGGCATCGATGCATGGTGGCTCGATGCAACCGAGCCCGACATGCACTCCAACCTTTCGCTGGAGGAACGCAAGATCAATATGAGTCCTACGGCGATGGGACCGGGCGCAAAATACTTCAATGCCTATTCACTTATGAACGCGCGCAGTGTTTATGAAGGGCAGCGCAAGTCAAGTCCTGATAAACGTGTGTTCATTCTTACCCGTTCCGCTTTCGCGGGGCAGCAGCGCTACGGTGCGGCTACCTGGAGTGGAGACATCGTATCGCGTTGGAGCGATTTCCAGGACCAGATCGCCACCGGTATCAACTTCTCGCTGTCGGGTATTCCTTACTGGACCATGGACATCGGCGGGTTTGCCGTTGAGCGCAGGTACGAGAAGGCCACGGGCGAAACACTGAATGAATGGCGTGAGCTCAATACAAGGTGGTTCCAGTACGGTGCGTTCTGTCCCATCTTCCGCTCGCACGGCCAGTATCCCTTCCGTGAGATCTTCAACATCGCCCCTGAAGGCCATGAAGCTTACCGGAGCATGGTGTACTACGACAAGCTGCGCTACCGGCTGATGCCTTACCTGTATTCACTTGCCGGTCGCAGCTATTTTGAAGACTATACCCTGATGCGCGGGCTGGTGATGGATTTCCCGGCTGACACGCATGTGCGCAATATCGCCGATCAGTATATGTTCGGTCCTGCGCTGCTGGTGAACCCTGTTTACGAATACAAGGCACGCTCACGCAAGGTCTACCTGCCGGAATCATGCGGATGGTATGACCTGTACACCGGAAAATACTTCGAAGGAGGGCAAACCGTTGAAGCGGAGGCGCCGCTGGATAAAATGCCTGTGTTTGTCAGAGAGGGGTCGATCATCCCTGCCGGGCCTGAGATCCAGTTCACCTCGCAAAAGCCTGCCGATCCACTGACACTATATGTGTATACAGGCAAGGATGCATCTTTCACACTTTATGAAGACGAAGGTGTTAACTACAACTATGAGCAAGGTCAATATGCAACAATATCACTTTCCTATGATGAAGCCTCGCAGACGCTGACGATCGGACCTCGTCAGGGCGCCTATGCAGGCATGCTGAAGGAGAGAAAATTTGAGATTGTTTGGGTAAACAATGATCAACCTGTCGGGATGGGCTTCACGGCTCGTCCCGCACAGGTGATCGCTTATGCGGGGAAGGCCTTGTCTCTCAAACGTCCTTGATCAGGTTTCAAACAACTAGAACATATCCAATTTTACAATTTAACCCTTAACCAAAACGAAAGCGTATGAAGAAAAACTACAGAGGCTTAAACAGACTGGCTTCGGTGTTTTTATTTCTGTTCGTCTGCAGTGTTGCGTTCGCGCAGCAACGGCTGATAACAGGTAAGATCACAGACGAGGCTGGTTCGCCATTGCCCGGTGTAAACATCGTGCTCAAGGGCACATCCTCGGGCACCACCACCGATGTTGATGGGAACTTCGGCATCCAGGCGACCGAAACCGATGTGCTCAGCATTTCATTCATCGGTTACGAGCCGCAGGAGGTTCGTGTCGGTAACCTCACCGTTGTGAACATCAAACTTGCCGAAGATATCAAAACACTGCAGGAGGTTGTTGTGATCGGTTATGGTGAAGTGAAGAAAAGCGATCTCACCGGTGCGGTGGTATCGGTAAAAGGCGAGACCATCAACCAGAGTGTTACAACGGGTATCGACCAGGGTCTGATCGGACGTGTTGCCGGTATCACGGCTACACAAATGTCGGGTCAGCCCGGTGGCAGCGTTTCCATCCGCATCAGGGGTACCTCTTCTGTTAATGGAGATACGGAGCCTTTGTATGTGATCGACGGTGTGCCGATCTCAGGCAACAACCGGAACGTTTATGAAATGGGTCTTGGCGCAGTGGGTGGTGCAGGAAAAACTACGTACAGTCCGCTGTCGACCATCAACCCGAGTGATATCGAATCCATCGAGATCCTGAAAGATGCTTCGGCCACCGCCATTTACGGAAACCGGGGCTCGAACGGCGTGGTGATCATCACTACCAAACGTGGAAAAAAAGGCGAGGCCAAGGTAGCGTATGACGGCTACTACGGCGTGCAGCAGGCTCCCGTAAAAATGGAGATGATGAACCTGCGCGAATATGCCGAGTTCAGGAACGATTGGGCCGCGGAAACCGCAGGAGAGACTCCCGATCCGATGTTTGCAGATCCATCAGTGTTGGGTGAAGGAACCGACTGGCAGAAGGAGATCTTCAGAACAGCGCCGGTGATGAATCATCAGCTCACCCTGAGCGGTGGAGACAAGACCAGGTATGTGATCACCGGAGGATATTTCAAACAGGATGGTATGATTCTCGGCTCAAATTTCGACCGCTATTCGTTGCGTGTAAACCTGGATACGGACGTTAAAAAATGGCTGACCGTGGGAAACAGCCTGGCTGTTAGTAAAACAGATGAACGGCTCGGCGTCTTTGACCGGGGTGGCATCATCGGCACCGCCCTTAAAGCAAGGCCCGACGTGCCTGCCCGCAACTTCGACGGCTCGTATGCTGGCGTAAGCAGCGAAGGTGCTTTTGTGAACCCGCTCGCGCAAGCCCTCGACAAGAAAAACTACCTGAAGCGCGCCACGGTGATCGGCAACGTGTATGCAGACTTGAAGTTCCTTCCGAGCCTGACCCTGCGTTCTGAGTTCGGCGGAAACGCAGAGCTCAACAATAGCTCTTCCTGGAATCCTACTTACAACTACGGCGGCGGCGCCGTGAATGAGCATAACTCTATCTCAAGGCAAAGCGGTCAGAGCTACTTCTGGCAAGTGAAGAATTACCTCACATTCAACCAGCAGTTTGCCAATGTGCACAATGTCACTGCCATGCTTGGCCAGGAAGCTTCATCATGGGGATGGTACAGCGTAGGGGCTACGGGCAGGGATCTGCCTACCAACGATGTGCACTCCATCGACCTGGGCGATCCGAAGCAATTTACGGCGGCGGATGCATCCAACAGCGGTGCGCTTGAGTCGTACTACGGAAGGTTGAATTATAATTTCAACGAGAAGTATTACGCAACCTTCACTTATCGCGCCGACGGCAGCGGTAACTTCGGTCCCGGCCACAAATGGGGATACTTTCCATCAGCAGCACTTTCGTGGAGGCTGACAAGTGAACCATTCTTACAAAACATCAAAACACTCAGCAACCTGAAACTGCGCGCCAGCTGGGGTAAGACCGGTAACGCCGGCAATCAGGGTGGATTCAAATATGGTGAAACGCTGGCCACACTGCCCACCAACCTTGGATTGGGCTTCAGGTATACAAACTACGGTAACCCGCTCATTACCTGGGAAAGCTCCGAGCAGGTGGATGTTGGCGTGGACGCAGCGTTCCTCGAGAACAGGATCTCCCTCACCTTCGAATATTACCGCAAGCTTACATCGGACCTGCTGCTGGTGCAGCAACTCCCCGGCTACATGGGAACGATCGGAAACGACGCTGTCAAAAGGGAAGCACCCTGGGGTAACTTCGGTGAGCTCGAGAACAAAGGTTTCGAGATCCAGGTCAGCAGCAAAAACCTCACGGGCAAGTTCCAGTGGGATACTGACCTGAACATTACCCGTAACCGCAATACGTTGCTCGACCTGGGCATAAAAGATGCGTTCCTCAGCGGAAATATCGGCGCCTCGGGCAACGTACTGGTGTCACGCACGCTGAATGGCCAGCCCCTGGGAAATTTCTACGGATACAAGGTGGTGGGCATCTTCAAGGATAAGGAAGACATCCTGAACAGCCCCGTGCAGTGGGACCCTAAGAACGATGTTGGTGCTGACGGACAGCCTATATTCTCGCGCGATGGTACTGTGTGGCCCGGCGATCTCAAGTTCGCTGACATCGACAAGAACGATACCATCGATACACGCGACCGGGTAAACCTTGGGTCGCCGCAGCCCAAGTTCTCTTTCGGGTTCAACAACACTTTTCGTTATGGTGGATTTTCACTCGAGATATTCCTCGTAGGAGTTTATGGTAACAAGATATTCAATGCCATGAAGAACCCCAACGGATCAGGATTGGCTGCCATGAGAAGCGCGTGGGACAATCAGCTGAAGGAAGTTACCAACCGTGCCAAGCTCGAGCCCATCAACGCCGCTACCGATGGATGGTGGAACGACATCAATAATGTGCGTGTGAGCAACCCGAATACAGACATTCCGCGTGCAACCTTCTCAGACCCTAATGAGAACACAAGGGTGTCGAGCCGGTACATCGAAGACGGATCCTATTTGAGGATCAGGAACATCAGGCTTGGCTATACACTGCCTGCGTCACTGATCAGCAGGATCAAGGCCAGCAACGTATATGTCTACGCGCAGGTGCAGAACGCCTACACGTTCACCAAATATTCGGGATTCGATCCTGAGGTGGGCCAGGACACCTGGGACAGAAACTTGTTCGGCGTAGACAACGGGCGTTACCCCTCTCCGAGAATGTACACCGTTGGCCTGAGCCTCGGATTTTAATCAACCCTTATTGAAGAAACTATGAAACAGTATAAATATATTTTCTGGATGCTGGCACTGTTAAGCGTGGTGCCCACCGGATGCGGCGACGAGTTCCTGAACCGCCCTCCGCAGGATGCCTATGTTGCAGAAGAATGGTTCAAGACCGAGAGCCAGATCAATGCAACGGTCAATGCGCTGTATGGCGGGGTCTGGTTCGATTTCCAGCGCTCGTTCATTAACATCGGCGATGTGATGGCCGGCAACGAGCATAAGGGCGCTGACAATCCCTTCTATACATTCAACGTTAACGCTACCACCTCCGGCATCAGTGAAGCATACAATTCACTGTGGATGGCGGTGGGATATGCCAACAGTGTGCTTGAAGGCGTCACCAAATATGCGCCGGCATCGCTTGACAAGGCAGTTGTGAACAGGGCATTGGGCGAAGCGCTCGTGTGGAAATCCATGGCGTATTTCTACCTCGTAAGATCGTTCGGACCGGTTCCGATCATCGAAAGCAATTCCGAGTCGATCACCGATGGATCGGCCGTAAGGTTATACAGGAATACAACGGCCGACATATACGAGTACATTGTCAGAATGCTGACACGTGCCGGCGAGCTGCTTCCCCAGGAGAATCTTCCCGGAAGGATCAACCGCTACACGGCATATGGACTGCTGGCGAAGGTTTATCTCACAAGATCGGGCGTAGGCCAGATCGGCACCCGCAAACAGGCAGACCTTGACAAGGCAAAAGAGTACGCCGGTATGGTGGTCAATTCTTCGCTGAAGCTGGAGCCTGTTTACTGGAACCTGTTCAGGATCTCCACCGGCAACCGCAATCCGGAGAACCTGCTCTCATGGCACTGGCAGTCGGCAGAAGCCTGGGGCTCGCAGAATGCCATGCAGGCAGACCTCGCCGTGCAGAACCTCACGGGTTTTGGAGACGGATGGGGAACATGGAGCGGCCCTTCCATCAACCTGCAGCAGCTGTTCGGTGAAGACGCAACAAGGATCGGCGCGGGCAATCGTGTGACGAACGACTCCAGGAGAAAATCTACGATGATGATGGACGGCGATTTTTATACCGACCTTCAGCGCGACAAGCCGAGTGATCCCACCAACGCCAACAGCCCGAAAGGCCTCAAGGTGACCTGGGATGGTGGCTCGCAATTCCAGTCGCCTACAGGCGCATGGGCCAGGAAACACATTGTAGGAAATGCGAAGGATAACGAAGCCGAAGGTGGTGGCCTCATTGCTTTTATGAAGACCGACCTGAGCACGCACCTGCTGAGACTGGGCGATGTGTACCTGATCTACGCCGAAGCGATCCTGGGTAACAACGCAACCACCAGCGACGCTGAAGCTTTGAAAGCGCTGAATGCCGTGCGCGCGCGGTCCATCGCCAACCACGTGGCCCTGACCCAGTTCAATTTTAACGACATCCTCAATGAGCGCAGGCGCGAGCTTGCCTACGAAGGTGACAACTGGTTCGACTATGTGCGCCTGAACTACTACAAGCCTGACGAAGCGATCGCCCTGCTGGCGGCGCAGGAAAGGGGCAACTACAACGGCAACGCTGCAACGCTGCCCATCACCCTGGCCTCGAGGCACTATACGCCTACCAGTGGAGACTTCCTGCTGCCCGTTCCGGAAGGAGACCTCTTGAAGAATCCGAACCTGAATGCCGAGCCCGTTGCTTACGATTTTAGTAAAATGAAAACACTGGGCAGAGACTGATCCGTTAAGCTTTAAATCATTTATAACTATGAAAAAGATACACGCATTATACCTATCGTGCCTGGTGATGATCGCTGCTTCGGCGGTGTTGCTCTCGTGCGATGATGAAGCGGAGGCACCGGTCATCACGAATGTGCGGCTGACCAACCCTGCCACGCGCGATGTTTCCCTGACGCAGGCTCCGCTCGGCGCCGTGCTGGTGATCCAGGGACGCAACCTCGGAGGAGTCACCAAACTGTACCTGAACGACTATGATGTGAAGCTGCTGCCCAGCTATGTTTCCAATAGCAGCATCGTTGTAACCATTGTGGACCAGGTGCCGACCATTGCTACCAATCCCAATGTATCCAACACCATGCGGGTGGTGACAAAAGACGGGCAGAGCTTCTCGTATAACTTCGAGACCCTGCCTCCGCCAGCCATCATCGAGTCGGTGAGCAACGAAATGGCTAAAGCAGGAGAGACCATTACCCTTACCGGTAAGTATTTCTACTTCGTTCAGGCTGTTGCGTTCCCCGGCAATGTGCTGGGCACGAACATCACTACGGCACCTGACGGCACCTGGCTCAAGGTTACTGTCCCGGCCGGCGTTTCCGCGTCTGGCGGACATATTTTCGTTGCCTCTAACAGTGGTCTCTCCAGCCAGACTGTGAGAAGCCAGTTCGGCAACAAGACCGGCATGTTCATGAACTTTGATGACCTCAATCCTTTTGGATGGGGAATCCAGGGCTCGAACATCACCACATCAACCCCCGGCGGCATCATCAAACCCATCGACAACAAGTTCGGACTCATCAGCACCATGCTGAACAAGAACTTTGGCTGGTCTAATGATAAGGTGATCGATATTACCTACTGGGGCAAGAAGATGTTCCCCGAAGGAGCTGGCTATGAACCGGCAACTGCCATCAGCGACATGGACCTGCGGCTGGAAGTAGCGGTGGAAAAACCGACCAACAACCTGGATGGAGTTCAGCTGCTGGTGTGGATCAACCTGGACGCCGAGTATTCCTACGCTTACCCGCTGGGGCAGGCAGTGAAGTCACTCGATGGTAACTGGTATACCGTTTCCGTTCCGCTCTCAAACCTGGCAACCTCCGGAGGAAAGAAGCTGGCCAATTACGGAGACATCCTCAAGCAGGGCACGCATGAGATCCGCCTGGTGATCAACAATGCAACCGCAACGGATATAGATGGCACGATCACCGTTGACAATGTCCGGATCGTAAACCGTACCCGTTAATATTTAGTTTAGTTGGGAGCAAGGATCTGAAAAGGTCCTTGCTTTTTTATTATCTTTTCTTCCGTAGCCTGACACACATGCAACAACATATGCGTTTTCACATCAGCAGTCACCGGGGAGTAGTGTTGCTGCTCATGGTGTTTATGATCTCCTGTGCTTCCGAAGCCCAGGAAAAATTATCCGAGAATATTCGGACCAACCAGATCGGTTTTTACCCGCCGGCGCAAAAGATAGCGGTGGTGGCGGGGGAGGCCTACAGCGAGTTCTACATTGCATCACCGGACCTGAAACAAAAATATTTCAGCGGTAAGCTGAGCGATGTGAAACGCTCTGCGTTTTCTCCGAAGCCAACCAGGCTCGCCGATTTTTCAGCTTTTAAAACACCGGGCCGGTTCGTAGTGGTGATTCCCGGCCTCGGCTATTCTTACCCGTTCGAGATCCGCGAAAAAATTCATGAAGGGGTTGCCAAAGCGTCCATCAAGGCCTTTTATTATCAGCGCTTCTCCATGGCTTTAACACCGCAGTATGCCGGCCAGTGGAGCAGGGCTTCGGGTCCAACCCATCGCGAGGTGATCGTGCATCCTTCGGCAGCCACGGAGAAAAGACCCGCAGGCACGGTGATATCGAGTCCACGGGGCTGGATCGATGCAGGTGATTACAACAAGTACATCGTCAACAGCGGTATTACAACAGGTACTTTGCTTTCAGCCTATGAAGATTTTCCGGCATATTTCGATACGCTGAAGCTCGCGATCCCTGAAAGCGGCAACGATGTTCCCGACGTGCTCGATGAAATTTTGTGGAACCTGCGCTGGATGCTCACGATGCAGGATCCCGCCGACGGAGGTGTTTATCACAAATGCACCAATGCCAGGTTCGACCCGATGGTGATGCCTGATCAGGCTACCACGCCAAGGTATGTGGTGCAGAAGGGAACCGCCGCCGCTTTGAACCTTGCTGCTGTCAGCGCACAGGCCGTACGCGTGTTGCGAAAATTTGAACGTCAGTTTCCGGGGCTGGCCGACTCGTGCCTCAGGGCCGCGCAGCATGCCTGGAAGTGGGCGCAAAAAAATCCCGACGTAAAGTACGACCAGAACAAAATGAACGAAGCCTTCGATCCGGATGTGACCACCGGCGCCTATGGTGACCGTGATTTTTCTGACGAGTTCAGCTGGGCTGCCGCGGAGCTCTACGCCACTACAAAAGATGCGCAATACAGGAATGCGATCGGTCTCTCACCGGGAGCGCTGCTGGTGCCCACCTGGAACCAGGTGCGCCTGCTCGGATACTATACCTTGATCCGCCACGAAAAACAACTGCCTGCGGAGGCACAGCCCGTTGTTGCAGAAATGAAACAGCGCATCGTGCAATTTGCCGGCGACATGATCAAAGATGTCGGTTCACATCCCTATCACACGGTGATGGGCTCCACGCCAAAAGATTTTGTCTGGGGCAGCAATGCCGTAGCGGCGAACCAGGGCATCCTCCTGATCCAGGCATACCGCATCAGCGGCGATAAGCGATATGCAGATCATGCCCTATCCAATCTCGATTACCTGCTGGGCAGAAATGCCACGGGATATTCTTTTGTGACGGGCCACGGAAGCAAAACACCCATGCATCCACACCATCGCCCTTCAGAAGCTGATGGCGTCACAGCACCGGTGCCCGGTCTTCTCGCAGGCGGCCCCAACCCCGGCATGCAAGACAAATGCGCATATCCATCCTCCATCCCCGATGAAGCCTACATCGACGACGTTTGCTCTTATGCAAGTAATGAGGTAGCCATTAACTGGAATGCGCCGTTGGTTTATTTGGTGTGTGGCATCGAAGCGATGCGTTGAAAGGTCCACAGTCCACAGTCGACGGTCCACGGCCGTGCAGTACTGTCTATTCGAAGACCATCATCCAGAGCGTGGCCAGTGCGATGGTCTGTGTGAGCGAAGGATCCCCCGAACAGTTACTGCGTACTTAATTCGCGCGTCTGTTTTGCCATGAGCACTTCGCTACAAGGGGATTTTTCCCTCGTACTTCGTCCCTCGTCCCTCGTACTTCCTACTAGTCCTTCTTCTGGCTCCGGGCTTCTTTTCTTTCATTAAAGTAGATTCTGAAACCCGTCCCCACCTTCACAACATCAGACAACCGGATGGTATTGATATCGCGTAAGAAGCTGACGAAGTAGAGCTCGTTGCTGTTGTATTCGATGTAGCCTGTGATGGCCCGGAGGGAGTGGCCTTTTTTAAACTCGTAGGTGACGGAGCTCTCCATGGCAAAGTGCATGCGCAGCGCGGGGTTCCACCAGTAATATCCTTTGTGGCGGTCGCCTTCAGGGCCGGTCGATTCAGCTTTGTTATGATCGTTATAACTCGCCATGAGGCCGATGTCGATGGGGTTCATGCGCACGCGGTTCCAGACGGTGAGTGTCATCGGTTTGAAGAAGAGCTTCGTCGAGATCACGTTGACCCTGCCGCCCCGGTTCTCCGGCACATAGCCATAGTGGGCGCTGAAACGCGCTTTCGATCTGAACACGTCGTAGCCCGCACCGGCGCTGAAATAACCGATGCTTCCCGCGTATTGCGCTACGGCAAAATCAGGCACCGCCCAGTGTGCCTTCTGCGCTTGTGCGGTGATCGATGCCAGGGCTGTGAAAAAAAACAGTAGAGATCTTATGCGCATAGGCCGGTAATGAATGAGTTGCCTGGATACTTCAACGGGAGCGGTTGTACATGCGAAGGTCTCTTCAATAACGAACGACCGGACAGCGATCTTATTCTGTCAGTGCAAGGATAAATGGCCTTTGGATCGGCTGGCAACGAAGCTGTTGCAGGCCGGATCCGGTAAAAATTGAAATGATGCATGACCAAACCGATGAAAAGAAGGCTCCTTTTCGGTCATAATGTTAAAAAAACATGCCTTTGATTCCAGAATGGATGACGGCGGAAATCAGCCTTTCAGCGGTTTTACAACCTCCCTCAGTTTTTCTTTGGTTACCGGTTTCTGAATGTAGGCTTTTACTTCGGGGATGGAATTGGCCCGGTTGATATCTTTCAGGTGACCTGAAGAGCTGATGATATATATTTCAATAGGTTTGGCAAGCTGGTCTTTGATCTTGGCAAACTCCTGGAGAAACCCCCACCCGTCGAGCTCGGGCATATAAATGTCGAGCAGGATCACGTCTGGCAGATGTTCCACCGTTTGCCGGTGATGCAACAGGTAATCTACGGCGCCACGGGCTTTATCGTAGATGGTAATAATATCTGCAAGCTCTCCCAGCTCGGCCAGCCTTTTGATGTAAAAAGAGGCCATGGGGTCGTCATCAATGATCCAGAGATTAGCAATTTTTCGTGGCATGGGCTGAAATCCTGACTATCGGCACCCGAAATTCAGGCATTTAAGCAGCAATTAAATCAATAAATGAACACAAGATTGTTGAATTCATAAGTAATTCTTACGCCTTGGGAAAATAAAGATCCGCCGAAAACCGTGTCCGTGCGTGTCTAGCGTGTGTTTTAAACTTGAAACTTTAAACCGGAAACTTCAAACTTCCAGCATGTAAAAAGGACACTTATATCCTGCCTTGACAAGAATGGGTTTTGAGACGTTGAAGACCCTCACGCCGGTGCTGGTTTTCCCCTCCAGCGTACCTACATGGGCGTGGCCATGAAACGCTGCCACCACCTGTCTCCGGTTCAACGGTTCCGACAGGCGCGATGACCCCAGGAAAGGAAAGATGGGCTCAGGCTCGCCGATCACTGTCTCCTTGATAGGCGAATAATGCATCAGCGCTACTTTTTTGCTCACATGCTCGTGGTCGGCATCGAGCCTGGCCAGCGCGCGGTCGAGGCGCAACGCTTCATCCACGGCTTCCTGCACAAAAGCTTTCATCGCTCCTTCTCCGAACATGGAAAGCATGTAATTGTCAAATCCGCCGCCGAAACCTTTCACGCCAGCAAAACCGATATCTTTGATTACCACCGCTTCACCATCCAGCAC
>NZ_JAHESF010000045.1 GCF_018598225.1 Chryseosolibacter histidinae | reverse complement strand
CCGCGGACGGCTTCCTGTTGCCAGAATAACCTGGTCCGTCCATACCCGCTCGATCTTACTTCCATTCACAATTTCGATCTCGTTCTGACTCAGCAGCCGCGCCGTGCCTTTTTTAAAAGCAAGCAGATGCGCATGACGTGAATCCTGCATCTGGCGCATGTGGTCTTCCAGCATACCTTTCCGTTCGTCGATGGCTTTCCGGACTTCTTCCTGGATCTCCCTGTAATTGAAACTCGGTGCCTGAATATTGAATCTTTTAAGGTTCTTGCGGAAAGAGGCAGCTTCACGCGAGAGCTCCCACCAGGTTTTGGAAGACAATGCCCCGTTCGTGACGCCGGCACCACCTACCTTGTTTTTTTCCACCAACAGCGTTTTCTTTTTAAAATCAAGCGCACGCATCGCCGCAGCATAGCCAGAGGGGCCTGCGCCGATCACAACAAGATCAAATTTTTCCATAACCAGATAGACAAGGGGTTTTCTAGGATACTATTTACGATTTTTTCGGGCGCAATTCAATAGGTTAAAGTTGATTTTGTCTCGGTAAATGGATCCCCGCAACCATACACCTGACGCTGCCCCCGCCCACGTTTTCGATGGTATTGATCTGCAGGGGCAACATCTCCGCAAACTGGCTGATGGCATTTACCTGCCCTGGCAACAAGGACTGAAAGGCAGTTTCTGACAACAATACCACCGGCTCATGGTCATGCGTGAACACTTCGATCATATTGCCTGCAAACGCCCGCATTTGTGCAAAGCTGATGGCGATCACTTTCTTTTCGGCAGCCGAAAAACTTTCAAGCAAAACATCCTGGTCATTTTCATCTTTAACCGCGTCAAGGCAGATCACCGCAAACTTCGCTCCTATACACATCATCACGTTGGTGTGATAAACAGCGATGTTGTTCTCATCAACAGCATTGAAAATAACAGGCTTGTAGCCCAACTCGTCACACAATCGTTTTACAAGCGCCTCATCGGTTCTGGGTGAGCGGCAGGCATAAGCGATTTTGTTCGCATGATCAAAAACAACGCTCCCGGTACCTTCCAGGTAACTACCGTGCTTCTCCGCTTCCGACAGATCGATGACACGGCGCACAACAAAATCGCGCTTCAGTTGATCTACAATATCAGCGCTTCTTTCCGTGCGCCGGTTCTCTGCCATCATCGGATATAATACCACCGTTCCGTCTTCGTGCAGGGAGATCCAGTTGTTGGGAAAGACCGCGTCAGGCTTTGCAGGTGATGCTGTATCGTCAAAAACATGCACGGCTATCTCATGTGCGGAAAGGACTTCCACCATGCGATCAAATTCCGCCTGTGATCTGGCTGTTGCATCCGCTGTTTGACGACCGGGGTTTTGCTGAAATGTGTTGGTGGCTGATGTTTGACTATTGGGGCCGAAAGATGCCGGCCTGATCATCATCAACGCATGAGGCTGTTGTGTAAACTTCATGTTGCAATGATAATCTTATTGCCATTAATTGACTATTTTTGAACTTAAATTGAAGTTGTATTCGCCATCCCTCCGAATGACTTTACTGCGAAAGCTTGCTAATTCCGGTGTTCATTTTGCCAACAGTGCTTCACAAAGAAGAAGTATTCTGCTTTCGAATCTCGTCAGCTTAATTTTATTTGGATTGGGCATGGTGCTCTTTATCGCCTATTACTGGTGGTTTGGGTGGAGCATGGTCACGGCAGCAATTCCTGTTGCCGCTGTTATATGTCTTTCGAGCATTGCGTTAAATCATTTTAACATCTCCACCATCAGCCGCATCTGGCTTACCCTATTGGTGCCGGTCATCACCCTGTCGGTATCGCTGTATTCCAAAAATATCTATTACAAAACCCAGGAGGAGCTCGATTATTTCACGTTCCGGTTCCTGATGCTGGCGAGCTGCGTTTTTCCGGCGATATTTTTCTCTTTCCGCGAGAAAAAATTTCTCTTCCTTACCTCGGCGGCCAGCCTTTTAATCCTGCTGGCCTTCGATCCGCTTCATGAGCTTTTTAATGTTCCATACCGGAGCCTCGGCGCACTCTATGGCGAAGATGCGCTGAACGAAACCAACTATGCTTTCACCAACGTGGTGATCGTGATCACTTACGGCATCATGATGGGTGCGGTCTTCTTCCTGAAATGGACCTCTGAATCCAGTGAAGAAAAAGCTTCACTGCTCATCGAAGAGCTGCACAAGATGAATGTAGCACAAGCAGAAAAAAATTCCGAGATCGAAGCACAGAACCAGGAGATCGTCGCGCAGACCGAGAACCTGAACCTGAGCCAGTACCGGCTGAAGGAAGCGTACGATCTCATCGCCGAGCAGAAAGAAATGCTGCTGCAGCAAAATCAAAATCTGTCGAGCGAGCTCGTTGATACCAACCGCGATCTCTCCGCCACCAACAACGAGCTGATCAAACACAACAACGAGCTCAGGCAATTTTCGTATACCGTGTCTCATAACTTGCGCGGACCGGTTGCCAGCCTGCTGGGACTGCTGAGTCTCGTGGACCGGGAGAGCCTGACGGCAGAGAACGCGGAGATCTACACCCACTTTGTTACTTCCGTCAAACGCCTCGACGGCATCATCTCAGACCTCAGCAAGATCATCGATATCCGCCAGGATATTTTTCACATCCGTCAGCGCATAAACCTCAAGACGGAGGTGGAAGAGATCCTTCATGGATTTAAAAAAGACATTGACGCTTACCAGATCGTTATCAAAACAGATTTCCACGCCTGCCCTGAGATCTATTCTGTGCGTCCCATGGTGCACAGCATTCTGTACAACCTGATCAGCAACGCCATCAAATACCGCACGCCGGCCAGCAGGTCCGAAATAGAAATATCATCAGCCATCGATGAGAATTACCTGATCCGTGTGAAAGACAACGGCCTGGGTATTGATCTTAAAAAACACAACAACAACCTGTTCAAGCTGTACAAACGTTTCCATCATCACACCGAAGGCAAAGGGCTGGGACTGTACCTGGTAAAACTTCAGGCCGAAGCTTTGGGCGGCAACGTGGAGGTGGAAAGCGAGATCAACAGGCATACTACTTTTACGGTCTTTCTGGGACAGCCACAGAACGTGCAGCAGCAGATCCTTTACGAAGAACCTTATGCCAAGATCTTCTTCGACGCCACCATCAATGCCATCGGCGCCAAATGGTACGGGCCGGTGTCTGGCGAACAGTACCGGAGCGCTTTTCTCAAGTGCCTGGAATTTGTAAAGGCATACAGCACACCCAATTATATTGCCGATATTTCCGACCAGGGACATATTGCACCGGAAGACCAGCAATGGATGTTCAGGGAAATTATGCCTGAAGCAGCGCAATACGGCTTGAAGCGGATCGCTACGATCAAATCCGGCACGAATGATGCTGCCGTCAAACAGTATCTTAAAGGCATTCATGAGAACCTGCTCAAGCTGGGCGTACGGCAGGAAAACTTTTCGACCCTGAACGAAGCGATGGACTGGATCCAGCTCGAAAACGAAAAACACCGCAGCGTGTAAAGTGATGATCGATCAGCTATTGGAATTAGACCGGGAGATCTTCCTGTACCTTAACGGCTTCCACACGCCGTGGCTGGACCCGATCATGCTGTTCATTACAGAAACCCTGTCTTGGCTGCCGCTGCATCTTTTCCTGTTGTACCTGATCTTCAAAGATCATCAGAAAAAAGGCTGGCTGGTATTGATTGGACTCGTGCTCACCATTGTGCTGGCCGACCAGGTCACCAGCACGCTGATGAAGCCCTATTTCGCCAGGTTCCGTCCTTCGCATGAGCCCGCGCTGCAATCGCTCGTACACATCGTGAATGGCTACAAAGGCGGGAAGTTCGGCTTTGCGTCCAGCCACGCAGCCAATACTTTCGGCGTGGCCAACTTCCTGTTCCTGCTCTTCGGCAAAACAAGGAAGTGGATCGTCATGCTCTTTCTATGGGCTGCCCTGGTCACCTACTCCCGCATCTACCTTGGAGTGCACTACCCTGGCGATATCCTGGTGGGTGCACTGGTGGGTATGTTGTCAGCAATGGCCAGCTTCTGGTTTTACCGGTGGCTTAAAAAAATATACGACAACAGAAAAAAACAGGCTTCACCTTCAGGAAGCCCGCAGTAACCGCTTCACATACTTTCCGATAATATCAAACTCAAGGTTCACCGTATCACCCGGCTTCAACTGGTGGAAATTGGTATGCTCAAACGTGTAGGGAATAATGGCTACTGTAAACGCGCCGTCATTAGAATCGAAACAAGTGAGGCTGATGCCATTCACCGCGATGGAACCTTTCTCAACGGTAACGTTGCCGGCAGCCGGGTCATATTCAAACGTAAAGAGCCAGCTTCCGCCCACTTCCTTTACAGATCTCACAATACCTGTCTGATCTACGTGGCCCTGTACGATGTGACCGTCAAACCTTCCGTTGTTCAGCATGCAGCGCTCGAGGTTCACCTTGCTGCCCTTGACCAGGTTCCCCAGGTTGGATCGCTGAAGGGTCTCATCGATGGCCGTCACCCAATGCGCATCGCCTTCAATAGCGGTGACGGTGAGACATACACCGTTGTGCGAGATGCTCTGATCAACCTTGAGGGCGCTGCTGATGGTGCTGACGATCTTAAAATGGCGATTGGTGCCCTCGTCCCTGAAGCTGGATACTTCTCCTATGGTCTCAATGATGCCTGTAAACATGCCTGTTCAATTTTCATTCAAAAAAGCCACGCTTTTCCAATACTTACAAGATCAGGCAGCACTTAAGTTCATTTTTTCAGCTCGGCAATCGCTTTTTTCTGGTCGTCGCGAACGGTGGGATACGCAATGCCCAGCTGTTCCAGGTACGTTTTATACTTCGCAGGATTGTAATAATACTTCTGAAGCTGCGGCTTATACTGGCCTATGATGTCTTTGTTCAGATATACTGCCGGGATGTCTTTAGGGCCCACCAGCGGCGTGTACTGGATGTCTTTGGTCTGCTCTGTCCTGTAATATTTCCAGGCCTCCTGGATCAGCTCGGGCTTCAGCAGCAGATCGATCAGTGTGGTTGCCTCGGCCTTCGCACCTGCGATGATGCCTTTGTGCGCGATCGGCGTGGCCATGGAGATGGCATTGGACCAGTGATGCCCCGGCAAATTGGGGATATTGGAAGGATACCGCAGCACTACGGTAGGCAGTGACCACGAAATATCCGCAATATCATCAGAGCCTCCGCCCATGGCCAGCATCTGCCGGCCTCCCATCATCACCGGTTTCACGTCTGCCGGCAGCCCGATGGAATCCAGCTTTACAGACAGCCCCTCGATCTTGTTGGATTTCATCTCTATCTGTGTGGCTTTGGCTAACAGCTGGTCTGCTTCCGTCCATGCTGGCAACCCGATCTGGCGGATGTTCTCATACATGGCCACGGCGATGGGCTTGTTGAAGTGCCCCGGCCAGGCAGAGCCCAGTATCTCATAGGTAAACTTTGTATCGGTCATCATCGATGCACCTTCCGCGATCTTTACACCAAGGTCGAACAGCTTCTTGATGTCAGGATACGTGCGTTCACGGAAGTAATACCAGACCGAAGCTTTGGAAGGCACCACGTTGGGCTGGTCGCCGCCATCGGAGATCACATAGTGTGACCGTTGTGTGAGCTCGAGGTGCTCGCGGCGGTAATTCCATCCGATGTTCATGAGCTCCACGGCATCGAGCGCGCTTCTTCCCCTCCATGGTGCGCCGGCGGCATGGGCGGCCTGACCTTCAAATGTAAATTTCGCCGATACAAGGCCGGTGTATCCCGCATCGCCATAACCCACGGAAAGATTGTTGGCAACGTGTGTGAAGATGCAGGCATCCACGTCTTTGAAATATCCCTCGCGCACATAAAAAGCTTTTGTTCCCACCAGCTCTTCGGCAACACCTGGCCAAAGCATCAATGTACCGGGGATCTTCTCACGCTCCATGATCTTCTTCATCACCAGCGCAGTCACAATATTCAGCGCCTGCCCGGAGTTATGGCCTTCACCGTGGCCGGGAGCACCCACTACAATGGGGTCGGCATAGGCAACGCCTGGTTTCTGCGAAGCCTTGGGAATGCAGTCAACATCCGATCCGAGCGCGATCACCGGTTTGCCCGATCCCCAGGTGGCGATCCAGGCGGTGGGTACATTGGCTACCCCCTTCTTTATGGTAAAACCATTTTTTTCCAGAAGCTCCGTCAGGTACCGGAACGTTTCATATTCCTGGAAGCCCAGCTCCGAAAAACTGAAGAGCATGTCGTTGATCTGCTGGGCAAGGGTTTGTTGTTTCTCCACTTCGGCGATCGCTTCGGCTTTGAGCCGTTTGATCCTTTCATCACTCGGGTTGGTTTGTGCCATGGCTGCGAAGGGGAGCAGCAGCAAGCAGAACAGGAACGAAATCGTTGTAGGTCTCATGAGGTTCAGGTTATGCCTGAATATGCCGCTTTTTTGCGAAAGCCGGCTTACCGTTCAAAATATTTTGGTTTATAATGTAAACCAGTTTATATTTACCTCGTTAATAACCGCATATGAAACCCGGAACGGAAAACCTCAGCGCCCAGGAGAGCCTCGATCTGATCACCGACATGATCAGGGAGGCCAAGGGCAACATCCAACAGAATGCGTTTCACTTCCTGCTGTGGGGCTGGGTGGTGGTATCTGCCAACCTCGGCATGTATACGCTGGCGAAGATCGGGTATCCTCGTCCTTATATTGTCTGGCTGATCACCATCCCTGCATGGATCATCTCCTTTTATGTGGGATACAAACGGGGCAAAGCCTCGCGCAGAAGAACGCATTTCGATCAGATCAGCATGTGGTTGTGGATCTGCTTCGGGGTTTGCATTTTTACATTGATAGGATTCGGTTACAAGCTCAATCATCAGCTGAACCCGTTGATCGTCACCATCAGTGTGATCCCTACGTTCACGTCGGGCCTGATCATCCGCTTCAGGCCATTGATGTTCGGCGGTGTGGCGTTATGGATCTTTGGTATCATCGGTTTCCTGACACCCCATGCGTTGCAACCGCTGGTAGGTGCAACGGGCATTGTCTGCGGTTACCTGATACCCGGTTATATGTTGCAAAACAGGAAAGCGTAGGCATCGATGTTCAAAGATCTTGATCCATTATTACATTCACAGCTTCGGCTTGCGGTGATGTCGCTGCTCATCAGTGTTGAAAGCGCAGAGTTCACCTTTCTCAAGGAAAAAACGAACAGCACCGCCGGCAACCTAAGCGTACAGCTCGACAAACTTTCGGAGGCAGGGTATATCAATGTTGAAAAATCGTTCAAGGGTAAAAAACCATTAACCACGTGCAAAGTGACCAAAAAAGGGATCAAGGCTTTTGAAGAGTATGTGAACACACTCAAGCAATACATCAACAAATAATTTTTTTAGGCTTTTAGTTTATAAAATAAACCAGTTTACACTATGAAAAAACTTACCATGACCTTAACGTTACTCGCAGCCCTGAGCTGCGCGAACCTTCTTGCCCAGGCGCCAGCCGAACCCGTGAACAAAGAGAAGATGAAAGTAGTTGCCGGATGGGTCGGCCGCTGGCAGGGCGAAGGATGGATGCAGATGGGGCCGGGAGAGCCGAAGAAGTCTTCCGTTGACGAAAAAATAGAATCGAAGCTCGAGGGCACCGTCATGCTGGTGGAAGGCATTGGCAAAGCAACGAATGCCTCCGGACAGGAGATCGTTGTTCATCACGCACTCGCAGTGCTTTCGTACGATCAGCAGTCGGGCCAGTACAAATTCAAAAGTTACCTGAAAGACGGACGAAGCACTGATGCCTGGTTCAATGTGACCGGCGAGAACAAATTCCAGTGGGGCTTCGATATTCCTACCCGTGGCAAGTCGCGCTACACGATCGTGATCGATCCCGCTAAAAAGATCTGGAACGAGATCGGTGAGTTCTCCGCCGACGGTACAACATGGTCGAAGTTCTTCGAGATGAACCTGAAAAAAACAGAATAACATGAAAGCCATCATCATCAGCCTCCTGGTCTGCCTGACGGGTTATTTTCCACAAACAGAAAATGCTGGCCCGGATGCAGAAACGTATAGCGCTTATCTCGGCAGCCGTGACGTGGAAACAACCAAGGCCCGGTGGAAAAAAATCGTGGCCGATAGAAAAGTAAGATCCGAAGCTGCCCCGGAGAATACCAAGCTGTTGTATGAGCTCACGCTCGCCCAGTTCGGACTGCTCACTGCCACCCAGCGCGACCGTGATGAAGACCTCTTTGACGATTATGTCGAGGAGACCGAAGCGAACCTTGAAACACTCATCGACAGAAACAAGAACAGTGGCGAGCCCCGGGCATTGCTCGCCGCGCTGTACGGAATGCGGATGTCGTATAGCCCTATGAAAGGAATGTTCCTCGGGGCCAAAAGTGAGAGCCTGATGGACCAGGCCCTGAAACGTTCGCCCGCATCTCCACTGGTGTGGAAGCTTCATGCCAACGCCAAGTTCTTCACACCTGAAACGTGGGGCGGCGACCTGAAAGAAGCGATCACTGCCTATGAAAAAGCGGTAGCATTATACGAGTCGGCACCAGACAAAGGCAAGGACAACTGGTTCTACATCGACACGCTGGCCTTCCTGGGAAAGGCTTATGAAAAAAATAACCAGAATGCCAAGGCGATTGAAGTTTACAAGAAGGCACTCAGCGCTGAACCTGATTACCAGTGGGTGAAGTCGGTGCTGCTGCCCAGGGTTATGAAAAGCACGTCACCACAATAACCATGCGGCAAGGCTCTATTCTGATATTTGTAATGGCATGTGCCACGGTCTGTATGGGTCAGTCCTGTATGGTGAAGGGAAAAGTAGTGGAAGCGTATACCGGCGAGCTCCTTACCGGGGCCGGTATACGCAGCCTGGCCGATCCTTCACAAGGTACAGTGTCGGATGGCAACGGATCGTTTGAGCTGAGCGCTGCTGCTGAAGATACGCTCATTGTGACTTTTATCGGATATGCCGATGAGATCGTGCCGGTAGCCGCGCTTGAGGGTTGTACGGTGACGATAAAGATGACAGCACTGCCCAGGGATATAGACGCCGTGGAGATCAAGGCCGAGCGCATCATTGCTGAAGAGTTCACCATCCGGAAGATCAGGAAGCTGGACATCTACACCAATCCGAGCGCAAAGGCTGACCCGATCCTGGCGGTGAACTCCATGCCATCGGCCACCACCACAGACGAATCGGCCAACATCAGCCTGCGGGGAGGAAGTCCTGCGGAGACCGGGATCTTTCTGAACAACGTTCCCATCAACGATGCGGTACGCTATTCACAGCTGAACGGCATCGGCACCTTCAGTATTTTTAATACCGCGCTGATCAACAACGTGCAGGTCTACGCTGGCAACCCGCCACTGGAATACGGCAACAGCACTTCCGGCCTCATCGCTTTGCAGACCGACGAAAATATTCCGGCGCGGCCCACAAGCTCCATAGCATTGACACTCGCCAGCACGGGATTTTATTCGACGCGGAAACTTAACGAAAGATCATCGCTCACCGTTTTTGGCAACTATCATCCTTCTGCCCTGCTCCGTTCCATGAACGCACGCGCGTTGAAAAACCTGGAATCGTTCTCATCGGGAGACCTGGGCCTGCACTATTATGGCAGGTTAAGTGATAATACGGTTGTGAAGGTGTTCAACTATTCGTTGTATGAATCGTACCGGTTTCACCAGGCTCAGCCTACTTACGACGGAGTCTTCGATCAGCAGAAAGTGCGGAATTTCACCGTGGGCAATATCCGTAAACGCATCGGCAACACGGAGCTAAGCTTCAACCAGGGACTCAGTTTTTCACAGGCAGACTATGTGTACGGCACCACCGATATCGACCTCGCGCTTCACGATCTTTTCTCTTCCTTTAACATTCACCGGTCTGGCCATGCGGCCGAATGGAAGGCGGGCATCAGCTACGATCACAAGTCGTCTGATTTTACGGGCACTTTTCCCCGTTATGCTTTTGCGGCGGGTAAAGAACACCCGGTGGTACAGGCTGCCGGCGCAGACCACGTGAGCAATCCGGAGGTGTATGCATACTACAAGCGCTTTCTGGGCAGCCGGTGGATTGCCGGAGCAGGCATCAGGAAAAATATAGCCATTGAAAATCTGAAGGATTATGTGAGTCTCCAGGGCAACATTCACTATAAAGCCAGCGAAAACCTCACCGTGAATGTCTCGGCCGGCCGGTATCACAAATATCAACTGCCGCAGGGCGCGAGAAGCGGGTCTTCTCTGATCAGAAGCTTTCAGTACAGCGCCGATGTCAATTATACAACGTCTTCCCTGGAAGCAAACTTTTCAACTTTTTACAAAAGAAGCTTCGTGCAAGGTGTTACCACCGATATAAAAGGGGCCGAAGTTTTTACACGGTACAAGATCAGCAACAGCCTCCGGGTGCAGCTTTCGCTGACGAGTCTCGATGCCATTGCAACGCAATCCGGAGAATCTCAACCATCGCCTTACAACATTCACTATTTCATCAGGGGCAATGTTGAATACAAGATCCAGGGCACGTGGACCATCACAACGGTATTCCTGTTCCGCCAGGGCAGCTACTATTATCCGGTTACGGCCACAACATTCCGCGACGACCTGCAGGTTTACGAACCCACCGCTGCCCAGGACCCGGCCAGGTTGCCGGCATACAACACCATCGATGTAAGTGTATCCAAGATCTTTGCGCTGACACAAAAATCGTCAGCCGTGGCATTCGCCTCCTGCGGTAATATCTTCAACATGAAAAATGTGAGAGACTATACTTACAACTACGATTATTCAAAACGCGACGCTTATCTTTTTTCATTGCGTACATTTTACATCGGCATCATCATCAATTTCTAAATCGCCGCACACCCAAATCCGTCACAACATGAATTTCGTATATTTCAGGGTATGGAATTTGGAAAAGTTACACCCGAGGAACTTGCCGGTATAGATTTCAGGCTGCCGCCGGACCGCGCTGAAACCACGGCGTTGCTCAGCCGAAGCAAACACAACGACCAAAAAACAAAGGTCTATGTGGGCTGCGCCAAGTGGGGGCGAAAAGACTGGGTAGGCAAGATCTATCCGAAGGGTACAAAAGAGGCCGATTTCCTCTCGCACTACGCCCGGCATTTCAGCTGCATCGAGTTGAACGCAACATTTTACCGCATGCCCACAGAAAGCCAGACCATTGCCTGGAGGAACAAGGTTGGTAAAGATTTTCAGTTCTGCCCCAAGTTCACAGACCAGATCACTCACCTCAGGCGGTTAAAAGATGTTCAGCAGCTCGTGGACCGTTTTCTTGCGGGCATTGCCGGCTTCGGTGAGAACCTCGGTCCCGTGTTCCTGATGCCCCACCCCGGCATGGGTCCGCAAACGATAGACACGCTTGAAGCTTTTATACAGTCGCTGCCGAGAGATCTCAGGTTGTTCGTTGAGCTTCGTCACACAGACTGGTTCTCCGATCCGGAATCCTTCGAAAAAGTATTCAACATGCTGGAGAAGTATGAGGCCGGTGCTGTCATCACGGATGCTTCAGGCAGGCGCGATTGTGTACACATGCGGCTTACCACGCCTCAGGCCTTTATCAGGTTTGTAGGCAACGGCCTCCATCCCACTGACTATACGCGCGTGGACGACTGGGTGCGGCGTATCAAAAAATGGATGGATGAAGGAATGGAAAAGGTTTACTTTTTTATGCACCAGCATGAGGAGCTCCACTCTCCCGAATTGTGCAAATACCTGATCGGGCAGCTCAACAAACATTGCGGCACCGCCATACCCGAACCGGTGTTTGTGCCCGCGGGCGAGCTCTTCGATGTGCCCGTTAAAAAGAAAAGCGTTGCCAAAAAGACCAGTAAGCGCTGATCATAACGAGTCAGCGCCTACTGTTCTTGTAGTTCCTTTTGCATCGTGAACAACGATCTGGGTGACGGCTTGTGGCACGGGGATCCTGCGGGTAGATTGAGCCAGGTATCCGGCGCCGTAATAAAACTCTACTTTTTGTTTCGCACCGTTGTTATAGATCAGCTCAGCCCACGCATCATTGGGCTCAGGCGAAAATTCTTTTGCCTTGGGTCGCTTTACACAAGCGTAGACCTTGGCGGTGTCCTGGTTTTGCGTGGCGATAAAAAGCTCACCTTTGGCTGAAGAAAGCCTGGCCAGCGCTTTGCCATCCCTGGGAACAATAAAACCACCCGCTGCCGGAGCCACCGGTGTAAACTTGCCAGCGCCATTGCCCACCAGGATCAATCCCGTAAAGGCATCGTGACGGCCGGTAAACACTTCGTTGCCGTAATCATTGCCCGTCATCAGCACGTCGAGGTTACCGTCGTCATTCACATCGGCAGTAACGATACCATTCACAGGAGCGATCTGTGCGATCATTGGAAGTGGCGTAACCGTGAACTTTCCGCCGCCGAGGTTCTCGATGTAGGATGATGCTGTGTAGTTCGTTTCCATCACGAGGGCGTCTTTCAATTCATCGCCTGTCAACACCTGGTCGATCGTGGCACGGCCGTACCGTTTATAATAATTAAATTTCCGTCTGAACTTGGGGCTTTGTGAGTTCAGCTCATCCCAAAAATGCACAGGGTACTCTTTCATCTCACCCTCTTCCGATCTCAGGTAACAGGTGAGCACCGCATCCACACTATTGTTCCCGTCGAAATCTTTGGCGTATACTTTCAGGGGCGTGGCCGGAGAGGCTTTATAATAATTGTTCAGGCCAAGGTTGCCGGCAATGTAATCCATGTCACCGTCCTTGTCGAAGTCACCGGCGGCGATGCTGTTCCACCAGCCGGAGCGTTGTTCCATTCCTGAATCGGTGAGCTTTGCCAGTTTTGGTCCTTCATTCCTGTAGGCGGTTACCGGCATAAACTCACCGGTCACGATCAGGTCGACCTTACCATCGTTATTAAAATCGGTCCACAACGCGTCGGTGATCATACCTGCTGTCTTGAGCCCGGCGCACAACTCGTCCGTTTTATTGACAAACTTTCCCTGCTCATTAACAAGAATATAACTTTCCGCCGGATAAGGATACCTCCACGGCACGATCCTTCCTCCTACAAATAGGTCAAGGTCTCCATCGCCATCGATGTCGGCCGCGCGAACACACGATCCGCTCGAGGTTGTCACAGGCAGGGCCGCAGTGTTTAACGTGAAGTTCCCTTTGCCGTCATTGATGTAAAGCCTGTCCTGGTGCTGCTCGCTGTCAACCGCGTATTCAAAAGTTCCGCTCACCACATAGAGGTCAAGATCGCCATCGTTATCACTGTCAAAGAACAGCGATCCCTGATCTTCTTCTTTCTGGCTTGCTGATTTTTTGATCTCCTTCGAAGCAAAAGTTCCATCGCGTCGCTGGATAAAGAGGGTGCCGTTCCTGTTCGCGGCGCCCCCGATGTAAAAATCCTCCAGCCCGTCGTTCGTGACGTCACCTACCGCTATACCTGGTCCCGCCTGGGAAAATTTATGGGGAATGGTTCGTTGAACATTGAAGTCGATCTTGTCGTCTTCCGTGTGTACGTATTTTATTCCTGTTTCAACGGCAACCTCTTTCATCAGCGGAGCATTCGGCGCTTTTTCCGGCATCACGGTTTCTCCCGCCTCGGCATGTTTAACGATGAGCACCTGGTCTGCCTTTACATTTTTCAGCAGGTTGCTTTTGCCATCGGGCCATTGCACAAGCACGGTATCAACGGTGGTGACGGAATCAAGACCGAAGTGAGCGACAGGTTCCACTGCCGAAAGATATCCGCGATAAACAGAATGATCGTGATATTGAAGCTTTCCATGATAACGCAGCGTGATCTTGGCACCCAGCCCCATCACATTCCCCTTCTCCCCTGCAAGCTTCACCCGCAGGTAATGATCTTTGCGCACTGCTTCAGCACTGGCATAAAGTTCGTTCTCGTAGAAGAGCACATCTCCGTTAATGTTGTTGACAACATAATCGAGGTCTCCGTCTTCATCAAAATCCGCAAACGCCGCGCCGTTGGAGAAAGCGGGCTGGTGCATACCCCACGCCTGGGTAACGTCCTTAAACGTGAGGTCGCCATTAT
Source organism: Chryseosolibacter histidinae (assembly GCF_018598225.1). Taxonomy (GTDB): domain Bacteria; phylum Bacteroidota; class Bacteroidia; order Cytophagales; family Cyclobacteriaceae; genus Chryseosolibacter; species Chryseosolibacter histidini. The sequence continues at coordinate 41,681 of NZ_JAHESF010000045.1, read as the reverse complement.
TTCTAAAAGCGTAGTTGGATATTTTTACAACGGGGATCGAGTCGAGCAGAAACTCGATGCTGGCAATGTTTCCTCCCGGGCCGCTCCTGAAATTTCCAAAATCCTTATCGGTGATATCCCTCGGGAAACCATTGGTGATGATCACATCCCTGAAGCCGTCATTGTCGAAGTCTGCTAACAGTGGCGACCAGCTCCATTCCGTCTGGTGAATGCCTGCCAGCTGGCCGATCTCGCTGAAGGAGCCATTGCCGTTGTTGAGCTGCAGCATATTGCGAATGTACTGGTGCGAGTAGCCGAACTGCCTGTTGTTGATGTACGATGTATAGTTGGTGCCACTGATCACGGTTTTCCTTCTCAGGTTGCCTTCCGGAAGCATGTCGAGTGTAATGATGTCGGGCAGGCCATCGTTGTTGATGTCTGCGATGTCGTTGCCCATGGAGAACTGCGACTGATGCCTGATACACTGATCGATGGCGTTGGTGAAGGTGCCGTTCCGGTTGTTGAGGTAGAGCAGGTCGTTGGTGATGTAATCGTTGCTGACATAAATATCCTGCCAGCCATCCTGGTTGATATCGGCGATGGCCAGGCCGAGGCCATATCCCTCGTGCACGATACCGGCATTCTTCGAAACATCGGTGAAAGTTTCATTGCCATTGTTCCGCAGCAGGCGATCGGTGTTCACCGAGGTGCCGTCATTCAGCTTGGCGCGATAGGAGGTGGGAATACCTTTCTGGATGGTATTGGTGAGGATGTAAAGATCGAGGTCTCCGTCGTTGTCGTAGTCAAGAAAAGCTGCGCCGGAGCTATGCCCCCCGAAGGCCACGCCATATTGCTGCGCCTGGTCCTTGAACATGGGGATGCCGTCGGCACCGATACCCTGGTTGATAAAAAGTGTGTTGGCGCGCAATGAGGAATCGGGTTTGATGGTGGCACACACATAAATATCGAGAAGTCCATCGCCGTTCACATCGGCCACAGCCACGCCCGACCGCCACTTGTCAGAGGGCAGGATACCTGCTTTTTCAGAAACGTCTTCGAATTTAAGATCGCCCCTGTTGATATAAAGTTTGCTGGGCACCATGTTACCGGTGAAGAAAAGATCGCACCGGCCGTCATTGTTAAAATCGCCTGCAGCCACACCTCCTCCATTGTAGATGTACTCCAGCGTGAGGATGTTGAGCGAGTCGTTCTCTGAGATGGTATTCTGGAAGGTGATGCCATGGTGCGCTTTGTCTACGAGCCTGAACAGCGTTTTTTCATCCGTAGTATTCCGGCATCCCCATGGCAAAAAAAGGATCGCTATAAAAAAAAGGTAGTGGGTTCTCATGATCGCGTTTTGACAAAAATAAACAAGCCGCACTTACATGCGGCTTGTTTTCCAATCCTAATTAAACCAAAATTAAAATCCGGGATTCTGGGCCAGGATCTCGGGTCCCATCAGGTCGCGCTGACGCTGAGGGATGGGCAGGAGGTCGTCTTCCGGTCCATAGACTGCCTGCGGTCCACCGAAATGGCTGGCGATTTTCGAGGCTTCGTATACGAGGTAGCTGTTGAGCTCCGTGTCATCGATGCCCCAGCGAACCAGGTCATAGAACCGGTGGCCTTCGAGGGCCAGCTCGAGCTTACGCTCCATGCGCAATGCGCTCCGCGCCTCACTTTGTGTTAACGCACCATAGGTTGCGATGTCGTAGTTCGCAGCATTCTGATTGAAATCAAGAATCGGTTTCTTCGGATCACCGTCGGTAAATCCGAGGAGCTTACCTTTCAGGAAGCTGCCAGGGTTTGCGGCCCTTGTGCGAACCATGTTGATGTATTCAACACCTTTCGGTACGCTTCCGGCCTCGATCTCACATTCTGCGGCCATCAGCAATACATCGGCAAAACGGATGATCATAAAATTAATGGCATGATAACCGGGGGTCCATGAGCTACCGTCCTGGTACTTTCCTTTATCGGACTTACGGTAAGAGTACTTTTTCTGGGTGTAGGGGCCAGCATAGCTCTGGTCGCGGATCCAGTCGAAGCCAGGGTGCGGCATCCAGTCGAGGAACTGGAAATACCTTCTGCCGATGGTCAGGTCGAGGCGAGGATCGACGGCGCCCTGATCTGGCTGGAAGGTAGCACTGCTCTGAATGCCCTGGTCGGTCACCAGTCTCAACGCGGCATTGGACCGCCACTCATTGTTCAGGTATGGAAGACCTCCATTGGTTCTGTACGAGTCTACCAGGTCGAAGCTGGGTGCAAAGAATCCGCAGCACTCACCGGGGCCAGACGGGCCGGTATTGTACGGATAGTTCATAGCCAGGTCCTGGTTGGTGTTGTTGATGTCACCGGTACCGGCTGCAGCCTGGAAAGCGAATACCGATTCGGAATGGTTCTCCATCTCACCTTTGAACACATCTTCGAACCGCGGCACCAGGGCGTATTTCTTTCCGTCGGAGGTTTGTCCTTTGGAGATCACTTCATTGAACACGGCCAGTGCCTGCGTGTACTTCTTCTGGAACAGCAACGCCTTTCCGTAGTATGCACCGGCAGCCCACTTGTTCGCCCTTCCTACCTGGGCCTGCTTTTCGGGCAGGTTCTCATAGGCAAATTTGAAGTCATCTTCGATCTTCGGCCAGATGTCCGTATCATTCTTGATGGATATAGCCTTTTTATCAGACGTGTTTACAGTCTCATCGATGTAAGGAACGTTTCCGAAGTTCTTCTTCAGATCGAAGTAATAGTGACCACGCAGAAAACGTGCTTCACCGGTCACACGTTTCTTGTCATCGTCACTCATGTCTGTCACCTTGGTAACATTGGCCAGCACAAAGTTTGCCCGCGCAACACCTTCGTAGTCGCCAAGCCACTTACCGTGCACTTCGCTGTTGGTAGCATTCAGCTCATAACGTTCAACCGGGTTCATGGAGTTGAAGTCACCGGCGTTGGTACCTTTGTTGGCCTCGCCGCCGCGCATGCTTCCCCACATCCAGTTCGATGCACCTGAGTGCCATCCATTGCCACGGCCATTCAGCACCGAATACACACCTACCAGGAGCGACTCGATACCTTTCGCACTTTGTATCTGGGTTTCGTTCAGCTGTCCGGTGGCAGGCACTTCAAGGAAGCTGTCCTTACAGGCAATAGGACCAAACATTAGTGCCCCTATCGCTAAAACTGCAAACCCTCTTTTATATATTCTTTTCATAGTATGTAATGCTATTGAATGTATCACAATTAGAATCCCAAGCTCAGACCGATGTTATAACCTTTGGCAACCGGAGGTGTTCCGATATCAAGCCCCAGGGTAGTATCTGCTGTACCGGCAACACCGGGATCAAGTCCGGAATAACCGGAGAACGTGAACAGGTTGGTGCCCTGGATGTAGATCTTCGCCCTTTCAAACCCGTAACGGCTCAAAGCGTTAGAAGGGAAGATATAGGAGATCTGGAGGTTCGTTAACCTGGCGTAGTTGCCATTTTCCACGTAGTATGAGTTGTGCTGCGTGTTGGTGCTGAAGTTGGAGATGTTCTCAAAGATCGGCACGGTATTGCCACCTCTTTCGGGTGTCCATGAATTCTTCACGTTGTTGCCAATGGCGGCACCGGTAAACGAAGGATAGAAGTCTGTGAACCACTTGGAGAAGTTGTAGTTCTCAACACCGAGGAATACGGCGAGGAATGTTTCCAGCTCGAAGTTCTTGTAGTTCAGCTTCAGGTTGATACCACCGTTGAAATCAGGCACCGGATCGCCCAGGTAAACCCTGTCGTCGGCGTTCACCACATTGTCGCCATTGATGTCAGCAAAGCGGAAACGTCCGAGGCCTTTTCCATCCTGGGCCGGCGCGTTGTTCACTTCGTCTTGTGTCTGGAAAAGTCCCAGCACTTTGTATCCGAAGAATGACGAGATAGGACGTCCGATCTGGTTGCGGATGGCGTTACCGTTCCGCGTTCCACCGGCGTCGAAGTAAGTTACGCCCGGAGCGAGTGACTTGATCTCATTGTGGAGGAAGGAGCCTGAGGCCCTGGCTTCGAAGGTGATCCCGGCCACGGTTCCGCGCGAGGTGATCTCCAGGTCGATACCGGTGTTCCGCATTTCAGCAATGTTCACGGCCGGATCGCTTGCCAGAGGTCCTACCACGGCAGGGGTTTCCAGCGTGTAGAGGAGGTCTCTGGTATCTTTTTGCCACCAGTCGAACACTACGTCCAGTTTTCCATCGAGGAACGAACCATCAAAACCGAAGTTGGTGGTTTCTGATGTCTCCCATTTTGCATTCGGGTTTCCGATACGGCTTCTGTAAATACCACCCGTAACACCCGAGTTGGATCCGGCGATATCATAGGCAGAAAGGCCCAGGCTCTGCGCAAACAGGTTGTACTGGTTGTTGGGGTCAACGTTGTTGGAGTTACCCATCTGTCCCCAGCCGCCCCTGAGCTTCAGGTCGGAGATAAACGACAGGCCGCTCATGAAATCCTCTTCGGAGATCCTCCAGGCTGCCGAGAAAGCGGGGAAAATACCATAACGGTTGTTGGCACCGAAACGCGAAGCACCGTCGCGCCTGATCAGCGCGTTGATCATGTACTTCTCGTTGTAGTTATACTGCAGGCGGCCGAAAACCGAGAAGAAGTTGGTACCAAGGCCGTAACCACTGTTCAACACCCTGCCGGATGACTGTGTGTTGTTCAGGTTGATGTAGTTAGGATCTGTATTGAAAGGGTTCAATCCTGATCCGTTGATATTTCTGCCTCTTCCTGTATTCAATGCTTCCACACCGGCCAGCAGGTCTATACCGTGCACATCGAACTTGTTCTTATAGTTCGCCGTATTGGTGAACACCCAGTTGCTGAACTGGTTTGCAAATTCAGAATAGGTGAAGGACGAGTTGTTCTCAGAGTTCTCGTACGATGGCGGGTTATACGTATAAGTGTAGGAGCTGAAGAGTCCGCCGCCGATGCTGCTGCGCAAGGTCAGGTTTTTCACAGGATCTACTTCCACGAAAATATTGCCCTGTGCCTGAAGACCGTAACCTCCGTTGTTGGCAGCGCGATCTCTGGAAGCTACCGGATTGCGAGGGTTATTGAAACCTTTTGCAGCTGTACCGGCGTAACCACCGTATTCGTCATAGATCGGAATAATGGATGGCATACGGAAGGCTGAGAGCACATCGTTCTCATCGTTGGATGCACCACGACCACCTTCGCCGCCCATGAGGCCCCTGATCTGCAGGTAGGTCAGCTGAATGTTCTCTCCCACCCTCACGCTATTGGAAACATCGAAGGCAGAGTTGATACGGGTGGCGTAACGTTTGAAGTTCTGATGAATGAAATAGCCATCCTGATCCTGCATGCTCAAGCTTGCATAGAATGCGCTGCGGTCTCCACCGCCGGCAAAGCTCAACGAATGGCGGTTGGTCATACCCGGTGTTGTGATGGCATCCCACCAGTTGGTTCCGGCTTTGTTGGCCTTGATCACCTGATAAACGGCACCTTTGGAAAGATCAACGTTGTACTTCGCTTTTTCAGCGGCCAGGTCAACGCTGCCCACCACGCCTGATTTAGGACCTACGGCGAGGTAATCAGGCAACACAGGTGTTTCTCCTTTTCCGTATTGAGGGTGATCGAACTTCGGTGTTTCTCCAAGCTGGAATGCTGTGTTACGGATGGCCTTCCACGTCCAGTCTGCAGTTTCCTGCGGATTGAGGATGTTGTCTACTTTTCCGGGGTCGGTGAAACCGAAAACGCCGTCATAGCTGATCTTCAGTTTACCATCACCGCCTTTTGTACCTTTCTTAGTAGTGTATACGATCACACCGTTGGCGGCCCTGGCACCGTAGATGGAAGCAGACGCTGCGTCTTTCAGCACCGTGGTGGTTTCGATATCATTCGGCGACAGGTAGTTGGTGTTGGTAGTGGGAACACCGTCCACGATCACCAGCGGGTCATTGCCGCCGAAACCGCCGAAGCCACGGATACGCACAACGCTGGTTGTTCCAGGCTGACCGTTGGTGATTACCGTTACGCCGGGCACACGACCCTGCAACTGCTGTTCGATGTTACCGGAGGGAACGGCAACGAGCTCTCTTGTTTTGAGTGTTGACACCGCACCGGTCACTTCCCTTCTGTTCTCTGTTGTATAACCGGTAACAACAACTTCCTGAAGGGCGGTAACGTCGGGCAGCAGCACAACGTCAATGGTGCTTCTGGAGCCGACCGCGACTTCCTGGGTGGCGTAGCCGATAAACGAGATCACGAGCGTGGCGTCTGAAGGAACGCTGATCGAATACTTACCGTCGTTATCGGTGCTGGTACCGGTAGAAGTTCCTTTCACAAGGAGACTTACACCCGGCAAGGCTGCGCCCGTCTCATCCGTAATAGTTCCCGATACGGTTGATTGGGCATAGAGTGCTGCGGTGAACGCAGTCATGAAAACTGCGAGGCTGAGTCTCATCCAGTTTCTATATATATTTTTCATTAATAGGCTGATTTAATGTTATTGTACTGTGCTTACGGACACATTGTATACCGCTTTGTAGGTAACTCCGATGTTCGAGTCGACCACGGTCAGCTCGATCTTTACAGGGATGGTGTAGTTGACGTTCGAGGGAACACCTACCACCAGCGTGGGACCTCCAACAACCTTGATGTTTGAAACAGCAACCCCAGCCGGCAACTCGAGCGTTGCGGTAGTGGCAATACTGGATGTGTTGGTGCCACTCAACACCTTGATGCTGTAGTCAAAGTTGGTCGGTTTGCTGATGCCGATCGGCGCAGGTTTCAGATCAGGGAATGCCAGCTTCAGCTTCGGAGCTCTGGTAGCATACACTTTGTAAGTAGCTACCCCTGTAGCACCCAAAGAGTCTTCAGGATGCACGGTGAATTGTTCGATGTTTCCATCGCTCAGGTTGAACAGGGAGTCCTGTTTCAGCTTTTTGCCATTGTACTTCAGGTTGGCAAAAGTACCGTCGAGCTTGTAGCCGATGCGTACAGAATCGAAGTTGGCCACGGGCGTACCCATGGTGTCGTAAACAACGATGGTCCTGCTGGCATTCGCGCTGGCATTATCGATGGAAACCGGCAACGCCTTGTCTTTAGCAGCCTTGCTGGTAGCTTTTGCCGTAGCGGAGGCAATGGTGTTCTTCTTCTCCACGTCGGTGACGACCACTGTTACCGTGTAGTTTTTGGTTGTACCGTTGTTGGCTACCACGGTATAAGCAACGGGATTCGTGAAGTTGTTTTCAGTGGTACCGCTGGTTTGCTGGGTAGATCCAACGCGCACAGTTGTGAACCCTGAAGCGGTGTAGGTGGCTTTCAGGTTGGTAAGGTTCGTACCATACGGAACGGTTACCTTGATCGTCTGCGCCCCCTGATCGATCTCTGTTTTTGTACTGATCTTGTCAAATTTGAACTCTGTAATAGAATTGTCGTCGCTGGTGATCACAATCTGAATGGGATCAGATTGGGTATTGGCACTTTCGCCATCATCCGAGTGATTGTTACTGCGGACGATCGCATTAAAAGTTCCAGGCTTGGAATACTTGAACTTTACAGTTGCCACACCATCCGTAAAATCTTTCACAAGAATACCACCGTCTCCTCCGGGAAGACCATACGGCAACAGTGAAATGGCATCTGCATTAACCTTGGTGATGGTAAAGGTGAACTCGGTGTCACCTACGAGGCCTGAGGTCTGGTCTACCAACAGGGTTGGTTTAGGCGGTTTTGCGATATCATCGTTATCGCAGTTGACCATACTAAACCACATCGCGCCCATTAAGACGTAGTTCGTAAATTTTCTAATCATACAACTCGGTTTGGGTTAAGGGTTACATATAATGTTCTAAAAAACACACTGCATACAAAATATTATTGTGAACAGTATGCAATCCGAATGTAAAGATTCTGAACATCTTTCGTGCGAAATCGATCAAAAAATCTTTCGTAAACGTTTCCACAATCGATTACGGTTTCGTTCGTGTAAGCGATTTCACACACGGTAGCATTCAATTGCCGGCAGGTTGGTGGACTGCTCACGTGTGCGCAAACACGGATTAGCGTCCGTCCGACACCCCGAGAATCCTGGTAAGGGAAATGTCCGTTATAAATGCTTACTTTGGCACCTTAATACCTATGGCACTCATCGATCAGTACCCCATCTATCTAACGAACTCCCTAACAGGAAAAAAAGAACAGTTTCAACCCCTTCACCAGGGCCAGGTGGGCATGTATGTCTGCGGCCCCACGGTATACAACAAGGTGCACCTGGGCAACACAAGAACATTTCTCACCTTCGATATCATTGCCCGTTACTTCAGGTTTCTCGGATACAAGGTGAGGTATGTGAGAAATATCACCGACGTAGGCCACCTGGAGAGCGATGCGGATGATGGTGAAGACAAGATCGCCAAGAAGGCACGCCTCGAGCAGCTGGAGCCCATGGAGATCGTGAAACAATACACGGAAGATTTTCATGAGGTGATGAGGCAGTTCAATATCCTGCCACCCAGCATCGAACCTTCGGCCACGGGACATATTGTAGAGCAGATCAGCATCACAGAGAAGCTCATCAAAAAAGGACTTGCCTACGAGGTGAATGGCTCCGTCTATTTCGATGTAAAAAAATACAACCAGCAATTTCACTACGGGATCTTGTCAGGCAGGAAGATCGAAGAGCTGATGGAAAGCGGCCGCGAGCTCGACAGCCAGGATGAAAAACGTGAGAAGATAGATTTTGCGCTCTGGAAAAAAGCTTCTCCATCGCACATCATGCGCTGGCCCTCACCCTGGGGTGAAGGTTTTCCCGGCTGGCACATTGAATGTACGGTGATGAGCACCAAATACCTGGGCGAGACCTTCGACATCCACGGCGGTGGCATGGACCTCAAGTTCCCACACCATGAATGCGAGATCGCGCAAGCCACCGGTGCCAATGGACAACCTCCCGTGAAATACTGGATCCACTCCAACATGCTCACGGTAAACGGGCAGAAGATGAGCAAATCGCTGGGCAACTCGTTCCTGCCCGCCGAGCTTTTTTCGGGTAACCACGCCTTGCTCGAGAAGGGATACTCTCCCTCTGCCGTGCGGTTCTTTATGTTGCAGTCACATTACTCCAGCACGCTTGACTTCTCGAACGAAGCGTTGCAGGCGGCGGAGAAAGGATATAAAAAGCTGAGCAATGCGCTGAAGACAGCCAAACAGCTGAAGCATACCGGCACAAAAACCGTAAATGCCGAAGTGGAGCAGGAATTTCAACGGCTGACAAGCGAGTGCTACCTCAATATGGGCGATGATTTCAACACGGCCAGAACACTCGCTGTGCTCTTTGAGATGGCATCGCGCATCAACGACCTGAAATCGGGCAATCTGCAGCCTCACCAGTTCAGCGCCGAGGCTTTTGATACTTTCCTGAAGACTTACATCGGCTTTATGGAAGACGTGCTGGGCCTGCAGGAAGAAGCGGCACAGAACGATCAGCTCCTCAATGATGTTGTGAATGTGCTGATCGGGTTACGAAAAAAAGCAAGACAGGACCGTAACTACGCTTTGTCTGACAAGATCCGCGATGACCTGAAACAGGTAGGCGTGCAACTGATGGATGGAAAGGATGGAGAGATGAGTTATTCCATCGACTCCTAGCCTCCCTCCCTCAGTTTAAAGTTCAAAATTTAAAGTTTAAAGTTAGGCGGAGTGCAGTTACGAAGCCCTCAACTTTAAACTTGTAACTTGAAACCTGAAACTCAAACCTCGTTGTTAAAAAAACTATTCATATTACCCATCAGGCTCTACCAGGTACTCCTGTCTCCCATGCTGGGTGTTAACTGCAGGCACACGCCTTCATGTTCACACTATACTATTGAGGCGATCGAGGAATGGGGCATATTTAAAGGAACCTGGTTAGGAATCACACGGATCGCACGGTGCCATCCCTGGGGCACCAGTGGTTATGATCCCGTTCCCAAAAGGAGCAAAAAATGATGCTGGGGTCATCCCCTTATCTACGTCATTATTTTTTTAGCGATTATAAATTCCAATTATCAATATTTAAAAATAACTTCGATGCGTTACTCCATCTGGTTTGAAGCGCAAGGAAGAAAATACGGATTTCATCAGAAGTATAAGAGAAGGTGACGTCAAAAGCCTCGATGCGCTTTTTCATGCCGTCTACCCACACTTATGTGCCTACGCCAATAAATTCCTGAATGACATTGACGAAGCGGAAGAGATCGTGCAGGAAGTATTTTACAAGCTCTGGAAGAACAGGGAGCAACTGGATGAGACCCAATCGATTAAAGCTTATCTTTTCACTGCGGTAAAGAACAGTTGTTTCAAGTACCTGGAGCACCAGAAAGTAAAAGACAAATACAAAGGTCTGCTGGCGCGTGTGTACAAATCATCGGCATTACAGGATAACAGCGCCCACGAAGCTTTTGTGGCAGGCGAGCTGGAAGAAGAGTTCAACAAAGCGCTCGACCAGCTGCCGGAGCAATGCAGGCGCATCTTTGAAATGAGTCGCTTTGAAGGTTACAAATACAACGAGATCGCTGATAAGCTCAGCATCTCCCCCAAAACCGTCGAGACCCAGATGTCTCGCGCCCTCCACAAGATCAGGCTCTCGCTGAGAGATTATATTCTGATGCTTGTGCTTTTCGTCTCCTGAAATCAGTTGCCAGTTGCCGGATAGCCAGTTACCGGTTCGGGTCGGAGCAAATTTCAACCACATCTCTCATTCAATCTTACGATCAAAAGGACTCCGCATGTTGTTGCGCTGCCCTAACTGGCAACCGGTAACTGGCAACCGGCAACTTCTACAACAATCTCACTTTTTCCTGTAAGGGTAATTGCTCCTGAACCGGTATTAGGGTTGACAACGAAAGCCCGGTACTGATGGACCATCCTATACACATTCAAGACCTTATTGCCCGTTTTTTAGCAAAAAAAGCAACGGATCAAGATGTTGACGACCTCCAGCGATGGCTTGATGAGGATCCGGCGCACGTTTCCTATTTCAATGCGCTCAACGAAAAACACCAGGCGCACACCACTTTAAATCAGTTCGACCTCAAAAGGATCGATATGGCCTGGCAACACCTCAGCGCCAGGATCGGCACTCCGGGCGTACGCGGGGCAGGCAAGGTTGTGCCTTTCACTTTCCTGCGTGTGGCGGCAACCATTTCCATTCTCGCGCTCTCGCTGTTTGCCATCTGGAAGATCGTGGGCAAGAAAAAATTCTCGGCAACCACGGAGAATATTGTTTTCAGCTCGGGCGACAAGAACGTACACTTCCTGCTTCCCGACAGCACTTCCGTTTGGCTCAACACCAACAGCACCATCGCGTATACCACCGAGTTCGATACAAAAAGAGAAGTGAAGCTGAAGGGTGAAGCCTTCTTCGATGTGCGCAAAAAAGACAAGCAGAATTTTATTGTCAGAACAGAACACCTTTCCATCCAGGTGAAAGGAACACGGTTCAATGTGCAGGCCTACGAAGCGCAAGACGAGAATGCCACCCTTGAAGAAGGCGAGATCGTGCTCACCGTCAAGGGCGAACAGCGCACCTATGCCATGGCTCCGGGCGACCAGATCACGCTCAAGAAAGAGCAGCAGAAGGTTGTGTTCGCAAAAGTAGATCCCACCGACTACTCCGCCTGGAAAGAAGACAAGATCATCTTCGACAACGCCCTGCTGGGAGACATCATTCTCAAGCTGGAGAACCGCTACCATGTAGACATCATCATTGACGACACCATTGCCCGCCGCGAACATCTGACCATGACCATCGAGCAGGAACCGATCGAGGAGATCCTTGAAATGATCCAGCTATCGTCGCGGCTCAACTACAGAAAGGAGAACGACCAGATCATCATCTATGAATAAAAATAAAACCTGAAGTGAAATCATAAATCCAAAACAGTTTACACCTAAACAATCAATCTATGTCAATTTTTTACACACATGCTAAAGGGAAACACTGGCACACCGCAAGCCGGGTGTTTGCTATCAGCTTGCTTATCGTACTCTTGTGCGAGCCAGTGCTGCCCGTAGCGGCTGCGCACAAGGGAAGCCAGAGCGCCCCGCTGATCGAACTGAATCTGAATGGCGCATCCATCAAAGATGCCCTTCGGCAGATCGAACGACAGACCCGTTACAATTTTGTTGTTAATGACAACCGCCTGCGCGCTGTCAACAAAACAATAACCTTGTCTATCAAAGACCGGGACATCAACGCCGTGTTGAGCCAGATCCTGGAAGGCACCTACATCTCTTACAAGATCAAGAAGAACCACATCACGCTCATCCCGCCGGCAGATTCATACAGAATGGTGCCGCTCGCCGACTCGGGTGGAAGCTTCTATCACATCCTTCCGAACGATAACACCACGGATGAGCTTTTCTGGAGCGCCGTACCCGACTTCAACGTAAGGGGTACTGTGAAAGACCAGGATGGCATCTCACTGCCCGGTGTGAACATCCTGGTGAAAGGAACAACCATCGGTACGGTTACCGATGCTGACGGCAACTTCTCCCTGGCGGTGCCCTCCGGGGAATCGGTGCTGGTGTTCAGCTTCATCGGTTATGTTTCACAAGACGTACCCGTCAACAACCAGTCGGTGCTGAACGTGCAGATGAGCGCCGACATCACCACCCTGTCAGAGGTTGTAGTGATCGGTTATGGTACGCAGAAAAAATCAGACCTCACCGGTTCTGTGGGAACTGTGAAGGCTGAAGAGATCCAGGAACGTCAGCTGCCTTCGGTTACGCAGGCGCTGGCGGGAAGGATCGCCGGCGTTTCGGTAAGCGTTAACTCAGGCCGTCCCGGTGGTCAGTCAAACGTGCGGATCCGGGGCTTCAGCTCCATCAGCACGTCCAACAACCCGTTGTATGTGGTGGATGGTGTGATCATGCCTGTGGGAACACAGACCGACGGATCCTATTCACTCAACAACGCCATCGATAACATCAACCCTGCAGACATCGCTTCCATCGAAGTGCTGAAAGATGCGTCGTCTACGGCGATCTACGGTGCCCGTGGTGCCAACGGTGTGATCATGATCACCACCAAGAGAGGCAGCAACGCCGGTGGCAAAGTGACCTATGACATGCAAATGAGCGTGCCCACCATCGGCCCCAACAGGGTAGAGATGCTGAATGCGCGCGAGTTCCTGGAAGTGGAACAGCTGGGCTGGGACAACCTGAAAGTATACGACCCTGCCGGATGGAATTCCGTGACCAATACACACTCTTCAGGAAGACAAAATCCCCAGTTGGCACGTGCCGCCCTCACCGACATCGGAACCTATTCATTGTTCGATGCCAATGGCAATCCGCTGTATGACACAGACTGGTTGAAAGAATCAACCCAGAACAAGCTCTCGCAGAACCACCAGCTCTCCGTAACCGGAGGCAACAACGAGAACAGCTACGGTGTGTATCTCGGCTACAGAGATGACAACGGCCTTCTCCTGAACTCTTACCTGAAACGTTACTCAGGCCGTTTCGTGATGGACAGCCAGGTGAAGCCATGGTTGAAGATCGGTGGCACCCTGGGTTACAACAACCAGCAGGAGAACATTGTTGATTTCGGCACCGGTGGTCTCAACTCGGTGCGCATGATCACGGAAGCGCTTCCGATCCTGCCCGTTCGTTACCCCAACGGCGTATTCTCACACAACAAGAACTACTCTGCTTCGATAGAAGGTGGCCAGAACCCGGTAGACCAGATGCTCAACAACACGTATGACCTGATCAGCCGCACCACCATGGGCAACATGTACGCCAACATCAAACTTGCCGAAGGACTCGAGTTCCGCTCGACAGTAGGTGTCAACCTCCTGGAACGTGAGCGCAAGCGTTACAATGGCCGTCCTGCGCCGCAGACGCCTACTTACGTGAACCCGGCTAACGACAGGGGTACTGCCCGTGTACGCAGCGACCGCGAAACCTTCTGGTCGTTCGAAAACTACCTGACCTATAATAAACGCTTCGCTACCATCCATTCGCTCACGGCCATGGTCGGTCAGTCGGCACAGGAAACGAACATCTACTTCTTCCAGGCCAGCTCCAGGAACTTCATCTCTGACTTCTTCGGTACCAACAACATTGGCGGCGCCCAGGATTTTGCAGTTGACTCTCCTCCGGTGAGCTCAGGCCGCACAAGGTTTGCGTTCAACTCTTACTTCGGCAGGATCAACTACGGTCTGATGGACAAGTACCTGGTGACGGTAACAGGACGTATGGACGGATCTTCGAAATTCGGTGAATCCAACAAGTACGCGTTCTTCCCGTCAGCAGCGCTGGCATGGCGTGTTTCTGAAGAACCTTTCCTCAAAGGCAGCAGCGTGGTTTCCAACCTGAAGCTCCGCACCAGCTACGGCCTCACTGGTAACTCCGAGATCACAACCTACTCTGCCCTGCCTACCCTGAGGGTGGTTACAGGTGTTATCAACAATTCGCGTGTATCGGGTGTGGCAACCAACAGGCTGGGTAACCCCGACCTGCAGTGGGAAAAAACAGCCCAGTCTGATATCGGCGTCGAGCTGGGATTGTTCAACGACCGCATTTCCATCGAGGCGGATGTTTATTACAGAAAAACAACGGACATGCTGTTGTCTGCTCCCCTCCCTGTTACTTCCGGTTACGAGACCATTACACGCAACGTAGGAAGCATGGAGAACAAAGGTCTTGAGTTCACCCTGAACACAGAGAACTTCTCGAACGATGACTTCTCATGGAGAACCACCTTCAACATCGCCATGAACAGGAACAAAGTGTTGAAGCTGGCCAACCCTGCGCCGATCTTCGGTGTGGGTAACCCCAACTTCACCAACCAGACCGGTGTGATCATGGAAGGCAAACCCGTTGGCTCCTTCTGGGGCCTTGTGAGACTTGGCACCTGGAGCACCAGCGCTGAGGATGCCGCCCAACTCGCCGAGTACAATAAATCAGCAAACACTTATCGCGGTACTGGCAAGCCCCTGCTGCCCGGCGACGTGAAATACCTGGATGTAAATGGTGACTACGCCATCAACGATGCCGACCGCATGATCATCGGAAACGGTAACCCGGATTCTTACGGCTCGTTCATCAACAACATCCGTTACAAAGCCTTCGACATTACACTGGACATCCAGTACTCTTACGGCAACGACCTGCTGAACATGACCAAACACTCAGGCGAAGACCGCACAGGTCTTGCCAACAGCTACAGGTCTGTATTGAATGCCTGGACTCCAGAGCACCAGAATACAGACATCGCCGCTGTTCGCGATTCAAAAGCCGGTTATGTTTCAAACGTGGACACACACTGGATCGAAGACGGTTCATTCATCCGCGGCAGAAACCTGGTGATCGGTTATACGCTCTCCAGCTCACTGACGGAAAGACTGCGCCTCAGCCGTGCAAGGGTATATGTTTCTGCACAGAACTTCTTCCTCTCGACCAAGTTCAGCGGAAACGATCCTGAAGTTTCTACCTATACCAACCCGTTTGCACAGGGACAAACATTTTTTGATTATCCGAAGCCGACTACCTACATGTTCGGTCTGAGCTTAGGATTGTAATGGTTCAATTAAAAATGATTGACAAGATGAAATTCACGACTAAAAATATAAGCAAGCTCCTGCTTTGCGGAGTGTTGATCGCAGGCGCGGGATGTTCCGATTTCCTCAAAGAAGAAGATCCTTCCAACATCGCTCCTGAAACATTTTTCGCGGTACCTGAAGATGCCGAGGCTGCAGTTTACGGCATCTATGAGAATCTGAGGTTTCACGGCGATGGTACCGGCATCTTCTCGGCCAATTTCCAGATGCTGGATGCGCTGAGCGGAACCGCCGAAACCGAGACTGGACAGAACTCAGATCTGAACAACCTGTACAGCTACACGTATACCGGCGACAACCTGCACCTCTCACAGTGGTGGAGACAGTTGTATGATGGTATTGCCAACGCTAACCTGGCCATTGAAAAAATCCCCGGCACGCCCGGCATTACGGAAGCCAATGCCAAGAAGTGGGTGGGTCACGCCAAGTTTCAGCGCGCGTTCCATTACTTCTGGCTGGTAAGGCTTTGGGGTGATGTTCCCCTGATCACCAAACCGATCCTCTCCTGGAACGATCCTAACGTGAACGCACCGCGCGCATCGGCAGAAACGGTATACGCAACCATTGAATCAGATCTGCTGGATGCTGAGCAGGCCGGATTCGCGGTAACCGATGCTTCGGGCCTCGCCTCGCAAATGGCGGTAAAAGCCCTGCTGGCAAAAGTTTACCTCACCATGGCCGGCGAGCCGCTGAAAAAAGGCGCTGCCTATTACCAGAAGGCCGCAGACAAGGCTAAGGAAGTGATCGATTATGCTACAGCAAACCCTACGAAGGTAGGTCTGTTCACGAGCTATAACGATCTGCATGACCCCACCAAGGAAAACTCTTTGGAGCATCTCTTCATGATCCAGTATGCTGCGGGTGTTGCCAATGCCAACTACCAGACGTACTTCCTGCCCAACAACACCAACATCACCGCCTCCGGTGAAGTGGGAACCACGGTGCCGACAACCAACTTCCTCGCTTCCTATGAAGCAGGCGACGCCAGAACACAGGAGAAAGGATTTTATTTCAAACAATACTTCCTCGATGGTGGTGTGGGCGCGCCGATCACACTGAACAGGTTCTATGTGTACAAACACTTCGACACCCCGGCCAACGGTGCACCGCCGCCAGGTTTACCCGGAACCGGAAACTCAGGCCTCAACTATCCGTTGCTCCGCTACGCAGACGTGCTGCTGATGTACGCCGAAGCGCAGAACGAAGTAGGAGGAGCTCCCAACGCTGCCGCATACAATGCGCTGAAGGCTATCCGCGACCGCGCGGGGCTTACCACACCTGATATCGGCACATTGAATCAAACATCTTTCCGTGAGCTGGTATGGAGAGAGCGCTGGCACGAGCTCAGCTACGAAGGCCAGACCTGGTTCGACATGATCCGCATTCGCAAAGTATACGTGTACAATGCATCGACCAACACACATTCTTTTGTGGATTTCGTTGGGGCTACGTTGAACGGCGCTACCCTGCAGGCCAAGCATCTTCTGCTTCCTTTACCTGCAGCGGATTACAGGAACAATCCCAGCCTGACAGGACATAACAATCCTGGATGGGATTAACATGAACGATTAGGGGTAATGCGAACACATCCCTGTTCCGGGCAACCGGAGCAGGGATTTTTTTTATCAGGCGGATGGCTGTTTTACCCGTACGCCTGTTAGTTAAAATTCATTACCACTCAGATAATTACCGATTTCTATTTATCGTTTAAACGGTTACATTTAGCACATCATATCTTAATACCTATGCCAGATTTTCAAATCAAAAAGTCATCGAAGTCCTACGACGTATGTATTGTGGGGTCAGGAGCAGGTGGCGGAATGGCGGCCTATACCCTGGCCAACGCCGGAATAAAAGTGCTTTTGCTCGAAGCAGGACCGATGTACGATCCTGCCAAAAATGTTACACAACTGAAATGGCCATATGAATCTCCCAGGAGAGGCGCCAGCACACCGCTGAGGCACTTCGGAGATTTCGACGCCGCCTATGGTGGCTGGGAGCTCGAAGGCGAGCCCTACACCCAAAAAGACGGAACGCGGTTCGACTGGTTCCGCTCACGCATGCTGGGCGGTCGTACCAATCACTGGGGCAGGATCTCTCTTCGTTTTGGTCCCAAGGACTTCAAACACCGCAGCGTTGACGGCCTGGGCGATGACTGGCCCATCAGCTATGACGATGTTGCGCCTTACTACGACAAGGTAGACAGGCTCATCGGTGTTTTCGGATCGAAAGAAAATCTGCCGAACGACCCTGACAGCATTTTCCTTCCTCCGCCGAAGCCGAGGCTGCACGAGCTTTTTATCAAGGAAGCTGCCACTTCTATCGGCATCCCTGTGATTCCTTCACGGCTTTCTATTCTCACCCGCCCGCTGGAGAACAACAAAGACAGGGGCGCGTGCTTCTTCTGCTCGCAGTGTAACCGCGGCTGTACCGTGTATGGCGACTTCTCGTCCTCATCGGTACTGGTAAAACCCGCGATGGCCACAGGCAACGTAGATGTTATTGCCAATGCCA
Organism: Chryseosolibacter histidinae; assembly: GCF_018598225.1. Taxonomy (GTDB): domain Bacteria; phylum Bacteroidota; class Bacteroidia; order Cytophagales; family Cyclobacteriaceae; genus Chryseosolibacter; species Chryseosolibacter histidini. The sequence goes on along the minus strand of NZ_JAHESF010000045.1, from coordinate 23,590 downwards.
TGGCGCGCGAAGTGCTGACGGATGAAAAGGGACTGGCAACCGGTATCTCGTACGTGAGCAAAGACGACATGCAGGAATATGTTGTGAACGCCAAAGTGGTGGTGCTCGCCGCCAGCGCCTGCGAATCGGCCAGGTTGTTGCTGAACTCAAAATCAGCACGCCATCCCAACGGACTGGCTAACTCAAGCGATGTGGTTGGTAAATACCTCCACGATTCTACCGGTGCCTCTATGGGCGGTATCCTTCCGAAGCTCGTAGGGCGCAAGCGTTACAACGAAGACGGCGTGGGTGGCATGCACGTATACACCCCGTGGTGGCTCGACAACAAAAAGCTCGACTTCCCCCGCGGTTATCACATCGAATATGGCGGAGGTATGGGTATGCCCGGATACGGTTTCGGCTTCGGCATGCACAACACCAACGGAAAGTATCCCGGACGCGACGGCCAGACGAAAGCAGCCGGCGGTTACGGTGCTTCGCTCAAGGATGACTATCGTTACTTCTACGGCGCTACCTTTGGCATGGCCGGACGTGGCGAAGCCATTGCGCGCAAAGAAAACTATTGCGAGATCGATCCTACCACCGTTGACAAATACGGCATCCCCGTGCTGCGTTTCCATTACAAATGGAGCGACTACGAGATCAAACAAGCCAAGCACATGAAGGAAACCTTTGCCGAGATCATCGACAAGATGGGCGGCGTGGTGACTTATGGCAAGAGCTCCGCTGAAAACAACTGGGGTCTTGAAGCACCCGGAAGGATCATCCACGAAGTGGGAACAACCCGCATGGGCGACGATCCGAAGCAATCGGTGCTGAACAAATTCAACCAGGCTCACGACTGCAAGAACGTATTCGTGGTGGATGGTGGTCCCTTCGTTTCACAGGCTGACAAAAATCCGACGTGGACGATCCTGGCCCTTTCGATGCGTGCCTCCGAGTACATCATCGACGAGATCAAAAAGCAGAATCTTTAAAATTTAAAGTTTAATGTTCAAAGTTTAAAGTTGAGGAACAGTCCTACAAACTTGAAACTTGAAACTTGTAACCTGAAACTTAGCAGAGTATGGATAGAAGAAAATATTTAAAGACACTGGCCCTGGGTACCGCCGGGGCAGGCGTTTTATTACAAACACAATCGTGCGAGCCTAAAGAGACTGCGGCGGCAGAGACACCGGCAGCGTTCACCATAGACCGCAACGCGCAGGAGCTTGTGCGCGAGCAGAAGCTGGCAAGCGAAAAATTCTTCGATGCACATGAGATGAAAACCATTTCTGTGCTGGCCGACATCATCATCCCGAAAGACGAGACATCCGGAAGCGCAACCGACGCGGGTGTACCCGACTTCATCGAGTTCATGGCCAAAGACAGGCCCAACTACCAGATCCCGCTGCGGGGTGGCATCAAGTGGCTCGACCTGCAGTGCATGCGCCGCTACAACTCCGATTTTGCTTCGTGCTCATCGCAGCAGCAGATCGAGATGGTGGATGAGATCGCATATCCTGAAAAGGCAAAACCTGAAATGGCTGCAGGCGTGGCGTTCTTCAACACCATGCGAGACCTCACAGCGTGTGGTTTCTTCAGCAGCAAGATGGGCATCGCAGACCTGGGCTACGCCGGCAACAAACCCAACCAGTGGGACGGTGTTCCGCAGGAAGTGCTTGACCAGTACGGCGTGAAGTATGACGACCGCACCCTTGAGATCTCTGTGAAATTCAATTCCTGAGACGAAACTTAAAATATTTGTTAAACCATAAATCCTTTAACGTAATGCCATTGAAGAAAAACACTCCGCCACAGGCAGAAAACTCATCGAGGAGACAGTTCATAAAAAATGCAGGCATGGCAGCCGCAGCGTTCACCATCGTGCCCCGCTTTGTATTGGGAAATGGTTACGTTGCGCCCAGCGATAAGCTGTATGTTGCCGGTATCGGCGCGGGAGGAAAAGGTGAAAGCGATATTGCCGCCTTCGCGAAGAGCGGTAAAGCGGAGATCGCCTACCTCTGCGATGTCGACGACCGCCGTGCCGCCAAATCTGTGGCCGCTTTTCCCAAGGCGAAATACTTCAAGGATTTCCGTACCATGCTCGACAAGGAGCACAAGCACATCGATGCCGTTTCCGTATCCACACCTGACCATAACCACGCCGTACAGGCCATGGCGGCGATGCAGCTCGGAAAACACGTGTATGTGCAAAAGCCACTGACCCACGACATCTATGAAGCGCGTATGCTCACAGAAGCCGCCAAAAAATACAAGGTGGTAACACAGATGGGCAACCAGGGCTCTTCGGGCGACGGTGTACGTCAGCTCGTGGAGTGGTACAACGCAGGCCTGCTCGGCGATGTACACACGGTCTATTGCTGGACCAACCGCCCCGTGTGGCCGCAAGGCATCGAATGGTCTACACAAAAAGCACAGGTGCCCAAAGAGCTCGACTGGGACCTCTGGCTCGGCACTGCTCCGTACAAAGAATTCGTTGACAAGCTTGTTCCCTTCAACTGGCGTGGCTGGTGGGATTATGGAACCGGTGCGCTGGGCGATATGGGCTGTCACATCATTGAGCCACCTTTCCGTGTGCTGGGATTAAAGTATCCTACCGATGTTACCGCCAGCGTTGGAAGCGTGTACGTGGATGAATTCAAACGCGGCTACTTCCCTGACAGCTGCCCTCCTTCTTCTTATGTGATCCTGACCTTCCCGGCCCGCGATGGAAAGCCCCCGGTAAAAATGCATTGGATGGACGGCGGCATTCAGCCTGAGCGTCCTGAAGAGCTGGGTCCGAATGAAAAAATGGGAGACGGTGGCAACGGCGTTCTCTTCATCGGTACAAAAGGAAAGATGATGTGCGGCACGTACGGCATGCTTCCTTCCCTGTTGCCGACCACTAAAAACCAGGAAGTGAATGTGCCGCAGACCATTAAACGTGTTCCCGGCAGCGCAGAAGGCCACTATGCACAGTGGGTGGAAGCATGCCTCGCGGGCTACGGAAAAATGGAAGTGAGCTCACCCTTCGAGATCGCGGGACCGCTGACCGAAACGGTACTGATGGGCAACCTGGCCATCCGCGCCCACGACATCCGCAAGCCACGCGAAGTGAAGCCTACGGAAAGCAACCCGAACCCTGCTCCGCAGTACGATTACCCGGGCCGCAACATCAAGCTGCTCTGGGATGGCGCGAACATGAAGATCACCAACTTCGACGAAGCCAACCAGTTCGTAAAACGTGAGTACAGGCAGGGTTGGACGCTGGGGAAAGTCTAACCAGGTTCGAAGTTTAAAATTTAAAGTTTAAAGTTAAAAGTTAAGGGAGGCTGTCGGAAGACGGCCTCTTTTTTTGCTGCATGCCGAAAGCTTGGCGCGACGCACCGCATGAGATATCCACTTAAAAAAATGCCCGCACCTTCATGGGCATATCATAGAGGTGCAGCACCTGGTCTGCCCCTCCTATCCGGATCGCTTCCTTGGGCATACCGAATACCACGCTTGATTTTTCGTCCTGTGCAATGGTTCGGGCACCGGCTTCTTTCATTTTCAAGAGCCCCTCGGCGCCATCACGCCCCATGCCTGTCATGATGATCCCGAGCGCGTTCTGTCCTGCGTGGTGGGCAACAGAATTGAAAAGCACATCCACCGATGGCCTGTGACGGTTCACCAGCGCGCCATCGCGTATTTTGATAAAATATTTGGCGCCGCTTCTGACAAGCTCCATGTGCCTTCCGCCGGGAGCGATGTAGGCATGACCGCGCATGACCCGTTCGCCATCGAGTGCCTCCTTCACGGTGATCTCACACAGGGTATTTACCTGGTCGGCAAATGACTTGGTGAATCCGGCAGGCATGTGTTGGGTGATGAGGATCCCGGGTGCATCGGCAGGCATCTGCTGCAGAAAATACCGGAGCGCCTCGGTGCCGCCCGTAGATGCGCCAACAGCGATCACTTTGTCGGTGGTCTTGTAGGCAGGCAATTTACCATTGCGCCGTATGGGCTTTGACACCGTTTTCTGCGCTTCGGGAGCAACGGCGAGGCTATTGCGCCTCACCGGGGCCATATAGGCTGCCTTGATCGCATCCACAATACGGATCCGGGTTTCTTCGAGATGCTCGCGCGTATTTTTGATCTCGGATTTCGCTACAATTTCAATGGCACCCAGCTCAAGGGCACGCAACGCCAGGTGGCTGCCATGTTGTGTCAGGCTGGAGATGATCACCACCGGCACCGGATACCGGGCCATCAACGTTCTGAGAAACGTCAGGCCATCCATGCGCGGCATTTCAATGTCAAGCGTGATCACATCAGGCACCTCATTGCGTATGTGACGCGCCGCAAAAAATGGATCTGCAGCTTTACCGATCACCTCAAGCTGCGGATCGTTACCCACGATCTCCGCAAGCGTCTGCCGAACCAATGCAGAATCGTCAATGATCAGCACCTTAATCGCCTTCTTCATTCGTCGCTCCGGTTATGCGTTCATGCCCAGGTGAAAAGCAGCACTGATATTTATTGCAGCTGGTAGATGGTGGGCTTGAGTTGCCTGAACGGAACGTCCATTCCCATCATCGACTCGCTATGCCCGATAAAAAGCAGGCCGCCCCGGCTGAGATGCGACGCGAATTTCCGGATGATCCGCTCCTGCGTTGCCTTATCAAAATAGATCAGCACGTTACGGCAAAAAATGATGTCGTAATCAAAGCAGTTCAACCCAAAAGACTCGTCCACCAGATTGATACGTTTATACGATATCTTTTTCCTGTATTCAGGTTTCACCCTTACAAGGTCAGGCTGAAGTTTGCTTCTCAAAAAATAATTCCGCTTCATCTCAGGGGGCACAACGCCAATTTTATCCATGGTGAAAATGCCCTGAAAAGCAGATTGGATCACGCGCATGGAAACGTCGCTCGCGTGGATGCTGTAATTCAACTGTGGATACCGCCGCCTGAATTCTTCCATCACCATCAGCAATGTATAGGGCTCCTCGCCCGTAGAGCACCCGGCAGACCATATCCGCAGTTGCCGCCCTTGCTCGTGCTGCACCCAATCAGGCAAGAAATTACCTGACAGGAATTTAAAGTGATCAGGTTCGCGAAAGAAATCCGTTTTATTGGTAGTAATGAGGTCGATCACATGAAACAGCTCCGCCTGTTTTCCTTCTTCGCTGAAAAGGTATTCCAGGAACTGCTTATAACTTGTCATACCGAGGCTCTTCACTTTTTTGTTCAGCCTGCTCTCCAGCATCGACAGCTTGCTCTTAGGAAGCTTGATCCCGTATTCCCGTGTAACATAAGAGCTCAGCCGCAAAAAGCTCTCGTCATCCATTTTTATAAAAAGGGACGATTCGATGGATGTATTGGTTTGCTCGGTCATCTTACCTGGGGGAACCTGTTAATGAATGTGTATTATTCAAACGACCGCCGGTCAAAAAGTAAAGCTCCGCTTTCTTCTGCGCCAGCTGATCGAATTTTTCCCAGCGCAAGGCGCAATAAGCATTCAGCTGCCGCCACTCATTCATGAGCATCAGGGCCTCGTTTGCCGGTATAGTTTTTATAAATTGTCTTTCCATGGCAATCAGTCCGGCAATGCTTCTCAGCTCCCTGCTGATATGATCGACATCGTCGGTAGCTACCTCAAATTCCTGCTGCAGCATTTCCGCCGCAGAGGCCTCGTCATGAGCGGCCTGCTCCATCTTGTAGCTATCACGTTTCTTTTCCGCACCCCGGATGTTAGATAATTTCAAGGGAATAGAAAGCGTTGCCGTAATAGCATTGTACCGGGGCGACGGTGCTTCAGGGTTTGTAGCCCGTGTGATAAAACTATTGCCCAGTGAAAACGAGATATCCGGCACACGATTGCTTTCCGACACGAGCAATTCCTCGGCGGCAAGTCTTGTCTCAACTCTATTCAGCTTCATTACCGGGTGCTCTTCTCCCATCTTCACGAGCGGCCCGTCACTTTCAGTCCACACCGCTTCGAAAGGCAGTACCCAACCGTTGCCAACCACATGCGCCACAAGGTCATTCAGTCGTTCGAGGCTTTCATTGTAACGCCGGCGAAGCGCATCCAGCTTCAGCCCATTTTCACTTTTATCGATCCTGCGCTTGAATACCTGCAGGCTGTCATCAACACGGGTGACGCTCAGCAAACTATCATATTGCTCCAGCTCGTCAAGTTGTCTCTCCAGCATCCAGCAACGCTGATACAGCAAAAGGCCATCACGTTTAAATTCAGCGGCAAACAGCTCATGCTGCGCTTTGGCCTGGTCTACCAGCGCTTTCGCATAGAGCACCCGGTGCCTGCGCTTGCCGCCAGCCTCAATGGTATAATCCAGTCCTACGAACCACTGGTGCGGCATATTGATCCCGCTTATATCACCTGAAAGATTTCCCAACGTCAGGGAAGGATCAGGCATAATTTTCGCCACGTCGACTTCTGCCTGTGCGGCATCCGTGCGTGCAGCGTCTTTCGCAATATCGGGGTGAGCGGAAATTATTTCTAAGAACTCATTTACGGTGATCTTTCTGGCATCCCTGTTATTGTTTTGCGCATGGCCTGCCGAAGCGCATGCGGCGAAAATCAAAGTCACATATATTGCTGCTCTCATGTTACTTTCTGTTTTAAGAAAGTGTCCTGTGACCTCTCCCCCAACCTTCTCTTCACAGGAACACTTTCTGACCCTTAAACCAACTTTCTTAGCACATCCTGTATCAGAACTCAGTGAATTCACTATCCGAAGGACCATCTTCCAGGTTCAGATCAACGCCCTTTCCGTTACCATTGGAGTGTGTATGGAGGGCGGGCACTTTCGATGCCGGTTTTGCCTGCTTGCGGATGGAAGACGATCTTCCTGATTTCGATTTGGCGATAACACCGTTCTCCAGCTTGAAGTAGCTGACGGCAGCTTTAAGCTCTTCAGCCTGTCCGTTGAGCTCTTCCGCGTTAGACGACATCTCTTCTGCGGCAGAGGCATTGCCTTGTGTAACCTGAGAAAGCTGTTGGATGGCACCGTTCACCTGCTCTGCGCCGGTATTCTGCTCAACGCTTGCGGCCGCGATCTCCTGCACCAGCTGCGCCGTCTTGTTGATATCCGGCAGTGTATTCAGCAGCAACTCTTTGGATTGTTGCGCCGCTTTTACCGTTTTGGCCGATATTTCTGTGATCTCCGATGCTGCCTTCTGGCTGCGCTCCGCCAGCTTGCGAACTTCAGCCGCCACCACGGCGAATCCTTTTCCGTGCTCGCCTGCGCGCGCGGCTTCCACGGCAGCGTTCAGCGCAAGCAGATCCGTTTTGGAGGCGATCTCTTCTATGATCGCGATCTTTTCAGCGATATTGGTGATAGCATCCACGGTTTCAGAAACCGATTCACTGCTTACCTGTATGTCTTTGGCCGCCTTGTTGGCGATTTTCTCTGTTTCGCGTGAGTTATCAGTGTTCTGCTGGATATTGGCTACCATTTGCTCCATGGAAGAAGAAACTTCCTCGGAGGCACTGGCCTGTTCCTGGGCACCTTGCGACATCTGCTGCGAGGCGGCCGCAACCTGCTGGCTGGCGGAAGAAACATTCTCGGCGCCGTTGAAGATCGTGGCTGCGATCTCACGGAGGTTTTTCACCATTGCCTCCAGTGCATCGTCAAGGTCACCGCCTTTGTTCTTGATCGCCTGGAAATCGATGGTAAGGTCACCCTGCGATACCAGCTTGGCAACTTCCACGCTGCTCCTCAGTTTTTCAAGCATGAACTGAAGCTCCCTGAGCATATCGCCGATCTCGTCCTGCTTCTCTATGCCCACATCGGCGGAGAAGTCTCCTTTTGCAACTTTGCGGATCGTGTTCTTGGCAACGTTCAGCGATGCCGTAATATCCCGCAGCAACCAGACCGCAACCAGGAACCCGATCACAACACCTGCAATAATGATAATGACCATGGTGCGGATAGCGCTTGCATACATATCATCGGTGATGATCCTGTCCTGGGCAAGCTTGCCTTCGATGCTGGCCTCGATCTCATTCAGCACCGCGTCAGACGCATCGTCAAGCTTTTCAACCTCACCTTCAGAGAGCGCTTCCGCCTTTGTATTGGTATTGCGTTGCCCCAGGTCTCTAACCTGCAAATGCAGGTTGTAGAAGTTGCTGTATTGCATCTGGTACCGGTCAAACAGCGCCTTGCTCTCGCCCGTCAGGCTGCCGCCGATAGTAGTGCTCAGCAGCTCGATCCTGTTCTCGATCTCTCCGGCCTTTTGAATAACGGCTTTATTGGCTTCTTCCGTCTCTGCCGCTATCAAAGCACTTTCGGTGTTCTTCAGGTCTACCACCAGACCTCTCATCTGGTAAACTTTATCCAGCAGGTCTTTTGCGCCGCCTGATGATAACTTTGCAGCCAGCTCGTCAAGTGTGGATTTGACCTTGGTGAACTCAACATTTGCCTCATTGCCCGACAGGATCGTTGCCTTGATCTCCGAGTTCTCCAGCGCCAGTTGCACCACGTTCTGATTGGCATTCAAAAAATCGCCGATCCTGGCCTTAAGCTCTTTGATCTTTACCAGGGTCGCCTCGTCGCTTACTTTTTCCAGCTCAGCGATGGAAGCATTCAATTCTGTTGTAAAACTCTCGATGGAACGTTTCAGCACGTTCATGCTTTGCTCGTCTTCAGCCTGAATGAGTTTCTTCTGATCACGGCTGATCTCCGTAAGGTTTACTTCTATGTCGCCGATGAGCTGCAGCTGCACGGCACTGATATCCGTGATCTCATTAAGCTTATCGTTCATATCGCTGATGCGCATGTAGGATATCAAAAAGATAATACCCATCAGTATCAGCAGCACGGTAAAGGATGCTATGAGCTTGGCGCGTATGGTTAAATTTTTCATTGCTAATGTGGGGAGTAGGGTTAAATACTAATTAAATAACTGATTGCTCCAGGTGGAGGATCTCAGAGGTGTTGAAGATCCGGGCAATATCCATGATCATGGTGATGTCGCCCTGGTTGTTCACAAGGCCGGTGATCGGCGCCTGCGTTTTGTAGTTCTCGAAATCCGGCGCCTCCTGGATCTCTTCCGGCTGAAGCTGGATCACCTCTTTAGCGACGTCGACCAACGCGCCGATCTGAACATTTTTGTCGTCGCCTGCTTCGATGTCAAGCACCATGATCCTGCTTTTTTTGGTGATCTCCGTTTTGGGGAGCCCCAGCTTGAGCCGTGTATCGAGCAACGGCAGCACTTTGCCACGCAGATTGATGATGCCCAGCATGTACTCCGGCGCGTTCGGAACTTTGGTGACCTGATCAAGCTCTACGATCTCCTGGACACTCTCCACCGTGATGGCGAATTTCTCCGCGCCCAGGGCAAAGGTCAGATAGGCCTGCGATTCATTTTCCCTTTTCATTGTTACATGTGATTAAAGCTGAATAGACGTGAGGGGTCAAGCACAAGTGCGAGCTTTCCATTGCCCAGTATTGTGCTGCCCGATATAAAATCCTGTTTTTGATATGCGTCGCCCAGTGGCTTGAGCACGGTTTGCATTTTTCCCTCAATCCGGTCTACCGCGATTCCTTTACGCATACCGTTCACCAGCACCGAAATGATATCCGTGGTCTTGGGCGGATTCTCTTCATGGTGAAATTGTTTCCGGATCGAGAGCACAGGCAGCGGCTGCTCGTTCACAACCACGGTTTTATTCACCTTGTCCTGTCTGTCAAGCGCTTCATAAGGAATGCGGTCAATGCGCTCGATGGCATTCAACGGCACCACATACCGTGTCTCCGCAACACTTACCAGCATGCCTTCGATGATCGACCTTGATAACGGAAGTTTGATATGAAAGGAAGTGCCCTTGCCCTTTTCGCTTTTAATGGATATGCTGCCACGAAGCTCGTAGATCTTCTGCTTCACTGCATCCATTCCCACGCCCCGTCCTGATACATCCGATACTTTCGCCGCGGTAGACAACCCGGGGTGAAAGATCAGGTTCAGGATCTCTTCGTCCGTGAGCTGGGCATCGGCAGATGTCAACCCTTTTTCGATGGCCTTGCGTAACACCGCATCCTTATCGATTCCCTTCCCATCATCGCTGATGATGATGTTCACGTACGTGCTTGAATTAAAAGCCTTGAGCTTAACGGTTCCATACTCGCTTTTGCCCGAAGCCTTGCGTTCGCCAGGCAAACCGATGCCATGATCGATCGCATTGCGGATGAGGTGGATCATCGGCTCGGCCATCATTTCGATAACATCCTTGTCCATCTCGGTGTCTGCGCCCTCACTGAGGAAATTGACTTTCTTATTCAGCGATTTAGACAGGTCGCGCACCAGGCGTTTGAACTTTGTTACCAGCGTTTCGATCGGCACAAGCCCGATCTCGAGCGATGTGTCACGCAGCCGGTTGGTGATCATCTCGAGCTGCTCGGATACGCCATTCAGCGCCACATTATTGCTGGCTTCAGATACGTTCACCAGTTGCGCCTGCAGGATAATAAGCTCGCTGATCCAGTTGAGCAGATCATCGATCTTTCGCTTGCTTACTTTGATGATCGCGTCATTCACACTTTTCTTTTTCGCGACAGAAGCGTTCTGATCATCGATCCCGAGTTCTTCTGTTTCTCTTGCTTTAAGCTTTTCGGCCGATGCGCCCGCTGCATCCATCAGCTCCTGCCAGGAGATCCTGTTCTCATTGAATGCCGTGGTACACTGCAGAAAAGCCTCGTCCTCAAGAATATTACCGGGCGACAGCCGCGTGACCTCGTATTTACATTCATGGTCTACAAACAGGAAGAAGCTCTCGATCTCTGCGGGAGATGTAGTGGTGGCAAGGAACTGATGCCAGTGCAGGATCTCGTTGTTCTCTTTTTGAAAGGCCCTGGTATGGGCTGTGCCGAGCGCCTCCAGGTCGAGCATGATAAAGACCAGTTGATGATTGCCATCACCGGTTACCGGTACCGTAGGCGTAACCCGGATAAAGTACGTGGCAAGCTCGTCTTTCCGGGTGGTGCCAACGGCCTCCATACCCGCATCTGCCTGCGCATGCTGCACCACGAGCTCCGCCGCCGCGTTCAGGTGATCCTTCAGTGCGGCAGCATTGTTGATCTTGCTCTCTTCTTTCTCCTTCAGCAGGTCGCGTACTTTATCAAAGGCCTGCAGGGTTACGCTGATGAGCGCATCGGTCACCTGCATTTTACCCTGGCGAACCAGGTCGAAAAGGGCCTCAAGCTGATGCGCCATTTCACCGATCGGCGCAAAGCCAAACATGTTGGCACCGCCCTTGATCGTATGCATTGTCCTGAAAACCTGCTCCAGCGGCGCCGATGCCTTCGGATTGGTTTCAAGCTGCATGAGCCCTTCGTCAAGGTCGTTCAGCAGGTCAAGCGCATCCGCTATAAACCTTTTCTGATTGTTATCCATTGTTGATCACGTTGTCTATCTGGGTAAAAAAGCTGTCTGCGCGATACGGCTTTTTGATCCATGCGCTCAGGCCGGCTTCCTTGGCCGCCTTCATTTTCTCAGGACTACTTTCAGTGGTCAGGAAAATGACCGGCACCTGAGCAACGGCTGGCGTGGATTTGATCCTTTTCAACAACTCGAATCCCGTGCAGTCGGGCATGTTGTAATCGGTTAACACAAGGTCGATGTCCGGGCGGCTTGTGAGCAGCTTATAAGCATTGTTACCGTCAGATGCACCCAGTGTATCATAACCTTTTTTCTGCAGCGTCTCGCATACAAAGTCACGTATGCTAGCAAAATCGTCTACAACTAATATGGTCTTCTTCATGAATAGAAAGGATTCGGTTTCTGGCATCAAACGTACGGGCCGCCGCCATGCCTTTAAATCGCAAATGATTACACGGTATGAATTATTGAGTAACCGGGCCGCTGGGCCAGCCGTCACGGGCAACACCTATACACTCCTGCCGGGTAACCGCACGCGCTGCACTTCTCACCTGGAGGATGATAAAACCGTTGATGTCGCTGATCAACCCGAGATAAAAGCCAGCGATCTCAACGCGCACCGGCTCGCTCATGCTGTTGCCCAGGGTAACAACCTGGTATTCAAAAAAACCTGATAAAAGCGATGATCGCAGTAGCGATACCAGATCGCGCTGATAAGAAAGCACGTTGATACTTTTTCCGTTTAACTGCTGTGCCTCAAATCCAAGCGCATCGGTCAATCGCTGCGGAATGTGGGTGATCTTGAAATCCAGGTTGAGGATGATCGAATCGGCAAAAAGCGATGGCAATTTTTGTGTAATGGCCTCTATTGAAAGAACAGAAGAAAATATATCATCCCTGCGATCATCCATGTTCCAAAATCTTGGCACAAGGATACTGCGCTTTTGGAAAGTACTCCAGAATGGATGAGTGACTGGCAGGAAGTATTGAACGGACGGGAAGTTTAAGCGTGATAGCGGGACCTGATAGTGGCTCAATGACCCAGCCGGCCCAGGAACGCTTCTTTCTTACGTTTTGAGACGTCAAGCGATACGTCATTGTTCATGATCACATAACCACCATCGCCCCTGACGTACTTTTTGATAGCGTTCATATTGATCAGGTAAGAGTTATGGATGCGAAAAAAATTATGGTCGCCCAACAGGTCGTCATACTCCTTCAGCGTACGGCTCACAATGTGTTTCTTTCCGTCGCCGGTGTGGATGTTCGTGTAATTACTGCTTGCCTCGCAGTAGAGTATGTCATCGATCTTTACAAAAACAAGTCCATCGCTGGCGGGAAGCGCAAGCTTATATTGCGGCGAAACGGCGGGTTTCAGGTTCTGAATGAGCTGTTCGAGCCGTAACGACATGTTTCCATTAACCTTCTTCTCTACCTTTTCCAACGCCCTGGCGAGCTCCTCGATATCGATGGGTTTCAGCAGGTAATCAATGGCCGAAAATTTAAATGCCTTGATAGCATATTCAGAATATGCGGTAGTGAATATCACTTCAAAATCAATATTCTTCAAACGGTTCAGCAGATCGAAACCTGTTTCACGCTGCATCTGAATATCGAGAAATACCACGTCTGGCCTGTGCTCGCTGATGGCCTGGAGACCCTCTGAAACGTTCTGGCATAGCGCTTTGATCTCTACATTCTTGCAGAAATCCTGCAACAGTATCTGCAGACTTTCGCGGCTCTTCGATTCATCGTCGATGATCACACCTTTCAGCATGCAGCAAATTAAATTGACCCGATTAAATTTAATTTTCTCAAAACGATCATTTTATTACATCCTGACCCAGATTTTCACTTTTGTACCACAAGGCCGGCCCGCATCAAACAGGTCTTCAATTTCAAGCGAGATCTCATTTTTTTTATTGATCAGGTTCAACCGCTCCTCCGTAAGCGCAGAGCCCAAAGACCGGTGGCCTGGAAAGTTTTGCTGCCGTATTTCACGCGCTGCCTTCCGGCCAATGCCATCGTCTTCGATCTCGAAGACAATAGCCTCGTCGTCTACGCCGTATACCGATATCTTTAAAGTGCCTGTAGTGGTCTTGTTGTAAAGTCCGTGCAGGATCGCATTTTCCACATAAGGTTGGATCAGCAGGGAAGGGATCTCGATGCTGTCCGGATCAAGCGAAGGGTCGACCGTAAGCCTGAACTCGAACCTGTTATCAAAACGCACCAGCTCGAGATCGGTATAATGCCTCAGCAGCTCCAGCTCCTCGCTGAGTTTGATCTTGTTGTTGATGGAAGTGTTCAAAACACCCCTGATGAGCTTCGAAAAGGTAGACAGATAATTGATCGCGTTCAGCCGGTCATTCTTGGCTATGAAGAACTGGATGGAGTTGAGCGCATTAAAAACGAAATGCGGGTTCATCACCGAGCGTAATGCGATCAGCTTGTATTCCGCAATGGTTTTGTTGGCCTGAGCCAGCTCCTTTTCCTGCATGATCCGTTCCGTGACATCTTCCGCGAAGACAGAAACGCCGATCACTTTTCCATTCTCAATGATGGGACTGAGAGAATAATCCAGCCAGCGGTCAAATCGCTCTTCGCCCAGCCTGAACGTTTCTCCGCTCAAAGCCCGCTTATAACGTTGCGACCACTGGTGCTGAAGCGCAAGCATGGTCTCGTCGGTACTTTCGATCATAACCCTGTCTCCGGAAGAAACCGGGTAGCCATACATGGTTTGAATATGTGTTTTAAAAGGTTCGTTCATCATAATGTACCTGAACTCCCTGTCTACAGACCACACCATCACGCTTGTGTTGTTAATGGTAGCCTTCAGGTTAGCCTCGCTGATGCGGATCTTTTCTTCAGCCGATTTTTTTTCTGTGATGTCGCGGATAATGGTAATGATGTGCTTCTCCCCTGAAATCCAGAACTGGCTCGAAGCCACGGTGGCATTGAACAACTCACCGTTTTTGCGTTTTAGCACGACGTCGTAATCCAGCGCACCCTGCCCGTTGAAAATTTCAGTCGGGAGATCACCGGGCTCACCGTTCCAGTCCAGGTCCTGTATGGATCTGCCAAGCACTTCTTCTTTGCTGTATCCCGTTACCACCGTCAGCTTACTGTTAACATCGACAACAACCAGGTCTGCGGCCCGCACAATAACCTTGAGATCAGGACTGAGATCAAAAGCTTTCCTGAATTTCTCTTCGGCGGCCTTGCGGTCTGATATGTCTTTAATAACGGAAATAAAATACTTTCTTCCCTCGATCTCCACACGGCTGCTCGAGATCTGCACCTGTATCACCTGCCCTCCCTTCTTCCGCCATAGACATTCGAGCTCATTGCCCGAGGTATAATGGTCGCTCAGCGAGTTTATACGATCTGCGGGATCAACAAAAAAATCAAATTCAAAAAACACGTTGCCTACCACTTCCTGCCGCGTATAACCCAGCACACGAAAAGCCTTTTCATTGACATCGACCACCACCAGGTCCTCTTCACGGATGATCACCATCGGATCAGGATTGTTATTGAATGCCTTCGAGAATTTCTCTTCGCCGGCCCGCAGCCGCGACTCCGCCTCTTTAAAAAAAGTAATATCGTAGCTCAGCCCGATCACGCGTGTCAGCTGCTGTTTTTCAAAACCCGGATAACCCGTGATGCGCACCCATTTCTTATAACCGAGCGGTGTAACGATCTGCGTCGTAATGTCGAAGGGCAATCCCTGCCCCGACAACATTTGTTCAAGCGTGTGGTTTACGATATCCCTGCTGCGCTCTTCATACAATCTTAGAACCTGCTCGAAATCATTCAGATCGATGGACTTGCTGACGCCATAAATGCTGTAAACCTCATCAGACCACAATAGACGTTTGGCGCCAAAATCGTATTCCCACCGCCCTATTTTTGCGAGGTGCTGCGACTGGTTCAGAATAAACTCGCGCTCTGAAAGATCCTCGAGGCTGCTGGAAAGCTGCTGATTGATCTGGCGCAGCTCCTCTTCTGTACGCAACAGTTGGTCCTTGCGTGCCGCAAGCTCTTTATTCAAAATATATTCATCCTTGAACGCCTGTTCCAGTGCATGCTCCCGCGCGCGTTCATGGGTTATATCGCTCCAGATGCCGATGGCCGTGGTCACCACGCCATGATCGTTACGGATCAACTTCATCTTATCGCGGATATAATAAACCTCCCTGTTTGCCCCGTGAAACCTGTACTCATGCTCAAAATAGGATACATCTTTTTTCAGCGATGCCTGCCTGAAGCTCTGCACTGCATATTCACGGTCATCGGCATGGAGATTCTCTTCCCAGAAACCCGGAAGATCACCGTCAGGTATCGCGTACTTATTTCTGATGTTGGCGGAGGCGAACAATGAAATTTTACCGGTGCTGAAATTCCTTACCCAGACAACCTCTGACGACAGCTCGAGAAAAAACCGAAGGATATCACCTGAGCTGAATTCTTCTAAAAACTGGTTTTGCTCATTTTCCACGGCCGTTATTTACAAATAAAAGTTCTTATAAAGCTGGCTATTTTCGGGATTTGCTTGCTCCTGAAAAACTTCGATATTGCGGGATTGATTTCCTGGCAGTGCTGAAAATCGATTCCCATACCCATATTATTCCCAAAAAATTACCCAACTGGAGCGAGAAGTTCGGGTACGGTGACTTCATCTACCTGCAGCATCACCGGAAGGGGTTTGCCAAGATGATGCGCGGCAACCAGTTCTTCCGCGAGATCAAGGAGAATTCGTGGAATGCGGAGTTGCGCATCAGGGAATATGAGAAGTTCAACACACAGGTGCAGGTGGTGTGTACCATTCCTGTGATGTTCTCTTACTGGGCACGGCCGCTGGACTGCCTGGAGCTTTCAAAATTCCTCAACGACCATATTGCCGACCTGGTGGCGAAATATCCCAGGCACTACCTCGGGCTGGGCACCCTGCCTATGCAAGACAGCGAGCTTGCCATACAGGAGCTCGAGCGGTGCAGGGAAATAGGTCTTCAGGGCGTTCAAATTGGCTCTAATATCAACGATCTGAACCTGAATGAAGAAAGGTTCTTTCCCGTTTTCGAGGCCTGTGAGCGTCTGGGAATGGCCGTATTGGTGCATCCCTGGAACATGATGGGCGAAAAGCAGATGCAGCGGTACTGGCTGCCGTGGCTGGTAAGCATGCCGGCGGAAACATCGCGTGCCATTTGCTCGATGATTTTTGGCGGAATATTTGAAAGACTTCCCGGATTAAGAGTAAATTTTGCCCACGCAGGAGGATCATTTCTTCCAACCCTGGGCAGAATACAGCATGGATTTGACTGCCGCCCCGACCTGGTAGCCATTGACAACAACGTGAGTCCCAAAACCTACCTGAAGAAATTCTGGGTAGACAGCATCACCCACGACCCGCTGATGCTGGAGTATGTGCTGAAGCTGGTGGGATCGAAACACATTACCCTCGGAACGGACTATCCGTTTCCCCTGGGCGATCTGGAAGTTGGAAAATTTATTGAAGAGATGAACCTCGATGCCGGCACGGTAAGTGATATATTCCATGGTGCTGCGCTGGCATGGCTGAACATACCGAAAGAACGATTTGCATGAAGACCGTACAGACATTTTTGATGATCATTGTAAGCCTGGCGGGTACGTTGTCCGCCGTGGCACAGCAACAGGATGAGCGCACCCGTGAATACCTGCGGCAGGAGGAGCAACGCAAACGTTCGGAGCTGATGCGTCACCTCGATTCCGGTGTCTACTTCATGGATCATTCGGAGTACACACTCGCCGATGAAAAATTCAGGTACGTGCTGGAGAACATTAAAAGCGTTCCGTCAGATCTCACCTTCTACTTCGGCAAGAACTCTTATCACCTCAACAAATACAAGCAGAGCATCGACTGGCTGAACAAGTACATTCAGCTGAAGGGAACCACAGGACAACATTATCAGGAGGCTACCGAATACCTCAAGCTGGCTGAAACGGAATTTGTAAAAGAGAGAACCAAAGAAGCGCAGAAAGCCGGCGATGTGCTCTCTGCTAATTACGACATCGACTGCGGGCCTTCCGGAAAAGTGAGCTGCCCTGTATGCAAAGGCGACCACGTCATCATCCGCAAAGGTGCCTTCGGCGATGAATACAAGACCTGCCCCTACTGCGACGAGCACGGCATGCTTACCTGTCCAGAGTATAACAAGCTACTGCGGGGACAATTACGAGCGCGCCAGTAAAACCGGCGGCCGGTAGCGGGGTCTCAGATCTCATCCCGATAGCTATCGGGACTCCCATCTCATATCTATTTCGTATCTTGGAGGCTTTTACACGTTAAAGAACTCGATTAACCTGCAATTAATCAGCGCTTTATGCCATTGCACAACCGTATTGAAGGCCGCGTTCTCAAGGAGAAGATGCGGTCGGCCGAAGAAAAAAGGGTCACCATTTCCTTTTACAAATACCATCACATTGCATCGCCTGAAACCTTCCGGGACGAGCTTTATTTGAACTTTGATAAACTGGGGGTGCTGGGCCGCATCTACGTGGCCGCAGAAGGCATTAACGCGCAGATCAGCGTGCCGGAGCAGAATAAGGATATTTTCCGCGATCATTTATATAGCATTGGTTTTCTTAACGGCGTGCGACTGAACATCGCCGTACAGGACGACGGACGGTCGTTTTTCAAGCTGAAGATCCTGGTGCGAAAAAAGATCGTGGCCGATGGTCTCGACGACAGCTCCTTCGACGTGACCGATACCGGAACCCACGTCAACGCAGCAGAGTTCAACAGGCTGGCAGACGATCCTGACACCATCATTGTGGACATGCGCAATCACTACGAAAGCGAGGTGGGCCATTTTAAAGGCGCAATATGTCCTGATGTTGATACGTTCAGAGAAGAGCTTCAGGTGGTTGAAGACCTGATGAAAACACAGAAAGACAAAAAACTGCTGATGTACTGCACAGGGGGCATCCGTTGCGAAAAAGCAAGCGCATGGATGAAGCACCTGGGATTTGAAAATGTTTTTCAACTCAACGGTGGCATTATCAAATATGCACAGGAGGTGAAAGCAGAAGGCATTGAAAATAAGTTCATCGGGAAAAACTTCGTGTTCGACGAACGTTTGGGAGAACGCATCACGAATGACATCATCGCAGTGTGCCATCAGTGCGGCAAACCCTGCGATGACCACACCAATTGCAAGAATGACGGATGCCACCTGCTCTTCATTCAATGCAGCGAATGTGCCGCGCAATACAACGGATGTTGCTCTGTGGAATGCAAAGAAATTGTGATGTTGCCTGTGGATGCGCAGAAAGAATTGAGGAAAGGAATAAACAAAGGCAGACAGGTATTTAAAAAAGGACGTTCAGAAAAAATACAATTCAGGCCCTTCAATAAGTAAAAAACCATAACGGTTTCCGGTATACTGTTACCCGCAATCCGTTTACGGCATTAATAGGCAAGGCATGGTAATAAGAATAGGCATCATCAACGTTTCAGACAGGGCCAGCAAAGGTATCTATGAAGATACACCGGGTATAACAATTGCAGCGACCATAACGGAGTATCTCAAAAGTGCCTGGGAGAAGGAATATGCCGTGATACCTGATGAGCAGCACCTCATTGAGGAAACAATGATCAGTATGGCAGACCAAAAAGGGTGTTGCCTGATCATTACATCAGGTGGCACGGGCCCGGCAAAGAGAGATGTCACTCCGGAGGCCACAGAGGCGGTATGCGACAAGATGTTACCTGGTTTCGGAGAGCTCATGAGAGCAAAAAGTCTTACATACGTGCCTACAGCCATACTTTCGAGGCAGACTGCGGGGATCAGGAATAAAACATTAATAGTAAATTTACCTGGCAAGCCCAAAGCTATCAGGCAATGTCTGGATGCCGTTTTTCCAGCCATCCCCTACTGTATCGATTTGCTGGAGGGGCCTTATATAGTGTGTAACGAAAATGTGATCCAGGCCTTCAGGCCTCAAAACGCATAATTTTTTTAAGTGACATCCTATGGCAAGAATCAAGTACTACTACGACACCGAAACCTGTAAGTACGAGCGGATCAGGACCAGGAAAAGTGATGTGATCCTCAATGGGCTTGGTATACTGTCATTGACGCTGATCATGGCCATCGGTCTCCTGTTCCTCTACAGCAGTTATTTCGAATCTCCCAAGGAGCTGATCCTGAAAAATGAAGTGAAAGAGCTCGAGTTCTATTACGACAAGCTCAATAAAGATGTGGAAATGTTGAGTACGATCCTCAACAATGTCGAGCACCGCGATGATAACATCTACAGGGTTGTGCTGGGCGCCCAGCCCATTGAAAAATCGGTGCGCGATGCCGGGGTAGGCGGTGCTGACCGTTATGCCGACATCCGCAAAAAAGGCATCACCCATACCGACCTCGTGGTGGGCCTGCACGAAAAGGTGGATAAGCTCAGAAGAAAGCTCTACATCGAATCCAAATCGCAGGACGAAGTAGTGCAGCTGGCGGAGAACAAAGAGAAACTTTTCGCGGCCATTCCCGCCATCCAGCCCATCGCCAATAAACAGCTCATCGCGCTGGCGTCAGGCTTCGGCTTCAGGGTACACCCCATTTACAAAGTAAAGAAAATGCACTCGGGCATCGATTTCGCCGCCCCCATCGGCACACCCATCTATGCTACGGCAGATGGCAAGGTTGTGGTTGTTGATGTGAAGTTCAGCGGATACGGGAAAATGGTGGAGATCGATCACGGCTTCGGATATCGCTCACGCTATGCGCACATGCACGAGTTTGCCGTACGGCCCGGGCAAAATATCAAACGCGGCGACCTTGTGGGTTATGTAGGCAACACAGGTATGTCTACCGCCCCTCACCTGCACTACGAAGTGCACATCAACGGCGTGCAGGTAGATCCTGTTCACTATTTCTTCAACGATCTTTCAGCAGGAGAATACGAGCGGATACTGGAGCTGGCATCGACCGAGAACCAGTCACTTGGAATGTAAACCATACAAGACCTTCATAAAAAAATTAAAACCCGGCATGCCCGGGTTTTCTTTTGAGGTAATATTTCAGCGCACACTCCGGTACGCTGAAATATTCGAAGAAAATCAATTCTTGCCGGCCTTCTTGTCGCGCTTCTCAGCTCTTTTTTCCTTCAAGGTCTTGGCGGGTTTTTTCTTGGTTTCCTTCCGGGCATCTTGTCCTTTTGCCATAGCTATTGAGATTATTTTAATCCAATATTAATAAAAAATCAGAATAATAACCGCTTCACTGCAGTTGCTTGCCCCATCACAGGCATCCGCTTTGTCAACCCTCACCTCCACCGGCCCATCGCCACGCAATTTCGTGTAAGTTTCAAATTTCTGAATCAAGCACCGAATAAGGAAATTTACATCAGTCTGACCGGCCACCCGACAACTTTAAACCTGAAACCTTAAACTTCAAACTTTAAACTTTAAACCTGAAACCAACCTCCAAAGATCAGCTACCAAATCAGTGAATGAAACCATCCGTGCTTCGCCTCTGTTATGGTGCAGTGTTTTTGAAAATGATTTCAACACAGACGTATTCGGTAGCAGGCGTTGGCATGATTTTTTTACCTGCTTTTTTTCTGTGGTTCTTAGACATCCTGTAGACTTTTTTCACCAAAAGCTCCACGGCATTCTTTTAACCGGCAGGAACACATTTACCTTAACACTAATCTTCTTATTTTTAAAAAGTACAATCTACCCACTATGAGAAAAAAAACTGGTCGCTCATCCTCTGTTGTAGAAAAAGTAGGAAGCGGCAATGGCTCTCATAAAGCAGCAACCATTGCGCCGGAAAAACCCACCGTAAAAAAGAAGAAACCAAATGTTGTATATCCCAGTGTTCAGGTAAGTCCTTACGACTTGTCGGGCATGCTCGACAACCGTGAATTGCTCCGGGTACTGACCGAAGTCAAGGCAGGGAATTTCTCCGTTCGGATGCCTTTCGACCAGGTGGGCCTGAGCGGAAAGATCTGCGACACCCTTAACGAAATTATCACCCTCAACGAAAAGATGATGGGGGAGTTTACACGGGCGGGCCAGATCATCGGCAAGCAGGGTAAGCTGAACCAGCGCATCGAAGTGCCCAGCTCAAAAGGCTCATGGGGCACCGGTGTCGATTCCATCAACGGACTTATTTCCGATCTCGTGCACCCTACCATCGAGATTGCGCGCGTGATCAGCTCCGTGGCCAAAGGAAACCTTTCGCAGGAGATGCCCCTTGAAATTGGTGCTCATACCCTGCAGGGAGAGTTTGCACAGATCGCCAAGGAGGTGAACGACATGGTGAAGCAGCTGAACCTGTTCTCCATGGAAGTAACGCGGGTGGCACGTGAGGTGGGCTCCGAAGGTAAGCTCGGTGGCCAGGCGAAAGTAAAAGGTGTGGCCGGTGTATGGAAAGACCTTACGGACTCCGTAAACCAGATGGGTAGCAACCTGACGGCCCAGGTACGTAACATCGCGGAGGTAACAACCGCGGTGGCAAAAGGCGACTTGTCAAAGAAGATCACCGTAGACGTAAAAGGCGAGATCCTCGAGCTGAAGAATACCATCAACACCATGGTGGACCAGCTCAACTCATTCTCTTCTGAAGTAACCCGGGTGGCGCTCGAAGTGGGTACCGAAGGTAAGCTCGGCGGACAGGCGCAGGTGAAAGGTGTGGCCGGAACCTGGAAAGACCTCACCGACTCTGTAAACCAGATGGCCTCCAACCTTACCGGCCAGGTACGTAACATCGCAGAGGTAACAACCGCGGTGGCAAAAGGCGACTTATCCAAGAAGATCACCGTAGACGTAAAAGGCGAGATCCTCGAGCTGAAGAACACCATCAACACCATGGTGGACCAGCTCAACTCATTCTCTGCCGAAGTAACACGGGTGGCCCGCGAAGTAGGCTCCGAAGGTAAGCTCGGTGGACAGGCTACTGTAAAAGGCGTGGGTGGTGTATGGAAAGACCTTACTGATTCTGTGAACCAGATGGCCTCCAACCTCACCGGCCAGGTGCGCAATATCGCCCAGGTAACAACCGCCATGGCGCGGGGCGACCTGTCGCGCAAGATCACCGTGGATGTAAAAGGCGAGATCCTCGAACTGAAAGATACCATCAACACCATGGTGGACCAGCTTAACTCATTTGCCTCTGAAGTGACCCGCGTGGCCAGGGAAGTAGGCTCTGAAGGTAAGCTCGGTGGACAGGCTACTGTAAAAGGTGTGGGCGGTGTATGGAAAGACCTTACCGATTCCGTAAACCAGATGGCCTCCAACCTCACCGGCCAGGTACGGAACATTGCTCAGGTAACAACTGCCGTGGCAAAAGGAGACCTCTCGCGCAAGATCACCATGGATGTGAAAGGCGAGATCCTCGAACTGAAAGATACCATCAATACCATGGTGGACCAGCTCAACTCATTCGCCTCTGAAGTAACCCGCGTGGCCCGCGAAGTAGGCTCCGAAGGGATGCTGGGCGGGCAGGCCGATGTACCTGGTGTTGGCGGCACCTGGAAAGACCTTACCGACTCTGTAAACAAAATGGCCGGTAACCTTACCTCGCAGGTGCGTAACATCGCCGAAGTGACAACAGCCGTGGCCAATGGAGACCTTTCGCGCAAGATCACGGTGGATGTAAAAGGCGAGATCCTTGAATTGAAGAACACCATCAATACCATGGTGGACCAGCTCAACTCGTTCGCCTCTGAAGTGACCAGGGTGGCCGTGGAAGTGGGCTCCGAAGGTAAGCTCGGCGGACAGGCAACGGTGATCGGCGTGGGTGGTGTTTGGAAAGGCCTCACCGACTCGGTGAACCAGATGGCCTCCAACCTCACGAACCAGGTGCGAAACATTGCAGAAGTAACTACCGCCGTGGCAAACGGAGACCTGTCGCGCAAGATCACGGTGGATGTGCGCGGCGAGATCCTCGAATTGAAGAACACCATCAATACCATGGTGGACCAGCTCAACTCATTTGGCTCTGAAGTAACCCGCGTGGCCCGTGAAGTAGGCTCCGAAGGTAAGCTCGGCGGACAGGCCGATGTACAGGGCGTGGGTGGCACCTGGAAAGACCTCACCGACTCCGTGAACAAGATGGCCTCCAACCTCACCTCGCAGGTGCGGAACATCGCCGAGGTGACCACAGCCGTGGCAAACGGTGACCTGTCGCGCAAGCTCACGGATGCCGTGCACGGGGAGAACCGCGCATTGAAAA
>NZ_JAHESF010000044.1 GCF_018598225.1 Chryseosolibacter histidinae | reverse complement strand
GCCCTATATCGCCTGCATAAAACTGATAATTGACAACAGCCGTGCCGCTTAAGGTGTCGCCCGCGAGCGCAGGATTACCGGCAAAAAAGCCCACATCACGATCGGCCAGTGAAACGTTCACACCGCCCAGCGCCGAAAGCCTCGCCGCCGGAGGCACCTCCAGAAACTCAAATGAATGCTTTCCTCCTACCTGGGCCTCTGCAGAAAAAGAAACACACCCGAGCAGGATGAGTATGCCATGTGCTCGCCTAGCAAGGAACCGCATGACCGATCATTCTTTTGATGAGACCCGATAACACTGCGCTTAGTTATTGTATTGAGGCTGCAACCTGGACTCCGTCAACGAAAACGTCATAGGCTGCTTTACTTTCTCTTTCAGCAGCGCGACTTTTAAAACATCGTCAACGGTGTCTACATAATAAAATGTGAGCCCTTTCAGGTAATGTTTTTCAATCTCCTCTATGTCTCTTCTATTCTTTGAACTGAGCACGATCTCTTTGATGCCGCTGCGTTTGGCCGCAAGGATCTTCTCCTTGATACCTCCCACCGGCAATACTTTACCACGCAGGGTGATCTCACCGGTCATGGCGAGCTTCGACTTTACCTTGCGTTGTGTGAAGATGGAGGCCAGCGACGTGAACATGGTGATACCTGCCGAGGGGCCATCTTTGGGAACGGCGCCTGCCGGCACGTGGATGTGCAGATCGTACTGCTGAAAGATGCGATGGTCTATGCCCAGTGCTTCGGCGTTGAACTTCAGGTAAGACAAGGCCGCCATAGCAGATTCTTTCATGACGTCACCCAACTGACCGGAAATTGTTAACGATCCCTTTCCCTTGCTCAGGCTCGATTCAACAAACAGGATCTCGCCTCCCACCTGTGTCCATGCAAGGCCCGTGACAACTCCCGCGATCTCGTTGTCCTGGTAAAGCTCCTCATCGTGGATCTCGATGCCCAGGATCTTGCGTACGCTCTCTTCCGTGATGGTCTTGTCGAACTCTTCTTCCATGGCCACTGCCTTGGCTACATGCCGCACCAGCGTTCCAAGCTTGCGTTCAAGGTTACGCACCCCTGATTCACGTGTGTAGCTATTGATCACCTTCGCCACAGCCTGCCGCGTGATCTTCACCTGCGACGACTTCAAACCATGCTCCTTGAGCTGCTTGGGAATGAGGTGCTTCATGGCGATCTCTATCTTCTCTTCCTGGGTATAACCCGTGATCTCGATGATCTCCATCCTGTCGCGAAGCGCGGGGTGAATGGTATCGAGCGAGTTTGCCGTAGCGATGAACAGCACCTTCGACAGGTCATAGTCAACCTCGAGGTAGTTGTCGCCGAATGTATTGTTCTGCTCGGGGTCAAGCACCTCCAGCAGGGCTGAAGACGGATCGCCCCGAAAATCGGATTTCACTTTATCGATCTCGTCAAGAATAAATACAGGGTTGGACGACTGCGACTTCTTGATGTTCTGCAGAATTTTCCCAGGCATCGCTCCTACATAGGTTTTACGGTGACCGCGGATCTCTGCTTCATCGTGCACACCACCCAGCGACATGCGGATGTATTTCCGCTGCAATGCTTTGGCGATGGAACGACCCAATGAAGTTTTACCAACACCCGGAGGTCCGTACAGGCAGAGAATAGGGCCTTTCATGTCCTTCTTCAGCTTGAGCACGGCGAGATATTCCAGGATGCGGGTCTTCACTTTTTCGAGTCCGAAGTGATCATGGTCGAGGATCTTTTTGGCCTTCTTCAGGTCAAAATCATCTACGGTATGCTCTCCCCAGGGAAGGTCGAGCATAAACTCCACGTAGTTCATGGCCACCGGATACTCTGCCGCCATCGGGTTGATGCGGAACAGCTTATCGAGCTCCTTGTTAAAATGCTCGGCCACTGTCTTGGGCCACTTTTTACCTTCGGCGCGCTTGCGGAGCTTTTCAACTTCTTTATCCGGACCATCGTAGCCCAATTCATCCTGCAGCACTTTGATCTGCTGCCGCAGAAAATAATCGCGTTGTTGCTGATCGATGTCGGTGTGTACTTTTTTCTGGATCTCGTGTTTGATCTCGAGCATCTGGATGTCGCGCAGCATGAACTGCAGTAACAGGGTGCCACGGTCGATGAGGTTTTGCGTCTCCAGGATCTTCTGCTTATCGTTGACATCCACATTCAGGTTCGAAGACAGGAAGTGGATGAGGAACGACATGCTGGAAATATTGTCCAGGGCCACCTGTGCTTCCTGCGGGATCTCAGGATTGAGCTTCAGGATCTTCAGGGCCGAGTCTTTCAACGATTGAACAAGCGCTTTTGCTTCGCGGCTGTTCACATTGAGCGTTGGCTCCGTCAGCAGGTTGATCTTTGCCGAAAGGAAAGGATCTTCCTGCACAAATTCGCGGATGCTGAAACGGTTCTTCCCCTGGATGATGATGGTGGTGTTTCCATCGGGCAGCACGAGCATCTTGATGATGCGCGCCACTGTGCCCGTGCGATAGAGATCATCAACGATCGGCTCTTCGGCCTGTGAATTTTTCTGGGCCACCACACCGATGATACGGTTTCCCTGGTAGGCCTTTTTAACGAGCTTTATGGATTTTTGGCGACCGACCGTGATCGGTATCACCACACCGGGGAAAAGTACAGTATTTTTGATGGGAAGGATCGAAAGTTCTTCTGGCAGGTCTTCAGGTTTGAGGTCGCTCTCTTGCTCCGGGTTGATCATCTGAATGAGGTCATCCGAATCTTCCTGAACCAGTTGTATAGGTAGTGCTTTATACATCGTTATTGTAAAGATGCCACTTTGGCACCCGTTATCGTAATACTTGTGGAACTTAAAGTGATGCTTTCTAATGGACAATAGTAGTGCCAGCAGAGTTGTAAAAGAAGGAAAATTGTGGCAACTTTAGTGGAACTGGCTTATTTTTTAATCGCCTGAAGGTTAGTGAAAACCTATTTTTTCATCGTTACAATAGCTTTTTGCCTGTTGAGCAGCATATTATCGCCGGCCCAAAAGACCAAAAAGAACTTCAAAAAAGCAGATGTATTCGAGCTCAACGATACCCTGACATCATACAGCCAATCTGACATTTTCAGCTTCCCCAATCTTAATAAACTCAAGCTATACCATAACGCAGACGGGCTGAAAAAGATCAAACAACTGGAAACTTCTTCTCCGGCAAGTCAGCAACTTTACCAGGCGATCCGTGCATACGTCAAGAACTTCGGTGTGGATAATTTTGCCGCCAACACCCCCATGCTCTGGCAACTGGCCACACTATCGCAGCAACATGGTCCACCCGGAGAAGCAGTACTGTTGTACAAGCTCGTGCTGAAACATCACCGGCAAAACATCAACGGCCGGAAGGTGCAGGCAGAATATGATACACTCACCCGCCATGAAAAGGATTATTATGTGCCGCTGGAACAATACTATGAGCTGGTGGCTTACAGGAGGGAGATAGACACCCTGCAACCGCCTCATGGTGTGTTACTAAAAATGGAACCCTGGGTGAATTCACCACAAGCAGACTACGGTCCCACCATCGGTAACCTCGACTCGATCCTGCTGTTCACCTCCAAACGCAACTCCGAGAATTTCGGCATGGGTCGTCAATACAACGAAGATATTTTTTTCACTACGCGCATAGGCGAACAGTGGGATGAAGCGCGTGCTTTCAAGACCATCAACACCCGTTACAACGAAGGCTCCGCGTGCCTGAGCAAGGATGGAAAGAAGCTTTATTTTGCACGCTGCAATTCTCCCGACTCACATGGCAACTGCGACATCTTTGAAGCCGAGCTGAATGTTGACAGCACCTGGAGCAACGTGAAGAACCTTGGCAACCTCGTCAACTCACCGTCGTGGGATTCACACCCCTCGCTCTCACACTCCGGCGACACCTTGTTCTTCGCTTCCGACCGGATCGGCGGCTTCGGAATGTCCGACATCTACTACACCGTGAAAGAAAAAAAGACGGGCAAGTGGCAGCGCGCTAAAAACATCGGCCCCATCATTAACACGCGGAGCAGCGAAGTGAGTCCATTCTTTCATCACAAGTTCAACGTGTTGTACTTCAGCTCCAACGGTCAGCCGCTGAACTTCGGCGACTTTGATATTTACAAATCGTACCGGCAAGCCGGCGCGTGGGGCGAGCCCAAGAACATCGGCCCGCTGGTGAACGGCCCCGGCAGCGAATACTATTTCACCATCGACTCCAAGTCGAGCCACCTGTATTATGCCCGGTCGGAGGAAGAAGAGGTGCAGAACCTCGATCTCCATTCGTTCCCCGTGCCCATGGAAGCACAGCCTGAAGCCATCGCGCAGCTGAAGGGATCGCTGGTGGACTCGCAAACAAAAAAACCTTTCAAGGGCATTGTCTCCGTTATCGATCTGGATCATGGTGTTGAAGTAGCGCCGAAGTTCCTCCGCCCCGACGGTTCCTTCGATTTCAAGCTCATCAACAAACGCAATTACCTGCTCATCATCCAGGGCGACGATTTCTTCCGGATCGAAGAAGTGTTCTTTATGGATGGCGACATGGAGATCAACCGGGAGACTGAACCCATCGAAAGCAAGATCGCCTTCGAATCGCTGGAGTTCGAGAATGGCAAGGCCGACATTCTTCCCGCCATGCACGGAGACCTTGACAAGCTTGCCAATTTTCTCATCGATCACCCGAAATTCGGCATCAACATTTCAGGCCACACCGACTCACAGGGAAAAGAAGACTCCAACCTGCGGCTTTCGCAAGCACGGGCCGACGCCATCAAAGCATACCTGATCTATCAATTCAAGATCGATGCAGCACGGATCAACGCGCACGGCTACGGCAGCTCAAAACCGATCGTTCCGGAACAAACAGACGACGACCGGAAGCTGAACCGCAGGGTTGAATTTGAGATCACCAGACAATAAGTCCACAGTCTACAACTAAAAACCCTTTGAGGATTATTCAAAAGCCTGCTAAATAAATAGCACACCTGCTTCTGAAAAGCCCTCAAAGGGTTTGCGTGGAACTGTGGACTATTTACGAGAATGCTTTGATAATATCGTTGGCGAAGATGAACACCATCAGTGCCAACAGGAACACCATTCCAACTTTCTGTGCTGTTTCCAGAAATTTGTCAGAAGGTTTTCTGCGTGAGATGATCTCGTAAGAGAGGAACATCACGTGGCCACCATCGAGTGCGGGGATGGGCAGCAGGTTCATAAATGCGAGCACGAGTGAAAGCACGCCGGTGAGCTGCCAGAACCTTTCCCAGTCCCACTCCGCGCCGAACGCCTGCGCTATGCCGAGCGGCCCCGATAAAGACTCCTGAGGTGAGAGCACGCCCGAGATCACTTTTCCAAAGGCGATGATCTGGGTTCTGAGTGTTGTAAAAGCCTTTTTAGTACCGAGCGGAATTGACTCTATAAATCCGTACTTGATACTCACTTCCGCATCCTTCAAATAATCTTTTGATTCCCCGGCATAAAATCCAAGGGCCGTCTGTCCCTTGAAGTATTCTTTGAAATCGATCCTCTTTCCGTCACGGATCACGGCAAATGTAAGTGTGTCTCCGGTGAAGGCCTTCAGTGTAGGTGAAACCTGGTCGTGATATTTGATCTCCTGTCCGTTGATCTCCACCACCAGGTCGTTAGGTTGCAGTCCTACTTTATCGGCCACTGACTCTTTCTGAACTCTTCCTACCAGTGAAGGGAAACGGTAGAACACAAAGTTGATCGCGTTCTCTTTCCTATTGAATTTTTGAATGAAGTCGGGGGGAATGTTGATGTCGATGAGCTTGCCATCGCGTTCAACGGTATAATAGGCGTTGGAGCCCAGCAGTGTTTCAGGTTTGATGATATCCTGGAAGTATTGAAAATCCTTACCGTTGATCTTCACGATCTTGTCACC
Source organism: Chryseosolibacter histidinae (assembly GCF_018598225.1). GTDB lineage: Bacteria > Bacteroidota > Bacteroidia > Cytophagales > Cyclobacteriaceae > Chryseosolibacter > Chryseosolibacter histidini. The sequence goes on along the minus strand of NZ_JAHESF010000044.1, from coordinate 51,803 downwards.
TGTTTTCAGGCCGATGCTTTCACCCACAGGACCTACCATCAATCCGCCATGCTTGTTGATCTCATCCTTCAGCCAGTAGGTATCGCCAAAAGCGAATGTGAGACCGATGAAGATGAGCACACCTACCACTACGTTAACAGTGATACCTCCCAGCATCACGATCAACCGCTGCCAGGCTGGTTTCGAGCGGAACTCCCATGGCTGCGGCGGCAGTTTCATGGTCTCGGTATCGAGCGATTCGTCGATCATACCGGAGATCTTCACATACCCTCCCAGCGGTATCGCACTGATGGCGTACTCTGTCTCGCCTTTTTTAAATGACCATATTTTTGGGGGAAAACCGATGGAAAACTGTTCTACCCGCATGCCGAAATATTTGGCTGCAATGAGGTGCCCCAGCTCATGCACGGCTACCAGAAAGGAAAGACTCAGCAGGAGCTGAGCGAGCATAATCATGTAATCCATTGTAAATCTTAATAAAAATTGAGTTTCTCTACTTTACTAATTCTATCGCTTTTAGCCGGGTTTCCTTGTCAGTATTAACATAATCTTCATACGAAGGACTTTTGATATAATGGATTTTGGCCAGGCATTGTTCCACAATATCAGACATTTCCAAAAAACCCACCCTATCCTTCAAAAATTCGGCCACCGCAACTTCGTTGGCGGCATTCAGGATGCAGGGCATATTTCCACCCCGGTGCAATGCCTCGTACGCCAGCGCAAGATTACGAAAAGTTTCGGTATCAGGCTTTCCGAAGGTTAGCGTGGGATATTGCGCAAAATCGAACCTCGGAAAGGCCGATGGATATCGGTCGGGATATGTTAATGCGAACTGAATGGGTAAACGCATATCCGGAAGGCCGAGTTGCGCCTTAATGGAGCCATCCTCGAACTGCACCAGGGAGTGAATGATCGACTGCGGGTGAACCACTACCTCTACCTGGCCCGGTTTGAGCCCGAACAGCCACTTGGCTTCGATCACTTCCAGCCCTTTATTCATGAGAGAAGCTGAATCGATGGTGATTTTCGCGCCCATTGACCAGTTGGGATGTTTCAGCGCCTGTTCTTTTCTTACAGATTGGATCTCGTTCTTCTTTCTGCCCAAAAAAGGGCCGCCGGAAGCCGTCAGGATGATCTTTTCGATCTTGTTGTGGAATTCGCCCACCATGCACTGGAAAATAGCCGAATGCTCGGAGTCGATGGGATAGATGTTCACCCCTTTTTCGCGCGCCAGTTGCGTGACGAGCTCACCGGCCACCACCAGGGTCTCCTTGTTGGCCAGGGCGATATTTTTTCCCGCTTCTATCGCTTTGATCGTGGGTTTCAGTCCGGCATATCCCACCAGCGCGGTCAGCACAAGGTCTATGGTATCCATCTGCACCACGGAGGCCAGCGCATTTTCTCCTGCGTACACTTTGATATCCTGACCCGAGAGTGCCTCCTTCACTTCGCCATACAATTGCTCGTTGCCAATAACGACGGCGTTGGGCTGATACCTGATCGCCTGCTCTATCAGGAGCTTTGCATTGTGCTGGGCCGTGAGCACCTCCACCTCAAAAGCATGGGCATGCGCTGCAATAACTTCCAACGCCTGTGTGCCAATAGAGCCCGTGGATCCCAGTATGGCGATCCTTTTTTTTGTAGAAACCAAAGTACAGTTACCTTTTTGAATGAAACATTTAACCTGTGAAAGGTAAATTCTTATGTCGTGCGGATTTTTGGCGGCCTACGCCTTCATTAATTTATTTAAAATTTCACGGGCAGCCTCAGTAATCACTGTTCCAGGGCCAAAAATAAAAGATGTTCCGGACTTATAAAGAAAATCATAATCCTGCGCCGGAATTACCCCGCCTGCCACTACCATAATATCTCCCCTGCCGATCTTCTTAAGGGCTTCAATTAACTGCGGTACCAGCGTTTTATGGCCGCCTGCCAGGCTCGATGCGCCTACAATGTGAACATCGTTCTCTGCGGCCTGCATGGCCACTTCTTCAGGGGTCTGAAACAGCGGGCCGATGTCTACATCGAAGCCCAGATCTGCAAAGCTTGTGGCGATCACTTTTGCGCCGCGGTCATGACCATCCTGGCCCATTTTAGCTACCAGTATACGAGGTCTGCGTCCGTCAAGAGTCGCGAACCTGTCGGCAAGCGCTCTCACGTCATCAAAAGCCTTTTCGTTTTTCATCTCTCCCGAATATACGCCTGAAATGGATCTGACGGATGCCTTGTAACGGCCGAAAGCTTTTTCCATGGCCGATGAGATCTCGCCCAATGTAGCCCGTTTACGTGCCGCGTCTACGGCCAGGGCCAGCAAGTTTCCCGTGCCCGACGCCGCGGCATGCTCCAGGGCCTGCAGCGCCTGCTCCACATCGGTAGCATTACGTTCTGCCCTGAGCCTGTTGAGTCGTTCTATCTGCTCGTTGCGAACAGCGGTGTTATCTACTTCGAGGATCTCGAAATCAGGTTTCTCTTCAGTTCTGTATTTATTCACACCTACGATCACATCGCGGGCAGAGTCGATGCGCGCCTGTTTCGCGGCCGCGGCCTGTTCGATGCGCATCTTCGGCACACCACTTTCAATGGCTTTGGTCATGCCGCCCAGCTTCTCCACTTCTTCTATCAGCGCCCATGCTTTTTCAGCAAGCTGCTGTGTGAGACTTTCAACATAATACGATCCTGCCAGTGGATCAACAAGTTTTGTAACACCGGTCTCTTTTTCGATGAAGAGTTGTGTGTTGCGCGCAATGCTGGCAGAAAAATCTGTTGGCAACGCAATGGCTTCATCCAGCGAGTTGGTGTGCAGTGATTGTGTGCCGCCCATTACGGCAGCCAGCGCTTCGATGCAGGTACGCGTCACGTTGTTGTATGGATCCTGCTCGGTGAGACTCCAGCCAGAAGTCTGACAATGCGTGCGCAACGCCATCGACTTTTCTTTCTGTGGATTGAACCCGTGCACGATCTTCGACCACAACAACCGGGCTGCACGCATTTTGGCAACCTCCATGAAGAAGTTCATACCGATGCCCCAGAAAAAAGACAACCGCGGCGCAAAATCATCGATGGGAATTCCAGCCTGAATACCGGTGCGGATATATTCCAATCCATCAGCCAAAGTATAAGCCAGCTCCAGGTGTGCCGGAGCACCTGCCTCGTGCATGTGGTATCCGCTGATGCTGATGGAATTGAACCTGGGCATGTGCTGCGACGTGTACCTGAAGATGTCGGCAACAATGCGCATCGACGGTGCCGGAGGATAGATGTACGTGTTGCGCACCATGAACTCTTTGAGGATATCGTTCTGAATGGTGCCACTGAGCTGATGGGGTTTCACGCCCTGCTCTTCGGCAGCCACGATGTAGAACGCCATCACCGGGATCACCGCGCCGTTCATGGTCATGGACACCGACATCTGATCGAGCGGGATCTGGTCGAAGAGGATCTTCATATCGAGCACCGAGTCGATGGCAACACCAGCCTTGCCTACGTCGCCCGCCACCCGCGGATGGTCTGAGTCATAACCGCGGTGTGTTGCCAGATCGAACGCCACGGACAGGCCACGCTGACCCGCCGCCAGGTTTCTCCTGTAAAATGCATTCGACTCTTTGGCTGTAGAGAAGCCTGCATATTGGCGCACGGTCCATGGCTTGGTGGTGTACATGGTAGCGTAGGGACCGCGTAAGAATGGCGCGATGCCTGAAGAAAATTCCGACTGCGTGATCTCTGCTGCGTCTTCAGGACGATACGACGATTTCACGGCGATGTTCTCAGGGCTTATCCATGGCTTACCACTTTCTTCACTGGGTATGGGAAGAAATTGATTGAAAGCGATATTTGAAAAATCAGGGCGTGGCATCATTTCATGTTCGATTGAAACTGGGCCCAGGCACGTGCAGCGATCTCATGCACCATGATGTCTGACGCATACGATCCGGCTACGGGGTCTGCAACCTTGTCGAGGTGTGATTCTTCTCTCAGCACAGCAGAAACATTTCGCGCAATGCGGTTCATGGTGCTGTTGTTCTCATCTTGTGGCTCAACGGTGAGCGAGTCGCATCCGCCCATCACGGAGGCCATGGCTGCCGTGGTGCTCCCGATCATGTTGCCATGCGGCTCGAAATCATTTTTGATCCATGCTCCAGCACGTACGTGGATGTGAAGGTCTGAAGGTTGGTAGCGCGTGATCTGGTACACCTGCGACACCTGGTACCACAACAACCTAAGCGCTTTTAATTTGGCGATCGTTTCGAAAAAAATTGTTCCAGCCGATAGGGAAAATGCAATGGAATGGAACAATGTCTCATCATCTGTTACACCTTTTAATTTTTCGATCAAGGTGACACCTTGTGTAAGGGCATCGGCAACTTCCAGGACAGCAGAAGACGGCTTAATAACTACTCCGAGTGAACATATTTTTTTTGTTGTATGAAAATAAAAATCCACTTCACCCTTTTTGGGACTGGTTTCCCAAAATAATGCCCCAGTGAATGCGTGCGCTTCCGCTGTGTGTTGTTTGATATAGGACTGCAGCTGTGTTGTAAAAAAGGAATTGTCTGCCTGAAAGAACAGAGAGCAGAAAGGCCATTCGATCTGATGAAGCAGCGGAGTGACTTCGGTGTTCGATAATATATGAAATAAAACACCATCGGCGCCACTGCTCAGGTGTTGAAGTGAAATTTTATTCGCCTGATGTTCATCGTTGACAGACACGCGTGGAACACACAACCATTTTTGCGGGCCTGTATAAGAATTTACGCTGGCGGCATGCTGAAATTTTTTCAGGTATCCGAGATGCTCAACGTCGTGATGATCGTAATAAGGCGAAAAAGCAATATCATCCTCACTGTTCCACGCAAGCTGCACAAAAGGGTCTTCACCTTTTATTTCAGAAGCAGCGGCCCTTTGCCACATTTTTTTATTTACCCGTGGAAATGTTTCACGCAACGATGAATGAATTGATTTTTCGGGCATGTTCATTTATTTCAGCTCAATTTTAGCTACAATTTCTTCATCCGTTTGCGTTTACTTATGAAATTTTCATAGCAAATTTTTTTTCTAAAAATCAAGCGCCTGACTTCTTGTTTTGATGCGCTCTTTTTTCACATCTTTGTCTCCCTTTCCACTTGAAGGTAATAAAAACCCAACGTATTCAGAGCTAATGGAAATAAGCTGCGGCACAGTATGGAATGATTGTCTTGAAGTAATTCGGGAAAACGTTGAAGAAGAAAATTTCAACACCTGGTTCAAACCCATTGCTCCTTTACGTGTTGACGGTGATGTGCTTACCATTCAGGTTCCTTCGCAATTTTTTTATGAGTGGCTGGAAGACAACTACGTTCCTGTACTAAAAAAGGCTATTCACACGGTGCTGGGCCCTACCGGCCGGTTAGAATATTCTGTTGTGGTTGATAGCGGAAGCAAGCAAGCTCCGCCAGTTGCGGTGAACTATCCTGCCAATGGTGCAGGAAACAGGCGCAGCAACATGAACAACAGTGGTTTTGGTGCTGACGATTATTCACCTTTCACTTTTAAGGCGCTCAATCCGCAAACCGTTAATTCGAGGCTGAATCCGACATACACGTTCGACAATTTTGTTGAAGGCGATTGTAACCGTCTTGCGCGGTCGGCCGGATTGGCAGTAGCAAAAAAGCCGGGCGTCACTTCGTTCAACCCTTTAATGCTTTATGGTGGTGTAGGTGTTGGAAAAACACACCTTGTGCAAGCCATTGGCAACGAGATCAAAAACAACATGCCTTCCAAAGTAGTGTTGTATGTTGACCAGAACGATTTCACCAACCAATTCCTGAACGCGCTGCAGAACCACAAGCTTCAGGACTTCCAGAATTTTTATCTGCAGGTAGATCTGCTCATCCTTGATGATGTGCAGTTCCTGGCAGGCCGCGAAAAAACACAGGAGATGTTCTTCCACATCTTCAATCAGCTGCATCAGTCGGGCAAGCAGATCATCATGACCAGCGACTGTCCTCCGCGCGATCTGAAAGGATTCCAGGAAAGGCTGCTCTCGCGTTTCAAGTGGGGATTAACCGCTGACCTGCAGGAGCCTGACTTCGAAACAAAACTTGCCATCATCAACAGAAAGATGCAAGCTGATGGCATTCAGATCCCTACAGAAGTTTCTGAATATCTTGCTTACAGTGTCGACACCAACCTGCGTGACATGGAAGGAGTTTTGAACTCCCTGATCTTCCACGCAACACTGCTGAAAAAGGAGATCGACCTGGAGCTTGCCAAAGAAGTGCTCAAAAACATCATCAAAGAAATACAGTCAGACGTCAGCGTTGACTTCATTCAGAAGACCGTGGCCGAATATTTCAAATGCGATCTCGAGGCCATGAAAGGAAAAGTGAAGAAACGTGAGATCGTGATCCCCCGCCAGGTGGCCATGTATTTCTGCAAACGCTTCACCCAGCTCACCCTCGCACTCATCGGCGAAAATTTCGGCGGCCGCGACCACAGCACGGTGATCCACGCCCTCGAATCAGTAGAAGACATGATGAAGACCGATCCTAACTTCAAAGTGTCGGTTGATGAATTAGGGAAGAAACTTAAACTCAGAGTAGCTTAATTCAGTAGGCAGTAGGCAAACCCGATGGTCATCGGGCAGTAGGCAATAGTAATCCCCCCAGCGACCGATATTCTGAGCAAGGCATGTGCGTTGGCATGCGGGACGCGAAGAATCCCCGCTTAACGAAGTGCACTTTTAAAGCAGCACCTCCGTATTAGATAAGCAGTAACGATCACGGGATCCTTCGCTCACTCAATACCTTCCCTCTTTTCACCGCTCAGGATACCGGTTTCAAGCCCAGTGCCATTGTCTACTATTTACCTAATGATGAACGGAAGCTGCACCCGCTGGCGTGAGCTGTTGATGCCGAACAGGTAGCCTTCTCCCCTGTATTTGTCGAAGAATTCTATGACATCTTGCGGCTCGGTGATGCGCGCACGGTTGATCTGGGTGATGGTGAAATTCTCGGAAACACCGATGCGCTTCAGCACACTCTTTTCGTCCATCTTGAACACCTTCACACCGAATTCCGTTGCTTCGAGCTGCGCGCCGAGCGAGGGTGCTGAGATGATCTTGCGTTTAATGACATCAGTGCCACCGTTGCGGTTCACCAGGGTAACCGTGGTGCCGCCCGGCTTACCGTCACGTACATAGTTCACGGAAATCTTATCGCCCGGATAATGATAGCTCAGCTCTTCTTCGAAAGCGCTCTGCGAGTTGACAGTCACACCGTTTACTTTGGTGATCACATCGCCAAGCTTCAGACCGGCAGCGATCGCTGGACCGTCCTTATCCAGGCTTTCCAGCAGCACGCCGTTGTAATTTTTCACGTTGGTGTCGAGGTCATACTTGCGCGCGCTCGCATAATCATACTCCACCACATTGGCGCCAAACACAGCCTTCTGCACCATGCCGTACTTGACGAGGTCTTCGAACACTTTTTTGGCAATGTCGACAGGAACAGCGAAAGCATATCCTGTATAGGAACCGGTGCGTGAAAGAATGGCGGTGTTGATGCCCACCAGCTCTCCGCTTTTATTAACGAGGGCTCCTCCCGAGTTTCCGGGGTTGATGGCCGCATCGGTTTGTATGAACGATTCGATCGGGAATTTATCTTCGAGGATACCGATCCTTCTTCCTTTTGCGCTCACGATGCCTGCTGTTACTGTGGAGGCGAGGGTAAACGGGTTACCGACAGCGATCACCCATTCACCCACCTGAACATTCTTTGCGTTGCCCAGGGTTACGGGTGGCAGGTTCGTTTCATTGATCCTGATCACGGCAAGGTCGGTGCTGGGATCGGTACCGATCAGCTCTGCCGGATAAACTCTTTTATTGTAATTTACTTCTATACGCTGTGCCGAAGCCACCACGTGGTTGTTGGTGACGATATAGCCGTCTGCCGTAAAGATCACACCGGAGCCGCTGCTCACCTGGGTCTGACGGCTTCCGCCGTCGCCAAAAAACCAATCCCAGTAAGAAACTGAAACGCCCTCTGAAATACTGTTGATAAACACAACACTGGGCGTGGCTTTTGCCGCTGCTTCGCTGAAATCCACGGGCGCAAGGCCGGGCGTGCTGCTGTTGATTGCTTCGCTGGAGCGGTTGAGCGTGGGCGAATCGAATTTAACCCCTTCAAACTGAGGGGCGGTCTGAAGCTGCTGAAGCGATGGTTTTATAAAGTACTGATAACCTGCGAAGGTTCCGGTTAAACCGGCAATAAATCCAATAACAATGATCTTTACGGTGTTTCTCATGGTTTATCTACTTGCGGTTCAAAGATGAATAAGGCTGGTTAAAAGTTTAAATCGGTCGAAATTTAGCTAATAAAACGGCGTTTGTTTATCCGGGGTTAGGCTCGTGGCATCGCTTTTATAATTGTGTTTCAAATTCCTGATTTCAAATTATCTTGCAATCTTATGGGAATCCGCTCAGTTCTGGCCAAACCTTTTGCCGCATACATTGCTTCACAGACCCGGAAATGGTCTCTTAACCCGGGTGCTGCGCAGCACAAGATCTTCCAGCACCTCATCGGCAGGGGAAGGTCGACCGTATTTGGCCGCGACCATCATTTCAATGACATCCGCCACTACGAAGACTTTAAAAAACACGTTCCCGTCAGGGATTACGAAGATCTTAAACCCTATGTAGAGCAGGTGCTCTCCGGCAAGCCTGATGTACTCTGGACCGGCAAGCCCGAATACTTTGCCAAGACCTCGGGCACAACTTCGGGCACAAAATACATTCCCATTACAAAAGAGTCGGTACCCAACCACATTAACGGCGCCAGAAACGCTTTATTGAGTTACGTGCACGAGACAGGCAACGCATCGTTCCTGGACGGCGGCCTGATCTTCCTTTCGGGCAGCCCTGAGCTTGGCGAAAAGGCAGGCATCAAAACGGGCAGGCTTTCGGGTATTGTAAACCACCACGTGCCGGCGTACCTGCGATCGAATCAGAAACCCAGCTATGAGACCAACTGCATTGAAGACTGGGAAGAGAAGCTTGAGAAGATCATCGATGAGACCCTGCAAACAGACATGACCCTCATCTCTGGCATACCGCCATGGGCCCAGATGTACTTTGACAGGATCCAGGCGCGCACAGGCAAAAAGATCAAGGACGTGTTCCCGAATTTTTCCATGTTCGTATACGGCGGCGTGAACTTCGAACCTTATCGTGCAAAACTTTTCGATACCATTGGCAAGCAGGTCGACTCCATCGAAACCTACCCGGCGTCAGAGGGTTTCATCGCCTACCAGGATTCGCAGCGCGAGCAGGGATTGTTGTTGTTGCTGAACGCCGGCATCTTCTTCGAGTTTATTCCTACAGAAGAATATTTCAATGAAAATCCCACGCGCCTCAGCATCGAAGAGGTTGAGCTGGGTAAAAACTACGCGCTTGTCATTAACAGCAACGCCGGCCTGTGGGGTTATTCCATCGGCGACACTATCAAGTTCGTTTCCAGAAATCCGTACAGGATCGTGGTGACGGGAAGGATCAAACATTTCATTTCGGCCTTTGGCGAGCACGTGATCGGAGAAGAGGTTGAGAAGGCCATGAAGCTCACCCTGCAGAAATTTCCGGAAGCGGAGATCGTTGAATTTACCGTAGCCCCCGAGGTAACACCTGCCGAGGGGCTTCCGCATCACGAATGGCTCATCGAGTTCTCGCGGCTCCCTGCCGATGCGCAGGCTTTTTCACATGCGCTGGATGATAACCTCCGGAAGCTGAATGTTTATTATGACGATCTGATCACCGGTAATATTTTACAAAAACTCAAGATCACAGCCTTGCCCAAAAGCGCTTTTATCGACTACATGAAGTCGCTGGGCAAGCTGGGCGGGCAGAACAAGGTACCGCGCCTGTCGAACGACCGAAAGATCGCAAAAGACCTGCACAAGCTGTTTACCTGACTGCAGGCTATCAACATTAATGATCAAAACCCAATCGCTCTCGGAAAAAAGCACTAACTTATAGGATTAAATTGTCCATGCGCAGGCTTTACTTTCTTTTCCCCGCTATTGCATATTCGTTTCCGGTTCAATTGCTGCTGAACAACTTCAGGCGCAACCACGTACTGGTATTGTGCTGGATCGTATTGTTTGCCATGATCACCGGGAGCTTCGGCAAGTACCTGGGCATCCCCTACCTGTTTCTCGACCCCGAGTACCTCAACAAGGTGAACTTCACCAGCTTCTTTATCATCGGTCTCTGTGTTGCGGGATTTACAACGGCGTTTCACATTACCTGCTATATCAATGACGGCCACCGGTTCTCTTTTGTGGGAACCCTGTCGAGGCCATTCACAAAATTCGCCATCAATAACAGCGTGATCCCCATCCTGTTTCTCGGCGCCTACATTTACCAGATCATCGGCTTCCAGAAGAACAACGAGTACACTACCGGAATGGACCTGGCCATGAACCTTGCGGGACTCATCACCGGGTATCTTACAATGACCTTTATCTTTTTCATCTACTTCTGGTTCACCAACAAGGACATCTTCCGTTATGTGGTGTGCCGCATCGATGAAAAGATCAAATCGAACGTGAAGGTTACCCGCGCGAGCGCCATGAAAAAACTGGACATCGCCAGAAAGAAGCAGGTGCACGTGCTGAACTACATCGATTACAACATGAAGATCAGAAAGGTGGAGAACGACCACTTTTACGACAAGGCAACCATTCTGCAGGTGTTCGATCAGAACCATTTCAACCTGGTGGTGATCGAGCTCCTGATCCTGGCCATTGTCATGGTGCTCGGTCTCTTCAAGGATTATCCCGCTTTTCAGCTGCCCGCGGCATCGAGCTTTATGATCTTTCTTTCCATTTTCGTGATGCTGGCCGGCGCGTTCTCATACTGGTTCGGCAACTGGTCGGCTACAGCTGCATTGGTGTTGTTCCTGTTCCTGAACTACCTCGTGGGCGAAGACTTCTTCACCAAACGATATGAAGCTTTCGGCCTCAACTATCAGCGCTATCCCGCGGAATATTCTGTGCACTCGCTGCGTACATTGAACGACAGCGCCAACATCATGGCCGACAGGAAGCGCACCTTCAGCATGCTGGAGAACTGGCGCAATAAATTCCCGGCCAATGAAAAACCCAAGCTGGTGTTCCTTTGCGTGAGTGGCGGTGGAAAACGCGCGGCACTCTGGACGTTCACGGCGCTGCAAACGGCGGACAGCCTTACGCAGGGAAAGCTGATGGAAAATTCCGTGCTTATCACCGGTGCTTCTGGAGGATTGATCGGCGCAAGCTTCTTCCGTGAGCTCAAGCTGCGGGAGAAAGCCGGCGAGCCCATCAAGCCGCATTCCGATTTTTATCGCAGGCAGATCTCCACCGACAACCTGAACCCGATGATCTTCAGCCTGCTGGCAAACGATCTCTTCGTGGGCTTCACCAGATTTGAATATGCCGGCAACTTATACCTGCAAGACCGCGGGTATACGTTCGAGCAGCAGCTCAACCAGATCACGGGATCGCTGATGGACAAACCCATCGCTGCATACGACACGGCAGAGCTGAGTGCCACGATACCGATGATGATCCTCACGCCTACCATCGTCAATGACGGCCGGAAGCTCTACATCGCGTCACGCCCGGTATCTTTCCTGAACTACGAGATCGTCAATTTCCCAGAGTACACGCAACAGAAATTCAGCGGCGTGGACTTTCAACGGTTGTTCGCCGAGCATGGAGCTGAGAAGATGCGTTTCCTTTCAGCACTGCGCATGTGTGCCACGTTCCCTTACATCACACCCAACACCACCCTGCCCACAGATCCCCCGATCCACATCATGGATGCGGGCATCTCCGATAACTTCGGACTGAGCGACGCTGTCCGCTTCCTGTATGCGTATAAGGATTGGATTGCCGCCAATACCTCCGGCGTTGTGTTCGTATCCATTCGTGACTCCCCCAAGCTGGGCAATATCGCCAAACGTGAAGGGCAGACCATCATCGATGCGTTCACCCAACCCATCAGCAGCGTCTATAACAACTTTGAAAATTTCCAGGACATCACCAGCGACCTGCTCATCGGCTACTCACGGTCGTGGTTCAACAACAACATCGAACGGGTTGACATCGAATACGAAGCCCAGGACTACGTGCCCATTCTTCAGAAAATGGACAGCCTGCGCAAGAACAACGCACGTGCTTCACTGAGCTGGCGTCTCACCACCCGTGAGAAGGAAAGCATTATCGGCAACATCAGTGTGGAGAAGAACAGGAAGGCGATTGAGCGACTCAAAGAGTTATTGAATCAGTAACTTGCTGAGTTTAAAGTTAGAAGTTAGAAGTTAAAAGTTGGGGGAGTCTTGGTTGCCGGTTGCCTGTTGCCGGTTCAATTCTGTGTTAGATATAAGTACTTTGCTCCGATTCAAGGAACGATGAACCAAGTATCAATGAATCAGGTTCCCCGATTTGAAGCCCTGACGGTGAAAGTGTACCCGCTCTAACCGGCCACCTGGCAACTGGTAACTGGCAACAAGTCTACTGCTTCGTTCCTGGCCCGGTAAGAAAAACCCCACCCCGTTCTCCCGTGTGGGTACCTCTATCCGAGGTTACTTTGCCATTGACGATCACATATTCGAAGCCGGTGGCGTAGGCGTGGGGTTGGCTGAAGGTGGCTTTGTCACCCACTGTAAGCGGATTGAACACCACGATATCGGCAGCCATGCCGGGTCTGACGAGTCCGCGGTCGTTCAGGTTGAATTTTTGTGCGGGCAGCGAGGTCATTCTCCTGATGGCCTCTTCCAGTGACAGGATCTTCAGATCCCTTACGTACGTGCCGAGCACTTTTGAATTGGTACCGTACGCACGCGGGTGCGGAACACCTGAGCCAAACCGGGCAATGCCGGCATCGGAGGCGAACATATTAAAAGGGTATTGCATGATCCTGCGCAGGTCGTCTTCGTTCATGCTGAAGAACACCATCTGAGCGCTTCCGTTCTCCACCATCTCCAGGATGGTCTCTGATTCCTGGTCGGGTTTTGCTTTTCTTCCTTTCAGCTTGTTGATCTCAGAAATATTTTTGCCATTCAGCGTTGTATCGGCTCCATATCGTGCCACAACCGCGTACCCGAAATCTTTCAGCTGTTTTCTTTTCAGCGAGGTCACCATCTGGTCCTTGATCTTCTTCCGGATCTGCTGGTCCTTCAGCCTGTAGAGCACGGAGTCGCGTCCACCTGAAAACACCCAGCTCGGTACAACGGTGTTCAGCGTTGTGCTGCTGGCCACGTAAGGATACTGGTCTATGGTAACTTCAATGCCTTCTTTTCGCGCATTCTCCACCTGGCTGAGCGTGCTCACCGAGCGGCCCCAGTTGGGTTTGTAAGTCACCTTGAAGTGAGAGATCTCTACGGGGATGCTGGCTTGACGACCGATGTTGATCGCTTCTTCGATGGCCTCGGTCACGTTATCTCCTTCGCTACGGATGTGTGAAGCGTAAACACCACCATGACGCGACGCTGCACGGGCAAGGCCCACCACTTCAGGTGTTTTGGAGTAGGTTCCGGGAACGTAGATCAGTCCGGTAGAGAGTCCTACCGCACCGTTCTTCATCGCCTCTTCCACGAGGTCTTCCATTTTCTTCTGCTCTTCCGGTGAGGGATCGCGCTGACTGTCGCCCATCACCGCTCTGCGCACACTGTTGTGGCCGATCAGGGTGGCAATGTTGATGGAGGTTTTTACACTGTCGAGCTTGAAAGCATAGTTGCCGATGTCGGTGTTCGAGCCGCCGCAGTTGCCGGTGACTACTGTGGTAACACCGTCCATGATAAAGTTGGGGGCCATGGGAGCCCTGAGGTCGTTGCCCTCGATGTGGGTATGAACGTCAACAAATCCCGGCGCCACCACGTGATCTTTTGCGTCGATGATGCGTGCTGCGCGGGCCTGCTTCAGGTTACCGATCCTGACGATCTTGCCATCTTTTACAGCGACGTCTGCATAGCGCCATGAGTTACCGGTTCCGTCCACCAGCTTTCCGTTCAGGATCAGCAGGTCGTAGTCCTGGGCAAACAGCTGTGAGGCAGCCATAAAAAAAAGGCAGAGCAGTACACTTCTCATATTGTAGTTATTAAAGACCAGTGAGTTCAACAGACCTGCCATTTCGCAATACATTACAGCTTCGGCAAGGTCGGCGTCAATATCAAAATTATCGGCAATAAAAAAAATCCGTTCATAAAAGATCCGAAGCATTACTTTTGCTTTCCGGATCATGAACATCAGAGACCAGCTTCATCGCACCCTTGAGCTGCTCAGGCTTGAACGCCAGGCAGACCTTGAACAATATCGTCAGAAAGTGCTGCTGCGTTCGCTCAGCCAGCGAACCAAAGAGGGCACTACCTGGTATCCCGTGGGCCTTAAACGGCATTACATTGGAACAGGTGAGAGACCCATCATCGAGATCGAGCGCACCAACCACCTCGACCAGCCTCACGCATTTCAGAGCGGCAAGCTCGTGAGCCTGTTCAGTAACGCCACCGGCAAACCGGAGAGCGAGCACATGAACGGTGTGATCAACTATGTGCGCGACAATACCATGGTGGTGACATTGAATGCCGATGATCACCCCGACTGGCTGGAAGATGGCTTGCTGGGCGTTGATGTGATGTTCGATGAAATGAGCTACCGTGAAATGGAATTCGCGCTGAAAGAAGTGATCAAGGCTGAAGGCAATCGCGTGGACCACCTCAAGAACGTACTGCTGGGAAGCGACAAGGCCGGCGTACAACCAAGGTCTTTCCACTTCGAGGGACTCAATGTATTGAACGACAGCCAGGTCGAGGCGTTGAAAAAAACATTGCAGGCACAGGACGTCGCCTTCGTTCACGGACCCCCTGGCACTGGCAAAACCACTACACTGGTGCAGGTGATCAAACACACCATAAAGGAAGAAAAGCAGGTGCTGGTAAGCGCACCCAGCAACGCCGCCATCGACCTGCTGGTGGATAAGCTGAGCGAGCAGGGACTTAACGTGCTGCGCATCGGCCACCCTGCCCGTGTTACAGAACAATCGCTGAGCAAAACCCTGGATGCACGCATCGCCTCACATCCTAACTACCAGGAGCTTCGTGCGCTGCGCAAGAAGATGGAGCAGGTGCGCTCTTCGGCGGTGAAGTACAAACGTAACTTCGGCTGGCAGGAAAAGGAACAACGAAGGCTATTGCTGCAGGAAGCCAAAGCATTGAAGTCGGATGCCGATACATTGGAATTCTACATCGTGAACGACCTGCTGCAAAACGCACAGGCTATCTGCTGTACGCTGGTGGGTTCATCGCACCCGGTGCTTCGCGGCAGAAAGTTCAAGACCGTATTTATCGACGAAGCCGCGCAGGCACTCGAGCCCGCCTGCTGGATCCCGCTGCTGCGTGCAGAGCGTGCTGTATTTGCCGGAGACCATCAGCAGCTTCCACCTACTATAAAATCCGTGGAAGCTTCGCGTGAAGGGCTTGCACGCACTCTCTTTGAGAAAGGTATTGAAAAGCAACCGCATTGTGCCTCCATGCTCGAAGTGCAATACCGCATGCACGAGCAGATCATGCGCTTTTCTTCCGACTATTTTTACAACGGCAGGCTTATTGCCCATGAATCAGTGAAAGCCGCTTTGCTCAGGCCAGGACAGATACCCGTGGAATTTATAGACACGGCAGGCTGCGGTTACAACGAAACACAAGACCCAGAAACATTGAGCCGCCTGAACGAAGAGGAAGCGCGACTGCTCATTCACCTGGTGGAAATGCTGGTGGAGGAGATCGGCGCAAGCGCATGGGTTGACGAACAGCTCACTATGGGCATCATTACCCCTTACCGGGCACAGGTCGATCATCTCCAAAAGCTGGCGGAGGCCTCTCCTGTTCTCGAACCTCTTCAAGCGCTGATCACCATCAATACCGTGGATGCTTTCCAGGGCCAGGAACGCGACGTGATCGCCATCTCCTTTGTTCGTAGCAACGACAAGGGCGAGGTAGGATTCCTGGGCGACATCCGCCGTACAAACGTAGCCATGACAAGGGCGAGGAAGAAACTGATCATGGTTGGGGATAGCGCTACTTTGGGGTCACATCCGTTTTATTTAAAGTTGTTGGATTTTGTCCAGGAGAATGGCTTTTATAAAAGCGCTTTTGAGATCTGACTAGGAGTCAGAAGTAAGGAGCCAGGAGTAAGGAGGGTACATCAATATTAAAAAGAGACGGACTCCATCAGGAAAATACAGTAACCGCGCCTTAACTGGCAACTGGCAACCGGTAACCGGCAACCAATTTTAAACTTCAAACTTTAAACTAAGGAGATGACTTTTGCAGACAAGGTTCTCGTCTTTTACAAAAATCTTGCGATCACAGGTAAATTGCCAAAAGGTGTAGAGGTATTGAATCCGTATCAGCAGAAGGAGTCTTTTGAGCTTTGTAAACAGTTCTATAAAAAGTATTACAACGATACGAATAAACGTTTTGCGATCCTGGGCATTAACCCGGGCAGGTTTGGCGGGGGCATTACCGGAATTCCGTTCACTGATCCACTGAAACTCGAGGCCATTAGTGGCATCAAAAACGATATGCCGAAAAAAGCAGAGCTGTCGGCCGATTTTATCCATGCGATGATCGCCGCCTTCGGAGGGTTGGAAAAATTCTACGGGTCTTACTTTTTCAATTCGGTGTCACCGTTAGGTTTCACCCAGGACGGAAAAAACCTGAACTATTACGACACACCCGAGCTGATCAAAAGTCTGGAAGGCTTCATACTCACTTCAATCCGGCAACTGCTTGACCTGGGCATTCACCGGCACGTAGCCTTTTGTCTTGGCGAGGGCGACAACTTCAAATACCTGAGCAAGCTCAACGAACGCGAAAAGATCTTCGGAAAAATTATTCCCCTCGCCCACCCGCGGTTTATTATGCAGTATCGGCGTAAGAAAGTTCAGGAGTATATTGAAGATTATTTGAGGAAGCTTAATGGAGTGTGAATAGGTCGCCAGTTGCCGGTTGCCGGATGGCCGGTTAGTGACGCGTAAATCATCATTATTGATTTACTTTCTAACGTGACACAATCTGTGACGCAACACCCCTGAAACTGGTAACTGGCAACTCCTCAACCAGTTCTCCGCTTCGCTCCCCTCACTGCCTGCGCTGTCCATGGATCTTCGGGCCAGGAGTGTTTCGGGTAACGGGTGCGCAGCTCTTTTCTTACTTCGGCGTAGGTGTTGCTCCAGAAGCTTCGCAGGTCTTGCGTTACCTGAACGGGTTTATAACCGGGCGAGAGCAGGTGAAGGATGATCTTGTTACGTCCTTCGTTCACGGCCGGGGTTTCGAGCATTCCGAAGAGCTCCTGGAGCCTGACTTCCATTACGGGTGGTCTGCCGTCGTCAAAATAATTCAATCTGATCAATGAGCCGCTGGGCACGGGCAGGCGCTCCGGTGCCAGGGCATCGAGTCTGCTGCCGAGCTCCCAGGGAAAGATGGTGGAAAGGATGGTTTCCGCCTCGAGCTTCTGTAACTCGGTGCGTTTGCCGATGTTCGTTAAAAACGGTGCTAGCCAGGTTTCAAGGGTCTCCAGCAGATGTTGTTCGCTCACATCAGGCCAACCATCATTGGTTCGCCACTGGCGCAAGCTCATGACCCGTGCCTGCCATGAGGCCAGTTTTTCTTCCCATCCCAATACCTTCAGTCCCTGCGTACGGAGCATCGCACACAACACTTCGATGCGCTGCGCTTCGGAGATAACATTCAACGGCCTGGCTGAAAGCAGCAGAATGCCGATCCTTTTCTCTTGCACGGCTACTACCATGCCCCGTTCGTCATCCCAGCTCACGGTCTGCTTTTCGGCGGCATGGGTCATCAGCTCCTGTTCATCCAGCGGAGCGGCCTGAAAGATCTTTCCTTCTCCCGATCCGGCATCGAGCTGGGCCACGGCCAGCCAGGGCTCCCGTGTCAGCGGATCGTGCGGTGGAAGTTTTGCCACACGCCCGTTCATAAGCTTATAGCGCTCGCTGTGCTTTTCCATCTGGCGTGCCACACGTTCAGGATAGGCGGCCATCACCAGTCTGCCGGTCTCTGTATCGGCAACGGGAGTGCCGGCTGTGTTCACCTTCAACAACTTTCTCCATGCGGAGGCCAGCTTCTCGATGCGCTCCAGCACGTTGCGTTCGGCGGCAACTTTTTCACCACTCCGCCACCGCCGCAGCACTTCAACCCTTAGTGAAAGGTCGGCGCCGGCTTCTTTCGGCAGCGGGTCGCGTTCTTCCAGCAAGGCGGCGATGTCTGCGGCCACCGCGGCAATGGCCGGATCTTTTACACCATTGTCCTGATCGGGCAATGCTTCAAGTAACATGTGGGCTATGCGCGGATGGGTGGGGAACCGGAGCATCTTTTTTCCACGTGCCGTGATCTGATCATTTTCAAGCGCTTCGAGCTGATGCAATAATTCTTTGGCCTGGTTTACAGCACCCGGGGGTGGTGCGGTGACCCACGTAAGCGATTGCACATCTTTTACACCCCACTGACTCAATTCCAGCACCAGTGGCGCCAGGTCGGCATCGAGGATCTCCGGTGTACGGTTTGCCACCAGGTTCATCTGAACGCCTTCGCTCCACAGGCGATAGCACACGCCGGGACCTAACCTGCCCGCACGGCCCGCGCGCTGGTCGGCAGCATCTTTCGTAACACGTACTGTTTCAAGCCGCGTGAGCCCGCTCCTGGGATCGAACCGTGGCACGCGTGAATATCCGCAGTCGACCACCACACCGATACCTTCGATCGTGAGCGAGGTTTCAGCAATGGACGTAGCAAGCACGATCTTTCTGATGCCCTGCGGATGTGGCATAATGGCCTCCTGCTGTTTGCCGAAAGAAAGATCCCCGAACAAGGGATGGATGCTCGCGGGCAGGCCTTCATTTTCCAGGAGCTCGGCGGCGCGTTGGATCTCACCGGCGCCGGGAAGGAACGCCAGGATATCACCCTTCTGCTCGAACCATGCTTTGCGGATGGCCTTCGTCACAGTAACAGCCAGCGGCACATGTTGCTCCGCGGGAAGATATTGATGGGTAACAGGAAACTGCCTTCCGAGACTCGTCACTACGGGAGCGTTCAGTAACGCTGAAAGTTTGGCACTGTCGAGGGTTGCCGACATGATGAGGATGCGCAGGTCGTCGCGCAGCACCTGTTGCACCTGCAGGCTCAGGGCCAGGGCAAGGTCTGCCTGGAGGCTTCGTTCGTGAAATTCATCAAAGATCAGCAGTCCTACTCCTTCGAGTGAATTATCACCCTGGATCATTCGCGTGAGGATGCCTTCTGTTACTACCTCGATCCTGGTGTTCTCCGACACGCGGTTCTCGAAGCGCACCCGGTAGCCGATGGCGTTTCCCACTTCTTGCTGCCTTAGTGCTGCCATGCGCATGGCCACCGATCGCGCTGCCAGCCTGCGTGGCTCCAGCATAATGGTCTTCTTACCCGCCAGCCATGCCTCGTTCATCAGCTCCAGCGGAAGCACGGTAGATTTTCCCGCACCGGGCGGCGCCTGCAAAATAACGATACGATGTTCCCCAAGCTTCTGCCGGAGCTCTGGAAGCGCTTCCAGTACGGGATACAATTCCTTCATGGACCGCAAAATAAATACAAAGTACGAGATACAAGATACGAGGTACGAAATACGGCAAATGCAGATCGAGCTATCGTACCTCGTATTTCGTACTTCGTACCTCCGCACTATTCGTATCGCAGCGATTCCACCGGGTTGGTACGGGCGGCTCTTACGGTTTGATAACTCACGGTGAGCAGTGAAACCAGCAGCACGGTAATACCCGCCGTGGCAAAAATGAACGGTGAAATGGTTGTGCGGTAAGGGAAGCTTTCGATCCAGTTGTTCATGAAGAACCACACCAGCGGAACTGCCAGCACGATAGAAAGCAGCACCAGCTTCACATATTCTTTCGACAACAATACAAAGATGCCCTGGTCTGTGGAGCCAAGCGCCTTGCGGATGCCGATCTCTTTGGTGCGTTGTGTGGCTGTGTATGCGGAAAGGCCGAACAGTCCCAGGCATCCCACAACCATGGCCAGTGCGGCAAAGGTGGTGAACAGTGCCCCGAACTTCTTCTCATTCTCATACTGCCGGTTGAAGAAGTCGTCGAGGAAGAAATATTCGAATGGGTTTCCGGGGAATGCTTTTTCCCAGGCTTCCCGCATGTGTGCTACGGTTCCCTGGAGGTCGCTGGTATTGATGCGCGCCGAATAGTACTCTCCGCCATAATTGGTGCAATAGAACAGTGTAGGGTCAAGCGATTTTTTCAGCGACACCTGGTGATAGTCGTTCACAACACCCACTACGATGGGATAATACTGGAAGTCGTCGATGGCCAGCGTTTGCCCGATGGCATCTTCCGGTTTTTTGAATCCCAACAATCGCGCCGCCGACTCCGTGATGATCGCAGACGTATCCTGATCTTTGGGAAACTCTTCGGAAAAACGGCGTCCGGCGATCAGCTTCATTTGGAACACATCGATAAAATCATAGTCCATGCTATTGAAGCGGATGGCCATCTGCTCATCGTCGGAAGCACCGTAACGTTTGATCGACGCCTTGTACTCGCGCTGTTTTCCCGGAACGGTGACGGACGTAGAAAACCCTTCAACCGCGGGATGTTTCTTTACCTCATTCCTGAAAACGTCCACGGCAGAATTAAAGGCTTTGCGATCGCGGGGCGCAATACCGGGACGCTCCACTACAATGACCTGGTCTATGTTCATACCCAGGTCCTGCTGCATCATATAATTGAGCTGGCGATACACGATCAGGGTTCCGGCAATAAGGGCCACCGAGGCCATGAACTGCAACACCACCAGCGTCTTTCTCAGCATAATGCCGCTGAAGCTGTTCCTCAGTTTTCCCTTCAGCACGGTGACAGGCCTGAACGATGACAGCACCAGCGCGGGATAAAAACCGGAGAGCAGCGTACCGATGATCCACAGGCCAAGCACAGTGCCGAGGAACCAGGGACTGGTGAGATCGATCAATGTAAAATGCGACCCTGACAACGTGTTGAAGTAAGGCAGGGCTATCGCTACCAGCACCACGGCAGCGAGCACGGCCAGCAGGTTGATGAATGCAGCTTCCACCAGGAACTGACGGATCAGCTGTGCCTTGAAAGCGCCCATCACCTTGCGCACCCCCACTTCCTTGGCGCGCTCCATCGCTTTGGCGGTTGACAGGTTGATGTAGTTGATCCAGGCGATGACCATCACAAAAATACCGATCATGGCCAGGAAGCGAACGATCCTTCCGTCACCATTGGCTTCGAACTCTTCGGCCAGGTTGGAGGTCAGGTGAATATCTTTGACAGGCTGAAGCGAGAGGATATCGCGCTGGTTGCGTTCCTTGAGACCGGGGCTGTACTTCTCCACGATGCCGGCGAATTTCTCCTCGAGCCTGGCGGGATCGGTGCCCGGCCGGACTTTTATAAAAGTATACATATCTTTCCGCTGCCAGCTCTGATCGTATCGCACGGGTGCACGTTCGAACCGCGAGAACAGGGTCCTGTAGGAGAACAGCACGTCAAACTTCAGGTGGGTATTGGCGGGAAGATTTTTGAACACACCTGTAACCTTCACAAGCTCATTATTAAAATCGTCGTCCTGAAGACGCAGCATTTTGCCGATGGGGTCTTCATTACCGAAATACAGTTTGGCATATTGCTCAGACACCACTGCCGTGAAAGGTTGTGCGAGCGCTGTTTTCGCGTCACCTGCTACCATGGGGTATCCTACAAGCGGAAGGAACGACGAATCCGCATACAGGAACCTGCGTTGCTTCAGCGCGATGGGATCGGGCTTGCCCTCTTCATTGGTGATGATGACATTATTTTTATACCCAATGTTGTACAACCTCGCATTGCCCACCACCTCGGGCAGCTCATGGCTGAGCGCAGGGCCGGCGCCGGGGTAATTTTCCGCGCTGGACATCACCAGTTCATTATTCACATAAGAGGTGAGTGAAACACGGTAAAGGTTCTCAAGATCTGGGATAAAATCCTCGTAGCTCTGTTCGAACCTGACGTATTGCGCAATGAGCAGAAACACCGTCATGCCAATGGCCAGTCCAGTGATATTGAGGAATGAGAAGAACTTGTTCTTTTTCAGGCTTCTGAATGCGGTAAGGAAGAGGTTACGGATCATAGGCAGGGGGGTTGGTGCTTGCTATGTAGTAAAGACTGATGGATTTTGCAAAGGTTACACCCCGTAGACGGAAAAACCTCACCCCCGGCCCCTCTCCTTGGGAGAGGGGAGACTGCTTTCGAAGCCGGATAAGATTAGGTGGACAAATCAGATTTCTGTCAGGCAATCAAAGTAGATCCGGCTCCCTTCTCCACTTGTGGAGAAGGGCCGGGGGATGAGGCCAAAAAAAACATAGGCAGCCCGCTAAAAAACCGGACTGCCTATGTTTTACCGAGAGGACTACTTTGTCTAACCTTCTTCGTCACTGCCGCGACTGCGTGTACTGCGGCCGATGTTTCCATCTCCTAATCCTTCGTCTTCATCCTCGTCAGTTTCACTGTAAGAAGCTTGCTCTCTCTTTGCAACTTCATCTTCTTCTTCCAGCGAATTCAAATCCCTTTGAGACATATCAATATCGCGCTGTGAATCGCGATGCTCCTGATCTTTCCTGTTGTTGGCGGAAGAGCCCGAGCGACTCCTTCCGGAGCTCTGCGAGGCTTTGCCACCCTGGCTGGATATCTCACGTTGTTTGTCTTTGTCCATGGACGCAAAACCACGATTTGATGTGTTGGACTGTGCTGAGGCACGTCCGCCCCGGCTGGCAATTTCCCGCTGCCGGGCCTCATCCATGGATCCAAATCCCTTTCCACTATTGCCCTTACTACCCTTTCCTTGTGCCATAACATTCTTGGTTTAGTGAGTAATAATTTGACTAAAACGGGATATCCGATCCCGTATTGTTAAGAATAATTATTATGCCACCGCCTGCACCGGAAACAAAAAACAGTTCCTGCGGACATTCATCTACAGAGATTCGACAGTCCACGGACGACGGTCCACGGTATGGGTGTACAGTCGTCGGACCACTGACTCACGCGCGGGCCCTGCGCAGTGGTCTGACGACGATCTGCAGGGCCGCCAAAAAAAAATGTCCCAGCTTTCACCGGGACATTTTGATGTTGTTTACAGGTAACGGTTCAAAGTCATGGTAATGCATTTCCATTTTGGTTTGCACGGTTGCTACGGCTGGTGCCGCTTGCTTCCCCACCCTTTCTTCCGATCTCCGCCATGTGCTCACGATTCCGGCTTACGGTGGCGCCGCCTTTTCTGGCGATCTCGCGCTGACGTTCCGGATCCATCGAAGCAAAACCGCGATTAGCAATTCCACCTCCCTGGCTTTTCCTCTCTCGTTCCATAAACTGCGTTTAAATAAAATAAAACATCACATTTCCACCGCCCGGCACAAAACATATGCCTATCAACGAAGATGACAGCAATGATTGGATCCCGCTTCACGACACCTGCCTGCTGCCAGGGCATTGTGATTTAGGGAAGAAAAAATAAACGCACAAGAATTTTACCGGTATCGGATATGAATAGCATTATTGAACGACAAACGGAAGCGCCGATCATCGTCATCGGCGCAGGTGCCGCCGGCCTCATGGCTGCCTGCACGCTCAGCAAAAACGGCTCGCATGTCATACTGCTCGAAGCACGCAACAGGATCGGGGGAAGAATTTGTACACTTCCCAACCATGAATTCTCTCACCCCGCAGAAGCCGGTGCTGAGTTCATTCATGGCGATCTCCCCATCACATCGGCCATGCTCGAGTCCGCAGGCATCAGGAGCAACGCCATGCAGGGAAAGATCTTCAAGCTCGACAAAGGAAGGCTGAGGAAGACGACCTCTTCGGCGACGAGCTCGAACAGCTCCTGCAAGCGCTTAAGGAACTTAAGACCGATATGACCCTCGGAGAATTTCTCAGCCGCCATTTTTCAGGTCCTGAGCACAGCGCGTTTCGCGACAGCATCACAAGGTTCGTGGAAGGATACAATGCCGCAGATCTTTCTAAGGTAAGCGCCCTTGCTATCAGAGAAGAATGGTCGCAAGACGATGAACCCGAGCAACGCCGGCCCGCCGGGGGTTACGGCCAACTCATGGAGCACCTGCTCGCGCAGGTATTGCAGCAAGGAGTGACCGTTCACCTTTCCAGCATTGTCTCGCACATTCAATGGCAGCCGGGAAAAGTAGTCATCGAGACCACCGACGGTAATTCATATAGTGCTCAGAAAGTGCTGATCACCGTTCCTATCGGCGTGCTACAACATGAGCGCATCACTTTCACACCGGCAATACCCGCTTACCTGGAAGCCGCGAAGAACATCGGCTTCGGATCTGTCATCAAATTTCTGCTGGAGTTCAAAACACCTTTCTGGGAAAACCTTGTCGCACGCCCCGTTCATAACATGGGGTTCATGCTTTCAGATGCCACCATCCCTACGTGGTGGACCCAACTTCCCGATACCACACCACTGCTCACCGGATGGCTCGGTGGCCCTTCGGCAGCGCAGCTTCATACGGGAGCCGAACAGATGTTGAACGAAGCGCTTCGCTCATTGTCTTATATTTTCGATTGCAGTGTCGACCTGTTACGACAGCAGCTCAGACACTGGTACATCAGCGACTGGAAAAATGATCCGTTCGCCTGCGGTGCTTACTCCTACGCCACCATAGAGACTCCCCGGGCGCGGGAAATACTCAACACTCCTGTGGCTGACACAATCTACTTTAGTGGAGAAGCAGTGTACGATGGTCCACACACCGGAACAGTGGAAGCCGCGCTGGTCAGCGGCAGAGAAGCAGCAATAAAGATGCTGCATGCGTACAGTGAGGACGTGGAAAATTAAACCCGGATAAATATTCTAAAACCGTCCGGTTGGCATAAGAATTATTGCTGGTGTTTTCAAATTTTTCCTAAAAATCTGTCTAGTCTTTTTTAATCCAAGGGGTATGAAATGGAGTGTACTGAAAACTGCTTTCGCTACAGT
This sequence comes from Chryseosolibacter histidinae, assembly GCF_018598225.1. Taxonomy (GTDB): domain Bacteria; phylum Bacteroidota; class Bacteroidia; order Cytophagales; family Cyclobacteriaceae; genus Chryseosolibacter; species Chryseosolibacter histidini. The sequence goes on along the minus strand of NZ_JAHESF010000044.1, from coordinate 26,736 downwards.
TGTAATTAGCGTATTACTAACGCCAGCGTTTTGCCAAAACTATTATCTGGTTATTGGAGCCTTCGCCACTGACAAAGACGACGCCCGTGAATTTACAAGCTACCTTCCCGGCAAGTCTTTGGATACCGCGTATACCATGTATAACGGTGGTAACATGATGCACTTTTATGTGATGAAAACTTCCAGCAAGGATATGCTTCTTGCACGCTCACTGAAAGTACAGCAGGAAATTGAAACCGGAGCACAGCTGCAACAGCAAACGCTCGATGGCGTGGCCGGTGTTGCAGGTCCGCCAGCGCCCGGCGTGGTAACGGCGAGCTCAGGTCTTTCCAGCGCCGCTTCGTCTGCTACCGGAAGCGCGCCGGTGAAACCTAAAGGCAAGTTCTTTAAATTCGCCATCACCAAATACAACGGTGAAGCTTTCCCTGCGCAGGTTCACCAGATCGACCTCACGAAAGGTCGTGATATGGGAAGTTATACCGCCGGGGTCAATGTCGATCTGCTGAATCCTCCGTCGAGCGAGCCTTTGGCATTGGTATGCGGTGTATTTGGCTACAAGGAAGTTGAAAAGCTGGTTGACTACAGCAATCCCTCCAATACCAGCGGAGTTTACATGGACAACGAGGGCGCGTGGGTTATTCCCTATACACTGGAAAGACTCGGCAAAGGCGATGTTTCAGTGATGTACAACGTAGCTTTTTATCCGGATGCGGTAATCATGCAACCGCCCTCAAAAAATGATCTTGACGAGCTGGTGAACCTTATGCTGGAGAACCCCAACTATGTGATCAAAGTGCACGCACACTGCAATGGCAAGAAGAGCCGGAAGATCGCTACCGTGGGAGAAAGCAACGACTATTTTAATATCCAGAATGTAGTTAATACCGATGCGAGCGCAAAAACACTAACCAACATGCGGGCACAAGCCGTTCGTTCTTATCTCGCACAACATAACATCAGCGCCGACCGCGTCAAGATCTACGGATGGGGAGGAACTGAAATGCTGGTGGATGAAAGTCATCCGAATGCTACGAGGCTGAATGATAGAATTGAGATCGAGGTTTTGAAGGATTGAATAAGAAGTCAGGAGCCAGGAGTCAGGAGCCAGGAGGAGGAGTAAGGATTAAGAATTAAGGAGTAAGGAGAAGGCTGATCTGAGCTGGTTAGTTTTGAGTATCCGACAAGGAATGCTGAATGATGAAGGGAGTGAGCTTCTACATTCGGTGTTCCTTGTTTCGTTTTACTCGTCTTTCGATTTTTTAGAAGGTTTGTCTTTGCTTGCTTTCTGAGCATGCAGCAGACCGGCCTTGGCTTTTTCCATCATTTGCAGCGAGCGTTTGATACGACTGTCTACATTCCTGACGGAGGCGATATAGTGAACGAGGCTGCGCTGAAGGCCTAGCGGGAATGTATTCCAGACCGCCATCGCTTTGTCGTCTTCCGCCAGCACGGCTTCAAGCTCTTCGGGCATTTCTATCACGGAGGGATCCACGAGCCGAAAGGTAACGTCTACCTCATCGCCTGACCTGATACGGGCTGCTTTTCGCAGGGCTGCATTCACCGAAAAGAAACGGATGCCTCCCTTCTTATACTGCGGCGCGAGTGCAAAAGGCACACCGTTCAACGTTCCCTTGGTGCGGATCTTTCCGGCAGGCAGTGCTTCTACTATTTCTTCGGGCAGAAATATAACAGAGGGCATCATACTTCCTTTTACAGAAGACAATGTGCCTTTGAAGCTGAAGGTCGATTTCGATCTGGGCATGGCTATATCCTGGCCTATGCCAAAGATAAAAAAATTTCAGGCTGAATTAGCTGACGACGGCTTCTCTGCAGCCTTTGCCTTCTCGATGGCGTTGATGGATTCAGACGGATGCTCAGGCACCAAGAACTCGAGCACACCTTCCTGGAGTTTTATCTTCACTTCCACGGGTTCCTTCAGCTCGAGGATCTCATCGTCAACATGCAGGAGCCTGCCTTCCCAATAGATGTCAAGATTTTTTGCATTGAGAATATTGAACACGGGAGCTTGTTCTATGCCATGCAGCTTGTTGTGTACATAAGAAGCAAATTCCTCGCGCTGTCGTTCCGCGATGAGGATCACATCAAACGATCCGTCGCCGGGATCAGCGAACGGCGCAAGGTTGAGGTTGGGGCCGATCGACTGGGTGTTCATCACTTCCGCCAGCAGGAACTTGCCCGAATGGTCCGCACCGTCGAGAGAGATCTTGCAATACCGCGCCTTGCTGTTGAGGATGATGTCGTGCAGCTCTTCCAGTGCCATCTTCAGGTTCTTCTCCGGCGAATCGCTCAGGCGTTCCTTTTTTTTCTGCATCACTTTCATCAGGCGCGGAAACACACCGTAGCCGAATCCTTCCAGGAAGAATTCAGCTTTCTTCAGGCCATAGATCCTTCCTACATCATACTTCTTGATGTTCTTGTTGTTCCAGGTCTCGATAATATCTTTCGGCTCACCTGTAATGCCCAGCGTGGTTGCAATGTTATTGGCAGTGCCCAGCGGAATAATACCGATCGGCATTTTTCTATCCAGCATTACGGCGGCAACCTTCCTCACGGTGCCATCGCCGCCGGCGAGCACCACAAAATCAGCAGCCGCTTCAACATCGTCCCAGCCCTTCTTTTTTGTGGACGAATAACTACATTCAAATCCCGCATTCCTGATGAGGGTAAGCAGCTTCTTCTTGGTATACTCGCCTTCCCCGGCCTTGGGATTGTGCAATATATTGGCAGATCTCATTCGCGAACATTCTAGCTATGCGCTTATAAGAATCCCATACCATACACCTGTCGGACCGATGGAATGAAAATATTAAGGGCATTAGCATGAGAATACTGGTAACGAACGATGACGGAATTTACAGCCCGGGCATTGCCGCCCTGGCCAGGATCGCTACACGTTTTGGCGAAGTGCGCGTAGTAGCACCCGATGTAGAACAATCTTCCATGGGCCATGCCATCACGGCTTCGAGGCCGCTCTTTTATAAAAAATCACCCATCACCTTCGAGGGTATAGAAGCTTACCGGGTGAACGGTACACCGGCGGATTGTGTCGCGCTCGGTTCACATCTCTGGCAAAAAACAGACGTTGTGCTTTCGGGCATCAACATGGGTGCAAACCTCGGCAACGCGATGTGGCATTCAGGCACGCTGGCAGGTGCGAAACAGGCGGTGCTGCTTGGCATGAAGGGGATAGCCCTGAGCACACCGGCAGGAAAAACAGAACCCGACTTCGATCTGCTCGAGCCATATGTGGAGAAAACGCTGGCTACATTGCTCGAGAATCCTCACCTCTCACTCGTGAATGTGAACTTTCCGAAAGACCCGCAAGGTATGAAATGGACCCGGCAATCTGTTCGTCAGTACGATGGCAGGGTTGTGCCCGGCACGGATCCGATGGGAAGAAAACACTACTGGTTTACCGTGGCGCCGCTCGAGCCCGCCGAAGAAGGAACAGACCGGTGGGCGGTGGAACAGGGTTATGTATCTATTACACCCCTGCGGCTTGACCTCACCAATGAAGAAGAGCTGGTACGGGTACAGCATCAGGAGCTGCCGGCTTAATCGATAATCAGTAATCAGTAATCGGTAATCGGTAATCGGTGATGAGTCATGTTATGTGATCAAACCGGTTACTGAATACCGTTTACCGATTACCATTTATTGGTGTACATTTAGGGAGATTTCACGATCATCCGATGTTACCTAACCTGGCCTTATGAAAAACATTCTCTTACTTCTCCTTCTTCCCGTTGTGCTTTCCTATGGTCAGCAGCCATCCAAGCCACTCCGCATCGGTATCGCGGGGCTCTCTCACTCGCACGTTCACGGGCTGCTGGGAAGCGCTAACCGTGGCGAGATCCAGATCGTAGGCATAGCTGAGTCTGACCGCGCACTGGCAGAGCGCTACCTGAAGCGATACAACCTCAGTCTCGACCTTCTTTATCCCACACTTGATGAGATGCTGGCGAAAGCGAAACCGGAGGCTGTTACTGCCTTCAACAGCATTTATGATCACCTGGAGGTTGTCAAGAAATGTGCGCCCCTGAAGGTGCATGTGATGGTGGAGAAACCCCTCGCCGTGAGCCTTGATCATGCCCGGCAGATGGAGGCGCTCGCGAAGAAACACAATATCCACCTGCTCACGAACTATGAGACCACCTGGTACGGCAGCAACCACCAGGCATACCGGATGGTCTATGGAGATAAAAGCATCGGTGACCTTCGCAAGATCGTGGTGCATGACGGTCACCGCGGCCCCAAAGAGATCGGCGTGAACCAGGAGTTCCTTCAATGGCTCACAGATCCGGTGCTGAACGGTGGCGGAGCCCTCATGGACTTCGGGTGTTATGGTGCCAACCTGATCACGTGGCTGCTGAACGGCGAGCGCCCTGAAAGCGTAACGGCCATCACCCAGCAGATCAAACCCGACATCTACCCGAAAGTGGATGATGAAGCCACCATTATTGTCACCTATCCCAAAATGCAGGGAGTGATCCAAGCGTCGTGGAACTGGCCCTACAATCGAAAAGATATGGAGGTGTACGGCCAGACCGGCTACCTCAAGGCTGACCGCAGCACGCTTTCAATGCAGATCGGCGATGACCCCATACAGCAAAAGCAATTTCCGGCGCCTGCCTTCGACAATCCTTTTGTTTATCTCGCTGCTGTTGTGCGTGGCACGGAGGTGGTAAAAGATACCGACCTCTCTTCACTGCCCATCAACGTTATTGCGATGGAGATCCTGGATGCTGCTAGGCAGTCGGCCAAAGAAGGGAAAACGATCCGTCTTAAAAAAGACAAAAAATGACGAGCGCCCTCCGTCATGTTGAGCGACAGCGAAACATCCCCATTTGCGTAACACGAACTGCAGATTTTACTGGTACCTTGTCCGAAAGACAGTATTTTCTAATTTTATTTCTCCTCATCGCTTGCGCATTGCAACCAAGCAACTATTTTTAGAACCTTAATCAACCCTATGGCCAAAGTAATCGTTGGAAGTTTTCAGGAGTTTGAACAGTATCTCGGACAAGACCTGGGCGTATCGGAGTACGTGAAGATAGACCAGGCACGCATCAATCAATTTGCAGAGGCCACCCTCGACCATCAGTGGATCCACACCGATGCCCGGAGAGCCGAAACAGAGAGCCCGTTCAAAAAAACGATCGCTCACGGATACCTGGCGCTGTCTCTTGTACCGTACCTGTGGAACCAGATCGCGGAGATCAACAACATCAAGATGCTGATCAATTATGGCATCGAAGACCTGAAATTCAATCAGCCCGTGGTGGTTGACAGCGAAGTGAGACTCCGTGTAAAACTGGCATCACTGGTCAACCTGCGGGGCATTGCCAAGACCGGCCTGGAAGCCGTGCTCGAGATCAAAGACAATCCCAAACCTGCATTTACGGCAACCGTTGTGCTGCTCTATCATTTCAAATAAGTCTCAATTTTGTTCCCGAAGCTCCGATCGCTATCGGGAACGCAGATAGACACTGATAATATCTGCTTCACCAGCGAATCAGCGGGAACGTGCATTCATAAAAAGAGGCTGTCACAAAGTACAGCCTCTTCTTTTACTAATCTCACTTATTCACTAACTCACTTATTGATCTTTGAGGCCTCCCCCGCTCTGCTGCGGCCTGTTGGCATTGTCTATCACTTTTCCATTCTTATCGAACCGGTACGTTTTTGGTGTAGCGGAACCGTTGTTAATATCCAGTGAATACTCACCTGTGCCCCTGTCCTGGTAGAGGGTGGAATTTTCCCATCCTTTATACTGGGTTCCCTGCAGGGTTTGACGTAACGTAGAGGGTACCTGGTCCTGCGGCACCACCATCATGTCCTGCGTGCGATACTGGTTTCCCTGCTGCGCCGGAGTAGGTGTCTGCGGCTGAGGCACAGGAGACTGTGTCGGTGTCTGCGTTCGCTGTTGCTGTTTGTTACGCGTTGTATCAGTCTGCGCGTGAAGCACGGATAAACCTATCAGAAGCGATCCGGCCATGGTCATCAACATTTTTTTCATTGTTATAAATTTTAACGGTTTAACATCTATCCGCGTGCGCTTAAAAATAAATTATGCCATCGAACAGACTTTCCGTTTTTTACGATATACGGTCCATAATAAAGATGAATAGCGGCGACCCGATAAAGGAGCATACCCCATTGGGCGAAAACATTCCCCAGGCACTACCGCGCTGCTGCATATGACTGCGCCGGTCCGTTTCCACGGAGCGATCTTTTCAGGTATGCCTTCCTGGAAATAAGCTTGCGATAATGTCCCCTTACAAACCGGTATCGGCCGTTGTAAACATAGTATTGCGGTTCCCACACCCATCCGGTCACTGGCGTTCTCGCGGTTACTTTCTGCTGCGAACGCGGAGAAAATTTCTCGGTACCTGAACATGCCGACAGCATATACACACCTATCATTGCCATTATCCCCGCTAAAATCTGTCTGATGCATTTCATAGTATCGTGTTTTTTCTGATTGATCAATTATTACTAAAAAAGCCTGCGTTTCAATTCAGGCTTTTTCTTTTTATCTAACTAAACGACTGAATGACTTCAGAGTCATGCATCACTTCAACGCATCGCGAACCCGCTGCGCTTCTTCGAGGTGATGGCGCAATGTTGTTACTTTGCCGGCAGCCCATGACTTGACATCAGGGTCTTCACTTTTTTCAGCGGCTTTTTCGAATTCATCGATGTCGTCTTTGTGATCTTTCACCATCAGGTCCATATAATCTTTATCGAAATCCGCGCCCCGTTTCTGATCTAAGTCATAATATTTTTTCTGGCAATCTTCACTCATGACCGTGGGCAACGTTATATTCTTCTTGCCGGCAAGCGCTTTCAACTCATTGTTTGCTTTGGTGTGATCGTCAACCATCATCTGTGCAAACTTTTTCACCTGCGGAGAAGCAGCCTTTGTCAGCGCAAGGGTGCCGAGCTGTACTTCAAGCAGGCCGCCATCCGCTGCCTCTACGGCAAACTTGGAAGCATCCACGGAAAATTCAGAAGCGTCTTTGGCGCTTGAGTCCTTCTTTTCATTCTGATCTTCTGCCACGGCTACACTATCGTCGCTTTTTTTCGTTTCGCATGCGGTGAAGGCGAACAGGAAAAGCAGTGCAAAAATGTAAGGAATGTTGTTTTTCATAATCTAAGTTGTTGTTACCTATCGACTTCAAAAATATTATGCCGGTCAGGGTTCCAGCTGGTGTCACAGGTACTTGCCTGCTATGCTATACCTGCTTAACTTCAGGAGATATTATACATTCTTATGAACAGGCGAAACTTCATCACAACAACAGCGTTGGGTACGGCCGCCCTCAGCCTGCCCGCTTCCATGTTTGCCACAGCGCAGAAAACCAACCCGCTCCCAAAATGGAAAGGTTTTAACCTGCTTGATTTCTTTTCGCCCGACCCCGCGCAGTCACGGAAACCCACCACGGAAGATTATTTCCGTTGGATGCGTGACTGGGGTTTCGACTTCGTGAGGATACCCATAGCCTATCCGTATTATCTGAACATCGATCGCACAAAGAATATTACGCCCGATGATGTATACAAGATCGACAACGCGGCGGTTGACCGCATCGACAAGCTGGTGACCATGGCGCACCGCTACGGCATGCACGTGAGTCTCAACCTCCACCGCGCGCCTGGCTACTGCATCAACGCCGGGTTTCATGAGCCCTACAACCTGTGGAAAGATCAGGCAGCGCAAGAGGCTTTTTATTTTCACTGGAACATGTGGGCCAAACGTTACAAACATCTTCCCGCCAGCAAGATCAGCTTCGACCTGGTGAATGAGCCCAGCATGCGTGAAGACATGAACGATCAGCATTCCAGATCAAGCGCTGTTCCCGGCGACGTGTACCGGAAAGTAGCCCAGGGTGCGGCTGCGGCCATCCGCAAAGAAAACCCTTCGCACCTGGTGATCGCTGATGGCAACAATGTAGGCAACAACGTGATCCCTGAAATAACAGACCTCAACATCGCGCAAAGCTGTCGCGGATATTTCCCTGGCATCATCTCGCATTATAAAGCGCCGTGGGCCAACAAAGACCCTGACAACCTCCCAGAGCCCAAATGGCCCGGCCAGGTGGGCGAAAAATATCTCAGCAGAACCATGCTCGAAGAATATTACAAACCATGGGGTGAGCTCGCGAGGCAGGGCGTGGGTGTGCACTGCGGCGAATGCGGCTGCTGGAACAAAACGCCACACAACGTGTTCATGGCTTGGTTCACCGATGTGCTCGGCATCCTGAAAGAACATCGCATCGGCTTTGCTTTGTGGGAGTTCTCAGGCGACTTCGGAATCCTCGACTCACGACGGACCGATGTTGCCTACGAAGACTGGTACGGACATAAGCTCGACCGGAAGTATCTCAACCTGCTGATCTCAAATTTCTGATGCAGTCAAGGGATGAGCGCCATGGTCCTTAAAACGATTGCGCCCATCCGGAAGGAAGTCACGGCCGTGGCTGCCCGTAAATCCCGAAGAAACATTTTCGTGGTTTACATTTTTACCCCCATCTTCGCGCGGGTTTTCCTTCCATGACGCATAAACCGGTTTCTCCGATCCTGACGGGTCTGCTCTTTGCCATTTCCTGGGCTTCGGCTTCCGTTGCCGGGAAGTTCGGCTTGTTCTCTGTTGAGCCCCTGGTGCTCTTCAATATCCGCTTCCTCGGTGCAGGAGGTATTTTGCTGGCGTACGTCTACCTCGTGGAACGAAGTCGCCTTCCGTCTGGCGCAGAGTGGAAACAACTTACGCTCTTCGGCGCTTTTAACACCACCCTTTATTTGGGCATCTTTGTTTTTGCGCTGCACTTCATCTCACCCGGCATCACTACGCTGGCCATCGCCTTGAATCCACTTTTCATCAGCATCTTCTCAGCGCTGTGGATGAAACGCAAAGTACTGGCGAGAGAGTGGCTCAGCATCGCGCTGGGCATCGGCGGGGTGATCGTGGCAAGTTATCCGCTCCTGAAAACCAGCCACGCCTCCCCTACCGGCATGATCCTGCTGGGGTTCAGCATGATCGCTTATTCGCTCGGGGCCGTTTATTATGCGTCAGTGAACTGGAAGCTCTCCCGCACCAGCATCAACGCATGGCAGGTGCTCATCGGCGGACTGCTGCTCATTCCTTTTACCGTGGTGATGCATGAGAAGGAAAACCATTTCGACCTCCGTTTCTGGCTCTCACTCGCCTGGCTCATCTTCCCTGTGTCCATTCTCGCTGTTCAGCTCTGGCTGCGATTGCTGAAGTCAGACGCAGTGAAGGCGTCGCTCTGGCTGTACCTTTGCCCGGTATTCGGTTTTTTATACGCGGCTATACTGCTCGGCGAACCGATCACACTCTACACACTGTTCGGCACAGCGCTGGTGATGACCGCGCTGTATATCGGGCAGCGGAAGAAAGTTTGAAGTTTGAAGTTTGAAGTTTAAAGTTTAAAGTTGGCGACTTGGGTGAGCTGCGCAGCTTTATATTCCGCGATCAGGGTTCCGATGATGTCTTCCATTTTTCGAATGCGCGTGACGTGCTCGATGGCGGGGCCGGCACACCAGACTGTTTTATAGGTGGCACCGAAGGCGGCTTTTTCAACAGCCTTCATACCGCGCAGGGCGATGAGCATCTTGGCATATTTTTTCAACGTCTTGTTATTGTTGAGGATCCACTCCAGCAGATTCGCTTTGGTACCCAGCTGCTGCACGTATGGCGTGTTGATGACCGTGAGCGGTGAGCCGGATAATTTGGTGGTGCGAACAATGTCTTTTTCACCGTAATCGATCATGGCCTGTTTGTATTCAGGCGAAACATCTGATTCTTCGCACGCAATGAAGATCGTGCCTACGGATGCTCCTGCCGCACCCCAGTCTATCACCTGTTTCAGGTCCTCACCTTTGGCAATACCACCGGCGGAAATAACGGGGATGCTGCAATTCTCCGTTAACAGTTTCACCAGCTCGTGCGGCGCAAGGTTACCGGCATGTCCTCCGGCCCTGTTGTTGACAGCGATCACAGCATCTGCTCCCAGCTCCTCAACTTTGCGCGCATACTGGAGGTCCACCACATCACAAAACACCTTGATACCCTTGGGCCGGCATTTTTCGATCGTTTCTTTCGGATTGCCCAGTGAAGTGATAATGTAATCGACACCGAGCTCCACCAACGTCTCAAGCTGACCTTTGTACTTCGGGTTCGAGCGATTCACGATGAGGTTTACACCGAAAGGTTTTGAAGAGAACTGTTTGATCTCGCGGATGGCCGCACGCAGCTCCTGGTCGGTTCTGTAATTCAGTGCCGGGAAAGCTGCGCTCACGCCACTGGCCAACGCTGCCTTCACCATTTTGGTATTGGAGATCAGGAACATCGGTGCAACGATCATGGGGTAATCGATGCCTAGAAGCTTATCAAGGGTGATGCGCGACATGATCAAAAATAAGCGTTATCACCCAATCAAAATAATCCGCGACCCAGTATTCAGGTAAAAATTATGTGTCGCAATCTTTTATCTTTACACTATGACCGAAACAAACACTCCCCTGATCCCGGCAAACGAATTGCAGGACGTGCTGAACAAGAAGAACGCCGTTATTATCGATGCACGCAGCGGGCCTGACGCCTACGCGCGCTACCAGGCAGGCCATGCAGCAGGTGCCATTCACGTGGATCTCGATCGCGACCTCTCTGAAAAACCGGAGAACGCCGCTGTGGGAGGCAGGCATCCGCTACCCGACGTAAAAAAATTCGCGGCATTGCTTGGCAGGCTCGGTATCACACCGTCGTCGCATGTGATCGTTTATGACGACAAGAACGGCGCCAACGCTGCCGCGCGATTCTGGTGGATGCTGAAGGCGGCAGGTCATGAACGCGTACAGGTGGTGGATGGCGGTCTCGATGGCATCATACGCCAGGGCATTCGGCTTGATAATGCTGTTCCGGTGCCCACAGCTTCATCGCCATATCCTTTTGATGCGTGGAAACGTCCCGTTGCCGACATTAATAAAGTAGCCGATGCTGCCGCCGACCCGAACTACCTGGTGATCGACGTACGCGAAGCATACCGTTACCTGGGCGAACGTGAGCCTATCGATCTCACCGCCGGCCACATTCCCGGCGCCGTGAACATTCCTTACATAGACAACCTTGATAAGGATGGTAATTTCCGATCATCTGCGGAGCTTGCTTCAAAGTACAAAGCTGCGATGGAAGAACGCAAGCCACAGCAGGTGATCGTACACTGCGGCTCAGGTGTTACAGCATGCCATACGCTGCTGGCCCTGGAACACGCGGGAATTAAAGGGGCACAACTGTATGTAGGATCATGGAGCGAGTGGTCGCGCACCGGTCGCCCTATCGCTACAGGATCAGGATCAGGATTAACAGGATGACCAGGATTAACAGGATTACAGGATTAACAGGATTATAAGATTAGCAGGATAAAAGACAAACGATACTTCTGATTTCCTGAATATGTTATCACGACCATCCTGTCAATTCTGCAAATCCAGTAAATCCTGTCTTCAGAGGATTAAGTACAGCAGAAAAAGCAACGCCAGCAGGATCGCAGCCCACTTCAATGCCTGGGGCTTATCTGTGAACTCGTAGCCACAAATCGGACAAGTCTTGCTCTCAGCATCTACCTCCATGGCACAGGAGGGACATTCCTTCTTATTGACCAAGATTAACGGGATTATAGGATTAACAGGATTGTAATATAAAAAAGACCTTCGGTCTGTCAGAAATTTATACTATCAATATAACTATCAATCCTGCAAATCCAGTAAAATCCCATAATCCTGGTCAATCCACATCAATCCCTGGTAATGATTTGATAAAAAGATGGTGCTTTTCTTCACCTTTTCATACTTCACCGCCACCAAAAACACCATAAGACCGGATACCTGAAGATCTCAAACACGTTTTCCAGCCTGAAATCGCGCTTGCAAAAAATGTTTTCCGGGTCAATCACAGAATAACATTTCATTTTTGTTTCAAAAAATCTGCGGCGACCTCATTTTTTCTGTAACCCTGTGATATCTGTTTGGTGAAACCCAGCCGGCAGAATAGAAAATCCTGAAAGTTCACTCGGGGCCGTTTCCTTACACAGATCGAACGGACGCCCGCTTTGCGCCGGGGCATCGAAACACACCCACCATCTTTGCGTTATCAAACACAGATCAAAAAAATAAAAAAAATGAATTCAAAAATTGCTTCCTCTATTTGTGCATGTTTGTTGTTCGCTGTTTCGGCACTGGCAGACTCTCCTGCTACTTTCACAATCATACCGGCCAACAACAGTGCTGTGTATAATGTATTCTATAAATCAACCGAAGCTGGCCGTGTAAGGATCACGATCAGCAACAACGCCAACCAGATCGTATTTACTGAAATACTGAACAACGTAGCGTCTTTCAAACGCCCTTACAACTTCATGGAGCTGGCGCAGGGAGAGTATACCATCACACTTGAAGACAAGCATGGCAAACAGGTTGAAAAAGTAAAATATTTCATGAACAAAGTGACCTCCTTTGTGCGCGTATCGCAAATCCCCGGAACGTCAGACAAATATTTGGTGAATGTTGCTACCAACGGTCAGGAAACGGTAAATGTGAAGATCTATAGCAACAAGCACGAATTGCTGCACGAAGAGCGTGTAAAGATTTCAGGTAATTACGGAGTGGTTTTTAATCTGAGCCAGGTGAAGGCATCACTGGCACCGGTTGTGATCTTTGAAGTGACGACAGGAAGTGGAAAAACTGAAACAGCAATGTTTTAGTACCGGAGAGAAAAGCTACCCCGCCGTCTGGGGTGGCTTTTTTTATTGCCTGGCCTCTGCAGCAATGCACAAAAAGGTCAGGCAATTTTCTTTTGAGAAAAAAGACACCGTGAACTACCAAAGTAAGGTTTTGGCCGGAAATTGACATTACATCAGACGTGCCACTTCTACATTTGACCTTGAATTTGTAACGTTTGCCGATTGAGGGGGCAGAAAAACACTAAAAGCTTTAATCCACCGCATGAGAAAATTTCCGTATACATTCATTAAAAAAAGAAAGCTCGAATCACTGGAGGCAGAGGCCCGGCAACAAAAAGATCACATTTCAACGGCCACAGAATTTATACGGGAAATAGAAAAGGGCAACCTGGATTTCCAGCTTCAGGCAATTGAAGAACAGAACGGGTCCAACGTGCTCACCACCTCGCTCATGAGCATGCGCGAGCAGATGAAAAAGATCGCGCAGGAGGAAAAGGAACGCAACTGGGTAACCGAAGGGCTCGCCAAATTTGTCGATATCCTGCGCTCCAACAATGATAAATCGAAGGAGCTGGCGGAGCAGATCATCAGCAACCTCATCAAATACATGAACGCCAACCAGGGCGCGCTCTACATCCTCAACGATGACAACGCTGAAGACGTGCACCTGGAAATGGCTGCGTGTTACGCCTACAGCCGGAAGAAACATCACGAGCACAGGGTCAACGAAGGAGAAGGCATCATCGGGCAGGTGTTGTTTGAAAAGGAAACGGTTTACATGACCACTATCCCGGAAAACTACATCCGCATCACTTCGGGTCTTGGCGACGCGCTGCCGAGGCACCTGCTGATCGTTCCACTCAAGATCGAAGACAAAGTGTTTGGCGTGGTGGAGCTGGCTTCGTTTCAGCCTATCAAACAATACCAGATCGAGTTTGTTGAACGGCTGGGTGAAAGCATCGCCTCCACCATCTCGAGTGTGAAGATCAATCAACGCACCAAGCAGTTGCTGGAAGAGACCCAGCAGCACGCAGAAGAAATGAAGTCGCAGGAAGAGGAGATGCGGCAGAACATGGAAGAGCTTCAGGCTACGCAGGAAGAAATGCAGCGTGTACTGAAACAGGTGCAGGGAAAGGAAACTTACCTGAACCAGATCCTCAACGCTTCGAAAGACATAGTGTATACCATCGACAGGAGCTACAAGCTGGTGAGCTGGAACGCGCCCTTTGGCAAAACACTCGAGTATTTCGGCATGAAGGCGGAGAAAGGATTAAGCACCATCGACTGGTACCAGGGTGAAGAGCGACAGAAACAGATCGATGTGTACGACCGGGTGCTTCGCGGCGAATCTTTCGAGGATGTTACCAGCACCGTTAACAACGGCATGGTGCTCCACTACCAGTACAACTACACACCGCTCAGGAACGACAAAGGTGATGTGTTCGAGGCGGTGGTGTTCAGCAGAGATATTACCGAGACCGTAACAGCGCAGGAAAAAAAGGAAAAGATCCTGAAAGATGCGCAGCAGCAAGCCGAACAGCTGAAAGCACAGGAAGAAGAGCTGCGCCAGAATATGGAGGAGCTCTCCACGACGCAGGAAGAAATGCAGCGCATCCTCAACGAGATGCAGGTCAAGGAACGCATGCAGGACGAGCTGATCAACCTTTCGGCCGATTCGATCTTCACGGTTGACCGCAACTACAGAGTGCTCAACTATAACAGAACCTACGAAGAGTCAGTGAAGGCCACAGGCGTGGAAGTGAAAAAGGGTATGGACGCGCTGGTGTTCTACACCACAGACGAGGAAAAGAAGCATAACAAAGCTTTATACGATCGTGCTTTGGCAGGAGAAACCTTCGAGGTCGCACAGCACTATTCCAACAGTGGCATGGAGCTCGATTACAGCCTCAAATACTCGCCGCTCTACGGACCTGACGGGAAAGTGATCGCCGTTGGCGTTTCTGCAAGAGACGTAACGAAACGCTAAGAAATGATATTCATGGTGTGCCTTGATTGAAGCATCGGTGCAAGGCGGGACCCGGAGGCAAACTCCGGGGGCACACCTTTTTTTACTCACCCCAGGATCTCCTGGACCCTTCCGATCTGACCGTCTTCCAGGCGTACTTTGATACCACGGTGATGATTCGGTGCACTGGTGAGAATATCTTTCACAACACCTTCCGTAAGTGCGCCCGTACGCTGATCTTTTTTCAACACGATCTTCACCCTGATGCCCTTCTTAATATTTGCTCTGACTGTTCCGTTCATAAATGCAATTTCCCGCAGATTACGCTGATTTTTGCAGAGTCTTCAAAAAATCTGCGCTAATCTGAGGCTTGAACTTAAAAACTTTTCTTGAATCGAAGCCAGGTACTGCTCTATCCACACGACTCCAACTGGCAACTGGCAACCAAACCGCTCAACTTTGAAACTCCAGACTTTCAACTTCAAACTTGCAACTTCAAACTTTAAACCTCAAACCGACGGTAGCTCCCATCCGTTGTGATACTGGGATTTGATCAGCTTATTTGCTTCTTTATTGCTGCCGAAATTTCCAGCCTTCGCGTTCCAGAAAACCTTGCTGCCCGTTTTGTATGCGATGTTGCCCATCTGCGCATTGATGGCGGCAACACTACCCGAGCGGATAGGTGTGTTCAGCAGCGACTGATCATTCTTTTTCACAGCCTCGATGAAGTTCTGCGTGTGCAGGTCTAGGTAGTTCAGGTCATCGGGTTTGCGGTAGGCTTCTATGGGCTGCATTTTGGGATCTCCCCAGCCTGAATATCCTTTGGCCACACGCTCTACGATCACTTCATATCCGCCCCTGTCAACCACCAGGGTTCCGTTGTTGCCGATGAAGGCAATGCCCTCGCGGCGGTTATAGGGACCGTTGTCGATGCCCGTGGCGTGCTCCCACAGCATGCTGAAGTTCTCGTATTGAAATATTGCCTGCAGCGTGTCAGGCGTTTCGGAGGCATCGTCAGGGTAGGCCAGCTTTCCTCCGGCAGCCATCACGGAGACGGGTGCCGAGGCCTGCATCGCATACAAGGCAATATCGATCTCATGCACGCCCCAATCTGTCATCAGTCCGCCGGCATAATCCCAAAACCACCGGAAATTAAAATGAAACCGGTTGGCGTTAAAGTTTCGCTTGGGAGCAGGTCCCAGCCACATATCATAATTTACACCTTCGGGCACGGGAGAATCCTGAAGCACCGGCACAGGGTTCATCCATCCCTGATACGCCCACACCTTCACCAGCCTGATCTTGCCAAGCACTCCTGACCGCACGATCTCGATCGCCTTCCTGTAATGCGGTCCGCTGCGCTGCCACTGGCCCGCCTGCACAACCTTGCCCGTTTTTTCCTGGGCCGCCACCATGATGTTGCACTCCTCGATGCTGTTGGCTATCGGCTTCTCCACGTAAACATGTTTGCCCGCCTTCACGGCATCTACCATGATCTTACAATGCCAGTGGTCCGGTGTGCCGATCACTACCGCATCGATGTCCTTATCGTTCAGCAGCTCACGGTAATCTGTATAGGTCTTGGGCACGTTGGTCCGAAGCTTGGCGTAATCCGCAAGGCGTTTCCGGATCACGTTGTTATCAACATCACAGATGCCGATCAGGTCTACATCCTGCATTTTCAGCAGCGAGTTGGTGTTAGACCATCCCATGCCGTTGCAGCCGATCACGCCGATATTGATCTTGTCGGCCTGCGATACTTTGGCCGCTGAAAAAGCACGTTCACCAAGTAAGATACTTCCTGCCAGCGCGGCGCCAGTACCTTTGATAAAATTTCTTCTCCTCATAAAACCAGGATTCTTTTGATTTACAGGATTGGTTTAAGATCCCGAAGCAAGTCTATGAAGAACGTAAAAATTTAGAAGAAGCGCAAGGTGGTTGCCAGTTACCGGTTGCCAGTTGCCGGTTTCGTGAGCGGCACGCCTTTACGTTCTGTGTTTCAAGGGGAGATGTGAGACATGAGATTTGAGACGCGCCCATGAATCGAAGCTTGACCTCCTCATTTTACACAGGCCGAAACCGGCAACCGGTAACTGGCAACCGGCAACTTTAAACTTCAAACTTTAAACCTTAAACTTTAAACTTTTTACTCCGGTCTCTGCCTCCACTTCTTCTTCTCGCCCTGCTGTTTCTTTTTTCTGATGCGGTCCTGGGTGGCGGATTTGGAGGGCTTGGTAGCCTTGCGGGCTTTCTTTTTTTCGAAGGCTTTGGCGAGCGCTGCTTCCAGCTTTGCGATCACGGCTTCCTTGTTCTGAAGCTGCGAGCGGCTGTCCTGGCTCGAGATCACGAGCACGCCTTCGGTGGTGATCTTGGAATGCAGCTTTTTCAGGATCACTTCACGCTCTTCCGGCGTTAAGACCAGCGACTTCATCACATCGAACTTGACGGTCACTTTCGTCTCCACTTTGTTAACATTCTGTCCGCCCGGGCCGCTGCTGCGCGAAGTTGTAAAGACGAGCTCGTTGCCGAGAAGGGATGCTGTTATGGATCGCTGCGTGGCCATCTGTGATGCTTGAATGCACCAAGATCAACATTCAGCATGATGAATCCAAAACTCACCCTCGGTCCCTCTCTTTTTGAAGAGAGGGATGACTGCGTCTAACTAATGAACAACTCATACAATCGATCAGCAACATTTGCCTGGCTAAATAGCCAGTTGCAGATCAAAATACCATTATATGGGTATTTCATCCCGCATCCAATGGCGATAGTTTTGATCATCCGTTCAACCTGCGCCACCGTAAAATGATCCGATAACGGAATGTCTATATAACGTTTGGTCAAAGCTTTAATCCCCAATCACATGAAATATCTATTCGCATTATTCACGTTTGCCGTGATGCTTTCTTTCTCTTCGTGTATCACAGAAGAGCCTGAAGAACCCACGCCCAACAACACAGGAACAGGTACAGGAACTGGCACCGGTACAGGCACTGGCTCCGGAACGGGTACGGGTACCGGCACAGGAACAGGCTCAGGAAGCACATCAGGTTCACCCAGCCAGACTGTAACCGGAAATTACTGGAGCCGGAACGACGGTGTGAGAACCGCCTATCTTTATCTCTCCGGCAGCACGGCAAAGGCATGTGCCGATGGCAAGGAGACCATTGGTACATTCAAGTCGTCTTATCCGCAGTCGATGACCTTTGTGGTGAGCGGTAACAGCATCACCTTTCCCCTGCAGTTCGAAAAAGACGGCGCCAACCTGCTCGTAGGTGTGCCCCAGCAGGCGATCAATACAAATACCGCCACCTGGTATAAAAAAGGCAGCACTTATACCTGTAATTCATCAACCGGTGGAGGCGGCACAACAACGCCGGCAGCAAAAGGCAATGCTGTATTTTACACCAACCTGAAAAAGACCGGTTATGCAATCAACGTGTATGTGAAGGTAGGCAGCTTCGAACAATCGGCATTCATAACACAGCAGCATGCATCGTCGCCAGGATGTGCTTCTTCAAGCACAGGTGCTGCGCAATTCGGCGGACTGGAACCGAAGTCGTACAGCTGGAGGGCTACCGGATACAAGTGGCACGCCAGCGGCACGCCCACACCTACTACCTGGGGTGGTACCGTTACTATCACTAGCAATGGCTGTACAGCGATCGAGTTGAAATAAGACCCGGCTTTCATAACACCCATAAAAGCGAAAGGCTATCTTCATCAGATAGCCTTTTATTTTTTTGATTCCGTAGCGATGTACGTGCAGGAAGTTATCCTCCTACTTTAACCCTTACGGCGTTAGGACCTTTTGGCCCCATCTCAACTTCAAAAGATACTTTGTCTCCCTCCTTGATCGGTCCGCCTACGGCATTCACGTGAACGAAAATACTTTCCTGTGTATCCTGGTCCTTGATAAACCCATAGCCTTTTGAGTCGTTGAAGAAGGTGACCCTTCCTTTTCTGACATGATCCGCCTTTGCGCCATGCTCCTGGCGGGGAACACCGATGACAATGTCTTCTTCACGGATAACCTTCTTTTTGGTAGGATCCGGAGGTGTGGAGGTAATGTTACCGTTCTCATCAACGTAGGCCATCATGTCCTCGAGGCTGGCACCTGATTTTGCGTTGGCCCGTCTTTCTTCCCTTCTCTGCTCTTTTTCCTTCCGCTTCTTCTCTTTGTTCTTTTCAACCTCCTGCTTATTGAAGGTATCTCTTGATTTCGCCATAAAATACTTTCCTTAAATGCTTCTTTTTGGGTTATGTGTATGTATATATTTAAAAGCCTCCCGGCTAAAAGTTACAGGAAAGGCCAATCACTCAACGTAATTAGTTTGTACCTATAAAGTTAACATTCTTTTATTTTCATAGCAGGCATTTTCGACGGAAATCATTCTATACCCCCCTGAGCGGCTGTAAAAGACGGGTTTTCAGGCTCCAAAGGGGCTTTTTAGACCCTTTCGGTCCATCATTCGATGCTCCAAAGCCTGGGGTTCAGGCGAGATCCGGGGGTTCTCAGGTATTACAAGGGGCTTAAGGCATGAATGGGAAACGTCACTTCCGACCTGCTCCAGCGCAGCCCGTAGTGACGTCTCGTGTGCCTATTCTAAAAGATCGTACAGTAACAGCGCGTGCCGATCTACTCAACCCATTGGATCAGCGGTGAAGGATAGTAATCGATCTCCATTTCCTTCCAACGCCTGGCCTGCCTGCCGACACGGGCCTTGTATTCAGTCCAGCTGCGGCTGCGCGAGGCAGACCATCCGATCTCGGCAACACCCGGAAGCCTGGGGAATACCATGTACTCGAGATCGTTCATATTGGCAATGGTCTCCGTCCACAACGGTGCCTCTACCCCTACGATCTGTTCTTTCGAAATGCCTTCAACATACGTGGCAGGATCCCAGATGTAAGAAGAGTCGGCTTCGATATAAGCGGCCCAATGCAAACCGAGCTTGGTGGTGGAATCGTACTGCATATCGAGGTAAACTTTCTTGGCGGGAGAAAAGAGCAGCTTCGCACCTTTTTCGGCAGCCATCCTGGCGTACTTCTGCGAGTTCCAGTATTGCACCACAACAGCAGAATCGATATCTCCTTGCGCGATCTCTTCCCACCCGATCATCTTCTTGCCATGGGCGCGCACCATCTCCCTGAACCGGTTGATGAACACGATGTAATCTTCTTTCTTGGTGACAGCAGCTTCATCGCCACCAATGTGCAGGTAAGGGCCGGGTGTGATGGCCGCCAGCTCCCGCAGCACGTCATCCACAAATTTGAAAGTGATCTCTTTCTTGGCGCTCAGCGTGCTAAAGCCTACCTGAATGCCTGTGTAAAGCTGACCAGGCACCGGCTTGGCATTCAGCTCTTGTGACTCCGCCTGCGCGGGATTGACGGGTCCTCCGGCCTCGCGTTTGATAGGCAAGCCCGGGTTCAGCTCTGCATAAGAAGCCAGGGCGGCGTTGATGTGACCCGGCATATCGATCTCAGGGATCACCGTCATATAACGGCTTTGTGCGTAAGCAACGATGTCTGAATACTGTGCCTGTGTGTAATAACCTCCTTCACCTCCACCTACTTCTGTGCTTCCGCCCACCTTCGTGAGGTTGGGCCATGACTTGATCTCGATGCGCCATCCCTGATCGTCGCTCAGGTGCAGGTGAAGCACATTCATCTTATAATAGCTCGCCAGGTCGATGTATCGTTTCACATCCTCAACGCTGAAAAAATGCCTTGCTACGTCCAGCATCGTTCCACGCCACGCATATTCCGGATAATCACGAATGGTGCCGCCGGCGATCTCCCACGGCCCCTGTTGCTTTTCACGCTTTTCGATCTTTTCAGGCAGCAGCTGCCGCAAGGTCTGGATGCCATTGAACAATCCTGCAGGCTGGTTGGCTACGATCTTAACCTCGTCCTCACCCACCGTGAGCTCATATCCTTCCGCGCCCAGTTGTGCATCGCTGCCGGAGATCGAAAGGCGGATCGCTGCCGCTGTGTTTTCGCCGCCCACAGGAAGCTCGAAGCCCGTAGCGGGTCTGAGAAGCGCCGCGAGATATTCACCGGCGGCCCTTACTTCCTGCGAAGAGTCTGCAATGATCACAGTTTCATCTGTGATAAAAAATGCGCTGCCCGATGTTGTTGCTGAAACAGGCATGGGTATAACATTTTCAAAGGCCGCTTTGGCTTCAGGTGAAGCAGACTTTGAACCACAGGATGTGAGGCCGGCCAATGCCGACACGAGCATAAGAGAATAAAAAGTTCTGGTGATGTTCTGTTGCATGATTACAGTAAAGGTTGAATACCCAATATTAACAGGATTAAACCAGGATTAAAAGATTTACAGGATTGACAGGATTAAACCAGGATTAAACCAGGATTAAAAGATTAACAGGATTAAAGGATTAACAGGATTAACAGGATTAGTGAGACTATCAGCATAGAATACACACACATTACACACACCTTAAATAGTAATCGGTGATCAGTGATCAGTGATCGGTAGTCAGTAATTCATGGACAGTGCAGACGACTTAAACCGGTTACCAAATACCGGTTACCGATTACCGGATACCGGTCACCGACCACCATTTTACAGACGGTGGGATCAAAACATTTTATTAGTTTAGGGTACGATCAATCCTTACACTTCAATATGAGCTCACACATCTCCAGACGCGATTTTATCAGGCTCGGCACTATCGGCGCCGTGGGCCTGTCTGTTCTGCCATCCATGATACTGAAGGCTGCACCCAGTGACACGTTGCGGGTAGCGCACATCGGACTGGGCGGCATGGGCAACCAGCACATGAAATGGTTTGCCGGATTGCCCGATGTGGAGATCGTGGCGCTCTGCGATGTGGACCAGGACCACCTGAACAAAACACTGCAGACCTTAAGAACATTGAAGCCCGACAGCCAGGCCAAAGGTTATGAAGACTTCAGGCATGTGCTCGACCGCCAGGACATCGACGCCGTGACCATTGCAACGCCTGACCACTGGCACGCACAGATCGCCATGCTGGCATTCCAGGCGGGCAAAGACGTGTATGGCGAGAAACCTTTGTCATACGACGTGAAGGAAGGACAGAAAATGCTGAAACAGCTCGGCAAACATAACAGGATCTTCCAGCTGGGAACACAGATCCACGCCGGAGACAACTATCACCGCGTTGTGGAGATCATCCAGTCGGGCGCCATCGGCAAAGTACACACCGTGCGGTTATGGAAGAACGGTTTCTCTCCAGGCCTCGGATTTCCCAAAGCGCAAACTCCGCCTTCCACGCTGAACTGGGATATGTGGCTCGGTCCTGCCCCCTACTCGGACTACTTCCCCGAAAAATGTCACCTGAATTACCGGTACTTTCTCGACTACTCCGGCGGCGTGTTTGCCGACTTCTGGTGCCATATCGCAGACGTTGTGTGGTGGGCGGTTCAGCCGAAAGGTTTAAGAAGTGTGGTAGCCCGTGGCGAAAAAACCGATGGTGTTGCCAGTGCGCCGAAATGGGTGGATGCCGACTTTGAATTTGAAAACCTGAAATTATACTGGACCACCCTTCCTCCCAACGTGCCTGGCGCAGCCGAGCGCAACATCGGCGCATACTTTGAAGGCGACAAAGGAACACTCATCTGCGATTACCAGACACGCGCCATCACCATCAACGGAGAAACCGTTCAGGATATTTCTTCCGTGCCTCAGACACTGGAACGCTCTCCGGGCCATCAGCAGAATTTTGTGAACGCTGTGAAATCGCGCAGGCAGCCTGAATCGAACCTGGCCTACGTGCGCGACATGACCTTGCCCATGCACCTTGCCTTGATCTCATGGCGGCTCGGTGGACGCAAGCTGGAATGGAATACCAAAAAGGAAAAATTCAGGGGTGATAGGGAGGCGAATGAATTTTTAGGAAGGGAGTATCGAAAAAAATGGGATTTACTTTAAGTCCATGTCGATAGTCCATGGACCATGGCCGGGCAGTGTTGACTTTTGAAAGTATTCTTCGAACAAATTTGAATTGATACACAACACGCGACAGTTCACCCTCTTGCTATGGACTATCGACTATGGACCATGGACTACCACAGCGCTGACATTGCATCAGTTTCACCTTGCGCTGTTGTGAAACACATCTTACTTTCGCCAAATGATCAAGTTTTCTGCGAAGATCCACCGGTTTAATGCACCCGGAGGATGGAGCTACATCGAGTTCAGCAAACGTCACGCGGAACAGCTGAATCCCGGCTGCCGGAAATCATTCCGCATCAAAGGAATGCTCGACCGGCACAAGATCCAGAAAACTGCTCTTCTACCAACCGGCGAAGGAAAGTTCATGCTGCCCTTCAATGCCTCCATGCGAAAGGGCACCGGAAAAGCTGCAGGCGATACCGTTCAGGTGCAGGCCGAGCTCGATGAGCGCACCCTGAAACTTTCTGCCGACCTCATCAGCTGCCTGAAAGATGAACCCGGCGCTTATGATTTTTTCAAGACACTGCCCAAGTCGCATCAACATTATTTCAGTGGCTGGATCGAAAGCGCAAAGACGGCACAGACTAAATCGAAGCGACTGACCACGGTGATAATTGCTATGGCGGAGAAGAAGGGATGGAGGGAGGTGATGGAGATGTATAGAAGTAAGGAGTAAGGAGTAAGTAGTAAGTACGAGGGACGAGGTACGATTTGTGCTGGCGCACTTGCTACGATCGGGGCGCTACGTACCTCGTACCTCGTACTTCGTACCTAATTCTCGTACTTCGTATCTATTAGTGAATGAGTTTGTAATCGCCGGTATGAAGCGGTTTGTCGGTGTTTACGGGACGGCATTGAAAGGTCCAGCGTTTGGAAGTGAGATCGTCGCCGGTGGTGCGTTTCACATCGTGAAGGGTTCCCGTCACTTCCCAGGTCTGGCTATCTTCGTCCATGAGGATCATACCGATGGCTGGCTCAAACGACTTATCCAGGGTCAGCTCCGCCATATCTCCCAGCGGTGTTGAATCTGTTTCTGTGATGGTTACGTGGATCATGACCGAAGTTACAAGTTTAAAATTTAAAGTTTAAAGTTAGTCCGGTGTAAATTACCTGACCGGGTGCTGATCGATGGCTATCCAAAACCATACCCGACACCAGACTCCAACTTCAAACTTCAAACTTTAAACTTTAAAACTTTAAACTCAATGCATGTACCGCTGCCAGTTCTTATCCGCGGCGGCTTTGAATTTTTTCTCGTCCTGGTTCCACTTGATCAGCCTGTTGTCGGCGCCGAAATTATAGAAGAGGTAGAGTCTGCCGTCGGAGATCTTGTAAGCAGTGGGAAGCACTTTTACCCTTTCGCCATTGAGCGCAATGGTATAGGCACACCATCCGCCATAAGCAGGCTCGTATTTGCCGGGAGCTTTTTTAAACTCCTCGAGATTGGCCTCGTTGGCAAAATAATAAATGATACCCTTGTAATCGTGAGAGAATTTGGAAGTGCCCTTGGCAGGTTTGCCCTGAAAATAGCTCACGGGATCGAACTCGCGCATGGCCACAAAATTGTCGTTGTTGAAATTTCTGCGCCTGGCTGCATTCTCGGGCTGCGCCATGGATACAAGACACAGGAAACTTGCTATGAGAACAAAACAGTATTTCATCATGGGTGTATTATTTTCAGATTGATCTGTACGCTGCAAAATTTGAATTTCCCGGTTAAAAACAGTGGGCAATAACGGTCAACCTCCGAAATGGCCGGTTATCAGTCATGATGATCTTTGAATGTGTAACAGCAAAGCAATGGATCAATGCTGCGCGGGCTGCTAAGCTTGGGGAGATGCGCCCGATGTGGCATTCATCGCAGTATGCGGAAGCTTAACGATAAACTCCGAGCCTTCATTTTTTCTGGAAACAACTTCAATGTTGCCGCCCATTTTTTCCGTGGCTTCTTTTGCGATGTACAGGCCAAGTCCCGAGCCGATGGAATCATCCGTAACCCGAAAGAACATGGCGAAGATCTTTTCCAGGTACTCGGATTCTATTCCAACGCCGTTGTCCTTAACAGACACATAGAAGAACTGCCTTTCGCTCCAGAGCTTAACCCTGATGAACGGATCTTTCTTTGACAGGTCGGCATACTGCAGCGCATTCGACAGGAGGTTGCCAACGATCATCTTGAAACGTGTGGTGTCGATATAGGCTTCCAGCTTCTGCGGTCCTTCGATGTGCACTTTCACCGGTGCTTCCTTGCTCACAAGACTGTTCACCAGCTGCTCCACAATGTCACGCACATCGGCCATGGCCTGGCTGACTTCCGTTCTGGAATTTTTGGAGAGGTCAAGAATATCGCGGATCAGGTCTTCAAGATTGGAAATTCGTTCCTTCATCAGCCCGTGGCAATGTGCGATCTCCTCGCGCGATTCAGACAGCTCCGCCACACGCACCAGGCCCTTCAGCGCATTCACGGGAGCTTTCAGATCGTGTGATGTACGGTACGCAAACTGATCGAGCTCAAGGTTGATCTTTTGCAGCTCTGCGTTTTTGCTGGCCAGCAGCTCGTTCGATTCGGAGATCCTGGTGATATGACTTTTGGCGCTGTGTACGATGGAATAAACAAAACATGCGCCGAGCAGGAAAACAAGGCCGGTCACGAGCAGGATGGGTTCCTGATATCCGGCCAGGATGAGTATGATCACCATCACGTAGCCGATGAGGAACACGATCATAAATCTCATCAGCCATTTCCAGCGCATGGTGTTGATGCCCGCGACAAGCATCTTACGCAGCTTTGATGTTTTCAAAACTGATAGCAACATGATCAGGGCGCCGACCCCGATACAGGTTATGGTAAGCATGTCAGCGGTTCTCAAATGAATGCTGTGAAATAAAGCCACGGCAAAGTTCCTATTTTTTTAAAAAGAAACAATCGGTTCATGATATTGTAAAAGGCTGAAATGTCGCATTTAATGCGCTCAACGGCCCCCGCGTCACTAATCATAAACTTAGAAGAAAAAAGGGTGAACACCTCCGCAGGATTTCATACCTTGGTGAGTTAAGGCTTCGGGTGCTGCTTCCCGGCGGCTTTCTGAACCATTCCATTTCCATCATATAAGGAAATTTATGAACAGGCGACAGGCAATACAAACCACATCCGCAACCGCAGGCCTGGTCTTTTTCGGGTCTCAAGGTTCTGCGAAAGAAAAAAAGAAAACTGACAACAAGTTCAAATTTTCACTGAACACCGCCACCATCATGGGGCAAAAGCTGGGCGTTGAAAAATACATCGACATCGCTGCGCGCGCCGGCTACGACTGCATCGAGCTCTGGGTTCCCGACCTGAAAGCCTACCTTAATAACGGAGGGTCGCTCACGGCCCTGAAAAAACTGCTGCGCGACTCCAAACTTCCCATGGTGAACGCCATCGGCTTCGCACCGTGGATGATCGACGACGATGAACAACGCAAGGCAGGCTTCAAACAAATGCGCGAAGAAATGGAGATGATGGCTGCGTTGGACTGCCCACGCATTGCAGCACCTTCTGCCGGCGTAAGCGCCACCACACAACTCGATATGTTCAAGGTAGGTGAACGTTTCAAGGACCTCATTGCCCTGGGCCGCGAAACCGGCGTGACACCGCAGCTCGAGTTCTGGGGTGCATCGCGGTTCTTCCATATCGGCCAGGCACTAATGGCTGCTGCGGTGGCCAACGACCCGGGTGCACGCATCCTGGCAGATGTTTATCACCTCTTCCGTGGCAACTCCGGATTTGACGGACTAAAAATGATCGACGGTGGCATGATCGAGATCTTCCACATGAACGATTATCCCAACACCATTCCCCGCGAAAAACAGGAAGACAAAGACCGCATCTATCCCGGTGACGGCGCCGCCCCGATGAAGCAGATCATCGCCGATCTCAAAAACATGCGTGGACCCAAGATCCTTTCTCTCGAGCTTTTCAACCGCGAATACTGGAACCAGGACCCGTTGCAGGTGGCGAAGACGGGGTTGGAGAAGATGAGGAA
>NZ_JAHESF010000043.1 GCF_018598225.1 Chryseosolibacter histidinae | reverse complement strand
GCTATCCGATGTTACCACCGCTGCCGTATGGGGCGCATTCTTGAGAACATTGTTCTCGCGGTCGGCTTTCCCTTCTTCTATTTCTTTGATCTCGTTCCTGATCTCGATCAGCGCCTCGATGAAGCGGTCGAGCTCTTCCTTCGGCTCGCTTTCGGTAGGCTCGATCATCAACGTTCCGGCTACGGGGAAAGAAACGGTAGGAGCGTGGAAGCCATAGTCCATCAGGCGTTTGGCGATATCTTCAACTTCAACGCCGGCTTTTTTGAAATCGCGGCAGTCTACGATCATTTCGTGCGCGCAACGGCCATTGGTTCCTGTATACAGGATCTTGTAGTGGCCTTCGAGTCTTGCCTTGATGTAGTTGGCGTTCAGGATCGCGTATTTCGTTGCGTTGGTCAGGCCATCACCACCCATCATGGCAATGTATGCGTAGGAGATGGTGAGGATGCTGGCGCTGCCCCACGGTGCGGCTGACACAGCGTGGATGGCGTCTTTTCCTCCGGTGGCTACTACGGCGTGGCCGGGAAGGAAATTCTTGAGCTTGTCGTTGACACAGATCGGTCCCATGCCGGGGCCACCACCACCGTGCGGGATACAGAATGTCTTGTGCAGGTTCAGGTGGCATACATCGGCACCGATATTGGCCGGCGAGGTAAGGCCTACCTGGGCGTTCATGTTTGCGCCATCCATGTATACAAGCCCGCCGTTTTTGTGGATGATCTCGCAAATCTCCGTGATCGACTCTTCGAACACACCGTGTGTTGACGGATAAGTTACCATCAGGCACGAAAGCTTGTCTTTATACTGCTCCGCTTTTGCTTTGAGGTCGGCAACGTCGATCTTTCCTTCTTCATCCGACTTCACTACAACTACATCCATACCCGCCATCACGGCGCTGGCAGGGTTGGTGCCGTGTGCCGATGCCGGGATCAGTGAAATATTCCTGTGGTTGTCGCCGCGGCTCTGGTGATAAGCGCGGATCACCATCAGGCCTGCGTATTCTCCCTGGGCACCACTGTTGGGCTGCAGGGAAACACCGGTGAAGCCTGTGATCTCTTTCAGCCAGTTTTCAAGGTTGGTGGTGAGCTCGCTGTAACCCTTCACCTGGTCTGCAGGCGCGAAGGGGTGAACGTTTCCGAACTCCGGCCACGTTACAGGGATCATCTCCGCAGTGGCATTCAGCTTCATGGTACACGATCCCAAAGAGATCATGGAGTGGACCATGGAAAGATCTTTGTTCTCCAGCCTTTTGATGTAGCGGAGCATCTCGTGCTCAGAATGATGGGTATTGAATACGGGATGTGTGAGAACCGCCGACTTCCTGATCAATGATGCAGGCCAGCCGAGCTCCTGACCGTTGGGTGATGTGGCGGTTACCTTTTTATTTTCTGCAGCACCCAGCACTTCAAGAATAACATTGATATCCTGCGCCGCGGTGGTCTCATCGAGCGAAATACCGATGTGGTTATCGGCGAAGTAACGGAAGTTGATCTCACGTTTGGTGGCTTCGCGCTCAACAGCTTTTTTATCAGTTACAGCAACTTTGAGGGTATCGAAGAAGTGTTCGTTCACCTGTTTGAGGCCCAGCGCTTTCACACCGGTCTCCAGTGACTTTGCAAGGGCGTGAATGCGTCCGGCGATCTTTTTCAATCCTTCGGGGCCATGATACACGGCATACATTCCGGCCATCACTGACAGCAGCACCTGCGCGGTACAGATGTTGGAAGTTGCTTTTTCCCTGCGGATGTGCTGCTCACGGGTTTGAAGCGCCATGCGGTAACCAGGGTTGCCGGAAGCATCTACCGAAGCACCGATGATCCTGCCGGGCATCTGGCGTTTGAAGTCGTCTTTGGTGGCGAAGAACGCTGCGTGCGGTCCGCCGAATCCCATTGGCACACCGAAGCGTTGCGAAGAGCCAACCACAACATCGGCACCCATCTCTCCGGGCGATTTGATCAGCAACAGGCTCATGAGGTCTGCGGCCATTACCACAAAAACATCTTTCTCGTGGGCCGAGCTGATCAACGAGGTGTGATCTTTCACGGCACCGTTGTTATCCGGATTCTGAAGGAAGATGGCGAACAGGTCAGGGTCTGTGATATCGGCTTTGCTGATGTCGCCGACCACAAGCTCCACACCGATGGGTGCAGAACGGGTTTTCAAAACATCGATGGTCTGCGGAAAAGTATGCTGATCGACGAAGAACTTGTGGGCGTTCTTTTTCGAAGCTTTGCGCGATGCGTACAAAAGATGCATGGCTTCGGCCGCAGCGGTGCCTTCGTCCAGCAGTGAAGCGTTGGCGATCTGCATGCCTGTGAGGTCGATCACCATGGTCTGGTAGTTGATCAGCGCTTCGAGACGTCCCTGGGCAATTTCTGCCTGGTAAGGGGTATAAGCGGTATACCACCCGGGATTTTCCAAAATGTTCCGGAGAACAACGCCGGGTGTAATGGTATTGTAATACCCAGTACCTATGTATGATTTAAAGACTTTGTTGCGGGACGCCAGCTTTTTGAACTCGTTTAAAAATTCGAATTCAGACTTAGCCGATGGAAGATCAAGCGGTTTTTTCAGCCGGATGCCGGCGGGTATGGTTTGGCTGATAAGCTCATCGATCGACTTTGCCTTGATCACCTTTAACATTTCTTCAACCTGGTGGCTGTCGGGTCCAATGTGCCTGGATTCGAATTTTTCTGCGTACTGGGAATCTATTTTCATCGATTGTAGGGAATTTCAGTATCTGGTGAAACGTGTGGTTTGCGGAAATTCAGCCTGATTATGGCCTGGCGAACATATTTCAGGCTATAATCCTCATAACCGGGCAAAACTTGGCCGCAAAGGTAATTGAGTTAACACACAATTAACAGGAGAAAAGTGCAGAACGTTTAACAGTTTTTACCGATCGTTGAAAAAATCCGGACTTAACTGCTCGAATTGATAAAAATCCCCAAAAGTCGGTTTAGTTTTGAGCATTAACCTTAAACGAGCAATCCCATGAAATTAAAACTTGGTGTATTTGCCTGGAGCATTTTGTGCTGTTACGGCCTGTTTGCCCAGGACCCCGTTGCCCAGCAATACGGCAACAAGATCGTACCCTCCGATCTGAAAGAATATTTGTCAATTCTGGCGTCAGATGCCATGGAAGGGCGTGAGACCGGAACCCGTGGCCAGAAGATGGCAGCGGCATTTATCAGCGCTCATTTCGAAGAACTCGGTCTTGCCGGTCCCTTGAACGGCAGCTATTATCAGCCGGTACCCCTCTATACCAGTGTTCCGGCAGAATCGTACGTGAAAATTGGTTCAACCCAGTTCAAAAATTTTGAGGATGTGATCTACTATGGCACAGCCGATTCAGGTGGAGAGGTTACGTTTCCGCTTGTTTTTGCAGGCCAGGGCCGCCCGGAGGATTTTGAGCAGGTGAGCGTTGACGGAAAGGCGGTCATGATCCAGATGAATTCCGAAGAGAACTTCAGAGGCCCGATCACACGCGCCCGCGAGAAAGGCGCCAAGATGACCGTGCTGTACAATACCGATGCAGAAGCGTTCAAACAACTGCTGGGGCAGTTCAAAGGATATTTATCCGGCGGCGCCCTGTCGTTGAACAAACCGCAGCCCGGCAGCGGAGGCGTGTTCTTTGTATCGCCCGACGTGGCTGCCAAGCTGATGAACACATCGATGGAAAAATTATCAAAGGCTGCCACCGAAGAATCCAAAAAAGGCGCTTTGAAAAAAATGAAACCCGGAAACCTGGTGTATAAAACTTCTATGGAAATAAAAACCGTGAAGTCTGACAACGTGCTGGGCTACCTGGAAGGCATTGACAAGAAAGACGAGCTGATCATTGTAACAGCACACTACGACCACATCGGCAAAAGGAAAAGTGGCGAGGGCGACCTCATCAACAATGGCGCCGATGACGACGGCTCAGGTACTGTAACCGTGATGGAGCTTGCCAAAATTTTCGCGCAAGCCAAAAAAGACGGAAAGGGACCACGCAGAAGTATGCTGTTCATGACCGTTACCGGTGAAGAAAAAGGACTGCTGGGATCTGAATATTATTCTGAACATCCGGTGTTCCCGCTGGATAAAACCGTAGTGGACCTCAACATCGACATGGTAGGCAGACGCGATGCACAGCACAAAGACAGCGCGCCTTATGTTTATGTGATCGGCTCCGACAAACTTTCAACCGAGCTTCACAAGCTGAGCGAAGCCACCAATAAAACATACACCAACCTGATCTTTGATTACACCTACAACGATCAGAACCACCCTGACAGGCTGTACTATCGTTCTGATCACTGGAATTTCGCGAAGAAGAATATTCCCATCATCTTCTACTTCGACGGCATCCACGAAGATTATCACAAGCCCAGCGACGAAGTGAGCAAGATCGAATTCGACCTGATGGCCAAACGGGCACAGTGCGTGTTCTATACTGCCTGGGAAATTGCTAATCGGGAGCAGCGGATTATGCCGGATGCTAAATAGAAAAGAAGCCAGGAGTAAGAATAGAAGTCAGGAGCCAGAAGCCAGAAGTCAGGAGCCAGAAGTTAGGAGTCAGAAGGGGTAGGGGAGGCTCAACGATTGATTCTGAACTCAACGATTGGTTTCTGAACGAAGTAAATTAGAATAAAAAAGCGGGTTAAAACAACCCGCTTTTTTATTGAAGCGATCGCTTACTTATTGTTCAGTGTATCACTTTGTTGTTGTCTTCTTGTGGTGTCACTTTCTACACCGGGTGCTTCGGATTCCATTCCGGTGGTATCGGGTTCAACGGTTTCGGTGTTGTCAGCATCGTTCTCTCGTTCGCTTGACCGGCTATTTCTGTCGCCGCAACTGATCGCAGCTGCAGCCAGTAGAATGAATATGAGCTTTTTCATTTTTTCACAGTTTAGTTTAACATAGTTTTAGCTGCCTGGTCTCAGGCAACGGTTAATATTTTTGATTGCACTGTAGAAAAAATTATTGTGCCGGGGAAACATCAGCGGCATTACAGAGATTGCAATCCTTTGCAACGGATGGGATAAGCGAATAATATTTTTTAATACCGGCAGCAGGTTGCCAGCAATGTGAGAAGCACATTACACAATGGCAACTGTCAAGCGGGCTTTGAAGCGCCGGGAAAAATCAATCAAGCGGAACGTTCACGTGGCGCTCGGCGTGATACGAAGAGCGAACGAGCGGTCCTGACTCCACGTATTTCAAGCCGCGTTTCAGGCCTTCTTCACGATAGAGTTCAAATGTATCGGGATGAATGAATTCGATCACCTCGTGGTGAAGTTTGGTAGGCTGCAGGTACTGGCCGAGCGTGAGGATGAGCAGGCCATGCTGAACGAGATCATCCATGGCTTTAAAAACTTCTTCTTTCGTTTCGCCCAGGCCGAGCATAATACCCGACTTTGTTCTTTTGCCCGCTTCGCGAATGCGTTTGATCTGCTCGAGGCTTCGCTCGTACTTGGCTTGCGGGCGCACATTCCGGTACAGTCTGCTTACTGTTTCCATGTTGTGCGAAACCACTTCCTGGCCACCTTCAATCATGCGATAGAGTGCTTCCCAGTTTCCCTTGGTATCGGGGATCAATGTTTCGATGGTTGTTTCAGGGCTGATCTTCTTGGTTTCAACAACCGTCTGGTACCAGATCTCGGCGCCGCGGTCTTTCAGCTCGTCACGGTTCACAGACGTGATCACCGCGTGCTTCACTTCCATACGTTTGATGGCTTCAGCAACGCGTTTGGGTTCTTCTGTATCGTATTCGGTAGGGCGGCCTGTGGCTACGGCGCAGAACGTGCAGCTGCGGGTGCAGACGTTGCCCAGGATCATAAAAGTAGCGGTACCGGCTCCCCAGCATTCGCCCATGTTGGGGCAATTGCCACTCTCGCAAATGGTGTGAAGCTTATAATTGTCCACAAGCTTGCGTACCCTGGCGTAATCGGGTCCCACGGGAAGCTTCACACGAAGCCAGTCGGGTTTGCGCTTACGGGTCTCTTCCTGCGAGATTACGGGCAGCTCGATCATCGGTCGATTGGTTAGATTTCAGACATGAGAAGGGAGACACCAGACTGGGAAAAATCTGTGTGTCTCATCCCGATCGCTATCGGGACTCACATCTAATAAAGCGATTTACTTTCCAATAAGTTCCTTGTACTGGGCGGCTGAAAGAAGACCGGCAACAGAGCCTTTGAGCTCCATTTTGATCATCCATCCTTCGCCATAGGGATCTTCATTTACCTTTTCCGGGCTGGCATCCAGCAACGGGTTCACCTCCAGCACTTTTCCCGACACCGGCATGAACAGGTCAGACACGGTCTTTACGGCCTCCACGGTTCCAAACACCTCATGCTCATTTACTTCCTGGCCTACAGTGGTAATATCGATGTAAACGATATCGCCCAGCTCGCCCTGTGCAAAATCAGTGATGCCTACAATGGCGGTGTTGCCATCAATTTTGATCCATTCATGGTCTTTGGTGTACTTGAGTCCGTCGGGGATATTCATGGTTAATGAGTTTTTTTATGAAGGTCCAAAAATAAGGAAATTCCTGATACCTGTCGGGTCTTCGATCAACCCTTTGAGCGGTTTTTAACCCTCAAAGGGCTGTGGTCAGATAGGTTAAGATTGCGCCAGGCTGAACCGCACCTGGATACCAAAACGTGTGGTAGCCCTCGGATACGAGTTGGTGATCTGCGGCTTGTTGACGGTGCGCTCAAAATATCCCTGCAGCGTAAGCTTCTGGTTTACCACGTAGCTGATGTTGGGACGCAGCTGGAAGTTGACGTTGCCGTTGGTCACGGTGTTGAGGTCGGAAATTTTACGCTGGATGGTTTTGCTGTCGCTCACCGTAACATTCATGCGGAACGTC
The DNA here is from genome assembly GCF_018598225.1 of Chryseosolibacter histidinae. Lineage (GTDB taxonomy): Bacteria > Bacteroidota > Bacteroidia > Cytophagales > Cyclobacteriaceae > Chryseosolibacter > Chryseosolibacter histidini. Next base: position 51,607 of record NZ_JAHESF010000043.1, on the reverse strand, counting down.
ACGTCGTTTTTAAGCACGATGGTACGGCCCTGGGCGCGGAACGGCAGCCTGAGGTTGTTCTTGGTATACCCGAGCTCGATGGTAACATCCTTGCTGTTGAGCTCGGTGATCTGCGTGTTGGAAATGTTGAGGGCCACATCGCGTTTGGTCTTGTACTGGGCGCTGGCCGTGAGCCTGTTCTTGGTACGCACCTGCACGCCGATCAGCGGCGCAAATTGTTCGGAGATGAGCACCTGGCTGATCACGTAAACCGGATTGTATCTTTGCAGGCCCGGGTCATAAGTACCGTAGTAAGTTTCGTTGTAATCTTCAACAGGCCTGTTGATCTCCAGGTTGTGGGTATGGGTAGAGTCAAGCGAGTTGGTATAACCCATCACCGAATAAGATGACTGGTAGCCGTGTGAAACAGTAACGGACTGAAAAATGTTTTTGAAGGCTTCAAGCTTGCTTAACCCCGTATAGTCTACACGCCAGTTGGGCATCGGGCTCCTGGGAAACGGTGAAAGGCTTACGCTGTTCAGATCCTTGCCACTGTAGGCTGCGATAAACGCGGGGATCAGCACGTCCTGCGATGTGGTATCATATTCCGGTGCGCCTGTGCCCATCACTTTACGGAAACGTTCCTGAACTCCTGTGAGATTTCTTTCGAACTGCGCGAATACGTTCGAATGTGTATCGTTGTTGGTGTTATCGAACGCCGTTGCGATGGAGAGGAATGAGATCTTGTAACTTCCATTGCGGCTCTGACCCAATGAGTAATAACCGTTGGTCTGGGGATTGGGATCATTTGCAAACATGGCCGAGTCGTACCGGAAGATCTCCGAATAAGACGTGGTCGATTCCTTTTTCACATCGAGCTGGATCTTGAAATCGGTAGAAGGTTCTACGTTGGCGCGCAGGGTGATGGTCTCATTCCTTACCTGACTGAAAGGTGTTGTCAGCTCCTGTGAGCTGGTAAGCCATCCGTTCCTGGCGGCATCTTTGCGGATCTCCGGGTCCTGGCTGCCCAGCAGGAAACCCCAGCCCGGTGCTTTCCAGTGCTCATCCATGCCCAGGAATTTGGGTGTTTGCGCATAGCCCGGCAGTATGGTGCCCTCGGTCAATGAGTAGGTTCCGTTGATGGAACGAAGCGACATGATCAGCCTGAAGATGCCTTTTACAAGCGCCGGTGTTGTTTTCACCGTGTCGGCCTTGGGTGGCTCCTGTCGTGCCGGGGCTGGTTTGCCGGGTTGTGGTCTCGCAGCAGCTTGTGGCCGCGGCGGCGTGTTGATCTCTTTCAGGAACCTGACCTTGTTGTAGAGCTTCACCAGGTCGATCTTTCCCGTCAGGTTGTTGTCGCGGCTGTTCTGGATGGTGTTCTTGAAATCGAGGTTATCAGGAAGATCCTGTATGTTCTTCTTAATGGCAATGGAGTCAGGGATGTTCACCGGGCCCGCTTTCCAGTTGTATCCGGCCTGGTAGCGGTACTCTGCGCCCAGCCAATCCGTGATCGGGAACTTATCGAGCGGCACAGTGTAATTGACCGTGGCCGTCTGATCGAAGTTTTTCATACGGCCCAGGTTCTTGAAATTGTTGATCACGCTGTCTTTCTTTTCCTTCGTATCAAGGTCACCCTGTGGTTCGTCGATAATGGCATTGGCGCGCGCGTTGTATTCGAAGGAGAGGCCACGCGAAATATTCCACCGTACACTGTACTGCCTGTTGAACGTGAAGTACTTCAGGTAATTGGGCTGCTCGCCGGAGCTTCCGTCGTTGCGGTAAACTTTCTTGCTGAATGAACGGTCAAGATCGCCGCGCACCGAGATGTTGGAAGGCATCAGGCTGAAGTTGAAATCCTTGATGAACTTGAGGTACGGCGAGCGCAGCGCCTTGGAGTTCTTGAAGGGCTCGATGCCGGTGGCTTTCGGCGCGAAGTTATAAGCAACAGACCCACGGTATTGCCGCAGCAGGTTCTCTTTGGTGAAATAATTGGTTTGCAGCATCTCACTGTAGGAGTAGCTGAACGACAGGTTTTCAATATCGTAGATGTGTGTCTTGGCGTCAGGCTTCACTTTCACCTTCCGCACGTTCACAAAGTTCAGACTTCGCCGGGTGGTTCTGTCCTGGATCAGCTTTTTGAAGTTGGCGCGTTCTTCCGACTCATCGGGGCCGAACGATTGCAGCGCAGCCTCCACCTTCATATCGGGGTTGGCCGGGTCATAGTTCGGGTTGATGGTTGTGTTTTCATAACTCACGAACATGGGCAGCTTGATGCCGGTGTTGCCGGGAAGCAGCTTGTCTACGTTTACGTTGGCCGACACATCGTAAGCCGTGGTCTCTTCGCGGGTCCGTTCACCAATCTTGGAGCTCACGCTTCCGAATCCGAAGGTGGTATGGCGCAGCGCTCCGGTAACCGTGGCGAAGTCGGCAAGTTTGGCGCTCATGGTTGTGCTCGCGGCCCAGCCGGCGGTGCGATTGAAATCAGTGGTGCGCAGCTCGTTGGCCCAGAAGCAGACAGAGTATGGACGCTGGTCGTCAGACTTTGTATTCCGCACACCGATCATCATCAGCTGCACGCTGCTGAGGTCCGGCCTTCCTACGATACGGATGAGGTGCTTGCCCACCAGTTTGGCACCCTCCCGCGGATAAGATTCGTTGATGGCAAGGCCTGAACGATCACGTTCGGCTTTCAACGCATACAGTGCATTGAGGTCTATATCGATCTCGTTCGCCTCGGGCCACACATCGCGTGCGGTAGGATCCACAATGTTGGGATCCGTGATCTTCAGCGGGATCGCCACCTCATAATAGTTGTCTTCGAAATCGGTACCCAGCCTGAGAAAACCTTGCAGTTCATCGTCGGGCGCAACGCTGTTGGCGTGGAAGAACATCTTCACCCTGCCGTAGTTGAAGAGATCGACAGAAACATTTTTGAAGATGGCACGCGCGTCGTCGTCTTTCAGATCGTCTACACAAACCTGTACGGCCTGTTCGTTGAGCTGCCGTGATATCGACGAAGTGTTATCCCTGTCTCTGCGCACGCCGGGCGGGATCCTGTAGGGCGATGTAGGGCTGCCCTCTTCATAGGCTCCGTTCTCTTCGAGGTTCACAACGGAGACGGTGAAGTCGTTGTACTCAGGTTCCTTATCGCCATCGTATCCGCCCCCGCGCAGGTCAGACTGGTATCTCCTCCAGCGGCTACCGATCATCCGCAGGTTTGCAAAACGCAGCACTACAGGTTGTGAGAACCCGGTGAGGATCATACGCGCATACCGCAGAGATTTGAACCCGGTGATGCCACCGAACTTTCTTTCAAACTCGCGCACCGGAATGCGGTAGAGATACCATGTCACCGGTTCTTTCGCCGAGTTGTTTGCCGTAACGATCTTGTCTACGATATACTCTCCGCCAACGTCCTGCCGGCCCGGGAGCAGGTCAACATCGTATTCATAATATTCTTCCAGCTCGCTCAGGGTATTGTCGGCATTGATGTCTTCGTTGTCTGGCGTCTGGGTGGCTGACCGTGCGATATCCTGGTTGCCATTATTTACCGGCGAGTTGTTCTCGAGACCGTTATAGTTTTTGTAACGCTCCAGCAACTGTGCGTTGTTCCGGTCGTGTTCGCTTCCGAGGAAATATTTGAAATCATCTCCGGAGGGGTCGTTCAGGATGGCCTGTTTTGTTTCTTCCGGAAGCGCGGAGCTGCTGACAGACTGAAGGAATCCGGTGAAGAAAGATGCTTCTTTGCTGGACGGGAGTCCATCGAGGCCCACGTCCTGGTTGGCACGTGACGTGGCGGAAACGTCGAACGCGTTGGTGAGGTATTGCTGGTTGGTCACATAACCCCAATTGGTCCTTGTGGCTCCCGTTTCAAGCTCTCCTGTAGCCGGCAATCCGTTCTCGAAACCGTGTTTGGTGTCGCGGGCAACATCTTCTGAAATATTACCCAGCTGGAAGATGAGCTTTCCACCGGTAGTGTTCCTTTCACCCTCGCGTCCCTTTACAATCACTTTTCCGTTGTCGCCCTGGATGAACGGATCGAGCAGCCAGAATTCAACGTACTCGATATTGGCCTTATCGAAGTCAACCTCTGTGCGGATGGCGGTGGTGATACCGGCCCAGTTCTGCGTGGGTTGCGATTGGAATGTTGACAGCTGTGTGTTGTAATTGTACGGTCCGCGCTCTGAAGGATAGTAGGCCAGGTCAAATATCGCCTGAAAGCCTAACTGCTGCGGGCGCTGGTAGTAGGGAAAGATCTCCTGTGGTCCCACCGCGCGAACGTAGTGGTTTTGCAAATCTTTTTCGTTGATGTTGTCAGCTTTGAACTGGCCATTCTGCCGATAGAACTGGTTATCGATCTGGTACCATGCCAGCTTGGCGCGCCTGTCGTTCAGCTGCACGTCTTTGATGTCGCCGTAAGGATTGAACCGCGTATCGAGGTAAGGTGTGGCAGCCAGTTTCCAGCTGAGTGGGGTCATCAGTGAATACGGCGTGGCGGTATTTTCGAAATCATCGATGTAGCCCGTGCCTTCTCCGTCTATGATGTTCGATGTTCCGGGCAGCAGCTGCGCGAACTCTCCCGTGAAGTTGATGGACGACTGCTCTTTGGTTTGTAGGATAGGAATGGCATCGACCAGCTTGGTGAGCAGGCGACTGTCTTTACGAACGTTGAAGTCGAAGCCGTACTGCATGTTACGGGCGGGCTCTGTTCCGATCTGGTTGCGGCTGATCAGCGGGCGCTCGTTGTAATACAGGAAAGTAGACCCGAAGTTCACATCGTCGTTGAGCTTGTAATCGAAGCGTGTGCCCAGCAGGCTTCGCGTCTGGAAGGCAAACGGATCGGATTGCTCATACTGGATGCTGATGTTTTTTCCGGAGCTCAGCACGCTCTCGTTGAGAATGGTGACCTTGCCGAACGTATAGTCAACCGTGTAGTCGGTGCCTTCTTGTAAGGGCATGCCTCCCGCATAAAGCTTCACCGAGTTCTGAGAAACGCCGAATCCCGGAATCAGGATCTCCCGCGACGACCCGGCGTTGTATTGCCCCATGAGGAAGAATTTGTTCTTGGTGGCAAACAGCTCGGCGTCGGCTTTGGTGGTGCGATAGAGGGTGTCGTATGAATATTTCTGAATGAGGAAGTCTTCGTTGCTCTGTCCTTTGAAAGCTTCGCGCAAGGCTTCCCGGAAAGGTTCAAGATAAGGGAATATGATCAGCCCGGTCTGCGTGTTGATGGTGATGTTCTCTACAAAGTCGAAGTTGCCATCGCGCTGCGGATCGTTCACCGGGTTCAGCTTGTCGAGCCCGAAGATCTCGATGAGCTGCCGTTCACGCAGGGTGGTGCTCCCTTCCTGCAGCTGCGGATTGTCAATACCGGTGCGGTCGTCCCTGTAGATCACACGCAGCTGAAATCCTTCACGGGCAAGCTGGTTTACATTCAGGTTGTAGATGTTCTTCATCATCAGATCCCACGTGGGAATGATCTGACCCTTTCCGTCTGTGCCGCCGCGGATGGCGATCTTGCGGGGACGAAGCAGCTTCAGGAAGATGATCTCTTCATCTTCGAGTGTGGTATAATCTTCTGAGAGCTCGCCTACTTTGAACGGTTGTCCCTGGTAGGTGTACTCATATGCCACTGCCAGCGCTTCGTCGTTCTGCAGCTTGCGGGTAAGCGAAATATAGCCGAGCTGCGGATGGAAGGTAAACTCTGTAGGGTTCAGCTTGCGGGCGCCTGTTATTTTTTCAAAATCCACGCCGTTGGCAAGCCCCATACCGGTGAGACTTGCAATGACATTATCGGGTACCCGGCTTGCGCTGGTAAATACACTATTCAAAGTGTTGGCTTTGTTGAAGGCAGGTTTGGTGGGGTCGCTGGATTTGACGTTGGAGTTGTAGATACGCCTGGCTTCTCCGAGGTCCATCAAACCTACAACGTTTCTCAACGTCTGGGTATCGTTGTTCCGGTTGAGGATGTACACTTCCACGCGGGTAACGTTCACGCCTGAAGTGATCTGCGGCAGGTTGGCGATCCACTTGCGGTAGTTGTCGCGGAAGAAATGGCTTAAAAAGAAGTGGCGGTTTTCGTCGTAGGCCGAAGCAACGATCTCGAACGGCCTTCCCTGCCCGCTGCTGCCGCCGGGGATCTCGATGGATTCAACTTTACCACGTTGTGTAGAAGCGATGGTGGTCACGTTCAGTTTTCCGAACTGCAGCTGGGCTTTGATACCAAAAAGGTTCTGCGCGCCCTGGATCAGGGTGTTGTTCAGCGGAAGGCTTACGTTACCGATCTCGAGCTTCTGCAGGATATCTTCCTTGAAACCGGTGTACTCCACCTTCATGTTGTTCTGGAAATCGAACGAGTTGTTGTTGTCGAAGTTGGCGGTGACGGCAAGCTTCTCACCCACTTTGCCTACCACGCTCATGTTGATTTGCTGGTCAAACTCAAATCCACCGTTGCGTTGCTGGCGGATGGGCATGCCGGGGTTGCTGATCTTCTGGAACGATCCCCCGAAGTCCAGGGTCACAAAGCCGCGGGGTACAAGCTCCACATAACTGCCCCCGAAAATGCGGTCGAGGATCGGGCTCACAAAGATCTTGGGGGTGAATCCACGTCCACTGACGGCACTCTCACCATCCATGGCGCGCGACCGTCCCTGCCAGTATTCTTTCAGGATCTGGCGGTCCTGGTATTGCTTGAACTCCTCGAACGACATGCTGGTGGTGGGCCTGTAGTTGAGGTCGCCGATCTTTTCATAAATGGTATAGTTCTGGCCTGTATCGATCTCAACATCGAGCTTGAGCTTGTTGGGATCTTTCAGGAAGAGCGGAGATTCGGTGGTAGTATTCGAGAAGGGATCGCCATACCGGTCTGACGGGCGAAACGTCGGCCTTCTGCTGGGCTGATACCGGGTAGTGTCGCGTTGCTGCGCAAAAGACTCTTCAGGGAAAAGCAAGAATGCTAACCATGCCAGAAGCAGACGGCTTAGGGTTGTCGCGAGGTAATTCTTCCGGGTAGTAAAGGCCAATCAATTATAAATTAATCAATTTACAAATGTGCCTGCTCTAGGCCGTTACTCCGCGAAGGCTTCGGTGACCGGTGCTTCGGCAGACCAACGGATGTACAGATCTGATGCGTGGCAAAACCTTCTCATCTTCGGGTCTGCACCACAAGAACGCCACACATCAATAGCTATGCATTTTTTAGAGCTTGCTTGACTAAATCTTCCAAGGTAATGGTATTTCCTGATTTTTTCAGGACGGTATCCACACTTTTCTCCGCCACTGCTTTGGGCAGACCAAGTGTGAGTAAAGCAGATAACGCTTCTCTGCGCAAGGTATTGTGCGGACCTGCAGAAACCGTTGGCTGGCTTTCTTCCCAGGTCTCTTTTTTGAGCTTATCTTTTAGATCGATGATCACCCGTTGTGCCGTTTTTCCTCCAATACCCTTGATCGCCTGGAGGGCTGCCGCGTTTTCCTGTACAATGGCAGTCTTGAGCTCGTTGCTGTTCATATACGAAAGCATAACAATAGCTGTACCCGGGCCTATGCCGTTGACCGAAATGAGCTGCTGGAACAGTTTCTTTTCGGCCTCATGGCTGAACCCGAAGAGCACGTGGGCGTCTTCGCGGATGGCAAGGTGTGTAAAGAGCAGGATATTCTCCTGCTCTTTGATATCTGAGTACGTCTGAAGCGAAATGTTAACATGGTAGCCCACCCCGTTCACCTCGATGATCACAAATGTAGGCTCCTTATGGGCAAGTCTTCCTTTCAGAAAAGCGATCATAATCCTGCGCGAAGGTTAGAGGTGATCATTCTGGTCGTGGAGCTGGGCATCCACCACAGCAATGGCGGCCATGTTCACGATCTCGCGGATCGAGCTTCCGAGCTGCAGGATGTGAACCGGCTTTTTCATGCCCAGCAGGATAGGACCTATAGCCTCTGCACCGCCGATCTCCATCAGCAGCTTGTAGGCAATATTTCCTGAAGAAAGATTGGGGAAGATAAGGGTATTGGCGCCCTCTTTTGCCAGCGCGCTGAACGGATAGGTCTCATTCTGGATCTCGGTGTCAAGCGCCACGTTTGCCTGGATATCGCCCTCCACAATGAGATTTGGATTCTTCTTCTTGGCCAGCTGCACGGCGGCCCTGCTCTTCTCCGGAACTTCTCCCTTGGACGAGCCGAAGTTCGAATACGACAGCACGGCGATGCGCGGCTCCATGTCGAAGAATTTTACACCGCGGGCCGTGAGCTCGATGATCTGGGCGAGCTCCTCAGCGTTGGGGTCAACGTTCACGGTAGTGTCTGAGAAGAAATAGGTGCCTTTTTTGTTGGTGATGATGTACATGCCCGCCACGCGGTTCACACCCTCAGCCACGCCGATCACCTGCAGGGCAGGCGAGATGGTCTTCGGATAATCTTTTGTAAGCCCCGATACCAGCGCATCTGCGTCGCCGAGCTCCACCATCATCGATCCGTAGTAGTTTCTTTCGCGCATGAGGCGAACGCAATCCTGGTAAGTGATGCCCTTGCGCTGACGTTTCTTGTAAAGCACCTCGGCATACCGTTGTACGGTTTCGTTCTCTTCACGCGGGTAAATGATGGGGCAGTCGTGCAGGTCGAGCTTGTGATCTTCGATGAGCTGCAGGATCTCTGCACGGTTACCTAACAAGATGGGCTTGGCAATGCCTTCGTCTTTGAGCACCTGCGCTGCTTTCAGGATCTTATGGTGCGTGGCTTCGGCAAAAACAACGCGCTTCGGATTTTTCTTGGCGCGGTCGATGATGCGCGACATCAGCTTCTGATCGATGCCGATGCGTTTCTGCAGCTCGTCGTGATAGGCGGCCCAGTCGGTGATGGGATTCTTGGCCAGGCCCGAGTCGATGGCTGCCTTGGCAACTGCTGGCGCCACGGTGGTGATCAGGCGAGGGTCTAGCGGTTTGGGGATCAGGTAATCGCGGCCGAACTTGATCTTGTCTGCGCCGTAAGCTTTCACCACCATGTCGGGCACGGGTTCTTTGGCGAGGGTAGCCAGCGCATGTACGGCGGCAAGCTTCATGGCTTCGTTGATCTCGGTGGCGCGTACATCGAGCGCACCACGGAAGATGTAGGGGAAGCCGAGCACGTTGTTCACCTGGTTAGGATGATCGGAGCGGCCTGTGGCCAGGATCGCGTCCTGCCGGGTTTTGCGGGCCAGGTCGTAGGCGATCTCGGGATCAGGATTGGCCAGCGCAAATACGATCGGATCACTGGCCATGTTCAGCAGGTCTTGCGGGGTGAGCGCGTCTGCAATGGAAAGCCCGATGAAAACGTCGGCGCCTTTGACGGCTTCCTGTAAAGTGTTGGCTTTGGTGTCGGTAACAAATTGTTTTTTGATGTCGTCCAGGTTGGTGCGGCTTTTATTCAGCACGCCCTTACTGTCGCACATGATGATATTTTCCGGCCTGGCCCCCAGCGCTATGTAGAGCTTGGTGCAGCTCACGGCCGCGGCACCGGCACCGTTCACAACGATCTTGACCTCGCTGATCTTCTTGCCTACGATCTCCAGCGCATTCAGCAGGGCAGAGCATGAGATGATGGCGGTGCCATGCTGGTCGTCGTGCATGATGGGGATGTTCATTTTTTCCCGCAGCACGGTCTCGATCTTGAAACACTCGGGTGCTTTGATGTCTTCCAGGTTCACGCCGCCGAACGTGGGCTCCAGCGCTTTTACGATCTTGATAAAGGCGTCCGGGTCTTTCTCATCGATCTCGATATCGAAGCTGTCGATGCCGGCATATTTTTTAAAAAGAACGGCTTTTCCTTCCATCACGGGTTTGGATGCCTCGGGCCCGATATCTCCCAGGCCGAGCACGGCGGTACCATTGGAGATCACGGCCACCAGATTTCCTTTGGACGTGTATTTGTACACATCTTCTTTATTTATCGCTATCTCTTTGCAAGGTTCCGCCACGCCGGGAGAATAGGCCAGGGCCAGGTCCATCTGAGAGCTGAGTACTTTGGTGGGAACAACTTCGATCTTTCCTGGCTGTCCCTGCATGTGATAGTTCAGGGCGTCTTCCTTTCTAATTTTAATAGACATGTATGGAAATTGATTTTAAGGTGTCAAAGATAATAAGTGGATAGGAAACATTTTTTTAAATTGTATAGGGTGCGGCAATGCAGGCATCAGCCGTGAATACGCCCGTATTTAATGAAAATAGCCCAAAATCCTCTCATGGGAAATTAAATCATCTTTCCCGGGGCACAATGGCCAGGCATAAGCCGTAGTATAGTTCCTTGTAACGATCATAAATTATGGGTTCGCAGCAGTGGTTTAAGGGGTATGCAATTTACAGTATCGTTTTTCTGATCGGGCTTATGCTGGTGGGCAACATCTATCTCATTTACCGCAATAGCCAGGTGATAGAATACAACAAGCACCTTCACGAGGAGGCAGAAAAAATCAAGTCGAATACAGTTGAAATCATCAGAAACTTACATCTGCTCGACATGTCGCTGCGGAGTTACGCGCTGGTGAAGCAGAAAAAATACCTGGTTATTGCCGACAGCTGTGTGGCGGTAAAGGAAGTGATATTCGGTCAGCTGAAAGAAGGCCTTGCGCATCACGGTTTCCCGATGCGGCAATTTTTTCTGATGCGCGATTCCGTTAACGCCTATTACGACATTGTGGCACGGAAACGGGAAGCACTTGTCAACGGCCGCCTCGACGCTTTTATCCACCTGCTCGAGCCCGACCCCGGCTACCGCGCATGGGCCGCCTATAAACCTTTTTCGGACGGTGTGAATATATTCGAGACACGGATCAGCGAAAAAGCGCAAGCCGAGTACGCAAGGGCACTGAGAAACAGCTACCTCATGCAGATCGTCCTGTTCCTGATCGCCATTCCCACCATGGCCTACACGGCCTACTATACATCGCGTGCCCTCAACCTGTCTGAACAGCTGCGAAAGCTGAACGAAGAGAACTACAGGATCGTAGCCGGGCAGAATGCCAAGCTCGAGCAGATGGTGCATGAGCGTACGCGCGAGATCCTTACCCAGAACGAAGAGATCATCTCGCAGCACGAAGAGATCGCCGCCCACAACGAACAGCTCGTGTCACAGCAACATGAGATAGAACAGCAGCGCAACGAGCTCAGTATCCGCAATCAGCAGCTGGAGAAAGCGCAAAAGATCATCGAACAACAAAACGAGCAGATCCGCATCAGGCACGATGAGCTGAAGGTAGAGGTAGACCGGCAAACGCAAAACCTGAAAAAAACCAACCTGGAGCTGATCGAGCACAATAACCGGCTCGAGCAATTCGCCTACATTATTTCGCATAACCTGAAGGCGCCCATGGCCAGGCTCAGCGGACTGTCAGCCATTCTCGATCATGCCCGGAGCCAGGCAGAGGCTAATTCGATCGTTAAAATGATGGTGCGGTCAACAGGTGAGCTCGATCATGTGATCAAAGACCAGGGTTTTATCCTGGAAGCCCAGAAGCCCGGCGCCACCATGTTCACGGCGGCTGTGGATCTCAACGCCACGCTGGCCAAGGTCATCGCCATGCTGGAATATGAGATCAGAGATACCGGGGCGGTAGTGCAGACAGATTTTGAAGTGGAGACATTCTTTTCACTTCCTCCATACATTGAAAGCATTTTGTATAACCTGCTGAGCAACGCCATCAAGTACCGGCATGCGCACCGGGTGCCTGTGATCAGGGTTGCGTCGAAACACGAAGATGACCTTACTTTCAGGCTGGAGGTCAGTGACAACGGACTGGGTATTGACCTTGAACGAAATAAAGACAGCATCTTCAACCTCTACAAGCGCTTCCACTTTCACGTGGAGGGCAAGGGGCTTGGATTATACCTTGTCAAGACCCAGGTGATGGCCCTGGGCGGCAGAATTGAGATCGACAGCAGGATCGACGAGGGAACAACCTTCACGCTGTTCCTGAAACGCCAATAAACTTTTTACGCGATCAGATCCCTACGATCAGCTTCTGTCCTACCTGGATCTTGTTGTTGCTGAGCTTGTTCAGGCTTTTGATCTTTTCGATGGTGAGGCCGTCGAATTTTTTGGTGATGTCCCACAGGGTATCTCCGGGCTGCACGGTGTACGTTTTGGAACCCGACATGGAGAGATTCGTTTTGCTGCCCGAACTGCTGGAAGCGATCGCCGTATTGCGAAGGCTCGGTTTGAGCCACACGGTGAGGCGCTGACCACTGCGGATGTTATTGCTCTTCAGGTTATTCCATTTTTTGAGGTCCGTTACTTTTACGCCGTGGCGCATGGCGATTGAACCCAGCACGTCTCCACTTTTTACCTTATACACAATACGGTCGCGGCCATAGGTGCTTCCGGCGGTATTTTTAGCCAGCAGCTCGAGCTCTTTTTTGCCCACTTTGGAGGCCGAGTCGAGAATGGCAACACGGTTGAGGTCAAGGATACCTTTGGATTGCTGTGGAACGTGGATCACAAAACTTTTTCCGGTTTCAGGAACGGCATTGCGCTGGATGGAAGGGTTCAGCTTCTGCAGATCGTCAACGCAGGCGCCGGTGAGGCTGGCCAGGGTTTCGAAGTTCAGGAACTTGTTCACCTTCAGGGTATCGGAATGTACCAGCATCTCTTCACCTTCGTGGATGAAGTTGTGCTCGTCAAGATGGTTCATGGTGTAGATGATGGCCACGAACTGGGGCACATAAGAACGGGTCTCGCGCGGAAGGTTGGCGTAGATCTCCCAGAACGTTTTTTTGTAGCCCGACCTGCGGATGGCGCGTTTTACGTTGCCCGGGCCGGTGTTGTATGCGGCCAGTGCCAGCTCCCAGTCATGGAACATGCTGTAAAGGTCTCTCAGGTAACGGCAGGCGGCGTCGGTGGATTTTTCAGGATCCATACGCTCGTCAATATACCAGTCGTTGTGCAGGCCATAGTATCTGCCGGTGGCCGACATGAATTGCCAGAGGCCTACCGCTCTTGCCCTTGAAATAGCCCTCGGGTTCAGCCCCGATTCAATGATGGAGAGGTATTTCAGCTCGTCGGGCATGTTGTATTTGGCGAGGTATTTTTCGAACAGGGGGAAATAGAGGTTTTTCCTGCGCATCATCATGCGGGTATACTCACGGTCTTTTACCGTGAAGTAGTTGATGAATGCGTGCACCTTATCGTTGTAGATCAGGGGGATTTTTTTCTGGATGCAGTACAGGCGGTCGCGCAGCAGCGCGGGGTTGTCGTCGCCGGGAATATATTCCAGGTCTGCAGGCAGTGAATAATAAACGAAGTCTGCCGTGTCTTCCTTGTACATGATCTCTTCTTCTGCCTCGGCAACCTCGAGTGAATCAACTACAAGAGAATCAAGCTGTGCATAGGTAAGGGGAGCTGAAAAAATGATGAAGAGTAAGTTTAAAAAATGTTTTTTCATGCCTGGCCGGATTTCATGATAATGTTTGAAAAATGTAAAAGTTTCGATTCTTCGAAGTCATCCGCAATCACTTGCAGTCCGATGGGCAGCCCGTTCCTGTCTTTTCCGCAGGGTACCGAGATGGCGGGAACACCCACCACATTAGCCTGAACGGAAAAAAGATCTGCCAAGTACATCTCCAGCGGATTATCGGTATGCTCACCCAGCTTAAAAGCCGTAGTGGGTGTAATGGGCATTACGATAAAGTCGTATTTAGTGAGAATCTCCTTCGTCTTTTCGCGGATGATCCTGCGAACTTTCTGCGCCTTCGTGTAGTAGGCATCGTAGTAACGAGCACTCAATACAAATGTACCTAATAAAATCCTTCGTTGCACTTCTTTTCCAAAACCTTCTGATCTGGTTTTTTTGTACATCGAATGTAAATCGGTGGTCTTGTCACTCCTGTAACCATACCTTACACCGTCGAACCGCGAGAGGTTGGAGCTCGCTTCGGCGGTAGCGAGAATGTAGTAGGTAGGAAGGATGTACTCCATCAACGGAAAATCGATTTCCTCAACCGTATATCCATCTGCCTTCAGCCGGTTAATGGCTGCCAGAATATTTTCGCGGATCTCGGGTTGAAGCCCTTCCGATGAAAGCTCACGTATGTAAGCTATGCGATAAGATTTGTTATTGTCAGCGGTGAGATCGCTGCTGTACAACGGCACAGGTTTCTGCGACACGGTACTGTCATACGCATCGGCGCCGGCGATCACTTCCAACACGAGGGCAATATCTTCCACACACTTGCCGAAGATGCCGATGCAGTCGAAGGATGATCCGTAGGCGATGAGGCCATGACGCGAGATCCTGGAGTAGGTGGGCTTCAGTCCGACAACGCCACAAAATGCGGCGGGTTGTCTTACGGAGCCACCCGTGTCGGAGCCAAGCGAGATCTGACAAAGGTCTGCCATGACAGCCACGGCCGAACCTCCTGACGAGCCTCCAGGAACACGTGTGTTGTCAAGGTCGTTTTTCACCGGTCCGAAGGCCGAGTTCTCGTTCGAAGAGCCCATGGCAAATTCGTCGCAGTTCTGCCTGCCGATGATGATAGCATCTTCGTCCAGCAGCCGCTGCACTGCGGTAGCATTGTATTGGGAGATGAATCCGTCGAGGATCCTGCTGGCACCCTGCAGGGGATGATCTTTATAGGCAAGCACATCCTTGATGCCCACCACGAGACCGGCGAGCTTGCCGGCCTTACCACTTTGAAGTTTTTGGTCTATTTCAGCTGCGCGGGTCAACGCTTCAGCCTCATACACACTCAAAAAGGCATTGAGGTGTTCTTTCTGACGAATGTTGGAGAGATGGTGCCTGACTAAATCCTGACAGGAGAGGGAGCCTCGCTGCAGATCGTTCCGGATGTCTCGAAATGAAGCGTAGGGTTTCAACACTTATCTTCCTTCTTCGATTTTGTTAGCCTCTTTGGTAGAGTCCTCTACTTCTTTCTTGACGTCTTTTACAGCGTCTTTGAACTCACGAACACCTTTTCCAAGGCCTTTCATGAAATCAGGAATTTTTTTCGCGCCAAAAAAGATAAGCACGAAAAGGCCTATCACAAGGATTTCCTGCATGCCGACCCCGCCTAAAAACAACAGTATCGCTTTCATATCAATAAAATTAATTTCAGTAATGCTTTTTAGATGACTTCCTACAGGCTTCGATAGAATGCCATGCAGAACAACAAAAGTAGGGTAAAAAATCCATGATTTATAACGATTTTTTAAATCAGTTGACAATTGACAAAATGGCAATTGACAATGGCTGGAGTAATGGTCGGGGGGCTTTTCTTCAACTCCAATTGACAACCTGCCCGTGAATCTGCAAACCAGAACGTTGTCAATTGTCTAATTGTCAACTGTCAACTACATATTCCTCAGCCAATTCTGCGGGTCAAGGGGCTCGATGTTCTTCCGGATCTGGAAACGCAGCTGTGAAATGCCTTCCACGTTCGAGATCACCGTTCCAACTTCCTGCTCAACCACCACTTTCTGGCCCTGTTTTACATAAACATCTTTAAGCCCGGCATAAACGGTAAAGTATTCGCCGTGTTTGATGAGCACCGTATAGCCTACATTGGGCACAAAGGCCACCCAGCTCACCTCGCCCTCGAACACACATTTCACTTTTTCATTTTCTTTGGTCTGGATGAATACCCCCTCATTCTTGGTGACCACACCTTTCAGCACCGGGTGGTTCTGCAGGCCGAATTTCTGTGAAATGAAGCCTGACGCTACCGGCCAGGGCAGCTTGTTCTTGTTCTCTTCAAAAGACGAAGACAGGGCAATGGCTTTGGGGGCGCCCGCCGCCGCTGCGGCCGCCGCCTCCCGCTCGATCTCCTCCTTGATGATGGATTCGATCATCTTATCGAGCTTGGCAATGGTTTCCCGTGTTTCTTCCAGGTCTTTTTTCAGCTTCTTCTCCTCCTTTTCAAGCGCTTTCAGCAGGCTGCTCTGCTTTTTCTTCAGGTCGGCCAGGTTTTGATTTTCGGTGACGCCATCCTGCAGCAGCTTGTTCTTTTCTGCCCGCTGGTTTTCGATCTGTTTTACCTGGCCCGCGAGCTCATCCTGTACTTTTTCTATCTGGTCTGCCTGAAGCTGGCGTGTTTCACCATACTGCTCCATGTACCGGAGGCGCATCACCAGCTGATCGAACGAACCTGCCGAAAATAAAAAAGTGAGTCGTGTGGTGCTGTTGTTGGCTTTTTGTGCGGCAAAGAGCATGGCCGCATACTCTTTCTTGAGCTTTTTCAGATCCTGCTGAAGGGCCTGGATAATGTCGTTGTTCTCACCGATGTCTTCGTTCAGGAAATTGATCTCTCTTCTGATGGAGCTGATGAGGTTTTCCTGCTCCACCACGCGCTGGTTGAGCGCATTGAGCTCGCCGATGGAGTTTTTCTTCTTTGTGGAGGTTTCCGCCAGGATCTTCTCTACTTCCTTGATCTTCTCGATGTTCTGCTGCTTTTCTTTCTGAAGCTGGGCCTTCGTTTTTTTTTGTGCGTAACAAACAGAAAGGGAGAGGCCCAGGAAAACGAGAAGAAAAAGCCTGCACCTACCTGCGTTCATATCGCTTCGGAATATTGAATGGAAATTTGAGCTCACGCGTGCCCACTTCTGCCTTGTTGTACTCAAAAATGATGGTCGTGTTCAGCAATCCCGACAAGGTCTTATAAAAAAGATTGATCGTTCCATTGTAAGGGAAAACCTTATCGCCCACTGGCTGGAAATTTGAATAATTGACGATCAGTGAATTGCTGCTGTTGCCTTCCTTCAGCTCCACCTTTTCGATCTTCATGCTGGCAGCGTTAACATAATTGACAACGTTGATGGTGCCCACTTGTTGTTTCAGCAGGTACATAGAACTTTCCTGCACGGCCTGGTCGCTGCCTGAGCGGGCGATAATGGGGTTGCCCAACATGGCAGACTGGATCACGCCGTAATTGATATTGAAGTTGAAACGTTTGGAGAGCTCGGCGTAGTCGAAAACATAATATTCTTTGTCAACGGTGCTCACAATGGTAATGGAGTCCTTATTGATGAGCGCTTTGCCGCCCTGGATACCGATCACGTTGAACTGCATCCAGATCACACTGTCTTTTCTTACCCTGATGGTGGCTTTTACCTCACGTTCTTTGTTGGCATCGCGGAGGATCATCCTGGCCTTCCCCTGAAAGTAGTCGAAATCGATCTCTTCAATGTTTAAAGTTGTCTTTGGGGTGGAGACGGTTGGTGCGGTCACTTTTTTGCTGCAGCCGGTTGCAAGCACAATGAGTGTGACGGCCAAGAACCAAAGGCTCTTATTCATAGATTTTTCGATTGGCTATTTTTTTGTTGAGAATTTCACTTTTAGCGTTCATCCCACGCGCTTTTTCCCACTGTATCACCGCATTGTCAACATCTCCGAGCTGGTACAATATGTCGCCGTAGTGTTCAAAGTGTGATGCATTGGCTTTCCCGGTGCTGATGGCCCGCTCAATGAACTTTCTCGCCTCTTTGTATTTCTGGCGAACATACAACACCCACGCATGGGTATCAAGAAAGGTAGGATTATCCGGATTATTTTTAACCAATGTAGCTGACATTTTTTCAGCTTTTTCGAGGTTTTCTTTGCGCAGGGCCAGGTAATAGCTGTAGTTGTTCAGCAACGTGGCGTTGTCAGGGTCAGTGGCCAGCGCATCTTCGTAAGCCTTGTCTGACTTCACATAATCTTTTGTGGCGTTATAGGAGTCGCCCAGCATGCCGTTGATCTCCGCCACCAGCTGCGCGTTAGAAGCCGCCAGCTTTTTGGCCTGCTCGAACGAAGCGACTGCTTCAGGATACTGATGCTTGCGCATGAAAGCATAACCATTGAAGTAATGGATCATGGCCTGGTTAGGGAAAATCTCCAGCGCTGTTTCAGCATGTTTGACAACGTTGTCCCACTGCTCGAGCTGTGTTTCCAGGTAAAGCAGGTTTTCCCATACCTCGAAGCTCACCTCGCCCTGGTCTACGGCTTTCAGGTATGCCTTCTGCGCTTCCCTGTTCCGGCCGGTGGACAGGTAAAGGTCGCCGCCAACAATGTGCACATTGGTGTTCTCAGGATTGCTGGACAGTAACTTTTCGTAAAGGCTGATGGCAAACGCTTCCTTATCAGGATCTGAAAGATTTTTGGTCTTGAGCTGGTGCAGCTCGGCATTGTAAGCACCCAGGATGATGATCTTGCTCGAAACATCCACCGAGGGATCGCTGAAGAGGGCTGTGAGCAGCGGCCTTGCCTTCTGTTCCTGCTGTGTATCGCGGTAGAAACCCGCCAGCAGCATTTTGGCATTGCCGGCGCCGGGATTTGCAGCCGCGAATTTCTCCAGGTACTGGATCGCCTGGTCGCGAAGTCCTTTCTGTGAGAGCAGCTCTGTGAACGACATCACAAAACGTTCCTCTTCCGGAAAAGTATTGATAAGCTTATCACCCTCCGCCAGGGCCTCTTTGATGCTCCCGTCTTCCAGGTAGAGCCTGATCTTCTGCAAAGACGACGTCTCGTTCACGCCGAAGATATTCTCTGCCCGCGTATAAGTTTTAATGGCATCATTGGGCCTGTTCGCGTACTGATATACGGCAGCCAGCTCGTATAAATATTCTTCAGTGCCCTTCACTTCGCTGATCATCGTCTCGTAGGCTTCGGCTGCCTTGTCGAATTTGGCGAGGCTGTTGTAGATGCTGGCGGCCAGCAGGTAGAAGTACTTATTGCCTTTGTACAGCTTCACGGCGGTCTCTATGCTCAGCGAAGCCTTCAGCAGGTCGTCCTGCTTGTTGCTCCTGGCCAGCACATCCGCGATCTTATAATGCACGGTGGCATTTTCGGGATTGATCTCCAGGGCCCGCTGATAGTACAACAACGCTTTGGCGTAATCTTCCAGGATGAAGAACTTTTCACCTTCCGTAAAGTAAAATTCGGCTTCCCTCAGTCTCAGGCCCTGGGGCGAGTCTTCGGGTCTCTTTTTCCGTTGCGCATACGTTGAGGCGGGCGACAGGATACCGATCGCCAGAAGCAGAATGATCAGATTATGGATGCTGCGCAATTTCAAATCAGGTAATGGTGTTAAAATCTCCAACGCTCAAGTCGAGCGGTCTGGCCTCAAAATTAACGAAATTCCCCAACATACTATTTTCCAATACGGCCTGTGAAACTTTACTATTGGTCTGGATGATAGAATTGATGATCCGGCTGTCTTTTATGTGAGAATTCCTGCCTATTGAAACGTAGGGTCCGACCACGGAATTTTCGATCACCGCCTCATCGCCCACGAAACAGGGAGGGATGATCACGGCATTGTTGAGCCGTGCTTTGGGCGAAACGAGCTTCTCACCCTTGATGAACTCCAGGTAGCGCTGGTTGGTCTGCACCGTCACGTTCTTGTTGCCGCAATCGAGCCACTCTGACACGCGCCCCGGCGTAAACTTCGCGCCTTTTTTGTTCAGGTTCTGCAACGCCGTGGTAAACTGGTATTCACCTTTTTCCTTGATGTCGTTGTCGATGAGGTATTGCATCTCGGCAGCCAGCGCTTCGCCGTTCTTGAAGAAGTAGATGCCGATAATGGCAAGGTCCGAAACAAAAGTTGAAGGCTTTTCGACAAACTCGATGATCTCGTTCTTGTCGTTCAGCCGCACCACGCCAAACTGCGACGGGTCGTCTACCTGCTGAACCCAGATGATGCCGTCTTTTGAAGTATCGAGTCTGAAATCTGCCTTGAACAATGTATCGGCAAAGGCAACGATCACCTTGCCTTTGAACAATTCCTTCGCGAACAGCAAGGCATGCGAGATGCCCAGCGCCTCTGTCTGATAAAAGATGCTTCCCGTGGCGCCCACTTCAGCAGCGATGCCTTTCAGACTCTCTTCCACTTCCTTACCGAAAGAAGGGTGAATGATAAAACCGATCTCATCTATTTTTTCAGGACAGACCTTCGCAATATCTTCTACCAGGCGGTGTACAATGGGTTTGCCGGCAATGGGAAGCAGAGGTTTGGGAATTGTAAGGGTATGCGGTCTCAGCCTTTTGCCAAGCCCGGCCATGGGGATAATGATGTTCATGTGATTTGTCTTCAGTTATTGGTTGTCGGAAACAACGACCAGTAGCTGCTAAAAAATCACGCCCGCTTTTTCACAAATTGTTTCCTTTCGAGCAGGTAAATACCCGCGAGATAGATGCCAATAACCAGGGCATGAAAACCCGTGGCCACGAGTTGATCCTCTATTTCTATCGCATTAACACCATATACGATCAGCAGGGTAACTACAATGTAGGCCACCGATTTTGCGATATCATACGGAATAGGATAGAATTTCTGACCGAGCACGTAACAGGCCACCGTCATGCCCAGGTAACACAGCAGGGCTGCCCAACTGCTGCCTTCGTAACCCGCGATGGGTATCAGGAGGTAGTTGGCTACCACGGTGATGATGGCTCCGCCGATGGTGATAATGGTGCCGTAATAAGTCCGGTCCGTAAGCTTGAACCACACCGAGAAATTATAATAGACTCCCAGCAGGAGATAAGACAACAGCAGGACCGGAACAATGTGCAGTCCTTCCCAATAGGCGGGCTTCGCCAGGAAATATTTTAAAATATCGAGGTTAATGGAAACACCGATCAGCAGTATGCAGCATACGATGATAAAATAGTGGTTTACCCTGGCAAAAAGTTGGGGAGAATTTTTCTCAGCGGCATTGGAAAAGAAAAATGGCTCCGCTGCGTACCTGAATCCCTGGATGGCCAGGTTCATGAGCACCGCAAACTTATAGGCCGCGCCAAAGATCCCGAGCGCGAATTCAGTGCTTTTGCCCGCATAAAAATTTTCCGGCAACCAGTTCTCCAGGGTGATCCTTGAAAACATCTCGTTGGTGATACCCGCCAGGCCAGTCAGCATCACCGGGTAGGCATACCGTAAAGTCTCGGGTGAAAGCTGGCGGTCGTACAACGGGCGCCATGACAGCAGCGACCTGGCGAAGAAGACAATATAAAAAGTGTTGGCGATCAGGTTGGCCAGCACCACCCATCCCACATCGCGGGTGTCGCCGGGCATGAGCTTGAGGAAGTAGACGTTGAGGCCTACATAGATGATGATGTTGAAGACCTTGCCGAAGGCGAACTTGATCGCTTTTTTTTG
This sequence comes from Chryseosolibacter histidinae, assembly GCF_018598225.1. GTDB lineage: Bacteria > Bacteroidota > Bacteroidia > Cytophagales > Cyclobacteriaceae > Chryseosolibacter > Chryseosolibacter histidini. Next base: position 30,542 of record NZ_JAHESF010000043.1, on the reverse strand, counting down.
CAGCCGCAGCCGGGCGAAAGGAATGGCCACCACGGCATCGGTGAACATGATCAGCGCCAGCCAGATCACCAGGTCGGGCCTTGAAGCAATGTCGAGAAATCCAGCGATCGGTTTTGCCATCAAAACGATGATCAGCGACAGCAGTGTGCTGATGGCGATCACAACGGTGAGGGTAATGTTGAAGACCTTTTTTTCGTCGGCGCCGGGTTTGTTGGCAAAGCGGAAATAAGCCGTCTCCATGCCGAACATAAAAAGTGTATTGATCACGGCTACGTAAGCGAACAGCTTGGTGATAACACTATATTCTTCAGGAACAAAAGCATCGGTGTGTAAACGCACCAGCAAAAAATTCAGGAACCGCGGAACGATGCTCCCGAAGCCGTACAGCACGGTCTCGCCGGCAAGGCGTTTTATCTTACCCATGCCTGTAGTGGTAGTTTAGAAATGTATTGCTGCAAAAACGACGTGAAGTAAGATCCATGCTTTTATTTTCCTTTGAACACGGGCTGCCTTTTTTCCAGGAATGCGGCAGTCCCTTCTTTAAAATCGCCGGTAGCGGCACATTCGCCAAAATGTGTGGCTTCAGCAGCATACCCTTCCGATTCAAAGCTGAATCCGGCATTTACACTTTTGATCACGTTGGCCACGGCCAGGGGACCTTTGCTTAAGATCTTCGTCATGATCTTTTCGGCCAGCGCCATCAGCTCATCGCGTGTAGCAACAACATGATTTACCAGGCCAAGGTTCTTGGCTTCCTGCGCTGTTATAATATCGGCCGTGAGCATTAGCTCCAGTGCTTTGCCCCTGCCAACCAGCTGGGTGAGTCGCTGCGTACCGCCATACCCGGGAATGATGCCCAGGTTTACTTCGGGCTGACCGAACCGCGCATTTTCTGTAGCAAGGCGCATGTGACACGCCATGGCCAGCTCGCAGCCACCCCCGAGGGCAAATCCGTTTACGGCGGCGATCACCGGCTTATCACAGTCTTCCAGGGATTTGAACAGCTTTTGTCCTTTCTGAGCCAGCTCCAGCGCCTGCTGTTGGCTCAAGGCAGCCAGTTCCCTGATGTCTGCCCCGGCAACAAATGCTTTTTCGCCTTCACCGGTAAGGATCATGCCCCTGATGCCGGCATTTTGATACACGTCATGCATGATCTTCTGGAGACCGTTCATTACCTCACTATTCAGGGCGTTGAGGGCATCGGGGCGGGAGATGGTTACAGTAAGGATCCCGTTGGTTTGTTGTGTTTTCAGTAAAGACATCGGTAGATATTGTTGGGGCTGCAACTTATGAGGTTTTGCCAAAGACTCAAGCGCCCCTGGGCAAGAAAGAACACCTCGGTCTCAGGGATACCCTTACCCGAAGAAATTATGCCAATATGATATAATATTTCCATTTTGTCCCAAATCTGGATATCGGTTCACGATAAAAGTTGCTTTTTTAGCCCTTCCAAACGGTTTATGCATACTGGTGAACTTATTGCAATTCATGCTGCAAACGATCAAGATATGCGGTTAGAATGGATCTCAGGGAAAAACGGATTTTTAAAAATCAGTCAGAGGAGCAAACTTTTTGCAAACGTTTGCATACAGCCGTTCAATCGTTTGTTTAAACATATTTATCGTAACCGGCAGCATATGAGCGCATTAGACGTAATTTTGACAGTAGGAAAGAATAAGTTGGGGCCTGTGTCCGTGAAAAGAAGTGCTATTGTTGGACTGGGATTAATGGTATTAATCGCGTCCGTATCGTTTGGGCAAACCGTCTGTACCGTGACGAACCCAAGTCCATATTATTGGAACAACCCAGGTGCGACCTGTTCAGAGGGCGGCAATGCCAGCACCAAAAGCATCTTAAGAATTCCTGCCGGAACAACCGTTTATTTCAATTCAGTTGATGATACCTGGACTGGCACGCAGATGGAAGTTTATGGTACGGTGAATATCGTTGCCGGCGTGACCATTAATGCGAATGTTGTTGTCATGAATGGCGGCCGTATCAATATTTCAGCTAAGCTTACGCTTGGTACCGGAGATCCCGGCTGTAATTATACGCTTGCCGTACGAACAGGGGGCCTGGTAGATGTTGGCGATACCGGTTCAGACAGGCTTAGCATCTGTGGTGAGGAAATCATGAAAGGTAACGGCACATGCAACAGCTGTGGCGGTACCAATTCAGGCAAGTGTGCTTATAACGGCAGTCCTTATTGTGAGCCCACAGGCGGTTTTAAAGGCCCTACCGGCTACTATCAGGGCGGATATGATGGAACGTTGCCTGTGAAATTGTTGAATTTCGCGGCGGCCGCTGAAAGTGAAGCCGTAAATCTCTCGTGGACCACCACCACCGAAAAAAATCTTTTGAAATTCGTACTCCAGCGTTCAGACAATGGCATCGATTTTCAAGACATCGGTGAGGTAGCTGGTTCAGGTGCCGATACCGACAATATAGAAACGAGCTATTCTTTTACAGACAAGGCTCCGTTGCTGGGCTTCAATTATTACCGACTGAAGTCCGTAGACCTCGATAACACATTCGAATTTTTAGGCCTGGAGCTCGTGAAGTTCAATGGCAGCAAACACATGACGGTCTATCCCAATCCGTCATCCGGAAACAGCTTCCAGGTGCAGACAAATTTCCGCCCTGCCGAGGATGACTACATCGTGGTGAGCAGCGCGTTGGGTGTTGATATTCTGCACTTCGCCGTGAACAACTTCGATGGAAAGATCGCCTTTGAGAATAAGCTGCAGCCCGGTGTTTACCTGGTGTCTTATGTCTCCGCAGACTTTAAGGAAGTTTCAAGGGTGATCGTAAAGAACTAGGCAACAGGAGTTCATCGGACTAAGGTGCCATTCATGGGCTGGAAATAATAAGATAGTCCATCCCGCGCCTGAAAATGGCCAAAATACTGGCAAAGATGCTCTGAGTCTTCCCTGAGTCTTCTCTGAGTCTTCCCTGAGTCTAAGCTAAGAGACGGAACAATCCATAATAAAATCCATGAACGAGCTGGCGTGCCAGGTCTAATTGTGAACCAGGGCTGGTAATTCTTGCAGGTTCAACAGAATTTCCTTTGTCATTTCCTGCAGCCCGAAGGAAGGTTGCCAGCCCCAGTCTTTGCGGGCGGCAGAATCGTCGATGGACCTTGGCCATGAGTCTGCAATGGCCTGCCTGAAATCCGGCTGGTAGGTAATCGTGAATTCGGGAATGTGCTTCTTGATCTCTTCAGCGATCTCTGCCGGTGAAAAGCTCATGGCAGAAATGTTATAACTCGATCGCACCTTCACTTTCTCCGCGGGCGCCTGCATCAGGTCGATGGTTGCCTTCACCGCATCATCCATGTACATCATGGGCAGGTAGGTGTCGGGTTTTAAGAAGCATTCGTATTTCTTATCGGCGAGTGCTTTGAAAAAAATATCTACGGCATAGTCTGTGGTACCGCCGCCGGGTTTGGTCTTGTAGCCGATGAGTCCGGGGTAGCGCAGGCTTCTCACATCCACGCCATGTTTTCTGAAATACCAGTCGCACCAGCGTTCACCCGCCTGCTTGGAGATACCGTAGATGGTGGTGGGATCCATCACTGTGTCTTGCGGCGTGTGGTCTTTGGGTGTTGTGGGCCCGAAGGCAGCGATGGAGCTTGGCCAATAAACTTTTTCGATCTTGTATTCAACAGCAGCGTCCAGCACGGAGATCAGGCTATCCATGTTCAGGCTCCAGGCAAACTTCGGATTCTTTTCTCCCGTGGCCGACAATACAGCCGCCAGGTGATAGATCTGCGTGAAGTTGTTTTTTTGGATGAACTCGAACAATGCTTTTTGTTTCAGCACGTCAAGGATCTCGAACTGTCCCTGGCTCAGAATGCCCTGCGGTTCTTTAATATCAGTGGCCACTACGTTTTCCTTACCATGAAGACGCCACAGGCCTTGTGTAAGCTCCGAGCCAAGTTGTCCTCCGGCTCCGATAACCAGAATCTTTTGTTTTTTCATGCTGTTGTGCCGGCAAATTAATCAGGAATAGGCTATTAAAATTCAGACCGATTTTTATTTTGCCTTTTGTCCCCTTCGCACAATAAATGACCAGGATTGACTGGATTTTCAGGATTAACAGGATTAACGTGATGTTGTACTTAAAGTATATAGAGACGGTAGATAAAATGCATTCAACCTGCTCATCCTGAAATCCAATAATCCTGCATTAATCCTGTAAATCCTGTAAATCCTGGTTTATCTTGGGGCCTGTGAATTTTGAAGAATATCTGATCGGCAAAAAAATAGATGGCCCGGCCTTTTCAGCGGCTGAGCCGGCGCTGTTCGAGGTGTGGAAAAAAGAATTCGAGCAGATGCATGTTAACAGCTTTACCGTTCAGAAGCTGAACCTCATCAATCCCGTAAGGCGAAAATATCCGCTGAAGGAGCCTGTTGCGAAGGTTGTTGAAAAAGCTGTTGAAAAAACTCCGGATACACCAGCTGCACCGGCATCAGCGCCATCACCTGCAAAGCCTGGTAAACCCGTCATTAAACCAAAACCGAAATTCAACTGAGACCATGTATAAAAAACTTCAACCCGTTTTAGAAAAGGAACTGAATAATATCCGCGAAGCCGGATTATTTAAGAAAGAAAGGATCATCACTACGCCACAGGGCGCTGATATCCAGACCAACGGAAAAGAAGTTATCAATTTCTGCGCAAACAATTACCTCGGGCTTTCTTCACATCCCAGGGTAATTGCCGCTGCCAAACATGCCATCGATACGCACGGCTTCGGCATGTCGTCAGTGCGGTTTATCTGTGGCACACAGGATATTCATAAGGAGCTTGAAAAGAAGATCTCCGACTTCCTGGGCATGGATGACACCATTCTTTATGCGGCGGCTTTCGATGCCAACGGTGGTGTATTCGAACCGTTGTTCGGTGCGGAAGATGCCATTATCTCCGATGAGCTGAACCACGCCTCTATTATTGATGGCGTGCGACTCTGCAAGGCGATGCGTTACCGCTACAAGCACAACGACATGGCCGACCTTGAGAAGCAGCTCCAGGATGCCAGGGCGGCCGGGGCAAAACAAATGATCATTGTGACGGATGGTGCGTTCTCCATGGATGGTACCATCGCCAGGATGGATCAGATCTGCGACCTTGCCGATCGTTTCGAGGCACTGGTGATGACTGACGAATGTCACTCCACGGGCTTCATCGGAAAAACCGGGAGGGGTGTGCCCGAATACCGGAATGTCATGGGCAGGGTAGACATCATCACCGGCACACTGGGCAAGGCACTGGGTGGCGCCTCTGGTGGATTCACTGCCGGAAAAAAAGAGATCATTGAAATGCTGCGTCAGCGCTCAAGGCCCTACCTGTTCTCCAACACGCTGGCACCTTCCATTGTTGGCGCTTCCATCGAAGTTTTCAACATGCTTTCGGAGACCACGGCATTGCGCGACAAGCTCGAGCAGAACACAAAATATTTCCGTGAAGAAATGACGAAGGCCGGCTTCGACATCAAGCCGGGAGAGCACCCCATTGTTCCCATTATGCTGTACGAAGCTCCGCTGGCCCAGCAGTTTGCAGAAAAATTACTGGAGAAAGGCATTTACGTGATCGGGTTCTTTTACCCGGTGGTAGCCAAAGGACAGGCCCGCATCCGCGTGCAGATCTCCGCAGCGCATGACAGGCATCATCTCGATCGTGCTATCAAAGCCTTTACAGAAGTGGGAAAAGAGCTGAAGGTGCTTAAATAGTGCACAGTCGATAGTCCACGGTCCACGGCAGTATTTCCCAGTGGTAAAGGTTTACCCCGCGAAATCGGTGTCGCATTTGCTCTTCCCCATGGCGGGAAAAGAATTCCACGTTTTATTTGATGCCGAAATCCTTTTTCTTCTTTTGCACGATCTCGCCCATTCTGGAGGTGTCTTTGGCCAGTAAGCCGAAAGCGGGATCAACGTTCTTCGAAGGAAAAAAATAGATCGGGTTGCGCTTGCCCCTGATCTTGAGCTTGTAGACGTTAAAGTAGGGGATGAGCTTCAGTGATTTTACTTCAGGCCAGTCGAAGCGCATGTTCTTATCGCCTTCGATCACCACGATCTTGTTCTTGCCGACGGCCACCCGTTTGATCTTGTCGCTGATGAGCAGGAAGATCAAAAAGAAGATGAGTCCCAGTGTGATGAACACGAGCGCCGTAAAAAAATTCTTGCTGTCGAAGCCAAAGCGCATCAATATCGTAGTGGCTACCAGCCACTGAACAAAAGAAAAGCCGAGGAAAAAAAACTTCGCCAGATAAAATTTTACGGGGTTCGCTTCTACCATCATGTGTGTTGCATCAGGTTGGTGTTAAACTAATTTACGATTTATTTTTTAAAATGTTATACAACCCTCGTGCCGCTTTTTAAAGTCGCGAGCCGCATCGAGGAAAACCGCAACTGCTGGAAACTGGCGGCTCATTGCTCGCAGCTTATTCTTCTATCACTACGGGAAAATCCTGTCCCCGCGAAAAAGTATACGGGTACTGCGGTTTTCCTTTCAGCTTGCGGGTGATCTCGGGCACCTGGTCATCTATGAATGATTTTAGCTCGTAGATTGTAACCTTTCCGTCTTTGGGTGCTCCGTCAGCCTCACCCTGCAACGCGCGGATGAGCACATAAGTAAAAAGCCCATGACCAAGCTCTGTGAACTCGGCGGCAAACTGCTCGCTGCCGGCAGAGGCCATCACGTGGATGCCCGCGCTTCTTGAGAGCTGCGCGATGGCCTTCTCTTCACTGGCCCCCCTGTTGGCCAGCAACTCAACCGATCCGCCCGACTGACACGCATCCATAATGATCAACTGTTTCAGCGCCCTGATCCGGCTGAATTTCTCTTGTAAGGTTGCCGCCTCGATCGCCTCACGGTTCAGGGAAGAGGCGTCATAGAGCCGCAATGTTTCTGTGGGAATAAAGTAGAACTGGTTGTCTACCATGCTGCCATGCCCTGCATAATAAAAGATGAACACATCTTCAGGACTTATTTTTGCCGCCAGCTCGTCAAGCTTCGACAGGATCTGGTCGCGTGTAGCCTGCTCATCGTAAAGTGTATAAAGCTCGATCGATTTAAAGAGGTTCACACCCTTTTCATCCATCACCTTGCTGAACGAAGCCGCATCGGGCTTGGCATAGTTCAGGCTCATGCGCGGATTTTTATACTGGTTGATGCCAACAGCCAGCACATGACAGGTGCTGCTCTTCGACGCATGGTCTGAAAAGATCTCGGCGCTCTGCGGATCTGACTCCAGCCTGTCTTTGTTGCTCGCCGTTGCCGTGAACGTGTTGGATCCGCCCACCAGGTCTACAGGATGTTTGAGTGTAAAGGTCTGCCCTTTGCCCGAGGGAAGCTTCAGCGCCGCAGGATCGAGCGCAACGCTTTTTCCGTTGTGATAAACCTTGAGACTGGCAACACCGCTGCCGTTGTCCGTTACCCGAACCAATACGTCTGCCTTTCCGGGTGCTGTCTGAAGCACGGCCACCTTCACTGTTGGCGGCGGTGAATCTGACAATTTTCCCTGGATGCCTTTCAAATCAGAGCCGCCGCCCCTGTTCTGGAAGATCCTGGGCAACAGGTCGGGCCTGTAGAACTCCTGGAAGAACTGGTCTACAGAATAGGTCTTCAGCCCGCTCACAAAATGAATGTACTTGCGCGCATCATCCGTTCCGTTGAAATATCCGTCAGGGTTCTTCACCATCCAGTCTGCTTCGCCCAGGTGAATGTGCTCGAAGAATTCCTGCCCCGAAGCGATGTCCCAGAACTTGGTTACGCCGTCTACGCTGTGGCTGATAAGCATCCGGTTGTCGGGGCTGAACAGCAGCGAGGTAACTTCGGCTTTGTGTCCTTCGAAGGTTCTTACGGTTTTAGAGGTAGCGGGGTCCCACACTCGGACCACGCGGTCGGCACCTGCCGAATAAATGTATTTTCCATCGGCGCTGAATACAGCCGTGAGCACGGCCCCGCGATGCCCTTTTAATTTTTTGGTCATCAGTCCTGTGCCCACATCCCACAGGCGAATGCTGCCATCCCAGCTGGTGCTCATCAATGTTTGCTGATCGTTGCTGAAGCGGATCGACGAGATCACGTCCGTGTGCCCTACAAAATTTCTTACCACTGCTCTTGTGTCGATCTCGTAAAGCTGGAGTGAGTTGTCGAGACGCGCGGCAACCAGATAGAGATCGTTCGGATGGAGCAGGATGTTGTAAGCCGCATAACTTTCAAACTCGATGTAGGTAAGCAGCTTGCCCGACTCCAAATTATGGATCTTCATGGTAGCGTCCCAGCTCGAGGAGGCTACGAGTGTTTCGTCGCTGTTGAAGTGTATGTCGAAGATGGGCTCGCGATAGGTTTCGATCACTTTTAAAGAATCGCCCGTTTGCATGTCCCAGAGAATGATCCTGCCATCGCCGCCACCGGTCAGGAGTTTTTTTCCGTCGGCAGACAGGTCGTAGCAGAGCACAGCTTTCTTATGGCCCACAAATTCCATCACGGCTTTGCCGCTGGCGATGTTCCATTGTTTTACTTTCGTTCCGAACTTGCCCTTGATCAGTGTTTTCCCGTCTCTGGAGATGAGCAGGTTATTCTTCAGCCGTACATATTTGGCGATGGCCGACTGCCAGTAAAAATTCGGATCGTAATTCAAACCGCCCTGGTCGCGTGAGTTGAGGAACCCGGTAAGGACCAGTGTTTTCTTTTGCGTGGAGTAGTTCCATGCGAAGGCCGTGTTGTTGTCAGACGTCAGCAACAGTTCTTTGCTGTCGAGCGTGAACTGTGTTCTGTGAAATTCTGCCTTCTCTTCTGCCGGCAGCGTGGCCACCATCCTCCCCGATGCTTCTTCCCACACCATGGCATTTTTTTCGGTGGTGCGGGCCACCCATTTGCCATCGGGGCTAACAGCAATTCCCGTAAGGTCTTCCGTTTTTTCTTCGTACACCTTCAGCAGTTTTCCATCGGCCAGGTCATATTTCCTGAGGGGGCCATTATGCGAAGCCATAAACACAGACTTGCTGTCAGGGCTGAAGGTGAGCATAGTGGCACATCCGCCGCACCAGCCTTGTTCATACTGAAAGGTGTGCACCTTCTGCCAGGAAGCTGTTTTGTAAATATTGATCAGGCGGTTGTCTTCACCCGATCCCAGCCACTGGCCGTCAGGGCTGATGGCGAGTGTGACACCGAAGCCGCGGCTTTCGTCTGCGTTGACGGGAAGCCTCACGATCTTTTGTCGTGTTCTTAGGTCGAACACCGTTGCTGAATCCTGGTCGCCGGAGCGATTGTATCCCGCGGCCACAAAAAATTTCATGCGGGGATCCATCACCACATCGGTAATAATATCTTCGGTGACCATGGTGTGCAGCGCTTTGCCTGTGGCAACGTCCCAGATCCTTACGGTCTTATCATAGCTGCCGGAAAGCAACCATTTACCGTCGCGTGAAAAGGTGATGTTCGAGACCGTCATCTCGTGACCGAGAAAACTTCTCACTTCGCGGCCTGTGCGGGTTTCCCACAACTTGATAGACTTGTCTTTGCTTGCCGTGGCAATGAAAGCGCTGTCAGGACTTACGGCAATGGCCACTACTGCCAGCTCATGGCCTTTTTGTATCACGGTCTCAAGCGTTTGGGCAGACGACTGCCACGCCAGGGCGAGCAGCAGCATTGGTATGAATTTGTTCATGATAACGAAGGTTGATCTTTACCTCTTATGATCTTATGCCGGGGGAAGAAGTAAAAGAAATATTGACAAAGCTAATCATATCCATTGTTATTGGAATCATTATCGGTGGCGAGCGCGAATACCGCAACAAGTCCGCGGGCCTGCGCACCATCATCCTGATCTGCCTGGGCTCGACGCTTTTTACGATCCTTTCATCGAAGATCGGCGACGCGATGGGGGCTTCGCGGGTGGCGGCCAACATCGTAACGGGTATCGGCTTTCTCGGTGCCGGGGCCATCATGCGTGAGGGGCTCACCATCTCGGGTCTGACCACCGCCAGCACCATATGGGTGGCCGCAGCGCTCGGCATGGCAGTGGGTGCGGGTGAATATGCGCTGGCCTTCTACAGCATGGCGCTCACGTTCATAGTGCTCACGGGCTTTGGATACCTGCAGCAGTTTTTCTTTCGTGTGCTGAACAGGACCATCGAGCTGCACCTCACGCTCGAGTATTCCAACAACAAAATAGAGCTCATTGAAGACCAGATGAGAACGCTCACGCTTAAATATTACAGGAAGAAAGAGTTCCGCAAAGACAACCGGGCGCTTTACCAGTATGATGTGGTGGGTAAGGAAAAAAACCTGGCAAGCTTTATGTCGTTCCTGAGCCGGTGCGAGCTTGTAAAAAGTTTTAACTATTAGAGGCGTGATTCGCTTTCAGCTTCCTCCTGTGGTATCTCTTCCCAGTTTGCGGGTTCAGCCTTATGCAGATAATCCACGATGCGCTGCTCCACTTGTTTGAGCTTGAGTCCCCTGAGGTATTTTCCGTTCCTGGCCAGGATCAGGCGCCCTGTTTCTTCCGATATGGCGAGCACCAATGTGTCAGTGTTTTCAGACATGCCCACGGCAGCGCGGTGCCTCAATCCGAAATGTGCGGGGAGGTGGTCGTTCTCGCTGACAGGCAGGATGCAACGGGCCGCTTTGATCCTTCCTTTATAGATGATCACGGCGCCATCGTGAAGCGGGCTGTTCTTGTTGAAGATCGAAAGCAGCAGGCGTTTGGTAACCTGGGCGTTGAGGGGGTCGCCCGTCTCCACGTAAAATTTCAGCTCAACATCGCGTGAGAAAACGATCAAAGCGCCGGTTTTGGTGGCCTTCAGTGTTTTGGCGGCTTCGATCACCTGGTGAATGTCGAACTCATCGTGATAGCTGCTGCGCCAATTGGAGATACTTTTAAAGATGTTTTCCCTGAACTCTGTGCCCCGGCCGATCACCAGCAGGAATTTTCTGATCTCGGGTTGAAAAAGAATGATCATGGCCAGCACGCCAACGCCCATGAACTGCCCGAGAATGGTGGCCAGCAGCTCCATCTGGGCCGCCCTCACGATCAGGTAGATCAGATACAGCGCAAGGATGCCGAGAAAGATATTGACGGCAATACTACCGCGAATAAGTTTGTAGATCTGATACAACAGAACGCTGACCAGTGCAATGTCAATAAGGTCTACCCAGCTTACCTCCAAAAATCCGATCCTGAAAAGAAATATCATGCTTAAGCAAATGTAATAAGGGTGTCTCTAAAATCCGTCATCCTGCAGGAGCACTATCGAAGAATCACCATTTTGTTTTCTGAAGCGGGGATTCTTCTCTGCCAGCTGCAGGTTAGAACAATGAAGGGATCAGCCGGGATTGTTTCTCAACGCGCCGATCAGCCTGATGACCTCTGCACATTCCTTCACATCGTGCACCCGCAGTATGTTGGCACCGTTCATAAGCGCAACGGCATGCAGGGCTGAAGTTCCGTTCAGGGCTTCTTCGGGTTTGATACCGAGCGTTTTCCACACCATCGATTTGCGGGAGAGGCCGGCAATCACAGGACGGCCCGTGATCTGCAGATCGGCCAGGTGATTGAGAAGCTGAAAATTCTGTTCCCTTGTTTTGGCAAAGCCGAAGCCGGGATCGATGAGGATGTCTTTCACCCCAAGCGCGGTAAGGGCGAAGATCTTTTGGTGAAAATAGCCGATGATCTCCTGCACCAGGTTCACATATTGTGTGAGGCCTGCCATGGTCTGCGGATCGCCCCGCATGTGCATCAGTATGTAAGGTACTTTGAGGGCGGCAACGGTCTGAAACATGTCGGGGTCGAGCTCGCCGCCGGAAATATCGTTGATCACGCCGGCACCTTCACTGATGGCAGCCCTGGCAACACTGCTCCTGAAGGTGTCCACAGCAATGGCTGCCTGCGGAAAATGTTTAACGATGGCCCGAATGGCCTGAAGCACGCGGTCAGTTTCTTCATCGGCGCTGACGTCTTTTGCCCCGGGCCTGGTAGAGTAGCCACCCACGTCTATCAGGTCTGCTCCCTCTGCCAGCATTTTCCCGGCCTGTTGCAGGACCTGCGTTTCTGTTTGCACGCGGCTGCCACTGTAAAAGCTGTCTGGGGTAACATTGATGATGCCCATGATCCTGGGGGTATCAAGATTAATCAGCCGGCCGTTGATGTTGAGTGTTTTGTTTGTTGAAAATCCTGTATTTTGCACCGTTCAGAATTATGGTCGAGAAAACTGCTGTCGAATATAAAGAGGTAATTGCCACCTGCAAAGCCCTGTTTGAAAAGAAGACCCGCGATTATGGAACTGCCTGGCGCATTTTGCGGTTGCCCTCCATTACAGACCAGATCTTCATCAAAGCCCAACGCATCCGCAGCATCCAGGAAAAAGGTGTGCAGAAAGTAGGCGACCCGGTGAAAGACGAGTTTGTAGGCATCATCAACTATTGCATCATAGCCCTTATACAGATGGAGCTGGAAGCATCGCAGCAGATGGACCTGAAGTTCGAGGAGCTGGAAGCACATTACGACAAAGCGGTTCAGGAAACGTTCGACCTGCTTCAAAACAAGAACCACGACTACGGGGAAGCCTGGCGCGAGATGCGGGTGACCTCCATCACCGATATCATCCTGATGAAGCTCCTGCGCGTGAAACAGATCGAAGATAACGCGGGCAAGACGCTGGTGAGCGAAGGCGTAAAGGCCAACTACCAGGATATGATCAACTATTCCGTTTTTGCATTGATAAAATTGAAAGCATAACAAGATGTTCAGAAAAATCGCAGATCAGTTCTCAAGATTCTTCATCGGTATCCTTTTTATCTTTTCGGGGCTCATCAAGCTCAACGATCCGGTAGGTACCAAGATCAAAATGGAAGAGTATTTCGAAGTTTTTGCCGAAGACTTCGGATCATTCTTTCATTACCTGATCCCCTACGCGCTGGAGATCGGCATGATCCTCGTAGTGCTGGAGATCGTGCTGGGTGTTGCCGTGCTCATTTATTACCGCATGAAAGTGACCACCGTGGTGCTGCTGGCCCTCATGATATTCTTTACTTTCCTCACGTTCTACTCGGCTTATTTCAATAAAGTAACAGACTGCGGATGTTTCGGTGATGCTATCAAGCTCACCCCATGGGAATCGTTCACCAAAGATGTGGTGCTGATGGTGTTCGTGCTGCACCTGTTCTGGTACAGAAAACATTATCAGCCTGCGCTCAGAACCCTGGAAGGCCATGCCGTGGTAGGTGCTGTTACACTGATCAGCTTCTTTCTCGGTGTCTACGCCATCAGGCACCTGCCGTTCATCGACTTCAGGGCCTATAAGATCGGCAACAACATTCCGCAGCAGATGCAACCGGCCGAACAACCCGTTTTTGAATATGTGTTCATCCGGAAAGATAATGGTGAAGAAGTGCACTCGGAGAAATACCTGATGGATACCACGCTGTACAAGTATCAGAGCGTGCGCCAGACCAACGAAGACAAGACCAAGGCCAAGATCACAGACTTCGCGGTCACCAGCGTTGAAGGTGAGGACGTGACCCAGCAGGCATTTGAAGGCAATAAACTTTTCATCATTATCTATGACGTATCGGCTGCGTCCGCCAGCAACATTGACAAGATCCGTGACCTCGCGAAAGCACTGGAAGGAAAAGTGGACGTGATGGCGCTCACGGCATCCGGCGGAGAGGCATTCGAAGCGTTCAGGCATGAGCACCAGCTTGCTTTTCCTTACTATTATGCGGATGCCACCGTGCTCAAGACCATTGTGAGATCTAATCCCGGCATTACACTCTGGGTAAACGGAAACGTAAAGGGCATGTGGCACCACAACGATACGCCCACTGCCGACGAAGTTTTGCAATTGATCAACTGACATCTCGCAGCTCGTAACTCGCCCACTCGCAGCTATGAAAATTTATCTCATCGGCATGCCCGGTTCCGGCAAAACGACGCTGGGAAGAGAAGTTGCTGCACACCTGGCGATGGAGTTTGTAGACCTTGATGAAAAGATCGAAGCCCGTGAGCAAAAGTCTATTCCCGAAATATTCTCGCAGCATGGAGAGCCGTACTTCCGCCAGGTTGAGTCAGCGTTGCTGCACGAGTGGGCTGCCTCCGCAAAAAGTTTTGTGATGGCCACCGGTGGAGGCGCTCCCTGTTTTTTTGATGGGATTCAAGCGATCAACGCCACCGGCATCAGCATTTTTCTAGACGAGTCTATAGACGAGTTGGTGAAGCGTACAGAAAAGAAATCGGGCCGGCCGTTGCTTCAAACTGCTGACGAAACAGAGCTGAGAAACAGGCTCACCACTATCCGGCAGAACCGGTTGCCGGTTTATCAGAAAGCGAGCGTTGTGTTACAGAAAGCCGATCTTCAAGCTGTACTGAAGGCGTTGCGTATGTAGTCGTCAGAGGCAAGTTTGAAATTTAAAGTTTAAAGTTGTTGGGTCCCTCAACTTTAAACTTCTAACCTGAAACCTGGAACTGTCTACCCAACTACTCTATCGTAAACCCAAACGTAAGCATCCCCATCATCGACCGGTTTTTCAGCGAGGCTGCCGGGCCTGATCCATCGAAGAAAGTGTAAGGCTGGTAATCGTATCTTTTGCTGCTGCTGTTCACCAGGGCAAAATCGATAGAAAAATCTTTGGTGCGGATGCCCACGCCACCGCTGATCGACGTGATCTGGTTGTTGGAGGTGATGTTATTGCGGTATGTATTGGCGAGCACACCGTATCCGGCGCGTACCCGGTAGATCTCGTATCTGAACTCGGCACCGATGTGGTAGTTGATCACGGGTTCATAGTTACGGCGAATGCTTCCATTCTCGTCTGTGTAAGTTATACCCGGCGTGTCTGATGTGTACTTCGCTTTCGCGGGATTGACCATCTCGATGTCGCCGGAGATAAATCCATATTTGGATATGAATGCAACACCCGCATTGAACTTCAGCGGTGTGGTAAGGTTGTAATCTGAAGTCACGACATCGGTATGCGGACGGTCAGGATCGTTGACGTTGTCGCCCAGGATCTCTTTACCGTCGCCGAAGTAATCGAAGTTATCCCACCGTGTGCCCATGGAAGCGCTGTAGGTCTCTGAGATGCTGTAAAATGTTGGCGTCACAAACGATACGCCTATTTGCAGAAAGTCCAAAGGCCTGGCAATAGCCCCGAAGGTTGCGTTCACGCCTGAGCCGCGGATGTCGAGGTTTTCATTCAATTGAAGGTAGTACAGGGTATCCTGATCGTTCGGGTTGCCGGGTAAAAAATCTTCGGTAAATGTCTTCTGGGATTTGTACCGGATAGATGCTATCCCAACGCCGGCGCCGAAGAAGAATCTATCCGAAATGTTGGCACCGTAAGAGAATGTCCATTGATTGGAGGCCCCTTTCACCAGGATCTCTTCCTGCTGTTTATCAGGGTATCCTGCATCGGTAAAGTATTCGTCATTCGGTCCGGGCGGATCCAGGATCGACTTCGCTCCGATGAGGTAATTGTAATAAGCAAGTCCTGTAGGGCTGTTGTAATGACGGCCTCCTTCCTTAAACTGATCGGTGGTTTGGCCAAAAGCCTGATCGATAAAATAATCGATGATAGAGCTGTCGTCATTCTTTCCGCTGTAAAGCGTAGCGTTGTTGAAGTCGTTGATACGTGAGAAGCTGATGCCGAACGATCCGCCCAAAAAAGCGCCGTTGTCTTTAGGCATGTGCCACACGAGGCTGAGACCGGGAATGTTGAACACCGTGCGGTTATCGTCAGTGGAATTGCCGAAATAATTCGCTGAGGTATTGTGCGAGCTAAGGCCCGTGCTGAAGGTGAACTCGGAGCGGTTGAACATTCCCAGGCCGGCGGGGTTGGAGAGGCCTGAGCTGTAATCACCACCCAGTGCTATCTGGCTTCCACCCAGTGCCTGGATGCGGGCGCTGCCGGCGGGCCTTGTCCTGCTGAAGAGCAACGCGGTTTCTGCGTAGTCTTGTGCAAACGCAACGGAAAAATTAAGCAATACAAGAGCTGTCAGGGCGATCCTGAAAATTTTTCTTGACATAAAAACAATTAGATGATGCGGTTAATCTCTACCCCTGCTTCTGCCGTTACTTCCTCCTCCCGATCCTGAAGAATGGCTCCTGGTAGCGCCTCCACTGTTTCCAAATGAACTGCTGCTGCGGGACGGTGCTGAATAATCGGAGCTACGGTTGTTCCAGGAATTATTGCTGTTGCTATTATTCCAGGAATTGTTGCTGTTGCCCCATGAGCTCGAGCGGTTGTTTTGCGTACTGCTCCGTGTATTGGCGGGCGCTGAGTAATCTGAATTTGAACCGTTGTATCTCCACGAGCGGTTGTAGTATTCATTCTGCGTACGGCCGCTGTTTGAAACCCGTCCGTTGGTAACATCGTCTCCGGAAGTTCTCACCATACCTGTCCTTGACCTGGAAGCGTTGCTGCGATCCGTCACCATATTGCTTCCACGGAGCGGACGCTTGCCATAAGAGTGATTGATGCGGTCTCCGGATTCCACTACAACCACACGGGTAGGATAGTAGCCATAGCCTCCGCCCCATCCAAAGTTGCTATAGTAGGGAGAGTTCCAGTAAGATGAATATCCGTAATAAGGATTCCATGCCCAGGGGTTGTTGTAGTAAGAATTGCAGCTCCAGCAGTTACCAAAGCCCATATTCCATCCGTAGTTCCATGAGTTGCCCATATAGTAGCTAAATGAGCCAGACCAGCCTGACTGATAATAAGGGTTGGACCAGGGGCTTCCCCAGGCGTCGTAGTACGATCCGTAATAAGGGCTGTTCCATGAATTGATGCCGGAACCGAAGTAGTTGGGAGCATACCATGAGTTGCCATACCAGTTGTTAAAGTTGTTATTCCAGTTATTGTACTGGCTGCGCTGGTTGTACTGGTAGTTGCTTACGAAATAATCTTCGTCGTCTTCCTTGGCCGTTTGCGAATGTGAGCGCGAAGTATATTCCGGATTCACGTTGCGGGCAGAGTAGCTGTCGGTGGGATTGAAATTCTCTTCCGCCGGCTCGGACGCTTTGGTTTTTTTAGCGGATGCGTAAGCTAGCTCACTGGTCTTCTGCGCTGCGCGGAGCTTCGCCCGGTCTTTCGAGTTGAAGTACATGTCGTCCTGCTCAACCTGCGCGAATACACCGCCAACTCCCATGAGCAGTATAAGAACCGATAGAATGACCTTGATTTTCATAGCGTGTGATTTAGCTGTTATTAGCTGTTAAATACGTTAACGATATTCGCCTAAAAAGTATTCTCTAAACTACGAAATATAATCATGATTTTTTGATTCCGGGGATGGGCGGCCAAAGATCAAAATCGCCGGTTGCAAAGATCATTGATCAGACAAGCCTTAAATCCTGAGAATCCCGATTATATTTGCCGTTCAGTAAAACGGTTATACGCAATAATTATACCAGTATGGGCAAAGAGATACCTGCTCGAAACGAAGATTACTCCTTGTGGTACAATGAGTTAGTAAAGAAGGCAGACCTGGCTGAACACTCCGAGGTTCGCGGCTGTATGGTGATAAAACCCTACGGATACAGCATCTGGGAGAAGATGCAGCAGGCGCTGGATAAAATGTTCAAAGACACCGGGCATTCCAACGCCTACTTCCCCTTGTTTGTACCAAAGAGCCTCTTCGAAGCTGAAGAGAAGAACGCAGAAGGCTTTGCCAAGGAATGCGCCATCGTGACGCACTACCGCCTGAAGACCGATCCTGAGCACAAAGGCAAACTGATGGTTGATCCGGAGGCGAAGCTGGAAGAGGAGCTGGTGGTGCGGCCGACCAGTGAGGCCATCATCTGGAATACTTATAAAAAATGGATCCAGTCATACCGTGACCTGCCCATCCTCGTCAACCAGTGGGCTAACGTGGTTCGCTGGGAGATGCGCACGCGCCTGTTCCTGCGCACGGCAGAATTCCTCTGGCAGGAAGGGCACACCGCCCACGCTACCGCCGATGAAGCTGTACGCGAGACGGTGCAGATGCTCGATGTGTATGCCGAGTTTGCCGAAAGCTTCATGGCCATGCCCGTGATCAAAGGCAGAAAGACGGACAGCGAGCGATTCCCCGGCGCCGTGGATACCTACTGCATCGAGGCTATGATGCAGGATGGAAAAGCGCTGCAGGCAGGAACATCACACTTCCTGGGACAAAATTTTGCAAAAGCTTTCAACGTCAAGTTCACCAGCAAGGAAGGCAAGCTGGAAGATGTGTGGGGAACATCGTGGGGTGTAAGCACACGCCTGATGGGAGCGCTGATCATGGCCCACTCTGATGACGACGGCCTCGTGCTGCCGCCCAAGCTGGCCCCGATCCATGTGGTAATCGTTCCGATCTTCAAAAGTGACGAGGAGCTGAAAAAGATCACTGAAAAAGTAGACCAGATCTCAGCCGCGCTGCGCAAGCAGGGCTACGCTGTGAAGTTCGATAACCGCGACACGCACAAGCCAGGATTCAAGTTTGCCGAGTGGGAGCTGAAGGGTGTGCCTGTGCGCCTTGCCATCGGGCCGCGTGATCTCGAGAACGGCACCGTTGAAGTGGCCAGACGCGATACGAAAGAGAAACAGGTGATGAAGCTCGATGAAGTTTCTGCGGCTGTTCCCAGGTTGCTCGATGATATTCAGCAATCGATCTATCAGCGTGCCCTCGGATACAGGAATGAGCACATTACGAAAGTTGAGACCTACGACGAGCTGAAAAAAGTGCTCGATGAAAAAGGCGGCTTCGTATCGGCGCACTGGGACGGCACCCCTGAAACAGAGGCAGCCATTAAAGAAGAGACCAAAGCCACCATCCGCTGCATCCCGCTGGATGTGAAAGAAGAAGCTGGCAAGTGTGTATACTCCGGCAAGCCGTCTAACAAACGCGTACTGTTTGCCAGGGCCTATTGATCATTTGCACAGTGAAGTCCTGATTATTGACTATTTTTGATCTGATCTGAAATTATGCTCATGTGGATCATCATCATCGCCCTGCTCGTGATCGGGCTTTCGCTCATCATCGTAGAGCTGGTGTTTATTCCAGGTACCACCGTGGTGGGATTGCTGGGATTTATTTTTTCAGTAGCAGGCATCGTGATCAGCTACAAACATTTTGGCGCAGACGTAGGTTTTTACATTCTGCTGGGGATGTCTGTCACCACGCTTTTTGCGCTCTTTTACAGTTTCAGGGCAGGCTCATGGACGAAATTTTCATTGAAGACCGCCATCGACAGCAAGGTCAACGAAGGCATGCTGGCTGCCCTGCAGGTTGGCGATGAAGGTGTAACTGTTTCAACCCTGCGCCCCATTGGCAAAGCGGAATTTCAGCATCAGCAATTTGAAGTAAAGACGTCCGGAGATTATGTGGAGAGTGGTATACGCGTCCGGATCACCCAGATCCTGTCTCACCAGGTGATCGTAGAACCCATTAACTAAATTTATATCATGGAAAGCGTAGCGCCACTCATTCTCGTCTTAGGCAGTATCATCCTCTTTTTCATTTTCCTGTATTTCGTACCCGTAAACCTCTGGATCACGGCTTTGTTCTCCGGTGTAAAGGTGGGTCTGTTCGACCTCGTCTTTATGCGTATCCGGAAAGTGCCGCCGCGGGTTGTGGTCGACTCGCTGATCACAGCAACGAAGGCGGGCCTTCAGATCTCATCCAACGAGCTGGAGACCCACTACCTGGCAGGTGGTAATGTACCCAACGTGATCCGCGCGCTGATCTCGGCCGACAAAGCAAACATCAACCTGAGCTTCAAGCAGGCCACGGCGATCGACCTTGCCGGCCGCGATGTGTTCCAGGCAGTGCAGATCTCTGTAAACCCGAAAGTGATCACAACACCTAAAGTTGCCGCAGTGGCTGCCGATGGTATTCAGCTGATCGCCGTGGCGCGTGTTACCGTACGTGCCAGCATCGCCCAGCTGGTGGGTGGTGCAGGTGAAGATACCATTCTCGCACGCGTTGGTGAAGGTATCGTGTCATCTATCGGTTCTGCCAAATCTCATAAAGAAGTGCTGGAAAGTCCTGACAAGATCTCCAAGCTTGTGCTTTCGAGGGGTCTCGATGCCGGCACAGCATTTGAAATTCTTTCCATCGATATTGCTGACGTCGACGTAGGTGCCAACATCGGTGCCAAGCTTCAGATCGACCAGGCTTCTGCCGATCTGAAAGTTGCCGAAGCCCGTGCCGAAGAGCGCAGAGCGATGGCAGTAGCGCTCGAGCAGGAAATGAAGGCCAAGGCACAGGAAGCCCGCGCCAAGGTGATCGAAGCCGAAGCAGAGATCCCCAAAGCCATCTCCGATGCGTTTGTGAAAGGCAACCTGGGTGTGATGGATTATTACAAGATGCAGAACGTACAGGCCGACACCGGCATGCGCCAGGCCATTTCAGGATCAGGACAGTCGGGGGCTACGAAGAAGGAATAGAACATTTTGATCGTTATAAAAAAGGGGCCTTGGCCCCTTTTTCATTTATGTCCTGGCTTGGAATGTGATGCCTTGTTCTTCAAAATTTCATCACTTCCCACACAGCCTTTTTCAGGGCGATATAATGACCGTGGTGGGTGTCATAGATGAGGCCGTCGTAGATCTGAGGAATGGTGCTGACGCCGTGGAGATTGAGCAATCCGAATTTGCCTTCACGCTGGATGATGACGTAGCCGTTGTTCAGGTCGGTGATCCTGTCGAACTTGGGGTTGATGATCATTTTGCCAGCGGCATCGGCCAAACCCCAGAGGCCATTCTGCAGTACCTGGAATCTTTTGCCAGGCAAGGTGATGATGCTATCGTAACGTACGGGCAGCAGCAGCTTGCTACTGGTATCGACAATACCGAAAAGATTTTTCTGCTTCACCAGGGCAAAGCCATCGCGGAAAGCGGAAACCTCGTCATACACGGGTTGGATGGCGATCCTGTCTTCGTGATTGATGAATCCCCACCTGCCCCTGATCTTCGCTGCCGCCAGTGTGCCGCTGAATGCCCTCACATCTTCATACCGGTTGGCTATGCGCAGCCTTCCCCGACTGTCGATGAAGCCATAACGCTCGTCTTTCCTGATTGCCCGAAGGCCTTCGCTTTCAGGAAACACCTCTTCAACATTTTCAGGCTGCAGGGAGCGGTCAACGATCACGCCGTTCATGTCGATCTTCCACACGATGCCGGAAGGGAGATGTTCCAGCAGGTGACCATTCCGGAGCTCGAACGGGTTGTTGGTGAAATAGATGATCTGTCCGCCGGGAGATTTCAGAAAATTTGTTTTCGGCGCAAGCTCGAGATAACGGTCGTCACTGATCAATTGAAGCCGGTTCGGTTGTGGCGTCACGATCCAATCCTCCTCCGTGCTGATGATGCCATAACTTCCCTTGAATTTGACCACAACACGCTCCTGATGCTGCTGCACAATGGAGTCGTGAACACAGGCAACGACCTCTTTTCCGTTTTGATCGATGAGTCCCCAGAACCCGCGGTGCTTTACGGGAAAATAACGCCCGTTATAGGGGCCGATGTGATCGTAGTTTTTTACGGTCAGCGCTTTGCCGGCTGAGTCCAGCACCACCCACCGGTTATTGTTCTCTTTTGGAAGGCATGCCCTGATAAAGGGAGGGTCCATTACAAGCGAGCTGTAAAGTGGCTTGATAATTACGTTGCCCTGCAGGTCGATGATCCCGGTGCGGCCGTCGTTCCTGAAAAAAGCTTTTCCGTGTTTGAATGATCCTACCTTTGAAAAGAACCGGGGATTCACCGGATTAAAATTCAGGTCTGTGAGCTGTGATCGTCCTCCCGTCTGTACCTTGAGCCTGTCTGCGCTGATCACGGTGATGGAATCGGCATTGAACTGTTTCAACAGTTTGTTCTCGCCATCGAGCCACAACCAGGCGTCGGCCTGGCGCGCGCTGATGCTGCCGTCGTCGTTGATCCTGATCTCACGGTAGGTGGGCTCGAGCTTTAACTGGCCCTGGCGGTCGATCAGACCCTGACGCTGGTTCTGGTAAACCACGGCGTAGTCTTTTTTATAGGTAGAGAGGCTGTCGATCATGAAGCTGGTGATCTGCTTGCCGTCTTCTGAAAAAATAGCGGTTTTATGATCGAAGTTCTCCACGCCGTAGCGCAGGCTTCCCAATGGATAGATGTTCTGATATTGGATGGGAATGAGCAGCTTGTTCTCAAAATCAATGAGCCCATGCCTGAACTGATGTCCATTCTTCTGGTAGACAATGGCGCGGAAAGATGTGATCCGCAGGCCGTCGTATTGAAAGGGGATGACTTCCTTGCCCGAAGTATTGATGCAGCCGGCCTGGATGCGAACAGTGCCTTGGATTTTTTTCCGGGCCACGATCATGGAGCCTTCGCCGGGTGAAAGATCTGTGTATTCCGGTTTTGTAATGCGGTTGTTCTGAATATTGATGAGTCCCCACTGCCCATGGCTCTGGTACCCGGTAACATTGTTCACAAGCGAGAACTGGCCATTGCTCCAGCCAATAGCTTCATACTGGGCCGGGATCAGCACTTCGCCCTGCTCATTCTTCAAGCCTACCTTCCCGTTTTCTTCAAATACATTGAAATCGCCGCCTTTAACACTGCTGAAATAGGCCTGAAGGGTATTGCCGTAGAGTTTGCCGGAGGAAGCTAGCAGGGCCAGGTAAAATAAAAAAATACGACACACGCGCTCCATCGGAAAGCAAAGTTACATTCACTTCATGAAATCCTGAGAATTTTTATAAAATTTGTGGTGTTTTTAAGACAAACGTAGTACCCGAATCGACAACCGGTGTTCTTCATCCGGCCGCCGGTCCGGTCACCCCAAAATCCGATAAAATGTACATTGAACAACTTTATACAAACTGTCTGGCAGAAGCAGCCTATTACATCGAATCCGAAGGCCAGGCGGCGATCATCGATCCTTTGCGGGAGACTGAACCTTATACGGCACTGGCAGAAAAAAGGGGTGCCAGCATCAAATATGTTTTCGAAACCCACTTCCATGCCGATTTTGTATCGGGCCATATCGACCTTTCACGCAAAGTGAATGCACCCATTGTCTACGGACCTCATGCCCAAACCCAATACAAGGTCTACAACGCGAAGGATGGTGAGGAGTTTGTGCTGGGAAAAGTAAAAATAAGAGTGCTTCATACTCCCGGACATACACCTGAATCTTCGTGCTACCTGCTGATCGATGAGAATGGAAAAGAGCACGCCATCTTTACGGGCGATACTTTGTTTGTGGGCGACGTGGGAAGACCCGACCTGCTCGATGGTGTGATGAGCCAGGAAGAGCTGGCTGGCATGCTTTATGAATCGCTCAACAAAAAGATCAAGACCCTGCCTGACGATGTGATCGTTTATCCCGCCCACGGACCTGGCTCAGCCTGCGGAAAAAATATCGGCAAGGAAACTTTCTCCACCATCGGCGAACAGAAGAAGCTGAACTACGCGCTGAAAGATATGAGCAAGGACGCGTTCATCGAAAAAGTGACCGAAGGTATTCTTCCTCCTCCCCAGTATTTTTATGAGGATGCACGGATCAACAAAGAAGGTTATGATCCGCTTGAAAGGATCATCAGTGAGAACACAAAACCTTTATCGGTTGATCAGTTCAGGAAGGCCGTGAAAGAAGGCGCCATCATTCTCGATACCCGCACCGCCGATGATTTTGAAAAAGGATTCATTCCCGGCGCGATCAACATAGGCCTCAACGGACAGTTTGCCGTTTGGGTGGGCACCCTGATCGATATCAATAAAAAACTGGTGTTGGTCACCGAAGCAGGTAAGGAGCAGGAGTCGGTGCTTCGTCTGGCCCGCGTTGGTTACGAGAACGTGATCGGATACCTCGCCGGTGGTGTAGCCGCGTGGGATGAGAAACCCGAGACCGTGAAGAGCATTACGGCAGATGAGATGAAAGATGCAACGAACAGTGATGTTGCCGTGCTCGACGTGCGCAAACATGGTGAATGGAACATCAGCCATTTGAAAGATGCCTCGTTCCTGCCGTTGTCCGAATTCCCGAACAACCTCGAAACCCTCGATAAGAGCAAACCCTTTATCGTTCACTGTGGCGGTGGCTATCGTTCGATGACGGCTATCTCCATCATGAAGAACAAAGGATTCAGCAACCTGATCAATGTTTACGGAGGCTTCGGTGCCATGCAGAAAGCAGGCTTGCCGATCGTAAGCGAAGAGGTACCAGTGTAAAGAAGAATTTAGAATATAGAATTTAGCATGTAGAATGATGCTGGGTTCCCTATGCTAATTCTAACTCCTAATGCTATATTCTTTTCCTTATTCCAGTTTCTTGTGAAAATAGAGCGTGTAGTCCGGGAGTAATTCCGGGTGCGCGATCTTCACAAGGTCTTTCAAAATAATATCGGGTCTCAGATAGCCCAGCTCCATAAATTCACTTCCTCCCTTGGCACCCTTGCGGGCATCGTAAGTGTATACCTGCTTTTGCTGGAACGCCTTGAACTTCGCATAGCGATGATCTTTCATCTTCAGCTCTTCGAGTGAGCTGAACGTTGCCACGCCGATCCAGAGGTCGGCATTCCGTGCTTTTTCGTAGATCGATTCGAAGCTGAGCTCGAGATACCCGTGTGATGGATCTTCTCCCCACAGGTAGTTGCAGCCGGCGTCCTTGAGCAGCTTCGAAGCATAGTTCTGGCCACCGGGAAGGAACCACGCATCGCCATACACAATACCACTGAGAACAGTTGGCTTTCGTTTGGTGGTGTCGGCATACGCTTGTGTCTCCAGATAATTTTTTTCAATCTCCACGAAAAGAGAGTCCGCCATCTTCTCCCTGTTGAAGAACATCGCCATGAACTTGATCCACTCGGCTCTTCCCAACGGATGTTTTTCAAGGTACTCGGCGTTGACGATCACGGGCACACCAAGATCTTCTACTTTCTTCAGCTGGCCGTAATCGCTGCTCAGGGTGTAGCCCATCACCACGTCGGGTTTGAGCGATGCAAGTCGTTCAAGATTCAATCCTTTATCGATGCCAAGCTCCTGGATCTTTCCTTCATCGATCCGCTTGCGCATTTTTTCAGAGCTGATGTAGTCGGTGGTAGGGAATCCTACGAGCTTGTCGGTCTCGTCCAGGTAATCCAGCAGCGGAATGTGTGTGGTGGACGTGCAAACGATGCTGCGCAGTGGAATAAAGATCACCCGCGTATCAGGCTCGTGCTCAGGTACAGCTTCGCCACGCGGCACCAGCAGGTATTTGTAACCCGATGTGGCGCCCTGATAAGGATATGTAACCTCCACCAGTTTGCTGTTGCCGAGCAGCGACATCTTAAAACCTTCAGCATACCGCAGGTTTAGTGATGTCGGGCCGGGTGTTGAAACTGCGGATTGCGCTGTGTCTTTTTGTTTGCAACCCAGGCAGAGCAGCATGAGCAGAAGAGGAATGGAGAAGTGTTTCATGAACGCAATAATAGTAAATAGTCCACAGTCCACCGTCGACGGTCCACGGCCGAGGGAGGTAGTCGTCAGACCACTGCGCACTGACCTGCGCGCAAGTCAGTGGTCCGACGACTTTGCACTCCTGCTGTGGACGGTGGACCGTCGACTCAACCCTTAAATCGAAGTAATAAATACGTTGTCTCACACTTCTTGTATTTGAGCACCCGGTAGCTTATGTTTGTTCCCGGAAATACGGTTTTTCTGCCGGGTCATCTGGCAGAGAATTAAAAGGGAATACCGGTGAACCTGAATTGCATCAGAGATTCCGGAGCTGTCCCCGCAACTGTGATCCACGTTTTGTTGCTGGCCATCTTAATGCCACTGTTTCGTCGCCGGAAAAATTACCGGGGCGTATGGGAAGGCGCCAGCAATGTGGAGAGCCAGGAGACCTGCCTTATATCCTTTAGGTAATCAGAGCTTTCGGGTGAAAGGCTGAGGTTGTAGTCTGATCCTTCGGCATCTCGCTACACATCACTTTTAACGCAGGCTTTGAATGAAGTTAAACATCTTCTATTCAAAGTGATGAGATCATTTTTATGGCTTGCCGGCCTTTGCCTGGCGGCGTCCGTGGCGTTCGCGCAGGAGAGAGATACTACTTACCTCAAAGAGGTGGTGGTGTACGGCCTGCCTGTTACGTCTTACGCTACCGGAGCGAAAGTACAGAGGATCGTCTCGGGTGAAAATGTGTCTACACTGGCCGACGGGCTCATTGGCGAAGCATCGCTTTACCTGAAAACATATGGCAACGGCCAGCTCACCACTATCTCATTGCGTGGCACCAACGCTTCGCAGACAGCCGTGCTGTGGAATGGCGTCAATATAAATTCACCTACGCTCGGTCAAACAGATTTTTCGCTCATCCCGCTCTTTCTCTTCGATGAAGCCACCCTGCATTATGGCACGGCCAGTTCACTCTATGGCAGCGATGCTATTGGTGGAAGTGTGATGATGGGACAAGCTGCTCCTGTGTTCGGAAAAACTTTTCATGCAGGACTCTATCAACAGGTTGGGAGCTTCGGAAGGTCGGCCACCGGAATAAAAGCGTCGTACGGAAATGAGCGATTGCATTTTCGTACAAAAGTTTATCGCGCCTATATCCGCAACGATTTTTCTTACGATGCGCCCGCGATAGGCCATCGTAAAAAACAGTCTCATGCATCGGTTACCAATACCGGTTTCGATCAGCAGGTGTACGTCAAACTCTCGGCGAGGCAGACACTCTCAGCGGAGCTGATGTATACCGACAACTTCCGCGAGATCCAACCCGCCGTCACCAACGATCTGGCGAATGAAACCATCGAGGATCGTAATCTCCGTGCTGCGCTTAATTATAACAACGATGCTGCGTGGGCAGTGATCCATGCAACCGCGGCATATGTATCAGCCAATCAGGAGTATACGGATGATGAGCCAAGCACCGTGCGCACCGGCCTGCTCGCGATTCAGGCGAATGCAGACAAGCCACTCGGCGCCCGCAGCAACCTGCGTTTTGGCATCAACTACAATCATTATTCAGCAACATCAGTAGAATACGATCATCTCGGCGAATCGCGTTACGATGCCTTTGCTTCTTACCGGTATGCGATAGCGGCTCCGTGGACCATTAATGTTAACATTCGTCAGTCATTTTTCGACCAGCATTATGCCCCGCTCTCGCCCTCTGTGGGAACAGAAGTACACCTGCGTAAGACGGAGAAAAGCCAACTCACTGTTCGTGCGTTGTCGTCGCGGGGATTCAGGGTGCCAACCTTCAACGAGCGCTACTATATTCCCGGAGGCAATCCGCTCATCAAACCTGAGAAGGCCGTTCACGCTGAAGGTGGCGTCATGTGGTCTGAGAAATTCAGAAATGCCATGGTCAAGATCGATGCTACCTACTATCAGTCGTGGATAGATGAGATGATCGTGTGGATGCCTGCTGTTAACGATGATCTTTGGCCCATTGGAACGTGGACGCCCTCCAATCTTCAAAAAGTGAATGTACGAGGCACTGAACTTTCATTGCGCGCAGAAAATGTGTCGCAACGTGTGAAGGTGGCCGGAGGAGCTTCGTACAGCCTCACACAATCGCTCAATAAAAAAGGCATATCGGCAGACCAGAATAACAACCAGCTGCCCTATGTGCCGCTGCACAGCGCCAATGCCTTCGCGTCAATGTCAGCTCATTCGAACTGGAAGCTCGAGATCCGTTATCAGTACACGGGTTTGCGTCACAGCAACCTGGACAATGTAGATTACCAGGCCCTGAAAGCCTACGGACTCCTCGATCTCTCCGTCGGTAAAAAACAAACCTTCGGCAAATGGTCGGCAGAAGCAAAGATCGACGCGAAGAACCTCGCAGATGTGTACTACGAGAACCTGAAGAACCATGCCATGCCAGGAAGGAATTATGCCATCAGTCTTTTATTCAATTTTTAACACCTATATATCCCCTATGAAAAACACGAGATTTTTTTTGTTTGCGTTGCTGGCCGCGATGTCGTTTACCATTGCCTCATGCGACGATGAAGATAACGCACCCAAAGGCGCCTATGAAGATGGAGTCTTCGTTGTGAACGAAGGAAACTTTTTGCATGCCGACGGCTCTGTCACATTTATCAACCGCTCGAGTGGTGAGGTCAGCAACGATCTCTTCGGCGCCGTGAATGCCGGCAGGATACTGGGCGATGTAGTGCAGTCTATGACCGTGAAGGGAGATATGGCCTACGTTGTGGTGAACAACAGCAACAAAGTGGAAGTTGTCGATGCCAATACTTTTGAAGCGAGCTACACATTGTCTGATCTCAAACTTCCCCGTTACTTCATAACTGTTGGAAACAAAGGATACGTGACTGAATGGGTAAGCTTCGTAGACAAGGGCCGTGTCTCGGTTGTGGATCTGGATAGCCACACTGTTACCGGAACCATTGTTACCGACTATGGCGCTGAGGGTATCGCAGAAGCCAATGGTAAACTTTTTGTTTCCAATAATTTTACCAACACTGTTTCGGTGATCAATCCTGCTACGCTCCAGGTAGTGCAGACCCTGGAAGTTGGTGATTCACCCGGCGTTTTTGTAAAAGACAGCCAGAACAAACTCTGGGTGATCTGCGGCGGCGGATCTGATGCCAACTACAATCCTTTGAACAACGGCAGGCTCGTGCAGATCGATGCAGCCACAAACACCGTGAGCAAGACCATCGAGCTCAACACAAATGTTTCAGATAACCTGGCGATCAACAAAGCGGGCAACCAGCTGTTCTACTATAAAGGCAAGTCTGTGTATCGTGTTAACACTGCGGATACAGCAGCACCTTCGGCACCCCTGCTTACAGAATCGGCAGCCGTTTCATTTTACGGCATAGGCATTGATCCTGAAACGGATATCCTGTATGTTGCCGATTCGAAGGCGTTCCAGGGCAATGGAACAGTGTTTACTTATTCAACGACCGGATCAGCCAAGGGAACTTTCACCGCAGGCATCGGCCCGAACAATTTTGTTTTTAAGTAACATGAAAGAAAATACCGGCAACGAAAAGCAAGACGACGAAGACAAGCTTTATTACATGGAAAATGGCTTCATGGTATTTACCGCGGCCTACCATTTAAAGCGTGGCTATTGTTGCAAAAACGGTTGCCGGCATTGTCCTTATGGATTCAAAAAAGAAAGTAACAATAAGCTGGAGCGGAGGTAAAGACTCCGCTTTTGCTTTATACAAGGTGCTGCAGGCCCGTGAATTCGAGGTTGTGAGCCTTCATACGGTGATCAATGAAGAAACAAAACGCGTAGGCATGCATGGCGTTCGCGAAACATTGATCGAAAGACAGGCCGAAGCGCTTGGTCTGCCGCTTCAGAAACTCTACCTCGAGGGTTCTGAGGATCATGACGCTTATACACGCCTGATGTCGGATTTTTATACGCAATGCATCCGTGAGCATATCCATGCCGTTGTATTCGGCGATATCTTCCTCGAAGACCTCAAGATCTTCCGTGAACAATTATTAAAAAGCTCAGGATTACAAGGGATCTTTCCGCTTTGGAAACAGGACACCCGGCAGCTGATCACAGATTTTATTCATGCGGATTTTAAAACACTGATCTGCGCCGCCAACGCGAAGTATTTTTCAGCAGCCCAGATGGGAAAGACCATAGACGATGCATTCGTCAGGCAATTGCCGGAGGAGGTCGATCCGTGTGGCGAGAACGGAGAGTTCCATACGTTTGTGTACCAGGGACCGATCTTTAAAACACCAGCATCGTATGTTGCGGGCGAGGTGGTGAAAAAAACCTATACCTATCATAAGGCCGATGCCTCCGGAGCACCGGTAAAAATCGAGACCACGTTCCTTTTTCAGGATCTGCTTCCCTGAATGGTGCGGTGATAGGCCGGATCGGGTATGACGGCAGTTCATAAATCCGGGTTTAATTCTTTATTTTTACTTGACTATCACCCCCCTCACATGCGCAAATTCTGGCTCCACTGCTTTTTGAACACATTGTTCACATTCGGTATCCTGGTGGGTTTATCAGGGATCACACAATTGAATATGTTCAACGCGTTCGATCCATTGGGTAAAGCCCTCGGAGACATGGAGCTTTTCGATATTGCTTTCTCCCAGCTTCGCGAAGACCCTCCGATCGATACCAACATTGTGATCGTGAACATCGGCTATCTGTCAAGAGGTGATATCGGCAGGCAGATCATGACGCTGAACCAGTTCAAGCCGAAGGTGATCGCACTCCATATCATTTTCGCCTGTGATGGTGGCTTGCGCGATTCCATCAATTGTCCGCAGGCCTATGATACGCTGAACAACATGATCTTTGCTTCGGCGGTGCAGGGAACACAAACCATGGTGCTGGCTGAAAAGCTGTGGCAGTCCAGGGCCCTGGTAAAAAAATACGGTGATGTTTCCATTTATGATTCCATTGAGCATACAGATGCCGCGTTGAGGGGAGATGCTTACGAAGGATTTGTGAACCTCGAAACCGATGCCGAGCACCAGGAAGACCTGAAAGTGTGCCGGACCTATAATCCTAAGTTGAATGTTTCCGGAACAGACGAGCTTGCTTTCTCCACGATGATCGCCATGCTCTACGATTCACAAAAAAC
>NZ_JAHESF010000042.1 GCF_018598225.1 Chryseosolibacter histidinae | reverse complement strand
CCCCCAGCTACACAGCCAACTTCGTCGGCAGCGTCAGATGTGAATAAGAGACACATCTTCCTCACAGCCCTCATCACCAACGCGGCCGCGGTTTCTATTGTGTTCCCCATTGCCATGTCGATGGCCGAACAAATGCACCTGAGCTACACGCCATTTTTTGTGGCCATTGCCTATGCTGCGTCGGGCGATTTTATGACACCCATCGGCTACCAGACCAACCTCATGGTGTATGGCCCCGGTGGTTATACGTTCAAAGATTTTCTGCGCGTGGGCGGACCGCTCACAGTGCTTTATACAGTAATTTGTATCGGATTTATTGCCTACTACTATAACCTGATCTGACCTTGAACAACCTGTATCCCATCAAAACAAAAGTGAGCGCCGCGCAACGGCACCAGTTGCTGAACCAGCGGCCGCTGCTGATCTGGTTTACCGGGCTATCAGGATCGGGCAAATCGACGCTGGCGGTACAGCTTGAAGCGGAGCTGCATGCGCTGGGCTTCAAAACCTACCTGCTCGATGGCGATAATATCAGGACGGGCCTGAACAAAGACCTTACGTTTACCGACGAGGGACGGATCGAGAACATCCGCAGGATCGGGGAGGTGTCGAAGCTGATGCTGGATGCGGGCATCATAGTGTTGTCGGCCTTCATCTCGCCGTTCGAGGCAGACCGTCAGCAGGTGAAGAACATCGTTGGCGCTGACAACTACCTCGAAGTGTATGTGAACACCCCGATCGAGATCTGCGAGCAGCGCGATGTAAAAGGATTGTATAAGAAAGCGCGTGCCGGTGAAGTGAAAAATTTCACAGGCATCGATTCGCCGTACGAGGAGCCCAGACACCCTGACGTGACCATTCTTACGCACACCATGAGCGTGGAAGAATCCGTGCGGGAGCTGATGAAGGTGGTGGGGCCGGTGGTGAAGTTGAAAATTTAAAATTTAAAGTTTAAGGTTGGGGTGAGGTAGTCGCTTCGCTCCATGGACTTGAAACTGCGACCTGACTTTAAACTTTAAACCTGTAACTTTGAACTTGTAACTTGAAACTTTAAACTTAGCGAATGAGCCAGTATTATTTGAGTCATCTGAAAGAGCTTGAGGCGGAGGCTGTGTTTGTGATCCGTGAGGTGGTTGCGCAGTTTGAGAACCCGGCGCTGCTGTTCTCGGGTGGTAAAGACTCGATCGTGTTAGCGTATTTGTCGCGCAAGGCGTTTTATCCGGCCAAGATCCCTTTCCCGCTGGTGCACATCGACACCGGTCACAATTTTCCGGAGACCATGGAATACAGGGACTGGCTGGTGAACGAGCTGGGCGTGCGGTTGGTGGTGGGCTCGGTTCAGGAGAGCATCGACAAGGGACGTGTAAAAGAAGAGACAGGATACAATGCCAGCCGCAATGCGCTGCAGACCGTGACCCTGCTGGACACCATTGAGCAGCATAAGTTTGGTGCCGCCATGGGTGGTGCCCGCCGGGACGAAGAGAAGGCGAGGGCCAAGGAACGTTTCTTCTCTCACCGCGATGAGTTCGGACAGTGGGATCCCAAGAACCAGCGCCCGGAGCTCTGGAATCTTTTCAACGGACGCAAACACATGGGCGAACACTTCCGCGTGTTCCCGATCTCTAACTGGACCGAGATGGACGTGTGGCAATACATTTATGCCGAGAACATTCCGATCCCCAAACTTTACTTCTCGCACGAACGTGAGGTGATCATCCGCGATGGAGCGATCCTCTCCACATCGCCGTACCTGAAGCTGAAACCCGATGAAGTTCCCATGAAGAAGATCGTACGTTTCAGGACCTGCGGTGACATGCCCATTACCGGGGCCGTTGAGTCGGATGCAGATACACTCGAAAAGATCATTGCCGAAGTAGCGAGCTCGCGCAAAACAGAACGTGGCACCCGCGCCGACGACAAACGCTCGGAGACGGCGATGGAAGACCGGAAAAAAAGCGGGTATTTTTGATTTGCCAGTTGCGGGTCGGGTGAGTTTAAAGTTAAAAGTTTAAAGTTAAAAGTTTAAAGTTAAGCTCGGTTTAGGGGTGGGTGTTGGTTAAATTGGGTTAAAAGTTTAAAGATGGCTACGATAAAATCATTTGAGGATATTGAGGTCTGGCAAAGGGCGCGGGCTTTTTCGCTGAAAATATATGATTTGACCCAGGAGGGGAGTTTTGCGAAAGATTACTCCTTGAGAAATCAGATCAACGATGCCAGTGGATCCGTTATGGATAATATAGCAGAGGGATTCGAACGTGGAGGGAATAAGGAGTTTATAAACTTTTTATCGTATGCCAAGGGGTCTGCTGGTGAAACCCGATCACAGTTGTACAGGGCAGTGGACAGGAAACACATAACTGAGGAAACTTTTGTCAACTTAAAGACAGAAGCCCTGGCAATCAGTAAAATGATTTCTGGATTTATGAGCTATCTTCAGACTTCGTCCATAAGAGGATCAAAATTTCTAGAACCCTTTGAAGGATACGGCAATCACCCCATCTCTGATACCGATCTCTCCGAAACAAACTGATCCCCTCAACCTTAAACTTCAAACTTTAAATTTCAAACTTGACCATGTCAACTTACTTAGATAATCAGTTACTCCGTTTCACCACCGCCGGCAGCGTAGACGACGGCAAGAGCACGCTTATCGGGCGTTTGCTGTATGATAGCAAATCGATCTTTGAAGACCAGCTCGAGGCGGTGGAAGCTTCCAGCGCGAAGAAAGGTTTCGATTATGTGGACCTTTCACTGCTGACAGACGGATTGAAGTCTGAACGGGAGCAGGGCATTACCATCGATGTTGCGTACCGCTACTTCGCCACACCCAAGCGTAAGTTCATCATTGCCGATACACCTGGACATATTCAATATACCCGCAACATGGTGACGGGTGCTTCTACTGCCAACCTGGCGCTGATCCTCATCGATGCGCGGAAAGGCCTCGTGGAGCAAACCTTCAGGCACTCGTACATCGCATCACTGCTGAAGATCCCCCACATCATTGTATGCGTCAACAAGATGGACCTCGTGAGCTACGATGAAGCGGTGTATGACAAGATTGTACAGGAGTATAAAGCATTTTCTTCTAAGCTGGAAGTTTCCGACATCCAGTTCGTGCCCATCAGCGCGCTGGCGGGCGACAACGTGGTGCACCGTTCCGAGAACACGCCATGGTACCAGGGCGCCACGCTGATGCACATGCTGGAGACGGTTCACATCGAAAGTGATTACAACCATATCGATAGCCGTTTTCCTGTTCAGTATGTGATAAGACCCCAGTCGAAGGAGTATCATGACTTCCGTGGATATGCGGGCAGGGTTGCAGGCGGGATCTTCCGCCCGGGCGACGACATCGTGGTATTGCCTTCTGGTTTCAATTCAAAGATCAAAACCATCGAGTTCGGTGGCAAACCACTGGAGGAAGCATTTGCGCCCATGTCGGTGACCATGACGCTGGCCGACGAGATCGATATCAGCCGCGGCGACATCATCGCCAAACCGAACAATCATCCGCAGTCGGAGCAGGACCTTGACCTCATGCTGTGCTGGATGAACCAGAAGCCTGTAAACCTCAACACCAAGTTCTACGTGCGCCACACCACCCGTGAAGTGCGCGGTGTGCTCAAAGAGATCCAGTACAAGCTCGACATTAACTCGCTCACCCGCCTCGAGAACGTAGACCACCTCGCCATGAACGATATCGCCCGCGTGAAGATCAGAACGGCACAACCCCTGTTCTTCGACAGCTACCGGAAGAATCGGATCACCGGCAGCCTGATCCTGGTGGATGAAGGCACGAACGAGACGGTGGCAGCGGGGATGATAGTTTAAGTTTAAAGTTGCAAGTTTCAGGTTTGAAGTTTCAAGTTGAGTCGGAGCATCCGCTAACTTTAAACTTTAAATTTTAAACCTGAAACTATACCGCGTTTACAAAGATGGACCTAAAATCACTACTCCCCACCGCTATCGAAGCCGCAACTGCCGCCTCCAGGGAGATACTGGCGGTATACAACTCGGCCGATTTTCAGGCGGAGGTAAAGGGAGACAATTCTCCGCTGACCCTTGCAGACAAACGGGCACACGAGAAGATCAGTGAGCTGCTCACCCCAACTAACCTTCCCCTGCTCAGCGAGGAGGGAGCGGACGTTGCTTATGCTGCACGGCGTGGCTGGGAGTATTTCTGGATGGTGGATCCCCTTGACGGCACCAAGGAATTCATCAAACGCAACGGTGAGTTCACGGTAAACATTGCGCTCATCCACAAAGGTGCTCCGGTGCTGGGTGTGGTGGCTGTTCCGGTGACGGGCGACGTGTTCTATGCCGCGAAAGGACTCGGCGCGTGGCTGAAGAAAAATGGACAGGAGGTACCGTTGAAAAAACGCGCCCCGGTAAAGCTTGATCAACCCGGGCTGCGGGTGGTGGCCTCGCGATCGCACATGAATGAGGAGACCCAAAATTTTATCGATAAACTGAAGAACCCTGTGCTGGTATCAAAAGGCAGCAGCCTCAAGTTCATGCTGGTGGCAGAGGGGCACGCCGATCTTTATCCCCGGTATGCACCGACAATGGAATGGGATACAGCGGCAGCGCATGCGGTGGTGCTCGAAACGGGCGCACAGGTGCTGCAGGCTGGTACAAACGAAGCGCTCATCTACAATAAAGAGAACCTGCTGAATCCGTTTTTCCTGGTTCTGTAAGCGTTATGATTTTCTGTTACAAGGGGTAATGCCCTGGAATAACGTCGAATTCGATTTTCCACCGTATATTTACGGCCTTTTAAAGTTAAAAAGCGGGCAGGATCGTGCTGTATGGAGGTTTTGGCTTCCATAACCTCGTTACGACAAATGCCTTTCAAGCAGTTATGGAGAAATCATCAAAAATATACGTAGCCGGCCACCGCGGAATGGTAGGCTCAGCCATTGTGCGATGCCTGAAGAGCAAAGGATATACGAACCTGGTCTATGCCACCAGCGCTACGCTTGACCTCCGCGACACGGCGGCAGTGAACAACTTCTTTTCACAGGAAAAGCCCGAATATGTTTTTGATGCTGCGGCCAAGGTTGGCGGCATCTACGCTAACAATACCTATCCCGCCGATTTCCTGTACGATAACCTGATGATCCAGAACAACGTGATCCATGCTGCTTTCACCCACAAAGTGAAGAAGCTGCTGTTCCTCGGATCGTCGTGCATCTATCCGAAGCTGGCCGAGCAGCCCATCCGGGAAGAAAGCCTCTTATCTGGATACCTGGAGCCGACCAACGAAGCTTATGCCATTGCCAAGATCGCAGGCATCAAGCTTTGCCAGGCCTATCACAAGCAGCACGGCAGCCGCTTTATATCGGCCATGCCCACCAACATGTACGGGTATGGAGACAATTATCATCCGCAGAACTCGCACGTGCTTCCGGCGCTGATGAGGCGGTTCCATGAAGCCAAGGTGGCGGGTAGCCCGGAAGTGGCTATCTGGGGATCGGGCAAACCGCTGCGGGAATTCATGTTCTCAGACGACCTGGCGGAGGCCTGTGTTTTCCTTATGGAGCGTTATGAGAACCCGGAGCTGATCAACGTGGGCACCGGCGAAGAAGTATCCATCCTCGAGCTGGCCCGCCTCGTGGCTGAGGTCGTAGGGTATCAGGGTAAGATCACCTTCGATGCTTCGAAGCCTGATGGCACACCCAGAAAACTGATGGACAGCTCGAAGCTGCATGCGTTAGGGTTCAAGCATAAAACCGGTCTCCGGGAAGGCCTGGTAAAAACATACGAGGATTTTCTCGCGAAGGTCGATGTTTACTCGACTGTGAAGGTTTAAGGTTTGAAGTTTAAAGTTTGGTTATAGATCATTGATATGAAAAAGGCATTTATTACAGGTATCACAGGACAGGACGGCGCTTATCTGGCCGAATACCTTTTGAATAAAGGATATGAAGTGCACGGTTTGAAGCGGAGATCTTCTTTATTCAATACCGACAGGATCGACCATATTTATCAGGACCCGCACGACAAAGGTGCGAGGATGAAGCTGTACTATGGCGACCTTACGGATTCCACCAACCTGATCCGCCTGATCCAGGAAATCCAGCCCGACGAGATCTACAACCTCGGTGCCATGAGTCATGTGAGGGTGAGCTTCGAGATGCCTGAATATGTAGCCAATACCGATGCCGTTGGAACCCTGCGCATACTGGAAGCGGTAAGGATCCTGGGACTGACCAAAAAAACAAGGATCTACCAGGCCTCCACTTCGGAGCTGTACGGCAAAGTGCAGGAGATCCCGCAGAAGGAAACAACACCTTTCTACCCGAGGTCTCCGTATGCCGTGGCGAAGCTGTACGGGTACTGGATCACCGTGAACTATCGCGAGGCTTACGATATGTATGCCTGCAATGGGATCCTCTTCAATCACGAGTCCCCACTTCGCGGGGAGACCTTCGTGTCGAGGAAGATCACCAGGGCCGTAGCCCGTATTGTGCTGGGACTGCAGCAAAAACTTTACATGGGTAATCTCGATGCCAAACGCGACTGGGGCCATGCCCGGGATTATATCGAGGCGATGCACCTGATCCTTCAGCAGCCCCAAGCAGAAGACTACGTTATCGCTACCGGTGCCACTACCTCGGTGCGTGATTTCCTGACCCGCTCTTTTGCCCACGTAGGTGTGATCCTCTCCTTCAAAGGCAAAGGTGTGAATGAAATTGGCATTGTTGAGAGTGTGACCAATGCCGTGGAGGATTGTGTGCTGAAGCCGGGAGACGAGATCGTGGCCATCGATCCCCGCTATTTCAGGCCAACGGAGGTAGACCTGCTGCTGGGAGACCCGACCAAAGCCAAGTCGATCCTGGGATGGAAACCCAAGCATGACGTGAACTCCTTGCTGGCAGAGATGGTCGACGCCGACCTCAGCCTGATGAGGAGGGACACCCACCTGAAGCAGGGAGGCTTCCGGGTGTTCAATTACCACGAGTAAACTTATTTCAATCGCCAAAAAACGGATTCCGGCCAGGTTCATGCACACCAAATGACAGGGGCGGGGTCTGCACGAGATGCCGGTGCAGTTTGATGAACGCGCTGTAACCTTTTTTGTGAAATCCCGGTGTCCCCGTAACAGGCTTTGTGTGCCGCTATCTCCTGCGTTGCAGACAGGCTTTAATGGTTGAGCTCATCATTTGAGATAAATCTTTACCTCGCGTTTACTTTTCAAACAGTAAAGCGATTAACGTGACTGTTGGCCAGTTAAAGTGCAATTAGTGCCGCTTAAAAAGTGAAATGGAATTTCCTTTTCTTATTGTATATTTACGGCCTTTAACCTGAAAAAAATGTGAAAATGACGCGAATATGGCTGTTTTTTGTTCTTGCCTTATTACTTTTTAGCGCCTGTGTTTCGAACAAGAAAGTGACCCTTTTACAGAAGAACGACCTCCACCAAACGGGCATCCCCAAAGATACTGTCCTGCGGTCGTATCAGCCTGACACCTTCGATTACAAGATCCAGTCGAACGACCTGATCTCGGTTCGTTTTGAAAGTCTTACACCTGAGAAATACGATTTCCTCTCCAACAAGAACCTCCAGCAGATGGGCGGTAACATGGCCACCGGAAGCGGGGCGCTGCTCATCGGAGAACTGGTTGACGACAATGGCGAAATACCATTTCCCGCAGTAGGCAAGATCAAGGTAGCCGGCCTCACGGTTTTTCAGATCCAGGATAAACTTCAGCAGCTGGCCAACCAGTATCTTGAATCGCCAGTGGTGAAGGTACGTTTGCTGAACTATCGTTTTACATTGCTCGGTGAGGTGGCCCAGGAGGGAACGGTGACCCTGAGCAACAACCGGGTAACCCTGCTGGAAGCCATCGGGCAGGCAGGCGGACTGAGTGACCTGGCCGACCGCTCGAACATCAAGCTGATCAGGCAGCACGGCGGAAAGACCGAAGTGCAGTATGTGAACCTGCTGGATGAGAATTTTATCAATTCGCCTTATTACTATGTTTATCAGAATGATGTGCTGATCGTGCCTCCGTTGAAGCAACGTCCCTTCAGGAAGTATTTTGGTCAGAACTTCACTGTGGTCGTTTCTACTCTTTCCCTGATCCTGGTGGCCTTTACCTTAAGTAAATAACAACTTGAACAAAACCGAATTACATCCGGAACCATTGATCGAGCGGCAATCCAATGAAGGGTTCAACATTGATTACAAAAGAGTGTTGTACCGCGCGTTGCACTATTGGTACATCGTGGTTATCTCCATAGGGGTTGCGCTGGTCATTGCCTTTTTGAACAACCGTTATTCTACACGCATTTATCCCGTCACAGCTTCTGTTATTGTAAAAGAAGAAGGCGATATCTCGGGCGCCGAGCTCATCTATAACAACCCGTTGCTGAACGTTAAACGCAATTACCTTAACGAGACCTACATCATCAAATCCTATCCGCTGGTGCAGCGGGTGGTGGAAGACCTGAATTTTGACGTTGCCTTTTTCCGCGAGGGGAACATCCTCACCACGGAAGCTTATGACGATCTTCCCATAGAAGCCATTCCTGTCAGGGACAGTGTTTCACGGAATACACGTTTCTATTTTGTAGCGCTCAATGCCCGCGAGTTCGAGCTGAAAACAGGTGACGAAGAGGACCTGCAGACCAAGAAGTTCCATTTCGACGATACGATCTCCTTTAAAGGATTCCGTGGTGTATTCAGGGTGAAGACGCCTGAGACCCTGGAAGCCATTTTCAACGAGCACCTGATCTTTACATACACGCTGCCCATGTCGATGGCATCACGGTACATCCGCGATCTGGGTGTGAACTGGGCGGAAGAGGGCGCAGGCGTTTTGAACCTGTCGATCACCGGTTCCAACCCCAAAAAAGAAAAGGATTTTCTGACAGGACTGATAGCCCACTATCAGAAAAGCGACCTGGACAAGAAGAACCAGACGGCCTCGAGAACCGTGGATTTTATTTCTGAACAGCTCGAAGGCATCAGCGATTCCCTGCGGCAGGTTGAACGCCAGCTCCAACACTTCAAGGGCAAGAATGTGATGACCGACCTCTCGGAAGAGGCGCTCAGGCTGTACGAAAAAATTGAAGTGGTGGAGGCTCAGAAAGCGGAGCTCATCATCCGTAAGAACTATTATAAGTACCTGATCGATTACATTCAGCAGAATGAAAACCTTGATCAGATCATCCTGCCAACTTCTGTAGGCATCACAGATCCGATCCTCAGCGACCTCGTCTCCAAAATGACCGGGATCCAGATGGAGATCAAGATGCTCCGTAAAAAAGACAACCCTATCGTACAGGACGCGATAAAAGGCATCAGTGAGATGAAGCGCGATATCGTAGAGTCTGTACGCAACCAGGAATCTACCGATGACATCAAGCTACAGTATCTTGACCGGCAGATCAAGGCCGCTGAAAAGGAGCTGGGCTACCTGCCGGTGACAGAACGTGCGCTGGTATCAATTCAGCGGAATTATTCGCTCATGGAGAATCTTTACATTTTCCTGCTCCAGAAACGTTCGGAGGCAGCCATCTCCCAGGCATCCAACACATCGGATATCGTATTGGTGAATCCACCCATTGCAGGCGGCCCCATCGCCCCTAAAGCAGCTACCAATTACGCTTTTGCATTCTCGCTCGGACTGATCCTGCCCCTGCTGATCTTCGGCCTGTTTGAAGTGTTGGATAACAGGATCCAGTCAAGGGAGGATATCGAGAAGCACACCACCATTCCTTTCATCGGGGGGGTAGGCCATAAGAAGGGTCGTGATAACCTTGCCGTTTTTAATCAGCCGAAATCGCTGATCGCAGAGTCGTTCAGGGCGCTGCGTTCCAATCTTCATTATTTCATCGGGCAGCGAGACAAATCCATATTTCTCATCACCAGCTCCATCAGCGGTGAAGGCAAGACCTTTACGTCAATCAACCTTGCTTCTGTGCTTGCGTTGTCCGGTAAACGTGTACTGATCGTGGGCGCCGATATGCGGAAGCCCAAACTGTTTGGCGACTTCAACCTGAACAACAACACAGGCCTGAGCACCTACCTGGCAGGACTTGGATCGTTCAAGGAGGTGCTGCAAAAGACTCCGTACGAGAACCTCGACCTGATCACCGGCGGCCCCGTGCCTCCGAA
Organism: Chryseosolibacter histidinae; assembly: GCF_018598225.1. Classification (GTDB taxonomy): domain Bacteria; phylum Bacteroidota; class Bacteroidia; order Cytophagales; family Cyclobacteriaceae; genus Chryseosolibacter; species Chryseosolibacter histidini. The sequence continues at coordinate 49,916 of NZ_JAHESF010000042.1, read as the reverse complement.
CCCCAGCGAGCTGTTGCTCACCCCGCGCATGGACTCATTCATCAAAGAAGCGAAGGAACTATACGACTGCATCATCATCGATACGCCGCCGCTGGCCATCGTTACAGATGCCTTTGCGCTGTCGCGTTACGCAGACCATACACTTTTCCTGGTGCGGCAGAACTATACACCGAAGGACCTGCTGAAGACCGTGCAGGATTTTTATGCTTCGTCAAAGCTGCAGCGCATCAGCATTGTGCTCAATGATATTTACAGGTCAGGACCTGGCTACGGTTATGGCTATGGCTATGGTTACGGCTATGGCTACGGGTACGGCTATGGTTACATAAAAGGAGAAAAGAACGGAGGCGGGTACTATACTGAATAATTGCTATGGATCATTCAACAGAGCCCGCCATTTTGAGCTTCCCGAAGATCAACGATCCCCGGGGAAATCTCACTTTTCTGCAACACCCCGATCATCTGCCCTTCAAGATGGAGCGCGCTTTCTGGACCTACGATGTGCCGGGGGGAGATACGCGCGGCGGGCACGCTTACCATCAGCAGCGGGAGATCATCATCGCGCTGAGCGGAAGCTTCGACGTGGTGGTAACAAAACCGGATGGCACGCAGGTGCGGTATCCGTTGAACAGGTCGTATTATGGCTTGTACCTGCCATCGCTGACCTGGAGACATATGGAGAATTTTTCCACGAATGCCCTGGGGCTGCACCTGTCGAACATGGTGTACAGCGCCGAGGACTACATCCGTGACTTTAATGAATTTAAAAAACTGCATGAGAACAACAACCGTATTTGATTGCAGCCTGATGCAGTTGCCGCGTGTCTATAGTCCTTCTGGCAACATCACCGCCGTGAACACCGGACAGGAAATACCGTTCGACATACAGCGGGTGTACTATTTATACGATGTGCCGGGGGGTGAGGCAAGGGGCGGGCATGCGCATAAGGATCTGCAGCAGTTTATCGTGGCGGCCAGCGGAAGTTTCGATATTATTCTGAACGATGGAAAAGTAAAAAGGACCTTCAACCTGTCAAGGCCTTATATGGGAGTGTTTGTGCCGCCCGGTATCTGGCGCGAGCTGGATAATTTTTCATCAGGCGCAATCTGCCTTGTGTTATCGTCGCTGTTGTATTCAGAGGCGGATTACATCAGGCACTATAATGAATTTCTCGATTACAAGAAAAAATTGTAATCCTCTTTAAACGTAATTTTTTTCAATCATCGATGATGACGGTAGAGGAAGTGTCGGCTGACTTATACAAAGGTGCGGTTAGAGTACCCTATCATGTATTTGGCGGTGCGGCATTCAACAAGCTCAACGAGTCGAAAGCAGAAAGTGTTTATTACCTCCTGTTCAAAGACACCAAGAACCGTGTAGCCATTTCAGGTGGTGTTACCGGGGGTGTGTTCTCTTCGCCTTTTTCCGCTCCCTTTGGCGCATTTATTCCGCTCAGTGCCGATCTGAGGCTTCCTTTCCTGGAAGAGTCGATCGACGCGCTGGAGACCTGGGCCCGGGAAAAAAAGATCAGCAAGATCAAGCTGACCTTGCCGCCGGCAGTATATGACAATACTTTTATTGCCAAGCAGGTCAACAGCTTATACCGTAAGCAATTCACTATTGGGAACATCGAGCTCAACCATCACTTCGATCTGTCGAGGCTGGGGCCGGGCTACCTTGAGTCGATCTGGCATAATGCGAGAAAGAACCTGAAGGCATCGCTGGCGAGCAACCTGTCGTTCAGGCGTTGCGAGTCGGTTGACGAGCAGGCAGCAGCCTATGAAGTGATCAGGCGCAACCGTGAGGCGAGGGGCTTCCCGCTGCGCATGACCTGGGAGCAGGTGCACGCTACCTCGCAGGTGGTTCCCGCGGATTTTTTCCTGGCAGCAGATGCCACAGGTACCGATATCGCCGCCGCCGTTGTTTTCACCGTGGCAGACAAGGTGGTGCAGGTGATCTATTGGGGCGACCTGCCTGAATACGCACATTTGAGAACGATGAACTTTTTATCGTACAGTGTTTTTGAGTACTATAAAAAGAATAATTACCGCATTGTCGATATCGGGCCATCAACGGAAAATTCCGTTCCCAATTATGGTTTGTGTGAGTTCAAGGAAAGCATCGGTTGTGAGGTCACGTCCAAGTTTACTTTTATCAAAGCGCTGTAGATATGCTCATCCTTAACCCAGATCCATATTTACTTCCTGATTACAAGATAAGTCCGTTCACCACAGCAGACATACACGAGCATATGCGGCTGCCCGACGATGATACGGCAGACACATATTTTGCTACACGGTTCCCCGGCCGTCGTTTTACTTATACGATCAATGGCAGAAGTGCCATCAACAAAGCGCTGAGCCATTACAAGCTTCAGAAGCATGATGTGGTCACCATTCTAACGACCACCGGTAATTTTTACGTGAGCGGATGTGTTACCGGAGAGATCGAAAGATATTGCCGGTGGAACAGGGAGGTTGACGCCACAACCAAGGTGATCCTGGTCATCCATGAATTCGGCTATCCGTATCCTCAGCTGGAGCAGCTCAGGGCTTATAACCTTCCCATCATCGAAGACGTTGCCTATGCTTTCTTTTCGGAAGACGCGAACAGCACTATCGGCAAGGTCGGCGATTTTGTCGTGTACAGCTTTCCGAAGATGTTTCCCGTTCAGATAGGCGGCGTGCTGGTGCACAACAAAGACGTTGCTGTTGAACCGGAGCGTTGGGAGCATCCGCGGATGTTGCCGTATATCAGAAAAGTGCTGTCTTTTCATCTTGCCAAAAAAGCGGAGATCATCGCCAACAGGCTGAGGAGCTACAACGGCCTGAAGATGCGGCTGCACGCATTGGGTTTCGAAGAGCGGCTTCCGCTCGAGGAAGGTGTTGTGCCCGGTGTCTTTATGTTCAAGGTTCCTGACGAAAAAACCGACCTGAAAAGAATGCGCGACTATCTTTTCAGTCACGGCATACAGTGCAGCGTTTTTTACGGAGAGCGCGCGTTCTTTATACCGGTACACCAGTCGTTGATCGGTGTTGATCTGGATTATTTTGCAATGGTCATACAATCTTTTTCAAAATGAAATTTTCAAACATAGACCTTGGCAACAATGTTGAGATAGATCCTTCAACGTCTTTTAACAACATCAGGATCGGCGACAATGTGAAGATCGCCAAGCGTTGCAGTGTGTATGGCAGCGCGGCGCACATCCTGGAGATCAGGAACGATTCGTATGTGGGAATGAATACCATCATCGACGGCTATGCCGAGAAGGTGATCATCGGAACCAACGTGAGCATTGCGCCCAACGTGCACATCATGTCAGCGTCGGGTCCCAATGCATCCAAAGCCCTTCAGCGTGTGTTCCCCATCACCAGCGGACCCGTGACCATCGGCGATCATAGCTGGATCGGGGCAGGGGCCGTGATCATGCCGGGCGTGACGCTGGGTAAATATTGTATTGTTGCTGTTAATAGTTTTGTCAATAAGTCCTTTCCCGACTTTACGATCATCGGCGGCGCGCCGGCCAAAGTGATCCGCGAGATGACGGAAGCGGAAAAAGCTAAAATCTTAAGTGAATGATCAAGTTTCTCGACCTTCAAAAAATCAACGACTCTTTTAACCCTGAGCTGAAGCAGGCCGTAAACCGCGTGCTCGACTCAGGCTGGTATCTGCTGGGTGATGAGCTCAAGGCTTTCGAAAAGGAATACGCTTCGTTCACAGGCACGAAGCATTGTGTTGGCGTGGCCAACGGACTCGATGCGCTGCGCATGATCCTGAAGGCATACATGGAGCTGGGCCATATGAAAGAAGGCGATGAGATCATCGTACCCGCCAACACGTACATCGCTTCCATCCTGGCCATCACAGACAACCGCCTCGTGCCGGTGCTGACGGAGCCGGATATCAATACTTACAACCTGGATCCGCTCCGGATAGAGGAGAAGATCACACCGCGCACCAAAGGTATTTTGCTGGTTCATCTCTACGGTCAAAACGCCATGCACCCTGAGATCGAACGACTGGCCAAAAAACATAACCTGAAGCTGATCGAAGACAATGCGCAGGCTATTGGCTGTTTTCATGACGGTAAGCGCACAGGGGCGTTGGGAGATGCGGCGGGCCACAGCTTTTATCCCGGTAAGAATCTTGGCGCATTGGGCGATGCCGGTGCCGTTACCACCGATGATGATGAGCTTGCCGGTGTCGTGGCTGCCCTGGGCAACTATGGCTCGAAGCAGAAATACCACAACGATATACAGGGTGTGAACTCCCGCCTGGATGAGCTTCAGGCCGCGGCATTGCGCGTAAAGCTCAGGCGCCTGGACAAAGACAACCTGCGGCGTCGCGAAGTTGCTGCCTTCTATTTGAATAACATCACGAACGGCAAAGTTCAGTTACCAAAGATCGGCAGCGCCGGTGCGCCGGTGGAATACCTGCAGCATGTGTGGCACCTCTTTGTGATCAGGAGCAAACAGCGCGATGCGTTGCAAAAGCACCTGACTGACCGTGGCGTGCAGACGGTGATCCATTACCCGATCCCCCCGCACAAGCAGGGAGCCTACCGGAGCTGGAACAACCTGACCTTTCCTATCACGGAACTGATTCATCATGAGGTGCTGAGCCTCCCGATCAGCCCGGTGATGACAGACGATGAGGTTAAAAAAGTAGTGGAAGCAGTAAACACATTTTAGGTCTTATTCCTTAAAGCCCTTGGCATAGCAGATGTCCAACACAAATCAGTCATCGTACCGTCAGATCATGAAGGCCACTTCCATCTTCGGTGGTGTTCAGTTCTATCAGATCGTGCTGACCATTGTACGGACCAAGATCGTTGCTGTTCTTCTGGGCACAGCGGGGATGGGCATCTCCGGGTTGTTTACATCAGCCACCACGTTGATCACCGGCATCACGTCGCTGGGTCTGAATGTGAGCGCAGTGAAGAATGTTTCCGAAGCCAATGCAACGGGTGATATGAACCGGGTTGCGCTGGTAACAAGCGCGCTGAGAAGGCTGGTCTGGATCACCGGTTTATTGGGAACAGGGGTTGTGATCGTGCTGTCTCCCTGGCTTAGCGAGATCACCTTCGGCAACAGGGATTACACGCTGGGATTTGTGTGGCTGTCGGTGACGCTGTTATTCAGCACGCTGAGCAATGGCCAGTATGTGTTGTTGCAGGGTCTTCGAAAGGTGGCTTATCTTGCCAAGGCCAATGTGGCGGGTGCCACCATAGGGTTGATCGTGTCGCTGCCGGTTTATTACTATTATGGCGTGGACGGCATCGTGCCAGCCCTGGTGCTGACCTCCCTGTCGGCCATGATGCTCGCGTACTATTTTGGCAATAAGGTGAAAGTTGCTCCCGTTCCGCTCGATACGCCAACCCTTTTCAAAGAGGGCAAGGGGATGGTAAAGATGGGCGTGTTGCTCAGCCTGAGTGGCGTGATAGGCTTGGCAACTTCATACGTTACCAGGATCTATATCAGCAATACCGGTGGCGTGGAAGATGTGGGCCTCTTCAATGCCGGCTTTGCGATTGTGAATACATATGTAGGTATGGTCTTTACGGCGATGAGCACGGATTATTATCCCAGACTCTCGGCAGTAGCGCACGATGATGGGCAGGCCAGGTCGCTGCTCAACCACCAGGCTGAAATGACCCTTTTGATCCTCGGCCCGATCCTGATCCTCTTTTTGATCTTTATAAAATTTGCGATCGTCGTATTGTATTCCACGCAATTCCTCGCGTCACTCGGCATGGTGCAATGGATCGTGATGGCAATATTCCTGAAAGCGGTCGCCTGGGCAATGGGTTTTATGCTTATGGCCAAGGGCGCTACAAAGGTATTCTTCTATAATGAGCTGATCGCAAATGTCTATACACTGGCGATGAACATTGCTGGTTACTACCTGTTCGGACTGGAAGGCCTTGGGATCTCTTTTTTAGTTGCGTATGTCGTCGCCGTTGTCCAGAATTTCTTAGTCATTCGTAATCGCTATGGCTTTGCTTTCAGCCCGGAATGCTACAGGGTTTTTGCAGTGCATTTTCTAATCGCAGCATTAAGTTTTGTCCTGGCGAAAAACATCGAAGGCAATTTATTGTACGTTGTTTCAGCACCTTTATTGATCCTGTCGGTTGTTTATTCTTATTATGAGATAAATCGCCGGATCGATCTGAAAGGAATTGTTAATAAACTGGTTTTTAAGAGAAATGGTTAGGTTTTTGTTGACGCGCGCATGGGAGTTCCTGAAGTTGCTTGTGAGATTAAATATTGTGAAGACGATCTACTTTAATGTCAGGGCATTTGGCTGGCGTGGGGCGCTTAAACTTCCTGTATATATTTTCGGGCCGGTGAAGCTGGCGGATATGTCAGGGAAAATACAGATAGAAGCGGAGAACGTGAAAAGAGGCATGATACAATTCGGATGCGAAGATGAAAATATCATCGCCACCCGCGAGCCTGTGCGCATCTCAGTGTCAGGGAACCTGACCTTTAAAGGCGAGTGCAAGTTCTCGAGGGCGGTGCAATTGCTTGTATGGACCAATGGATCGCTTGAAGTGGGAAACAACGCATGGTTCGGTAGTTTTTCAAAGATCGTTTCTTTTAGGAGTATGACCATTGGCGATAATTTTATGGGCTCATGGGAATGTCAGCTCTTCGATACAGACTTTCATTTTATCCGGGACACAGCCTTGAACAGTATTCCGGATAACACGGCACCGGTCAGCATCGGCAATCAGGTTTGGCTCGGGAGCAGGGTCACGGTATTGAAAGGAACACAACTGCCTGACTGTTGTATCGTAGCCGTCGGCAGCGTATGCAATAAAAATTACACAAGTACCCATACCTCCTGCATTATGCTTGGCGGAGTACCGGCTAAGCTGCTGAAGGAAAATGTAGAATACATCAGCGACAAGCCAATGGAACGAAAGCTGTACAGGTACTTTTATGATTCGGCAAACAGGGATGGACAATATACATCAGTAACGTATTAATTTAAAGTGGCAACACCTTTAGTATCGGTCATTGTAACAAGCTATAACTCGGCGCGGTTCATCGTTGAGACGCTGGAAAGTGTGAAGGCGCAGACCTATCAGAACATAGAGCTTATCATATCTGACGATTGCTCTACTGATGATACGGTGGCGGTCGGCAGGGCATGGCTGGAAAAGAATGGCTCCCGGTTTGTAAGAACAGACCTCATCACGGTTCCGCAGAACACGGGCGTATCCGCCAACTGCAACCGGTGTATCAAAGCTTCGCGCGCTGAATGGATAAAGTTCATTGCAGGCGATGACATCCTGCTGCCGAATTGCATCGAAGACAATATGAGCTTTGTCATGGAGCGCCCCGAGGTGAAGATCCTGTTCTCGCAGGTGGCTTTATATGCCGACAACTTCCATGAGAAAAGTTTTCTGAGGATCCTGCCTGCGCAATTCCCGGTAAATATCATGAAACCTGAGTTGAGCGCGGATGACCAGTTCAGGCTGCTGCTGATCTCAGACAGGATCTCTTTTACACCCTCTTACTTCTTTAATAAACAGGCGTTGACTTCAGTGGGTGGGTACGATGAACGTCACAAAGTGGCTGAAGATTATCCCATGTGGCTGAAGCTGACACACGCGGGATTCAGGCTGTATTTTATGATGAAGCTTACCGTGGGATACCGTCAGCACGGACAGGCGTTGAATAATATTGGAAACCAGCAAATCTTTAAACCCCTTTTGCTAAAGACGCATTTCTTCCGCAAGGAGTTTGTTTATCCTTACCTGCCCTGGGATATCATCGGGCAGGAGCGATTCGTCATTTTGGTATCGCGGCTGTTTCAGAGCGCTGGGTTGAACAAGAACAAAGCCTTTCAGAAAACGCTTTATAAATTCTTAACGGTATACCTGAACCCATTCCAGTATGCTGTTGCGTTCAAGAAGCGTGTTCTGGGCAAAGGCAAGCATGATGTATTTTATTCCAATTGATCACAATGGCAGAGTCCCTGAACCATAAGAAACGTTTGAGTGTGATGCTCCCGGTTTATAAGGTCGAAGACTACCTCGAAAAAGGTATCCGTTCACTTGAAGCCCAGGACATACCCCGCGATGAATATGAGATCATTGTGGTGAACGACGGCTCACCGGACAATAGCCGGGAGGTGGTGCTGCGCCTGATGAAGGAGTTCAGCAACATTGTATTGATAGACCAGGTGAACAAAGGCGTTTCAATGGCACGGAATGCCGCCCTCGACAGGGCAACAGGCGAGTACTTGCTTTTCATCGACCCTGACGATTACGTGTTGGAGAACTCGTTCGGCCGGATCCTGGAAACGGCGTCGCGCCATGATGCGCAGGTGACTTTTCTCGGATACAAATTCCTGGAAGCAGATGGCAGTGAACGCATCGAGATCCTGTACACCGATGTGGCGGGACGGGTCTTCAAAGGCCCGGAAGCGTACCACATCTCGAGGGGAGATGGCAAAACAGATCCCGACAGATCGGTGGGCATCCTGTACAAAAGAAGTTTTATCAATCAATTTAACCTCCGGTATGTGGCCAATGTGCCCTACCTGGAAGATGGAGAGTTCCTCGCCAGGCTGCTTTGCCTCGCCGAGCGCTGTGCCTTCGATGGCGGGTCATTTTATCAGCGCACGACCAGGCCGGGGTCTGCCACCAACTCCACACTCTTCTACACAGAAAGGGCTACGCAGGGATTTATTCTAGGTGCACAGAACCTCATTCGTTTCAGGGAGAAGGAAAAACTGGATCAGCATCAAAAAGATTTTCTGAACCAGCCGATCTGCAAGTTTATTTTGCTGGTGCTGATACCCCGCTGCTCCCTGTCGCGGCTCAAGGAATTCAGGATGGCAATAAAACGCCTGAAAGATGCCGGGCTTTCGAAATGTCAATTAAAGGATTGTAATAATTATTATCGCATTGAAGGATGGTTTTATAACGTGTCGCCGTATTTGTTTTTCCTTCACAGGATTTTGAAAACGCCACTGCTGAGGATCCTTCGTCCTTAGTAGCGGCATACACGTTCAAACATCGCGCATATGATTTTTAATAGATTCAAATACAGGAACTGGAAAAAAAATCAACCCGAGAACCTCATGGAGTACATGTTCTCACCCTGTACCCTTGGGCTGAGGATCATCAATTTTATCTACCAGAAGATCTTCAGGATCAATGCGGAGGTGCCTTTTATGGTACACTACACGTCTATTGTGAGCAAGACCATTACCCTCGGTAAGAATGTTGCGCCCTATTTTGCGAACTCGGGCTCATGTTATATTCAAGGTATCAATGGTGTGATCATTGGTGACGATACCATATTCGCGCCAGGGGTCAAGATCATTTCAGCGAATCACGTGAAGAACGATTTTACTAAACACGACAAAACCATTGGTCCCATCGTTATCGGAAAGCGGTGCTGGATCGGTGCCAACGCGGTGATCCTGCCGGGAGTTCGCCTCGGAGACGATGTGATTGTCGGCGCCGGCAGCGTGGTTACAAAATCTTTTGACAGCAATCTCATTATTGCCGGGTGTCCGGCGAAGATCATTAAACAAAATTCACTTTAAGAATGACCATTACGATTATTGCAGGCGCGCGTCCTAATTTCATGAAGATAGCTCCGATCATCAGCGCCATTCAGAAAGCGGCAACCGAAGGATCTAATATTTCCTATCGCCTTGTGCATACCGGCCAGCATTATGATCAGAAAATGAGTGATACCTTCTTTCACGAGCTGGGCATTCCTGAGCCGCACGCCAACCTCGGATGCGGAGGAGGAACACAGGCAGAGCAAACGGCGGCGATCATGGTGGCCTTCGAAAAGGAGCTGATACAGAACCCCGCAGATCTTGTGATGGTGGTGGGCGATGTGACCTCCACCATGGCCTGTTCGATCGTGGCCAAAAAGCTCAATACAAAAGTAGTGCACGTGGAAGCTGGGATCCGCTCGTTTGACCTGACCATGCCTGAAGAGATCAACAGGATGGTGACTGACAGCATCACGGATTATTTCTTTACCACAACAGAAGAAGCCAGCAATAATTTAAGAAAGGCGGGTGCTACCAACGATCAGATCTTCTTCGTTGGGAACGTGATGATCGATACGCTGCTGAAGAATCAGAAGAACTTCAAAAGACCTGCATTCTTCGATCAGCTGAAGCTCAACCGGTCCGGCTATTTTGTGCTGACACTGCACCGCCCCGCCAATGTGGATCATCATCATACTTTAAAAGAATTGATGCATGAGATCACTGCTAATGTGAGAGACCTGCCCATTGTTTTCCCGATCCACCCCCGCACCGCAAGGATCTTCTCAGAACTGGGAATAAGCGCAAAGAACCTGCATATAGTCGATCCGTTGGGATACCTCGAGTTCAATTACCTGGTGCAGCATGCAAAAGCTGTGATCACCGATTCGGGTGGCATCACGGAAGAGACCACGGTGATGGGCATACCTTGTTTGACACTGCGCAACAGCACGGAACGTCCTGAAACCGTAGCCGTCGGAACCAACGAGCTTATCGGCACCAATCCCAGGAACATCAGGCCAGCCCTCGACAGGTTGTTTGCAGGGCAGTGGAAGAAGGGAGGCATTCCTGAAAAATGGGATGGCCACACAGCCGAGCGGATTGTAGAACATTTATTAGCATTGTATGCGTAAGAAGATCCTGATCGCTTCTTCGGCTTTTTATCCTGAGAATTCTCCGCGTTCGTTCAGGGCGACAGAGCTGGCGAAGGAATTGGTGCGCCAGGGACATCATGTAACGGTGATCACCCTCGACAGGGGAGAAGTTACCCGTACGTTTTGCAAAGCTCATGGAATCGATCTGAAATACCTTCCCAAACTTTTGTTGAAACCAGTACGCATTCCCAACGGCAGGCTTAGCATTTTTTTCAGGGCGCTTAACAGGATGTTGCTGCTGTTGCTGGAGTACCCTGATCTTGAACTGGCTTTCCGGTACAAAAGTGCCTTGCGGTCTAAACGTGGCTATGACCTGCTGTTGTCCTTTGCAGTGCCTTATCCCGTGCATTGGGGAGTTGCCTGGGCGCAGGGCAAAAAGAAAAAGATCGCCAAAGTATGGGTGGCCGACTGCGGAGATCCTTACATGGGAGACCTGAGCGACTCGTTCAAAAAGATGTTCTATTTCAAATATGTGGAGCAGTTTACTTTCAGGAGGGCGGATCATATCGCCATCCCGATCGAGACTGCACGCGCTGCCTATTACGAAGAGTTCCATCCCAAGATGCAGATCATCCCCCAGGGGCTTGACTTCGATGAATTCACAAAAGGGCTTCCTGTTTTCACACCGAACAAGACCATCACTTTTGGATATGCTGGCTCATTCATCATGGGTAAACGTGATCCGCGGATGTTCTTGGATTACCTGCTTACCCAGAAGATAGATTACAGGTTTGTTATTTTTACAAACGCTCCCGCGCTGGTGGCTGACTATGCCGCACGGTCTGAGGGTAAGGTGGTGATCAGGCCCTACATTCCAAGGCAGGAGCTGATCCATACACTTGCGGCCATGGACTTCCTTGTGAACTTCGAGAACAGCACCGTAACACAGGCGCCGAGCAAGCTTATCGACTATTACCTGACGGGCAGGCCCGTGCTTTCCATCCCCAGCAACCGGCTGAACAAAGCGGAGATCGACCAGTTCCTGAACAGAGACTTTACTGCACGGGTGCCTATGCAAGGTTACGAGCAATATCGAATACAAAACGTATCAGTTTCTTTTTTAAATTTGATGAATAAAACGAATTGAACCAGCCATTGAACCGCGCGGCCAACGCAGCACCTGTACCTTTCGTGTTGTTTCTGATCATGCCTTTCGGGGCACTGATAGCGGCTGTGCGCAATTATAAATTCTCTGGTGCCAGAAACCTCGTCTGGTTGTTCATTGTGTTTTATGGATTCACCTTTGTTATTTCAAACAATGATATCGATGCCAACCGGTATCAGCTGAACCTGAGCCGTTTCTCAAAAGAGCACGGCCTCGGCCTGAGCGACTTTACCCAGCTGCTTTACAGCGAGCAGACAAGCTACATCGATGTGGTGCAGCCTTTGTTGACCTTTATCGTTTCAAGGTTCACCGATAACGGCAGGGTGCTGTTCGCTTTCTTCGGATTGATCTTCGGCTTTTTCTACTCGCGCAACCTTTGGTTTCTTTTGTCTTTTGTAGAACACAAGCTAAAAAAGGAAGCGATCCTGTTTATCATATTGTTCGCGCTCATCGTGGCCATCTGGCAGATCAATGGATTCAGGTTCTGGACGGCGGCGCACATATTTGTTTACGGCCTCTTTCAGATCTCGGCAGGCCATAGAATACGCGGTTTCCTGATCTGCCTTTCGTCGCTGCTCGTTCATTTCAGCTTTGTGCTGCCTGCGGTTATTTTGCTGATCTATTTTCTTGTGGGCAACCGCCTGCTGTTACTTTTACTGCTCTATTTTTCTTCCTTCTTTATTTCGCAGGTCAGCCCCGATGCGCTGAGAACCTACGCGAGCTTTCTGCCCACGGTGCTGGAACAACGCTCGAGCACTTATGTCAGCAAAGAATATCTTGAAAAAGTCAACGTGGCTCCCCAGCAAACCAACTGGTACATCCGGTGGAGAGTGGTGGCGCTGATGTATGTGATCAACGTGATGTTGGCCATTATCTTTTTCAAGTACAGAGGCACCATTGCGAAAGATCATACAACGGCGAGCATTCTTTCATTCGGGTTGATGCTGTTTACCTTAACCAACCTGATGATCAGTGTCCCGTCTTTGGGCGTGAGGTTTCAGCTGGTCTCGCTGATGATCATCGTTGCAGCGTTATTTCTTTTTGTGCAAACACATCAGGGTAATTTATTCCCGCAGTGGATCAGAATCCCGTTCATCCTGGCGGCGCTCCTGTTCATCGTTGTTGAAATAAGGGTTGGTTTTAATACACTGGGAATGATGACGGTGGTCGGTAATCCATTGACAGCGCCGTTTGTTGATAATGATGTGCCCTTAATAGATCTGATCAAGTAAATATTTTTCCAGGTGAGCGTCGTATCCAATATCAAAAAGTTCTTGTCCAATCTTCCCGGCTGGAAAACCAGGCGCCGGCTCGTAGTGATCGAGTCCGATGACTGGGGCAGCGTACGGATGCCATCACACGAGGCCTACCTTTCCCTGAAATCGAGAGGTGTGGACCTGGATTCAGGTGACTCATTTCGTTATAACAACAACGATACCCTGGCTAATGCCGCTGATCTCACAGCGCTGTTCGAGACATTGCAAAACCACAAAGACAAGAATGGCCGCGCCGCAGCATTCACCGCCGTGAGCATGGTTGCCAATCCTGACTTTGAAAAAATAAGAAAGTCTGATTTTCAGCAATACCACTACGAGCCTTTTACAGAGACCTTACGTCGCTATCCGGGCCGTGAAGGCGTGTTCACACTGTGGCAGCAGGGCATTAAAGGAAAATTGTTCGTTCCACAATTCCATGGAAGAGAGCACCTCAACGTGGCCGCGTGGATGAAAGCGCTTCGTGAGAACGATAAACCTACGCGGCTGGCTTTCGATGAACAGATGTGGGGCTTTAACAATTTGCATCCCTATGGCGTGAGCTACCAGGCAGCCTTCGATCTCACCGATGCGTCTGAAGTGGCCGAGCAGAAGCTGATCATCACAGACGGCCTCCAGCTATTTGAAAAGCTCTTCGGGTATAAGGCCACATTCTTTGTGCCGCCGAACGGACCGTTCAACAATACACTGGAAGCAGCAGCGGCCGCCGGCGGGGTAAAGTATATGTCGTGCTCCAAGATCCAGCAGGAGGCGTTGGGAGAAGGGAAGACCCGGCGTGTGCTGCATTACCTGGGACAAAAGAACAAACATGGCCAGCGCTACATCACACGAAATTGTTTCTTCGAACCCGGGCAAGCAGGCAAGGATTGGGTGTCGTCCTGTATGCGCGACATCGAGCAGGCATTTCAATGGAACAAACCGGCTGTGATCAGTAGCCACCGGGTGAATTATATCGGTGCCATCCATGTTAAGAACCGGGAAAATGGACTAAGGATGCTGGATGAGCTGCTGGGGAAAATTTTAAAGACCTGGCCTGACGCGGAGTTCATCACCTCAGACCAGTTGGGAGACCTCATGAACCAATCGAAATAATGAACATCAGGACTATTGGCGCCTCCGTCATGAGGAATCTCAGGAACATACCGGGCTGGACCAGCCGGCGGAAGATCGTTGTTATTGAGTCCGATGACTGGGGAAGCATTCGCGTACCTTCGAAAGAAGTGTATGAACGTTTTCTGAAATACGGGTTCAAGGTAACGAGTAGTCAGTATAACCGGCTGGATTGTCTTGAATCCAATGAAGACCTTGAGTCGTTGTTTGAGGTGTTGAGCTCGTCGCGCGATAAGAATGGCAATCCCGCAGTGCTCACAGCCAACGCCATCATGGCCAACCCCGATTTCAGGAAGATCAAAGATTCAGGATATCGTGAATATCACTACGAACATTTTACTGAAACCCTGAAGCGGTATCCCTGCCACAACAAGGTGTTTCAGTTATATGAGCAAGGCCAGCAGCAGCGGTTGTTCAGGCCACAGTTCCACGGCAGGGAACACCTGAATATCAGTAGATGGATGAAGGCGCTGCAGCAAGGAGGCAAGGATGTGCTGTTTGCATTTGATCAGGAAACAACCTTCTCGGGCCAGGGCGACTACAGCTTTATGGAAGCGATGGACATGGACAGCCCTGCGGAGCTCGATCAGGTAACAGCGATCGCAGCGGATGGTTTGCAGATGTTCAGGAAAACATTCGGGTATGCCTCACAATCCTTTATCGCACCCTGTTATACCTGGGATAGCGGGATGGAAGGTCAGTTGGCGAAGCAGGGTGTTTCGTATCTACAGGGTAGCCGGTACCAGTATATACCGAATGGAGGCTTCGATAATTATAAGAAAGCCTCTCATTATCTCGGAAAACGAAATGACAACAACCTGATCTACCTGGTGAGGAACAGTGTGTTCGAGCCAGGTTTGCTTTACAAAAGCGACTGGGTTGATTATACGCTGGCAAGTATCAACGATGCTTTTCGATGGAATAAGCCAGCGATCATTTGCTCGCACAGGATCAATTTTATCGGCACCATCGATCCTGCCAACAGAGATAATAATTTAAAGATGCTCAGACAGCTGCTCAGCACCATTGTAAAAAAATGGCCCGATGTTGAATTCATGAGCTCAGACGAATTGGGTGACCTGATCAAAACAACAACGTCAAAATGAATGAAGTAAGCATACTGTTAACAGGCGATTTTTGCCCGCAGCTGCGCGTTGAAGACCTGATCCTGAAAGGTCAGATGCAGGCTGTCTTTAACGACCTCAAGGCAGAGTTCGATAAAAGCGATCTCAATATCGTGGACCTCGAGTGCCCGCTGGTGAAGGATGGCCAAACGATCCCCAAGACAGGCCCTCATTTGAAAGCACATCCCGAAGGTGTGAAGGCGCTTCAGTATGCCCGTGTAGGATTGGTGGCCATGGCCAATAACCATATCATGGATTACGGAAGCCAGGGACTGTTCGATACCATGGAGCTTTGCAAAGGCGCGGGTATTGCTACCGTTGGCGTAGGCCGTAACCTGGAAGCAGCGCGAAAGCCTTTTTATACCGAGATCAAGGGAACGCGCATCGCGGTGCTGAACATCACCGAGAACGAATGGTCCAATACCCATGGCGATGAGGCCGGTGCGAACCCGCTCGACCTGGCGAAGAACTTTCACGACATCCGCCAGGCGAAATCCCAGTCGGATGTTGTGATCGTGATCTTTCACGGAGGCAACGAGTTCTATGAATTGCCGAGCCCCCGTACAAAGGAGACCCTCCGGTTTTTTGTTGAAGCCGGTGCCTCAGCGGTGATAGCCCACCACACGCACATTGTGTCAGGATACGAGGTCTATGAAGGCGCCCCGATCTTTTACAGCCTGGGCAATTTTGTGTTCGATTGGGCAGGCCAGCGAAATTCTTTCTGGAATACAGGCTACGCCGTTCGACTGAAGATCGGCAAGCATACACCGGTATCGTTTGAGATCATACCATTTGAGCAAAACGACGCGAAGCCGGGCGTATTCAGGCTGTCAGGGGAGGCGTTGTCGAAATTTAATGACAACCTCAGCAGGTTGAATTCCGTCATTGCAGATGATGCGCAGCTAAAAAAACAGTTTGATGACTACTGCAGGAGCAAAAAAGATATTTATAACATTTACCTCGAGCCATACCGGAATTCATTGCTCGCGTCCCTTCGCAAGCGCGGGTTCATTCCGAGCATGTTCAGCAAAGAGAAAAGAAGACTGATGCTGAACATCACGCGATGTGAAGCGCACCGGGATATTTTGCTCAAAAGCCTTGAAAATTAAATGTCGTTACTGAAATAAACCTCACCCTCAATCGCTGGAATAAAGTTATGTGTGGAATCACGGGATATTATTATAAATCTGGGAAGAGTATAAATTCTACAGCCGGCATCAACGGGATGCTGGAGCTGCAGCATCACCGTGGTCCCGATGATGCAGGTGTGCGCGCGTTCTCGCTCGTAGCGCCGCAGAGCTTTGAATATACACCAGGCGAGACAGAACAGGTCCGCAATGGGTTTGAAGGCATGCTCGGCTTCAACAGGCTTAGCATCCTCGACTTATCCAAGAATGGTCATCAGCCCATGTGCAGTCCTGACAACCAGGTGATACTGATCTTCAATGGTGAGATCTACAACGCCTTTGATTTTAAGGATGAGCTTGTGGCGGATGGTTACCGGTTCAGGAGCTCCACCGATACGGAAGTGATCCTTTACCTGTACCTCAAGTTCGGCTTTGATGGAATGATCCGCCGCCTGAATGGCATGTTCGGCCTGGCGATCGTCGACCTGCGCTCACGCGAAATCTACATCGCCAGAGACCGCTTCGGCATCAAGCCCGTGTATTTCTTTGAAACGGAAGAGATGTTTGCATTTGCTTCCGAGATCAAAAGTTTTTTATCACTGCCGGAATTTAAACCAGCGCTCGATCAAACGCTGCTGGATGAATACCTGTTGTTCAGGAATAGCATTAACAAGACCTTGTTCAGAGGCGTGAGCTGCCTCGAGCCAGGAACATTTAAGGTCTATTCTCCCGGTAAAAAGGTCGAGACACGCCAGTATTTCGATATCAATGATTACACCCGCCAGCAAAGCGATTCAGGCAGTGCGCGCATAAGCTCAGACCTGCGTGCTAATCTGAAAAAGAGCGTTGACCGCCAGTTGATCAGCGATGTGAAGTTGGGTTGTCAGCTTTCAGGAGGTATAGACTCATCGTTGGTGACGTATTTCGCCAAGGAGATCAAGCAGGACGACCGGCTCGAGACCATTTCCATTATTTTCGAAGACCCCTTCTTCAACGAAGAGCCCTACATGGATCATGTTACGGCACAGCTCGGTCTGATCTCGCACAAGTTCCAGCTCGATGCTTCCTTTTACCTGAAGAGCTTCGAGCGATCTACCTGGCATTTTGAAGGGCCCCTCAACCACCCGAACACCATCGGCATTTATCTGTTATCGCAAAAAGCAAAAGCGCATGTTACCGTGCTGCTGAGCGGAGAAGGCGCTGACGAAGTGTTCGGCGGATACAGCCGTTTTGCCAACACGTACAGGCCTTTCAAGCCACGTACTGTTTTATCGAGCCTCAAAAAATACAAAGAGACTCCGGTGCGGCATCTGCTGTCTTACCTGTCGGAAGATTACCGGGCCATCATGGGATCGGCCTATATGACGCCTGCGCTGGCTGCCGCCTTGAAGAAGGATTTTAGTATGGACGTGGCGTTGGCCAACAGGAAAAATATCTACAACGCACTGGGTGGATCTGTTTTTGATAAGCAGGTGAAGTATGAGATTAAGACTTATCTGCCCGACCTGCTCATCCGCCAGGATAAGATGTCGATGGCCGCCAGCATAGAGAACCGGGTGCCTTTTTTGGATAACGACCTGGTGGAGCGCAGTTTTACAATCCCAGAGCATTACCTGATCGGCGAAGGAGGGCAAACGAAATTCGAGCTGAAGAAAATGGCCGCGGGCATCTTCGGCGACAAGTTCGCTTATCGCAGCAAAGGAGGATTCGGGATCCCCGTTCGCAATTTCTTCGCGGATAAAGAGTTCAGCGCATACCTGATGGATGATATTATTCCATCCATTTCCGGAAGAGGACTTTTCGATGGAAAGGTGGTGCAGGGCTGGCTTCAGAAATTACAACACATTTCATCCGCAGAGCTGGACGCACTTTGGATCATGATTGCGTTCGAAGCATGGGCGAAAAAATTCAAAGTGTGATGAGACTGGCCATTCATAATACAAAAAGCTCGTTCGCCGAGCGGTGGATCGCCTACTGCGAGGAAAAGCGCATTCCTTACAAGATCGTCAATTGCCACGCAAATGACATCGTGCAGCAGCTGGCGGATTGTGACGCATTGCTCTGGCATCACCAGCAGGGGGGACCCAAAGATATTCTCTTTGCCAAACAACTTCTCTTCTCCCTCGAGCAGAGCGGGAAGAAGGTTTTTCCCGACTTCAACACCGGCTGGCATTTCGATGACAAGATCGGGCAGAAATACCTGCTGGAAGCTTTGAATATTACGGAGCTTGTGCCCACCTGGGTGTTTTATAACAAAGCCGATGCATTGAAGTGGGCGGATAGTGTCTCGTTTCCGAAAGTATTCAAATTGCGTGGTGGCGCCGCCTCGCAGAATGTCAGGCTGGTGCGGACCAAGGCGATGGCCAGGAAGCTGATCGATCGTGCGTTTAGCAAAGGATTCAAAGCTTATGATGCATTCGGCAGCCTGAAAGAGCGGATCAGGAAATACCGGCTCGGCAAAGCGAATGCAAGAGAGGTGGTGAAAGGAATGGTGAGGCTGATCGTACCCCCGCCCTATGCGCAGATCATGGGTAATGAATCAGGTTATATCTACTTCCAGGAGTTTATGCCCGGAAATGATTCAGACACCCGCATCATCGTGATCGATGGAAAAGCATTCGCCATCAAAAGAATGGTGCGCAAAAACGATTTCAGGGCTTCGGGCAGTGGCCACATTGTGCACGATATGAAACAGATCGATCTGCGCTGCGTGAAGCTGGCCTTTGCGTTCACAGAAAAGCTGAAGGCCCAGTGTGTTGCTTATGATTTTGTGTTTGATGCGAAAAACAACCCTTTGTTGATCGAGATCAGTTATGGTTTTGCACCGGCGGTGTATGAGGCATGTCCCGGTTTCTGGGACCGGCAGATGAACTGGCACGAGGGCAAATTCAATCCGTATGGATGGATGGTGGATGCTGTTTGTAAGGAGTAACTTTTAATGAAGAAGAATAAATTTAATTAAGTTAATAACTTTGCCGCGACAAGTTTTGGCAAAAAAATACCTATGATACAAGTAACAAAACCATTCTTACCGCCAAGAGCAGAGTTTGATAAATATCTGGATGGTATCTGGGAGCGCAACTGGCTCACCAACAATGGCCCGCTGGTCAATGAGCTGGAGCTGAAGCTGAAGGAGTATCTGAATGTCAATCACCTGTTGTATATGACCAACGGTACCATTGCCATTCAGATCGCCATCAAAGCGCTCGACCTGAAAGGAGAGATCATCACCACACCATTCTCTTATGTGGCCACCACCAGCAGCATTGTGTGGGAAGGATGCACACCGGTATTTGTTGACATCGACCCCTCGTCGCTGAACATCGATCCTTCCAAAATTGAAGCTGCCATCACGCCGAAAACGTCAGCCATCCTGGCCACGCACGTTTACGGTATTCCCTGCGATATCGATGCCATAGAAACCATTGCGAAAAAGCATAATCTCAAAGTGATCTACGATGCCGCCCACTGCTTCGGCACGAAGTACAAGGGAAGATCGGTATTCGAGTATGGCGACGTAAGCACCACCAGTTTTCATGCTACCAAACTTTATCATACCATAGAAGGAGGAGCGGTGTTTACGACCAGGCCTGAGCTGCTGAAGAAAATGTCGTACCTGCGTAACTTCGGGCACGACGGCCCCGAAAGATTTGCCGACCTGGGCATCAATGGCAAGAACTCCGAGTTTCATGCCGCCATGGGGCTGGTAAACCTGAATCATATCGCCTCCATCCTGGAAAGCAGGCGCACGCAAAGCCTTTACTATGACAAAGTGCTGAAGAACCTGCGCCATGAAAGACCGGTGGTCAGCAAACACGCCGAGTTCAACTACGCCTATTACCCCATCGTGCTGCCGTCAGAAGACATCACACTGCGCATCGTCGAGGAGCTTAACAGGAACTGGATCTATCCGAGAAGATATTTTTATCCCTCGCTCGATAGCCTGCCCTACGTGAAGGAGGCCAATCTGCCCGTCACCAAAACTGTCAGCACCCGCATCCTGTGTCTCCCCATTTACCATTCGCTCACCAAAGAGGAGATCGATTTTGTGGCGAGGCTTATGCTGAGGGTTCAAAATAACTGAACATGATCGTAGCCGGCGCCAGCAGACACGCGAAAGAGATACTGGAATTACTGCACCAGCAGGAAAGCCTTGATGATCTTTATTTCTTTGACGACATCAGCAAAGGAGGTCCGGAGCTTTTTTATGGCCGGTTTCCGGTAGTGAAAAGTGTTGAGCAGGCTGCGGTGATTTTCGAAAAGGATCCGCGATTCATCCTGGGGCTCGGCAGCCCGGCCAACCGTTGGAAAGTGGCATCGAAGCTGCGTACCGCCGGAGGAAAGTTGGTCTCGGTTGTTGCTGCTACGTCGCGAACAGGTCATTTTGATGTAAGCCTCGGTGAAGGGTTGAATGTGATGGAATTTGTAATGATCAGCAACAGCGTGCGCATCGGTGAAGGTTGCCTCGTCAACGCCTTTGCTGCCGTTCACCACGATGTGACGGTGGGCCGTTACTGCGAGCTCTCGCCGCGGGCAACCGTGCTGGGTGGCGCTTCGATAGGCGACTTCTGCTCCATTGGTAGTGGCGCCATCATCCTGCCCAATGTGGTCATCGGCAATCACGTGGTTGTGGGGGCCGGAGCTGTTGTTACGAAAGATGTGCCTGACAATTCCCTTGCCGTTGGCGTGCCGGCAAGAAAGATCAAAACGCTGCCACCACTGAATATTGGATGACATGAGTATCGAGAATAAGAAAGCCCCGGTGCTGATCATGGTGTATAACCGGTTGGAATACCTGAAGAAATGCATCGAATCATTGAAGCGATGTGACTTTGCGCGTGATACCACAGTTTACATTTCTTCGGATGCACCGTATAAGCCGGAGCACAGCGCTTCCATTGAAGAGGTCAGGAATTATATCCGCCAGATCACAGGCTTTGGTAAGGTAGTGCGCGTTTTTCATGAAAAGAACAAAGGACTGGCAAAAGCATATTCCGATTCATTCGAAATTTTGTTCAGGGATCACGACCGGTTCATCTTCCTCGAAGACGATGTGGTTGTGGCGCCCGATTTCCTGAAGTATATGAATGAAGGACTATCCTTCTATGAGCACAACAAACGTGTCTACTCCATATCTGCTTTTTCCTTTTCTGTGTTTTTCCCTGTAGAGGCTGATAAAAAGAATAAGGTCTATTTCCAGAACAGGTTCAATCCATGGGGTTTTGCTATGTGGAAGGACAGGTTCCTGAAGGGCAATGAATATGACCTGGCACAGGTGAAGGCGTCGCTGAAAGATAAAACGTTCGTTGACCGCCTTTACAGGAACGGCGCTGACCTCTATCCGGCGATGCTTAGCATTGTCTCGCAGAATAAAATGCTCGCGTTGGATTATCTGAACGTGTACCACATGGTGAAGCACGACCTGCTCACCGTGTCACCGTATGTTCCCAAATCGTTTAACGTTGGCAACGACGGCAGCGGTACCAGGACCAGGAAGAGTGAGAAGTTTACCAGCGCCGACATTTCTTTCCTGGAAAAGGAAAACCCTGTACAGCTTCCGGAGGCGATAGAAGCGCACATCGACTACAGTGTTAATAAACTGAACTTCAATTCAAGGGTCAACAAATACAAGTTGTTGCTCGACAAGGCTGGGCTCCTGCGCATAGCCATGATGGCCAACAATTTTTACAAAACGAAACTTTCAAAGTGAACCATCCGGCAAAAAAAGTCTTTATCGTGCTTCCCCAAATGACCGTGGGTGGAACAGAACGTACCGCCGCAGTGCTTGCCAACTATCTGGTGGGCCTGGGTGACGATGTCTCCATTCTGGTGATGTACAAAAAGCCCGTGTTCTACGAATTGCATCCTTCGGTCAAGCTCATCGAACCTCCCGCATCTGTACGCCAGAAATTGGGAAGGGTCATGTATATGCCGTATGTGTTGCGTTTCCTGCGCACCGAGCTGCGGAAGGGCAAGCCTGATGTTGTTTTTTCACTGGGGTATATGGCGCTGACATTGTTTTCGTCACTGGGGCTCCCGACCAAAGTTGTGATCTCAGGACGGAGCAGTCCCTCGCGTGTGCGATTCCCGAACAACAAGATGCTGGATGCCCTCTACCGTTTTTCGCACAGTGTACTGAAACAACGGGTCAATGGTATCATCGCCCAGACCGAGGCCGCGGCGCAAGCTTACCGCACACGCTACGCCTGTCCTATCCGCATCATCCCGAATTTTTTAAGAGAAATTAAAGAGCACCGCGTGGAGCGGAAAGACCAGATCGTGACCGTGGGCAGGTGCGTGCGTGAAAAAGGTCAGCACTTCCTGATCCAGGCTTTTGCAAAAGTGAACGCCCCTGGCTGGAAGCTGGTGATTGTGGGCGATGGCCCTAAAAGAGCCGGGCTGGAGCAGCTGGCCCAGGAGCTGGGTTTACAGGACAGGGTGCACTTTGCCGGGTTTCAGCAGGATGTGGATCTGTTCCTGGCGCAAAGTAAAATATTCGCGCTTACGTCAGTGATCGAAGGATTTCCGAACGCGCTGATCGAAGCCATGTCAACGCCGCTGGCCTGCGTAAGCTTCAATTGTGAGGCGGGTCCTTCGGAGATCATCCACGACGGCGAAAACGGTTACCTGGTAGAAGTAGGCGACGTAGACACCCTGGCGAAGAGGCTGCAGGCATTGGCTTTAGATAGTCAGCTCCGGGAAAGGATCCAGCAAAAGGCCTCGGAAGCCCGGCAATTATACGCGATTGGCAAGATCGGCGATGATTATCGCAGGTTTTTTGGAGAGATCGCCTCGGCAAAAAGAAATTAAATATATAATCGTACACCATGCTATCGATGTCCGCCTAAATTCGTTGTTTTGCGGTTTGATAGCGTTCTCAATTAGCTAAAAATATGGTCATTGTCACAGGAGGTTTAGGTTTTATCGGTAACGAGCTGGTTCGGCAGCTGAAGTCTTCGGGAGAAGAGGTTGTTATTCTCGACAACAAGAACAGGATTGCGCCCCACATTCAGGACATCCAGAATGTGTCGCTGGCCGAGATCGACATCACCGACCACGCTATGGTTACGGCCTTTTTCCGCGAGGTAAAACCCAGCGCCGTTTTTCACATGGCGGCCATCCACTACATACCGGAGTGCAACGATAACCCCGAGCGGACCCTGCGTGTGAATGCCGAAGGTACACAAAGCATTCTCCGGGCAGCCGCGGCGGCAGGCGTCAATAAAGTGGTCTTCGCTTCGTCAGGAGCCGTTTATGCAGACAGCGCCGGCTTGTTGTCAGAGTCTACACCGATCGCTCCTGTGGATATCTATGGATGGAGCAAATTGTTTGGCGAACAGCTCTGTCAGCTCAATCACAGCCTCAATGGCACTACAACGGTGATCGCACGACTTTTTAATAACTACGGCCCGCGGGAGACCAACCCGCACATCATTCCCGAGATCCTGCGCCAGCTGCAATCCACCAGCCAGCTTCAGCTCGGTAACATTTCAACAGTGAGAGATTACATCCATACCCGCGACTGCGCACAAGCCCTCATCAGGTTGTGGAAGTCTTGCAACTCGGGTGTCAGCACCGTGAACGTAGCCACAGGCAAGGGCTTCACCGTGCACGAGATCATTAACATGATCGGAAAGATCGCCGGACGAACCATCGATGTGAAGTTCGATAACACGAGGGTAAGAAGGTTCGATAAACAAACACAGGTGGCCAGCATCGATACTTTAAAGCAGCTCACAGGTTGGACGCCCCAGGTGAACATCGAAGAAGGACTGACCGACCTGCTGCGTTTTGAAAAATTGATCTGAGAAAAATTTTAGAAAGTCACCGCGGTTTGAAGCCGTGGTAAAATTGAAAACATGAATACAAAGAAAAGACTCAAGATAGGGGTGATCTTCAACTTCAGCAAAAGCTGGATGGGAGGCGTGATCTATGTCATCAATCTCGTGAACGCGTTGAACTTCCTGGATGATGAGGACAAACCTGAGATAATCCTTTTTTACAACCCGACGCTGGCTGAATTTACGAAGGAGATCCAGTATCCTTACCTCAAGCTCGTTCAGCGTAACTTTGGCAACCTCTACAAGCAATACCTGTTCTCGATGCTTAAAGGCAAGAACCTTTTCGCTGAATCACTGGTCAATGAATTTGATCTCGATGGACTTTATCCGTTGAACGATCAGCCTGTTCCGGCGTCTAAAGCTTTCCGCAAGCCAGGCTTCGTTGCCGCAGCATGGTTCCCCGACCTGCAGCACAAATTCTATCCGCAGTTCTTCACCAAAAGCCAGCTCATTTTGCGCGAGGCAAGACTCAGGCTGTTATTGAAGAACACAGACCACCTGGTGCTATCGAGCTATGATGTGGCCAGCCACTTCCGCAAGTTCTATAAGCTCAGGGACTCGATGAAGGTGCATGTGTTGCATTTTGCGTCCATCATCGATGAAAAGGCCAGCAACGGCAACATCGATCAGCTTCGGGAGAAGTATAAGCTGCCGGCAAGCTATTACCTGGTATCGAACCAGTTTCACAATCACAAGAACCACACGGTGGTGTTGAAGGCCCTGGCACTGCTCAAAGCGCAGAATGAAAAAGTGCACGTGGCCTTCACTGGCAAGATGGAGTCGGCTATCAACCAGGCTTATATCAGCGAGCTGAAAGCATTGATCAGCGACAACGCACTGGATGACCGCATCAGCCTGCTGGGCGTAATACCCCGCCAGGATCAGCTTTGCCTGATGAAACACGCGAAAGCGATCGTTCAGCCAAGCTTGTTCGAAGGATGGAGCACCGTGATCGAAGATGCGATATCGCTGCAGGTTCCTGTGATCGCTTCTGACCTTGATGTGAACATAGAACAGCTGGGCGAAAAAGGTATCTTCTTCAAACCCCACGATGAGAAGAAATTGGCAGAGCTCCTCGCGTCATTTCCGGGTCGTCAGGGCCAGGCCTTGTACCAGAAGTACGAAGACCGGCTGAAAACCTTCGCGATGAACTTCGTCAGCATTTTTGGCAAGCAGCGCTGAACAACCTGTCACATGCATGACCTTTTGAACCCATGAGTGATCAGATCGTATTCATTAATCAGAACTCCGGGTACCTGATGATCGATATCATCAACGCCCACAGGGGAAAGTACAAGACACGCGCCTTTATTACCGGCAAGCTTACGGCGCGCAACGTACCCCTTGATAGCGATGTGAAGGTGGAGAAGATCGTTACCTATAACCGCACCACCACGATCAAACGACTCTGGACCTGGGGCTGGGCATTTGTGCAGATCCTGTTCCTGGTGAAGACCAAATATCGCAAGGCAGATCTTTACATTGTATCCAATCCGCCCTTCGCGCCGCTGCTGCCGTTGTTTTGCAGCAACAGGTTTTTCATTCTTACTTACGATGTGTACCCCGATGCCCTGGTGGAATACAAGATCATGAAGGCAGACTCCTTCGTGATCAGGTTATGGAAGCGCGCCAATAGAAAAATATTTGCCAGGGCAGCGAAGCTCTTCACCCTCAGTGAGGGTATGAAGACGTTGCTGAGTCAGTATGCCGATGCGTCGAAAATAGAAGTTGCGCCACTCTGGACAGACAATACATTTTTGAAACCTGTAGATAAGCACGAGAACAAGTTCATCGCAGCAAACGGGCTGCAGGGCAAGTTCCTGGTGATGTATTCCGGTAACCTGGGCTTCACGCACAACCTTGAAATGCTGGTGGAGGCTGCTGCCAGGCTCCGGAACAACCAGGTGCAGTTTGTCATCATCGGCGAAGGAGATAAAAAGAAAATGCTGGAAGAACGCATCGCTTCTTATGGGCTTACCAACTGCCTGATGTTGCCGTGGCAGGATGTGCAGATGCTTCCGTATTCACTGTCAGCGGCAGACCTCGCTGTTGTAACGCTGGGCAAGGAGGCGTCGCTGCTGAGTGTGCCGAGCAAGACCTACAACCTGATGTCGGTTGGAGCGCCCATGCTTTGCCTGGCATCGAAACACTCCGAGCTGGCTGCCCTCATCGCGAAGTATGGCATGGGCCGGTGTTTTGAAGATACCGAGCTCGACGCCATGGTTGCTTTTATTGAAGAGATCGCGGCCCGCCCCGACTACCAGCGCAAGCTTCACACGAACGCCCTTGCTGCCTCCACGGAATTTGGTCCTGAGAATGCACATAAATTGATCGCTGTCTCATGATGTACCGCAGCTTTTTTAAACGGGCCATCGACATCGTTGTAGCGGGTTTCGCGCTGCTGATCGCCCTGCCCGTGATCCTGATCGTGACGGTCATTCTCAGTTTTGTAAATTCAGGGAAACCATTTTTTACACAGCAGCGGCCTGGCAGGGGAGGTAAGGTGTTCAGGGTGCTGAAGTTCAAGACCATGAACGATAAGCGTGACAGCAACGGCGCACTGCTTCCTGACAGGGACAGGCTGACCCGCGTGGGTAAGTTTGTCCGGTCCACATCCCTTGACGAGCTTCCGCAATTGATCAACGTAGTGCTGGGCGACATGAGCCTGATCGGCCCCCGGCCGTTGCTGGTGAAGTACCTTCCGTTGTACAACGCACGGCAGGCACGCCGCCACGAGGTGAGGCCAGGCATCACGGGTTGGGCGCAGGTCAATGGCCGCAATGCTATTTCATGGCCCGAGCGTTTCGAGCTGGATGTTTACTACGTGGAGCACCTGTCTTTTCGCCTCGATATGAAGATCCTCTTCATGACGGTCAGCAAAGTATTCAAACGGGAGGGCATCAGTGCCTCCGGGTCGGCCACCATGGAATCTTTTAAAGGCAATTAAAAATGTGTAAATTTGCGGTTTATCCGTAATACAATGAAAGACAAGTTTATAGAATCGTTCAAGGAAGCTTTGGAAATAGACCGGCCAATCACCATGAGTGACAAATTTCGCGATTACGACGAATGGAACTCGCTGGGCCGCCTCTCGCTGATCGCAAACCTTGACGACCAGTTTGATGTAACGATCGAGGACGAAGTATTTCAAAAACTGATCACGGTCGAAGATCTTTTCAATGAAGTGGCAAAACGTGCTGCCGCTAAAAATTAAACCCATCAATGGCATTAATCTCTTTTAACGGTGTTGGCATTCGTGGCCTTGCCGCAGCGGTGCCAAAACAGGTTGTTAACAATTACGAATACACGCAGTATTTTGATAAGGATTCTGTCAGGGATATTGTAGAGAAGACCGGCATTAAAGAAAGAAGATTCGCGCCGGCCAACATCTGCTCTTCCGACCTCTGCTTCGCAGCTGCCGAGCGCCTGATCGCCGACCTGAACGTTGATCGCAGCGAAATAGATCTGCTCATCTTCGTGTCGCAAACACCTGACTACAGGATGCCCGCAACGGGTGTGCTGCTGCAGGAACGCCTCGGACTCTCCAAACAAACGGCGGCTTTTGATATGAACCTCGGCTGCTCCGCTTTTGTGTACGGCCTCTCGGTGGTCTATTCCATGATGCAGACCGGTGGCTTCCGCAAAGCGCTTTTACTGGATGGAGAAACACGCTCACGCATTTATTCACCCAAAGACAGGAAGACCGCTTTCCTGTTCGGGGATGGCGGCGTGGCAGCGCTCATCGAACGTGACGAGAAGTATGGCAATGCCTGGTTCTCGCTGAACTCAGATGGTTCCAAAGAATCGCTCATCAAGGTGAACGCTGGCGGATACAGGAACCCCAGCACGCCCGAGACCCTGGAAGAAAAAGTGGTGGACGAGCACGGCAACATCCGCTCCGAAGAGCACGGATACATGAACGGCGCCGATGTCTTCAATTTTGTGCTGCTGGAGATCCCGAAAGACATTAAGAAATTGTTGTCTTTTTCCAATACGGCGATGGACTCCCTCGATTACTTCGTATTCCATCAGGCCAATAGTTACATGAACGATTACCTGAAGAATAAGCTGAAGCTCGACAACAGCAAAGTTCCGGCCTCGATCGAGAAATTTGGCAATACGTCATCGGTATCCATTCCGCTCACCATTGTCTCTCAGCTGAAAGACAATCTTGCTGAATCTAAAAAAATGCTGCTGTGTGGTTTTGGTGTGGGCATGTCGTGGGCTACCGCCGTGATGAATTTTGAAAATTGCCACATCAGTGAACTGGTTGAGGTCTGACCATGGAAGCGCATCATCCTTTTGACCTGCGTGGAAAAGTGATTGTAGTGACCGGTGCTTCATCAGGCATCGGCCGCCAGTGCGCCATATCCTGCAGCAGAGTGGGAGCGAAGGTGATCCTGATCGCCCGCAATGAAGTCAGGCTCGGCGAGACATTGTCATTGATGGATCATTCACATCACCGGATCCTGCCCATGGACCTGACCGAGGCGGCGGAAACAGAAGAGAAGCTCGCCGCGTTGAAAGACCTTGGCGGTATTCACGGTGTGATTCACAGCGCCGGCATTTCCACCACGCTGCCTTTGCGGAATATTTCGGAAGATAAGCTTAGTAATTTTTTCAAAACGAACGTGAACGCTTCCATCAACCTGACCAGGCTGCTCACCCGGCCGGGCTATGCGGCGAAGGAAGGCGCGAGCGTGGTCTTTATAACCTCGGTGATGGGTGTGGTGGGAGAAGCCGGCAAAACATTGTACAGCCTTACCAAAGGAGCGCTGGTGGCGGGTGCGAAATCATTGGCGCTGGAGCTGGCGCCGAAAAAGGTCAGGGTCAATTGTGTTTCTCCCGGTGTGGTGGTTACACCCATGAGCAGCAGTGCTGTCTATAGCCAGGACGAGGCTTCGCTTGAAAAGATCAGGAGCTATCACCCCCTGGGGCTGGGCGAACCGGAAGATGTGGCCAACGCCTGCGTGTTCCTGCTGTCGGATGCATCACGATGGATCACGGGAACAAACCTGATGGTCGACGGAGGTTACACCGCACGCTGACGAGAAAATTAAAATCATTCATTCAATCATTCATGGAAGTTATCATCATAGGCGCAGGAGGACACGCCGCCGAGATCGACGAATACATCGCATTCGCCGGGTTTGACCGTAGCAAAACACCAGCCTTCAAAGTGGCAGGTTTTATTGACGACAACCCCGCCAGCTATGCGCGTTATAAATTATCAGCACCTTTTTTAGGCAGCATCCGTGAGCACGTGATCCAGAAAGATAAGCAATACGTGATGGGCATTGCCAACCTGGCTTACCGCAGGCCCATCGTCGAGCGCTTTTTGGCGGAAGGCGCGCGCTTTGCAACCGTTATCCATCCCGTGGCGTATGTCTCGCCGTCAGCGAAGATCGGCACCGGTGTGGTCATTGCACCATACGTCAACATCGGCCCTAATGTGGAAGTGGGGGACTTTACATTGCTCAACGCGCGGGTAAGCCTCGGGCACGACAGCGCTGTGGGGCAACACAATTTTATCAGTCCGAACGTATCTTTTTCGGGATTCACCAAAGTGGGCGACGATAACCTCTTCGGCATCAACAGCGCCACCATACCCGGTATCACCGTGGGCAACAGGAACAAGATCGCCGCAGGCATGGTGCTCGATAAATCAGTGGAAGACGATACCGTGGTGTTTTACAGGTTTAAGGAGAAAGTTATCGCCACGCAAAAAATATGATCAGCCTTCCGGTTACGGTTTCCGTTACATTCCTGGCTTAACTTACGGATCACGCCATGTACAGATTCTTCAACGACATGCTTCATCCGCTGGTGATCCTGTGGCTGCTGATCATTGTGTGCCTGGTCGCGCGCAGGTTCGGTAAAAAGCGCTTGTTCCAAATTTGTCTTTATACAGCGGCGATCTGGTTTTTCGTGATCAGCATCTCACCGGTGCCTCAGTGGCTCATTCATCGCCTGGAAGACACATACCCCGTGGTTGATATCGCGGAGGCCGGTGGTGCACCCGACGTGCACATCCTGGTCATGGGCGCAGGACATGCCTATGCACCCGGCCTGCCTCATTTAAATCAGCTCTCTGATCCCGCCCGCGCAAGGCTGAATGAAGCGATCCGCCTTCACCGCCTGCTGCCCGGTAGCAGGATCGTGTGCAGCGGATACTCGGCGTCGGGCCGCATCCCACAAGCTGAGATGCTGGCGAAGGCTGCGCTCGAGCTGGGCGTGGCACCCGCCGATACGCTGATGGTACCAACACCGGCAAACTCGGCGGAAGAAGCAAAGGACTATAGCCGGCGATTTGGAAAGCAGCACAAGCTCGTGCTGGTAACCAGTGCTTTTCACATGCGCAGGGCCATGAAGTATTTCGAGCGTGAGGGATTGGCTCCGGTGGCGGCACCCACGGACCACTACATCAAACGCGACCCTCAGAAAAATGCCTACGACTTCTGGCCATCGTCAGCCAAGATCCACATGATGGCCCTGGTCATTCATGAATACGGAGGGCTGGCCAAACTAGCACTGACTAAGTGAATGGTTGCCGGCCGCAACTTTAAACCTTAAACTTTTTAACTTGAAACTGACCACAATCGCTAATGATGACTACGCCAACCGGTAACTGGCAACTGGAAACCGGCAACTTTTTAAGTATATTTTCGCCCTTTATAACAAAAGATTAAATGAACGAAAGAATCTATCTGTCACCGCCGCACATGGGAGGTGACGAGCTGAAGTTTGTACAGGAAGCGTTTCAATCGAACTGGATTTCACCCGCAGGTCCTCACCTCGACCTGTTCGAGAAGGAGCTGGCGGATTATAACAATACACCTCATTGCGCAGCCTTGTCTTCGGGCACTGCTGCCATTCATCTCGCCCTGATCATGCTGGGCGTGAAGCAGCATGACGAAGTGATCTGCTCGAGCTTCACCTTTGCCGGCAGCTGTAATCCCATTGTTTACCAGGGTGCCACCCCGGTGTATGTGGATTCAGAAGATAGCACCTGGAATATGGACCCTCAGGCACTTCGGTCAGCCATTGAAGACAGGATCAGGAAGGGAAAGAAACCCAAGGCCATCATCGTGGTGCACCTGTATGGCATGCCGGCGCAGATGGAAGAGATCGTGGCCATCGCCCGTCACTATGACATCAAGATCATCGAAGACGCTGCAGAGGGCCTTGGCTCACTTTACAAGGGAAAAAAGCTGGGATCGTTCGGCGACATCGGCATTTACTCTTTCAACGGCAACAAGATCATTACAACCTCGGGTGGGGGAGCCCTTGTATCGGAGAATGCAGAATGGGTGAAGCAGGCAAAGTTCCTCTCTACCCAGGCCCGTGACCAGGCGCCGCATTACCAGCACTCACAGATCGGATACAATTACAGGCTCAGCAACATCAGTGCAGGCATCGGACGCGGCCAGCTGAAAGTGCTCGACCAGCGGGTGGCACGTCGCAGGGCTATATACGACTACTATAAAAAAATACTGGGCGGACTGCCGGGTGTATCGTTTCAGCCTGAGCTTCCCGGCAGTGTTTCTAACCGTTGGCTCACGTGTATGCTTTTACCTGCTACCAGCAAGCTTACCCCCGAAACGGTGAGGCTGGCGCTGGAGAAAGAGAACATCGAAAGCCGCCCGTTATGGAAGCCCATGCACCTGCAGCCGGTCTTCAACGGAACCCCTTATTATGGTTCGAAGGCGAGCGAGGACCTGTTTGCACGTGGCCTGTGTCTGCCCTCCGGCAGCAGCCTCACGGATGCACAGCTTGAAAAGATCACTACGCTGGTTGGTAAAATGCTTTAAGCCGGTAATCAGTATTCGGTAATCGGTAATCGGTTTGGAACTGTACCTTGCATTTACTGATTACCGATCACCCGATTACCAATTACCGGCCTGATTCAATTTAATCACCTATTTTTGAATAATGGTATCTGACCTCGTTATTTACGGAGCCGGTGGTTTGGGACGCGAAACAGCTTTGATGGTGCAGCAGATCAATGCGCATCAAAAACAGTGGGACCTGCTGGGCTTTTTCGATGACGGAAAACAGAAGGGTGCGCAGATCGATGGGCTGCCCGTGCTTGGTGGCGTTCACGACCTGAATACTACCACTGCTCCGCTCTCGGTAGCAGTAGCCATTTCAAACCCGCAGGCCCGCAAGAAGATCATTGCTCAGATCAGCAATTCCCTCATACAGTTTCCTGTGCTGGTCCATCCATCGGCGCAGACTGGCAGCGATACCAATATCTTTGAGCAGGGAACGATCATTACCGCGGGAGTGATCCTCACCACAGGCATTACGCTCGGTGCATTTGTGATCGTTAACCTGGACACCACCATTGGTCACGATGTGCAGGTCGGCGCTTTTACCGCTATCATGCCGGGCTGCCGTATTTCAGGCAACGTGCACATCGGTGAAGAAGTGCTGCTGGGCACTGGCGCTGTTATTCTTCAGAACCTGACCATCGGCAACAGCAGCAAAGTAGGAGCAGGAGCGGTTGTTATCAAAGAAGTTGCGGCCGGTCATACAGTGGTGGGTGTTCCAGCCAAATCCGTGAAGCGATGAATTACAAACCCGCGATCTATTTTCTCCTCCGGTATCTGGCCCTTTACCTGGTGCTCAACACCCTGTATGCATTTTACATCGATCATTACGAGGAAGAAGATCCGCTGACCCTGGCGATCACGCGGCAGACCGCTGCCTTTCTGCGCATGTTCGATGAGCCCGTTTCGGTTGTGCAGGTAACGGGGAGCATCAATGTTCCGCTGGTGCGCAATGGCGTCACCGTGATCGAGGTTTACGAAGGATGTAACAGCGTCAATGTCATCATTGTCTACCTGTGCTTTCTGATCGCGTTCCGGGGCGCATGGAAGGCGCTGCTGAAATTTGCTTTTGCTGGAATTGCGGTCATTTATATTATGAATGTGTTGCGCCTGGCAGCGTTGTACGGCATTGCCTTCTATTATCCGCAGCAATTGTACTTCTTTCATAAGTTCTTTTTCACGGGTATTCTTTATGCCGTGGTATTTGTGCTGTGGTATTTTTGGATCAAAAACTTTGGCAGGTGGAACACGGTCAACGCCTGATGAAACGTGTTGCCATCGGGGCAGCCGGTGTAGCCGGTCTGGCATTTGTGTTCCTGTTTCAGCGAACAGACGTGCTGGCACTCATCAGCCAGGCGCAGCTCAGTCCGGAGATGCACTTCTCCATAAACCGGCTCGCCCGCATATTTCTCAACGACATCTTCATGCTGCTGGTGCTGTATGCGCTTTTTGCCGACACCCGTATCTTAAAGCTGGCATTGTGGGTACAGGTCATTGATCTGCTGGTGCTGTTGCCGCTGTACCTGGTGGTTAAGCTTTCGCTGGAAGGCGACTCCGAGATCTCTTCTCCGTTTCTTTCACAGTTTCACCGACTGATCGTGAATCCAACCCTGATGATCCTGATCATTCCCGCCGTGTATTACCAGCGACTGGCAAGGAAAGACCGGCAACATCCTTAAGCGCTGCCACCCGCCCATGCATTTCAACCGGGAAATAGTCCGGATTATAACCTTCCAACGCATGCTGTCCCGAAATGCTGCAATGTTTGTAGTGAACGCCATATCTTCGCCGCGCAGTTGACCCTGCATGTTGTGCGGATAGCTCCTAACGACTGTTTTTTTAATTGTAAACAAAATAGTTACGAGCGGCACAATACCTGTTTTTTTGGAAGAATGTAATATCGGACCGTCGATGGCAGGGAAGCGCCGGATCTGCATTTGCAGCCCGTTTTACAAGCATTTTTTACGGTTTTTTAGAATTGGCATGTCTCCAGGCTCTTTACAAGGCAGGTTCCGGGACATGCGTAAGAGAAACCTTTGTGATCATGAGAGCCTGCTTCAATCAAATATTCTGCAAATTGCACCGATGAGATAAAAATATTGGGTAGCTGAGTTACTAATAGGGCTGTTTATCGAATATATAAGCCATTCACAGAACTTTCAGTAATTTCGAAGTACATTAAGTTTTCGTTACTTTTGCGGGTCTTAAGGGTTGACTATGAGAATACTTTTTACGGTTTGCTTTCTGATGATTTCCCTAATCGGCTTTTCAGCTGATTTTACAGCAACACAAAATGGTAACTGGAATATTGGCACCACTTGGGGAGGGGCATGTACCACCGGCTGTGTGGAAGGCACCGATTATCCAGGGATTAATGACAATGCCTATACCAACTCGTTCCTCGTTACGGTAAATGGCAATTTTTCATGCCATAACCTGTTCGTAGAATATAATATTGCCAACGGGTTAAGTTTTAGTAACGGTGCGGCGAGGCTTACCATTTCTGGATCACTGGCGGTTTGGGATACTGGCGCTGGATTTTATGCTGATCCGACAGCCGATGTGATCTCAAACGTAGGGACATTGCGATTTACGGCAACGAATGTGGATCTTATTTCACCTTACGTTATCCTGCTTTGGGATAATACTGTAGCTGATTTTTGTGCATTATCTTTTGATTTCGGCGCTGCGGGTACTGGCAGTTTGATGGAAACCATTAACATCGGCTCTGCTAGATCTTTAACAGTGACTACAGGCACTTTAACAGCGGATCCCGGCGTTGAAATCCTTGGCCTGACCAATTCAACATTGACAGTCGCTGCGAATGCTTTTCTCGAAACCGATGATCCCATCAGGGCAGGAACGGTCTCCACCGGATTTGCCACAGTTACTGTAAACGGAACACTCACCACCTCGTCTTACGTGAACGCTACCAACTTCACCATGGGTGCAGCGGGCATACTGCACACCACGTTTAACGGGTCTAACCAGACAGAGGGCTGGTGGTATCAGTCAGCGAGACCTACGGGTGGAACCATGAATGCCAGCGCTACGGTATCATTCGAAGCGGCTGCTAACCAGAATGTCTATACGAGAACTTACGGCAATCTCATCCTGGACGGAACCGGAATAAAGACACTGGCCGGCGGAGGAACGTTGAATGTTAGTGGATCGCTCACCATAAACTCCGCCTCGACAACACTCAGCTCGGGCTCATCAGCCATCAATATCGGCACCAACCTCACGAACAACGGTACATTCTCACCCGGCGCGCTGGTGACCTTTAATGGAACAGGCGCTCAATTGATCGGAGGAACATCAACCACTTCTTTTGGCAATGGACTTACTATCAATAAATCGGCCGGGACATTGACCCTTGCGCAGAATATTGCGGTATCGGCAGGACTTACGGTATCGGCGGGCACGTTCGATCTCGCTACCCATACACTGACGGTCACCAACAACAACATCACCAACAACGGCACGTTCACCCCATCTACCAGCACGGTCATTATCAGTGGCACCACGTCTGTCGGCGGAAGCTCGACTACAGCCTTTAATAACCTTACCATCAACGGCACTTTCACGTCTCCATCAACATTGAACGTAGCCGGCGACCTGACCAACAACGGTACTTTTAATGCTAACAGCGGCACGCTGGTATTCAACGGTACAACGGATCAAAGCATTGCTGGTACGCTTACCGCGAACAACATCAATATCACCAATTCAACCGCTTCAAACGGTATCCTGGTAAACGGAAATGTTAATCTCGATGGCACACTAACACTGGTGAACAGCGGATCGAAGTTTGACGCCGACGGTTCAGGCAGCGGTGTGCTCACCGTACGGTCTACCAGCGTCAACGCAGGCGGACGTATAGCCACCTTGCCTACACCTGCAAATTTCATAGGTTCCGTTACCGTTCAACGTTTCATCAACGGCCCCGATACGTGGCGTTATCTCTCCATGCCCATTACCAATGGTAATGTGTCTATGTGGAAAGATGATTTCCCGGTTACGGGTAATTTCTCCGATCCGAGTCCTAATGGCGTTAACGGCGTTGTTAACAGCTCGTCAGCCTCGATCTATTTTTTCAACCCTGCAACCAATGGGTATGTGGCGGTCGGCTCCGGAGGCTCAACGGCTTCAACATCGCTGAGCAATACTGTAGGTTATTCAGCCTATTCGTACCTGACGGGAGATTTTACGATCTCGGTCCGCGGTACGATCGGTAAAAACAATGTGTCGATTCCAATTTCTACTGCTAACAACGGTTATAACCTGATCCCCAATCCTTACCCTTCGGCCATCGACTGGGATAATGTGACGAAGACCGGACTGAACGACGCGATGTGGATCCGGACTGCCAACAACCAGTTTGCTTCCTATGTGTCGGGTGTGGCAACCAATCCTCCCTTTGGTGGCTGGACCGGCGAAGTAGCGATGGGGCAGGCGTACTGGATCCAGTCTACCAGCGCTTCTAACCTGGTAATGAAAGAAGCAGACAAGACCTCCAATCAATACGAATTCCTCAGGGAAGTGCAGCCACGCGACTACATGCGTATTACACTGCTCTCAGCGAATCAGCACGATGAAACCGTGATCCGTTTCAAGGACGATGCCGTTGAAACCTTCGATGGCCAGTATGATGCCCGCAAGCGTAAGAACGGAGACTTCAGCAATGCCCTGCAACGCTACACGCACCTCAACGTATCTTCTTACACAACCACTGCTGCCGAGGATTATGCCATCAACAGCATCCCCCTGCTGCAATGTGCTGCGAAGAATATCAAGTTAAGGGTGGAAGATGTTGCTACCGGAAATTATACACTCAGGTTCGGCGACCTGGATAAAATGGATGTCGCTTACGGCATCGTGCTCATCGACCATTTCCTGAATAAGGAAACAGTGATCGAAGAAGGTGCCGAATACAACTTTGCCGTTACGGCCGATGTCCTGTCTAAAGGTGCTTCCCGGTTTGAGCTGAAGTTCAATCCGGTGGCCGTAGATGTGCAGCGTGAGCTTCCGCTGACCGCCGTGCAGCAATGTGCCGATCCGCTGGTGAAGCTGGAAGTAGCCAATTCCCAGCCGGGCGTGGCGTATGTCTTTAAACTGGGCAATGCCGACCTGCACGCGCCGGTCACAGGCAATGGCCAGAAGATCACGGTGTCCGTAAACCGGAGCAGCCTGGCTACTGGCCTGAACAAATTGTCGCTGGTGGCCTCTTCCGCGGCCGGATGCGATGCCCATACTTTTAATGATGCCCTGAGCGTTACCATAGACCCCGTGGTTGAAGTGAGCACTGTTACTGCCGGAGAGCATTGTGGAGGAGGAAGTGTTACGCTGACAGCAGCCGGTGCGCCGCTGGGAGGTACCTATAGGTGGTATGAAACTGCCACCGCCACAGAACCACTTGCTGGTGCAAACCAACCAACTTTTACAACACCTGTGCTGGAGCAATCGAGAACTTATTTTGTAACGGCGGTAAATATCAGCGGATGCGAATCTGTTCAGCGCAAGGCTGTGGAGGCAAAGATCAACACGGTTCACGAAGTGACTTCGGTTACGGCGGCACAAAGCTGTGGTGAAGGCAGCGTTACGTTGTCGGCATCCGGTGCCCCGAAAGGCGGATCGTACAGGTGGTATGAAGCTTTAACCGGAGGCGCGGCCATTCCCGCTGCCAACGAGGCTGCATTTACAACGCCCGTGCTGAGTGCATCGAAAACCTACTTTGTTTCCGTCGTTAACAGCAGCGGATGCGAATCGGCCCTCAGGCTTCCCGTAGAAGCAAAGATCGTGAATGCTGCCAAGCCCGAAGTAGTGGTTACCGATAATGTGCTTTCTGTGGCACAGGACGCGGTTGTTCAGTGGTATAAAGACAATGCGCCTGTGAGCGGAGCAGTAGCCAGCCAGTATGAGGTGAAAGAAACCGGTCTCTATAAGGCCGTGGTAACAACCAAAGACGGCTGCGTGACAGTATCGGATGAGATCAGCTTCATCATCAACGGTATTGAAGGTAAGAACAGCGACCTAAGGCTCTATCCGAACCCTACATCGGATTACCTGAATATCGCCAATGTTCCTGCGCAGGTGAAAGTATCGCTGTATGATGCGCAGGGAAGGGAAGTGAACAGCGCACCGGTAGAGGCCGGCAAAGAGGGTGTCACCATTGATATGCGTTCGCTTGTGAAAGGAATGTATCTGGTGAATCTCAGGGATCAGAATCAGGTTTTGAGGATTAAAGTTATCAAGCAATAATTCGCAGTGGGTATGAATAAAAAAAAGGTCATTCTTTTGGTATCCCTAGCTATGATGGTTGTAGCGGTGGCAGCGCAGCCGGGTGGTGACCCCAACGGCGGATCAAAGCCGGGCGTGGCACCTATTTCAGGAATTGAATGGCTGATGCTGGGAGGGGGACTGTTCGGCGCCATCAAGTCATATTTTAAATTCAAGTCGCGCAAGCCGGGAACTTAATTGTCAGCTGATTGTTAGACAGTCTCCAAATATTCCGAATATCGATCTTTATCACATCAAGGCTTCATGTTTCAATATTCAGTAATCAGGTGGATCTATAACTTCCGTATCCTTCCCCGGTGGGTTATTATCATCATCGATATTTTCTTTATTTCTATTTCCTGTGTGCTGGGATATCTGCTCCGCTTCAACTTCATGACGGCGGATATCATCAATAATAACATTGGCTCGGGCGTGCTGCTGACCTCAGCCTGTGCGTTGGTGGCGATCCTGATCACCAGTAGCCACCAGGGTATCGTGCGGTATACGGGCATCCAGGATGGCGTAAGGATCTTCTTCATGGTGATCCTGAATTCTATTCTGGCATGGTGCGTGAACCGGATCTATTACAATAACGGCGGCCATAACCTCATTCCGTATTCGGTAGTACTGATCACCGGCCTCGCTTCTTTCCTGTTCCTGTTCAACTACCGGTTGCTGGTCAAGTACGTATTCTCATTCTACAACCGCGGTATCGTTAAGAACTCCAAGGTGCTGATTTTCGGATCCGGCCAGACCGGCATCATTACCAAACACGTTATTGATTCTTCACCGTCGTCGAGGGTGGTCGGTTTCCTGGAAGACGACCGCAACAAGATCGGCAAGGTTATCAACGGTTCGAAGATCTACAGCGCCGATGGAGAAGACCTCGATGGCCTTTTACTGGGACTGAACGTGGATGAAGTGATCATTACCGTGAAGAACCTGTCGATGGACCGGAAAAACGAGATCGTGGATATCTGCTTGAGAAACCAGGTGAAGGTGCGCGTGGTGCCACCCGTTCAAAAGTGGGTGAAGGGAGAGCTGAGCCTCAGCCAGATCAAGGAGATCCACATCGAAGACCTGCTCGAGCGCGATCCCATCAAGCTTGAGAACCCCAGCGTTAATCGCCAGATCAAGGGAAAGAAGATCTGTATTACCGGAGCCGCCGGATCTATCGGTAGCGAGCTGGTACGGCAGGTAGCCCACCACCATCCGCAGCTTATTGTATTGATCGATCAGGCAGAGTCCCCGTTGTTTGAGATCGACCGTGAGATCAAATCGCTTGGATTCGAGACCCCGATCTTTTCTTACGTAGCCGACATTGTCAATAAAGAACGGATCCGGGCGATCCTGAAAGAGCATAAGCCTGATATCCTGTTCCATGCTGCCGCCTACAAGCACGTTCCGCTCATGGAGAACAACCCGAGCGAGGCCGTACTGTGCAATATCCTGGGTACAAAGAACCTGGCCGATGTGGCCGTAGAGCAGCAGGTGCAGAAATTCGTGATGATCTCCACTGATAAGGCGGTGAACCCTACCAACATCATGGGATGTTCTAAACGGATTGCCGAGATCTACGTTCAATCGCTGAACAACGAGCTTCAAAAGCTCGGAAACAGTCACACCTCTTTTGTGACCACCCGTTTCGGTAATGTTCTTGGCTCGAACGGTTCTGTTATTCCTGTCTTTAAACAGCAGATCGAAAAAGGTGGTCCTATCACTGTGACCCACCCTGAGATCACCCGTTACTTCATGACCATTCCGGAGGCGTGTCAGCTGGTGCTGGAGGCTGCCATCATGGGCCGTGGAGGCGAGATCTTCATTTTCGATATGGGGCAGTCTGTAAAGATACTCGACCTCGCCAAGAAGATGATCCTGCTTTCGGGCATGGTGCCCGGCAAAGACATCGACATTGTATTCACGGGCCTGCGCAACGGTGAAAAGCTGTTCGAAGAGCTGCTGAACGATAAGGAGAACACCATCCCTACACACCACGAAAAGATCATGATCGCCCGTGTAATGACCTACGAATACGGGGAGATCAATAGCTACATCGAGCTGTTCAACGATCTGATCAATGACAAGAACGAGCTGAAGATGGTGGCGTTGATGAAGGAGCTGGTGCCTGAGTTCAGAAGCAATTACTCCAGGTTCGAAGTGCTCGATAACATCGGCGCTGGTATCACCGACAGGTGATCTGTAATGGAGATCCGTCTGCGTATTTGACATCCGGTTCTTGCTTCAGGTAAAGAAGGAATAAGTCGTTCTATCCAAACTTTTCCTTGTCATTGCTATTCACGTCGAACAGAGGCTCTGTTGCTGAAATCTCCGGTCCGGGGAGCTCAGCGTTTGGATCTGGTCATATCTTATCGTCTCATTATTGAGGTCTGTCTCTGACTTTTTTACGAGCGATAGAAGCTCAAATCCCTTACGCTGATCCAGAGGCATCAATCATGAGCGCATGCGCTATGACGCAAACATCCTGATTATTATTGATAGACTAACAATGCTAAATCAAATGGTCCTGTTATAAAACAAAAGCTCCGTTTGCCCTGATGAGCGAACGGAGCTTCGGTTATAATGATCGTATCTGAGATCAGCGGTGATACATGCCCCTGCGTTTAGAGCGATAAAGTCTCTTGTTGTTGTTTCCGAACTGATAGGGGAGATAATACTCTATCCGTGCGCTGAACAGCATATAGGCATCCTTTGATTTTCCACCGCGGATCGATCCTGCAGGCCTTGGGGCCAGTCCTAATTCGGGCCTTCTGTCAGCCAGTTTTTGTGCAATGGGATCTGTGAAAGACGCGTTGTCAACGTATCGGGTGCTGACGTCATCGATGTAGTCGGTAAACGTTTTCCTCCAGCCGGCTTCAACAGCGAAGTTAAAGAATGGATTGACCTTTATTTTTCCACCAATACCATAAGGAATGATGGGTGTAAAAGTGCTGTAGGAAACACCTTCTGTCTGCAGCGGTTTCAGGGCATATTTAGTGCCATCCAGTTCGGCTTTGGGATTAAAGTACAACCCACCCACGCCAATAAAACCGTAAAGGTTGAAAGGCGGGCGCTGGTAGAATCGGCCTCCCTGGGGAATCAGGTTAATGACAGCTGAGACATTGAATTCGTAATTGCTTGAAGTAAAAGACAGGTTGCGGTTAGCGCGGCCCTCATCTTTCGAGTTGGCATCCGAGCCTGACAGCGTCACCCATGAGAATTCGCCCCGCACACCAACGCGTTTGCTGGCGTAATACAGCAGGCCGAGCGACAGGCTGGGCTTCACATCAAAGATATCGCCATTGTCTTTCAGATCGCCATAGTAGGTCGAAGTGTTGACCCCGGCGGTGAACAACAGGCTGCGGTTCCTGCGCACAGAATAGAAGCTCTGGGCATCCGCCAGTTGGACAACGGCACCGATCAATAGCAATACAGTAAAAAGCCTTTTCATAGCATGGCAAATTTCAGCGAAATATAACAAGAATTATCGACTTTTCTGCAATAATTAACCCAATACCTCCTGAACGCGTTTGGCAGCGTCTTTCAAAAGGATCGCAGATTTTACCTTCAGGCCTGATTCTTCGATGATCCTGGCGCCTTCTTCGGCATTGGTACCCTGCAGCCTTACGATAATGGGCACCCTGATATTTCCGATCTTCTTATAAGCTTCTACCACGCCATTCGCCACCCTGTCGCAACGCACAATACCACCGAAAATGTTGATCAGGATAGCTTTTACGTTGGGGTCTTTCAAAATGATCCTGAAGCCGGCTTCCACGGTCTCGGCATTGGCTCCACCACCTACGTCGAGGAAGTTGGCAGGCTCTCCACCTGAAAGTTTAATGATATCCATGGTGGCCATGGCAAGTCCTGCGCCGTTCACCATACATCCCACGTTGCCATCGAGCTTCACGTAGTTCAGTCCTGCGGCTCCGGCTTCTACTTCCAGTGGATCTTCTTCAGTGATATCCCTGAGCTCCGCCAGGTCTTTGTGGCGGTACAATGCATTGTCGTCGAGATTTACCTTGGCGTCAACGGCCAGGATCCTGTTGTCAGATGTCTTGAGCAGCGGATTGATCTCGAACATAGAGGCATCCAGGCCCAGGTAAGCGTTGTATAATGAGTGAATGAACTTTACACCCTCTTTGAAGGCGTTTCCTTCCCAGCCCATGGCAAACGCGATCTTGCGCGCCTGGAAAGGCTGAAGACCGATGGTGGCATCGATCCATTCTTTAACGATCTTTTCAGGATGTGTTTCGGCAACTTCCTCGATGTTCATACCGCCTTCCGTGGAGGCCATGATCACCGGGCTGCCTGTAGCACGGTCGAGCAGGATGCTCATATAATATTCCTTGGGCTCTGATTCGCCGGGGTAATACACGTCTTCCGCGATCAGCACCTTGTTCACTTTCTTTCCGTCAGGACCAGTCTGGTGTGTCACAAGAACACCACCGAGAATACCTTTTACTTTATCAGGAACTTCGGCGATGCTTTTGGCCAGCACAACACCTTTTGAACCTGTTTCTCTCACAACACCTTTACCACGGCCTCCGGCATGGATCTGTGATTTTACCACAAACCATTTGGTGCCAGTTTCAGCCTGAAGCTCCTTCGCCGCCTGGATCGCAGCATCCGGGGTATCCGCAACAATGCCACGCTGAATGGCAACACCGTATTTTTTAAGAATCTCTTTGCCCTGGTATTCGTGAATGTTCATGTAGTTTTTGTTTTGGTGCGAAAACTAGTTTATTTAAACCGTTAATTCAAGCGATGTAGCGCTGAGATATTAGATTTGAGATGTGAAGGAATTAGATTGGCGATGCGGGATATGAGATTTAAGACGGAGCACCAACATCATACTGCCGGCTAACCTTTTATGATAATGATTGGTGTTTCAATGAGTTAGAAACGATTGTGAAAGGTGAGATTGAGATCGTTAAATTTAAAACAGGTTGAAGCTGACTGAGGTGCCCGTTTCCTGAACACTGAAACCCGGCCCAACTTCAAACCTCAACTTTAAACTTTAAACTTTTAAACCAAGAACTTTTAATGTTACAGGCTACGGGGATCCAGAAGACGTACGGTCAATTGCAGGTGCTGAAAAATGTCAACCTTCATGTGCTGAAAGG
Organism: Chryseosolibacter histidinae; assembly: GCF_018598225.1. Classification (GTDB taxonomy): domain Bacteria; phylum Bacteroidota; class Bacteroidia; order Cytophagales; family Cyclobacteriaceae; genus Chryseosolibacter; species Chryseosolibacter histidini. The sequence continues at coordinate 6,412 of NZ_JAHESF010000042.1, read as the reverse complement.
GGAGATCGTGGCCATCGTGGGGGCATCGGGTGCTGGTAAGAGCACGCTGCTTCATATTCTGGGAACGCTGGATACACCTGATATCGGCAAGGTGCTGATCAACAACCGCGACGTGTTCGCACAATCGGCCAGAAACCTGGCGGCGTTCCGTAACCAGTCCATCGGATTCGTGTTCCAGTTTCACAACCTGCTGCCGGAGTTCACGGCACTGGAGAATGTGCTCATCCCCGGCATGATCGGCAAACGAAATGAAGGCGAAGTACGAAAGAGGGCAGAGGGCCTGCTGGAAATGCTGGGACTTGACGGACGCAAACATCATAAACCTTCGGAGCTTTCGGGAGGAGAACAGCAACGCACCGCTGTGGCCCGCGCGCTCATCAACTCACCTGACCTGCTGCTGGCCGACGAACCCAGCGGAAACCTCGACTCGAAAAATGCAGTAGAGCTTCACAATCTCTTCTTCCAGCTGCGCAAAGACCTTGGACAAACATTCATCATCGTAACCCACAACAGCGACCTCTCCCGAATGGCCGACAGGCGACTCGAGATCAGGGATGGGCAGTTGGAGGTTTGAAGTTTAAAGTCTAAAGTTGCCGGTTACCAGTTGCCGGATAGCCGGTTTAGTACAGTGTAAGTTTCTGGTTACGGTGTTCTGCTCAACGCTTGACCATCACCCGATCCGTTGAGGTCAACTCATCCAACTGGCAACCGGTAACCGGCAACGGTACCACCCCCAACTTTCAACCTCTAACCTTAAACTTCAAACTTCAAACTTCTAACCTGTAACCAACACCGTTTCCGGCTCCATCACCTCCACCGTTCCCTTCTCATTGATGGAAATAAGCTGCAGTGATTTAAGCTCGTTGATAAGCAGGGGATCGTATTTCGCGGTCACGCGCACATAGTTCGGGGTGAAGCCGTGCATCATTCCATTTTCGACGTCGTTTTCAAACAACACCGTGGCGGTGCTGCCCAGGTTTTCTTCGTAGAACTTGCGGCGTTTTTTGTCGGAGAGAATGTGAAGCATCTTCGAACGGTCCGCGCGTACATTTCCAGGCACTACGTTGGGCATAGTGGCGGCGAGGGTATTCTCACGCTCTGAATAGGTGAACACGTGCAGGTACGAAATGTCGAGCTCGTTCAGGAACTTGTACGTCTCCAGAAAATCTTCCTGGGTCTCGCCGGGGAATCCTACGATCACATCCACGCCAATGCAGCAATGGGGCATAAGCGATTTGATCCTGGCAACCCGCTCCGCATACAACTCACGCTGGTATCGGCGACGCATCAGCTTGAGCACTTTGTTCGATCCTGACTGAAGCGGAATATGGAAATGCGGAACAAACTTCCGCGAGGTAGCTACGAACTCGATGATCTCGTCGGTGAGCAGGTTAGGCTCGATGGAAGAGATCCTGAAGCGGTCGATGCCTTCAACGTTGTCGAGATTTTTGATAAGGTCTATGAAACGCTCCACACGTTGGCCGTTCTGCAAGCCGAAGTCGCCGGTGTTCACCCCGGTGATCACAACTTCGCGCACACCGGTGGCGGCGATGCCACGGGCCGTTTCTATGATATTCTGAATGCTGTCGCTGCGGCTGTTTCCCCGCGCCAGGGGGATAGTGCAGAAAGAGCATGAGTAATCGCATCCGTCCTGCACTTTCAGGAATGTGCGTGTTCTGTCGTGCAGTGAGTACGAAGTATTGAACCGCGTAGCCTCGCTGATCTCCGAAGCCAGCACCTGCGGCTGTGGTGCTCTCACAAAACCGTCGAGCAGCTCCACGAGCCTGAACTTTTCAGCGGCGCCCAGTACGGCGTCAACACCCGGGATCTCCGCGATCTCTTTGGGCTTCAGCTGCGCATAACAGCCGATAATGGCTACATAAGCCTCCGGTGAAATGCCGCGTGCTTCGCGTACGATCTTATGGCATTTCTTATCGGCGTTCTCTGTTACCGAGCAGGTATTAATAATGAAAATGTCAGGCGTATCCGTAAAGTCCACCTTCCTGTAGCCCTTTTCTTCGAACATCCTTGAAATGGTAGACGTCTCCGAATAGTTCAGCTTGCATCCCAGCGTGTAAAAAGCGACTTTTTTCATGATGAAGGGGCAAAGGTAGAGTTTAAAGTTTAAAGTTTGAAGTTTAAAGTTTGGGTTGGTTGCCGGTTGCCGGTTTCCGGATGGCCAGCTCAGACTGGGTTTGCTTAGGAGGTTCTGGTCTTGCTCTTTGAATCGAAGCAATGCTTCGAAAACACACACCTCCCGAAACCGGCAACTGGTAACCGGCAACTAGCTCGCTGATAACCTGCCCTGCGACACGGCAGCCCAGTTGCAAAGTTGGTAAAGAAGTCTCGCCCCTACATTGGCATCCCAGTCGTTGTCGGGGGCGGGAGCTACTTCGCTGAGGTCGAAGCCGATGATCCTGCGGCCTGACCGGACCAGCTTTTTGAGCAGATATATCGCCTGTTCAAATTCAAGTCCTCCGGCTACGGGGGTTCCGGTGTTCGGGCAAAGCTTTGGGTTGAGCCCGTCGATATCGAAGCTGATGTAGACGTGTTCGGGAAGGTCCTGGATAATGCGGTCGCAGATATTTTCCCACGACTTTCCCTGGTAGAGCTGCGCTTTTACGTCCTCATCGAAGTAAGTGGTAACCCTTCCCATCGAACGTTCAATGACCCTGAGCTCTTCATCGCAGTAATCGCGGATGCCTACCTGCACCAGTCTGCCAATGGAAGGAAGCTTCAGCGCGTTGAACATGATGGACGCATGCGAATAGGTGAAGCCTTCGTAGGCTTTTCTCAGGTCTGCGTGGGCATCGATTTGGAGGATGCCGAAACGATCGTACTGCTCACCCAGCGCCCGCAGCAGGCCCAGGGGTGTGCTGTGGTCGCCCCCGAGCAGGCCCACGATCTTCTTTTCCTTCAGCCATTTCTGCGCTGTGGATTTCACGTAGATATTCAGGTTCTCGCTGGCCTCGTTGATCTTGGTGGTGATGGGGTTTCCCGGCAACATTTTTTCTCCCGCCTCCAGCGCCCGGATGTGCCGTACGGAAAGGTCGCGGAGCTTTTCACTTTCCTCCGGCATATCGGCGGGGAAGGGAAGGACGCTGATGCCCAGCTGCCATGCGTTGGGGATCTCTTTCAGGGCCAGGTCTACCTGCGAGGAGGCTTCCAGTACGGCCAGCGGTCCCCGCGCAGTGCCTGCATGATAGGAGACAGTCACTTCCCAGGGCACGGGTATGATCACTACTTCGGCGGTGGCCGGCGTGAACGGAAGCCCAAACAGGTTCCCTGCGACACCGGGGCCGTTCGGATCAAATTGTGCGATCAGTTCATTTTTTGTCATGCCTGAAAGCCCGTGTTCATCATCTCGCGTGGTGTCAGGTACCGGAGCAGCTCGCCATTGCCCTGGTTTACTTCAGACCATGAGGAAACATTGAAGGTGATGATGGCAACGCCTGCCGGGGTCATGTCGCCGATCTCCGCCTTTGAAAGGTACTCGGCCAGGTAAGAGATGGTAGGGTTGTGGCCTACGCACATCACATGATTGTAGGCGTTGTCAAGCTGCCCGATGAAGGCAAAAAAGGTCCTCACCGAGGCATCATAAAGCTCGTCTTCAAAAACGACGCGCTGCGGATCCAGCTTGAGCACGTCTCCGATAATGGAGGCGCTTTGCCGGGCCCGTTCGGCACTGCTGGAGAAAATGGCGTCCAGGGCCAGGTTTTCCCGCGACAGGTACGCGCCGGCCTGAAGCGCCTGTTGAACGCCTGCTGTGGTCAGTTCGCGGTTTTTGTCCGGTTGATTGGCAGATTTGTCCAAAGCTTCGGCATGACGGAACAGATAGAGTTGTTTTACCATAATAAAAAGACAGTTCCCCGAATTATTTTAAGTTTCAAATTTATACCGGTTCTGGGGCAAAAAAATCAAATTCTACGCTGAAATCCTCACCTGTTCGCCAGTTTGCGATGCGGTTTATAGCTGGTTCAAAAGCGGCTGCAAAAAGGGGTAAAATTTGATTTTTTAAAAAAATACTGATATTTGACCTCTTTGAGAGGGGCAAAAACATGTCAAAAAACCTAGTAATTGTAGAGTCACCCGCGAAAGCGAAGACCATTGAAGGGTATTTGGGAAAGGATTTTAAGGTCGCGTCAAGCATGGGCCACATCAGGGATCTGCCCAAGGGCGGGGGCGCCATTGATATCGAAAATGATTTTGAGCCGACCTACGAGGTCAGTCCCGAAAAAAAGGATGTAATACAAAAACTGAAGAAACTTGCCGATGACGCCCAAACGGTGTACCTGGCAAGCGACGAGGACCGTGAGGGAGAAGCTATCAGCTGGCACCTGAAAGAGGTGCTTGACCTCACTGACGCCAAAACCAGAAGGATCGTATTTACCGAGATCACCAAAAAGGCGATCCTCAATGCACTGGAGAACCCCCGCGGCATCGATGTCGACCTGGTGAATGCCCAGCAGGCGCGCCGTGTGCTTGACAGGCTTGTAGGTTATGAGCTTTCACCGATCCTCTGGAAAAAGATCAAAACCGGGCTTTCCGCCGGTCGTGTTCAATCCGTGGCTGTGAGGCTGGTAGTGGAGCGCGAGCGTGAGATCACCGATTTCAAAGTGAAATCGTCTTATAAGGTCAACGCCATCTTCGATCTCGGCAAGGGCAAGCAGCTGATGGCCGAGCTACCGGAGCGTTTCGACACAGACCAGGAGGCGCTTGCATTTCTCGAGTCCTGTAAAGGTGCCAAGTACACCATCACTGACCTGCAGACCAAACCTTCGAAGCGGTCGCCGGCACCCCCTTTTACAACGTCAACGTTGCAGCAGGAAGCAGCCCGCAAGCTCGGGTTCTCTGTGATCCAGACCATGATGGTGGCGCAGAAGCTCTATGAAGCGGGTAAGATCAGTTATATGAGAACGGACTCCGTCAACCTCTCTGACGAAGCACGGCAGGGAGCCCAGCGGCAGATCAACGCCGCCTTCGGACAGCAATATCATCAGCCACGCCAGTTCAAGACCAAGTCATCCAGCGCCCAGGAAGCTCACGAAGCCATCAGGCCTACAGATTTTTCAGTGAACGATCCTGGTATGGACCGCAATGCGCTGCGTTTGTACGAGCTGATCTGGAAACGCGCCATCGCCTCCCAGATGGCTGACGCCGAGCTGGAAAAGACAACAGCAACCATCGGCATCTCCACCAATAATTACAGGCTCATCGCTTCAGGTGAGGTGGTGAAGTTCGACGGGTTTCTCAAGGTATATATGGAATCCGGCGACGATGAGGACGAGGAGGAGAACAGCAAAACGCTGCCACCCCTCACCATCGGTCAGAACCTCGACCTGGATTCGCTCGTGGCCAAGCAGGTGTTCTCACGGCATCCTCCCCGTTATACGGAAGCCAGCCTTGTGAAGAAGCTCGAGGAGATGGGCATCGGAAGGCCATCGACGTATGCGCCTACCATTACCACCGTTCAGAAGCGTGGTTATGTGGTAAAAGAGATCCGCGAAGGCGTTGAGCGCAAATACAATGTGTTCACGCTGAAGAAAGACAACAACATAGAGAAGCAGGTAGACTCCGAGATCACGGGTGCGGAAAAGAACAAGTTGTTCCCGACCAACACCGCCATGATCGTGAACGATTTCCTGGTGGAGCATTTTCCTGATATTACCGATTATTCTTTTACCTCCGAGATCGAGCAGGAGTTCGACGAGATCGCCAACGGCAAGCTTCAGTGGAAGAAGATGATCGCCAACTTCTACCAGCCTTTCCACAAGAAAGTGTCGAAGACGGAGAAGGTGGAGCGCTCTTCCGTGGGCAAGTCGCGGGAGCTGGGCGTGGATCCTAAAACAGGTAAGAACGTATATGCCAAGCTGGGCAAGTTCGGCGCCTATGTGCAGATCGGTGAGAATCCCGACGATAATGGTGGTGAAAAGCCGAAGTTTGCGAGCCTCAGACCGGGCCAGTTCATCGAGAACATCACACTTGAAGATGCCCTGGAGCTGATCAAGATGCCGCGCGACCTCGGGTTGTTCGAAGAGAAGCCTGTGGTGGTGAACATCGGCAGGTTCGGCCCTTACGTGCTGCACGATAAGAAATTCGTATCGATCCCCAAAGACCTCGATCCCTATACGATCACACCTGAAAAGGCTGTGGAGCTGATCGAGGCCAAGCGCATCGCCGACGCCAACAGAACCATCAAGCTATTCCCCGAAGACCCTGACATGCAGGTGCTCAATGGTCGTTTTGGTCCTTACATCAAGGCTGGCAAGAAGAACGTGAAGATCCCGAAAGGCAAGGTGCCTGCAGATCTCACGTATGAAGAGTGTGTGACGCTCGCCGCTGCCGCTCCCGAGAAGAAAGGGCGGTGGGGAAGGGCTGCTACGCCGAAAGCCGCAGAAGCTCCTGCCAAGAC
>NZ_JAHESF010000041.1 GCF_018598225.1 Chryseosolibacter histidinae | reverse complement strand
TCTGACGACAAGGCCATTCAGAAATTTGTGAAAGCGGGCGACCAGGCGGGCTTCAACGTGGAATTGATCACCAAAAATGATTTCGGCGAGCTGATCCAGTACGACGCCCTTTTCATCCGCGAGACCACCTACGTCAATCACCACACCTTCCGCTTCGCTAAAAAAGCGCAGTCGTTGGGGCTTGCTGTGATCGATGATCCGGATTCGATCCTGAAATGTACCAACAAGGTGTACTTGCACGAGCTGCTCAATGCCAACAAGATCCTGACGCCTAAATCGTACGTGATCGGCAAAGACCATCATAAGCACGTACCGGAGAAGCTCAATTATCCGTTCATCCTGAAACAACCTGACGGTGCGTTCAGCAAAGGTGTGTTCAAAATCAACGACGAGGAAGAATACAAACAGGTGTGTGCTACCATGTTCCAGAAATCGGAACTGGTGATCGCGCAGGAATTTCTGCCCACTCCGTTCGACTGGCGCGTGGGTATCATCGATGGACAGGTGTTGTATGTGTGCAAATATTTCATGGCCGAAGCGCACTGGCAGATCGTGAACTGGATCTCGGAAAAACAACAACAGGAGGGTGAGGTGCAGTGCATCGCGGTAGACCAGGCGCCATCGGGTTTGCTGAAAACAGCGCTCAAGGCCACCGCCCTCATCGGCAAAAGCCTGTACGGGGTTGATATGAAAGAAGTAGACGGTAAGTTCTACGTGATCGAGATCAATGACAATCCCAACATCGACTCCGGGATCGAGGATAAAATCCTGAAAGAAAAATTGTATTCCACCGTGATGGATGTATTTTTGAATAAGATCAAATCCGACAAGTGATGCAGCAACCCCCACGCATCCATCTTTTCCAGGGCTATGGTATTGAGCTAGAATACATGCTCGTTGATTCCAATACCCTGCAGGTGAAACCCATTACCGACGAGCTGCTGAAACACGAGCTGGGCCACTACGCCAGCGATTTCGAGAACGGCATAGTAACGTGGTCTAACGAGCTGGTGCTCCATGTGGTGGAGCTCAAGTCCAGCAAACCCGAAAATAACCTCAACGGCCTGGAGCACGCTTTCGCGGAAAACGTTGAGCGCATCAACGCGATCCTTGCGGGATGGGACACCATGCTGATGCCCACCGCGGCACATCCCTTCATGAACCCGCTGCATGAAACGAAGCTGTGGCCGCACGAGAACAACGAGGTATACAACATCTACAACACCATCTTCGACTGCCGCGGTCACGGATGGTCTAACCTGCAGAGCACACACCTCAACCTTCCGTTCTACGACGATGAGGAGTTTGCCAAGCTGCATGCCGCCGTACGCATGATCCTGCCGTTATTACCCGCGCTCTGTGCGAGCTCACCCATCCTGGATGGCAAGGTAACGGGGTTGCTGGATACACGGCTGAAATTTTATCGAACGAATCAATCGAGGCTTCCGTCCATCACCGGTAAGGTAATTCCTGAGGCGGTGTTCTCGCGGCGCAATTATATCAACACCATTTACGAAAAGATCAAAAGTGATATCGCGGTGTTCGATCCTCAAAATGAGCTCAATCCCATCTGGGTGAATTCGCGGGGCGCGATCCCCCGTTTCGACAGAGGGTCCATCGAGATCAGGATCATGGACATACAGGAATGCCCCGCTGCCGACCTGGCCATTGTCTCCCTGGTGATCGAGACCATCAAAGCATTTGTCTCCGAAAAATTCCTGGATGTGGATAGCCAGATGAAATGGAAGACAGAAACGCTTGCGCAGATCCTCGAGCGCACCACAGAACAGGCACAGGATGCCGTGATCGATCAGCCCGAATACCTCAGCGCCTTCGGATTTCCCGAGAAGTCGGCAAAAGCTTCAGCCTTGTGGCAGCACATCCTGGAGCGTATGATCCGCTCTGGAAATGAACCCATCGAGAACCGGAAACGTGAGATCGATGTGATCCTCCGCGAAGGAACATTGTCACACCGCATCCTCAAAGCGTTGGGCAAAGACCAATCGAAAGAAAATATAACCGGGGTGTATAAGCAACTGAGCGGCTGCTTAGCGCAAAACAAGATGTTTTTTAGCTAACCACGATGGATTTAGTTGCCGGTTGCCTGTTGCCGGTTCTAGACGTGTGAACTTAGACCTTCCTGCTTCAAAAAACGATACCATATTCTGCTGGAATTGCAATTCAACCGTAATGAATCAAAGCCTCACTGAACCGGCCACCCGGTAACTGGCAACCGGCCAACCATCACGCGGCTTCCGGCCTCTCATAACTATTCAGCTCATTCAGCAGGCTTTGCAGCTTATCGAGGTGCCTGCCATAGAGCTTTCGCAGCAGCCAGTTCACCAGCCACGTGCTGCAGAAGTAGAACACACCCGCCAGGAAGAGCAGATAGAGCATGGTCTCCAGCTTGAAGAGGATGTTCAGGAATTCATCGAAGCCTCTTTCGATGGCGATAAATGCCAGCGCGAGGCAGAAGTATACCGGGTACAACATGGTATAACTGCGTTTGTAGAACCGCAGGTACAGTGTAAGGCTTTCAATGAGCTGTTCAAGGTTGGCTTTCAGGTTATCGGAGGCACCCTCGAACCGGTGGAGCAGCATCAGTTTTTTGATATAATAAACGGGGTAGACCGCGAAGATCGCCAGGATGGACACCGAGATCCATTTCAGCGCCCCGCTGGGAAGATTCAGCGCATAGACCAGCAGCACAATGCTCGCAATGAGCGTAAAGACCAGCTCGAGCCACACACTGCGTTTGAGCTTATCAATGATAGACTTGCTGTTGCCCTTGAGCATCGATGCTAACTCCGCTTCTCCCTTGGGATGAAAGTCAACATCCGTTTTTTTCCAAATGTGTTTTAGTTCATCTAATTCCATGGCTATCGGCACACATCAGTTTTCTTAGTTTTTCACGGATCCGGTTCATCCTGACCCGCACGTTATTTTGGGTGATCCCAATGGTCTCTGCGATCTCGTCATAGGGTACTTCTTCAAGCGCCATCATGATCATTGCCCGTTCAATTTCAGAAAGCTGGCGGATCGCCCACTGAAGCTTCTGAATATCTTCCTCACGGTCGTCACTGGCCGCATGCTCCGAAATGTTGAAGTGCAATTCCTGAAGGTCTTCTGTTCTGAGGTTCCGCGTTTGTTTCCGGTATCCGGAAATGGCGGTGTTCAGGGCAATGCGATACATCCATGTAGTGATCTTGGCCTCACCGCGGAAGGTGGAAAACGATTTCCAGAGCTGAAGTACAATTTCCTGAAACAGGTCGTTCCGGGCGTCCGGGTCATTCTCATACATGATGCAAACCTTGTAGATCAGACCCTGATGCTCATTGATCAGGTTAATGAATCGTTTTTCTTCGCCTATCACCAAAAAGAAGAGATACTTGAAAGATTAGTCGAAGGTAGGGAAAGAAAATTACATTCTTTTCATAAAACCGATATCCTGAGCGGTGAGTAGTGTGCTGGCATGTGCGAGCGAAGGATCCCCGGAAGCGTACTGCGTACCTGATTCTAGCACGTGTCTTACAATTTGCACTTCGCTATCTGGGGATTCTTCACTCGCGCCAGCCATCGCACCTGCCATCATTCAGAATGACGGCCGCACGGGGCGGGCTTGTTTACAATGTATTCAGGTAAAGATGCAGCGCCCGCAGCTCCACATCTGTGTAAGCTTTGGTCATAGACCAGGGCATCTCTTCCTGTTTCAGGGTCTTGCCTTCCGGCGTTTTACCGGTGCGCAGGGTTTCCATGAACTGCTCGGCCGTCCACTTACCAGGGTTTCCGCTCGCGCTGATATCGGCAACCGGCGGGAATCCGGGCGCCACAGGTTCGCCACCTTTCATGTTCTCACGATGGCATCCCTGGCACGCCGTAGCGAGATATTTGCCATACGCCGCCGTGGCTTCGGCTTTGATCTCCTTCACCAGCGTTTTGTTGTGGTCGATCATCTCCGCCGGCAACAGGGGAAGTTTGCCAAGGTCCGTCAGGATCTTGCCAAGGGGACCCACATCGCTCTGCGGAAGCTCACGGTCTATCTTCGGCAGCTGTGAACAATAAGCGATCAGGGCTTTCATATCCCACTCCGTGAGCTGCGCATATTCGTGCGAAGGCATAAACAGCAGCGGTTTGCCATCGCGCCTGATGCCGTGCTTCAGTGCCAGCACCCAATCGCGGGTGTCATAATCATCCGGAAGTCCGCCTTCTCCTTTTGTGAGGTTGCGTGCAATGAGCAGCCCTAACGCAGGATCATCAATAAACACTTTGCCACCAAGATCATCGCCATGACAATCTTTGCAGCCCTTCGAGCGTACGTAGCGCTGGCCCGTGGCAATGAGCACCGAGTCTGTGGCGTCTACGGTAATTTCCTGAGGCGTGACAGCATAAACCTTGTTCATTCGCTCCTTCACACTGAAATATACTTTCGTATAAAATCCGGCCACCAAAAGCACCAGAACACCCAAAATGATACCGACAACTTTCAAGATTTTTTTTAGCATAGGTTGTTTTAACTGATTTAGACCGTATACGATCAAACCTTCAGCACCGGACTTCGTTAAACGGAGCATTGCATACGCAAAACGGAGTTTATGTCCAGTCCCGCTCTCCTTCAATACCAGGAAATTCTTCAGCAATCATATCCGTTATCAGGGCCGGAAGAAGCTTATGGGTTCAAAGCCTGGGCTTCAGATTGTGAGTCGATCGGAAAGTACGAAGAACGGACCCTGGACCTGGATACCTTCAGCGTCAGAGAGATCCGCACAACGTTCGAGCGTGATTGCAAGATCCAGGTTCAGCATGATGCGTTGCCGGGTGTTGTCAATGTCTGCATGCCCATTCAGGGGCGTGTTGGCACCAATTTCCACGAGGTAGGATTGTTAACCGAGCTTGGTGCAGGAGCACATCACTTCATATACATACCTGAAACAAATTATGAGCTGGTGGTCCATAAAAATATCCGGGTTGCGCATTTTCAGGTATGCACTGATTACTTCTCCTCCCTCCTATGTCCCTCAGAAAATTGGTCTGACACATTACGCGAAAAGCTTCTCAGGAAAGAAATGTTGTATAGCGGCGATGGACTGCGCAGTCCCGCAATACGTCAGGCCATAGAAGCGATCATCAACTGTCCGCTCTCCGGCACCGTACGCAAACTCTTCCTGGAGGCGAAAGTACTCGAGCTGCTCGCCCTGCAGCTGGAACACTACCAGCGCGGCAGCAACGTACAGGCTGTGCGTATCAACAGAAGGGATAAGGATGTGCTTGAGCAGCTGCGCGAACACCTGCTGGTCACCTTTCACCACGACCATTCACTGCAGTCATTGTCGACCACGTTCGGCATCAACGAGTTCAAGCTGAAGAAACAATTCAGGGAGCTTTTCGGGCAAACGATCTTCGATTTTATTTTCGACCTGCGGATGAACCATGCGCGGCACCTGTTGATAGACACGGGCATGTTTGTAAATGAGGTCTCACGCGAAGTAGGATACAGGAATCCCAACCATTTTTCAACGGCGTTCAGAAAAAAATTCGGGGTTTGTCCCGGATCGCTGAGATCGTGATTATTTTTTGGTCGACTGCTTTTCGAGGTTGAAAAGGTCGTGGAGCAGCTCCGATACTGATTCAGCATCGCCTCTTTTACAGGCGGCCTTGAGCTGCAGCACCGGATACTTCAGGATCTTCTGCATCAGTGAACGGCTCATTTCTTCAAGCTTCTCCGCTTCTTCGGGTTTGGCATTTTTAATAAAACGCGCCAGCTCTTCTTTGCGGATCTGCTCGAGCGAGTTCTTCAGCTTCTGGATAGTGGGCGAAATGATCATTTCCTTCGACCAGTCTTCGAACTCTGCCATGGCTTCTTTCAGGATGGCCTGTACCTGGGGCACGGCTGCCTTGCGTCTCTCCACGGCTTCGTTCGTTTTTTCCTGGATATCGTCAAGGTTATAAACGATCGCTCCCGGGATCTCTTCGATGGCCGGGTCTATACTTCTCGGAATGGAAAGGTCGATGAAATATTTGTGTGAGATGAGGTTGATATCTTTTACCAGGGCCGCGCTGATCAGCGGCTCGTTGCCTGATACCGAGCTGATGATGACATCGGCTTTCGCTACTTCGTCGTGCAGCTGTTCGATCGCTTTAAAGCTGAATCCGCATTTAGCGGCAAGCTTTTCGGCCTTCTCGATGGTGCGGTTCAGGATCGTTACTTCTTTAAAATTCGAGTTGATAAGATTCAGGCAAACATCCTGGCCGATCTCACCAACGCCCACCACAAGTGCCTTCGGGTTCTTCACACCTGCGGTAAGGTCTTCTGCCAGCTCTTTGGCGGCATAAGAAAGCGAAGCAGCGCCATCACGGAAAGCAGTCTCTTGCACAACCCGTTTGTTGGCAAAGAAGATGGTGTGCATGAGCCGATGTAAAAATGGGCCTGCCATGTTCTCATCGGCGCTCCACTGGTAAGCGTTTTTAACCTGGCCGGAGATCTGCAGGTCGCCGATCACCTGGGCATCGAGGCCTATGGCTACGTCAAATAAATGGGCAATGGCCGGCTGGCCCTCGTATCGTGCAAAATGTTGCTCAAAACCTTCTGCCGGCTGCTTGATCAGTGAAAGTCCTTTAAAAATGGTGGAAGCAAGGTCTTGTTCTGCCGTGTAGTAGATCTCGGTTCTGTTGCACGTAGAAACCACTAAAACATCGGTAGCGGGGGTAAATTCGCGCAAAAAGTTAAGCAGCTGCTTGGCCCCTGCCTCATTCAGGGATACCTGTTCCCGGATGGATAAAGGAGCTGTTTTATAGGTTAGCGCTAATAATTTGAAATTCGCAGTCATCTTGAAATGCAAAAGTAAGCCGCGGCAAAAAACCGTACATGACAAAAATCACTTAAACTGTAATTTAGAATCAGTATAAATAAGGGATTATACCATGGCTTCTTCTATTACGAAAGCAGGTTGTTTTTAGTTCTGATTTCCCTTGAAATTCACCCCTTTTGCCGATGTCCTAATGGCGGCATGCAATGGCTTACACGAACAAGCATTTGAAGTGCTCAAGCTTATGGAGTCGATTATAAACCAGCATTCTTTTCTGCTCCGCCCCCTTCTACCGGTATCCTGAGTGATGACAGCGCGATGGCCGGTGCGAACGAAGGATCCCCGGATCGTTACTGCGCACTTTGATTCGTACATCTGCATTGAGCGCTTGCACTTTGTTATATGGGGATCCTTCGTTCGCTCATACCCACCCACAGGCGCCACTCAGGATATCGATTAAAAAAGATAAGTTCCTGCACCTAGCCATACAGTTGTTCCACTTCTCATGCTATCATCAATGTGATCTTTCATTTCACATATGATAACGCTAACTTCATTACTGTTCGAACCCTCTCGTATGAACATACTCAGAAAATGGATCCGCGATGCATTCGGATTCTCGGCGCGTGAAGTGAATGGATTCATCATCCTGCTTCCGCTGGCATTGATGATCGTATTGGCACAACCTTTATATCATAGGTGGATGCTGGAGCAACCTCAGAATTTCGCAGCTGAGCGTAAAATGCTGGACAGCCTTGTCACGTTGTGGCAAAACAACGACACTGATACGGCAAAGATCGGAACTCCTGTGTTGTTTGCGTTCGATCCCAACAAAGCCAGCCTGAAAGAGCTCAGAGCGTTAGGATTTTCAGAAATTCTGTCGACGCGTATTGCAAGTTATCGGCAAAAAGGTGGGCAATTCAGCGTGAAACGTGATTTGATGAAAATTTACGGACTTGACTCCACGTTCTATTTTCGACTTTATACGTATATCAGTCTGCCGGAAAAGAAAGAAAGAAAATTTGAGGATAAGAATTCTACTGTTAAAAAGCATCGGAAAACGCGTGTTCCTGGTTTGTTCGACCTGAATATCGCGGATACGGCACAACTAAAGACAATTTATGGTATCGGTCCTGCCCTGTCTCTGCGCATTGTGCGGTTCAGAGAAAAACTGGGCGGATTTGTGAAGCGTGAGCAGTTGAACGAAGTCTATGGCCTCGATTCTGCTGTTGTGAGACGGTTGTTCGAAGTGGCTTTTATAACGAAGGATTTTATTCCAAAACAAATGAATATGAATGAAGCTGATGAAAGTGAGCTTTCCGCCCATCCCTACATCAAGAGATCCATGGCCAGCGCCATCGTTGCTTACCGATTTCAGCATGGGAATTTTTCCCGCGTTGACGATCTTCGTAAACTAGGTCTTCTGAAACCTGAAGACATCGACAAATTATTGCCATATTTAACGGTAAACGAATAGGCGCCCAATCCTTTTATTAGAATCAATTTAAATCCAAGTGGTGTGACGAATTCCATTAAGAACATCTTACGTACCTATCTGCGCAGGCTCACCAATTTATCGGGCAACAACCGCTCGCTGCTATTGCTGAGACTGTCTGCAGAACAGCTGATGGACCTGCATGACATTGATTTCATGAATCCTTCTCAATCGTTTGAAGTGATCAGGTCGCTGATCGCATCGCGCAACATTAAACTTTGCACGGTGCTCGACAGTCGCGTGGAAGCCAGCAACGAGGTGAGCAAGCAGATCAAAAAACTTCAGCGCGCCGACCAGTTCCTCTTCGAGGAGCGTGGATCTTATGACCTTCACGTGGGCTGGCCTTTCGTGCGCGGAAAATTCACAGACGGAACGCCGGTGCGTTGCCCGCTCCTGTTCTTTCCGGTTACTATTGTACAGGAAAATAACAACTGGGTGCTGCACGTGCGGCCACAGGCAGGTGTTACTTTCAACAAATCGTTCCTGCTGGCATACTCCTATTACAACAAGGTGAAGCTGGAAGAAGAGCTGCTGGAGACCAACTTCGAAGATTTCAACATCGACAGCACGGTGTTCAGAACACAGCTCTATCAGCTTCTCAAAGAAAAGCTGGAGATCAATTTCAACACGGATAATTTCCGCGATGAGCTGATCGCTTTCAAAGAATACAAGAAAGACGAGTTCGACAAAACACACCGCAACGGAGAAATGAAACTTTTCCCCGAAGCCGTGCTGGGCATTTTTCCGCAGGCAGGCTCGCAGCTGGTGCCTGACTATCTTCACCTGATCGAGAGCAACTCCATTGCAGACCTCGAAGAGTTTTTTCTCAACAAGAATGTGAAGACCGATGAGCAGCCCGACACCGTTGCTCAATCGGTAAAAGAGGAAAAGATCTATACACCTTTTCAGCTCGATGCGTACCAGGAGAACGCCATCAGGGCTGTGAAGAACGGTAAGTCCATCGTGGTGCAGGGCCCTCCCGGCACCGGCAAGTCGCAGCTCATCTGCAACCTGATGGCCGATGCCATTGCTTCAGGTAAAAAAGCGCTGCTGGTGTGCCAGAAACGCGCGGCACTGGATGTGGTTTACAGTCGTCTGAAAAAGAAAGACCTCGGCGATTTCGTAGGACTTGTCCACGACTTCCGGAACGATCGCAAAACCGTATTTACAAAAGCCGCGCGGCAGATCGACAACATCGAGACCTACAGGGCCGCCAACCGCAGCGTTGATGTGATCCAGACCGAGCGCCGGTTCTTCCAGGTGTGCCGTTCCATCGACCACATCACGGAAGACCTGGAGACTTTTAAGAAGAACCTGTTCGATGACAAGGAGTGCGGGCTCAGCATCAAGGAGCTGTACCTGACGTCTGATCTCCAGGGCGAGACCATCAACATCCGCCAGGAGTACCAGCACTTCACATTTCCCCAGCTGCCTGATTTTCTGCGGAAGCTGAGGCAGTACATCACGTATGAAGATACTTTCGGTGGCGCCGACTACCTGTGGAGAGAGCGCAAGTCGTTCTCCAATTTCGGGCTGAGCGATCTCAAGGCCATGGAAAAGATCATCGCCGATGTTCCGGCCTTTCAGAAGCAGATCGAAACACAATTCAGAGATCTGCTGGGCATACCATTGAACCTGGAGGATGCGCACTCGCTTTACAAACGCGAAGACGACATTCTGGGCATGATCGCCTTGCTGAAGAATGAGACCATCTACCAGTATTTTCTCGCCATGGCAGAAGAGACTGACGATGAGACCAGCCTGTTGTGGTTCTCCAACGTGGAGCGCGTGCTCATGAATTGTTTCCAGGGACCCGGGCCTGAAGTGTCGCTGCCCTCCGATCAGCTGGGCAACTTCCAGGAAGTATTGCAACGCAGAATGGATGCGCGCAAAAATATCTTCCGCCTGCTCCGCTGGAAATTATTCTCCAAAGAGAAGATGACGCTGCACCGCGTGCTGAAGGCCAACGACCTGCCGCACAACGGTACGGGTATGGAAATACTGGAGCAGAAGATCGACAACAGGCTCAACCTCGAGCATCACCTTACGTCGCTGAAGAAGAAACCGTGGTTGATCGACATGCCGCTGGACTACGATCACTCACAGCTCAAGACCTGGTTCACCAGACAGAAGCTTGCCATCCGCGCCAAGATCATTCTCAATTCACTGCGCGAGATCAGGGAAGCGGTGAACCCTAAAAAATTCAACCGTAACGATTTCAACGCGCTGATGAAAGAGTGCCTGTCCATCAGCGGAAGCATTCCTGAAAAGAAAAATGCGTGGCAGGAATATTTGACCCCTTACCAGCTCAGGGTCTTCATCCACGATACCAGTCTCGAGAAGGCATTCCTGAAAACGCTGCGCAAAGACTTCGACAGCCTCTGCGAGTTCGACAGGCTGAAAGAGAACCTGCTGCCGTACGAACGTGATGTGATCGGCCGCCTTCATGAAGCCGTGGGATGGGATGCGCCCAAACAGGAAGCGTTGCTGCAGAACAGTCTCAGGCTTGCCTGGATCGAGCACATCGAAGCCAAATATCCCGACCTGCGCTCCGTCTCTTCACGTAAGATGCAGGAGCAGCACCACGAGCTGGTGAGGCTGGTGGAAGAGAAGCAGCGCCTGAGCAGTGACATCCTGTTGCTGCGCGCAAGGGAGCGTATTTATGAAAGAGTGGAATACAACCGCCTGAACAACCGCGTAACGTATCGCGACCTGTATCACCAGCTTACCAAGAAGAAGAAGATCTGGTCGTTGCGAAAAGTGGTATCTGATTTTGAGGAAGAGTTCCTGAACCTGCTGCCATGCTGGATGGCCTCTCCCGAATCTGTGTCGGCCATCTTCCCGATGAAGGAAGTTTTCGACCTGGTGATCTTCGATGAGGCGTCGCAGTGTTTTTCAGAGCGTGGCATTCCGGCCATGTACAGGGGCAAGCAGCTTCTGGTGGCGGGTGATGACATGCAGCTGAGGCCCAGTGAAATGTACCAGATCCGCTGGGAAGATGAGGATGCCGACAACCCGGATGTGGAAGTGGATTCACTGCTGGCGCTGGCGGAGCGTTACCTGCCTACCATGCACTTGCAGGCGCACTACCGCAGCCGTTCGCTGGACCTGATCGATTTTTCGAACCGTCACTTCTACGAAGGAAGGTTGCAGTTGCTGCCAGACCGGAACATCATCAACCAGCAGCTGCCCGGCATCGAATTCTGCAAAGTAGACGGTGTGTGGGAGAACAGCACAAACCCGGTGGAAGCAAGCCTGGTGGTGGAGCGTGTGATCGAACTGCTACACGATCATCCCGAAAAGGAAATAGGCATTGTTACCTTCAACGCCCCGCAGCAGGTGTTGATCCTCGATATGCTGGAAGACATCCTTTCCAAATCGGGAAGGAAAATTCCGCCCACACTATTTGTGAAGAACATCGAGAATGTTCAGGGCGACGAAAAAGATATCATCATCTTCTCGGTGGGTTATGCCCGCGACGGAAAGAAAAAAATGAACATGCAGTTCGGCAGCCTGAGCATGGCCGGTGGCGAGAACCGGTTGAACGTGGCGGTGACGAGGGCGCGCGAAAAGATCATTCTTATCTGCAGCATCGAGCCGGAAGACCTGCGCACGGAAGACCTGAAGAACGAAGGGCCGAAGCTGCTGAAGAAATACCTGGAGTTTGCCCGCGATGTGCATCAGCGCAGGTTCAGGCCCCAGCAGACCATGCCCGTGCGGCAGCAGTCTACCTGGTACCTCAACAACAAGCTCAAGCAGTGGGGTGAGCAGAAGTTTGCCGACCTGCTCCAGTTCGAAGTGGATACGCTGCCCCTGGCCGACCTGTACGTGAAAGACAAAGGCAACAACTACCTGGGTATGGTGCGCACAGACGACGCTCACTACCTCTCGAGCCTCTCGGTGAAGGACTCGTTCGCCTACGCCCCTGCGCTTTTCGAGCAGAAGAACTGGGACTCGTGCTTCGTGTTCAGCCGCAACCTGTGGCAGGACCCGGAGAAGGTAGAAGAAGACCTGCTACGCTTCATCGGAACGAAGATGGCCACTATTTAGTAGGCGGTAGGCAAAAAGCAACAGGCAATCCCGATATCGGGAAGCAATAGGCAAAAAAATACGAGGTACGCTAAACGTACCTCGTATTTCGTTCCCGATAGCTATCGGGATCGTACCTAGTAAGGGTAAGCAATCTTCGGAGACCGCAAAGACACATCCATGCCTTCAATGACGGTTCCATTCTTGTAGTAACAATTCAGGATTGAGTCCATTTTCTTTTCACCCCTGGCAATGCTGGTGGCTTTTTGCTGCACCGTTTTGTTGAGGATGTGGAAAAGGGGCTGGTTCACCTGCAGGAGGTTGGGAAATGCGTTGAGCAGCTTCTCGTCCCATACCGGGTAATACCGGAGCAGGTCATCGGGATAGACAACGTTCCGGTTGCTGCCGGGCTCGGGCACCACTTCAAAGGGCTCGTCGAGGTTCAGGTAGCCGTAGTCATCCGTAAGCTCTTCACCGGGCTGGATATCGCGGATAGCGATCTCAAATTCGTAGGCAGTGGTGATACAGTTGGCGTTGGCGCTGTGGTTGATAAAACGGGCGTTATCCCAGCAGAACACGTAGTTGCCTTCCGGATTGCGATACGTGTATTTGTCCATGACTTCCTGGTACATTTTGTCCATTTGCCGGATCTGGTCAGGAGTGAAGACTCTGTCTAGTTTGTCAAGTACCCAGGTGATTGTTCCTTTCGGGATGAATTTGGTCGCTACCACTCCGTGTCCGATTTTATCGTTGATAAACCGGAGCTCGGTATCAGGATGGATCATGGTTTGATCTTTATTTTAAATTTTTATCAAAATAATATAAAGTTCCATTCAATAGCGAATAAAATCAGCTCAAAAAAAAAGGAGCCAGGTGTTTCCACCCGACTCCCACTAAACAACCAGACGCCTAAAGTTTACCGTCCGTTCACCGTAGCGTACGCCGGCACTGTCTTAACTGTCTTTATGATGCGGGCTGCAACTTTGTATGGATCGGCCGCAGAGTTCGGCCTGCGGTCTTCCAGCCATCCTTTCCACCCGTTCTCAACTGTAGCGATAGGAATTCTGATCGACGCGCCGCGGTCAGATACACCGAACGAGAACTTGTCGATAGATTGTGTTTCGTGTTTACCGGTGAGGCGCAGGTGGTTATCAGCTCCGTACACCTCGATATGCTCTTTCACCAGAGGAGAAAAAGCCTTACATACTGTTTCGTACACTTCTTTGGATCCGGCGGTCCTCAGCAGTGAATTGGAGAAGTTGGCGTGCATGCCTGATCCGTTCCAATCGGTAGCGCCCAGGGGCTTGCAGTGCCAGTTAATGGCCACATTGTATTTCTCTGCGGTTCTTTCCAGCAGGTAGCGGGCAACCCATACCTGGTCTCCGGCAGCTTTAGCGCCTTTGGAAAACACCTGGAACTCCCACTGGCCCGTAGCCACTTCAGCGTTGATACCTTCCACATTGATGCCTGCGGCGAGGCAGTAGTCAAGGTGCTCTTCAACGATATGCCTTCCGAAAGCGTTTTTCGCGCCCACAGAGCAGTAGTACTGACCCTGCGGAGCGGGATAACCTTGTGCAGGGAATCCCAGCGGCTTGTTGGTTTCAGGCACCCACAGGAAGTATTCCTGCTCGAAGCCGAACCAGAAATCATTGTCATCATCGTCGATCGTAGCGCGGCCGTTGGTAGGGTGCGGCGTTCCGTCGGGACTCAGCACCTCGCACATTACCAGGTATGCGTTGGTCCTGGCAGGATCGGGGAAGAGCGCCACAGGCTGCAGCAGACAGTCTGATGATCCGCCCGGGGCCTGCTCTGTAGAGCTTCCGTCAAACGACCACATGGGGCAGTCTTCCAGCGAGCCTCCGAAGTCTCTCACGACCTTCGTTTTGCTGCGCAAGCTCTGGGTGGGCTTATAACCGTCAAGCCAGATGTATTCGAGTTTTGTTTTTGATTTTGTAGACATAAGGAGTTTAGTTTTTAGCGTTGATTAGTTTAAAATTTGTACACAGCGGCCAGACTTAAGCTCGGCATCATGTTCGTGGCCTTTCCATCAGCGTCAAGAAAAGAATCCTCAGAGGTTTGATCGATACGGAATTCGGGGATCAGCGTAAGTCCGCCAACCTTATAGTTACCGGTCAGGGTGAATTCGGTCACGCTGCCATCGCCGCCAGAATCGGTGCCGAAGATACTGAGGTGTCCTTTTGAGACGCCGAAGTATTCAGCCCTTAATCCGATCGCGAAACTTTCCGAAAGTGTCACCTTAGGATAAAGCGCAACACCCATGAATGAAGTGGCATCGCCGTCAGAATCCTGGATGTCATCCGCCGCTACGAATTGTTCGCCGGCAGCAACGGTCTGGTAAGAAGTGTTTACACCGAGGTAGAATTTCTCGCCCAGGTTCCATCCTGTGGTGAGGTCTGCCTGGAATAAAGATCCTTTTGACGTTACAAACACCGGGTTACCACCCACCAATATGGGGTCGCCATCTTCGTCGAGCACATAAGGGCTGTCGTTGGTGTCAAGCTTTCCATCCTGGTCGCCGTAAAGGAAGTTCAGCCAGATACCACCGGCATCGCTGGTGTGTCCGATCTGGGCGCCAAGGGTGTAAGTATTCACCGGGTTGAATTCAACGATATCGGTAGGGTTCATGATCGCCAGCTTCGCTACCAATCCGCCACCGAGATCGAAGTCTGCCCTGAGACCTGTGTGATTGAAAGGTCCCCATGAGAACAGGTAAGATGTGGAGTAGTGGAAGTTAACGGCCGGAGAGATCACCTCGTAACCGAGGAACGTATTGAACTGACCGAGGTTCAAAGTCACCTTATCGGAAAGCTTATAGTAAGCATACATCTGGTTGATGATGGCCTGGCCTGAAGCTGTTCCGAACACGGCAGCTTTTCCTCTTGGACCAAACACAACGTCAGCAGTAAAACCCGCCTTTTCACCGCCATAGCTGGCCACCAGGTTCACCATGCCCAACCCGAAACCTTTCAGGTCGGAAAATGAAGTGGAGGGAGCGTAGGGACTGGTGCTGTAAGGATTCATGGTGCCGAACGAGGTTCTGGCATACGTATCGATTGACCCTGACAACGTGAACGTTTTCTCGTCTTCTTTCTTCTCTTCACCTTCTGCCTGCACAGTGCCGTCTTTCGGCGCTTTTTCCGTAGGCGTTACTGCTGAAGCAAGCACAGGCTCTTGTTGCTGGCTAAAGCCGGCTGTGGAAACGAACAGTGCTCCGAGTATAAGTCCGCTGCATATGTAGTTAGTTTTCATATTTTTGTTCCGTGTTTTAATTAACAATAAGCTAGAGTTGGTCCGGTGGGGTGTCGCATACTCCCCGGGCTGCTTTAGTGAAAATCAGTAAGTTTTTTGAAGATGCCCGGAAGCAGTACACTCCCGGGCATTTTGATTTTATATCGCTTCTTTTGCTGTCGACATGTCGAAGGGTGTCAGGTTCTCACCATGCTGGCTGTAATCCTGGCCAACTTTCTTTTCTTCGGCACTTACTTTCAGCGAAGAGATCAGGTCTGTCACTTTCAGGATGATCAGGGATCCCACGAAAGTGTAAGCGATCACGATCACCAGGGCGATCATGTGCACTTTGAAGAGCCCGAACTCACCGAACAGCAGACCATTGCCGGTAGTGTTAGCACCGTTCACCGCGGTGTTGGCCAGCAGACCGGTCATCACCATACCTACAGCACCACCCACGCCGTGGCAAGGGAATACGTCGAGTGTATCTTCGAGTGTAGTTTTAGATTTCCAGTGTACCACTACGTTGCTGATGATGGCGGCAACCGTTCCGATGAACAAGCTTGAAGGGATGGTTACAAAACCGGCAGCGGGTGTAATGGCTACGAGACCTACAACGGCACCGATACAGAAGCCAAGGGCCGACGGTTTTTTACCTCTTACAGTATCGAACAGTACCCAGCAGAGACCTGCTGCGGCGGATGCAGTATTTGTAGTGGCAAAAGCAGATGCTGCCAAAGGACCTGCGCCCAGTGCGCTACCGGCGTTGAAGCCGAACCAGCCGAACCACAGAAGACCTGTGCCCAAGAGCACGAAAGGAATGTTGGCAGGCGAGATCGCTACTTTCTGCTCTGACTTGTTTCTCAGATAGATCGCTGCTGCCAGCGCTGCAAAACCTGCAGACATGTGTACAACTGTTCCACCGGCGAAGTCAAGCACACCTAACTTGAAAAGGAAGCCGTCAGGATGCCATGTCCAGTGCGCCAGGGGAGCATAGATCAGCAATGAGAACAGTACGAGGAAAATGATATAGGATTTGAATCTGATCCTTTCAGCAAAAGTACCGGTGATCAGGGCAGGCGTAATGATGGCGAATTTCAACTGGAAGAAGGCGAACAGCACCAGGGGAATGGTGGGGGCCAGCGACCAGGGTTTGCCGTCAAGCACGTTTTGGAACATGAAGAATGTAGAAGGATCACCGATAAATCCGCCCTTCGATTCACCGAAGGCGAGGCTGAAGCCTACTACGATCCATACCACGCTGATCACGCCCATGGCAATAAAGCTCTGAAGCATGGTTGAAATGATGTTCTTGGTGTCGATCATGCCACCATAGAAATAGGCCAGTCCGGGCGTCATCAACAATACCAGCGCCGTAGCAGCCAGCATCCAGGCCACATCACCGGAATTGATACCATCTGTTACGATGGTGGTGGGCACTGCCGGGATGAACAGTGCCAGCACACTTACTGCAATGAGCAAGATAAATGGTACAAGTGCTTTTTTCATAGTTGTCTAGTTTTAAGGTTAAATTTTTACTTGTCGTGTCTGATTTTTGATACAATTTTTTAACAATAGGGTAAAAAAGAAACCACTTTTAAATAAAAATTAACGAAATCGTTGTAGGTAGGATTAATTTTGACCTGAAAACGTGATTTTATTGTGAAGTTTTCAAAAACTGGGCAATACTTAAAACCTTATTTCACACACCGGAGACACACTTGGTGTTTATTCTGAAACACTCATAACATCCAGAATATAATTCCGAATTGCAGTTGTTACGGTCAGGGCAGGCTTCGACCGCTGATAAGAGATCAGGTTGACGTTTGGGAAGAAGTCTATACTTTGGTTGAATTCCCTTAACCTATGAAGAAAGTTTATACGCTTATTACCCTGCTCTTATGTATAGGATCGCTGTCCGGCCTGGCGCAAATCAAAAAAGCGCCCGAGATCAAAGAGGGCGAAGGTCCTTACAGTCAACTCATTATCCGCGGCGTGATGCTCATCGACGGCACCGGAGCACCCCCAGTTGGTCCCACGGACATCGTTATCAAACAAAATCGCATCGTTCAGATCCAATCGGTTGGATTTCCGGGTGTTTCCATCAATCCCGACCGGCGGCCCAAGCTGGAACCGGGTGGCCGGGAGCTGAATGCCGAAGGTTTGTACCTGATGCCTGGTTTTATAGACATGCATGGGCACATCGGCGGCAACCAGGCTCCTGATGCAGAATATGTTTTCAAACTCTGGATGGCCCACGGCATCACCACCATCCGCGAACCTTCCGCAGGCAATGGCCTCGACTGGGTGATGGATCAAAAGCAGAAAAGTGAAAAAAATCAGATCACTGCGCCCAGGATCTTTGCTTACACGGTTTTCGGACAGGGAAGCACCTCGCGCATCTCCACGGCCGATCAGGCAAAAGCCTGGGTCAACGAGAATGCAAAAAAAGGAGCCGACGGCATCAAGTTCTTTGGCGCTCCACCCGAAGTGATGGATGCCGCTTTGCGCGAAAATAAAAAGCTCGGCCTGCGCTCCGCCTGCCACCACGCACAAACAGATGTGGCCCGCTGGAACGTGCTGCACTCCGCACGCGCCGGCCTTACTTCCATGGAGCACTGGTATGGACTGCCCGAAGCGCTGTTCACCAATCGTACCATTCAGGATTACCCGCTCGATTATAATTACCAGAACGAGCAGCACCGTTTCCGGGAAGCCGGCAAGCTCTGGAAACAGGCAGCCCCGCCCTACTCGGAGCACTGGAACAAAGTGATGAACGAGCTGCTGGCCCTGGACTTCACCATCGATCCTACTTTTAATATCTATGAGGCGAGCCGCGACCTTCACCGTGCGCGCAGGGCCGAGTGGCATGAGGACTATACACTTCCGAAGCTCTGGGCATTCTATCAACCGAGCAAGATCTCTCACGGATCGTACTGGCATGCCTGGGGAACGGAAGAAGAGGTGGAATGGAAAGAGAACTACCGCCTGTGGATGACCTTTGTGAACGAGTATAAGAACAGGGGTGGAAGGGTGACCACAGGTTCCGACTCAGGCTTTATCTTTCAGCTTTACGGATTCGCCTACATCCGCGAGCTCGAGCTGCTGCGCGAAGCCGGCTTCCATCCGCTGGAAGTGATCCGCTCGGCAACCTTGTTCGGCGCCCAGGCACTGGGAAAAGAAAAAGACCTCGGCTCGGTGGAGGTCGGTAAGCTCGCCGACTTTGTGATCGTAGAAGAGAATCCTTTGCAAAACCTCCAGGTGTTGTATGGCACCGGCGCCATCAGGTTAACGGACGATAACAACGTAGTGCGTACCCGCGGCATCAAATACACCATCAAAGACGGCATCATCTACGACGCCAAAAAACTGCTGGAAGATGTGCGCACGATCGTGAAAACCGAAAAAGAACGGAGTGGTTTTAAGCTGTCACAACCCGGGGTGAAATAGTTGCCGGTTACCGGTTAACGAGGTTGCCAGTTGCCGGTTACCAGTTCAGGGCAGACTAAGTTACACGGTCCTCCTCCGATTTGGGGGGAGGATTAGCTTCGATATCGTTTAACTTGACCGAAGACGTTAAGTGTAAGTTTACACGCGCCGAAACTGGCAACCGGGAACTGGCAACCGGCAACCATTAAATCTACTTGTTCTATAGACATTATATTAATATCTTAGCGCGCGAACCTTAACTAGAGACTGCGCATGGCATTGAACTGGACCGCGCTTGCTATCCCTGCTTTTTTCATTTTTCTGGGACTTGAGTATATCGCTTCGGTCAGAAAAAAAAGAAACCTGTTTACATTTGAAAGCTCTGTTGCCAACATCAGCATTGGCATTGCCGAAAGGTTGATGAATCTTTTTGTGTCGGCCAGCTTCTATGGGCTTTTCTATTATATATATGATGCGTTTGCATTGTTCGAGATCCCGGCCACCTTTTGGATGTGGATCATCCTGTTGCTGGCCACAGACCTGATCTGGTACTGGTATCATCGCCTCAGCCATGAGATCAATCTTTTCTGGGCTGCCCACATCGTTCATCACCAGAGCGAAGATTTCAACTACACGGTCTCGGCCCGCATTACCATTATCCAGGCGTTCCTCAGAAATGCCTTCTGGTGCATTCTTCCGCTGCTGGGTTTTCATCCGGCCATGGTCATCAGCATCCTTGTGATCCACGGCACATATTCTTTTTTCACCCATACGCAGGTGATCGGAAAGCTGGGGTGGTTTGAACATGTGCTGATCACGCCGTCGCACCACCGGGTACATCACGCTTCCAATGAAAAATATCTCAACAAGAACTATGGAGACCTGTTCATCTTCTGGGATAAGCTGTTCGGAACATTTCAGCGTGAAGAGGAACAGCCCGATTACGGATTGACACATCCCCTGAAAAGTTACAGCTTCATGTGGCAGCACTTTCATTATTTTATGGAAATGTTCGCGGCCTTCCGAAAAGCTGAGACCTTCAGCGAAAAATTCCGGGTAGTGTTCGGAAAACCGGAAGACCTCGATCAGCAGGTGAGAAAAGTGCTGGAAAGGAAATTTCTGCCGTACAAAACGCAGGCGAAGTCCACGCTGCGGTTCAAGGCGTACCTGACCCTGCAGATGATCTTTACCATCGCGGGCCTTTTCTCGCTGATATTGTTCATCGATTATGCGGACCTGGCCGATAAGGTTTTCGCCACCCTGCTCATCATTACCACGCTGGTCAACTGTGGCGCCTTGCTGGAGCAACGCCGCTGGATCTATTACCTGGAATACCTTCGTTTGTTTTTTGTAACGGCCCTGCTGAGCTGGCACCTGGGCAGCGCCGAGATCCTGATGGCAGGTGCGCTTTTCATTATCTTCAGCGCCACATCGGATTCAGTGAAGAGATGGTACCTTAAATTCGTCTACGACCTGTAAGAGGAGTCCACGGTCCACAGTCGACAGTCCACAGCCGTAAGGTGTTGTCATCTAATAATGGCTATGTTCCCTCAACGCACACTACACTGCCGTGGACTGTGGACCGTCGACTGTGGACTGAATTTCTAATTCTCGATCTTTCCTTCGTTCGATTTGCGTGTGTAAATGTACCGGAAGCTTTCTGCGTGCGGGTAGGTCTCGCGTGGCTGCAGTGTCATGCCGTTGTTGCTGAATGACACCCTCCATTCGCTGGGTTCCTGTCCTGTGGCGCTTTCCAGGTACAGGATCGAGTGGTTCTCATTCAGTCTGTAGGTACCACTGTCGATCTTCTCGTTGGCGGAGTAGCTCACATATTTTGCTTCCCTGTCGAATGTGATGGTCTGGTTGGCGCCAACGGTATCTGTATTCGAGATATCCTTTTTGCCTTTGTAGATCCCTTCTACTTCCCAGGTGCCAACAATATGTTCGATGATCTTTTCAGGAGTTTTTTTTCTTGTGTTGATCGCATTGTCATCGCGTCTCTTCTGTTCTTCCTGGGCCGAAGCACTGAGTGTTGCAATGCTGAGCGCAGCCAGAAAGAAAATATGAATGCTGATGTTACGTTTCATGTTTCTGTGTTTTTATTCACAACATTATTTTAAAACGTCATGCCTTACGGGCGAGGAAAACAGAAGTCGTTCATTCGCTGTACGGCCGGTTATTTGTGTAAAAATGTACCCGATTGAACAATAGACGGTAAGGCATTATTATTTTGCTTCCGGTGACAAACCAAGGAATTATGGCAACCCATGTAATGACTGAAACCAGCAAGCTTGCATCCCACCGCGAACTGCAGCAAAAACTTATCGATTGTTCACTCACCTGTGAAGACTGTGAAACAGCGTGCCTGAACGAAGACAACATTACCCTGATGGCGCGCTGCATCGAGCTCACCCGCGACTGCGCAGATATTTGCCTTCAGGCCGCAAGACTTCTGCAACGCCAGTCAGAAATAGCAGAAGACTATATGCTGGTATGTGAAAAAATGTGCCGGATGTGTGCCGAAGAATGCCACAAGCACAACCAGGAACATTGTAAACATTGCGCCTCGGTGTGTGAAGCCTGCGCCGATGCATGCCATACGATGATGTGAGAGAAGTAGTCGACGGTCCACGGACCACAGTCCACGGCCGTATGGTGTGAATAACACTCATTGTATTCGTATATCGTGCCCTTGTACAATCAGACCAGCAGGCAAATATAACTTAACACTGTCCTGCTGTGGACCGTCGACTGTGGACCGTGGACTCTCCCAACCAGCGAACAACAAGCCTATAATATTTGTTATCCATTCAGCGGAGTCTTCCTTGATTTTCCGATCCGCAAGGTTATTGTCCCGGTGGATCTGCAAGCGCCAGCAGCAGGTCTGATCATTCTGTACCGTTGAACGTTCTTCACATCAAATGTAATTCGATGAAAAAGATTCTTGTTCCGTGCGATTTCTCCGGCACCGCTACACAAGCTTTCGAGCTGGCCGCAGAGATCGCCACGATGAGCAAAGGCGAAGTTCTCGTGCTGCACACCATTGAATATGCGCCGGCCTACGAGACCACGTTTGTTGCACAGCCCTATGTCTTCAATGCTTCGGCCATGGAAGACCTGGAGAAAGAAGCCCGGAAAAGTTTTGAAGCCATGATCCACGCCCACCCCACCGATCTTCCGAACGTGGGCTTCTTCACAGATCATGGCCCGATCACAGAAACCATCACCCAGTTCATCGACGATAACGAGATCGACCTGGTGGTGATGGGCACACACGGTGCCAGCGGTTTGAAAGAGATGTTTGTAGGATCGAACACCGAAAGAATTGTACGCTTCTCTCACGTACCGGTGCTGGCCATCAAAACACCCATCACCGTTTCTTCACTTCGCAACATTGTGGTGCCTACAGTACCCGACCTGCACCAGCACGATTTTGTCAGCAAGATCAAAACACTTCAACGGTTCCTGGATGCCAGGCTGCACATCCTGTATGTGAACACCGCCATCGACCTGCAGCCGGACCATGACGTAAGATCCGCCCTGGAAGAATACGCCAGGTACTACGAATTTGAAAATTATACGCTGAACATCGTGATCGGCACCGACAGGCAAAATACCATCATGGAGTTCACCCAGGATATTAAAGCCGACATGATTGCCATGGCAACGCACGGCCGGAAAGGACTGGCGCATTTTTTCTCCGGCAGCATCGCAGAAGATGTTGTGAACCACGCAGATTGCCCGACGTGGACCTATGCCTTGAGTCACTCTTAAAAAATGAAGGCAAAGAAACTAGAAGTCAGGAGTCAGAAGCCAGGAGCCAGAAGGATGTCGTGTGAAATCACAACGGTTATCGGTCGGGATGCAACACTGTAATAGGTTCGCGGGTCAGAATTCACTTTCTAACACCGTATGCTACTGACTTCTGACTCCTGGCTCCTGGCTTCTAATTCTTACTGTTCCTTCAAAGCATCCACCGGATTCGCTCTTGCTGCTTTGAATGATTGGATCCCCACCGTCACCAGTGACATCACCATGATGAAGAGTGCTGCCTTTACAAATAACACCGGCGTGATATCGATGCGGTAAGCAAATTTCTGAAGCCATGTGTGGGCTGCATAGTAGCTGAAGGGTATGGCCACAACAAAAGCGATGGCGAGAAGCAGCGCATAGGTCCTGGCAAGGTGCACCACGAGCGTTGATTCTTCGGCGCCCAGTACTTTGCGGATGCTGATCTCCCTGTATTTCTGGGTAGTGCTGTACACCACCAGGCCGAACAATCCCAGGCAGGCCACAAAAATGGTGAAGGCCGTAAAGAAGGTGAACAACGTGGCCAGCTTTTCTTCTGACTTGTAAAGCTTGTCGAAGTTATCATCCAGGAACTTATATTCGAAGGGCCACTCCGAATTGAACCTTTTCCAGGTCGACTCTAGGTGGGCAATGGTGGCCGGCAGGTTATCGGGTTTGATCCGGAACGTCATCGATGAATACGCGAACGGGTAAACGTGGAGCACCACGGGCAGGATATTCTCACGCAGGCTGTTGAGGTGAAAATCTTTTACGATGCCGATCACTTTTCCTTCTTTCAAAGAATCCGGAGCATCCCACCTGTTCCATGCCAGCGGGTGCTCCAGCGCGTCAGCGGGATTGGCGTGTCCCAGCATTTTTGCAGCGGCTTCGCTTAAGATAAAAGCACTTCGTTCGTCAGACGGCAGGTCCTCTGAGAAATCGCGGCCGGCAATGAGGTCAATGCCCAACGTTTTGATATAGTCGTGGTCAACCGTGAGCATGGAGATGGGCCAGTCCTTGTTTGTTTCCTTGTCTTTGATGCCGTCACCGGCATAGGCTTCGCCCGGCAAACCATAACCCATGGTGGCGCTGATGATGTTCGGGTGATCTGAAAATGCCTGCTTGGCCGCGGCAAGGTTACGCTGCATCTCGTTGCCCCGGATCCTGATCACCAGCAGGTTGTCTTTATCGAAGCCCATATCCATCGTACGCATGTACGTGTGCTGCTGCGAGACCACAAGCGAAGCGATGATGAGAAAGAACGACAGGATGAACTGCACTACCACCAGCCCCTTCCGCAGTAAAAATTTTCCGGAGCGTCCATGCTGTTTGTTCGTGAGAATCTGTGCCGGCCTGGAGGAAGAGATGTAGAACGCAGGGTACGCGCCTGCTGCAATGCCCACCAGCATGGCAAACACAACGATGATGAGCAGAAGCAACGGATCCAGAAATATACCAGTAGGGATGCGCTTATCGGTGAATGAATTCAACGCTGGCAACGTGAGCTCGGTGAGCAAACCGCCAATGAGCAAGGCGATGAACGCAATGATCATGGACTCGCTGATGAATTGCCAGATGAGCTGTGTCCGCAATGCACCCACCACTTTTCTTACGCCCACTTCTTTAACACGGCTCACGGCACGCGCGGTTGAGAGGTTGATGAAATTGAGGATGGCGATCACAAGAATAAAAATGGCAGTAGCCGTAAGGATGTAGTTGGTCTGGGCGCTGCCACGCACGGCGATATCCCATACCTGGTCACCGGCATGCAGGTGGATCTGTTCCATGGGCATGAGGTGTGGAATATAATAGCTGCCGTTGGGTTTCGTTTCGGGCCAGGCGTGACGTTCAGCAAAAGCCTTCAGCTTGCCCTCCAGCTGCGACGCATCCGCTCCGGGCTTCAGCTTGATATACGTATGGAACTGATTCCAGCCCCAGCGCTTCATACGTTCGGGGATTTGCTGGTTGACAGTTTCCATCGAAAGCAGGTAGTTGAGCTGAAGATGCGAGTGGAGCGGAAAATCTTCGTATACCGCGGTAACCTTATAGTTCACGTCGAAGATCTCGATGCTCTCTCCCAGTGCCGGCTTATCACCGAAATATTTCCGCTTCAGCGTGGTGTTGATCGCCACCGTATTAAGGTCTTTCAGCGCTGTTTTACGATCTCCCTCCACAAGCTTCAGGCTGAACATATCGAACACGGTTGGATCGGCATAACCACCTTTGTCTTCTGTCATCTTTTTCGATCCCACTTCAAACAGCACCGGGTAGTTGAAATTGAGGAACCTGAAGTAGGACTCCACTTCGGGGTATTCTGCCGCGAGCGTGGGCGCGATCATGGGCGGCACCATGGCCCCTTTTCTCACGCGGCCGTCTTCTGAGAACAGCTCGTTATAAATACGGTACTTCAGTGATACGTCTTCGATGTGCTTGTCGAACTTCCATTCATCCCAGATGAACAGTGCAATGATCAGGAACGAGGCGATGCTGATCGCCATGCCACTGATGTTGATGACAGTGAACAGCCGGTTCTTCAACAGGTTCCGGAGCCCGATTTTCAGATAGTTTTTAAACATAAGACCACATGATTTCGAATGCCTGTGGCAAAACGTGATCCATCACCGATAAAGGTATGAAATTCAATCACTTGAATTTAAAGTGTACCGTCTTGTTGTTCCCTGACGGAACACTTTTGTGTTTCACTATGAAACACAATACCTTTCTGTAACAAATGAAAAAACTGCCTGCCAGGATACTGGTCGTTGACGACGATCCGGATATACTTACGGCCGCCCGCGTGGTGCTGAGGCAAACCTTCGCATCGGTGGAGACGGAGAGCAATCCGCAGAAGCTGAATTTCCTGCTTCAGCAACACCACTATGATGTGATCTTGCTGGACATGAATTATTCCTCCGGCAAAACCAGCGGCAACGAAGGCCTGGCCTGGTTGAAGCAGATCCTCTCCATCAATCCTGACCAGCGCGTGGTAATGATCACTGCCTATGGCGATATCAAGCTGGCCGTGGAAGCCATGAAAGAAGGTGCCGCTGACTTCATCGTAAAACCCTGGGACAATGAAAAACTGGAGGCAACTGTCACCGCCTCCTACCAGCACGCTGTAACAAAAAAGGAGCTTGGCCATCTGAAAAGCCGGCAGTCGCAATACAGCCGGATCATGCAGGCACCTGAGTCGGATCTGGTAGGACGTTCATCGCTTATGAAGGCCGTGTTGAATGCCGCGCAGAAAGTGGCTGAGACGGATGCGAACGTGTTGCTGTTGGGTGAGAATGGAACCGGCAAGGAGCTCATCGCCAAGCTCATTCATCAACAGTCGAAACGGAAAGATGAGGCTTTTATTAAAGTGGACGCCGGATCGCTGGCCCATAGCCTGTTTGAGTCTGAGCTGTTCGGTTATAAAAAAGGAGCTTTCACCGACGCGCGGGAAGACCGCATCGGCAGGATCGAGCTGGCGAATGGCGGCACGCTCTTCCTCGATGAAGTGGGTAACCTTCCGCTTCCACTGCAGGCGAAGCTGCTTTCCGTATTGCAGAATCGTGAAGTGATCCCACTGGGCAGTAACAAACCGGTAGCAGTAAATGTACGGCTGATCTGCGCCACCAACCTGGTGATCCACGAAGCTGTCGCCGCCGGACAATTTCGCGAAGACCTGCTTTACAGGATCAATACGGTAGAGATCACGTTGCCGCCACTGCGCATGCGCACCGATGACATTCCGCTACTGGCACAGCACTTTCTCCAGATGTACACGGCCAAATACCGGAAGGAAAAAACACTGGGTGACGATACTATAAAGTACTTGCAGGACTATGCGTGGCCCGGCAACGTACGCGAGCTGCAGCACGCCATCGAGCGGGCTGTGATCATGAGCGAACACACGGTGCTGAAGAAAAACGACTTCCTGTTTGCATCCAGGAAAGGTGCACCAGCCCTCACGGCGAAGCAGGAGCCGCTCAGCCTCGATGACATGGAACGAAACGCCATCATCACCGCCATCCAGCAATACCAGGGCAACATGAGCAAGGTAGCCAGGGCGTTGGGTGTCGGGCGCACCACGTTGTACCGGAAGCTGACGAAATATGGGCTTGAAAAAGACATCAGCTGATGATCCGCAAGAACTTCCGCCTGAACATTCTCCTGCGCGTACTGGCGATCGTGGTGTTGGCTCTGTTGCTGGCCTTCGTCACCCTATGGCAGCCCATGTTCTTCGCATCCGTTGCGTTGGCGCTGATGTTGCTCGCTACCGTGATCAGCCTGGTGCGCTATATCGAAAAATCCAACAAAGACCTCACTCATTTTCTCCTGTCGATCCGCCAGGGCGCGTTCACAGGTTCATACACGTCGGGCAATCGTGGAAAACCTCATGAGCAGCTCAGTGAGGCCATGAATGACATGATCCAGGAATTCGCCAGGCTGAATCTTGAAAAGGAGTTGCATTATCAATATCTGCTCACGCTGAACGAGCACATCGATGTGGCGATCCTCAGCTTTGACAACGAAGGAAAGATGCTCATGCAGAACCCCACGGCAAAACGATTGCTGAACCTTCCCTCCTTTTCACACATCGAACATTTCAAAAAAATTGATACAAGGTTATACGAAGCCGTAAAACAGATCCTGCCCGACGAGCGCAAGGTGTTGAAGGTTTTCATGGGAGAAGAGCAGCTGCAGCTGGGCATACAATCGAAAAAGATCGTGTTACAGGACAGGCCTGTGAACATTGTGCTGCTGCAGAACCTGAACAGCGAGCTCGAAGCAAAAGAGATCGAGGCATGGTACCAGCTCATCAGGGTGCTTACGCACGAGATCATGAACAGCGTGACGCCCATTGTTTCACTCACACAGGCCCTGCAGTCGATACTGAATGATGCCGACGGGGAACGGAAAGACCTGGCTACGCTCACGGAAGAGAACCGAGAAGATGTGTACAGCAGCCTTGCTACGATCATCTCACGCAGCGAAGGATTGCTGAAATTCGTAAAAGCCTATAAGGCATACGCTACACCGCCGGAGGTAAAGCCTGAGTCGACCGACATCATCACCCTGGTCACCCGTATTGTTGACCTGCTTGCGGTCGACCTGCAACAACGCCAGATCACCCTCAAGGTAAACTGGTCGCATGCACCCATCTTCGCCCGTGCCGATGCTGCGTTAATGGAGCAGGTGCTGATCAACCTGATCAAAAATGCCATGGAGGCAGTGACACACGATGGCGCTGGTAAAATTACCATCGACATCGGAACCCGGTCGCATAACAAGGTGAGCATCTCGGTATCAGATAACGGTGCTGGCATCGACCCTGAGATCTTACCGAAGATCTTCATCCCGTTCTTCACCACAAAAGTGAAAGGCAGCGGCATCGGCCTAAGTCTCTCCCGGCAGATCATGAAACTTCACGGCGGCAGCATCCGCGTTCATGCCGAAGAAGGAAAGGGAAGCGTTTTCACCATCGAGTGGGGCTAGCTTCAAATCCACGGAAGTGAGCTTTTTAACAAACCAACTTTGAGCTTTTTAACAAAGTTGCCAGGGCAAAATCAGCCGAAGTTTGTCACAGGTTTTAAATACAAGAAACAATGACAAAAGTTTGGTTTATCACAGGCAGCTCCCGCGGATTGGGACGGAGCCTGGCGGAAAATGTACTCGCCCATGGACACAAGGTAGCGGCAACAGCGCGCAAGCCTGAACAATTAAAAGATCTCATAGCACGGTATCCTGATCAGATCTATCCGATAACATTGGATGTGACCGACAAAGCACAGATCGCTGCCGCCGTTGCAAGCGCGGTAAAACATTTCGGGCGCATCGATGTATTGGTGAACAATGCTGGTTTCGGGATCTCCGGCGCCGCGGAAGCTTTCACTGACGAGCAGGTGCGCAGCCAGCTTGAAACAAATCTTTACGCGCCGATAGAAGTTACCCGTGCCGTGTTGCCTTACATGCGCCAGCAGCGTTCGGGTCGGATCCTGCAGATCAGCTCGATCGGTGGCAGGGTTGGCAGCATGGCGCTGAGCATATACCAGGCTGCCAAATTCGGACTGGGCGGATTCAGCGAAGCGCTGGCAAAAGAAGTAGCACCACTCGGCATTCTTGTAACGAGTGTAGAGCCCGGTGGCTTCCGCACGGATTGGGCGGGCGCATCCATGACGTTTGCGCCAAAAGTAGAGGGATATGAAACAACGGTAGACTGGGCAACCACTTTTCTCAAGGGAGACCAGTTCGTACCCATGGGCGATCCCAACAAGGCCGCGAAGGTGATGATAGATCTTGTTGAGCATCCTGAGCCTCCCACGCATCTCGTGCTGGGCAGCGAAGCGGTGGGCATCCTGAAGCAGGCTGATCTTGCCAGGAAAGCTGAGTTTGAAAAATGGATGCCCGTCAGCATCTCCACCGATCACGACGAGGCCGTCAATTTCCTGGAAACAGAAGCAGGAAAAAAACTCACCACCATGAGGAGCAACGGCGGATTGTGACCCTATAAATCAATATGGCATTGGAAGCAGCGGTGGTATTGGGCTTTCATCCCTTTGAGCTTTAAAACCTCGAAGGGATGATTGGCTCCTCAACTGTTTTTACTTTTCAATAGATTTGCATCGGATGTTGGAAAAAGAAGAAAAAACTTCGCGCAAGATTCAGTACTCCTGTTACGTTAGCAGAAGCAGGGAAGGCGAGCAATTTGTTCAGGATCATGTGTTCAGCTACCAGATCTCCGGATCGATCACCATGAGTGATGGTCAGAAAACCTATCTCTTCAATCCGGGAGACTTCAGGCTGAACAAACGGAATCACCTCGTAAAATTTGTGAAGCAGCCGCCTGAGCATGGCGAGTTCAAAACCGTTTCGGTGTACCTCGACCAGGAGACACTGCGCGACGTGAGCATGGAATACAACTACAAGGCGGAAAAGCAGCAGCATGGCGACGCCGTGGTATTGCTCAAACCAGAGGCGCTCTATCAGCACTACATGAATTCGCTGGCGCCGTATGATGCGCTGACCCTGCCCGGAAACGACAAGCTGATAGCACTCAAGCTGCGCGAAGCGGTCCTGATCCTGCTGCAGACAGCGCCAGAGCTCAAGGATGTTCTTTTCGATTTCAGCGATCCCGGTAAAATTGACCTGGAAGCCTTCATGCACAAAAACTTTCACTTCAATGTAGAGCTGAAAAGGTTTGCTTACCTCACGGGAAGAAGCCTCGCCACTTTCAAACGCGATTTTGAAAAGATCTTTCACGTCTCCCCCAGCCGCTGGTTGCAGCAACGGCGGTTACAGGAGGCGCACTACCTGATCAAGGAAAAAGGTGTAGCACCCGCAGAAGTGTACATGGAGGTGGGATTCCAGGACCTGTCACATTTTTCATTTGCTTTTAAAAAGATGTATGGCATGGCTCCTTCCAGGATCTGAGACCAATCCCGTTGTCAACTTTCTCCGGAGTTTGAGCAATTTTTTAGCACAGGCTATATTTCGGACCAGCGCCGCCTGCCGGAATTTGACTACCTTTAGTGGGTGGGGCTCGCTATGAATTCCGGAAATTCTGTAACACCAGGCGCATTACCTGTACAACCGTCAAAATACAACTGGCTGTTTAAATACAAGCTCTATCACATTCCTTTCTGGTTTGTTTACCATTATCTGTGGTGGAGCCTCACCATCGGCAGCGCGTGGATGGCATTGCATAACGCCTTCTTTTCACCTTATGCCATCAAGAATTGCTTCTATGTGATCTTTCAGGCCATCGGCGTGTATTTCAACCTCTACTTTTTGATGCCACGCTTCCTGGAGAAAGGTTACTATGTGCGTTACATCGGCCTGCTGATCCTCACCATCCTCTGCACGGCGGCGCTCATCGTGCCAGGGTATTATGTCAGTGCCTGGGTGGCGGGCGACACCATGCAGAATCTCTACCAGGCAGACCCAGGGCAGTATGTGCGTTTTTTCAAGATCAACACGTTTCCCTCCACCGTGGCAAGCACCACACTGGCCATGAGCATCAAGCTGACGAAGAACTGGATACAAGCGAAAAGGAAAGAGCAGCTGCTGGAAAAAGAAAAACTGGAAACAGAGCTGAAATTTCTGCGGTCACAATTCAATCCGCATTTTCTTTTCAACACCATCAATTCCATCTTCGTACTCATCCACAAAAATCCTTCGATGGCCTCGGAGTCGCTTGCCAAATTCTCTGACCTGCTGCGGTACCAGCTCTATGAATGCAACGAGCAGCAGATCCCGCTCTCGCAGGAGCTCACGTACCTGGAGAACTTTATCGAGCTGCAAAAGCTGCGGCAGGATCACAACCACGTGGAGATGACCCTTGACATCAGCCAGCATCCCGCGGGCGACCTGGCCATTGCACCTTTTGTCTTGATCCCATTCATCGAGAATGCCTTCAAACACGTATCGCAACGAAAGGATCAGGCCAACTGGATCAGGATGGACCTGCGCTTCGATCATCACAGCCTGCACCTCGATATTACCAACAGCATCTCGGCACAATACCAATCCAGGGAGCTGATTCATCACGGTGGCATCGGGTTGAAAAACGTACAACGACGGCTAGACCTGATCTATCCGGGCAAGCACGATTTGAAGATCCAGCGCGACAGCGACCAGTTCAGGGTAACGCTTCAGCTACAGCTGAGCAGGATCAGCACGCCGGAACCGGTGTCGATTGAGGTGTGACATAAATCCAGGACAATGCTAAAATGTGTTATCATAGACGATGAGCCGTTGGCCAGGGAATGTATAGCCAACTATGTAAAGGAAGTCGATTTCCTGCAGCTTGTAGGAACCGGTAGCAACCCCGTGGAGCTTACGTCATTGCTGCACGAACAGCAGGTTGACCTGGTCTTCCTCGACATCCAGATGCCTGTGATCAACGGCATCGAGTTCCTGAAAATGGCACAAAACCCGCCCATGGTCATCATCACCACCGCCTATCCCAGCTACGCCCTGGAAGGATTCCAGCTCGACGTGCTCGACTACATGGTGAAGCCCATCACGTTCAACCGTTTTTTCAAAGGCGTGAGCAAAGCCAAAGATTATCACCAGCTGCTCATGAGATCGGCAACAGCGCAACCTAAAACGGAGGCAGATCATTTTTTTATCAAGTGCGATTACAAATATGAACGCATCTATTTCGATGACATCCTCTACGTACAGGCCATGCAGAACTACATCACGCTGTACACCACCAAAGGGAAATACATGACGCTGCTCTACCTGAAGAATGTAGAGGAAAAGCTGGATAAGCAGGCCTTCATCCGCGTGCACAAATCGTTCATTGTGGCCGTTTCAAAAATAGAGTCGATAGAGAACAACGAGATCATCATTCAATCGTTCCGCATTCCCATCAGCCGCAACTACCACGAAGAGGTCATTGGCCGGGTGGTTAATGGTAAGCTTTGGAAGAAATAGGGCGTTGGAGCTTGGGATGTTGGTTGTTGGTGAAGAACACCAACAACGGCACACCAACAACGGCACACGAACACGAACATTGGCGCATTGGCGCACCAACAACGGCGCGGGTTATTCACTTCGCAGTGACCTTACAGGATCTGCGCTGGCGGCGCGCATGGACTGGTAGCTCATGGTGAACAGCGCAATGATAAGCGCCAGGGCTCCGGCCAGCAGGTAAACGAATACTCCGATCTCAGTTTTGTACGTATAACTTTGCAGCCACCAGTCAACGGCATACCAGGCCAACGGTGCCGCCAGGGCGAAGGCAATGACGATCAGCTTGCCGAAGTCTTTGGACAACAGCAGAACGATGCTGCCAACAGAGGCGCCCAGCACTTTGCGGATACCGATCTCTTTGGTACGTTGTTGAGCCGTAAAAGCCGTCAGCGCAAACAGGCCCAGGCAGGCAATAATGATGGCGAGCACAGCAAACAGTGCGAAGGTCTGTGCAAGGCGCTGCTCGGCACGGTACATGCTTTCAAAATCCTCGTCGAGAAAAGAATACTGGAAAGGTTGTCCCGGTGCCAGGTGTTTCCAGATTTTTTCAATGGACTGAACAACTTCATTCGTGCTTTCAGGCTTGAAGCGGAAGCTCAGGCTGCCGTCACTTTTTTGCAGGAACAGTCCGAGTGCCGTAATGCTGTTCTTCATGGAAGAGAAATGAAAGTCGTCAACAACGCCCACCACGGTCCAGGTGAGCAGGTGGTCGCGGTCAAGGGGCTGACCATTGCCCGTGAACTCGCTGATCTGTTTCCCGATCGGGTCATCGCCCAACTCCAGCATCGTCACTGCCGTTTTATTCAGGATCACGGCGTTGGAATCAGCGCGGGATACGGCAGAAAAATCGCGCCCCATTGTAATGTTGAGCCGGAACGTTTTCACATAATCATGATCCACCTGCCAGCGCTGAAAGCTCACCATGTTTTCGGCACCGGGTTGTGCGCCGGTTCGCCAGAACGTGCTGGTGCTTCGCCACGACCAATCACTTTCAACGGGCACAAAGCCCGAGATGGTTCCACTTTCAACAGCGCTGATCTTGAGCACTTCATTTTTAAATGCTTCAACATTGTTCGGCCGCAAGGCATAACCATCGTGAATGGTGATGACCTGGTCTTTTTCGAAGCCGAGCTTTTTATGCTGGATGTAGTTGAGCTGACGGTTTACTGCTATGGTGGCAATGATCAGGAAT
Organism: Chryseosolibacter histidinae; assembly: GCF_018598225.1. GTDB lineage: Bacteria > Bacteroidota > Bacteroidia > Cytophagales > Cyclobacteriaceae > Chryseosolibacter > Chryseosolibacter histidini. Next base: position 26,718 of record NZ_JAHESF010000041.1, on the reverse strand, counting down.
ACAGAGATCACGAACTGGAACACCACCAGCGCGCTCCGGATAAAACCGCTCTTCATGCCGGAGGCCGCGGCGCCCTTGAGCACATTGACGGGCTTGAATGCAGAGAGAAAGAACGATGGATACACGCCGGCCATCAGACCGATGATCACGGATGCCGCAAGAAGTACCAGGTAAAAAAGTGGATCGTTAAAGGGCAGCTGCAGTTGTCTGAGCGAAAGGTTGTTGAATAGGGGCAAAAACAATCCCGCCAGGCCTAACGCCAGCACAAAAGAAAACAACGTGACCAGTATCGACTCCGTGAGAAACTGGCGTACAAGGTGCGAACGAAGCGAGCCCATCACCTTGCGCATGCCCACCTCTTTTGCGCGGTTAGCAGACCGGGCCGTGCTGAGGTTCATAAAATTGATGCAGGCAATGATCAGGATCAACGTTGCCACAGCACCAAAAAGATACACGTACGTGATGCTGCCATTGGGCTCGAACTCTCCCCTGACGTCTGAATAAAGATGAATATCTTTCAACGGCATAAGGCTCAACTCATATTGATTGCCGGCTGCCTTGAATTTTTCCATGGTGAAGTCGCCACCCATTGCCTGCGCAAACTCCGGTCCCATGTGCTTTTCAAGGAAGGTGGGTAGCTTTTGTTCCAGGTCGCTGGCGCTGGCACCTTCTTTCAATAAAAGATACGTACTGAAGTTCTCCATCAAAAACGACGTGGACTGCGCTTCGCGGGCAACGGGCCAGTTACCCACCATCGAAATAAGAATATCGAAATGGAAATGCGACGCCACGGGAATGTTCTCATATACCGCAGTGACCTTTGCGTGATACTTGTTATCGAGGATCATGGACTGGCCCAACGCACTTGTGCCGGGAAAATATTTGTCGGCCATCTTTTTGCTGATGGCGATGCTGGCGGGCTCTTTCAGCGCTGTGGCAGGATCACCTTCCAGAACAGGCACTGAAAAGATCTTGAAGAAGGTGCTGTCTGCCCAGACCACGTTTTTTTCCTTCACGTTCGTTGTACCTCCCTCGGGCTTCACCAGGTAAGAGCCGAGACTCCTGAAGCGCACCGCCGATTCGATTTCCGGGTACTCCTGCATCAGCGTTTGGGCCTCGGGAGCGCTCCTGTAATTCATGTTGAAATGATTGCCGCCAAACCTGACAGCCGTATGCACCCGGTAAATACGGTCGGCCTTCACGTTGTAATGGTCATAACGAAGCTCGTCTTTAATAAAGAGAACGATGATAAGACACGCAGCCACACCGATGGCAAGGCCGGCAATATTGATGAATGAATAAAAGCTGTGCTTGCGAAGGTTGCGCCACGCAATGGTGAGGTAATTCCTTAACATGATATTCGTCTTTTGATTTTCTGATCGAAGGGTATGATGCTGGATATTGCGCAGGCCCGAGGTGCTGCCGAAAGATCTCAATACAGTATGGTAGGCATCTATAAAACGTTTTCCTTGATCCATCTCCGCCTCCACCGCTGAGCAAACGTGATCGGTCATCTCATCGCTGAGCCCCTCGAGCACAATACCCCGGTAGGTCAGGTCCTTGATGATATAATCGATATGCTCGGCATTCAAATGAGCCATAAACTTGCTGTACGGGCGAAATTACGCATAAAAACCTAAATACATAAGAGAATTATGTATTAGACGATTGTACCCCTGCCGGGGTTGCATGGGGGTGTTAAAAAAAGCGGGGTTATTGGGGATGTTGTTGGTGAAGAACACCAACAACGGCACCCAACACTGGCACAGAAGCATGTTGGTGAAGAACACCACATGGGGGCGCAACATGGGCGCATGCGAGGCAGTTAGATGGCAGCGCTATAGCCCACTTTTACCTTGTCCATTACCACGTGCGTATAAAAATGTTTGACGTTGGGATTGTCCATGAGCCATTCTTTTGAGAATGCTTCATAGTGCTGCATGTTTTGTGCGTTCACGATCATCACAAAGTCGTAGCTGCCCGTAACATAGTAACATTGCATCACTTCACTGCGCTGCAGCATGGAAGATTTGAATTTTTCGATGGCCTGGGAGTTTCCCCGCTCCAGCACCACATCCACAATGCAGGTGATGCCGATGCCGGCAACAGCAGGAGATACAATGGAGACGTCGGCTTCGATGATCTTTTCATCCCTGAGCCGCTTCAGCCTTCGTTGCACGGCAGACGCGCTGAGTCCCACCGCTTCGGCAAGCTCATCTGAGGTGAGCCTGTTGTTCTGTTGCAGCAGGCGGAGTAAGTGTTTATCGAACTGGTCTATGCTCATGCAGCTTTTATGCGTTTAAAAATCAAAAATAGGGCAAAAAAGTGTTTTCAGATCGCATTTGCATCTTTCCTGCACGGAGCCTGCTGTAGTTTTGCCGTGTAAAAATTTATCAAGCATGACGAAAACAACAAATGAAGCCGGGCCGAAGCGCCCTCAGCCATTTTCAGCGGAAGAGATCCTCGCGTTCCGGAACGATACGGAAGGATGCGCAAACGTGATCCACCTCAATAACGCAGGCGCCGGACTCATGCCCAATCCGGTAACCCATGCGATGCTGGACCACATCAGGCTCGAAGCGCGCATCGGTGGCTACGAAGCCTCGGCGTTCAAGGCAGCGGAGGTCAAAGCATTTTACACGCAGGCCGCCAGGCTTCTGAACTGCAAGGCCACCAACATCGCCTTCACAGCCAGCGCCACGGATTCTTACACAAGGGCTTTGTCGTCTATCCCGTTCAAGGCAGGTGACGTGATCCTCACTTCCAATGATGATTTTATCTCGAACCAGATCCAGTTCCTCTCGTGCAGTAAAAGATTCGGTGTCAGAATAGAGCGTGTTAGAAATGACGCTTCTGGTGGCGTTGACCTGAATGACCTCGACCACAAGCTCAAGACGCTTCGGCCCAGGTTGCTTTCCATCACCCACATTCCTACCAACTCCGGCCTCGTTCAACCGGTGCAGCAGATCGGTGAGATCGCCAGCCGTTATGAAACTTGGTACCTTCTCGACGCCTGCCAATCACTGGGGCAAATGAACCTCGATGTACAGGCGTTGAAGTGCGATTTTCTCAGCGTCACAAGCCGCAAATTTCTCCGGGGACCACGTGGCTCCGGCTTCCTTTACATCTCAGACAAAGCGTTGCAGGCGGGACTGGAACCGCTCTTCATCGACATGCGCGGCGCAGAGTGGGTTGAAAAGGATTTATACAAACCCAGGGAAGATGCCACCAGGTTCGAAGACTGGGAATTTGCGTATGCCATTGTGCAGGGAACCAGGGTTGCCATCGAATATTGTCTCGGTATAGGCGAAGACAGGATCTGGCAACGCGTGAAAACATTATCGGATCGCATGCGCGGAGAACTTGCCGGCATTGACAAAGTGCGGGTGCTCGACAGAGGTCCAGAAGTTGGCGGACTGGTCACCTTCACCGTGGAAGGCTCGGAGCCAGTGTATCTTACACAACAGCTGCTGAAACGCCGGATCAATGTAGTGCCTAGCTACAGAAATTTTGCCGTCATCGACTTCGATGAGAAAAAAGCAGCATGGGCCATCCGCGCTTCACCCAACTATTACAATACGGAAGAAGAGATCGCCCGGTTCATTGATGCCGTGAAAGAGATCGCATAACAGAGATGACATGCTTTTGAAGGATGTCATCCTTTGATCACAGGTTTGATATCGACCAGCGGTGTCTGATCAAGAACTTCAAGGTTCGACACCTTTATGCCATCAGCAGCGATCGAAAGCACCTTGACGGTATGCATGCCTATCGGGTTGGGCCTGTCGGGTGACCTTGTCGAGAACACACCGATCTGCGGCGCATCGTAGTTCCGGCGTGGTATACATTTTATTACTGTTCTGTCTGCCGCGTGGAGCCACGTCAGCAATACGAGCTGGTCACCGGCTTTGATGTCTTTGATACCTTCTGCAAAGTCAGGAAAGATGGTGATGGATGCTTCCGGAGCATTTTCATGTTCCTGCAGCGGACAGTCTTCTATTCTTTTGAAAGGTGAATGAATTCTGCCGATGAATTTTATAGATGGTTCCATTTAAATGAGAGGTTATCAGTTACCAGTTAGCTAAGTTCAAAAGTGAGAAGTTTATTCGCTTTTTCCAAAGCTTGTGCTGGCACTGAACGTTGACATTCACACACACCAACCGGCTACCCGGCAACTGGTAACCGGCAACTGGCTACCTCCTTTTGCTGAGATCACAGAGCATGTCCGAATGGATATTGAGCGCGATGTTGGTCATGTTGTACAGGTGCTCGCTGCCCACCAGCCACACGATCTCACATATTTCGCGTTCGGAATAGTGACGTGACAAACGGGCAAAGGTATCTGGGTCTACTCTTTTTTCTTTCGTCAGCAGGGTCACATAGTCGAGCGCAACACGTTCGGCCTCGGTAAAAAGCGCGCTGGTGCTGTATTGATCCAGCGCATCGAATTTATCCTCGCGCATCGAGGCGTCGATGGCGGCACGGCGGGAGGCATCCATACAAAAGAGGCAGATGTTGATGCGCGCCACCTGCACGCGGATGAGCAACGCTGTTTCTGCACGCAACGTCAGTTTTTTATCGAGTTGCGACACCTTGCCATAGAACATACCAAAAGCGGCGGGCAGCCTTACTGAATGCACTTTCAGCGGCATCAGCACCTTGCCGAACTGCCGGCGTGTGAAGAAATAAGCAAGCTTCATGATCAGGCCAGCGGGTTTCTCAATGGGAGGAAGTAACGTATCCATGGTTTTGTTTCTTAATGGTTAAACTTTCTGAATTACATCCCTATGAGTACTGACCCCGGTGAAATTGGACCACCGGAACAAAATATTTTTATCAAAGGCTATGGATCTTCTCCTGGATGCCTTGTTTTTCGGTTTGTGTCCTGGCCAGATTATGCGCTGTTTGAAAGCTGGATCGTGCCTTCGTTTTATCAAGGTGCCTGTAGAGCTCACCCAGCAGCAGAAAATAAAAATGATTGTCTTCCATGCGCAGCGCCAACGCTTCGGTCAACGCTGCCTGTGGCCCTTTCACCTTATACAAGGCAAAGATCCTGTTCAGCGCAACGCTGGGTGAATAGTTAACCCGCAGAAGCTCGTCATACAGCTGAAGGATGTCCTGCCACTTCTCAGGAGTGTCTTTTTTCATACAGTGCCAGCAGGCGATCCTGGCTTCGAGATGGTAGGAGCTGACTTCATCACCCTGTGCCGAAACGTCGAGAAAATGCATGCCTTGTTTGATCAGGGTTGGATCCCACAACGCTTCGTTTTGCTGTTCATATAGTACCAGCGCATCTCCGTTCGTCAGGCGGGCATCGAATCGCGAAGCATGAAAACACATAAGGGCGATGAGCGCATTGGTCCTGGGAAGATTGGTCTTTTCGTACTCGGTCAGCATCAGGCCGAGGCGCAACGCTTCGATGCACAGGTCCTTTCGCAGGATCTGGTCCTGGGTTTTGGAATAATAGCCTTCGCTGAAAAGCAGGTAGATGATATGCAGAACGTTGTCGAGCCTGCCGGCGATCTCACTTTCGGGCGGCAGCTCCATGCTGATGTTCTCCGTGCGCAGCTTCTCCCTGGCCCTGAACAGTCTTTTGTTGATGGTTTCTTTGTTGGAAAGAAAGGCGTCGGCAATTTCATCGATGCCAAAACCACAAAGGATACGCAACGCCAGTCCTATCTGCGCTTCACTGGCAATGGCGGGGTTACAAATGGCGAAGAGCATCTGCAGCTGGCTGTCCCGGATGTTCTGCGTAGAAAAATCCAGGGCCGTTTCCTCATTCCTTTCCACTTCCGAAGTGATCGCCGGGATCACTTTCTCTTCGAAGATCCTGCTGCGCCTGAAATGATACAACGTTTTTTGTTTCGCTACGGCATAAAGCCAGGCGGTGGGATTCTCGGGTATGCCTTTGATGCCCCAGCTTTCCGAGGCCTGCAAAAAAGTTTCGCTGACAATGTCTTCCGCGATCTCGATGTGCTGCAATCCGAAGCGCCTGCTGATCACAGCCACCATCCTGGAAAACTCCTGCTGAAATAAATGTTTTAAAGATTCGTGCTCCATAGTCAACGGCAGAAACCCGCTCCTGTATCCAGAGCGGGTTGTTCATTTTGTTTGTGATCGCTTATTCAAAGATAGGCCTGATCTCAACACTTCCGTTGGAATCTACGGCAGGACATCCGTGTGCCAGCGTGGTAGCTTCCTCCAGGCTTTCGGCTTTTACAATAAGAAAGCTGCCCAACCGCTCCCGGATCTCAACAAAAGGACCATCTGTGATCACGCCGCCGGCTTTCAGCACCTTACCTTCCATAGCCAGCCTTGGACCAGGGCTCACCAGTCTTCCCTGCGCAGCAATGCCTCCTGCCCAGTCTTTCCATTTCTTGGTGAGCGCCTCCATCTCCTTCGGTGATACGCTGCTGTAATCGTAGCTTGGCTGCCGGAACAATAACATGAAGTTTTTCATTTTCTTTCGTTTTAAAGGTTTCGAATGTATGCTTTACAGCCCAATAATGACCGGGCCCAGCATAATTGGACAAACCTGCCGAAAGTTTTTTTCGAAAAATTCAATAACGCAAAGAAACCTCAGAGAGCGCAAAGGTTTTCCGTCACCGTCATTAAGTACGCAGCCAGCGATCACTGGATCCTTCGCTCGCACAAACCCAACTCCCCATTCCACGCTCAGGATACCGGTTCAACACCACTAGAGGCCTTTACACTAAAATCTTTGCGGCCTTTGCGCTTCTTGGCGCCCTTTGCGTGAACTGCATTTTTTTGCATTTCATTCCGTTCTCAAACTTTTCACCGGGTTCATAAGCGAGGCTCTGATGGCCTGGTAGCTGACCGTGAGCAGCGTGATCACAACAGCGCCCAGCACCGATAACATGAACACCCACCACGAGGGCTCCGTCCGGTACTCATACTGTTGCAGCCAGCGATCCACAAGATAATATGCGATGGGTATGGCCATCACGCTGGAGATCATGACCAGTACGACGAAGTCCTGCGATAACATTCTCCACAGGTTGGCCACCGATGCACCGAGAACCTTTCTGATGCCGATCTCTTTGGTCCGCTGCTCCGCCACAAAAGAAGCCAGCCCGAACAGTCCGAGGCAGGAGATAAAAACAGCCAGGGTCGCAAAGAAGGTAGACAGCTCGCCGATGCGTTTTTCATTTCCGAATTTCCGGGCATACTCCGCATCGATAAAGGTTGCTTCGAATGGCGATGCGGGATTGGTCTTCCTGAACAATTGCTCGATCGTGGTAAGCGCATCGTGCACGTTCGCCGTGGGATTGATCCTCAGCAAAAACACATTTTCCTGCCGGGGCGAAAGATGCCACAGCGAAGGCATCACCGGCGCATACGGCGATTGCACCAGCAGGTCTTTCACCACACCAATAACCGTGTAGGGTTGTCCCTCCCAGCGAATGATTTTACCGATCGGATCTTTCAACCCTATGAACTTCACCGCCGACTCATTCAGGATAAAAGCTGAAGAATCAGAAGCATGATCGCGTGAAAAGTCGCGGCCTTCGGCGAGCTGCCAGCCGATGGTCTTGCCATAATCGTAGCTCACGGCATTATTCGGAAAATCGACACCGAGGCCCGGGTCCTTACCTTCCCAGTCAAAACCACCATTGGTGTTCCACACATCGGTTGTCGGGCTTCCCGCCTCGGCCATTTCTACGATGGCGCCTGCATTGATCAACTCCGACCGCACCGCTTCGAAATGCCGGTGCACTTCATCCGAAACACCGATGCTGATCAGGCCGTCCTTGCTGTAACCGATGGGCCTGTTCTGTGCGTGATGAATTTGTTTGTAAACCACGATGGTGCCGATAATGAGCGTGGTGGAAATGGTGAACTGCAGCACCACCAGCACCTTGCGGGGCAGCGAAGCATGAGCGCCGACATGAAACGTTCCCTTCAGGGCTTTCACCGGCTGGAACGACGACAGGAACAAAGCAGGATAACAACCCGCGATCATTCCTGTTACCAGGCTGAACCCAATACCCGTGAGCCAGAACCGGAGATCGTTCCAGGGCAATGTTATTTCTTTATCCGCTACCGAATTAAAGTACGGTATGATCAGAAGCACCAGCCCGACAGAGAGCAGAAAGGCAAGCGCAGCAATGAGCACTGATTCGCTGAAGAACTGCGCGATCAGTTGGCGACGAATAGAGCCGATGGTTTTCCGAATGCCTACCTCTTTGGCTCTTTTTTCGGAGCGGGCGGTGCTCAGGTTCATGAAGTTGATGCAGGCGAGGATCAGCACAAAACATCCGATGGTACCGAACAACCAGACGTTGTCGATGCGACCGCCTGCGTTCACGCCGTCTTTAAAATCAGAATACAAATGCCATTTGCGCATGGGATGAAGGAACACAACCGCCTTATACCGCTTCTCGGCTTCAGAAACCTTGTTGATCTTCACATCCCTGATCTTGGCTGAGAGCTGTTCTATGTCTGCATGTTCCGCAATCTGCGCGAATGTTCGGGTGTAGTTGCTTCCCCAGGGATCGCTCATCTCCCGCACCCACTTGTTCTGGTTCAGGTACAATGACCATGGGAGAATAAACTTCATTTCAGAGAAAGTGGTATTGTGAGGCAGGTCTTCGTAAACGCCGGTTACTTTTACATCCACTTCGTTGTCGATCCGCATCATTTTCCCGATAGGATCATCGGTACCGAAATAGGTTGCGGCAACCGATTCCGAAAGAAGAATGGAGTTCATGTCTTTCAATCCGCCCCGCGTGCCATGGATCATTTTCAGGGTCAGCATTTCAGTAACCTCCGGCTCGAAATAACTTCCAGGTTTCAGGAACATTGCATTACCGTAGGTCAGTGTGTGGTTATAATTCCACGACGCTTGCAACACATAGGTAAAATCATTTCCATAGAGGCTGCGGATCTCTTCCGCCATCTGCGCCGGGTTGGCTTCCTGCGTTCCGATTTCCCCATTAATGGTCTGATGCTGCATCACCTGCGCAATGCGTGAGTAGTTTTGATGATATTGATCGTAGGCCAGCTCGTCATAAACCCACAAGGCGATCAATGTTGTCACGGCCATTCCCACAGCCAGACCCCCGACGTTGATAAAGGAGTAAACCTTGTTCTTGAGAAGATTTCTCCAGGCAATTTTAAGGTAGCTTTTGTACATAAGTTCCGACGTTTAAAATGGCTGTTTCAGTAAACCAGTAAATACTCCTGTTACAGACAAAAGTTACGAAACTGATTTTCATTGTGGAAACAAAGGCCTGAATGCAATCTGATCTCTCACTTTCGCGCTGGATAGACGCAAAGCAAAATGAAGACACTTATCAAAGTATAAACAACATTTGTAATGACTTCTAAAATCTCATGCATCGTTTTGATGTCTGTTTTAAAATTTTTCGTTCGACACTTTGAGTGATTCAATGCGTTCGAAGGTTAAAAAGTGCCACTTGTCGAATACCGGCATTATCTGGGTGCATGGCATAAGTTTTGAGAAAACCTTCCTGAAATCCCAGTTGTTTTTTATCAAAGTGTGGTCCATTCGGGCTGTCCAAAACTTGCCAACAGGTTTTGGGCGGAATTGTTTTTGAGCGTGTCGGTTATTTAAAAAATGTTAAAAAATTTATGGGTCATGAACAGAGAAAGATTTCACCTTTTCGCTAACTTCTTTAGCTCCAAAGGTGGCGGTTCGGAAAAAACGGAAGCATCTACATCTACGGAGGTGTTCACTACATCTTCGGCGCAGCCTCATGTTTTAAGAGAGAAAATGGCAGAGAAAAAACTATCACATGGAGAAACTGTTACAGCAAGCATTTCACCTGTTCGATTGGAAGCAGTTCACGGCAAGATGGCTTTGTACTTCTGCCCGATGCAAACACTCGACGTGCTTGAAACCACAACACCGGGTGATGGAGGAGAAATTCCTGCCAACGTTGTAGTAGAAGGACTCACCGTTCCTTCAGGTTACAAATCGGGGCTGTATACGCTGAAAAATGTGCAAATAAGCTCGAATGGGTCTATTCAGGTAGTTGCCAATACAAAAACAACCTGGGAGGTTGTAAGCTAAATTGTATTCATCAAGCAGTATTGGCGTTCTGCACAGTTTGAACTAAACGTTCAAACCAGAAAACCCATCAAAATCGCGTAATGATACGTCCGGAAAAGCCATCGCAGCAGCGGTGGCTTTTTTATTTGCGCAGCAAGCTGCCAGGCTTAGTGAGATGTTGCTCGCTAAACTCCCCTCCAGGGCTGTTTAAGGTTTTAGCTTCTCGTTAAACTTCTTTCTGTCCACCAACCGGTTTATTGTGGTGGCCAGCCTGTCAACTTTTGCCTTTTCGCTTTTGGCAGCATAAACCCATTTGATATATGATGACATTTCGTCTTCTGAAAGCGAAGTAAAAAACTTTAACGCGGCTGGTTCATCCCTTAAGCACAACATCATTTCTTCCGGCACTTCCAGTGGCTCGTTGTCCGGGTAAAGAACTACATGGACTACATCTCCTTCCTTCTTACCGATTTTTTTACGGATGTCTGCACGAACAGGCAGAAACAGCTTACCATCTCCCATTGGCATTAAGCGATACTTTTTGATCTCAAAGCCATCGATGATGACGCGAACCTTTACCCATCCAAATGGACTGTGTTTGTCTTGCAATACCTCCGGGATACGGGCAAAGGTCCAGCCTCCTTTACCCGGAAACTTCTCAAGCTTGTATTTTTTATCCACCAGCGGCTTTATAGGTCGTGCGCTCATAAAACGCAATCTCTTTAAAATCTGTGAAAATTCCTGTATTAAATATTGCGTAAACAAGTGTTTACATTTAAATTTGTGTAAACATATGTTTACCTATTTATGGAAACGAGACGCGACGTTTTTCAGGCTATTGCCGATCCTACCAGGAGAGAGATCATCGATTTGCTGGCACAGCAGTCTATGAACCTGAACGCTATTGCAGAGCATTTCGATATTACCAGGCCCGCGGTATCCAACCACATCAGAATTCTGAATGAATGTGGGATCATTCACATTGAGCAAGTGGGCCGGGAGCGCTTCTGTAAAATTCAGCCAGATCGTCTTAAACAGGTCTCGGATTGGATAGGCAAGTATGAGGATCTCTGGGTAGAGAAAATAGAGTCTTTCGAAAAGTATTTGTATCAGTTAAAATCTAAACGAAAAAAACATGGCAGAAAATGATCTCGCAAAACGGACACTTTCATTAAAGAAAACCTTTGATGCACCGATTGAATTGGTTTGGGAAGCATGGACACAACCTGAGCACATAGCGCACTGGTGGGCACCGAAAGGAATGTCGCTAACCGTGGTAGAACACAATTTCAAAGTGGGCGGTAAATGGAAGTATGTGATGCCGATGCCCAACGGCGGAGAATTTATTTCCGAAGGGCAGTACTCGGAAATAGTGAAATTTCAAAAGATCGTCACCTCCGCAAACTTCCGCCCGATGACAGAAGGAGTTGAGATCCACGCACTGTTTGAGAAAAATGGAAACAGGACCAACTTTGTTTTTAGTGTAATTCATCCCACCGAAGAATATAAGATACAACAAGAAAAAATGGGATTCTACAACGGCTGGGGATCTACTTTTGACAGATTCGCGACTTTCCTGGCAACTATAAATAACAAAGGCAAATGAGCAGCTGAACTGGCGGAGGGAGCTACGATGATGGTACGTGATTTGAGATCGTAAATCTAAAATCAACATTCATGAGATCCGTAGACGTTTCCACTGAAATTATCATCAACCGTCCGGTTGAAGCAGTGGCAGCATTCGCTTCGGACCCGGACAATGCTACAAAGTGGTATGTGAATATAAAATCAGTTGCGTGGAAAACACCCAAACCGTTAGTAGTGGGCACACAAGTGGAGTTTATGGCTGCATTTCTCGGAAAAAAGCTGGTGTATACGTACGAGGTCACGGAATTCAGTCCTAATAAAAACTTTGTCATGCGCACAGCCAACGGTCCCTTTCCGATGGAGACTACCTATCATTGGCAAAAGATCTCTGACAGCCAAACGCGCATGGTGCTCCGTAACCGGGGAACACCTTCAGGCTTTGCAAAATGGATTACACCTATCATGGAGCTTGCCATGAAAACCGCAAACCGGAAAGACCTTAAACGCCTGAAGGATCTGCTGGAAAAAGATCGCACAAATTGAGGCGACTACGAAATAATCCCAGGTCCCCAAGAAAGGGAAATAAGCTTTTACCAGTAACAACAGGACCTTTCAGAATTGAAGGGTCCTATTTGCATTCACTTATTTTTTCTTGCTTGATTTTGCCTTCGGGTTGAAGTCAAGACACAACTGGATCCAGTATTCAAGGTCTTTGTCCATGTCAATACCGGCCGGATCAACAAAGACATATCCCTTCATCGGGCGACCGGTGAAGTCCATTTCGCGACAGCCTTTTTTCTTTAATGCCTTCTCATAAATATCCGGATCGATACGGGCCATGAGCTTGTCTTTTTCAACGCCCATGCACATCTTATCCGCCACCATAAAACAAAGGCCTCCCATCATCTTCTTTTCTTCAAAGCGGACGCGTTTTTCTTTGAGGACTTTCTTTACACGCGCGGCAAGATGCTCATCGTACGCCATAGAGATCAAAGTAAATAAGAAGTTCATTGCTCAGAAAAAAAGCGGGAGAAATTTCTTCCCCCGCCAAGATCTTAACTCATCGAATGCAGCGCCACCCGGTTGCCTTCGGTGTCGGTAAAATGAGCCATAAATCCGTTCTCACCGATGGAAGTTTTCGGCATCAGAATTTTTCCGCCGGCTTTCTCTACCTTCGCCAGGGCGATGCTTAGATCCTTTCCTCCATTCAGATAGACTACACTTCCTTTGCCGGAAGGCTCATATCCTTCGCCTTGCACTATTGCTCCTCCCACCTCATTCTGCGCAAAGCCGGGAAGGAAACCGTAGTTAAGACCTCTCGGAGAATCCATTTTGTGTATGTCTCCTCCCAATACCTGGCTGTAAAATGTGCAGGCTCGCTCGAAATTTTTTGCTGGTATTTCAAACCAGGTGATCACGTTAGCCATAATCGTAATTTTTAAGGTGAATGATTTCTTGTGCCTGAACAAAAGTATCAGCACGAACCGTGGTATCCTATCTTAAAATTTTTAAAAACGTAGACTTCTAAAATTCAGAATGATTAGCTTAGACATAAATTTTGATGTTTTTACAATAAATACGTAAAATTCAATGGTCAAAAAAGGCAACCTGTTTTTGCTCATTAAATCACTTTCAAAGAGCGAAAAACGGTATCTGAGGATCTATGCAGGCATCAGCGGCAGGGATGCCAATTATCTCCAGCTGTTTGACGCGATCGAGGCGCAAGAAGAATATGATGAAGCGGAGATCCGGAAAAAATTCAAAGAAAAAAAATTCCTATCGCAGCTTCACGTTACCAAGATCTACCTGACAGAGCTTATCCTCAAGGCGCTGAAAAATTATCATTCAGATGCTTCTGTTCATTCCAAACTCCTCGACCTGTTAAAAGACATTGAGCTGCTCTTCGACAAAGAGCTCTATGATCTCTGCTATTATAAAATACAAAAAGCAGAAGCGCTCGCAAGTAAATACGAAAAGCTATCGCTGCTGACCGAGGTCTTCTTCTGGAAAAGAAAACTGGCCCTTGCTGTTACGGGTGGCCGAAAAGACATTCAGGCTTTGCTGGTAAAAGAGAAGGAAGCGATTGAACAAATGAAAGTGCTTAATACTTACTGGCAACATACCATTTCTATCGGCAACCTTGTTAATGACGATAATTTCATAAACGAGCTTGCCCAAACAAAAAGCAATGTTTATGCACTTCAGTCGCAGGTACTACACTACCATATATTGTATGCGCGCCATTTTATTAAGGGAGACATTAAAAAAGCAGAAAAGCACATTTCCGCACTCATCAAGCTCCTGGAAAAGGAGCCCGACCGCATCAGGGAAGATCCTCACTCTTTTGTGACGGCCATCGGCAATAAGATAGGATTGCTTCTTTCAGGTAAAAAATGGGATGAGATCGGGGCGTTAATTTATAAGATCCGTGAAGTGCCATCGAAGTACAAGCTGAAAAATGAAAGCAGGTTTACCGTGCGTCTCTGGCTGAGAACATTCAATGTGGAGCTTGAAATGTATCGCGATTCGAGGCAACTGGAAAAGGGAATTGCGTTGATGGATGAAATTCAGCAATTCATTGAAAAACGACGCAAGGCGATACCCGCTGACTATATCCTGTTATTCTACTATCAATTTGCGAATATATTCTTCCTGAAAAAGGATTACACAAAGTCGCTGCGCTGGTTAAATGAAATAATAAACTCCAACTTTGGCAGTATAAGAGAGGATATTCAATCCTACGCCCGCATTCTTAATCTTATCGTACATTTTGAGCTTAACAACATTATTGTGCTCAGGTATGCCGTAGATAGTTGCCGCAGGTTTCTCAAGAAAAAAAACGCAGCGATCGGTGCCGGTGAAAAGTTGCTGAATTTGTTTGCAAAGCTTAGCCACGCTTATCCGGATGAATATCGGGCAATTTTCAAAAAAGCATTTGCTGATATTTGCCCACCGGATTCCAGGCAAACACAGGATTATATCGATATAAAAGGCTGGCTGGAAGAAAAAATAAAATGACACAGAGAAAGTATCCTGTTTGGCCTCTCGTATCAGGCTCGCCGGATTGTTTTGTATGCTATCTCGAAAATGATTTATATTTCTGATCGTTAGGAGAAACAATCCCCGAGTCCCTTACCTGCATGGAAGCATTTTCTCTACAACCCGAAAAATGGGTCATCTTATATGGCGACTACCTTTATTCACTGGCGATGATGAAGACAGGCAGCCGTGAAACATCGCAAGACCTGGTACAGGAAACATTTCTTTCGGCCGTCAAAGCGAAGGACACCTTCAATGGACTTTCTTCGGAAAAGACCTGGCTGACAGCCATACTTCGAAACAAGGTAATTGATTTTTATAGGAAGAAAGATGTATTAAAAAACGCCAGCGATTACCTGGCTGATACAGAGGCGTCGTTTCACGCGGCTTTCTTCGACTCAGCGGTTGATAGTTACGGACATTGGCGGCAGGATACTGCTCCCCGGGCATGGGCCGAAAGCGCCGATGCGGCTATGAAGAGAAAAGAGTTTTATAAGATCTTGCAGTATTGCATCGATAAAATGCCACCCAGGCTGATACCGGCTTTTGTGGCAAAATATATAGACGAAGAAGATACTGAGAAAATTTGTAAGGAATTGGATCTCTCATCGTCTAACTATTGGGTAATGGTGCACCGGGCCAAGGTGCTGATGCGCAGTTGCCTGGAAAAGAACTGGTTTTTGGAAGAGCGATAATGGGTATCTATCTGTTTAGGAAGGTTGTCTTCAACTGCAAAAAAGCTACGCTGCTTGGCTTGAAGAAAAATGACGGCACAGCCTCGTTGTGGGAGGAGCTGCAGCTCTTCTATCATAACCTCTATTGCAATTCCTGCAGACGCTTTATAAAGCAATCGAAAGAAATAGACATCCTCCTGGCAAATATCACCGGGCAGGAGCATGAAAATCCGACCCATACCCTGCCTGACCAGGTAAAAAATAACCTGCAGGCGCAAATCGATCAGCACAGAAAATAATTTTCAAAAATTTTGTAAGGACTCCATTACTGCCCGTCTAAGAGGGAAACAATCGTAATCCATCTTATGAAGAAGACAATCGGTATTGCAGTGCTGTTCCTGATCTCCTCCCTGGCGAAGGCACAAACTTCCCCCTACTACTGTGAGCAAGGGACAGCCATCAGTGGCTATGATGCGGTAGCCTATTTTATGCAGAACAGTGCGGTGAAAGGCAGTGAAGCCTTCTCCTATCAATGGAACAATGCGCAATGGCTTTTCAGCTCGCAGTCGCACCTGGACCTCTTTAAAAAAGATCCGGAAAAATACGCACCACAATACGGAGGCTGGTGCGCCTATGGTGCAAGTGAAAATCATAAATCGCCTACAGATCCAAAAGCCTTTACGATCTCGGGTGATAAGTTGTACCTCAACTACAATACGAAGGTGATGCAACTGTGGCGCCGTGACACCGCCAAACACATCAACCTTGCCAACCAATACTGGCCAGCACTGAAAAATTCACAATGATACCAGACGGGTAGATCTTAACATTACGCCTGTCTCTTTGTCCACCGAAATCAAATTATTTCTATCAAAATCCAGTCGAAAATGAAAACCAAGCTGTGTATCGCCTTACTATTATTTTCCACCAGTGCCTGGGCGCAACCTTCGCTTCCCGGCAAACACTTCAACCTTGACGAAGGGCTTGCCATACAGGGTTATGATCCTGTGGCGTATTTCACGAAAAGCGAAGCTGTGAAAGGCAAGAAGGAGTTTGCCGCCAGTACTAATAATGTGGTTTATTATTTTTCCTCTGCTGCCAACAAAGCGTTGTTCGAAAAAGAGCCTCAAAAATACGAACCGCAGTATGGTGGCTGGTGCGCCTATGCCATGGGAGCAACCGGCGAGAAGGTAGAAATCGATCCTGAAACCTTTAAGATCGTCAATGGCAAGCTGTATCTGTTTTATAACAGTCTTTTCAACAACACACTGCCTAAATGGAACAAAGACGAGCTTGCTCTGAAGGCAAAAGCCGAAAAAAACTGGGCTACTATTTTTAAGTAATACAATGATCTTTTATGCGTATGAATTCAATCATTTCAATTGCACTCAGGCTTATCGCAGCGATACTCATGCTGCAAACCTTATATTTCAAATTCACCGCACAGCCTGAGTCAGTGTTTATCTTCAGCCAGGTGGGAGCGGAACCATGGGGCAGAATAGGAACGGGTGTAGCAGAGCTGATCTCGTCGGTATTATTGCTGCTGCCGGCTACGGTAGCCCTGGGCGCATTGATGGCAACCTGCATGATGGCAGGCGCGATAGCAACGCACGCCTTCGTGCTCGGCATAGAAGTACAGGGTGACGGCGGTTTGTTATTCGCTTATGCTACAGTCATATTCCTTGCGTCGATACTACTCCTGATCATGCACAGGCACCAGCTATCGGTTTTAAAAGCCAAACTTTTCCCCAAATAGTACGCCTATATTTCTTATGATACATTCATTAACAGAACAATTGTGCTGTCTGCGAGACCTGCTTTACCGGTTGAATGACGAACAGTACACCTGTAGGTCGTCCATGTTGAACCACGCCACCATCGGGCAACACGTAAGGCACGTGATAGAGCTGGGGCAATGTTTGATACTCGCCTACCAAACAGGTGTGTTGAACTATGATAAACGTAAGAGGGATGAGCGAATGGAAAACAGCAGAAGCTTTGCGCTGCAGCAGCTGAATGATCTCTTTCAATCCATTAATAAACCAGAAAAAAAATTACAGCTACAGGTAGCCACAAGCCAGGGCACGCATACACTGGAAACCTGGTTTCACAGGGAAGTTTTTTACAACACCGAACATGCCATCCATCACATGGCTTTGATACGGGTAGCCTTGAAAGAAATGCAGCTTGATATAGTGAACGACAACTTCGGCGTAGCCTATGCAACAGTGCAACACAGGCAAACAGCATCCGCGTAAAAGTTTAAACGTGAGGCAAAAGTGTCATTCCTATTTTCGGAGAAGCTCATCATCATAATCTTACGGGTGTGATGACGGAATTGCCTGACTATGCCCATTGTTCCTCCGAAATGATAAGCCCATAAAACTCATTTTGGATACAACAACCCTCAATTAGACTACAGGAGGATTTTCATCACGCATGACCTTTGATCTCAATAAATATCAAGATCATGACGACAGACCAGAATGAAAAATCAACGAATCAAACAGCCTCAACTACAGCGAAGGCAAATAAGGTATGGTTTATTACCGGAAGTTCACGAGGCTTCGGGCGCATTTGGGCAAATGCGGCACTTGAGCGTGGCGACAAAGTTGCAGCTACAGCGCGAAGCCTGTCAAGCATCGCTGACCTCAGTGAAAAGTATGGCTCACAGGTTCTAACCCTGGAGTTGGACGTGACCCAACCTGAGCAGGCAGTGAAAGCCGTGCAGCAAGCGCATGCGCACTTCGGCAGGATCGATGTGATCGTGAACAATGCGGGCTATTCATTGGTGGGAACGATTGAAGAAGCCAGTGCTGACGATGTCCGGGCATTGTATGACACCAATATATTTGGTACCCTTTCCGTGATCAAGGCCGCGTTGCCACTGCTGAGAACGCAGGGTGGCGGACACATACTCGGAGTGTCGAGCAGTCTCGGTCATGTAACCATGCCTGTCATCGGTTACTACTGCTCCTCCAAGTGGGCTTTTGAGGCTATCCATGAAAGTCTGGCTGCAGAAGTTAAGCCGTTCGGGATCAACGTGACCATTGTCGAACCAGGCGCCTACGCCACCGAGTTTGGAAGCCAGGGTTCCCTGAAATTTGCACAAGGCCTCGATATCTACAGTGATTTTAAAGCACAGGTTATGCAAGGCGTAAGCACGCTCGAGAGAGGCGATCCGAAAGCAACACCGGCTGCTATATTCAAGATAGTGGATTCCGCCCAGCCACCGCTTCGTTTCTTCCTTGGAAACCAAAGCTTACTATGGGTGCGTGCAGCTTATGCCGAACGATTAGCTACCTGGGAGTTGTGGCAGGAAGCCTCTAACGCCGCACAGGGGTAGGCCGGATCTGGAACCGGCAACAGTTAAAATTGGTTTACACTGGATAATTGATTTCGGAACCTGCGAAATCAATTATCTTATCCCAACCGCCGAATATGAAACAAACTGCGAATACTCCCCTAACATTCGCCTCATTATCAGAAGCGCATCGGTCGCTTGGCCTGCCTGCGCCGAAGCATCCGCTGATCAGTTTAATAAATAACACCAAAACGCCAACCCAGATCATGCGTCCTTCTGGCTCGCACGTTCTGAACTTTTATAAGATCTCATACAAACCGAAACGGACCGGCAAATTGAAATATGGCCAGGGTTACTATGATTTTGATGAAGGCGGTTTGTTGTTCGCTGCCCCGAACCAGGTCATCGGCAATCATAACGAGGGAGGAGAAGTAACTGGAACATGTTCCTTGTACACGGTGCTCATCCACCCGGATTTTCTGTTGGGTCATTCTTTAGCCAAAAGAATCAAACAATATGGATTCTTCTCCTATTCGGCTAATGAGGCCTTATATCTTTCTGAAGAGGAGAAGGAGATCATCATTTCAATTTTTGAGATGATTGAATCGGAGCTGAACAGCAGGATCGATGATTTCAGCCAGGACGTTGTTGTTTCACAGCTTGAGCTATTGCTGAACTACGCAAACCGTTTTTATAAACGCCAGTTCATTACGCGAAAGGCAGCCAGCAACGATCTGCTTCAAAAGCTCGAAGATCTCCTCAATCAACATTTCGACAGTGAAAAATCGGCAAGTCATGGGATACCCACCGTTCAATACCTTGCAGATCAACTGAACATCTCCCCCAGCTATCTCAGTGATTTGCTGCGCGTTCTTACAGGCAAAAATGCACAACAGCACATCCACGATAAGCTTATTGAAAAGGCAAAAGAGATGTTATCAACCACTAGCTTATCGGTAAGCGAAATAGCGTATGAACTGGGATTCGAGCATTCACAATCATTCAGCAAACTGTTCAAAATTAAAACCAGACTATCGCCGCTGGAATTCAGGCAATCTTTTAACTAATTGATACACGTTGAAACAACCGGCTTTGTATAGAGAATAGTTATGTTGGCATTTACTCTTATAAGAGAGATGTCATAACATTTTTTTGCTCCCGTTCGGCAATAAAGCGTTTGACCGCACTATCGAGTGCAGGCATTAGCAATCCCCGCTTTGATGAGGGAGGAAAATTTCTGGCGTTGATCCCTTGCTGAGATATTTATCGTCATGAACACCAGCCAGTCCGTTCCTTGTTAGCCTGCCCGTTAGTTTGTTGCCTCATTGGTTTCTATATCTAAACTTAAAAAACAAAAGGGTACTTGCCAGTATCAATGTCAATACGTTTGCTACCATTACGGGAATATCTTTTTCAATGGTACCATAGATAGTCCAGAGCAACGCGCCTGACCATAATAAGAGAAACGTTTTTAGAGAGAGGTCTTTAGCCGAACTGCTTTTATATATTTTGATGACCTGAGGTAACAAAGAGAAAGTCGTAAGCGCACCTGCCGCTAGGCCAAGAATTTCAGTAGCATCCATGTTAATTGTGATTGATTGTAAGTCCGGTCGGTAAAATCTTACCGAATGACTAATTGAATTCTCAAAGTCATCTCAAATCATGCCTTACAGTAAGGCCCCTTTTTCGGGGAAGCAGTTTCTCGTGATGAGGAACAAAATTCTACTGTTCTTTCAATTGATAACATTCATAAATCGGTATGCAATTAGCAACTACGATATCACAGGCTTGAGAGAAGAGCGGCTGCCCGCCAGATATCTAACGCAAACATCACCATTATGGAAAAGAAAATAGCACTGATAGCCCATGACAATAAGAAGGAAGAGCTTCTCGAATGGGTAACAAGTAACAAGAAAAAGATGGCTCAATTCGAATTATACGCCACAGGCACAACTGGCGAAAGTGTAGAAGAGAGACTTAAGCAGAAGGTCGTGAAACTGCAAAGTGGTCCGCTTGGTGGCGATCAACAAATTGGCGCCCTGATAGCGGAAGGGAAAATAGATATTTTGATTTTCTTCTGGGATCCGCTGGAGCCAATGCCTCACGACCCGGATGTGAAGGCATTGCTCCGCATTGCAGCAGTTTGGAATATCCCGATGGCCTGCAACCGTACAACAGCGGATTTTATTCTTACGTCTTCATTGTTATTCGAGAAGCAAGATCGCGTCAGTCCCAAATTCGAAGAATATCAAAATAAACAGATTGATCCTTCTACGCCAGAGAAAAATACGCGTCCCGAGTGAGCCATATATTGACATGCGCCAGTCAAAGTCACGATAGCTGCCAAGCCGTGTAATTAAAGTATAATTAAACATGAACTGATATGCATTTCTTTAAGATCCCCTTAACTGATCCGGTACTTGTCTTTTCTGTAGTTCTTCTGGTCATCTTAATAAGTCCTATTCTCTTTTCGAAAATAAAAATACCCGGCATCGTAGGACTTATCCTATCGGGTGTATTGCTTGGTCCAATGCAGAGAGGGAAAAAGGATTCCAGAAGTGGATGGATTCCATAGTTCAATTTGCCGGGTTTGCAGGCGCTGATCTAGAAATCTTCACATCTTCTAAAACACTGGCGTCACTAAATCAATTATATGCAGATAAACCGCGACAAATTAGTTACTCGCAATTGGAAAACCGTACGGACTTGTTTTCACTCAAAGAAAAAATTCAAAAAGATGATCTGCTGCTAGTGGTTCAAGCACGGAGGCACACAGTCTCTTACGCTTCCACCATGGATAAAATTCCAGGATTGCTGTCGCGTTCGTTTTCCCCAACAAGCATCATCATTCTATATCCATCGCTGTCAGGAAATTTTCAATAAGCACTATCAACATGGACTGTTGCTGAATAGTGTTGCATTTGACCGCGCCAAGATTTGCCGTCTCCCGGTAAGAATTGTCGGATCTTTTTTGTAAATTTGACATGCCTCAACGAATCTTATTCTACCTAGTGGCAACACCATAGTCCATTTGAGTTGCCAATTCGTCCCGTGATATTCCATTCTGGCCAATAGCTTTAGATTAAGCTGAAACTAAATGCATTAGCATGGTCAGAATCATTTTTATGATCGATGACGATCAGGACGATCGAGAAATTTTTCAAGAAGCAATTTTAAAGTGTTATCCACATGTGGAACTTAATTTTGCAACGGACGGAGACGAGGCACTCCGAATACTAAAAACAAATACTCGAAACCCGGATGTGATCTTTCTCGATTATAATATGCCGCGAATGACAGGGGTTGATTGTCTGCGCGCATTAAAAGGCCGGGAAAAAACAAGATCGATACCTGTTGTGATGTACACAACATCAGGTGATGCAGAGGACAAAAATGTTACCCTCATGCTGGGAGCGGACCATTTCATGACGAAGCCTAATAGTTTTGATGACCTGTGCGTGGAGCTGAAGAGAGTGTTGAATTTGATAGAAAACAAATACAGACGCCCGGGTGAGCTAAAGGAATGAGTGCCCAATGTCTCAACGCTTGAGTGATTATTAAACTCAGCGAAATGAAATACGGCCCCGGCAGACATTTTCCATTGACACGGTTGGCGTCATCTCTGACAGTCCCCCCTTTAGACACAATTCCAACGTTGTTCAAGCAATGCATTTCACCTTCGAGGGTGTAATGCTGAGCTGTGGCGGTTGAGAGGGCAATCGCTAAGGTGACCGGGATCAGGGTAATGGGCCTTTTTATAGAAGGTTCGTTACAAGAATGCGCGGGAAATTAACGAAGCTTCGACAAGAGAGGGTCATGTGTTTATTCGCTTGTTCTTAGTACCAAAGGGTCTGTCAGTCAATGGCGTGAACTCGTATCCACAGCGAAAATGAATTATGCATACCGTGTATTTGCTGCAATTTTTTCAATTTGCTCTTTCTGTTTCCCTTTTAGCGATTTGAAAAAACTTTCATAACGTGTGAAGTCACCCGACAAAAAGTCTTGCATAAATCTATCTATTGCGTAAAGAATAAATCGAAATCGTTGCATTGAACTCCGTGACAGAACGCCACCGGGCGAGGCAAAACTCGCGACAAGCTCTCTTCTTTTCTCAATATTGGGAATTTCCAATTCGACGATCTCCGTTTGCAATTCTCGTTGCCACCGGGAATTTTTAAGATCATAATAGTCCGCATGAAGGTAGCTTTTCTCCTCGTAAAGATGGATTAAAATCTTCCCATTAGTGAAGTATGCTCCATCCGAGTTGCCAACGCTCGCCAGATGGTTTTTTTCGGCGAATGAAATAGCATCGTCCGTATTGATTAAACTGCCACTATCAGGATTTATCCAACTCATAAAGTAAAATTGCTTTTACGCAGAGAATTTAAACTGGAAATTTACATTCTCGAGATATGTAAATGAGATGCCTTTTAGCCCCTCACTTTCCATCTTTTGTTTCAACATTTCAGACACCACGTAGTTAAACTGTGAAAAAAAGAAAATATCTGCATAGTCTTTCAGTACCAAGTTCATAGACAAGTCTTTTTGCTGATTTTTAGCATCACTTATTAGGTTTTTTAAACTTGCATTGCTGTCGATGAGAACATCTATTCTTTTGTCGTCAAAATAAAAAGCAGATTCATGAGAGTGGAAATTCATCCATTCGTCCTGAGCCAAATGAAAAATGTAATAATCAATCTTCTCTCCCTTGTACATTAGTTTAGATTTATAAAACCGAGAAGGGTCGGCAATCTTGCAACTAAGAAGCACCTGCCTGAACTTTTCCGATATTAGAAAACCTCGTATAAGAGGGTAGTTCTGTCCCGCGAAGGCGTATGCATCCAGTAAAATCCAGTCGTCTTCCCGTTGACTGCTTAAGTTATAGAGATAAAAATAATCAAACACAGGTGTCTCGTCAACATAATCTGTCATGTGGATTTTACCGTTAATGCCTAGAAAACCTCGCGCATTGAATATCTTCCCACCATTAGCCTGAGGGTAAACGCGCGGGCTCTCTGACTTACGATCAATTTCCGAGTCATCCCATAGTTTTAACTTAAGACTGTAAAAATTCATCGCTAATGTATTATGATCGTGTTCACAATAAAATCGCCATCAACCACATCCGTATTGAGTTGTTTTTAAGATTGGCGTTACAAGAAGGTTGGCCTGAAACGTTCACACCAAGCAGCCACTGCGCATGGGTGCCTGTTGTGAGGGGCCGTGAATAGTAAAAAAAGTATGAGCCTTTTTCATATACTGAAGTCTACATTCGATATGACGCAATCGAATCAAAGCAATTCATTCTGTGACCAATCTTGATTGTACCTTTCATGACGACTGTGAATTTTACTATTTCCAAGTCGCCAAAAATCCTCGCCCCATTTTTTGAAGAGATCTTCAGTGTTGACCTTTTTCGTAATATGATCATCTTCCGAATAATAAACGACAACGTCCCTGAAAAAATCAAACACATCATTGGCTAGCTTAACATACTTATGACCATAGTTATAGAAAATGGCATCACGATCTTTTCCCTCCGCGCGCAGCAAAATTCCCCCATCCGGTGGACCGCCACCGATTTGTGTTAAGCCTTTTGAAGCCCAAAATTCATTCTCCCGATAGGTCGTGAGGCTAAAGTCCAGTGGAAACAATTCATCAAAAAAGATCTCATCTCCAACTGGATTCTTCTCAGGCATGTATAGAATTCTCGATATTAGCCTCCCTCCATCCAGCATGTCGCCTTTGTCGGTTAACTGGAGATAGAAAAGTTGCGAAAAGAGTTTATATTTTAAAGGAACATTAATTCTATGCGCTGATTCGAGCGCTTCAATATTCAATGCATCAGATAATGGCCTCGTTTTAAGCAACTCAAAACCGCGTCTTAAAATTGTCATAATATTAATTTTGGGTCTGGAAAGAAGTTTTGGATGTCCGGGCTTCCTGGCTAGAAATTGTAAAGGTTTTAAATAAAGCTCACTCCTGAGAAGACGCGCCTGGAAGTTTGCGTTGAATGGATTGACTTCTTGTCATTTTCATAGTTGTAATGGTCTATTAAAGATTGAAGAATGAAAAAGACAGGAAGGCAGGAAAACTGTACGCAAATACGTCCGTAAAAAAAGAAAAAACCTTTGCAATCAATTGGATTACAAAGGGTTAAAATTTGCAAGTAGTCCCGACAGGAATCGAACCTGTATCAAAAGTTTAGGAAACTTCTATTCTATCCATTGAACTACGGGACCATGCGTCTTTTCCCAAAATGGGTTAGGATGCAGGGCTGCAAAGTTAAAAAAATACTTTTATGATTCAATTGAAGAGTTCTCTTCCCACTCAGGAGAAGGCAACGAATATCCGTTCTGAAGGTAGTGCGGGTAGATCATCAGGTGTTTTGTTCTCACCTCGTCAAAAAGCATGTTCTTCAGCTGGTCTATATTCTCGCGCGCGGTAGCCGAAACAAAAACGATCTTTTCAAATCCATGCTGCCGGTAATATCCCTTCATTTCATCAAGGTTGGCGTCGGGATGCTGCTGTTTATACAGGTCTATCTTGTTGAGTACAAGGATGGTAGGGATGTGGTTGGCGCCTATATCGGCCAAGGTCTTGTTCACCACTTCTATCTGGTTGTCGTGAAAAGGATGGCCTACATCCACCACGTGCAGCAGCACATCGGCTTCGCGCACCTCGTCAAGGGTCGACTTGAACGACTCGATAAGGTGGTGGGGCAGCTTGCGGATAAAACCAACCGTATCGGAAAGCAGGAAGGGAATATCGTTCAGCGAAACCTTGCGCACCGTAGCATCCACGGTAGCAAAAAGTTTATTTTCGGCCAGCACCTCTGACTTCGAGAGCAGGTTCATGAGGGTGGATTTACCTACGTTGGTGTATCCCACCAACGCCACCCGCACAACGTTACTCCTTGATTTTCGCTGCGTTTCACGCTGTTTTTCTATTTTTTCGAGCTTTTCCTTCAGGATAGAGATCTGGTGGCGGATGTTGCGGCGGTCAGTCTCGATTTCGCGTTCACCGGCTCCACCCCGTGTGCCTGTTCCACCGCGCTGCCGTTCAAGGTGAGTCCACATGCGGGTAAGGCGGGGTAAAAGATACTGATTGCGGGCCAGCTCCACCTGGGTCCGCGCCTGTGCTGTTTGCGCCCGCCATAAAAAGATATCGAGTATCAGCAAGCTCCGGTCATAAACCTTCACCACAGCGTTTTCCTGTTCTTTGGGGTTGAACTCGCGTTCCAGGTTGCGCAGCTGCGATGGGGTCAGGTCTTCATCGAAGATCACATGGGTGATCTTGTTAGCCACTACAAACTGCTTGACCTCCTCCAGCTTGCCTTTACCAACAAACGACCGGGAATCAGGGTGCGGCAGGTTCTGAACGAACTGGCCAGCCGTGACAATACCTGCGGTTTCAGCCAGAAACGCCAGCTCATCCAGGTGTTCCTGGGTTTCTGTGGCTCCCCGCGGGCTGCCCAATGCTACGAGAACTGCTTTGTGTTGATTATCCTGCATTCAGTGCGTCTAAGATACGAATTCTTTAAAAGTGGCTTAGGTAACGTACAAAATTGGGATAAGGTTTCCAATATTAGAATCGTTTGGATACTTTTATGCCTGCTATTGTCGGCTTATACCATAAAAATGACCATTTATTGGAAATGGTTGTCTTTTTGAACAACTGACAATCTAAGGAGGAGACCTTATGAAAATTGCAGTTGTTTTGAACACGTCCTGGAATATCTATAATTTCCGGATGAACCTGTTGAGTGAGTTGCAGGCGCAGGGCCATGAGATCCATACCATTGCGCCCCTGGACAATTATACCCGGTACCTGACCGAAGCGGGATTCATTCATCATCCCATCAAGATGGATAGCCGCGGCGCCAACCCCATCAAAGACTCCGGGCTGATCCTGGAGCTGTTCTCCGTCTACCGGAAAGTAAGGCCCGATGTTATCCTCCACTACACCATCAAGCCCAATGTATACGGTACCCTTGCCGCTGCCATGCTGCGCATCCCGGTGATCAACAACGTATGCGGACTTGGAACAGCCTTCCTGAAGAAGAACCTGGTTTCGGC
>NZ_JAHESF010000040.1 GCF_018598225.1 Chryseosolibacter histidinae | reverse complement strand
GATATACATATAATCCGTAATCTTCGAGGATGCGCTCGTGGTTCTTCCAGCGGGTGAAGCCTGCCAGGTTATCTTCGCCGATGATCACCTTGAATTGTTTGTCGGGATGTTTTTCGCTGAGGTGCACGAGGGTGTGGATGGTATAGCTCGGCTTGGGAAGGTGGAACTCGATATCGGAGACCTCGAGCTTGTAGTTATCGAAGATGGCCGCCCTCACCATGTCATAACGGTCGAACTCATGCAGTAGCCCCTTGGCTGGTTTGAAAGGATTCTGCGGCGAAACAACGAACCACACTTTGTTCAGGTCGCTGCTCTCTGCCATGAGGTTGGCAATGATCATGTGACCCATGTGAATGGGGTTGAAGGAGCCGAAGAACAGACCTACTTTCAAGTGAATGCGATTTGTTTCCCGCAGATTCCGCAGATTCCGCAGATAAAAGCAGAAAACTATTCTACAAAGATCGGCGTGATCAGCGGGAAATAAAACCCGGGAAAATTTAAAGCCTAAGATAAGGATTTACTTTTTCTTGAAGTCATCGTATAGCCGCTGGGCTTCGGCCAGGGATGTTTCGAGCTTTTCGTTGACGAGTACGATGTCGAACTGGTCCTGGAAGGTCATTTCGAATTGTGCTTTGAAGAGCCTGCGAGAGAGGCTTTCGGGGCTTTCGGTGCCGCGATCGTGGAGGCGTTCTTTCAGCACTTCAACGGAAGGTACTTTTACAAAGATGGCGAGGGCCTGGTGGCCGAAATATTTTTTCAGGGCCAGGCCTCCTTTCACGTCTACGTCGAAGATCACATTCCGGCCTTCGTGCCAGATGCGCTCGACCTCCGATTTTAGGGTGCCGTAAAAATTTCCCTCGTATACTTCTTCCCATTCCACAAACTCGTCGTTGTCGATCTTCTTTTTGAATTCAAGGGGTGTGAGGAAGTAATAATCTTTTCCATGCTGCTCGGTCCGTCCGCGTTTGTCGCGCGTGGAGGCGGAGATGGAAAACCCGAGGTCGGGGTTGGTCTTCAGAAGGTGTTTAACAATGGTGGTTTTTCCTGAGCCGGAAGGCGCTGAAAAAATGATCGCTTTTCCGGGCATTTAACTGGCTAGCTTTTGAGACACTTGTTTGCGGATGTTGTCAACGAGCTCCTGCGGCGCGTGGCTGGTGCATTTGGTTTTGAGCAGCTCACGTATGGCTACCTCCAGATGGTAGTTCTTGTAGCACGGCATGCATTGTTCCAGGTGCTCTTTCAAGAAGTGTTCTTTCTGCTGAGTGGTAGCTTCACCATCGAGTATCATTTGAAGCATTTCCAAACATTCCTTCGAGTTGGAACAGTCCTGCTTCATTTTGCTCAAGTCGGGGGAGTTCATATAATCAGTTTATGCGTTTTTATAACCCATTTTTTTGGCGTATTCGCTTAATTTTTCCTTCAGAAGATTCCGGGCACGGTGCAGGCGGCTTCGTACTGTTCCAATTGGTATGTCTAATATCTTCGCCATCTCCTCGTACTTGAACCCCTCTAAGTCACACAATATAATCACAGTTCTGAAGTCTACATCCAATGAGTTCAGCGCCACGGAGATCTCATCCCCGATCATATCCTGCAGCGCCTCCACGCGCAGATCGGGTGTTATCTGCCGGTCAACATCCTCAGAGTTATAATAACTTTCAACTTCCTGATAATCTACCTTGGAAGGCTCTTTGCTTTTCTTCCGGTAGTCGTTGATGAAGCTGTTTTTTAAAATTCGAAACAGCCAGGCTTTTGCATTAGTTCCTTGCTGGAAGGAATCTATAAATCTGTAAGCCTTTAGGTACGTATCCTGCAAGAGGTCTTTCGCATCATCAGGATCGAGCGTGAGTCGGTAGGCAAAGTTGTACATGGAGTTTATGTGTGGCATAAATTCCTTATTGAAGATGCTTTGCTTCTCCTGCTCTGAATACTGTTCGCGGATTACCTCTTCCATAATTTGGTAAAAATAGTAAAAAAGCTCGACCTAACTACCGCTTTGATTTACATTGAATTACAGAGCGGAATGTGAGGCTTAAGCTACAATGAGTGGTTAAACATACAAAAAAGATACCGGTTAAAAGTTTCCCCCGGCGAACCTGCCAGAGACATCGATCCCGGTTTGGGCCGGAAATATAGCCTAATTCGGATACCAGCCCCAAACGGCTGTGGGAAAATAAATTTCCGGCTCACCAAACATGTTTTAGCTGCATCCGGCTGCCGTAAATATATTTTTTTAGACAGGAGATATGAGACGTGGGATTTGAGACAATACCAACCGTCCCTCAGGTTCGCGATCTCCTATCACATGTCTCATCCCGATGGCTATCGGGACTTACATCTCAATGTTTATATTTGGCAACAAACTCCGCGAGCTTGAGTCAGCAACAGCGCGTCTTCTATGTCATTGTTATCGCACAGTTCTGCGGCACGTCGCTGTGGTTTGCCGGTAATGCTGTGCTGCCGCAGCTCCAGGCGGCGTATGGCTGGCCCGTTTCTGCGCTGGGCTATCTCACTTCTTCCACACAACTGGGCTTCATAGCAGGTACACTCATCTTCGCGGCGCTGGGCCTCGCAGACCGCTTTCAACCTTCGAAGTTGTTCTTCGTAAGCTCGCTTGCTGCCGGCGCTTTCAACCTGCTCGCCCTGATCGACATTTCTTCTTATCCACTGGTGCTCGTCAGCCGGTGTCTCACGGGTATTTTTCTGGCGGGCATCTATCCCGTCGGCATGAAGATCGCCGCCGACTGGCAGGCAGAGGGTTTGGGTCACTGGCTCGGAGCGCTGGTAGGAGCGCTGGTGCTCGGCACTGCCTTTCCCTACAGCCTGAAGCTGGTGCCGCAGCTCGTGCAGCCTTCCATTCTGCTGGTGGTGATCTCAACGTTATGTGTAGCCGGCGCAGTGATGTTGCTCGTGTATGTGCCCGATGGCCCCTATCGCAAGCGTGCCTCGGCGTTTTCACTGGCGGCGATGGGCAAGATCTTTCGCAACGACACTCTGCGGGCATCTGCTATCGGTTACTTCGGACATATGTGGGAGGTGTACGCCTACTGGGCTTTTGTTCCTTTTATCGTGATGCATTACCAGGAGGTAACGCAGCGGCACTTTCAGCCTTCACTCGTGTGTTTCCTGATCATCGCGTCTGGGGCGGCGGGTTGTGTGATGGGCGGGATCTGGTCGTTCAGGATCGGCAGCTTTCGGGTGGCGGCCTATGCGCTGCTGGCGTCGGGACTGTGCTGCCTGCTTTCTCCGTTCATGTGGCACCTGCCACTGTGGTTGTTTATTCTATTCACCGTTTTCTGGGGTGTGACCGTGGCGGCTGATTCTCCACAGTTCTCGGCTCTGGTGGCGCGCAATGCACCCGACCAGCTCCGCGGCTCGGCCATCACGCTGGTGACGAGCATCGGATTCTGCATCACCATCGCCAGCATTCAACTGATCAGCTATGCGCAACAGTTCATTCCCGCGCAGTACCTGTTCCTGGTGCTCGTGCCGGGCCCGCTTATCGGTGTATTGTCGTTGGTGAAGTTCGTGCGTCCTGCACCCGCCAGGTAAACGTTAGCGGTTCACGTTCACAAACTGGTGTGCCTTCACTTCGCTGCGCAAGCCGTTTACTTTCAGCAGCTCCCTTACAGTATTCAACAGCTCGAGCGATGCATCTATTTCTTCTTTTCGCGTGGCCACACTTTCAATATTGAATCCGAAGGGGATGGCCTTTTCCTGGCAGTAACGGATCAGGTCTTGGGCAATGGATGTGGCGATCTCTACCGAACGCGCCACGGGACTGCTGCACACCTTGAGCTCTTCTTTCATGGCCTCGGGGATGTGAATGCCCAACCACTCCATGAAGTGAAGCGTTTTCACTGAGCCGCAGATCGTCAATGTAAAAATAACCGTGGGCAGCTCCTGATTCTTATTCGCACAGGTGGTGACGAGCGCTTCCAGCATTTGCCGGGCGTAGTCTACGTTGAACACACATTGTGATATGAAATAAGAAACACCCGAGCTCACCTTGTCCAGGATCCTGACATCTTCGTCTTTCAGCACGGCGTGGCGTTCGGGAATGGTAACGGCGCCGATCACGGAGTGGTGTGCATGCTGCTCGCGCCATAGCTGATACGCTTCGCCGAGGCTTGTTTTCACAACATAATCGGGTGAAGGCAAGCCTACGAACACGGGATAAAATCCGTGCGTCTTCAGGCCGTTGAGCCACTGCGTCAGCTCTTCGCGGGTGAACTTGCCTGCAGGGCGATAGATGATCTTGGGGATGGTAAGCCGTTGCAGGTGTTGACTGGTATACTCAA
The DNA here is from genome assembly GCF_018598225.1 of Chryseosolibacter histidinae. Lineage (GTDB taxonomy): Bacteria > Bacteroidota > Bacteroidia > Cytophagales > Cyclobacteriaceae > Chryseosolibacter > Chryseosolibacter histidini. Next base: position 56,774 of record NZ_JAHESF010000040.1, on the reverse strand, counting down.
AAGGATCAAGCGCGCTGGCGAACGGAAAAGGTCTTTCTTCCGTGGTGCGGGCCGATTCGTCCTGCACATCATAAACTACCAGGGCATCGATGTCGAGTGGATGGAGAATGTTAAAAGTGCGTTCCGCGATCTCCGTTATCTTTTCGGGCGCCGTTTGTACTTTGGGCGGAGTGATGCCATAGAGTAGGATCCCTGACTCTTTTCTCCTGATCTTGGTCAAAAACATGCTACGGAGTTATTCGATAAAAGGTCAAAGATAAAGAAATAACACATACAATATCAGGGCTACACTTCATCTGCACCGGCTTGCATCGGTCGCTCGTGAATTCATTCGGTGTCGCCTAATGACTGGTAGGTTGTCTGACAATTGCATGAAATAAAAAAAGGTTGCCCATGACAGGCAACCTTTTCACTACCCCAAACAAACAAATTAACTCAGTATCCCTGGTTCTGGTTAGCAGCTCTTTCTTCCGCGGTGAGTGGTCTGCCCGCGGTGAACACACGTTCAAGGTGCGCCTGTGGTATAGGCCTCAGCTTGTGGAACGGTTGCACATTGGGCGCGGCCAGCGAATGGAATTGCTTCACGCGGTCATAGAATGTTTCAGTACGTACAAGGTCGTTCCAGCGATGAAGCTCACCGAGCAACTCCCTGGTTCTTTCGTTGAGTATGAAATGAACAAAACGCGAAGCCTTGTCGGTGGCGGTTGCCGGATATTGCTCCAATGCTGGCGCGGTATCCCAGTACGATCCATCTGCCGGAAGTGTAATGGCGGCCTCGGTGCTGGTCACGTCTCCGTAAGTGCCACCTTCGCTCTTATAGAAATGTACCGGTTTTACTTCACCTGCCTTGTATGCAGCGCGTTCTCTCAGCTTGTTAATGCGCGCGGCGGCCGTTACATAGTCTGTCTTGCGGCCATAGGCTTCTGCGGCGATCAGGTAGGTCTCTGCAAGCCTGGCCATGATCCCGTCACGTCCGGCAAACTCGGTTCCCACATCCAGGCGTGTAGGGTCCATCCACTTGATCAAGGTGGGGAAATCAGAATTGTTCCACTTGTTCTGAGGGATCCACAGGTAAGACTTTTTGCCGATGGCTGCATCTGATATACCCTGATCCATGGTGATGAATACGGCAGTATCGCCTACGTTGAACTTGTTTTGTCCCAGCTTCGAGGCAGCGACGTAACCTTTGTCAACTTCTTCCTGGGTCCATTTGGGAATGGTGAACGGCGCGGTTCTGTCGTTGCTGAAGTATGCGGTACGGAAGCTCTTGTAGAACCTTGAGTCGTTCTTGCGGTCAAACACGTTGATGGTGTAAGACGTGGGTCTGATCCTTCTGAAGGGGCGTCCATAAGTGATGTCGCGCTCCATGCCGGGCTTCACATCGTAGGTCATCTGAAAATAGAGATGTACCCTGTTGCCGGAGTTGTTCAGCAGCAGCGCATTGTTGTTGAACTGCGCTGCCAGGATGATCTCGGGATTTGCTTCGTTGGCAATGTTCCAGAGGTCGGCAAAGTTGGGTACCAGCGAGAATGCGCCGCTGTTGATCACCATGTCGGCATAATACGCTGCACTGTCAAGGTCTGTGGCTTTCTGGCCACGCTGGTCTGTCACGGCGCTTCCACGGGTGAGATAAACTTTCGCAAGGAAATGACGCGCTGCCCAGCTCGTGATTCTGCCACGCTGCGATTGTGTGCCGGGGAGAACGGCTTCCGCAGCACGCAGGTCACTGATGATGGCTTTGTAAACATCGGCCACAGGAGCTCTTGGAAACTCCAGCTCCAGACTTTCTATTGCCTCCAGGTTAAGCGGTATCGGGCCGAATTGCTGAACCAGCATAAAATAAAAATAACCTCTCAGGAAACGAAGCTCGGCCATACGTTGCTCCTTTACGCCAGCCGAAGTCAATGCTCCACCCTCGGCTTTAACCGTTGGTATCAGCTTCAGTCCAATGTTGGCGTTGTTAATGCCCTTGTAATACTCCGTCCACATATCGTGGAACATACCGAAGCTCGGGTTCAGCTGATTGGTATACGTGTCTACGAATTTGTTCGATCCGTCAGCAGCCTGGATATACTCATCCACACCATAATTCCACAACGTGAAGCTTTGCTCACCATTGAATTGCCAGCGCAGTGAATTATAAACGCCGTTGATCAGCGCATCCACACCTGCCTCTGTATTAAAATAGCTGAAGGGTGCCTGTGAAACCACTTCCTCATCCAGCTTGTCTGCACAACCAACCAGGAGTGTTGCAGCGATTATGAATAGTTTTAATTTTTTCATAGCTCAATTTCTTTTAGTCTTTCTTGATCAGAAACCAACGGTAAGGCCGAACACAAAACTCCTTTCGCTGAGGTTACTGCCATTGTTTGCGTTGACAAGCTGGTCATCGATATTGGTGATGGGAACAGGAAGTGTTTGCCCGGCAGGTATGCGGGTTGAGTTTGCATAGAACTCCGGATCACCACCTTTGAAATCCGTCCAGAGGAATGGATTGTATGCTGTGACGTATACTTTCAGGTTCTCCATTTTAAAGCGGGAGATCATCGACTTGGGGAAAGTATAAGAAAGTGATATGTTCCGCATCTTCACGAACGAAGCATCCTGATACAGGTACGCGTTGGGATAATCGATCCTTTCCTGATCTGTAGTAGGACGGGGATACACGTTGGTTGGATTGGTGGGAGTCCAGTAATCCACGAACGCAGGCTCTGTGTACCTTCCGGCGAGCGCGGGCCTGTAATAACCGCTGGCGATGAGCTGTCCCTGACGGGTGTAGACCATGAATGAAAGCTCGACGCCTTTGTAAGAAACGGTATTCACAATACTTCCTGTCCACTTGGGTACGTTGTTACCCCTGATCACCATATCGGAGGCGTTGATCACACCATCAGGCGCATCCTTTACACCGTCTCCATCTGAATCCACGGTAAGCTGATCTTTGATCTTGCCCTGACCGGGGATTCTTCCGTACGCTGCAGCAGCATCTTTTTCATCAGACTGCCATACGCCGATGGGTTCCCAGTCATAATAAGTTGTAATTGGATGGCCAATGAACCAGCGGTTGCCCAGGTCGTCATTGGTTCCTCCATAAAGCTCAACAAGCTCTTCTTTGTTTTTGGAGAAGATGATGCCGGTGGTCCACTTCAGGTCGCCTGCATCGATGTTCACGGAGTTCAGTGAGAGCTCGATGCCGGTGTTGCGTACCTTTCCTACGTTCTCGAGATAAGATGAGAAGCCTGAAGCGGTAGGCAGGTTCCGGTACATCATCAGGTCTTGCGTATTCTGTTGATAGCCTTCGATGCTACCGGTGATACGGCCACCCAGGATGCCGAAGTCAATACCGACGTTCAGCGATTGTGTACTTTCCCATTTCAGGCTGGGGTTCGGAAAGAACTGGGGCACAAAACCCCACGCCGCGCTTTCACCCCATACGTAGGGAGTCTTGATGATCCTTCCCGGTGCCAGGTAAGGTGGCACTGCTGCATTACCCACTTCACCGTAGCCCACACGCAACTTCAATTCGTCAAAAAGATTCAGGTTGTCCATAAAAGCTTCCTGATGGATCTTCCACGCCAGTGATGCCGAGGGAAAGAAACCCCACTTGTTGCCGGGAGCCAGTGGCGACAATCCATCGTAGCGGCCTGTTACCGTCAGGAGGTATTTGTCCATCAATGAATAATTGATACGGCCCATGTACGAGATGAATACCTTTCTTGTAAAATTGGAGCTGAACGCATCAGGCCCTGTGGCATTGGTGGAGCCCAGGTTGTAGAACAGCTGTGACTCATAAGGAAGGTTGGCAACGTTAACACCGGAAGCTTCGAAACGATCTTCCTGGATACTGTAAAGCGCTGTTACACCGAAATTGTGAACGCCCACCTGTTTATCGTAATAAAGCAGGTTCTCCAGCACATAAGTAAAGTTTTGTTCCTGCGAATAGTCTGCCCAGGAAGTTCCACCCCTTCTGTCAGAGGTGAGCGCACCCTGGTAACGTCCTCTTCTGTAATGTTTGAAGTCTGTGCCTACGTTCACGTGATAGCGAAGTCCCTTGATAGGGAGTTTGGCATCGGCATAGAAGCTGCCGAATGCTCTGTTGGTGAGCCTGTCATCGACGAAGTCTTCGATCTCATTGAGCGGGCTGAAGATGAGCGCATCGCCACCAGGCTGAAGGATCACACGCCCTTCGGCGTCATAAGGGATGGCCACCGGAAGCTGGCCGATAGCCCTGAAGTAAAGGGGTGAGCCGTAGTTCTGGGTGGAAGAGGTTCCGGTAATGGTACCGCCCACTTTGATCGCATCGCTGATCTTGTAATCGAGGCCCAGCTTTACGTTGAAACGTTTGAACGCCTGTGACTCCTGGATCCCGCGTTCGCTGTAGTATCCGCCGCCGAAGAACAAACCGATGTTGTCACTTCCTCCGGATACGCTGAACTGGTGGTTTTGTTTGATGCCGGTTCTCAGCGCAAGGTCGCCCCAGTTTGTGTTCCTTACTTTGCTGGCATCATACACCGGGATCTGAAGGTTCGGATCATCGAGCAGCGCACGGAGGTTATTGAGCTTGGTTGTAATGGCAGCAGTTCTTTGGGAACCCACAGGATAACGGATGAGCGCCTGCTGATAGTAGGCTTCGTATGCTTCACGTTCTTCGGCAGTGACAGGCCGTGTTACGGGAATCCTGTTGGCGCGATCAACCCACTGGTATCCGTCAGCAACAGAGTTCCACATCTCGATGTCCTGGCCACTGAACGCTGCAAAGTCCTGCGCTACATCGGCCCAAGGCAAGCTGTACACGAGGCCTGAGTTGTTACGGTTTGCTTCCCTTCTCAGCTCGGCAAACTGGCCGCCGCTCATCATATCGATGGTAGACAGCGCAGAAGAAACGCCAACATAACCATCGTAACTTACTTTTGCTTTACCTGCTTTTCCTCTTTTTGTGGTTACGAGGATCACACCGTTAGCGCCCCTCGAGCCGTAGATGCTGGCGGAGGAAGCGTCTTTGAGCACTTCGATCGATTCTACATCGTTGGGGTTGAAGTCGTTGATGCCTGACCCTTCCGGGAGTGGAATGCCGTCGAGCACAATGAGGGGATCGTTACCACCGATGAGCGAGCGGTTACCGCGGATCCTGATCACCGGGTTCTCACCGGGGCGGAAACCTGATTGCGAGACGTCGACGCCGGAAGCGCGGCCCTGGAGTGCCTGTGAAATGCTCTGCACGGGGATGGCGCGCAGCTGCTCTCCTGATACGGAGGCGAGTGCACCCGTTACATCGCTTTTCTTCACGGTTCCATAACCAACAACAACTACTTCAGACAACGACGTTACATCCGGCTCGATGGCCAGGTTGATGTCGGTTTGTGTGCCCACGGCAACCTCGGTGGTTTTGTAGCCGATGGAGCTGAACACCAGGATGGCATCCGCCGATGAAACTTCGATGGAGTAATTGCCTTCGGCATCCGATACGGTGCCGCGGGTGGTTCCCTTTACAATGATGTTCACCCCCGGGAAGCCAAGGCCATCGTCAGCCGATGTTACGCGGCCTTTGATGGTGCGTTCCTGGAAAGTGGAGAAGGAGTTGTCGCCGTACGCCCAGGTGGCGGCATGACAACACAGGAGGAGCATGAATCCGACCGGCCAAAAGCGCCGGGCAGAACAGTTTAAGTGAGATAGAAGTCTCGTCATACGATTTAGGGTTAGAGTTAATTTGATAGGATGCGCAATCGATTGCACGATCCTTACGAATGTACACCCTAAGATAAAGGAAACTGTCCTGCACTATACCGTTTGTGTAATCGTTTGAAAAAATCAATAAAAAATACAGTGAAACGCCTTATTACCAATTAGTTATAAGTCAAAAAAAGTTTCACAAAATACGAACTGATGTAAGATTCTGCCTTCAGCCTACTGCCCCCCGACCGCTACCGGCAGCAACCGCACAGGACCGATCAACCCTGAATCGCGCGGAAGCCAGCCTGAAGCATCGAATATGTTATGCTTTCGGTTCTCTACTTTGCGCGCCGGGAAATTCACGTTGTAAAACTTCTTCCAGAAGACGTTTCGCTTGTCCATGTCGGCAATGCGGTTAGCCATCAGGTTAGAGACCCTTACCTCGAGCTGGTTGTCGGCTTTCAAAAGTGAAGCGTCTACACGCACCGTATAAGCAGGGCCGATCAACTTGCCCAGGGACTTACCATTCAAAATTGCCTCGGCGCTTTCTTTCACCACGCCCAGGTCGAGCAGCCATGCTTCCGCCTGCGCTTCGGGCTTGCTGAATGACAACGTATACACCGCCGTTCCGGAGAAGGGCTCGTACGGTTTTCCATAAGTGGTCCATGATGCCAGCGTATCTGCCGTGACAGCGGGTGGTAACTCCGGCCCACCTGCAGCGAAGGCGATCTTCCACGGTCCTTTGAGCGCTACTGCCGGGCCAGACGTTTTATAATACGGGAAATCATCTGCTGTCACTGACTTCTGCTGTGCTTCCACGATCAGGGTCTGGCGTGGCGTGAGCTGTACGTATACCTCAGCCGTTGCATTGTTGCCGGTTCGCATCCTGCCTTTTCCGTATTCGCCCGTCATGGCGTCGTACAGGATCACCGTCTCCGGTTTTATTTGTAACGGCAGCCATCCTTCAAATGGTGTATCCTTCGAATTGCTGATCAGGTACACAGTGGTTCCATTCTCATCTTTTTTCCGGATGAAGCTGATGCCGGCATCGGTCATGGCTTCTCTCCGGGTGCCGACCTGTTGCAGCAGCACGTCAATGCTGTCGCCTTCCAGCACTTTGGGGCCTTCATGAAATTGGTTGATCAGCGCTTCGAATGAATGCTTTTTATTTTCCAGGTCCGCGTATCCTGCGGCAGCATCAGGAGCGCCCTGCAGCATGATAATGGTAGCGCCCTTTTCGGCCAGCGCAACGATCTTCTTCAGCGTTGCCAAAGGAATGAAACGGCAATGCGGGACCACCAGTGTTGTGTATGCACTATTGCCCTCGGTTACCAGTGTGCCGTCTTTGAAGATCGTTTTTTCGATCTGGGCGTCGGAGATAAAATCGAACGCGTATCCCTTCGCCAGCATTTTTTCGGCCGCATATGCAAAAGTTGTTCCGGCAAACTGCTTGCCGATGCCATCAAAGTGTTCGATCATTTCCTGGCCATGCACAGCAAAGCGGTCATAGACCGGATAGTAAAGCAGCACATCGTTGTCGGGTTTTGTGCGCTGCAGAAATGACTGGCAACGCGCCACGTACTGGTTGAGCGCATCGAAATCGTTCCACAGAGAATTTCTGGGGTTCAGGTGCACGGCGGCGTAGAAGAGCCATCCCGGCCACGGTTCACCCGGCGGTGAATAAGAAGTGCCGTGATAGAAAATATGATTGACACCGTTGAGCATGAACCGGTCAAGCGCGGTTTTGATATCGGAAAGGTTGGACTCAAAATGTTCGTTCAGCCATGTTGCCGACTCGGATGAGACCAGTTTTTTTCCCGTAACATTTCCGGCCGAAGATGCCATGCGGATGCGCAGTGGTTCCACGCCTTCGATCTCGGGGATATCTACCGTGGCATAAAGGTCGAGGATGTTGGCGGGCGATCCGTGCGCCTGGTTGCGTACAAGCGCGGCGTGCTTGTGTGCCCACGCTTTCCAGGGTTGTGTGAAGTTGGTCAGCAGCAGCTCCGAAATGGTTTCGCGGTAATCGCTGAGCACGCGTTGGTTCTTTTCTTCGGTATCGTGACCCAACAGTGCCGGCAAATGATGACGCAGATCGTAGCCCCTGCGCCTGGCAAACTCATTCAGCAATTCAGGGGTCCAGTCTGCTGCGCCGCGGGCGTCGTCTACTTCGTAGGAGTCATTGAAGAAGCTGCGCAGCGATTTGATGTTGTGAGCTCTGAAGGCACTATCGAACCTGGTGAAATAATGCGCCAATGCATCTGCCGAGAAATGGTCGATCACATTTCCTTCGCCGCCAGGCCCTGCGCGCTCCACCATTTTGCCGTGCCATCCCTGGAATACAGCGTAGAGTTTCCAATTTCCTTCGGGTGCAACCCAGTTCAGTTTTCCCTTTGCATCAACTTTACCGGTAAGGTCGAGCACCTCACCAGACTCGTTGTAGGCCATCAGTGTTTGCAACGGTATTGGCTTTTCGAATTGTACCTGGTCGATGGCCAGCGCCTGAAGATTTTTATTGTTTGCAATGGGATCGACCAGGTCTTCGATCCTGATCTGTTTTCCACTGGCCTGCATGAGCGGCTCCTTGCGGCTACCCTTGGGCTCGGCGCCAACCACAGGGTTGTCATGCACTTCGTAGATCTGGCTGCCGACCGCCCGCAAATACGGTTGCTGAATATATTGAACCGGTTCTTTCAGGGTCTCTCCGCCTTTTAGCTCAAAGACCTTGTGGTACATATTCTTGCACGCATCTTCAGCGCCGATCCAGGGTCCGCCGAATGGCCAGCCCGTGCCCGTAGCCATATCGATGCCCAGCCCCAGGCGCTCACCTTCTTTCAGCGTGTGCATGAGCAGCTCCATCCACTGTGGCGAGAGGTAGTTGATGAACCGGTCTTCATATCCGTGCACGCCGTAGATGGGTGTTATTTCGAGTCCGCCGATGCCTGCTTTTTTGTAGGCTTCCATTTCTGCTGTGATCCCTTCTTTTGTCAGCGCATTGCCGTGCCACCACCAGCGGGTCCACGGCCTGGTTTCAGAGGTGATCTCCGGCCATCCCGGTTGGCGCGGCGGTGTGTTATCGCACGACTGACAGACGATGATCACCGCTGCAATAATGAGGGGGAATAATGCTTTCGAAACAGGGTTCATCTAAGGGATCAAATTTTTGTTTTTATACAAAGGTATTGGCATTGGGAGGTCAGGCATTGGGCATTGGAAAATGCAGCGGGATACAAAGATCGTCTTAACGCCTCAATGCCCAATTTTTATTCGAGATAAAAGACTTCTTCTAACGGTACAGATACTGGCGAATTATCAGGGTTTACTTCCATGATATCGGCCATGTATGCCCACCACTGTTTCACCAGCGCTTCCTTGCCAAGGTCCTGCGATCCGCCCGTGCCGGCTGTTCTCTGAACCGCAAAGAGGGTATCGGTTTCTTCATCGATAAAAATGGAATAGTCGCTGACGCCGGCGTTCTTTAACAGTGTTTTTAAACCGGGCCAGAGATTGTCGTGTCTTTTTTTATACTCTTCTTTGTAGCCGGGCTTCAGTTTCATCTTAAAGGCTGTGCGGTTCATGTTTTTTTTGTGGAAGTTAAAGCTAGTCATCCAGAAAAACGAAAGGTATCCTGTACTACCGGGCTGTTGAAGAGATGAAGAACGCGTTCATAGAAGAGGGGATGTTGGTTTGATTTCCACAACCGGTCAAAAAGCATGACAGTACATGACAGACATACCTCTATCGAGTCATAAAATTGTTATTCTGTTCCACCGTTCGCAAAAACACAGCTCATGGGAATTATTCTTGGTGTATTGTTTCATTTTCTGGGCGGCTTCGCCTCAGGAAGTTTCTACATGGCCTTCAAAAAAGTTAAGGGATGGGCCTGGGAAACTTACTGGCTTATCGGCGGTTTGTTCTCATGGCTGATCGTGCCTCCCATCGCTGCAGCGCTGACACTGCCGGGTTTCTCCGAGATCATCAGTCAGACCGACGCATCGACCCTTGCATGGACTTATACTATGGGTGTTTTGTGGGGCATCGGCGGACTCACTTACGGCCTCGGCATCCGTTACCTGGGCATGTCGCTGGGTAATTCCGTGATCCTCGGATATTGCGCGGCCTTTGGATCGCTCATCCCACCCATTTATTATAATTATTCGCAACAAGCCGGCAAGGTCACGTTCTCAGACATGCTTTCTTCGGGCGGAGGCCAGCTGGTGCTGTTGGGTGTGCTGGTGTGCCTGCTGGGTATTTTCATCTGTGGCCGCGCAGGCATGCTGAAGGAGAAAGATCTGCCCGAAGCACAAAAGAAAAAAAGCATCGCCGAGTTCAACCTCGGGAAGGGACTTGTTGTTGCCACGATATCGGGTATCCTGAGCGCCTGTTTTAATTTCGGCATTGAAGCGGGTAAACCCATGGCTGAGGCCGCGGTGCAGCAAGGTTATAATCCGCTGTTCCAAAATAATGTCACCTATGTGGTGCTGCTGTGGGGCGGACTTACCACTAATTTTCTCTGGTGTATCATTCTTCATCTTCAGAACAAAACGCTCGGCGACTACACCAGTGCGAAGGCTCCGTTGGCAAACAACTATTTATTCTCCGCGCTCGCCGGCACAACATGGTTTCTTCAGTTCTTTTTTTACGGCATGGGTGAAAGCAAGCTCGGCAACGGCGCCAGCTCGTGGATCTTGCACATGGCGTTCATCATCCTGGTATCCAATATGTGGGGCATTGCGCTGAAGGAGTGGAAGGGCGTGAGCGTGAAAACAAAGTTCACCATCGCTACCGGCATCCTCACTATTCTCGCTTCGGTTTTTCTGGTAGGAATTGGTAACGCCCTTACTGAATAAGCGTATTTAATAAAAATATCAACTATATGGCTGCTACAACACAAACGAAATTCAGGCACGTCAGCTACCTGTGGGACGAAAAAAAGGCATCAGAACTGGCTGGCGATGAAGTGGCCCTTCTCATTTACCGGTCTAACCTGCTGGGGGCCGACCTCCGGTTGACCAACTACGGTGGTGGAAATACGTCGTGCAAGGCCATGGCGAAAGACCCACTCACCGGAAAGGAGACGGAGATCATGTGGGTGAAAGGCTCCGGCGGCGACATCGGTACTTTAAAACGCAGCGGACTTGCAGCCCTGTACGTTGACCGGCTGAGGAGTCTCACCAATGTTTACCGCGGCATCCAGTACGAAGATGAGATGGTTGAGCTCTTCAATCACTGCATCTACGATCTTCAGTCGAAGGCGCCTTCCATCGATACGCCCCTTCACGGTTTTCTGCCTTTCAAACACATCGATCACCTTCACCCTGATGCGGCCATCGCTATTGCGGCGGCCAAAGATGGAAAGCGCATCACCCGCGAGCTGTTCAACGGCACCATCGGCTGGGTGGAATGGCAACGTCCCGGCTTTGACCTGGGTCTGAAGCTGAGGCAGTGTGTGGAAGAAACACCGGGCATCCGCGGTATCATGCTGGGGTCGCACGGGCTTTTCACCTGGGGAGACACCGCTTATGAAAGTTACATGAACACGCTCGAAGTGGTGGAGCGCTGCGCCGAGTACCTCGAAGAGAATTTAGGCAAGCGAAGACCTGTGTTTGGTGGCACGAAGTTGAAAAGTCCTGACAAGGCACAACGCCTGGAGCAGGCCTCCGCGCTTGCACCCATCCTGCGTGGATTCTGCTCGAGTCAGACACGCATGATCGGCCACTTCACGGATGACGATCGCGTGCTCGAATACATCAACTCGAAAGACCTCGACCGGCTCGCACCCATGGGCACCAGCTGCCCGGATCATTTTCTGCGCACCAAGATCAGCCCTCTTGTGTTGAGTCTTTCGCCGGATCAGGATCTTTCAGACGTCAAGACTATTAAAGAAAAACTGGCGCCTGCTTTTGAAGCATACCGCGCCATGTACAGGGAATACTACGAAACATGCAAACATCCTGACAGTCCTCCCATACGCGATGCCAACCCCGTGGTGATCTTGTATCCCGGCATCGGCATGTTCACGTTCGCCAAAGACAAACAGACAGCCAGGGTGGCGGCGGAGTTTTACATCAACGCCATCAACGTGATGAAAGGTGCCGAAGCTATTTCTGAATATACATCATTACCAAGGCAGGAAGCATTTAATATTGAGTACTGGTTGCTGGAAGAGGCCAAGCTTCAGCGCATGCCGAAGCCCAAGCCATTGTCTGGCAAGATCGCGCTGGTTACGGGCAGCGCCGGAGGTATCGGGAAGGCTATCCTGAAAAAGTTTGCCGATGAAGGCGCTTGTGTGATCATCAGCGACAATGATCAGAGCCGGCTCACGGAAGCTGAGAACGATTTTAAGAAGCTCTATGGTAAAGATGTGTTTGCGTCTACGCTGATGGATGTAACGAACAGTGACAACATTCGGCAAGCCATGAAAACTGCGGCGCTTGCATTCGGTGGTGTTGACATCATTGTGAGCAACGCGGGCATCTCCATCTCCAAACCGCTGGAAGACCATACCGAAAAAGACTGGGACCTGCTGTATGACATCCTGGTGAAAGGCCAGTTCATGATCACGCAGGCCGGTGTGAATGTGATGCGCAAGCAGGGCCTTGGCGGCGATGTGCTGAACATTGTGAGCAAGAATGCGCTGGTGTCGGGCCCGAACAACGCCGGGTATGGATCGGCAAAAGCGGCCCAGCTTCACCTGAGTCGTCTCAACGCGGCAGAGCTCGGTGCTGACAAGATCAGGGTGAACGTGGTGAACCCGGATGCCGTGATCGCCGACAGCAAGATCTGGGCTGGCGCATGGGCCGAGGGAAGAGCGAAAGCCTATGGTGTGAAAGTGGAAGAGCTTCCGGCCTTCTATGCGAAGCGCACACTGCTGAACGAAGTGATCCTGCCCGAAGATATCGCCAACGCATGTTTTGCTTTTGTAGGCGGATTGCTGAGCAAGTCAACCGGCAATGTGCTGAATGTTGATGGCGGCGTGGCGCCCGGATTTGTTCGCTAGGCGGCGTAGGGGTAAATCAATTTCTTCGAGTCTATCTACCTGTGCAAGCTCCGGGCTTGTGTATTTTTAACTAGGTTAGATAAAAGCTTGTGGAAAGATTTCAGCCATTCTCCCTGCAGTATTGCTGTAAAAGAAGTATTTTATCTATCCTAAACATTTGTTATGCAGCTTGAAAAGTATCAGGTGGACGAACATAACCAGTCGTTGCTGGCGGAGCACAAACGCAGGTTTGAATTTACGGCGCACGGTGTTGCCAATATTGAAGATGTTCTTCAGAAACTGACGGCCTTCCAGATTGCCATCCCCAGCTGGGCGCTCGGCACCGGCGGCACACGCTTCGGAAGATTTGCGGGTGCAGGTGAGCCGCGAAGCCTGGAAGAGAAGATCGAAGACATCGGTTTGCTCCATGCGCTGAACAAATCGAGCGGGGCCATCTCGCTCCACATTCCGTGGGACATTCCCAAAAACGCAGACGCGATCAAAATTCTTGCAGCACAGCATGGCATCCGGTTCGATGCCGTGAACTCCAACACTTTTCAGGATCAGAAAGACCAGAAGCACAGTTATAAGTTCGGATCATTGCAGCACGTGAACAAAGCGGTGCGTGACCAAGCCATCGAACACAACCTCGAAGTGATCCACTATGGCAAAGCACTCGGTTCCGATTCTATCACGGTATGGTTATCGGACGGCTCGTGTTTCCCCGGCCAGCTGAACTTCAGAAAGGCATTTCAGCATACGCTGGATGGACTGCAACAGGTCTACGCCGCGTTGCCCGACAACTGGAAGATGTTTGTGGAGTACAAAGCCTTTGAACCGAACTTCTATTCCATGACCGTTGGCGATTGGGGACAGTCGTTGCTCTACGCTTCCAAACTGGGACCGAAAGCCTACACACTGGTCGACCTCGGCCACCACCTTCCCAATGCCAACATCGAACAGATCGTTTCACTGCTGCTGATGGAGAAGAAGCTTGGCGGATTTCATTTTAACGACTCAAAATACGGAGACGATGACCTTACCGTGGGAAGCATCCGCCCTTATCAATTGTTCCTGATCTTCAATGAGCTGATCGAAGGCATGGATGCCCGCGGCATGAACCACGCTACAGACCTTGGCTGGATGATCGATGCATCGCACAACGTAAAAGATCCGTTGGAAGACCTGCTGCAATCTGTGGAGGCGATCAAGCTGGCCTATGCACAGGCGTTGCTGGTGAACCGCAGGGAGCTGGAGCAGGCGCAGCAGGAAAACGATGTGACCCGCGCGCAGGAGATCTTACAGGCCGCCTATCGTACCGATGTGCGTCCCCTCGTTGCCGAAGCGCGGCTGCGTGCGGGGGCTGCCCTTCAGCCACTCACCCTTTTCCGGAAGTTGAAAGTGCGCACAGAGCTTGTGAAAGAACGCGGCGCCAAAACAGTGGCTACCGGGTTATAAAATATGTTGCAGGGGTGATAGGAAACATTCAATCGTCATGACTACTTCGGTGATCGCTGTATTCGATGCCGGCAAAACGAACAAGAAGCTCTTCCTGTTCGATGAGGCCTACAACATCGTGTTCGAACGTTCGGCACAATTCGAGGAGATACGCGATGAGGACGGAGACCCCTGCGAAGATCTGGAAAGCCTTACCACTTTTGTGAAGCAGTCGCTCGATGAAGTGGTCGCTGGCCGGTCATTTGATGTGAAGGCTGTCAACTTTGCTACTTACGGTGCCAGCTTCGTGAACATAAGTAAGGACGGCAAACCCGTTACACCGCTTTATAACTACCTGAAGCCATATCCGGAAGCATTGAAGAAGAAATTCTATGATGCTTATGGCGGAGACACTGAATTTGCTTTTACCACTGCCTCTCCGGTGTTGGGAAGTTTGAACTCGGGCATGCAGCTTTACCGCCTGAAGCACGAGAAGCCGGCGGTGTTTCAAAAGATACAACATGCGCTGCACCTGCCGCAGTATCTCAGCTTTCTGCTTACAGGAAAAGTATGCACGGATATTACCAGCATCGGCTGCCACACTAACCTGTGGGATTTTAAGAGCCACCAATATCATCGCTGGGTGCAGCAGGAGGGCATCGAAGCAAAGCTGCCGCCGCTCGTTCCGTCAGATTCCACAGTGACCACAAACGTTGGCAATAAAAATTGTCCGGTGGGTGTTGGTCTTCACGACAGCTCTGCGGCGTTGATCCCGTACCTGGTCAACTTTCATGAACCCTTTGTGCTGATCTCTACTGGTACGTGGTGCATCAGCCTGAACCCATTCAACCCGTCGCCACTTACGGCCGAAGAGCTTGCCAGTGATTGTCTCTGTTATCTTCAGTATAAGGGAACACCCGTGAAGGCCTCGCGTCTTTTTGCCGGATATATTCACGATCACCAGGTCGAGCGCATCGCTGCACATTTCCATAAGGCCGCCGGTCACTTTAAATCTGTTTCGTTCGACCGTGCATTTGCGCAGAAGATGAAAAAGGAAGATATTTCGGCAAATGCCCATGCCTCAGGAAAGGATGTCACAGACTCTGTTTTCGAAAAGCGTGACCTCTCGGATTTTAATACAGCAGAAGAAGCTTATCACCAACTCATGTTCGACCTGGTAACACAACAGCGCACGGCCACACAGCGGGTGATCATGGGCACATCTTCGAAACGGATCTTTGTAGACGGAGGCTTTGGTAAAAATGATCTGTACATGAATTTTCTGGCTGCCTTTTTTCCTGGCGCGGAGGTCTATGCAGCTTCGATGCCACAGGCTACGGCCATGGGCGCTGCACTGGCCATTGACCAGGTATGGAATAAAAAACCTCTTCCAAAAGACCTGATCCATTTAAAACATTACTCTGCTGTGAAGGAGCATCAGCTATGAAGGTTGCACTTTTTGTTCCCTGCTACATCGACCAGTTCTATCCCCAGGTTGCCATTGCCACACTCGAATTGCTGGAGAAGCTCAAGGTCTCGGTTCACTTTCCCGAAAGGCAGACGTGCTGCGGGCAGCCGATGGCCAACTCAGGATTTGAGCATCTGACGCAGCCGTGTAACGACCTGTTCATTGAAAACTTTTCAGGCTACGATTACATCGTATCGCCGTCGGGCAGTTGTGTGCTGCACATCAAAGATCACCTGCACGGTAATGAGACGGAAGCAGCCGCCATCCGAAGCCGCACCTATGAGCTTACGGAATTTCTCACGGATGTGCTGCAGGTGAAACAACTGGATGCCACATTCAGCCACAAAGTAGGACTGCATCAGAGCTGCCATGGACAACGTGGCCTCAAGATCGCCCAGATGTCTGAGCTGGTGGCACCGGGTTTCTCCAAATCAGAAAGTTTGCTGAAGATGGTACGGGGCGTTGAATTAATTTCTCTCAATCGGAAGGATGAATGTTGCGGGTTTGGGGGTACTTTTTGCGTCTCTGAAGAAGCGGTCTCAGCGAAGATGGGCAAAGACCGGGTTACAGACCACCTGCAACACGGTGCCGACTACATCACAGGAAGTGACATGTCGTGCCTGATGCACCTGGAAGGAATATTGAAAAGACAAAAGAGCGCCGTGAAGGTCGTACACATAGCAGAGATACTGAATGCATAATACTTTCCCGCAGATCTCGCTGATGCACGCAGAATAGATCTTTATCAGGATCTGCGTTTATCTGCGTGATCAGCGGGAAAAACTTCGAAGACGTGAACGAAACTAAAGAACATAAATCGCACGCAGACCTTGCCGAACGGTTCAACCGGGATGAGGACCGTGTGAACTGGCACGACAAGACATTGTGGTTTATCCGCGAAAAGCGCGATAAGGCGGCGTGGCAGCTGCCCGACTGGGAAAAGCTTCGCGAGACAGCATCACAGATCAAGCACAATGTGCTCAGCAACCTGTACGACTATCTGCTGGCGTTCGAAAAAAATGCACAGACCAACGGCGCCACGGTACACTGGGCTTCCACCCCGGAAGAGCATAACCAGATCGTTCACAGCATTATCCAAAAGCATGGTGTCACCAACATTGTGAAGAGCAAATCCATGCTCACGGAAGAATGCCACATGAACGATTACCTGCAGGCGCGGGGCATCAACGTGGTGGATACTGATCTCGGCGAGCGTATTGTTCAGCTTGCCGGCGAGCCTCCCAGCCACATCGTGTTGCCATGCATTCACTGGAAGAAAGAAGAGATCGGTGAATTGTTCAGTGAACACCTGGGTACACCTAAAGGCAACGCCGATCCACAGTTCCTGACGGCGGCCGCAAGACAACACCTCCGTGAAAAGTTCATGACCAGCAAGCTTGCCATCACGGGTGTGAACTTCGCTGTTGCTGAAACAGGAGAATTTGTGGTGTGCACCAATGAAGGTAACGCCGACCTCGGTGTGCAGCTGGCGGATGTGCACATTGCCTGTATGGGCATCGAAAAGATCATCCCGCAGCGAAAGCACCTGGGTGTGTTCCTCAGGCTGCTGGCACGGAGCGCCACGGGGCAACCGATCACAACCTACTCCAGCCACTTCAAAAAACCGAGGCCTGGCCAGGAGCTTCACATCGTGCTGCTTGACAACGGCCGCAGCGAGCGTCTGGGAAGTGAAGATTTCCGGAATGCGCTGAAGTGTATTCGCTGCGGGGCGTGCTTCAACACATGCCCCGTGTACAGGAGAAGCGGTGGTCATAGTTATCACAATGCAGTAGCCGGACCGATAGGCTCCATTCTCGCACCCGGGCTCGACATGAAACATTACGCAGATCTTCCGTTTGCTTCTACACTTTGCGGCTCATGCTCAAACGTGTGCCCTGTCAAGATCGATATTCATGACCAGCTCTATAAGTGGCGGCAGGTGATCGTACAGCAAGGATATGCTCCTGGCGGAAAAAAAATAGCAATGCAGGGAATGACTGCCGTGTTGTCTGATCCAAATATTTTTAGGCGCGCCGGTGCTTTTGGCCGGTGGATTATGCGGTATCTCCCTTTTCTCGTGAACAACCCGCTCAACCCGTGGTATAAGCAGCGCAATATGCCGGAAGCCCCCGCACAGTCGTTCAGGAAATGGTATAGCAAGAACCGGAAGAATCATGGATAGCAGAGAAAAGATCTTGTCGCAGGTGAGAAAGAATCAGCCGGGTGTGGCGATGCTTCCCGATCTGAATTTTTCTTCTTCGTCTGATAACATCGCCGAGAAGTTCAGCACGGTGCTGGTGAACATTGGCGGCGCGGTGCTGGAAGTGAGCGGATGGGATGAGCTTCACGCAAGCCTCGTCACTAATTTCACAAACAAACGGATCGTCACCACCATCCCTGAACTGAATCAGCGAATTGGTACTGTCGACTTCAGGCAGGATCCACACTTGCTGGAGAATGTGGCATTGGCGGTGCTTCCCGGAAAATTTGCCGTAGCCGAAAATGGTGCGGTCTGGATCACCGACGAAATGATGGGTGACCGCGCTTTACCTTTCATCTGCGAGAACCTTGCCCTCGTCATTCGCAAACAAGATATCCTGCCCACCCTCAACGAAGCATACCAGCAGATAGGGATGTCGTCCTACAACCTCGGCACTTTCATTGCAGGCCCATCAAAAACCGCCGACATCGAGCAGTCGCTCGTGCTCGGAGCCCATGGCGCGAAGAGTTTGGTGGTGTATTTGATGAAATAGGTACGAGGTACGAAATACGAGGTACGCGGACCAGTGCTTGACCGAAGGGTCGCTCTTCTGACTCCTGGCTTCTGGCTCCTGACTTCTGGCCAAACACCACACCCCGATCGATGTAAGATTAATCCCCACTTCCCCTGAATATAGTCTTACTTTTTTCTCACTTTTGAGAAAACTTTTCCGTAATGTCTTCCCAGACAATCATTTTTTTCGGAGCTGTGACCCTGCTGGCATTCTGCTATGGGCATTCACCTGCACAACAACAAACCACGCAGCAAACCATACAATGGTACGAGCGCTTTTTCAGGGACAAGCAGACCTCTGCTGAAAATGACCTGAAGCAGGCCGTGGCTGACCTGGACGAAGCGGTTGATGCCCACGACGCGACGGCGGAAGCCATGGCAAGCAAAACACTCGGTCTGATCCATCTCACCCGAACGCACGATTACGAAAAAGCGATGGACTTCTTCATCCGTTCACTGTCCATTGAAGATTCGTTATCGCTGAAGCAGGATCAGGTCTACACCTATCTGGCCATGGCGCATGTGTTTGAAGAAGCGGGCGATCCTTACAAAAGCCTCGAGTTGCTGGAACAGGCTCACGCGTTGAACGATCAGTTCCGGGATGTTGATCTGCTGGTGCTGATCCTCAACAAGCTTGGAGAAACCAACGCCTCCATTGGCAGGATCGATGCTGCTTTTGAGAACTATGAGACGGTGCTCAGCTACAAAGACGACGTGGAGGATGCGCGGCACGAGGCTGCAGCTTTGCTGAACATCGCCCACCTTTATACCGACCAGGGAAAATACGAGAAGGCGCTTGAAACGCATAAGGAGGCACTGCGCATCCGCCGTGAGATCCGTGATAAAAAGAACGAAGCGCTTTCGCTGAACGACATCGGTGAGCTGTATCGCCTGATGAAGAACGAAGAAAAAGCGCTGGCCAACCACGTTGTGGCGCTGGAGATCCGGCAGGCCCTTGGCGACAAACGCGATCTTGCCGAGTCTTTCAACAACATCGGTGTGTTGTATTTCCAGCAGAAGAATTTTGAACGCTCCATCGCCAACCTGTTGCTGGGCCTTGCCGCCGCGCGCGATGCACAAGCCCGCGAGCAGATCAGGAGAAGCTACGATTACCTCAGTCAATGCTACAGCGCGTTGGGCGACTATCAGAAAGCCCTGGCCTACAAAGATGATTTTGTGCTCATCAACGATTTCATCCAGAACGAAAAAACGGAGCAGCGGCTGCTGGCCACTCAAAACCGGTATGTGATGGATCAGAAGCAATCGCAGATCGAAAGACTCGATGCCATCCGCGCCGAGCGTGAAAAGGAGCTGCAGGCCCAGAAACAGTTCAGGAATTTCCTGGTAGCCCTGATCGCCCTCGCCGCCGTGATCGTTCTGCTCACGCTCTACCTGTACATTGTCAAGCGGCGCTCCAACAAAGTACTGCAGGTGGCCAATGCCAGGGTGCAACAACAGAACCTTCAGCTGCAGGAGCTGAACGCTACCAAAGACAAGTTCTTCTCCATCATCAGCCATGACCTCAAAGGGCCGTTGAACTCTTTTACTTCCTTTTCGGGATTGCTCATCAACCATACCGACAGCCTGAGCAAAGATGAGATCAAGATGCTGGCGAAAGACCTCGATAAGTCATTGAAGAACCTGTTCGCGTTGCTGGAGAACCTGTTGGAATGGTCGCGCTCACAGACCGGCAGCATCGAGTTCAAACCCGAACGCTTCGACCTGCCGGCGCTGCTGCAACAGAATAAAGAGCTGCTGCAAGCCCAGGCCCAGAACAAAAAGATCACCCTTGAAAGTCAATATGCCGATGCGCTTACCATCAATGCGCACAGGCACTCCGTGAATACCGTGGTGCGCAACCTGATCTCCAATGCCATCAAGTTCACCCCCGAAGGAGGAACCATTGTGCTGGGCATGAAACAAAGTGATGACAAAGTGATCGTTTCCATCAGAGACAACGGGGTAGGCATGCCTCCGGAAGTGGTGCAGAAGCTCTTCCGCATCGACACAAAATATTCAACCAAAGGCACGGCAGACGAAAAAGGAACCGGCCTCGGCCTGATCCTCTGCAAAGAGTTCATCGAAAAGAATGGCGGACGGATCTGGGTTGAAAGTGAGGTAGGGAAGGGCTCGGTATTCAGCTTTGCCTTGCCTTATGTAGGCGAGTATGCGGCGGTTACTCAATAAGTGAACGTTATCAGTCCACGGTCGACAGTCCACTGTCCACTGCAGTGGAGTGTTGGAACTTAATGTTGCCTACGAAGTCCTGATTGGTTTCTCACACCGAACTACTGTGGACCGTCGACCGTGGTCTGTGGACTCTAAAGCGACATCATGTCCTTGAACTTGGCTGCCTGGCGACGGCTTACTTCCACTTTGTCGCCACCTTTCAACCTTACCATAAGCCCACCGTTGAACCAGGGTTCGATGCCTTCTACCCAGCTCAGGTTTACAATGTGCTTGCGGCTTGCGCGGAAGAAGGCACGTTCGTCAAGTTTTTCGTCCAGCGCGTTCAGCGACTTATGGATCATGGGACGGTTGTTATCGAAATATACCTTGATGTAATTGCCGTCAGATTCAAAGAGTCTTACGTTGCTCAGGCTCACAAACCAGCAACGGTCGCCATCCTTCACAAAAACCTGGTCGTTCAGTCCCAGCTTTTTCTCAGGGCCATGCACGGCTACTGCTTTCGCGCGTTCTTTTTCCGAAAGCTTGGCAATGGTCTCGGACAGGCGCTCGGGATGGATCGGCTTGAGCAGGTAATCCAGCGCGTTGACTTCGAATGCCTTCAGGGCGAACTCATCGTAAGCCGTTGTAAACACCACCAGGGGAACCGAATCCAGCATCTCCAGCAGCTGGAAACCGGTTTTTCCCGGCATCTGTATATCCAGGAATAAAAGGTCGGGATTTAACTCGTTGATCATCGGCACGGCTTCATCGGCATTCATCGCCTCGCCAATCACTTCAATCATCGGATGGTCTTCCAGCAGCTTCATCAACTCCTTTCGCGCCAGTCGCTCGTCATCCACGATTAATGCTCTCATACTTTCTTGTTTTGAGGTATAACAATTTCGGTCAGGACAAAATTATCGTTTTCGTTCACAATACGAAATGCCGCTTCATCGCCATACAGCAGTTTTAGACGTTGTACAGTGTTTTTTAGACCGATACCCGTTTTGTTCCGCTTGACACCATTTACCAGATGACCACTGTTCCGGATCTGGACCTTCAAACGCCCCCTGTCAACGATTGTTTTAAGCTGGATAATGCCACCGGCCGTAAGCTTGGATATACCGTGTTTGATCCCATTCTCTACCAGCGTTTGGATCATGAGCGGTGGTACAAAGAAGTCGTGCGACTCCGGATGGATATCGAATTCCGTTTTAAGCCGCTCCTCGAACCGGATGCTCTCTAGGCCGAGGTAATCTTTCACTATTTTCAGCTCGTCGTCGAACTTGGTCAGCCCCTTCTTTTCAGAGGCCAGCGAGCTTCTCAGGATGTTGGAAAGCTGGTTGATAGCCTGCTTCGATTTCAGAGGATTCTCATCCACCAGGGCGCGGATGCTGTTCAACGCATTGAAGATGAAATGCGGATTGAGCTGCGACTTCAGGTTGTTCAGCTCGATCTGCACCATGGATGCCTCGTATTTCAGGGCCTTGTTATACTGATCGAAATAATGGTAAGTAAAGTATAACACCGACCACAGAAAGAGGATCATGGCATATACGGAGGTCAGCCCCAGGATCCGAGAAGGATCAAGCGCTACATTCTTATCGAATAAGCCCAGCAGAAAACTTACCGGCATCCTGAAAAAGTATACAGCGAGCGCCAGCAACCCGATGCTGGCCAGCACCCTGGGAATAAGGCGCTGCATGTTGAGGTTGATCCACTTCCGCTGTTTCACAAAGAGGCGGAAGCAGTGGGTGAGCAGCAAAAAGATGAGCGCTTCATAGGCCAGGAAAACAACCCTGCGCGGGCTCACCGTTCCTGACTGGAGAATGCTGCTGGAAACGATCTGAACGATCCCATACACGAGCCATCCGCCGATCTGCAAGGTCCAGTAAAGTCTCCTTTTTACCACGGGTTAAAATTAATGATTTATCAGCGAAGCACGGCTCCGCTTTTTTACCAGCGGAAAACTTAAAAGTACTTGAACTGGAGCAGGTACAGGAACAGGATACCGGTGGCGCCAATGAGCACCCACGAAGTGATCACCAATGCCTTTTTATAAACGATCAGCTTGGGCTCGAACGTGAGCGCATTGAAAATGAACGCCAGACCTGCGGTTCCATACAGTGCAAACTCGAGATGGTCTTTGATCACGAGCTGGTAGATGGCAACGCCAATGAAAATGAGTCCGAAAAGATACTGCCGGGTGAGAGATCTCATGAAGATGAAAGTTATGGTATTTTATCCCAGCTCGGCTTTCAGGAACTTGCCGGTAAAGCTGGCCGGATTTTTAGCTACCTCCTCGGGTTTCCCCATCGCTACAATTCTTCCGCCTTTCTCTCCTCCTTCGGGTCCCAGGTCAACAATATGGTCGGCCGATTTGATCACGTCCATGTTGTGCTCGATCACCAGCACGGTGTTGCCTTTGTCCACAAGCTTCTGCAGCACGTCGAGCAGGTGCGCGATGTCCTGAAAATGCAGCCCGGTGGTGGGCTCATCGAGGATATAAAAAGTTTTACCGGTATCGCGTTTCGAAAGCTCCGTCGCCAGCTTCACCCGTTGTGCTTCACCGCCGGAGAGGGTAGTAGCGTGCTGCCCCAGGGAGATGTATCCCAGGCCAACTTCAGAGAGTGTCTGGATCTTTCTCAGGATCTTGGGCTGGTTCTCGAAGAATGTAACGGCTTCTTCCACCGTCATGTCGAGCACATCCGAAATGGATTTACCTTTGAACCTTACTTCCAGCGTCTCGCGGTTGTAACGTTTGCCCTTACATGTTTCGCATGGTACGTGGATGTCGGGCAGGAACTCCATCTCGATCAACCGGAGGCCGGCACCTTCGCAGGTCTCGCAGCGTCCACCTTTCACGTTGAAAGAAAACCTTCCGGATTTGTAGCCACGGATCTTCGCTTCTGGCAGCTGGGCAAAGAGGTCGCGGATGTCGGTGAAGACACCGGTATACGTTGCCGGGTTTGAACGGGGCGTGCGCCCGATCGGCGACTGGTCTACCTCGATCACCTTATCGATATGTTCGAGCCCTTCGATCTTTTTGAAGGCAAGCGGCTCTGTTCTCGAGTTGTAAAAATGCCTGTTCAGGATGGGGAACAACGTTTCGTGGATCAACGTGGATTTTCCACTTCCGGAAACGCCTGTGATGCAGGTGAGCGTACCGAGCGGAATGCGCAGGTCTACATTCTTCAGGTTGTTGCCCCCGGCGCCCGTGAGCACCAGCGCCTCGTCTTTTCCTTTTCTCCGTTCTTTCGAGTAGTTGATGCCGAGCTTGCCGCTGAGGTATTTCGCGGTGGTGCTGTTGTTTTTCAGGAACGATGCCGGGTCGCCCTCAGCCACCACGTGGCCGCCATGACGTCCCGCGCCAGGCCCGATGTCGAGAATGTAATCCGATTCCAGCATCATATCTTTATCGTGCTCCACAACCACCACAGAGTTGCCGAGGTCGCGCAGGTCTTTGAGCGCCTTGATGAGCTTCACGTTATCGCGGGCATGCAATCCGATGCTGGGCTCATCCAGAATATACAGCACACCTACAAGCTGGGTGCCGATCTGTGTGGCAAGCCTGATGCGTTGTGATTCTCCGCCGCTCAGTGTTCTGATGGGGCGGTTCAGGTTCAGGTAATCGAGGCCAACGTCGAGCAGGAACCCGATGCGTTTCCGGATCTCTTTCAGCACTTCGGTAGCAATGACCTTTTGTTTTGAGTCGAGACGGTTTTCGAGTCCGTTGAACCAGGCCTTCAGCTCGCTGATGCCCATGGTAGCCAGCTCTGCGATGTTCTTTCCGTCGATCTTGAAATGCAGCGATTCTTTTTTGAGGCGCGCGCCATTACACTCCGCACAGGTTTTGATGATGGTGAAATCTTCAACCCATTTCTTGATGGATTCAGAGCCTTCGTCGCGCTGTTTCTCCAGGAAGTTTACAATGCCTTCAAATTTTGTCGACCATTCTGTGCCCGGATATTTTACTGAAGGAACACCTACCGGCACATCGTCACCATACAACAAGATCTGGATCACATCTTTCGGAATGCTCTTGATCGGTGTGGTCAGCGTGAGCTTGTAACGTTTCAATATCGATTCGATCTTCTTGAAGATCCAGATGTCTCTGTATTCTCCCAGGGGCAGAATACCGCCGCGGCTGATGCTAAGACTCTTGTCTGGGATCACCGATGCTTCTGTGATCTCTTCGATCTGCCCAAGTCCGTTGCAAACAGGGCATGCGCCGTATGGGGAGTTGAAAGAAAAAGAGTTCGGAGCGGGCTCGTCATAAGACAATCCGGTTTTGGGATCCATCAGGTATTTGGAGAAGTGGTGTACCTTGCCATTCTCTTCCTGCAGCATCATCACACCTTTGCCTTCTTTCAGCGACTTGGAGATGGATTGCCCGATGCGTGCGCGGTCTTTTGGATCGGCAACGATGCGGTCCATCACTACTTCAATGTCGTGGATCTTGTAGCGGTCTACCTGCATTTTGGGTGTGATCTCCTGGATCTCGCCGTCTACACGCACTTTGGTATAACCCGATTTACGGATCTGCTGAAAGAGCTCGCGGTAATGTCCTTTGCGGCCTTTTACGATCGGCGCCAGCAGTATAAGCTTTTTGCCTTTGAAGTTGCCGAGCAGGGTATCGAGGATCTGGTCTTCTGATTGCCGCACCATTTTCTCACCGTTAAGATATGAAAAGGCTTCGCCGGCCCTGGCGTAGAGAAGACGCATGAAGTCGTAGATCTCTGTAACGGTGCCTACCGTTGAGCGCGGATTGCGCGAGGTTGTTTTCTGCTCGATGGAGATCACGGGGCTCAGGCCGTTGATCTTGTCAACATCCGGCCGCTCGAGGTTGCCGATAAAGCTCCGGGCATACGCGGAAAAGCTTTCCATGTACCGGCGCTGTCCCTCCGCGTAAATGGTATCGAACGCAAGCGACGATTTGCCGCTTCCGCTGATGCCGGTGATCACCACCAGCTTGTTGCGGGGAAAGGCTACGTTGATGTTCTTGAGATTGTGCTCCCGGGCACCGATTACCTCTATATTTTCAAAACCTGTCAGGTCTGTTACTTTCTTTTGTGCTGCTGCTTTGGCCATGGCCGGTAAATATGGAAAGAATACAAAAATGAAATCCATATGGTTTCAAACCAAATGAATTAATCAAATGATAACGGGATAATTGAGAAAACGTTACCGGCTTGTCAGAAGGTAAAAGAGGCCTGAAGCAGCGTTGATTTGACCAATCCCACGTCTTCGGCGATTAGTTGATATGCTTTGTCCCTGAGCGCGAAGCCCATTGCCAGCTTATTATCCGGGTTAACAATCCAATACTCTTTAACGCCAAATCGCTCATAAAGAGCTTTCTTACGGACAAGATCATGTTTTTCGTTGCCCGGCGACAGTATCTCAATAATGAGATCAGGCACTCCATGGATATGGCCCTTCGTATCGATAATATGCCTGTTGGCATTGAGCACAACAAACAAATCTGGCTGGACAGCATTTTGAGTTTCGTCTAGATATACATCGAATGGGGCGCTGAAAATTGATCCTTTACCGGTATCTTCGAATTCCAACAGCTTCCGCAAAATTGCTTTGCCGACATTGTGATGGTTAAAAACAGGAGAGGGTGACATATATAAAATGTTATCTACAAGCTCGGCTAAAGTGCCTTCCGGTAACATCTTATACACTTCCATCATTGTTCTTGGAGGGCTGTCAATCACGATTTTCATACCTCTAATTTAACGATTTCTTCAATACTTTTGGTCTGCTCAAGGAACATCCCTTCCTGAAGCAATTTTCAACATTTCGAACCAATCCTGGCGGTCAAGGTTGATGTTGATGGCTTTGGCGCTTTCTATCACCCGCTCCGGCTGTGTGGTGCCGATCACCGGGAACATGCCCGAAGGATGTTTCAGCAGCCATGCAAGCGACAGTTGGGTTTCTGTGGCCTTGTAACTTTCCTTCTTCGACCACAACGCGCTGGCGGCCGACATCAATCTTCCTCCACCGAGTGGCGACCAGGCCATGGGACAAGCCTTGAAACGCAGCAGGGTATCGAGCGTGCCGTCATACAATGCATCGAGCTTGCTGAGCGATACCTCTACCTGGTTGGTCACCAGCGGAAACGGCAGGTAACTTTGCAGCATCTCGAACTGTGTGTTCGAAAAATTTGAAACACCGAAGTGAAGCACTTTGCCGTTCTGTTTGAGCAGACCGAATGTTTCCGAGACCTCTTCCGGGTCGAGCAGCGGATCGGGCCGGTGGATCAGCAACAGGTCGATATAGTCTGTGCCCAGCGCTTTTAACGAATTGTCTACCGAAGCGAGGATATGTTCTTTGGAAGTGTCGTAGTGTTTGATCCAGGTTTTCCGGTGATGGCCCGATAAAAGTTTGATGCCGCACTTGGTGATCAGCTGCATATTTTTTCTCAGGCCCGGGTTCTTTCGAAGCACCTCGCCAAAGATCTTTTCATTCCCGTAATCGCCGTAGATGTCGGCATGATCAAAAGACGTTATGCCCGCTTCGAGCGATACACTGACAAGCCTGTGAACGTCAGCTTCCGCGTTCCAGCGCCATGCACCGGCCACAATACGCGACAGCTCCGGTCCTTTGAGGTGAAGGTGTTTTCTTTCCATGATTCACTTCTTTAAGCATTGAAAATAAAAATCCGTTCCCCGTTGACGTCCTCCTCAGGCCAGCAATCCTTTTTCTTTCAGGAACGCGAAGATCAGCTTGTCAACGTGTGAGATCTTGTCCTGGTCCGAAAAGTTGAGCCATCGCATTTCTTCGATCTCCGCATCGGGTTGCAGCGTTCCGTCATAATGCGCGGCGTAGCAGGTCATTTTTACGATGGTGCCCTCAGGTTGTCCGTGGGCCTGCGCTTCGAACACACCAACAAACTGCAACGTATCGGTTCTCAGGTCGATGCTGAGCTCTTCTTTTATTTCGCGACACAAAGCCTGCTGATCTGTTTCTCCGTTTTCTCTTTTACCGCCGGGGATGTAGTATTTGTCTTTGCCATAACTTCTTGTTACAAGAATGGACTTGTCTTTTAATTCGATCCAGGCAAGTTTGTCGATCAGTCTCATAGAGAGGTAAATTAAGAAAAAAATAAACCCTTTGAGGGTTTTAAACCGCTCAAAGGGTTGGGTTTGGTTAAAACGAAATCTGTTACGGCTTCTCCGGCTTCAACGAGTTGATCCAGGCGGCGATCTTCAGCGCTTCATCTTTGGGCACCTGAGGCATGGGTGCCATCGGTGTTTCATGCTCGGGCCAGTTCTTTGGCTCGGGGTTGTAGATGAGCTGCACAATGCGCTCGTTGGTATAATTGCGCTTGGCGATATCTTTGAACGCGGGGCCTACCTGTCTTTTGGTAACCTGGTGGCAGGCGGTACAGGTGTTCTTGGTGAGCAACGGTTCTATGTCGGCGTAGGTCGGTGCCGCGGTTGTCGCTGTTTTAGCGGTTGCTGTTTTAACAGGCGCGGGAGCTTTGGTAGCGGTGCTCACAGAACGTTTTGTGCTGAGCTCATTCGCGGGCAGCTTAGCACCGTCGGGGATGTTGTTCAGCGTGTAATAGGCTGTGGCATGCAACACGGGCAACGCGCCGTCTTTTGAACGGATGCCGGGCAGCGAAAGCTCATGAACATAATACTGGCGCAGGTTGTCGATCACCACGCGTACCTTCAATCCATCGTCAGACACCTTTACACCTTTGATCTGAAGTTTTTCTTCGTTCACTGGCGGACTGCCGTACACAGGATGATACTTGTAGACGAAGCTCTTGCCCGTGTAGGAGCTGAGGTCTTCGGCCAACTTGCGGTCTACCGGCAGCGTGAACTCGATCTCGAACCCGTCCGGTTTAGCGCTCACGGTTTTCATTTCCAAAGGTGTTTTCCCTGTCCACACCAGGCGCTCGAGGCCCGAGTTGGTTACACCGGCAGAACCCCATCCGCGGTTGGTCTCACCTACATACATCGAGCCATCGTGGCCCCAGTTCATGCGCAGTACACCTGATTGAAATCCTGATCTGAAATCGAAGGCAACACCCTGCTTTTCTCCTTTCACCTCTTCCATCACTACACGCATTACCTTGCTCTGGCCCTGATCGCCTACAAAGATCTGTCCTGCAAAGGGACCGAAGTTTCCTTTTGTCTCGTCTTTGATGATCTCCGAATTGGAGATGCCGAGAATACCATGAGGCAACCACACCGCCGGCAGCTGAAGCTCGGGGATTTCTTTCTTCAGCTCGAACAACAGGTTGGGATCTTTTTCATCTGCAATGTTCTCAGGTTTAATATAGCGGCCTCCGTCATTCTTCACCCGGCGCGGATCTGCCAGCGCGTACACCTTGTCCGTTGTAAGCTTCACAGGTGAGTTGGGTTGGTCGGTCCAGCGAAGACCCGCGGGGTGACCTGCGAAAATGCCTTTTTTCACATGCCAGATGCCACCGGATCCCATCCAGTCGCCCTGGTTGTCGTCGTACAATAATTCGCCATCGATCATACCGAGTCCGCAGGGTGAGCGCATGCCGGTTGCCCAGGGTTCCATGGTGCCGTCGGGTTTGATCTTCATCACCCACCCGCGCCACGGCACCCGGCTTTCGCCACGCCACCACTCTTCGTCTCCGAAGGCAACGTTGCCGGAAACAAAGAAGCTTCCGTCAGCAGCGATCTTCGGCCCGAATGAATACTCGTGGTAATGACCTGACAACGGCCACGCATACACCGTTTCATATACATCGGCCTTGCCATCGCCATTGGTATCGGCAAGCCTGGTAAGCTCACCCCGTTGTGCGGTGTATAACGAGCCATCTTTATAAGCAAGTCCCAGCGCTTCATGCAATCCTGAGGCAAAGAGGGTAAATACGGGCACAGCACCGTTTGCCATCTCCGGGTTTTCGATCACCCATACGTCGCCCCTTCTTGTGCACACGGCTATCCTTCCATCCGGCAACGTTGCCACGCCACCTACTTCAAGCAGAATGCCTTCAGGTGCCGGAATGGTAACAATCCTGTAATAATCTTCCTCCGCCGGCGCCTTTCCTGCCTTTTGTGCAGGCACCTGGAGAATGGAGATCACCAGTAGCACCAGCGTTATAAATTGTATTTTTATCGCTTTCATGGTCATGATCATTGTTTAGGATTACCAGATAATTGAATACTTCACAACATTTCCCTGCACGGGCGTCACCAGCTCCTGTTTGCCGTTGACGGTGCGGACCACGGGTTTGATGGATTGATCCGGCCTGATGTAGTATTGCTTGTCGTCAACAGCGTACGATCCGTCGGGCATGGTAGTGATGGCACTGCCTTCAGCAAGCTTGTAGTAGAGCTGCTCGTTGCCGCGGTTTTTGATGTTCACCTCGTGTGTGATAATGCGGCTGTTGTCGTCAGGGTAAACCTTGTCTTCAACTTCAAGGCCTTTGTAAATGTACTTGAATATGGGCCGTGAAGTTGCTTCATCGAGCTGATAACCTTTGCTGCGGAAGTCGGCTTCGTTGCTGGCGTCAGGGAAAGGATCGTTGGCGTTGCTGAGAATAGCGAGGGGCTGGTTCACGAACAGGTACTGTGCAGCACCCCTTGGTTTGAATGAGCCATCACCACGGTCGTGCCACATCGGTGTTGCGTCTACAAAAGCACCGCGCCACACGCACACCAGGTTGCCCGATTTAAGATCGTATACGTAGTGAATGCCGGCGGGCTCGCCAACGCCTATGGTATGCGTCAGGCGGTTGGCACGTCTGCCTTTGAAATCGAGGAACGCGCGCAGCAGTTTGGGACCGTCACCGGGCGTGATGAAGATGGGAGAGGTGGCCTCGTCATCGGGCGGAAACGAGCCGAACGCGTGAAGTGCCTGCGGATAGGTATTGGCCGTTTGCACAAAAAGCGCGAGGCGCGGAGGTGCCCACGAAGCATCTTTGAAATTGCGGATCTCGAACGGATAGGTGCCCGCTTTCAGACTGACCGTTTTGCGATCGTTGCGCCATCCGTCAGGACGCTGAAAGCTTAACAGCTCTTCGTTGTTGACCGTGAATGTGCCGCCACCGGTGTAACGCAGGTTGAAGGTGTAATCGCCGTCTTCGGGAATGGTGATGTTTCCGGTGTAGATAGCACCATACGCATTTTCGCTGGCCAGGATCTCGCAGGTGAGCTCGTTCATGGTGCCGGAAGCCGCGGGTTTGGCATTGGCAAAATCTGACGTGGATTTGAAACTACCGTAGAACGTCTTGTAGGCAATGTTGCTGATCGAAACGTTGCCATCCTTCATCAGTCTGTATTTGATGTTCCTGAAGGCAACCGGGCCGTGATCGCCCTGGATCATGAGGGGACCTGTGGCTTTTTCATTGTTTTCAATCGGACCGCCGGTAGGCAGCGGAACTTCAACGTTGTCGTGGATCTTAACGCCGTTCAGCTCAACAGAGACGAAACGTGCGTTGGCGATCTTGTTTCCGGAGGCATCGAACTTCGGCGCGCGAAAAGCGATCCGCATTTTCTGCCACAAGCCGGCAGCTTTCGCTGGATTGCTCAACGGCGCTTTGCCCATGTAGATCTTGCCGGGTTGGTTCTCCCAGTTCCGGTAGATGCCTCCAATGTCTGAATATTTGGGATTCTTCACACCCCAGCTGTCCAGCAACTGCACTTCGTAACGTCCCTGGAGGTAGATACCGGAGTTCGATCCTCTCGGCAGCATCACTTCAAGCTCGAGCTCGATATCGCCATGCTCGAAGTTTGTTACAAGGTTGTCTTTCCGTGTGGCATCGTTGATGTTGAGCAGAATGCCTTTGCCGGCCTGGAAGGTAACGGCCTTCGGAGCTTCTGCCACAACTTCAGGCTCCTTCGATTTTTTCTTCTTTTGTGTTTTAGGGTCTGCCGCCTGCCCGGGTTGCTCCTGGTGGTGAACATCCACGGAAGGATTCATCACTACGTCGCCCACGATCTGCCAGTTGCCGGCCTGCTGTCTGAAGGCCGACATATCCTCGAGCGCAAGAGACTGTGCTGACGATGATGGCTGCGCTTTGGCGAAAGCGGCACACAACATCAGCACAAAAAAGTAAAAACATTTTTTCATGATTGTGTTTGGGTTATACTGCAATGGGTCGCTAATATCTGATGAGGAAGGCTCATTCACAAAATTCAGTTCAATAATCTGAGAGCCGTGCGCCGTGTAGTGATCTGAATGGCGAACACTTGTACGCAAGGTGGAGAAACTTATGCGATTCCGCACAGATCGGTAAACTTTAGTAATTTTGGATTTCAATGGAGACAGGAATGGAGCTACTCAATGATATCAAATCGCTTTCGGTCCAGTACAGCAAAGACGTGATCGCCTTTCGCAGGCACCTGCACGCAAACCCCGAGCTCTCGTATCATGAATACGATACGGCAAAATATGTGGCGCAACAACTGAAGGCCTTCGGGCTTTCACCCAGAGAGGGTGTGGCTACCACTGGCCTCATTGCAGAGGTCAGGGGAAGAAACCCTGAGAAGAAAAGCGTTGCCCTGCGTGCCGATATGGATGCGCTGCCGATCTACGAGGCAAACGACGTTCCCTATAAATCAAAAGTGCCGGGCGTTATGCACGCCTGTGGCCATGATGTGCACACGTCTTCCCTGCTCGGTACGGCCCGGATCCTGAATGAGCTCAAAGACCGCTTCGAAGGCACGGTGCGTTTTATCTTTCAGCCTGGAGAAGAAAAGAATCCCGGCGGTGCCTCGTACATGATCCGCGAGGGCGCACTGAAAGATCCGCAGCCTTCGGGCATCGTTGGCCAGCACGTGTTTCCGCTGCTGCCTGTCGGTAAGATCGGTTTTCGCGAAGGTATGTACATGGCCAGCTGCGACGAGCTTTACCTGAAGGTGATCGGCAAGGGTGGCCATGGTGCGGCACCTGACCTGGCCATCGACCCCATTGTGATCGCCTCGCACATCATCATCGCGCTGCAGCAGGTGATCAGCCGCAATGCCAGCCCCAAGCAACCTACGGTGCTCACGTTCGGCAAGATTATCGGCGAAGGCGCCACCAACATCATCCCCAATGAAGTGAACATCGCGGGCACCTTCCGCGCCATGAATGAAGAGTGGCGTGAATCGGCGCTGCGCAAAATAAAGAAGATGGCCGAAAGCATTGCGGAAGGCATGGGTGGGAAATGCGAGGTGGATATTTCAAGGGGATACCCTTACCTGCAGAACGACCCGGAGCTGACCCGCCGCATCCGGAAGGCAGCCGAAGCCTATGTGGGAAAAGAAAATGTGGTTGAGCTCGACATTACGCTGGGCGCGGAAGACTTCGCCTATTATTCGCAGATCATTCCGGCCTCTTTTTACCGGTTGGGCACACGAAATGAGGAAAAAGGTATCACCTCGTATGTGCATACCCCGACGTTCGATATCGACGAAGATGCCCTGAAGATCGGGCCCGGGTTGATGGCGTGGATGGCCGTGCAGGAATTGCAATAATTTTTTGATTAGCTTTCTGAGGATTGATATTTTCAGGGCTCAAACCGCTGCACCCATAACTGTGGAAGAAACCACCCCCACCCTCCGTACCAATCCCAGGTTTTGGGGTACCGTTAGGATAACACTCTACATTCTGGGAGCATTGTTGCTTTTCCTCTTTGCCCTCGACCTGATGATCTCATCGCTTCAGTATCTGGGGCAGGATACCGTTCAAACCATCATTGCGGCTACCTCCAACCCGTTTGCGGGCCTGTTCATCGGGTTGCTCATCACAGCCATGATCCAGAGCAGCTCCACCACCACAGCCCTTACGGTGGCCATGGTTGCCTCGGGCTCGCTCACCATTCGCAGCGCTGTTCCCATCATCATGGGCGCAAACGTGGGCACTACCATCACCAGCATCATCGTTTCATTTGCCTTCATCAACCGGAAAAAGGAATTCAAACGGGCTGTGGCAGGCGGAAGCTATCACTGTTTTTTTAACCTGCTTACAGTGATTGTATTATTCCCACTGGAATATTGGTATGGATTTCTGTCGTCCGTCTCAAGCTCGCTTTCCATCTATTTTTTCAACGGCCCCGCGGTACAGATCAACAAAAGCGCACAACACCTCTGGTCTTCAGGGTTTAATCCGGCGGTAGAATTACTGACAGACATTATCCCTTCCGGCATTGTGCTGGTGGTGCTTTCGTTTGTATTGCTGTTTGCATCCATTCTGTTGTTCAGAAAGCTGATCTCCGACCTCCTCAAGGCAAAATCGCCTGAAGCTTTCAGCCGCTTCTTTTTTATGAACCGGTTCAAGTCTTTTCTCTGGGGAGTGCTCACCACGGCGGCTATACGCTCCAGCACCATTACTACTTCGGTGGTGGTACCGATCGTGGCCAAAAAGATCACCACCCTTCGTCAGGCGGCTCCTTTCATCATGGGGGCCAACATCGGCACAACCATCACCGCGTTTATTGCCGCTATGATGAAATCGAATACCAGCGCCATCAGCATCGCTATCGCCCATTTCCTGTTCAACTTTATCGGGGTGTTGCTTTTTTTCCCGGTGCCGGTGCTGCAGGAGCTACCGCTGCGCATGGCCAGGGGCCTGGGTGAGATCACGATGAAACACCGCTTTGCAGGATTCGTTTTTATACTCGTCACTTTTTTCCTTTTACCCTTTATTCTCATCTATTTTAACAAGGATTAAGGCCGGCAAACGTTAACTTTGAGCCTTAAACTTTAAACCGGGAACTTTAAACTTTACCCCGGGCATTCCTTTTTCCGGGTTAAAATCTTCTGTCTATATTGCATAAGGAGTTGTTTTATGATAAGGGATTCGATTGCGAAGTTTTTTAAAGTGGATAGTCTGATCAGTCATCTCACAGGGTATATAGAGACCCGGGTCGAATTGTTGAAGGTTGAGGCGAAGGAAGAGTTCTCCAAAGGGTTATCGAATGTGTTGGTTTACCTGCTGCTGGCGTTCGTGTTTGCACTGGTAATTGTGTTCATCAGCGTGGCGCTGGCATTGATGATAGGAGAGCGCATCGGTGGATTCGGCGGGTTTGCTGTGGTGGCGGGCTTTTACCTGTTGGTGGGCACAGGCCTGGCCTTATCGCGCGATACACTTGTGAAAAAAGTAGAGAAGAAAGTATCTGCGATGTTCAATAAGAAAAAGAGATAAATTGATATGGAACTGCTTGAAACGGATGACCCCGTAAAAGGTCAGCTACTAAAGAAATCGGCTATGCATCGTGAGCAACTTGAAGAAGAAGTAAAAATGATCTCTGAGCGTACACAAAAGGTTATTACAAACGCTGTGATCATCGGTAGCGCACTGGCTTTGACTTACATTCTGGTGAACCAGTTCTCGGGCGGATCGAAGCAAAAGAAAAGATCGAAGGCCGCAAAGATAAAGCTGGTGCAGGGCCGTGCAGAAGAGGCTGTACCCGTGGCACAAGCACCGGAGGCACCCGGAATTGTTTCACAGATAGGAACAGCCCTGGCAAGTCAGGCTACTGTTTTTTTACTGAGCCTTGCCAAAGAAAAGCTCGGTGAATTCCTGCAATCGCAGGCGAAGAAACCACACACCAATGAACCTGCTTAGCGCGCTGCGTGAGAAACACAAGCTTGGAAAAAAATCCATCGCTGTGCTCATCGATCCCGATAAGGTCGATGACCTGTCTAAGCTTCATTACCTGATCAACCTGGCCAGCGAAAACTGTGTTGATTACTTTTTCGTTGGGGGCAGCCTGATCACCACAGCCAATCTCTCGGAGGTGATCAAGCACATCAAGAAGAACGTAAATCTCCCGGTGGTTCTTTTTCCCGGCAACTCCATGCAGATCGAACCATCGGCGGATGCCATTCTCTTCCTGTCACTGATCTCCGGACGAAACCCGGAGCTGCTGATCGGCCAGCATGTGATGGCGGCACCTATTTTGAAAAACACCAGGCTCGAGATCATTCCCACAGGATACATGCTGATCAATTCAGGGAAGATCACCTCAGTAGCCTACATCAGCAATACCATTCCCATTCCTGAAGACAAGTACTCGCTTGCAGCCTGCACCGCCATGGCCGGCGAGATGCTGGGTCTGCAATGCATTTACCTCGATGCCGGCAGCGGCGCCGAACGTGAGATCAGCCCGAAGATGATCGCCTCGGTGCGAAGAGCCATAAGCCTGCCATTGATCATCGGAGGCGGCATCAACTCACCCATCAAGGCCATGAACGCCCTCGAAGCAGGAGCAGACATGATCGTGATCGGCAATGCGTTGGAAAAAGATCCCGACATGCTGATCGAGATCTCGGATAAGGTATACGAGTGGAACCAGCGACTGGCGGGAACCAGTAGGCAGTAGGCAAAAAATGCAGGTCCATAGTCGATAGTCCATGGTCCATGGACGTGCAGGGTGAACCTGCAATTGTAACTCCGGTCATGATGCTTTAGTCCTCCCTGCTATGGACCATCGACCATGGACTATGGACCTTTATTACCTGATAAGTTCTCTGGAGATCACCAGCTTCTGGATCTCCGTGGTGCCTTCATAGATCTGTGTGATCTTGGCATCGCGCATGAGACGTTCTACGTGGTATTCTTTCACATAACCATAACCGCCATGGATCTGTACCGCTTCCGTTGTTACTTCCTGGGCGATCTGTGAGGCGAAGAGCTTGGCCATGGCCGCGGCCTTGATGAAATCTTTTTTCTGGTCTTTAAGGGAAGCTGCCTGGTGAACGAGCAGACGTGCGGCATCGATCTTGGTAGCCATCTCCGCAAGCTTGAACTGGATAGCCTGGTGTTCCGACAGTGTTTTGCCGAAAGCCTTGCGCTCTTTGGCATACTTCAGCGCAAGCTCGTAGGCGCCGGCGGCAATACCCAGAGCCTGTGCGGCGATACCGATCCTTCCGCCATTCAGTGTGGTCATGGCAAAAGTGAAACCGAAGCCGTCTTCGCCGATGCGGTTGGCTTTGGGCACTTTTACATCGGTGAACATCAGCGAATGCGTGTCAGATCCGCGGATGCCCATTTTATCTTCTTTCTTGCCCACCACAAAACCGGGCATCCCCTTTTCAACGATCAGGGCGTTGATACCCTTGTGGCGTTTTTCGGCATCCGTCTGGGCGATCACCACGTACACGCTGGCGCTGTTGCCGTTGGTGATCCAGTTCTTGGTTCCGTTCAAAAGATAGTGATCGCCTTTGTCTTCAG
Organism: Chryseosolibacter histidinae; assembly: GCF_018598225.1. Lineage (GTDB taxonomy): Bacteria > Bacteroidota > Bacteroidia > Cytophagales > Cyclobacteriaceae > Chryseosolibacter > Chryseosolibacter histidini. The sequence continues at coordinate 20,123 of NZ_JAHESF010000040.1, read as the reverse complement.
CGATGGTGCGCTGGCTGGTGGCATCGGATCCCGCTTCAGGCTCTGACAGGCAGAAGGCACCGATCACTTCACCGGTAGCCAGGCGCTTTAAATACTTTTCTTTTTGTTCTTCGGTGCCGAATCGCTCCAGCCCCCAGCATACCAGTGAATTGTTCACGGACATGCAAACTGAAGCGGAGGCGTCTATCTTGGAGATCTCTTCCATGGCCAGGGTATAGGAGACCGAGTCCATACCGCCGCCGTTGTATTTAGGATCCACCATCATGCCCATGAACCCGAGCGCACCCATTTTTTTGATCTGCTCTGCGGGAAACTTCTGATGGGTGTCGCGTTCGATCACGCCGGGTAGCAATTCGGTTTGTGCAAAATCCCTGGCGGCTTTCTGAACGGCCAACTGTTCTTCTGAAAGTTCAAAGTTCATGATGTGGATGGTATTGGGTTAGTGCGTGTAAAGAAAAAGCCTGAGCAAAGGCCCAGGCTTACAAAAATAACGGCTGTTTTAAAACGATTGCGCTCTATATAGAATATTTTATTCATCCCTGCTTCCCAGGAACATCATGACGTAGTAGAAAAGGGTTGTCAGCGCACCGATGGCGGCAACCACGTAGGTCATGGCAGCCCATTTCAAGGCATCTTTTGCCATATTATGCTCCTGCCGTGTTACAATGCCACGGGCCTCGATCCAGGCCAGCGCACGTTTGCTCGCATCGAATTCAACCGGCAGCGTTACGAACGCAAACAGTGTAAAAACACCGTAACATCCGATAATGACCAGCAATGCGGTTGACCACGACAGAATGCCTTGCGCGAAAATGGAACCGAACATCATGATCATGAACAGGAAATTGATCACCTGCGCGCTCACATTCTGGATAGGAACCATGGCCGAGCGAAACTCGAGCATGCTGTACGCCCGGGCGTGTTGCACCGCGTGGCCACATTCGTGGGCGGCTACAGCGGCAGCAGCGGCGTTGCGACCGTGATACACTTCCTGGCTCAGGTTCACTGTTTTGTTGGCAGGGTTATAATGGTCAGTAAGCTGACCCTCCACGCTGACCACCTGAACATCAGAGATGCCATTATCGGCCAGCATCAGCCGCGCAATTTCAGCACCCGTCAGATCGCGTGTGAGATGGATCTGCGAATATTCACGGAATTTACTTTTCAACCGTGAGCTCACGATCCACCCGATGAGCATGAAGAAAAGGCCTATAAACAAAGCACCGAAACTCATAGTTTTTTATTTTTTTAAAGTTGTTTCAAAATTCAATTTGTAAGATGGCAATTATCAAGCTTTGAGCCAAATCCGCTTTCCTGTCAAAAAGGCATTTGTACTATACCTATATCCACGCCAGCACAGCGCATTTAGTTCTCCAATCCGATCAATCTAATCTTTTTCTAATTAAAGGGAAGGCAAACCATTATTTGCCAGTTCGCCGGCTGCCATGAAAGCTGGTAAAATCAATCCTGAGAAATAGGGCAGGTTTGCGGGCTGCGCCATCTATGAATTAAAGACGTTTTTCCACGGTATTTCGTTTGGCTGCAGCGGATTTTTTCTTTACCAGGATGGAGGTGATGATCAGCGAAATAGCCCCGCCGAAGATCATGATCGCCGTCTGCCATCCGTGAAAAATGAATGTGAAAGCGATGGCGTCGGCCTGCGGAACATGATACAGAAAAACAAGTCCCTGGGGCACCAGCACGTGATAAGATCCGGTGCCACCCGGTAGTGGCGCGGCCATGGCAATGGAGCCGATGGCAAACAGGCTGAGCACAGCACTTATGCCCAGGTGTTCTGTTTCAGGAAAAGCGAGGATGACCGTATAGCTCATCACGAAGTAGAGGGTCCAGATCAGCAGCGAGTAGAAAATGAAAAGGCCCTTGTTCTTGAGTCGGAACACTGAGAGCAATCCTTCCCGGAAGCCCATCCATGTTTTGCGGACGAACGCATTCAGTTTTTTGTTCCTTTTTACTAGCCAGAACAGCAGGCCCGCCAGGATCACACCGGCACCGAGAATGATGAGCACCGTCTTCAGCTTTGATGACTGGCCACCTTCACCGATGGGCAATGTGGCAATGAACGCGAAAAGTTTTTCTGATTCAACGATGAACGAGATGCACAGCAACAGCAGCAGGCACAACACGTCAACGATGCGCTCAACCACCACCGTGCCGAACGAGATCTCCACCGGCGTTTTGTCGAGCTTGTAGAGGTTGTAGCAACGCGATACTTCGCCGCCGCGGGGTATCACCAGGTTCACCAGATAACCAACCATGAGTGACAGAAAGCTGTAGCCCCACGTTGTGGTATGACCGGCGGGTTCGATGAGCATCCGCCATCGCTCCGCCCTGATGGCATGACTGACCATCGCGATGAACGCCATGAGAAACAGCCATCCTTTGCTGGCGGATTGCCAGGTGCGCAGCAAAAAATCAAATTTATCTTCGCCCTCTCCAACGGTCAGACCACGGAGCGAGAACCAGATCAGTGCAACTGTGATACCGATGATGATCACATATTGCAGAATAGTTTTAATACGGGGAGACACCAATACGATTTAGATATACCGACGCAACAATTTAAGATAATTTATTGTCTGGCGTAGGAAAAATGATCGTGGGTTTGAATTTTTTTGCTTCTTCGAATTCCATCGAGGCATAGGAGACGATGATCACAATATCGCCTACCTGGGCTTTGCGTGCCGCGGGTCCGTTCAGGCAAACCGTGCCCGAACCGCGCTGGCCTTTGATCACGTAGGTTTCCAGCCGCTCTCCGTTGTTGACATTCACCACCTGCACCTTTTCTCCCTCGATCATGTTGGCGGCGTCCATCAGGTTCTCATCGATGGTGATGCTGCCTACATAATGAAGCTCAGCCTGCGTGATCTTCGCCCTGTGAATTTTCGATTTTAAAACCTCTATTCTCACTGATTTTCGATTTCTGGTTGATTTCAAATTCCGAACCTGGCATTTCTGTGGACCGTCGTCTGTGGACCGTGGACTATTCAACAAACATGTTGTCGATCAATCGCACTTCGCCAACGTACCCGGCTATACACATAATCGGCCGGTTCGATGCTTCAACGTTTTTTATACTGTTTAAGTTTGTGCTGTCGGCAAGCTCGAAATATTCAAACGTTACACCCGGTTCATTTTCCACCATATTTTTGACGACAGCCTGCACTGCTTCAGGTCTTTCGCCTTCCAGCAGCTTGTGTTTTGCAAGGGTGAGTGCGCGGTGAAAAACAGTGGCGTGTGGCCGCTGCTCGTTTGTCAATCGCTGGTTTCTCGAAGACAACGCCAGGCCGTCTGGCTCGCGCAAGGTTGGTATGCTGTGCAGCGTAATATCGAAGCTCAGGTCCTGAACCATCTGGTTGATGATGGCAAACTGCTGCCAGTCTTTCTGACCAAAATAAGCATGATCAGGCTCCACGATGTTGAACAGCTTGGATACCACCAGTCCCACGCCGCTGAAATGTCCGGGACGGAATTTGCCTTCCATCACTTTATCGAGCGGGTCGAAATCGAGCTTGATCATTGATTGATGTGGGTACATTTCTTCGGTTTCCGGACAAAAGAGCACGTCGCATCGAACTTCTTTGAGCATTTCCGTGTCTTTCTCTATGGTGCGGGGGTATTTGAGGAGCTCCGAGGGGTTGTTGAACTGCGCCGGGTTAACAAAAATGCTGCAAACAGTGATCTGGTTCTGAGCCTGAGAAGCCTCAACCAGCGAGAGATGGCCCTTGTGCAGGGCTCCCATGGTGGGTACCAATCCGATACTTTTACCGCTCAGCCTGGCAGCCTCTAAATGGGCTTTCAATGGGCTTATTTGCTTGAAAATCTTCATTTTAGGCCGTTTGGCAAAGGGTCGCAAAGATATAGTGAAAACCGAAAATATGTTGAATCAGGGGGTATTTTTTTGTACTTTTGTGGCTCTAAATTCCGTTCTACTTTAAATATCAAAAATATGTCGAAAATCCGTATTCTTTATGTAGCCAGCGAGATCGATCCCTTTTTGCAAACTTCCGAGGTCGCTAATTTCGTGCGGAAACTTCCGCAAGCGATGCAGGAAAGGGGCATGGAGATCAGGATCCTGGTGCCGAGGTTTGGAATAATCAATGAGCGTAAGAACCGGCTACATGAGGTAGTAAGGCTTTCGGGAATCAATATTTCGGTAGGTGATGAAGAAAAACCACTGATCATCAAGGTGGCATCCATTCCGAATGCTAAACTTCAGGTTTATTTTATTGACAACGAAGACTATTTCCACCGCAAGTCTGTTTTCCACGATAAGGAAAACAATTTTTACGAAGACAATGATGAGCGCGCCATCTTCTTCTGCAAGGGCGTGATCGAAACGGTAAGAAAATTAGGATGGGCTCCTGACATCGTACACTGCAACGACTGGATTACCAGCTTCATTCCGCTGTACCTGAAGACCACCTATAAAAACGATCCGTTGTTCAAAAATGCAAAAACTGTTTTCTCGATCTACAACAACGCCTTCAGCCACAAATTCAAGAGCAACCTGCTCGATAAGGTGAAGATGATGGATATCGAAGACAACATGCTGGGCAACCTTAAAACAGCAGACTTTGAAGGGTTTATCAAATTGGGTGTTGAGTTTTCAGATGCCGTGATTATGGCAGGTGACAACAAGAAACTGGAAGGACTCTTCAAAAAGATCAAAGAAAAGAAAGTAGAGACCATCGATCAAAACGAAAACTACACCGAATCATACTACAATCTCTATAATGAACTTGTGGGCTAAGAGCTTAAGGCAACTGTTGATAGCGGCAGTTGCCTTATTTTTTTTCTCTTGTGAAGATGAACCAGGCTTCCTAGGATTTAAAAATCCCCGACCAAAATTTGATGTTGCATATGTTGAGATCCCGTTGCCCAGCAGCGTGGTGTTGATAGACTCTATCATCACCGATAACCTGGGAACCAGCGGTATCAACCTGATCGGCGCCTATAACGACGCGCAACTCGGGAAGGTCAGAACGGAATCGTTCTTCCAGATGCAGCCGGCGTCTACATCGAAACTCGATGCTTCGGCGGTGTATGATTCTACAACCCTTCAGCTCAGACTGAATTTCTATTCGTATGGATTTCCAGGCGCGCAGAATATGCAGTTCAATGTCCATGAGCTTACCGATACGATCAACAATTACAAGCGGCAGTATTACAACTACACCGTTCCGTACGACCCCGCAACCCTCGGTGAAGCACACATCCTCGTGGACTACGACAGCCTGAAAAAGAACCAGGCGCTTACTTCAGGACAGGATACGTTCCTGCTGAAGGCCCGGTTGAACGATGCCTTTGGAACGAAGCTGTTCAACATCGCCTATAACGACAACAATTCAGAGTTGTCTGACGCGAAGAAATTCCGGACGGCTGTAAAAGGCATTGCCATAACACCCACGCAGGATAATGGTGTGCTTGGATTGAATCCTACCAATTCATTGAGCAAGCTGATCGTGCACTATCATACCATGGAAAACGGCGCTACGAAGGATACGTTACAGAAGAGCTTTGTGTTTGTTGACGGGGCGCTTTATGCACCCAATTTCACCAACGTAACCGTGAACCGCGGCGCTACCGAGCTGGCAACGCTTACACAATCTTACCAAAGCATGGCACCGGCTTCCGGGCTCAGGGCTGTTCAGAGCGGTGCACCGATGATGACAAAGCTCGACCTGTCAGGATTTTATGCCTTTGCCGACACCATCGACAAACTGGTCATCAACTCCGCAGAGCTGGTGATCGATAACGTAGGATCATCTGCCGGCTCGGAGGTGCACACAGACCTGCTGCTGAAGGTGGTCAATAACAATGACCAGTTCATGTACGCAAGGGTGACGGCCGACCGTGAAGCGATGTTGCGTTATTACCTGTTCAACGACAGCCGGCACTACTATGTGAACTCCGATGCTTCATCCGGTACACCGGTAAGTCTTAAATACAATGCAGACGACGATCGGTTCTCCGGCTTCATGACCCTGTTCGTTCAGAGTCTGTTCAACGGCCGGAACACCGGCGACGCTGTGAATGAGAGCCGCCTCAGATACCTGGGCATCAATCCGCTCAATCCGGCCTCAGGCACCAGCGTAACCCGCACCACTTTCAATGCTAACAATGTAAAACTCCGAATCTTTTATACCGTGCCGGCTAACAGCGGCGCGACCCCGTAAAATCCAACCATCTCCTAACCCTAACCCAATATGTGTGGAATTGTAGCTTACGTGGGCAAACGACAGGCCCACGAAATTGTCATTAAAGGACTTAAACGTCTTGAGTACCGGGGCTATGACAGCGCCGGCATCGCTCTGCTGAACGGAGGCCTTAACGTTTACAAAAAGAAAGGCAAAGTATCTGAGCTCGAACAATACCTGAAAGGCAAAAACCTCGACAGCCACATCGGCATCGGCCACACCCGGTGGGCCACCCACGGAGAGCCTAACGATGTGAACGCTCACCCGCACTACTCGTCTACCGGTAAGCTTGCCATCATCCACAACGGTATCATCGAGAACTACAGCGCCCTGAAACAGGAGCTCATTAACAAAGGACATAAATTCCTCAGCGAAACCGACACCGAGGTTTTCATCCATTTTATTGAAGACATCAAAGAACACGAAAAATGTTCGCTGGATGAAGCCGTACGCCTCGCGCTCACACGGGTGATCGGTGCCTACGCCATTGTGATCATGTCGCTGGAAGATCCTGACCTGCTTGTGGCCGCCAGAAAAGGCAGCCCCCTTGTAGTGGGTGTGGGCAAAGACGAGTTCTTCCTGGCTTCTGATGCAACGCCCATTGTAGAGTACACAAATGAAGTGGTTTACCTCAACGACCAGGAGATCGCTGTGATCCACGGTGGCAAACTGAGCATCAAGAACACAGCCAATCTACCATTGACGCCGTATATCCAGACCGTTGACCTCGAGCTGGAAGCGATCGAAAAAGGCGGGTTCGAGCACTTCATGTTAAAGGAGATCTTCGAACAGCCCCGTTCCATCAGCGATTGTATGAGGGGTCGCCTCGATTCTGCAACAGGAAGGCTGGTGCTGGGTGGCTTGCGCGAATACGTGAACAAGCTGGTGAATGCAGACCGTATCCTCATCGTTGCCTGCGGTACGTCATGGCACGCGGGGCTGGTGGCTGAATATTTTTTCGAAGAGTTCTGCCGCATCCCGGTAGAAGTTGAATATGCCTCGGAGTTCCGCTACCGCAATCCGGTGGTCCGCGAAGGTGATGTGGTGATCGCTATTTCACAATCGGGAGAAACCGCAGATACCCTTGCGGCGATCGAGCTGGCGAAATCGAAAGGTGCTATCATCTTCGGTGTATGTAATGTTGTGGGCTCCTCTATTCCACGGGCTACGCATGCCGGTGCTTATACACACGCAGGTCCTGAGATTGGTGTGGCCAGCACCAAGGCCTTCACTGCGCAGCTTACCGTGCTCAACCTCATCGCGCTCATCGTAGCACAGAAGAAGGGAACTATTACGGAGCAGAAATTCCACGAGCTGCTGGTAGACATGGAGACCATTCCTGCAAAAGTTGAAAAAGCGCTCAAGCTGAATGACCAGATCAAGGTCATCGCCGATACTTTCAAAGACGCCTCCAACTTCCTGTACCTGGGCCGTGGTTACAATTTCCCGGTGGCCCTGGAAGGTGCGCTCAAGCTGAAAGAGATCTCTTACATTCACGCCGAAGGATATCCTGCTGCAGAGATGAAGCACGGACCCATTGCGCTCATCGATCAGGAGATGCCCGTGGTGTTCATCGCCACACAAGACAGCTCCTACGAGAAAATAGTTTCCAATATCCAGGAAGTGAAAGCCCGTAAAGGAAGGGTAATTTCCGTGGTGACCGAAGGTGATAAGCTGATTCCCAAAATGTCAGAGTTCACCATCGAAGTTCCCGCTGTTCACGAAGCGCTGATGCCCATGGTGTCAGTGATACCGCTGCAGCTTCTTTCTTATCACATCGCTGTGATGCGCGGATGCAACGTAGACCAGCCTCGCAACCTGGCGAAGTCGGTAACGGTAGAATAGCAGCGATTATTGAAAACGTTCTTAGTGAAAGGCTCCGGAAAAAGGAGCCTTTTTTAGTTTCAAGTTGAAAGTTTCAAGTTTCAAGTTAATGCGACCCCCAACTTTAAACTTTTAACCACCGGTACTCAAATACTCCCTCTTTAACAATGCGCAGATCTTGTACCGCTCATCTTTCGTGTCCTCATAAACCGCTTCCAGCAATTCGTATACATGCCTGATGCCGATGCGACGGCTCCATTCAAAAGGACCATAGGGATAGTTGGTGCCAGACTTCATGGCCATGTCGATGTCATCACGGCTGGCAGTGCCTTCCTGTACGGTATAGTAGGCTTCGTTGATGATCATGCCGATGACCCGCGGTGTAACCAGTCCAACCCGGTCATCCACCAGCATGAATTCTGTGCCGAGGCTGCTGCAGATCTTTTGCAGTTGCTGCTGGTCTTTCTGTTGCCACAGGGCCAGCTCGAGCACCGGCCTGTTGAAAAGTGTAGGCAGGCCGTTGAACCCGAACACGGTGCACAACATCTTGTGGTTCACCGAATGGGCCAGCTCCCCCAGGCTGATCTTGCAGGTGTTCAGAAATACGGTAACGGACTTGTTGGCATAGATCTCAAATTCGTGGGGCTCTTCATCGATGATAAAATCGAAGATCAGCGAATGGGTGTCGAGGAATTTCTCCGCTTCACGGTGGTCGCCCACCCATGAATAGGTGTGGTCGTGGCCTAATTTTTCGCGGCACTCCTCAAAGTTTGCCTGCTCACCGATGATCAAAATTTTCATTCGCTAACAGAAATGATCTGCAGATATACCTATTTTTGACGAAATACGTGACGTTTTCAAATTTAAAAAATCATGTCTAAAAAAGTCGTATACGCAGCACAGGCTCCCGAACCCATCGGGCCCTACAGCCAGGCCATCCAGTCGGGCAATATACTCTTCATCAGTGGCCAGATCGCCATCGAAAGGTCATCGGGCAACATCCTCACAGGCAACATTGAGCAGGAAACCAAACAGGTGATGTTCAACCTCGAAGTAATACTGAAGGAAGCGGGTATGGATTTCAGCAACGTTGTAAAAAGCTCCATTTTCCTTAAAGACATGAATAATTTTCCGAAGGTGAATGAGATCTATGGCCAGTACTTCAAGTCGCAACCGCCTGCCCGTGAAACAGTTGAGGTAAGCCGCTTGCCCAAGGATGTGAACGTGGAGATCTCGTGTATTGCCGTAAAATCCTGAGAAAAACAGCTTCCCACGCGTCATAAGAATCCGAAAGGGTACCGTAAATCGTAAATCCGGTTTACCTTTGCAGTCCTGAATTCAGACTTTTACGACAGCATGAGAGAAGTACGCGTTCGTTTTGCTCCCAGTCCCACGGGAGCGCTGCACATTGGGGGCGTGAGAACAGCCCTTTATAACTATTTGCTTGCCCGGCAGCAGAAAGGCACCATGATCCTCCGTATTGAAGATACAGACCAGACCCGTTATGTGCCTGGTGCAGAGCAATATATTCTGGATTCGCTGAAATGGGTCGGCATCACCATCGACGAAGGTGTGGGTGTTGGAGGCCCGCATGCGCCTTACCGCCAGTCTGAGCGTCAATCTATCTATAAACAATATGCGCAGCAGCTGATCGACTCCGGCCAGGGTTACTATGCTTTTGATACCGCTGAAGAGCTCGAGCAGATGCGTGAGAAGCTGAAGGCTGGTGGCGTGGATACACCACAGTACAACAGCATCACCCGCACGCAGATGCGCAATTCACTCACCCTGCCTGCGGAAGAAGTAAAACGTCTTATCGATTCGGGCGCACCCTATGTGATCAGGCTCAAAGTGCCTCGCAAGGAAGAAGTGCGGCTCAACGATCTGATCCGCGGCTGGGTCTCGGTACATTCATCGCAGATCGACGACAAAGTGCTGATGAAGTCAGACGGTATGCCCACGTATCACCTCGCCAATGTTGTTGACGATTACCTGATGAAGATCTCACACGTGATCAGGGGTGAAGAGTGGCTTCCATCGGCGCCATTGCATGTGCTGTTGTACCGCGCTTTTGGATGGGAGAACGACATGCCTCAGTTTGCGCACCTGCCCTTGCTGCTGAAGCCCGATGGCAACGGCAAGCTGAGCAAGCGTGACGCCGATCAGCTCGGCTTCCCGATCTTTCCGCTCACCTGGAAAGATCCCCACACGCAGGAAGTTGCCAAAGGATACCGGGAGGCCGGTTATCTGCCGGAAGCGCTGCTGAACTTCCTCGCTTTTCTGGGATGGAACCCCGGCACAACGCAGGAGCTCTTTTCTGTGGAGGAGCTCACCCAGGCATTTTCGATCGAACGCATTGGCAAAGCAGGTGCGAAGTTCGATATTCATAAGGCGCAGTGGTTCAATCAGCAATACCTGCGTGCAAAATCCGACGAGGAGCTCGCTGAATTCCTGCTGCAGTCGCTGCAAAAAGAGAACATTTCGTGCAGCAAGGAAAAGGCTGTAAAAATTGCCGCCGTGATGAAAGAGCGTGTCACTTTTCCGCAGGATTTCTGGGAGCAGGGCAAATATTTCTTTCACGCACCTGCGGAATACGACCAGGGTGTGGTTGCCAAAAAATGGAATGAAGAGGCCGTAAAAGTGCTCTTGGCTTTTAAAGATGAGGTCAGTACGCTTTCGACGGTGGATGCGGCAACGGCCAAAGCGTCGCTTGAAAAAGTTACGGCAGCTTTGAATATCGGAACCGGCAAAATACTGCAGGCATTGCGGGTATCGCTTACCGGCGCTGGAGGAGGACCCGACCTGATGATGATCATGGAAATCATTGGAAAGCAAGAAATAGTGCAAAGAATTGAGGGGGCTGTAAAAACCCTGAAAGTGAAAGTTGCGTAAATATTGATATGTCTAAAAAGGAAACACCAAAGAAAAACAAACCCAAACCGAAGGTCCATAAGGAGCTTCAGGGGTTCGATATATCCATCGATTCTTTTGGGGAGATCAAATCCAATATGAATATTGAAAAGATCAACGAGTTCCTCAACGAGAACGTGGATGACAAGAAGCTCGCCGAGCGCGAGGACTACGACGAGATGAAAGGCAAAAAGAAGAAGAAAAAATAAATTCCTGTTCAGTTGGAATAACCTTTCATTACCGCCATTTTCATCTTTCATTATTCAGCCAAAGATGAGATTCACCACCGTATTTTCAACGATAGCCCTGTCGGGCTTTTCTTTTTTCACAAGCGCGCAGTCAACCTGGCCGGAGTCGCTGATCCTTACACCTGAAAAGTCCAGCTTCATCAAGACCTCCACCCATGCCGATGTGATCTCTTTTATCGATGCCATCAGCAAACAAAGCTCCAACATTCATGTGATCTCCATGGGCAAAAGCCCTGAGGGGAAAGACATACCGGTAGCGATCCTTGCCAATCCTTTGGTGAGAACACCGGAGGAGGCAAAGGCATCGGGCAAACCGGTGATCTACATCCAGGGCAACATTCACGCGGGAGAAGTGGAAGGCAAGGAAGCGGTGATGATGCTGATGCGCGACATCCTGCTGGGCAACAAGAAGAACCTGCTCGATAACCAGATCATTCTTTTTGCGCCGATCTATAACACCGACAGCAACGACAAGATGGAGAAGGGCAGAAGGCCCTCACAGGAAGACAGTCCCCTGGAAATAGGCATCCGGGAGAACAGCCAGGGCCTCGACCTCAACCGCGACGGCATCAAGATGGAAGCCAAAGAAACGTTGGGTCTCTTCACCAGCATTATCGTGCCGTGGGACCCGCAGCTGTTTGTAGACCTGCACACCACCAACGGCACCTGGCACGCGTGGTCGCTCACGTGGGCGCCAAGCTATCATTACGCTGGTGAAGCCATTACCTCTGATTACACCAACGATGTGATGCTGAAGGCGATCACAAAGACGGCGAAGGAACGTTATGGACTTTCGATGGGGCCTTACGGCGATTACGAGGTAAGCGAAGGATGGCCTGTTAAAAAATTCTACACTTACAATCATCATCCCCGTTACCTGGTGAACCAGTTCAGCCTGCGCAACCGGATGGCTATTCTGAGCGAGGCTTTTTCACACGAACGATTCTATCAGCGCATTCATTCAACCTACACTTTCGCTTCCGAGATCCTCGAGTATACGAACACCCATACCAAAGAGATCGTCACCATCAATCAAAAAGCCGACGAGAATGCCATCAGTAACGTAAAAGAGAATGCGGGAAAAGTGAAGAAGGGCGTACGCTTCAGGATGGACAGCGCTACCACACTGAATAAATTTCCTACTTATGATTATGTGGGCATGAAGAAGGCTGACGGTACAACCCAGTGGTTGAGAACCGGCAACATTGTGCAATACGATGGTGTAACTTACTATGCTAAGTTCACACCGCAGGTTGAGGCCACACTTCCCAGGGGTTATGTGATCCCCGCGGAGTTCTCAGCCATTGCCGAGAACCTGAAACAACACGGCGTGAAAGTGGAACAGCTTACGGCCTCGCGTACTTTCAAAGGTGAGGTTTTTAATGTTACGGCCTTGCAACGGGCACAGCGTAAGTTTGAAGGCCACTTCATGGCTACTGCTACCGGTACTTTTGCACCCGCCTCGAAAAGATTCCGGAAGGGCGATTATGTTGTAGACCTGGCGCAGCCGCTGGCGAATCTCATTTTTTACATGCTGGAGCCGCAATCAGACGACGGACTGATCACCTGGAATTTCTTCGATGCCTATTTTGATAAGCAGGATGTGAAGAACAAACCGGTGGCTTATCCCGTATTTAAGTACTATCCATAAACCCATTGACTGACAAAAATTATGAGCAAATCACACGTAATCGATTATCAGATAAAAGGTGAAAGCATCCAGATCGTAGAGGTGGAGCTAGACCCGATGGAGACCGTGATCGCGGAAGCAGGTGCCATGTTGTATATGGAAGACGGCATCACCTTCGAAGCGAAGATGGGCGACGGCTCGAACCCCAACCAGGGATTGTTCGACAAGTTGCTTTCTGCCGGAAGCAGGATCCTGACGGGTGAATCGATCTTCATGACCCATTTTACCAACCGCGGCAACCGGAGAGCAAAAGTGGCATTCTCTGCACCGTATCCAGGCACCGTGATCCCCATCGACCTGGCACAAAGCCCTTCCAACGAGCTGATCGTGCAGAAAGATGGATTCCTCTGCGCAGCGTACGGAACCAAAGTATCGATCACGTTCAACAAAAAGATCGGCTCCGGCCTTGTGGGTGGTGAAGGTTTTATTCTTCAGAAGCTCCAGGGCGACGGAAAAGCGTTTGTTCACGCGGGCGGTACTGTGATCGAAAGAACGCTGAACAATGAAACACTTCGCGTGGATACAGGGTGCGTGGTTGCCTTTGAATCGCATATCGATTTTGATGTACAAACCTCCGGCGGACTGCGCTCCATGATCTTTGGTGGTGAAGGTATCTTTCTCGCCACCCTTCGTGGAACAGGAAAGGTATGGTTGCAGTCGATGCCCATCCGCAAGCTCATCCAGGCACTGGCGCCTTACGGAGGCAACAGCGGCAAAGAAGGTGGCTCACTGCTGGGAAGCCTGCTGGAACGTTAAGAGATGACATCCTTTTGAAGGATGTCATCTCTGCGAATGTCATCCCTGTAAATATGAATCAGTGGAAGGAAAAGATCATCGGCATTTTTAACGCCACGGTAAGTCTTACACCCGGGGAGCAGGAAAGTCTTGCCGAAGGTTGGCACACCAAACCATCGTTGAAGCGCAACGATTTTCTGATCCGGAAAGATGAAACGGAAACCAATCTTTTTTACATCATCAGTGGAAGCCTGCGCATCTATTATCCCGTGAACGACGACGAGATCTGCGTGGGCTTCGCTTATGATCACAACCTGATCTGCTCGTATCCGTCGTTCATCCGGCAGCAGCCCTCGGCCTATTACATTCAGGCGTTATCCGCATGTGAGATTGCGGCCATCGCCAGAAAAGATTTTTACGCACTTTTCGACCGGTTCCCGAAAATAGAACGCGCCTGGAGAATGTTGCAGGAAGAAGCGCTGGTGGGAAAGATCGAACGCGAAACGGAGCTGCTCACCTTCACCCCAGAGGAACGGTATAACCGGCTGATGAGTCGCAGCCCGCATATTTTCAGGATCATTCCCCGCAAGTACATTGCCTCGTATCTTCGCATGACACCTGAAACGTTGAGCCGCATCAGGCCGTCGTGAAATCTTGATTTCCGTCAATATTTTCCATTCCCTGAGTGCTTTCCTTTACAGGAAAATTAAATCACGATGAAAACAGAAGCGTTTCTCCAGGCATTGAAATCAGACACCGCCGCGATCATTGGTGCTGTAAAGAATGATTTTTATACGTTGCCCGATGCCATCCTCAACCATAAACCGGAAGTTTCAACATGGAGCATCCTGGAATGTTTTGCACACCTCAACCTGTATAACCGATATTACCTGAAAGCTATTGAAGATGCTCTCTTTTTGGTGGAGGGACCCGCTGACCAGGAAGTTAAGACTACCTGGATCGGACGAAAGTCCATCAGCATGATGCAACCCGGCAATCGCAAAAAGCAAAAGACCTTTAAAAGGATGGATCCTGTTCACAGCACCAAAGACAGAACGGAGCTTGACCTGTTCTTGAGAGACCAGGAAAAACTGATGATTCTGCTGCAAAAGGCAGAACGCGTGAACATCAACGCCGGAAAAGTGCCTGTTGAGTTTTTTAAGATGCTGAAGATGAACATCGGTGAGGCACTTCAGTTCGTGATCGTGCACGAACAACGCCATGTGCTTCAGGCACACACCACACTGACGGGAACACATGCGTTGAAAATGCCGGTTTTGTCGATATAAATTCACCGCTACTGGGTTCGATCGAAGTTTATCCCAAAAAGCTCATTATTTTTGGTGTAAAGTTTTTGAATGAACGCCATTAAGATTGGATTGATCCGCGAAGGAAAAACACCTCCCGACAAACGTGTTGCCTTCACCCCCATCCAGACAGAAGAGATCGAACAACGGTATCCTCATGTGAAAGTTGTTTGTCAGCAAAGCATCGCCCGTTGTTTTCAGGACCGTGAATACCAGGAGCTGGATATTGAAGTGGCTGCCGACGTAAAACACTGCGATATTCTGATGGGCATCAAAGAGGTGCCGATCCAGGAGCTGATCGCCGATAAAACATACCTGTTCTTTTCGCACACCATCAAGAAGCAGCCTTACAACCGGAAGCTTTTACAAGAGGTCCTGAAAAAGAACATCAGGCTCATCGACTACGAGGCTCTCAAAGACAAGCAGGGCAACCGGTTGGTGGCCTTCGGGCGTTACGCCGGTATTGTGGGCGCCTATAACGGGCTGTGGACCTACGGAAAACGTTACGGTACTTATTCGCTGCGCAGGGCGTTTGAATGTTTTGACGTGAACGACCTGAAGCTCGAGCTGCGCAAAGTGAAGCTGCCGCCTGTGAAGATCATTCTCACCGGCGCAGGTCGTGTGGGGCGTGGTTCCATGGAAACCCTGGACAGCGCCGGCATCCGTAAAGTGAGCGCGCAGGATTTTCTGACCCGCACTTTCGAAGAGCCCGTGTATGTGCAGCTGAGCAGCGCTGACTATCACCGGCGTAAGGAAGGCGGACATTTCAACCGTGAAGAGTTTCACAAACATCCTGAACGGTACGATTCATTCTTCCGCGATTACACCAAAGTGGCCGACATCCTGATGGCCGGTGCCTATTGGAATCCGAAAGCGCCCGTGCTCTTCACGCCTGCCGATATGCTTCAGCCCGACTTCAGGATCAAGGTGATCGCCGACATTACCTGCGATATCAACGGCTCTATCCCGAGCACAAAAAAGGCGAGCTCCATCGCTGATCCCATTTATGATTATGACCCGGCTTCTGACAGCATTCAGCCGCCACTGCGGTCAGACCGCTTTGTTACCGTGATGGCGATCGATAACTTGCCTTGTGAGCTGCCGCGGAGCGCATCCGAAGAATTTGGCAGAGACCTGATAGACCGTGTGGTGCCCATGCTTGTTTGTGCAGACAAAGACGAAGTGATCGAGCGTGCCACCATCACAGAGAACGGAGCATTGACACCTCATTTTTTATATTTGCAGGATTACGTTTCTCAAACCACATAAAATTATGTCACTCACGGCACAGTCTCCCCTGATCGCTGGTCAGGAAACCGCGACAGCGCGTGTTACCCGTATCGCTTCCGTCGACATCCTCCGGGCACTCACCATGGTGCTGATGATCTTCGTGAACGACCTCTGGTCACTGACCAACATACCGGTATGGCTGCTGCATACCACGGCCGACCAGGATGGCATGGGACTGTCTGACGCTATCTTCCCCGCCTTCCTGTTCATTGTTGGCATGTCTATTCCGTTTGCCATCAACAACCGGAGAAAAAAAGGGGATAGCAATGGCCGCATCGTTCTGCACATTCTCATGCGCGGCGGTGCCCTGCTGATCATGGGTGTATTCCTGGTGAATGGCGAGAACCTCAACGCGGCCGCTACCGGCATGCATCGCCTGCTGTATTTCACCCTGTGCTGCACATCGTTCATTCTTATCTGGAATGCTTATCCTTCAACGGTCAAACCCGCCGTGGCGTGGGCAGCGAGAGCGGTGGGCATCATTACACTGCTGACGCTGGCATTCATGGTTCGTGGAGGCGAGCAAGGTGTTACTTTCACAACATACTGGTGGGGAATACTCGGCCTCATCGGATGGTCGTACCTGGTGTGCAGTATTATTTACACTTTCGTAGGAAGCAGTCTCGTGGCCGTGATCGCGGCATGGGCGCTGATGCTGGTGATGTCGATGGCCTCCAACGCCGGCATGATCTCCTTCGGGTTTCTCAGTTTTATGATGGATCCGCTGAGCAATGGCTCGCTGCCGTTTCTCACCATGGGTGGCATCGTGATCTCCCTGCTGTACCTGCGTTTCAAAAAACAGAATGCCGATGGCAAGATGCTGGCATTGTTCGCCGGTATGGCTGCATTGCTTTTTGCGGCCGGCCTTTATACCAACAAATTCTGGATCATCGCCAAGCTGGGTGCCACACCGCCGTGGATCCTGATCTGCAGCGGCATCACCATCACAACCTTTATCCTGGTCTACTGGCTCGCCGATATCAAAGGAAAAGCAAACTGGTTCGATGTTATCAAACCGGCGGGTACCAACACGCTGTTGTGTTACCTCATTCCTTATTTCTCCTATGCCGTGGTGCGCCTTGTGGGAATTCACTGGCCTGCCTTGATGCTCGATGGAGTGGTGGGACTCATCAAGTCGTTCGTGTTTGCGCTGCTCTGCGTGTTCATTGCCGGGTGGTTGGGTAAACGCGGTGTTCAACTCAAACTCTAACGATCCTTTGCGGGAGATCAAACAACAACTCTACGAACGTTGTCAGGCCTACCTTTCGCAACGCATGGCTACTGCGCAGGATGCGCTGCAAGGTGCGCAGGATGCTGCCAACGATGAAACCAAAAGCAGCGCGGGAGACAAATACGAAACCGGCCGTGCCATGATGCAGATCGAAATGGAGAAGCACAGTGCGCAGCTTGCCGAGGCCATGAAGCTGAAGCGTCTGCTGGACCAGATCAGGGTAGACCATCAGCCGGTAGCGGTTCAGCCGGGAAGCCTGGTGATCACAGACCAGGGCAACTTTTTTGTCGCCATCAGTGTTGGACAACTTGTGGTGGAAAACCGGACGTACATCGCCCTTTCTGCAGAGTCACCCCTGGGTTTGAAGCTCAAGGGCCTGAAACAGGGCGAATCGTTCAATTTCGGCAACAAAACTTACAAGATTGAGCAGGTGTGGTAGCCATGGTGGTATATCCGATTATAAAGCCTATCTTTGCACCACACACCTGAACAAAACAGCCAATTCAGGCTGGATTTAAACAATATCAACATATTCATGTCATTCGAAAAATTAGAACTAATTGAGCCTATCCGCAATGCGCTGAAGGCAGAGGGCTATACCAAGCCTACGCCCATCCAGGAGCAATCCATACCGGTTGTGCTGAGCAGAAAAGACCTGCTGGGATGTGCGCAGACCGGCACAGGCAAAACAGCAGCCTTCGCTATTCCTATTCTCCAGATCCTGCACCAGGACGAGTTGTACAAAAAAGGACCTGCCGGTATCAAATCACTGATCCTTACACCCACGCGTGAGCTCGCCATCCAGATCGGCGAAAGCTTTGCCGCGTATGGCAAATATCTTCGCCTGCGCCACACGGTGATCTTCGGTGGTGTATCACAAAAAGCACAAACCGATGCGCTGAGAGCCGGTGTAGACATTCTCATCGCCACACCAGGAAGGCTGCTCGACCTTATCGACCAGCGTTACATCAACCTGCAGCATCTGAAACTTTTTGTGCTCGATGAAGCAGACCGCATGCTCGACATGGGCTTTATCCACGATGTTAAAAAAGTGATCACCAAGCTGCCTGAAAAACGGCAGACACTTTTCTTCTCGGCTACCATGCCGCCCGAGATCCAGAAGCTGGCCAACACCATTTTGGTAGACCCTATCAAAGTTGAGGTTACACCTGTTTCATCCACGGCAGAGAAGATCGAGCAGGCCGTATATTTTGTGGAGAAGAACAATAAAAAGAAGCTGCTGATCCACATCCTTCGTGAAAAGCCTATTGTATCGGCGCTGGTGTTCACCCGCACGAAGCATGGTGCCGACCGCGTCGCCAAAGATCTCTCCAAGGCTGGCATTCATTCTCTTGCCATCCATGGTAACAAGTCCCAGAACGCAAGACAAAATGCGCTCACGGCATTCAAGTCGGGCAAGCTGCGCGTACTGGTGGCCACAGACATTGCTGCCCGCGGCATCGACGTGGATGAGCTTTCACACGTGATCAACTATGAGATCCCGAATGTGCCTGAGACCTACGTACACCGCATCGGTCGTACAGGCAGGGCCGGCATGAGCGGTATCGCTTATTCGTTCTGTGATGCCGAAGAAAAAGAGTACCTGAGAGATATTCAAAAGCTCATCGGCAAACAGGTGCCGGTGATCACCGATCAGCCGTTCCCTATGAGCGCGCAGATGCCGGAACACACTTCGGCACAACGTCAGCCTGCTGCACCGAAACAGCGTCAGCAACAGCCTCAAAGGCAACGCCAGCACGGCAACGGTGGTCAGCATACCTCACAGAAAAAGAGCCCTGTTGCCAGCAATAACCACAAGCAGGCTGCTCAAAGTAACAACAAGAGCGCGGCCACGCCCAACAACGGCAACAGGAATAATAATAACAAGTCCGGTGGCAACAACAGGAGCAAGGGCGGCAATACGTCAAGCTCATCGCGCAACGACAAAAGGAAATGGTGGGCTAACCGCGATTCTTTTGGCAGCGACAACCTGAGCTACTGATGTGCATCTGATGGATCTGAAAAATATAAACCGGTGTAACAACCGGTTTTTTTATGACCGTACAGGCAGGCTCAGCGCATTGTTTATACAACAAAAGAAGGTAATTTTGTTTCATGTTGCTCTATAACGTTACGGTTGGCATCGACAAGGATGTCGAGATGGAATGGCTTCAGTGGATGAAGGAAAAGCATATTCCCGATGTGCTGAATACCGGCATGTTTGTTTCATTCAAGATGTACAAGGTGCTGCACGACCAGGACGACAACACTATTTCGTACAGCGTGCAGTATTTTGCCAAGAGCATCGATCACATACAACAGTACCTCGAAGTTTTTGCGCCCATGCTTATTGAAGAGCATCGCCGGAAATTTGTCAACAGGCATGTAGCGTTCAACACGCTGCTGGAGGAGATCTGAAGAATTACAACATCCAGGTTTTTGATCAGGAAGACAACAGGTTGAGATTGTCCAGCAGCCAGCTGTGGATCTTACGACTGATGGGAATGGTGGTGGATTCGAGGTGGATGTTCTGGGCATCGAGCGCTTTAATGGCCTCCAGCCGTACGATGTAGGAGCGGTGCACCCTCACGAACTGATTTTGCGGCAGCCGCGCCTCCACTTCATTCAACGTGTTCCTGACAATATGCTTTTGCTTTTTCGTGTGGATCT
>NZ_JAHESF010000003.1 GCF_018598225.1 Chryseosolibacter histidinae | reverse complement strand
TTGCTTTACAGAAACAATCCCTTCACACAGAGGGGTCAGCTTGCTGGATTAGGGGGTCAATCATGCTGGAATAGTAACAGAGCGATCCAAAAGCTGGATCGTGATGATATTCTTGCGATCGTAACCAAGGTCCTTCTTATTCATATACTGGAGCTGGTGATGGATAACCAGGCTGCCGATGACGAGCGTAATGGATACAGTATACTGTGCTACAATAAGTATACGCTGCAAGGGTAAGGCAGAGGTTCCTCCCGTTTTACCCTTGAGCACAATTATCGGCCGTAAAGACGACAGGAAGAGCGATGGATAACTTCCGGAGAACAAACCTACCGCTACGAGCAAAGCAAGAAGCGCAGGTAATAGCCAGGCGTTTTGAGTGAAGTTTAGTGTAATGGGCCGATCCATCCAATGACCGACGGTCGGTAGGAGAAGCGCTGCAAGAATAAGCCCAAGCGCCATGGCAAAGAAAGTAATAAGTACCGATTCGCCGAGAAATTGTGCAATGATCTGGCTGCGTTGCGCACCGACTACTTTGCGTATGCCAATTTCCCGTACACGCCGGGCGGACCTGGCTACCGCAAGACTCATATAATTCACACAGGCAAGTACCAGCACAATGACTGCCACCCAGGAAAACAAATGTATGTATTGCCGGTTGCCTTTTGTGCCCATGTCAAAGTTGATGCCAGCGTGCAGGTGCAGATCTTCGATGCGTTCCAGAAAGTATTGATCTTGAAAAGGATAATTAGCATACGCTTCGGGGTCACGGTATTTCTTGATGATGCCCGCAAACTTTTGTTCGAGCGCAGCAACGGTGGCGTTAGGCTTGAGAAGCAGAAATGTTTGCGCGTTATTGCCACGCCAGGTAGTGCGACCAAGGTCTTTGGCATAAGCATCGATAGAACGTATGTCTACGATATATGTATACTGAAAAGATGAATTAAACGGTGGATCATTTACTACTCCAGTTACGGTATATGTGTTATTGTTCTGATAAGTTATGAGCTTCCCAACAGCATTTTCATCGCCAAAGATCTTTTCTGCCAGCGATGCGGTAAGAACAATGCTCCTGGCATGGCCGAACACATTCTGTGACCCGCCCCTGATAAATTCAGGCTTGAATATCTTAAAGAACTGGTCATCGGCCGCAAGGCCGTATTGCCAGTAATGGTTGTTGTCATGGCCGAGCAGGGCGTGCTGATCTTTTAACGTCGTGGCGACCTCTACTTCGGGACATTCCTCTTCCAGTACACCGCCTAGCCGCGTCGGCGTAACTGCAAAGAACTCCGATCCAAGAAACGTATTGCCTGTTTGCTTTTGATAAACGCGGTAGATGCGTCCGGCGTGGGAATAGAATCTGTCATACGAGAGCTCGTGCTGCACGAATAACATTATAATAGTGAAGCAGCCTATGCCGACAGCAAGCCCTCCAATATTAACAGCGGCATAAAGCTTGTTATGAACCAGGTTCCGAAACCCGATTTTAAAGTAGTTTTTAATCATACAGCCCAGGTTATAAGCTGTCTACCGGCGTTGCCGATAAAGGTTACAGGACCCCTGTTAACGCATTTTCAACGACGTTGTTGCTTACTGTAATGTAGTGCCCCTCAAACTCACGTTAGATCTTCGAAAGAATACGCTCATCTTTAAGCTCAAGGATCAACTTTGCTGAGTGTCCATTTCGCACCTACAAAATCTCTCTCGGCCGCTTCTCCATAGCCAAGGCTGAAAACATCGTTAAGCGTTTTGTCGCGTAAGACCAACTGTTCCAGTGCCACGATTTTTATATCCTCCGGCATTTGATCGCCCGTAAGAAATTGCCAGTCACCATCATGGTCATGGACCACTCTCAGTATCGGTTTCTTTAATTCAAGCCATTGACGAGTTGTAAAGGTTGCGAGGTTCCTGAGCTCCCTGAACTTGAAGTCGGCATTTCTATCGAGCAGGGGTTGTTTGTAAATGAATTCTTCTTCAAAGTCTTTTTCCCAGGGATATCTATCGTTTCGGTCTGGCCACACTAATTGTAAAGCAGGAAACTCCGTGGTGCCATAAAAGTCAATTGCATATCCGAAATAGTCGCCAATGTTGGATGGATCGACTTTAACAAATCGCGCCATTCCCTTTTCAAAGATGCTATCGTAGTCCCTTTCAGTTTCAAGACTTTCTCCGGCCTTGATAATGTCTGCCGCGGCATTGATGATGCCATGAAGTGTCTGGATTGTAAAGCCGAATGAGATTATTTCCGGATGTTTGTATTTTTTCCAAAGTCCAATGCTATAGGCAAAGGAAGGGAGATAGTCAGTTGCCTCAATTGCAATGATCGAAAGGCCATATTTTTCAATGTGGGAATTTGTTTGTTCGTCGTTGCGGCAATTGTGATCTTTTGCTGTCATGATAGTATACTTCAGATTGTGTCTTTTCCTGTGAATAAGTTATTTCCTATTTAACACAGCCAATCCCCTGGTTAAGTATTTGTATTTTGATCGTATCAACTTCTTAAGTTCTTTCTTTTCACGTTCACTAAGGTGATCAATCTCATATTCGATCATAAGATCAGCGGGGTAAGCGTTCAATCCCGCGTCACCGGAGTATTCGAGTATTTGCGTTGAGTCTTTTAAATTGTCAACGATTAAAGGAAATAGGTTCTCAGTCTTACGAAATGAAAGCGCTCCAAATGCATAGGATCGAACGTACGGATGCGGGTCCAACATCAGTTCTCTTAGCTCACTTAACGTGACAGTATCCCGAAGGTACAAATAGGGATGAGGCCGCCGGCTCAAGGCCCAATCAGTAACACAAGTGTCTGGTCTGTGTCCTCTTGTGCTATCGGTAAGTACCCTGTAAAGGCGATATTTATACCTGGCCATGTCATCTCGATAATATGTTTCTGCTGGTTTCCAGTATGGGTAGTCGAGGTCGTTATATTCAATGCTGTCGATCTTAACAACAACCTTATTGTCGTAAAACTCCGACCTTCTTATCTGGTCAAGCCGTAACGAGAGTGTCTCGCTGTATTTCGTCTGTGACAAACATTGTCCGTAGTTGATGAGTAGTATTAATATCGTGAAGTATCTCATTTAGAAATAGGTTACTTGGAGCCTTCTATTATTCATCTATAACGACATAAAGCCATATCACTTATTCCGGTTTTTGCCCAATGCGCTGGCTGTTGTCACGGATTAATCCGGAGATTTTTTCAACAACCAGAAATAGCCCTTGACCATAATTTTTTTCCCGGAACTTCGGTGCTAGCTCCTCTCGAATGATTTCGGCTGCTATTTCGTCTTTGATGATATTTTCTAATCCCGTGCCGACTTCAATTCTTGCCATGCGATCTTTAAACGCTATCGTGATCAGTATGCCATCGTTATAGATAGGGCCGCCAAGTCGTAAGGAATCGGCCATGTCTATAGAGAATGCTTCAATTTTTTCACCGTAAAGGCTATCAATGGTGATGATGGCAATTTGCGATCCGATTTGTAAATCAAGTTTCTTGATAAGACTAAATATGCTGTCTTTTTCATTCCTTGTCAGGATGTTGGCATTGTCTATAATTCTGCTTTCTAAGGTAAGATCACGATCAACGGGTTGTTTTGTCTCACACGAAACGCAAGCCAATAAAAAGATCAATGACAATACTTTATGCATAAAATCCATTCAAAGGGTGATTTTATAACAGCGCCAATAATCAGCAGCAACGTTTATTTTTAGTCATCTATCTAATAAGGATTAAATCTGATGATGCCGGGATATTTTATCTAAATCCATTCTCGCGTTTATGTTAAAATTGTTCAAGAAATTCATCCATCACATCTTCCTCTAGCTCCATAATCGCTTTGCCTAGTTTGATTCGGCCCGAACATGTGGCAAGTGCGGCGCATGCCATTCGAAAGATTGTGTCATCAGTTTCTTTATTAATGTTTGCACTTATATAACCCCTTAATTCAGATAAGCCGTTGGTATAGTATTGCTTGTATTGATCTGGCAATGCTGGGTTGTTTCCTAAATGCCGCTGCTGTTCTATCAGCGCACAAAGGCCCAATATATTCCACTCAAATAATCCTTTCTTTTTCGCAATCCGAATAAGCTGCGGCACTGCCAGATAAGAGGCTAATCCGACATCGCCCTGATGATGCAATTCATCCCAGAGCTCTTCGAAAATTTCCTGTGTTTGTTCGATAGTGATTGAATTTTCAAGCCATTTCAACGGCACAGAGGCGTCATATTCAGTCCTATAACCTCCTTCGAGGTCTTTCCATATTGGATCATCTAAAGTCATATTCTTTTGCTATTAAACCTGGTTAGTTCAAAATCTGAATAATTGCTTGTTCAAGCATTAAACAAGTCTCAAGGATTTATATAGTCATTGTCAAAATTGGATTATGCGCCATGGAATCTGGTGATCTAAGAGTGGAATCTACATCCCGTCCCTAACAGTAACAATTCCCAGTGATTTTAACTTTGCCTCGAACTCATCAATTCGATCATTCGATGCTTCAATTCTATAACTTTCACTTTTCTCAGACGACAATATTGTCAGATGCCGCCCGCCAAACCTACCTTTAACCCTTATGAATTTAACTTCTTTTATGGTTGAAATTTTGAATCTTTCTTCACCTATTGGAAAAGGGAAAAGAGGGTGTTTAATGATCAACTCACCTTCCGTGAGGGTGAATATTTTGATTTTTCGGATTAATTGAATGATTCCAAAGATCACAAATCCCCATCCTATCACAAGGAGTGTCATGCTTACGGAAGGCTTGGAAATTAAAAATAAACCCAAACCAATTTCAAACACGCTATCAAGTATAAATGGGATGTTTCTGGTAAAGTCAACCCTTAATTCAAATTCTCCTGTCATGGTACCAAATTACTTAAATCGGCTTTATGTCCCAGTATGGGCTTGGCCGACAATTTTCTTGCTATGCAATAAATAGGTTTTTATATACTATTGTACTTTAAATATCCTTTAGGATTTCTGTAATTAGTTCTTCGGAGCTGTTTCTGTCAATTTCATGGTCATCGAGGAGACGTTTAACACATAGCAATTGCTTTGAAGTTAAATCATACTTGCTCTTCAGTTTCATAAGCGAGGTGTTCCTTTCCTTAACATCGGCCAACATCTGATATATTTCAGTAAGCTCCACTTCCCGCCTTTTCAAAGCTCCTAAGTCTCCAAGAGAAATAGTTTTGGCTTGCTTGTCGTTCTTGGAAACAATGAAGCCTGGCGCACCCGCAACAGGTGGCTCCTTGTATTCCTGGTCATTTGCATCCAGCAACCGGAAATCAAAATAATAGCACGTCAAAAACTCAGTCATTTCACCAATGCCGAACTTAATTTGCGCATGGGGAGGCGAGCTTCCGTTCAATCCGGCGACGTGCGCTTCAGCGATAGTTCTCAATTCCTCAGCGGTCATTTAAGTGATAATTAATCATAACGTTGTTCCTGTGGATTTACTTTTGCAGTACTCGCGTGTTTTATCCAGATTCATTTTATCCGCTGCCTCAGCAAGACCAAGCCAAAATGTATCGGAAAAAGCATACCCCGGTGTCTCATCGGCTAGTTCAATTAAACTGTCAAGAGCGAGCTCCCACTCACGGTGCTCTAAGAACTCAAGATAATTTTTAAATTGATGGTGAGCGGTATAGGAGGTTGGTATGTGCACCGCAAGATGCCGAAGTATCTGCGCTGGCGTTTTTGATCTTTTTTTAATGAAATTGAAGAGCTTCATTCGACACGTTTTGTCAAGTATATATCGTGGAACTCGCAATTAATTTATCGTAGCTGCCTCAATACATTCTACTACTTTTGCCGGATCACATGAATTTAAGCCCGCACCCCAGCATGAGTTGAATTCGACAATAAACCAGCCATCATTGGTATTATATCCTATATCCAGTACTAACGTTGCCGGTAGCGCTTCCGTATAGTTCGTTAGGAACTCAGCTGCAAATTGCTTTCCATCTTCCAGGTCTCCATTGCCTTCATAATACGCAATGTCACAAACTGTTCTGTGCAATACAAATGACCGAGCTTCTTTAGAAATGCTAATAATATCCGATACGATTACCTGGTCATTTGGCTTTACTCCTTTTATAGCCGTGACAAATTCTTCTTCGGTATGGTATACTTTAGAAGGGATCATTTTCGGCATTACCGATTTAATGAATTTCGGAAACACTATATGCCGGACCTGGTCAATCGACATCAAGGTTATCGCTCTCTTTGTCCATTTGTGCTCTAGCTGTGTAATTAATTCATCTTTTACGGTTACAAGCCTTTTTCCTAATACCTGGGCCAATACCTGACTGAATGTTTCATTTCCATAAATTGCTACGCTGCTGTTTCCGGTTTCCGGTTTAATCCAGAATTGTTCAACACGTTGTACCTGACCTCCCTGTTCTATCCAGGTCGAAGCGATCGCATCTCTTTCAGGGTCGGGCTTGGAAGGAATCAGGAGCAGCCCTTTAATTTTACTCATCTGGCTAATTGGAATTCACACTAATCGATTCTTTTCCTTTAATATGGTTTTAAGGATGCTCCATAGTGTTTCTGTTTCGTATTCATTGTAGCTCACTCTAAAATGAATTCGTGGATCGTCCTTATGATAGATTGCAAAATACCTATAGTATTCTTTAATGCATACATCACTCCATGAAAGGTGCTTTTTGATATTTGGCAATTCGATTCCATTGTGATCTATTTTGATCCCTTGTACAATTAATTCTTCACGGTTGTAATACCTTGTCGAGGTGCTTGTTCACAATATCCTGGTGATAGGATTGCCAGATGAAGTCAACTACTTCGGCGTAGATCTGATTGTAGTGGCTTTTTGCACCGAAGTAGCTTTTAAACACTATCCTTAACTCTTTGTTTTTCCTGTCCTTGAAAGTAATTGAAAATTTCCGGGCAATGGCAACCGAATTTGGAAATCAGTAGGATGTTCACAAAAATCCATTGTTCACGTTTATTGAACGAAGCAAAAAAATGAACAATAGAAATCTGGCTCAAGTTGATAATGAAAACGTAATGGGGTTTAGAGGATATCGGAGCAACCTATGTGTGGATATTCAAGGCTTGGTATAGCGTTCTACACTTTTTGCCTGTATCCGTATGTTTTCCCCATGCCGGCGACCGTGGGCCGGGATTGGTCTTGAAAGAGAATCGTTTCCAGGTTCTTCTACGTATCGCTTCATGAGGTTGGAAATGTGCCCTCAACTGCGACATTTACACCCTCACTTTTCCCGTTTATACCCTTAGTCTCATGGCTTATTCCTTCAACTGACCGGAATAGTCACCCTAGGAGAGCTATTGAGGTAGGATTACAAGCGGTATTTGGTAAAAATTAAAAAAAACAAGCAATCATTCCTTGATGCAATGACAAGGCATTATTTCCTTCTTTTGATGTAAGTCTTTTTACCATTGCTATTTATGTAGTATTGGCCACCTCTTGGCCCAGTACGAATGGTTTTTGAAGAGTTACCGCTATGCGTTTGTTTATGGGTGCTGTTATGTGCAGGTAATGATATTGGTTTTGCTTTGGAATCTAGCAAATCTATTTCGTTGAAGTACGGATAATAAACGTAATAGTCGGAATGATTATAGCTTACCTTATAATACCCATTGTCATAATGCTCAAACACCGAAAACTTTTCACCGGCCTGAATCACAAGACTGTCATTGAATGTTGCTTGGTTCATTTTCTTCAATAAATGCGTTTTCCGTGTAGCAGTAACTTCTATCTGCGAAAAGGCGGTTAATGAACTTGCTGTTAGGTATAGGGTGACGAGCAGTTTCATAAACAAGGTATTCGGTTTCATATGGATACGTTTTTGGTTTATGAACACAACATAACAGCCGCGTACATTAAAGCGAAAGTTCCTTTCCTAACGGACCTAATTTCTTGCCGAAATTTGACTTGCGCATATTGATGGGGAGACGAAGAACAAAAAGTAATAGCTAGACCATTGCGATATTGCGGTGGGATTCGTTAGAAACGAACCTGAGACCACTACTCAATACCCAGGAATTTAAGTACAACTTCGGCTATTTCAGTCTTCGTATCAGCTACAGGCCGAATATCAAATCTCGTTACGCCAGATTTCCTTAACCAGTCAGACCAAAATAGTCTTATTATTTCCGAGTCAGAGGGGTGCACAGTAGCAGTTCCTCCGCTGGTCAGTGATCGATCATAAATTTCCAAAATGAGCACTTCAGTATCCTTTAAAAGGTCATTATTTGCTTTCGCTATACCCCAGCCGCTGGTTTTGAAAAATTCGTCAATGCTAGAGGCGGCAGAATATTTGTGAGCATTCCGGAACTGCTTTATGCGTGACGTACTTAAATAATAACATTGACGAGGGTTAGTAGAAAGGCAGGCATCTTTTCCATACATGTCTGCTTCGATATAACCATCAGTAAGTATAATCAGGATGTTCCTGAAACTATTTTTATACATCTTTCCCAAGAACGTCTCCACCTTCGTTTCCGTCTTTATCATTGTATCATCAACGCCTGAGTTGAGAAAAGACCAGATGTCTGACCCGGATGTTCCATTCCTCGCTAACTTGTCAATCTTGCGGTATTCAGCCATAAATCGCGCGGTGTCTGTCTCAAATTTCTCTTTACTGCGACCTTTTAAATAGTCTATTCGTTTCTTCTGATTTTCAAATCGACTAAAGTCTATTATCAATTGCTCTTCGTTTATTTGAGCTGATTCTGTCCAATTCTTATTAATAAAGGCTATCGATAACTTGTCTTGTTGATTTTCTTGCCTTCGATGATTTAAAATTGCAGGAAATTTCTCCATAAGCGTGCTTATAATATCTCCATCCTTCAATGGCCTTGGATAGAGCTTATAATTCTGTCGATTTGAAAGGTCCGGGGCAATTATGATATTGAAATGTTCGATACCCGTTGTGTCTGGTGTCGATTGGGCTGAATGCTCGTTTGAAGCTTTTGTTATACAGCCGACCAAGGTCAGTATCCAGAAAAGGCGAAGGGGTTTAAGCATACACACTAGTTAGATGTGACAATTCTTTTGTCAATATTGTTTTGTTTCATTTTTTCGTCCAGCCAACTGTTTGCGGCATCTACAGCTTGGGCACATTTCTCTTCTGCAAGAGTTACTGCAAAATGTCCATAAAGCCAATCGGTCCATCCCTCCAGGAATATGTTGATCCTATCCTTCATTGAGTGAATGGAAACCGGCACATCGTCGTTCTCAACGTGGCTCTTGTAAATAACGGATGATGACTCTATGCCATGTACTTTTATTGCTTGTTCGGCCCTTTTATTTTCAACCAGCTTTGCTTTCTTAGTTGGTAACACTTCCAATTCTTTTTCACAAGCAGCAATTTCTGTTTTAAGAGAGATATTTTTGTTATTCATGGTGCTGATTTCAGTATTCAGCTCTAGGATTTTTTGAATGTTGGAACTGATTTCATCCCTCGTCAACTTAATTGCGACTCTTTTCTTCCTTGAGTTCTCATCGGGGCTTCTTTCATCAAGGATCTCAATAAGTCCAGTATATGCAACTTTGAATAAGATAAGACCCATTGCCCCTAAGATGAAAACCAAATAGAAATTTGGATCGTACAAGATCATATTGAGCGACCACGCATCGTCAGTTTTTCCTGTCAAATAGGCAATTTCATGTACAGATTTAGCAACCTTATATGCTAAAAAAGTATCCAATAAAAGAACACCCAGAAAGGCACTTATTATATAGGAGATGACTTTATTTCTGCTGATTCTTATCACCGCGAAGGATACGGGTAACACTACAAAGAGAAATACATACAAAGTCGCCATCGAACCCTTTTCTATCACTTTTGAAATTGCTTCCGGATCAAAAACCTCAGGAGGAGGAATTTGAATTCCGTTCATCCTTGCTTGTTTAGCGTCCGCCTCCCCGAAAAGAAGAATGTAGGCAGCCGACGAATAGAATAATACCAAATACATGAATAAGAAGAAATTTAAGAAGCTGATCGGCACGATTTCATGTAATTTCCATGCAGGTGAAATGTGATTCTGTTCTAACTGACTTATTTCTTGAAGTAGTCTTTCATTCTTATCTTCAATGGCAGGAATCTGAACGGTTTTTATTTTGTTGATTTCATTGTCTTGGACGGAAACGTCTGACTTAAGTCTCAATATCTTGTTTGATAGACCGGATTGCATATTGTCTTGCTCGAGATTAATGGTGCTTATTTCTAAGTCTGTAGTTTCATTAATGGCTTGAAGGCTACGGTTTTTTTGTTCTTCAATTTTAGTTAGCAATCGCTTTTTCTTGTCTTCAACAACGTTAATTTCATTTATAAAAACGGAGTAGACAGTATCATACGCCTTCCCTAATACTTGAGCGTCTCCGTTATTTGATTTGGCACGTTCGTAACCCTGTTTTCTTAATAAATTCCGGTCAAAATTACTTACCTCTGCTGCAATCATCGAATCTAACACTCGCGTGAACTCATTAACTATGTCCAATTCTTTTCGAATAACGTTAGTCGGTTCTTGTTTTTTATTATCATTCTCTGCAATAGTTGAGGGAACTGAAGGCGAACCTCCATTTAATACTTCTATTGATCGTTCCTTTATCTCAAAGAAGGTTTTAACCAGGCTATCTACAGTGGCTTTATGAGTAGTCGCAATAATGCTTTCATGGTTATTTTTTCTTGCGTTTACAGACCAATTGTATGATCCGTGTAAAGCTAAATGGCGATCGATAATGCAGAATTTTTGGTGCATTATACCGTACCCAACATTTCTAATTTTTAGAACGTCCGCTCCTTTATCAGTTAGTTCTTGAAAGAACAGCTTGTCATTTTCTTGATTGTCACCTAAAATTAAATCTACTTTTACTCCGTCGCTACATTTTCGGGAGAGTGCATTAAACAACAAGTCATCAGTGAACCAAGAGGTTGCGACTAGTATTTCTTGTTGGGCATTATTTATGCTTTGCAGAATGCGCTCAAATATTTGTTGGTTGTCCGAAATTAGTTCTTGGTGAAAAACTTCCGTTCCGTTTACAGCTGATTGATTCATTGTTGACTCAGTTTAAGTTGATACTCCTATCACTTTGATGAACTCCGTGAACTTATCCATTCCATTCCTTTTGGACGTTGTTATCACTTCGTTTAAGCCGCTATCAGATTCGAATTCATAGTCTGTATACCGACATATAGGTATTCTTGGATTATAGTTGAAACGCATATCTGGATCCCCGTTCTTGTTCAGGTATTTCCAAGTATGATCTACGATCGTGGCATCCGCAGGAACTATTTCTTGTTCTATGAATCTGACATCTGATTTTGTAATTTTTAGGTTTTTATAAGGTACTGTACCGAATTCATGTTCGCGTTTGAGTATTATCCGTTCTGGAAAAAAATATATTTCGGTGTTTCTGAGGATTATCGCGGGTATTGAGATATTCGTTTTGAAATGTGGTAAAGGGTTTTTGCTTAGATAAACACCGAGCACTGGTGCCCTGGAAACAAGTTGCAATGCGCCCGCATGATATTTAGTGTCATGAACATTTCTTTTGTGAAGCTTTTGCCAAACCTTGTCAGAGTCAGCGAACTCTCGAAAGAATTCCAAGAATTTTTTGTGTAAGGCTTCAATTTCACGATCAACCGAATAGTAGATCTCAAGCGTCTTCCTTCTTAGATCATTTTTATAAAGAGCCACGCACCACATAGTTAATCCTATGAAAAGGATGATATTATCGATCAAAAACTCTTTGCGTATAGTACTTGATATATATCCTCTTTTTTTGAGTTGCTTCCTTAGCTTGCCTAAATTGCCTCTGACATAGCCGAAGTTTACTTTGCTATCAGTCAAGTAGACTTTCTGCCATCCCAATGTATCCTTGCCTGCAACTTCAAGTATATGACCTTGCCGCGCTTTGTAGAGAATGGCACCCTGCTTTGATGGAAGATCTCTAATAAGGACACTTTTCTTTGTTATTTGAAATACCTCCTTGTATTGGTCATCAACTTTTGCTTGCTCCCTAGAGTTGATAAAGGAATAAGCTATGAGTATGATTGATGGCCAAAGACCGAGTATCTTAAATAAAGGCCTCTTTTTCGCCTTTGATTCAAGTTCATTGATGAATGCTTGAGAGTCGACGTCTGTTACGTTGTCAAGGTCTGCTGTGGTTATGGTGTGAGGCTGTAAATCGGATTCAACCAGGTCATCTGGCGGACGAATGTTTTGAACTCTGTTGTAAGTGCCTTTGTTTGAAATTTTTTGCCGGTAATAGATTCCATTGGAACCGAGGCTTACAAACGTACCTCTTCTGCCGGCGCTTATTCGCAGTCCTTTAATACCAAAAGATGCGCTAATGCCCGATTTTGAAAAATTTAACCTGAATGGTCCGAGCTTCGCATATTTTCTAAATGACCACCCCATAAATCTCAATTAGCCAAAAAGGCAACTTGCCTTGAACTCACCTGCACTTTATTTACGGTCCGTGTGCTCCATATTTGGTTTACCTGGATGGCCGTAATGCGCACATGTACATCAATGGCCTGAAGAATATTGTCATTTAACAATCCGAGATAGATTTTACCGGTCAATGGATTTTTCATTTGCGCGGCGTCGTTAACAACATCGCCCTGTTTGTATTGCATAAACTGGTTTCCGGCTTTAAAGGCAAGCACGTTGTTCCAATCTGAAATAAACCAGTACTTGACGTTGTCCGCCCCGCCCTGCAGGCTCACAAACGTATTGATGCCGTGTAGTGCCAGGGCCGCCATAGCTCCATAACCTGAGATAGTGGCCAATTGGGCTGCCGCCGTATTGACGAACTTATTTTTTGCTCGCTCATACTCTGCCTTCCCGGCATTTCCAACGCCTATGTAGTAGCTCCAACTTGTAGTTCCGGGAGGTAATTCATATTCAACAACATTATTGTTCCGATTTCCATTAAGCGCGTTTTGCGACGATACTTTAGCAAGCTGCTCCATAGTTGTTGCGATGGTGTCACTTTTCGCTAAGTATCTTTCCTCAAAGGGGATGTAGGTGGTGTCGTGGATGGTCTTCCAGTAAACACTTGTGTTAAAGTTTTTCGTGCTATCGTGGGTGGGAATTCTCTGAAGTCTGAATCTGCAAATCCGGCCTACTAGCGCTGAGTTTGCAAAACGGAATTTGTATATGCCCGTCCGATTGATATGGAGTATTTTGTTGCTTATTCTTTTGGCTTTGTAATCCATGAATTTCGAAGTACCTGGTAGTTCTATAATCTCCAGTTCCTTCAGTTCTTTCCCTTTCACTTCTTCAAAGTTGAAGATGAGCTCGTCTCCTGCGGCAAAACCATAGTAGAACACTTCTTCACTGAGTGCCCCCACTTTTATTGTCGATTCCGCTACATCTAATGGCGTCTGGCCGACAGCGAGCAGCTGTAGCATGGAAAAAACAGATGTTAAAGTAATCTTGCTCATGGCACTGGTTGAAGTGATTATTGATTCTTTAAAGCGTTCAGAGATCGTTGCAAATCGTCGCGCAAAGCCATCGCCTGCTGCGCTGTTGCCTGCAGTTCGATGATTTCGTTTTCCAGCATAGAGATTCTGATGTTCTGACTTCGGATTTGAGCTTCCCTCTCGGATGGAGTTCGAAGAAATTGAGGTTGTTTGATCATTTCGAGTTTGTCTTTCGCAGCTTCAAGGTCGGCACGAATGACCATGGCCCTGTTCTTCATGCCGTCTAACTGGGCCGTGATTACACTAATGGAATCTTGAAGCAGCAACTTTCGTTCGAAAAGCCTTTGCGTGGTAAGCTGCACGGCTTTGATCAACGAGTCCTGTTTTGCTTTTTCACGTGCGGCTTGTAGGGCTTTCTCTTTTTCGCTAGGTCCGCAAGCGAAGAGTATTATAGTTGATAGGAGTAGAGCTACTTTTTTCATATCAGGTTACAGATTTTGATCAATCCAATCAAAGTCAACGAGGTGCCCCAGGTCATCGGTTAAACTGTTACCCGGATTCGACCTTAAAAATTTTCCATTGGCGCCATTAACGACCTGCACACTTTCGCCAACATCCCAGCCAGCCCGGGAGTAGTTCCATATGAGGGTAACAGCCGAATTTTCACTTGTTTCCAAAAGACTGATTGCATTTTCTTTTGAAATTTTGGAAGCTTTTAATGTGACGTTTTCATTTTCTGCATGAAGGGCATAGTGGGTGATCACATTATTTTCATCCTTCCATACACCCGATATCTTGTGCTTCGCCATAATACCCGATGTTTGTAACGTGGCTTCATTGAAATGCAGACGGTTATGTTCATATGTGTTATTTGCACCGACATCCTGTACCAACAACCCACTTGCAGCAGGCGCCTCCGCATTGATCTTTATTTTTCCCGGAGCAACCGCAGTTTGACGTTGTGGGGCAGTTCGTACCTCCACTACCTCCTGCTGATAATTCCTCGCACGCTATTTTGTCGTTATCATTATCGAGGGCATCCATACACTCCGGATCTGCGTTGTACGCTGCTTGCGCTGCGGCCTGAGTGCTGTAGTTGGCGCACTTCGCATCGGGGCAGGCGCCGGCATCGCTATCTTTGCCGCACTCCTGGAAAGCCGTGGCGATCAGGAATAGACAGAAGAATGTTTTTATTGTGGAGTATCTCATATACGCAGACAATTAAGTGACGTCGGGATTGTTCTTATAATCTATTTTCCGGATGGAGGTGGAATGTTTCCGGGATGCTGGTATGGATTTCCTCTTATGTATCCTTTATTCATGTTGCCAGCATCTTCCGCTTACGCTGGTGGTTATACGTTTGCAGCGGGATCCGGATTTGGTGTATGCTGCACATTGCCTAGAGCCTGTTGTCTTTTGCTGTGTTTGACGGACAGTATTTTGTGAAGGTGCTTGGGTTGGTGCCCTTTCAACGCCTGCGGAACTGGCTGGCTCTTCGTGTTCTTTCGTCGCTCCGGGACGGCATACGCTGCATGCCGTGTAACCACGTTTGGTGGCCTCATTCAAGCTTATCTCAAAACTGCTTAGACGCAGATACCGGCATGAACACCGGTGATATTTTTCGCCCGTGCGGGTAATGCATACAGTATCCTGGCGAACGGTTTGGCTGTATCCGCATGCCTGTAGCATGACGAGAAGGAGTGCGATAAGCCAGAGGCGATGGCCGTGGTTGAAAAGTAATTTCATGGAGGAGAATTTTTCTCCAAGTGAAATCTTTTAGAGAGGCTATTGAAAGTTTATTTTCCCGGTAGTCGTTTTTTCTTTCCGAACAATATATGATCCTTTCCCGGTTGTGCTATTCCACTGACTTCAGCTCCCAGGTGTTGCCAATTTTCAGAAAAGTATACTTCTCTTCTGGGGCAAAACCCGCGAACGTTACTTTGGTTTTCTTGGGTGCACTCCGCTCTACCGGGTAAGAGAGGTTGACTGTGACATGGCGCAGGTTCTCTGCCCAGGAAACATGAACTACAAAGGCCCCATCGTCGAGCAGATCAGTACCGCTGATCCTGTAGGTGGCCGGCAAAGTATTAACAAATAGATAGGTTGTATTTTCAGTTTTGTTATTGCTGCTGCGGTTGGCCAGGAAGATCGAAGGTTTGGCCAAAGTATAGGCGTTGTAGGGGCCGGCAGATTCCAGGTCGAGGTTCAATGCCGGGCCCACGTTTTTTTTGAACCTGATAGTGGCGAACCCATTATTGAACTCGTATTCGTTTCTGAAATAAGATCGGAAATTCGTAAACCGGACGTGGTCATCCCTGATGTCATTAAGAGAAACGGCCTGCGCATTCAGCGATTGGAGCATTAATGCATGATCGTGCAAGATCTTGTCCTCGAGATTCTTTTGTCTTTGCAGGATACTCGTCTCGATGAGCCTTGTTGAGGGTGGAGCAGGTATGAGGCGTAATACGAAATACAAAGCCACCAGCGACACAAGAAGTATCCCCCAGAATCTTAATGCGTATGCGTTTTTGCGAACCCATTCTGTAAAAGACCTTATTTCTATTTCTTCTCTCAGTGCCTGAACAACGTGATCGATTCCTTTTTCATAATAAATAGCCCATTTGTCTGCGATAATGATGTCTTTTTGTTTGAGTGATTCGATAGACGTTTCATGTAGCACTGGCAGGATGACTTTCACCTTTTTGATGCTTTCGCGCGATTGCAGGGTGTTGAACTCCTTCATCGTCCAGTGCTTTTGCAGATATGTTGGCGTAAGAATGGCCACGCCGTAACGTGAACGTGCCATGTTTTTTTGAATGGTCGCCTCAAGGCTGTCTCCTGGTTTGAGCTCTTTCCCTGAATACCAGATGTTGAAGCCGGCATTTTCGAGCCTTGCACACAATTCTGCGCTGATGGGTCTGTCCTCTACTGCATGAGAAATAAAGACATCGTATTTGTATCGGGATGGCCACATAGGTATAAGCTTTGGCCGGCAATAAATGCTACAAGTGATCGTAACACCACCTTATTTTCCGAAGAACCTAAAATACTTTCCTGCGCTAAATGAATTTGAGCTTATCGATAAGCTTATCACGCATACCCTTGCTCATTTCTACGTGATGCTTTCCAAGCCTGATGATATTGCCTTCTATCTCAGTAATCTTGTTGGTGTTGATCACGTAAGAGCGATGAACCCTGATAAAATCCTTGTGACTGATCTGGTCAAGGATCTTGCCCATATTGTTGGATTGTGTATAGGTTTTTGTTTCGGTTACGATCCGGCAATACGCACGCCCCGCCTCCAGGTAAACAATATCATGATACGATACCTTTACGTGTTTGTCTCCATCTTTAATAAAGAAATGGTCTTTTAATACAGCCGCGGGCTTTGTTGTGTGCCGGTCACGCCAATTGTTGAAGGCGATTTGTATAGTTCTGATAAGGTCACCTTCACGGAAAGGCTTGCTCAGGTAAGTTTGTGGCGAGGTCTTGATCGCCCGGTTTACTTTGTCATTATCTTCGTAGTCGGATAGATAGACAATAGGGATATCGTTCTTTTCATGGATCATGTGTGCGGTAGAGATCCCGTCCAACGCACCTGACAGTTGAATGTCCATCAGGATGACGTCAGGCATTCGTTCTTCCAGTGATTGGATTGCATCTTCGCCACTGTTGCAGATGGCGGCAACGTCCATGTTGTGTTTCTTCAGCTTATTGGCGATATCCTCGGCCACTAGGCCGGCGTCTTCGACGATGAGCACATTTATCTTTTCCATTATGCCAGTGGTATGTTTAGGGTATAAGTTGTTCCGGATTCCGCTTCAATCGAATATTTTCCTTTCAGGTCTTTGATCAGAGTATCGACCATCTTTGTGCCGAACTTACTTTCTCGGCCTTGCTCGGAGATCACGATGCCATCACCGTTGTCTTGGATCATGATCCGCATCTCCGCGCTGCTCTCGCAATTGAGGCTTACCAGAAGTTCGGGGTGGTTTTGGTTAGCGTAGGCGTATTTGAAGGCATTGCTCACAAGCTCATTCAGGATGAGCCCAAGCGGAATGGCCTTGTCTACGTCTACCTGGATGTCCTGAATATTCAGGTTCAGTTTCAGATTCTTCTCATGGAAACCATAAGAATCCACAAGGGATTCTACCAGTTCTGTAACATACTCTTTGATGCTGATGTTGCGGTTCTCATTTTCATTGTAGAGGCGGCGGTGGATCAATGCCATCGCTTGTACCCGGCCCTCGTTGCTTTTTACGGCATGGATGGCGTTTTCGTCAGTGAGGTATTGTGATTGAAGGCTCAATACGCTAGAGAGGATCTGGAGATTGTTTTTTACACGATGGTGCAATTCCTTGAGAAGCATTTCAACGCTTCTTTTTCCCTTTTTTGCGGTGAGAAAGTTCTTATAGACCAGCAGCGCAATGATCACTAGCAAGATAAGACCGATCACAAGCGCTGAAATGAGTATTTCTCTGGCTTCGATCTCTGCCTGGTTCACTTTTTCCCGTTGCTCTAATAAAGTGATCTGTTGTTCCTTTTTTTCTGTTTCATAAGCAAGCTGCATTTCCAGCAGGCTTTCCATCTTTTCGACGGAGAGAAGGCTGTCCTTAATGACAAAAAGCTCATCTGCGTAACGAAGAACCTTTGTATTGTCACCCTTAGCCTTATATAGTGTTATCTTCAGCTCCAGAGTCTGGCGTAAGCGATCGAGGGCGCCAGTCTTTCGTACCAACGTCTCGGCCTCATCCAGGTAGCGTTCCGCTTGTTTAAGGTCTTGCGCCGATAATTTTAACCTGGCAAGACTGTTCAGTGTGATGACTTGCCCCGTTCTGTCATCGAACTCTTTTTTTATGGCTAGTGACTCTATAAGATAGGGTTCAGCCGCCTCCGGCCTGTTTAGAGAAAGTAGGGCGTCACCAATATTGCTTAACGTGCTGGCTACATCATCTTTGCCGTCATTGTTTCGTTTTATCTTTAGCGATCTATAGAGATTCGCCAATGCACTGTCATACAATTGCATCTCAAGGAAAGTCTCCCCAATATTATTATATGATTGGGCCACACCTTTCTGATAGTCAATTTGCTTTCTTACGGCCAATGCCATGCGGTGATATTCCAGTGCGTCCTGGTAGTCCTTGTTCTTTAGAAAGACAACGGCAATTGTAGTGTAGCAAGAAGCAAGGGCTCTATTTGGCTTTTGCTTGTCAAGCTTTGATAATTGGCTAAAACCGGCTTCGAGTGCTTTTTCATATAATCCGAGATCCTTGTAAATAATGCAGAGGTTGGCCTCTACGTTTGCCGCATTGATTGTATCATTAATAAGCATGAAGCTTTTTAACGCTTTATCATAGAAGCGAATACTGCTGTCGAGCAAGCTGGTTTTACTGTATACCACTCCCAGCCCGTTAAAGACACGCGCTTTAACATCTTCTTTCAGAGCGTCTTTTGCACTGATGGCCTGATGGTAATAGTATAGCGCGCTGTCGTATTTTTTTTGCTGCGAGAAATGGTATCCTATGAGGTATTGGTAGTAAGCCGTGCTTGCGGGGTCGCCCGCCAATGTTGAACTGTCCAACTTTGTTTTCAACATATCCAATGTCTGTTGGGCATGGCAATAAGCAGGCAAGCCAACAGTTAGCAGAAGCCAGCAGACAAATTTCATCGTATGAGGGGTATAGGGTGGGAGGGTCGATTGAATTTAATAAAAAAAATGAAAACGGTGAAGTCTGGTATAGCTTCACCGTTAAAAACGCTAGATTTTCAAGGAATCCAAGGGCACAGTGTTACCCCCCGGGCCAGGTGGAGGCGGCGGCGGAGGCGGAATGTCTATGGGATCGTCATCCTCGTCGCCGTCGTCTCTGAGAATCGGCTCTTCTGAACAGCTGAAGGCGGCAAGGCCTAAAAGCATAATGAAAGTATATCTCAATATTTTTTTCATTGTTTTTAAAAGTTTAGTTGTGAAACATTGTCCAGGCATGACTGTGAGGGCAGCACTTTTCCATGCGGGTCCTGGACCAGCAAGTGGAGTTTTGCTTGTTCATGCAGAAGCCTGTGACTTCAGATCATGGGTGGGGTGTCTAATGGTACGATCCACAATTGCGCTACCCATGAAAGCGCTTTCATGAATCGCCACCACTCAGACTGTTGATCGATCGATTATCAATTGATGGTTCAAAGATGCAGCACAACCGGTAGGAGATCGATGCCGAAACTTTCCCAAATGGCCTTGCGACTTTCCCAAATGTTCCCGAAATGTTCCCGTTATTTTTAGCTTCGTATATGAAGATCAAGGTCAAATATTTGAACAGAATCATTGATGCGCTCGTCACGAAGCACGATGAGACATATGAGCAAAAAGCAATGGGGCGTATAGCTGAGAAAATAGATGGCCTAGGTGATCAATATCTTTATAAAAAAATTTCTCAGCCTATTTCGAAGATGAAACCGGAGCAGGAAATTGGTTTGAATGAAGCTAAAGTGATGGCTTTGGTCAGACACCTGGGTTATCAAAATATAAAGGCCTTTACGAATGAAATGGACAACCCCTATAGCAGTCAGCTTAAGAGTTGCATCGGCACCTATTACACATACCTGAGGAAAAGCTCCAAAGAGGGCGCCTTGCTCCGTTCACCAGTAAGGGTCTTTGAAAAGAAGAATAAAATATGGATGGAGTTGCAGGGTAAAAGATTGAACTACCTGGG
Source organism: Chryseosolibacter histidinae (assembly GCF_018598225.1). Lineage (GTDB taxonomy): Bacteria > Bacteroidota > Bacteroidia > Cytophagales > Cyclobacteriaceae > Chryseosolibacter > Chryseosolibacter histidini. Next base: position 312,321 of record NZ_JAHESF010000003.1, on the reverse strand, counting down.
TGAGATGAAACTACAGCATGGCTATCTGTCTGTATTGCTTCAAAATGAAAATGGGAAACAATTCTATCACGGGTATAAGATCGGTGCAATGGAGGAGCCACTGGTGCTCCAAGGAATCTTTTCAGGTGTAACCTCAACTTTCGATCCGATAGGGGGGAGGGTAATATTGGTACGGGTAGAAGGAAAAAAATTTAATGAACTGAAGATTGGTGAGTTGAAAATAAGCGCCATGAAAAGGTCGGACGACACAGGTGAAGTGGCTCTCGCTGAATACCTTGAAGATATCGCTCGAAATAATTTAAGCATTAATAAAACGACGTCGTTCGGTTTTGGGGATTTGACGTGAAGAAAGCGACAAGAGAAGTGAATGTTGAAGACTGGACCGCTATTCTGGGAAATCAATATAAGTCTTTCGGAAATAAGAATTGTTACATACATCCGATCGTGTGAAATTGATCGATCATTAAATTAAAATGGAAATATATGGCACACGAAATTTCATGTATCAATAAGTCGGACCGTCAGAACGCGCACGAAAGAATATTGAATATAGGAGGAAGAAATGCGGATGGTACGTCTTGGAAAATAAGCCAGGCTGAGGCCATCGATGGCATTGAGTCAGGTAAATGGCAGTTTTATGTTTACCGGGCGGGTTCTCGTGTAAATGTGATTGTAGCTACAAGTAGATACGGGAACAAATACATCAAAACTGAAAGCGATGGCGAACAACCTAATAATCTGCTTAGCCTTCCGGAATGTGTCTAGTTTTCGCAGAATGATTTTACCCATTTCAATCGTAATCATAAAAAATCATAACGCTTCAATCCCTACATCACCCGTGTAGGCAAAGAGGTGTTCTACATTGTGAAGTTGCTTGACGATTTCCAGAGATTTTTCTTTGCCGCAGAGCACGCCGGTTGTGTTAGGCGCAAACGCGGCGAGGTTGTCGCCTAAAATAGATTCAATGGTTGGTATCTGGACACTAACAGGTTCACCTGAAAGAAGAAGCCAGCTGCATCTAATTGGTATGGCGCTGGTTTTTGGATATTGTGCAATTCGAAATCCTGTTTACTGCGGAAAGATAAGCGTGAATTGATCGGTTCATCTATCCTGAAAAACTCACTTTTGACGGAACTGCTTTTCGAACCACTCGCGTGAACGAAGCGGTGCAGATAATTAATATGATTGACAGGGAGTTAGATCAAAATAAACAAGACAAGATCTGAAATCTTCAAACTTGTCCTGTCAAGTCGGGATGACTGGATTACCTTCGGTGATCCTGGAAGGGGTGGCCTAAAACCATCAAGCCTTCGTTCGCTGCGCTCACTTACGGGCTTTTTATTTCTTCATTCGCTCAAGCGAGGCGCTTGGCTCTTTACGAAATAAAAAAGCCCGTTCCGCTGTCGCGGAAGGGCTTGATGGTTTTGTCGGGATGACTGGATTCGAACCAGCGACCTCTACGTCCCGAACGTAGCGCACTACCGGGCTGTGCTACATCCCGTTTATCCCGGCTGCAAAAATAATCATTCTGACAAATTCTCATCACAATCCGCATTTTTGAATCAAATTTTAGTGCAGAATTGGGGTTGGGCAGCTCAAAAAATAGGGTTATCTAGCATTCAACTGTATAATTAATGACTGACTTTAAACTATTCTTACCCGGCAGCCATCCTGTGAGGACGTATTATAGTTTTTTGTCCTAAACAACCTCAACCTCATGAAAAAGCACATCCTGTTCTTCGTATTGATCATAGCCGCTGTTATGAATCACGCCCAGGCTCAGACCGCGCCCGTGAAGGTCGGCACCGCTGATGTAAACTACATCCTCAGCCAGCTGCCCGCCATCAAAAAAGTGGAGGCCGAGCTCAAGGACATGGAAGGCAAGCTGACCACCCAGATAGAAGCTAAAAATGAGGAGCTCAAGAAAAGATACCTGGCCTTTATAAATGAGGGCGGCAGCCTGGCTGACCCTGTTAAAGAAAGCACCCAAAATGAGCTTCAGCAGGCCAGCGAAAACCTGGAACAGCTTAAGCGCGACGCCCAAACCAGCCTTCAGAACAAGCACCAGCAGCTGATGCAACCCATTTATAAAAGTGTGGGAGAAGCTATTACGGCTGTTGGCAAGGAAAACGGCTTCACCGTGATACTCAGTCAGCAGGTAGGCGGCCTGGATGTAGTGCTTTTTGCCGATGCCTCCATCGATGTTTCAGACCTGGTGCTGAAGAAAATGGGCGTCACACCCACACCACCCGCGGCCAAAACCGCTGCCGGTAAAAGCCAGCCTAAACAGTAAAACGTTATCCAAAGCCCGTTTTTGGGTAATGGAACGTGTTATTGGCTAACCCATTTTATACGATTTTTTCGGTCATTGAATTAAAAAACAAGTGCAACTCTGCACCAGAAATGCGGATGCGAATATCTTTGTTTTTGCTTCACAAGAGATGATGGATAAAGTTTCTCCCCGCATCAAACAGATTGATCTCCACCTCAAAGACCGTGTGTTCTACGTCGAATATTTTATCAGGCCCGGCAACAAAGACACCATCCTTTTTGTACACGGGCTGGGCGGTGCCAAAGAGAACTTCTGGGAATCGTGTAAAAGCAGTGCCCTGGCAGATTATACCCTGATCTGTTTTGATAACCCGGGCAGCGGCAACTCTACTTATTATGACGACCTCTCGCTGAATGTAGACGACCTCGCCACCATCACCGCACAGTTTGTGGACAAGCTCAACCTGAGGGATTTTATTCTCGTGGGCACCAGCATGGGTGGCCTCATCACCATGTTGTACCTGCGCCTTGGCGGCGAGCAGAAAGTGAAAGCTTACATCAACATCGAAGGTAATTTTATGCCTGAAGATTGTATGTTCTCCAGCAAAGTTGTGGTTCATGATTACGATAACTTCAGCAAGAACATCTTTCCAGCCGTGGTGCGTGAAATGAAAAAACGGAAGAACGCAGGGTATCACATCATTGCCAACAACCTCGAGATCAATACACACATCAGGTCATATTACGATTATAGTTTTCAGACGGTGCAGTATTCCGCCAGTGGCGAGCTCCTGACCCAATACCTGGCCATGCGCATCCCCCGGCTCTTTATCTATGGCGATGAGAACACAAGCCTGTCTTACATCCCTGTGCTCGTTGAAAAAGGAATGAAAACAGAGATGATCTCTGGCAGCAACCACTTTATTTTTTACGACAACCCGAAAGAGCTTTACGAGAAGATCGCCACCTTTGCCGAGGGGTTATAACTGAATTTAGTTACGCTGAACGGCACATCATTCCAAAAGTACAATGCACGACTTTGAGAATAAAGAATTGGATCTGAGAGGTAAGATCCAGGGCCCGGCGCCCGTTCAGGCAGAAGGAACTGTGAACGGTTTCCCATTCTATTTCAGAGCGAGGCACGACCAATGGACATTTGCGATCTCCGAAAATCCGGGGATGGATCCTGTAGACATACAGATGGATGAGCAGGGCAAAAAATACGGTTTTTTCGCAGAGGGACGCGTAGGCGGTGAATGGGACTATGCAGCCAGTTATTTGGATGATAACAGGGCGATAGTCATAATAGAAAGATGTGCCCGTGAATATCTTGACGGCAAATAAGCGAGAAGTTAGCACCCCGGAGTTCCGTCAAAAAAAAGAGGTTGCCATAACAGCAACCTCGTTCAGTGAATCAGCTTATTATTTAGATAGAGCAGCTACTGCCATCCCTTCCATAATAAGTCATGGTGCCAGACATGTATGGATTGCTGGCATTTGCCGCTAATCGATAGGGGAAGGAGTAACTGGTGCTGAGCGTAGTTTGCAGGTCGCCTCCTGTGCCAACATCTACTATGAAAGAACCCCAGTCAGGACCTACATCAACACTTCCATAGATATACAGCTGACTTGTTCTCTTGCCAGACCAGATGCCAAGCCTTTTCTCCTGGTTGGTAGCGTAGATGTTTACGTAGGCCGACCAATACAACTGACCGTCGGTCACCATCTGAGCAAGATGCAGGTCAATATTTCCCTTTACACGTTGCCCGCCTCCGGAGGTGTAGCCTGTGCAGCTTGAGTTACCGGTAAAGGCTATTTTGATGTCTTTGGGATTGATTTTTATTCTGGTAAATGTTATCACCAGAATTTTTTGAGACGGATCGCTCACAGAATATTTTTCCAGTTGTGCGATCTTCGACTCGTCACCATCCTGTATTTCTTTGATCGAGCCACTTCTGTATTCGAAAATTGAGTTGCCGATCTTGACGAAGCCTTTCTCATTCACAAATGAAGATAAATGTCTCTCTGTGTGAGGCGGTAAATTGGGCTGCATAACGTCTTCACGCACAAAAGCGAGTGCTTCGGCATGCTGCTGAACAAATGCGGAATGCTCACCTGGCTTTCCTCCATTGTCAAGGAATATCTCCTCTTCAAGGGTGGCTTTTTCATAAATCGAACGTATGGAAATAAATCCTGGTAAAGACTTTTCCCATTCGTTCAATTGATCTGGTGACATTGCATCGAGTTGCTGACTGACCTTGTTGTAAGCCAGCTTGTCGGCGAATTCGAGCATACCATTCCGGACCTTTACGGGACTGACATCGGTACGTTGAAGATTGGGTTCATCCGCACAGGAGATTGCTACAACAAAAGCGAGGAGCAAAATTGATTTTGTTAATGTTTTTGGGTTCATTTTTTGTGAATTTTAGTTAGTAATAAAATCAATGGAAATAATTTATGAAAAGAAGTTCAAAAATGAATACGCCTGACGACGATTGAACTTCTGCGTCGATCAAACCCCGGAGCTTTGATGACACAACCCCATGGGTACTCCTTTTTGAGTACGTAGTGTAGGACATCAAACCCACTCGCTATTGGCCAGCAATGGTATTATCTGGCAGGTACGTAATTCCAGCGGAGCTCTTGTAATTGCCGAAGTCGTCCCGCCCCGGGCTGTGCTGCGGGGTGTTGGGGTAAATATCCCGCTTGTGAGCATGGCGGAATGGGGCTTTTTTATTAAAAAAATTATCCCCGGAACTGTATCTTTTCGCGACTCCAGTCATTATAGCTTTAAAAAAAGGATATCCCTTGAATTCAGACACCCGAATCGATCGAGAACCACTTTCCGAAGAGGAGGTCATTCAGAAGGCGAAAAGCGACCCTGAGGCCTTCAGGAGTATCTATGAGAAATATTTTAAGCGGATATTTCTCTTTGTGCTCCACCGGGTGGGTGATAAGGACCTTTCGGCTGACATCACCTCGCAGGTATTCCTGAAAGCGCTGCAAAAACTTCATCAGTACCAACCGAGGGGATTGCCGTTTTCATCGTGGCTGTTCCGGATCGCGGCCAATGAATGCCTCGACTTCTTCCGTCGCCATAAAAGAGTGCGCTGGATCGTGCTGGAAGATAAGCACGCAGACCTGCTGTATGAAGAGATGTTTGGCAACGAAATGATCAACGAATTGAAGAGTCGGCTTCCGCTGATCCTGGAAAAGCTTACACCCGATGAGCTGCAACTGATCGAGCTGCGATTTATGGAAAGCAGACCTTTTAAAGAAGTGGCGGAGATCGTAGGCGTATCTGAAACCTACGCCAAGGTGAGAACTTACAGGGTGTTGGACAAGATCAAAAAATTGTTCATCGGGTCGCGAAAGGCCTGACCGATATATGCCATAAAAACAGTCCCTGCCGGGATCTGATTCAAAAAAAATTATTCACCTCATGAACAACAAAATAAGGATCATGAATGCAAAGCCGGAGATCACAGATGGAGAAATTCAGTCCTATATGGATTTCGATAAATTGCTCAGGCAAAAGGCGGAAGCTAAAGATTCTCATAAGCGCCGGCTTATCAAACGTATCGGCCTCGGTGCATCAGGCGCGGCGTTGCTGGCGATCTGGTTTTTTTATCAACCTTTAAAGGAGACCCCCTCCACGGACGAGACAGGCAGTGAAGCACAGCAAAGTGTTCAGGCACCCCTGAACACAGCGCACGACTCTGTCTTCTCTTCCGGTGTTGATCAGCCATCTTCCGGCAATGTCCGTCAGCAGAAGAAGCCCACGGCGAACAACAATAAAACAGGGACAGCAGAAAAAGTGAACACGCCGGCAAAAGTGGAAGCAACGGTGAAAGCAGACTCAGCTACTAAAATAGGCGACATGGTCAGGCCAATGCCAGTCTATGCACAGCCTGAACCCGTGGATGGATACCCCGCCCTGTACACGTATTTCAGTCAGGAACTGACCTACCCCGCAGAAGCTGTTGCCGATTCCATCCAGGGAGTGGTCACGGTTGTGTTCTCGATCAACCCGGAAGGCCGGCCCGAAAAGATCACCATCGAGCAATCTCTGGGCGTGCCTTTCGATCGGGAGGCGATCAGGGTTATCGAAAACATGCCGTTGTGGAAACCCGCCACCTATAACGGTAAACCCGTTGCCAGTAAGATCTCGCTCCCATTGACTTTCAACATTAAAAAAATAAAGACCCCTTGATCATGAAAACATTTATTCTCATTGCAGCCCTGTCGCTCAGCAGCCTGCAGCATTACGCCCAGCAGTTTGAGCTACGATCGCAGGTAGCCTTGCCTCCCTCTGTTGTTGGCAGTGAGCTGGTGTGGGCCGATATCGATAACGATAGTTTATTGGATGTACTGGTGATCGGCACCGCACTCGATGAAAAGCAGTTCATACTGTTGTACAAGGTCGATACCATACCCTCTGACACCATACCGAGGGCGATCCTGAAAGACAGCCTCGACGCGGCCGTGAAGCACCTCTCTTATTATCTGACAGACGCAGACCTGGATAACGATATGGATATCCTTTTATCCGGAGAATGGGATGATGGACCTGCAACGATGCTGGCCGTGAATGAAGGAGATTTCAATTTTGTGCTGGAGCCCTTTCTCGAACGATCGGGCCGTATTTTGAAGATGGCAGACCTGGACCAGGACGGCCGCCACGAGCTGATGCTGGCGGAAGGATGGGGCGACACTACAACGGTATCCATCTGCAAGCAGACACCCACGGGATGGGAGACCGCCCGTGAATGGACCGATACCGATCTCGCTTCGCTGGAAGTATTTGATTTTGACCGCGACGGATTCAATGATCTGTTCATCAGCGGCACGGCGGGCGACAGCATTGTCTGTCAACTGTTCCTTGGCCGGGGTGATCTCACTTTCGCCTCCACTGCTGTGGATTACCGTGTAGCCGGAAGAACATCCCTGGCCGATGTAGATGGCAACGGATATTTTGATCTCCTGCTTGCCGGAAAAGATGCATCGGGCCGTGATACCACACTGGTGGTGTTCAATGATAAGGGTGTGCTTGTAGCAGGTGATTCCTTGCCGGCATTAAATAACACACAAGTCTTTGCTGCTGACCTGAATTCAGATGGCAAATGTGACATCCACCTGTATGGCACGGATGCATTTGGCAACAAAGTGAATGTGATCCGGTACGACAACGCAGCCTACGATACACTCAGCATCGATGGCCTGCAGGCGCAACGTTTTGGTGACCTTGACCGTGATGGCGACCTTGACCTGGCACAAAGCATTACCACCACTACGGGGTTGGCACTGGTGCTCTATGAGAATATGGCATCCACTGTCAACGAGCCTCCGCAGGCACCGCACAACCCCATTGCGTTAACGATCTTCAACCGGCTCTTTCTCTATTGGGATAAACCGCTGGACGATCACACAGACTCTGTATCCCTTACGTATGATCTCATGGTACAAGTGCCCGGGCAGGAACTGATAGCGGGTGAGTTCGACTACGCCTATCTCAAACGCCTTACTGTAAGCCATGGCAACAACGGCAACCGGAACTTTGCACTGCTGCGTGCGCCGGCGTCGCCAACCTATTTGTTCGGTGTAATGGCGGTCGATAATTCCTTTCATAGCGGCGGCGATGGCGGGGGCATGTGCAATGGTGTGTCGATCCATTGTACTGCATTGGAATACGAGCCCGTCGAAGCCTGCCGCAATGAGGTCCTGACTCTCAGCGCTCCCGGCGATGCCCTCTGGTTTTCTTTTTCGAAAGGATACCTGGCCCAGGCAGATCATCTCGACTTCAGCACCGAAACCTCGGATACAGTGTTTTACGTGCTCCCTCAACGCGGCGCGGGGTGCTCTTCCATAAAGGCTTACACTTTTCAGATCATGGAGAAGCTTGCTAAGAAGACAGAGACCACAAAAGTTGTATGCGAGGGGCAACCCGTGACCTTTGATACCGAACCAGGATGGCAGCATGTGGAATGGAGCAGTGTGGCGAAAGGTTTCATCTCGAACAAGCCTTCCATTGTTTTTACACCCACCTTGAATGATACGCTCAGGGTTAACCTGGATAACGGCACAGGATGTTTGCTGCAACGAAACACCATCTTCAAATTCAGCAAACCTTCCATCTCACTGAACGGTGAAACGTTCCAGATCCTGAGAGGGTCACAGGTACAGCTCGGCGCAACAGGCGGGGATGAGTATCTTTGGTCACCGTCAGCGGGACTGAACTTTCAGAATATTCCCGACCCGGTTGCCTCTCCGCGCGCCAATACAACGTATAACCTCACCGTTAAGGATTCTTTGGGCTGCGCTGCCCAGGCAAAGGTGGTGGTGATTGTGGAAGTGGCCGCTTTTGTGCCCAACCTTTTTACGCCCAATGACGACGGCAAGAATGATGAGCTCAGGATCTTCGGACTGGAGCAGGTAAAGGATTTTACGTTCACCATCCGGAACCGCGAAGGGAGTCTTGTATATGAGACACGCAACATCACCGATGCCGCCAATATTGGCTGGAATGGTACACTGCATGGTAATCAGCAGCCCGCGGGTGTCTATCACTGGAAGGTGAACGGCCAGTACCCCAGCGGAAGAAAGCTGCTGCTGAATGGAAAAAGTTCTGGCTTCATTGTGCTCATCCGCTGATGATGGCGCGCAGCATCATATTGGCATGCCTGGTCATGACCGCGGAATGGGCGTGCGGGCAGTATTTCCAGTACAGTCAGTACAACTTTGCCTCGCAGCGGATCAATCCGGCCATCGTAGCTTCGTCCAGCTATGCATCGCTGGGATTACTCTATCGCCAGCAGGCTACCGGTGGCGATGTGGACCTGAAGAGCAGCTTCGTTTCGGCAGTGTACCCGATGCTCAACCGGAGAACGGGCCAACGGTGGGCAGGTATTGGCGTGACCGCGATGGACGACCGGGCCGACGCTATTTTTAAAACACAGGAAGCGTCGCTCTCGTATGCCCTGAATATTCCATTGAGCCGTTTCACCACGCTCTCGCTTGGTATGAAAGGCCTTTACCTGCAAAGAAGGATCAACCTCGATGGATTATATACCGGCGAGCAGTTTATTTCCGACCGCGGGTTCGATCGCTCCATCGCCAATGGAGAAAACCTTCATTACCTCCGTTCTGATTTTTTCACGTTCAGCACTGGCATGTACTGGCAGCAGACCGACCGCGCGGGAGACAGGGTGGCTTATTTTGGACTCTCCTTATTTGACTTTAACAGACCCGACGATTCGTTTGCAGGCGTTCAAAGCCAGCTCAGCTCAACAATGGTGTTCAACGGCGGTGTCAGGATCTATCATGATGGGCAGCTTTCGTTTTCACCCGAGCTACTGTTTACGAGAAGTGCCTCCAACAACGTGATCAACATGGGTGCTGTTACCAGCTACGTCGTCAATCCTACAGCCAAAGTGCAGTACGTACGCATCGATATTCTTACCAAATACGTTGCAGGACGATCCGGTATCCTGGGATTACAATGGCACAGTGAAAATTTTTCCATCGGATGCAGCTATGATTTTCCTGTGGGGCAGAAAAATGCCGGCAATACCAGCGCCTTTGAAGTAGGACTTGAGTTGAGAAAGCTGGTAGACCACAAGTTCAAGCGCAAGGTTATTGCCAGGAAGAAAAATCAACCAGTGCCGAACCGTGCCAGGGCCGGCACCAGCACAACAGCGAAAAAGACAGTTGCAACGAAGATCACGCCACCAGGTTCCCGTGCAACAGCAGCACTGTCGGGTGTGCAGGCTGAGTACAAAGCAGATTCTGCCATCAGCACACCCTCGCAAAAAGTGCAGGCAGATATCAAGACCACCCTGCGGCATAAGCAGGATTCGGTGCTGACCCACGCCGAAGCCGGTGCGGTAGATCATGAACCTTTTGTGGTTGAAAAGGTGACGTTGCATTTCAATTTTGAGTTCAATAGCAGCGATCTGGACGAACCTTCCGGGCAGTATCTGGACGAGCTCGCCGAAGCGTTAGCAGAGAACGAACACCTCAGGATCAGGCTCACAGGCCACACTGACAATATAGGCTCCGCCAAATTCAACCAGCGCCTTTCGTTATTCCGCGCGAATACCATCAAGCAGTACCTCGTAGAAAAAGGTCTCGACCCTGAACGAGTCGAGACCGAAGGCAAGGGGTTAACGGAGCCCCTCAATGAGAACAAAACGGATGAAGAGCGCGCCCGCAACAGGAGGGTTGAGCTGACCATACTGTACGAGGATTAGCGTGCGGCCTCTTTACAATTTGAAAGTGTAGGACCCCTGCCAACGGTAGGGGTCCTGCCATTTAAACAGTTATCTTTTTTAAACCTCTCGCCTGCAGCACCGCCATGGTTGCCACCCAGAGTGCTACACCGCTGATCAGCACATAACCGATCATTGAAAGATTGAAGAGCTGCAGCACCACAATGATGAGGCTGCCGGCAACCCACAACGTATCGAGTGTGGTGATCAGCATCACGCGACCCGGACGTTGTGTAGCCCGAACACCTTCAGCAACCACGAGGGCCGCAAAGGCGATCAGGAAAACGCCAACAGCCCAGAAGGGTGCCGGCGCTGAGCTGCCAAACAGGGTAGCAACAAACCGTCCGAAGACAAGGAGGATCAAACCTGTGGCGCCAGAGCTTACGCCGTTGACCAGAAGCACGTTTTTTAAGGATGTCATATATTTATTTTTTAGTGTTTGAATGATGCTTCAAAGGTAGGGTAGGGGTATCGCGCGGCGTTTATCTTTCCGCGCCAATGCCTTACCAATTCACGACAGGCACTACTTTATCCGGAAGCGGTGATGTTACTTTACAGCATGGAGGAATACAGAAAACAATTTGTGCTGAACATGCTGGCCTACGCCGTTCAGCGCTACCTGGCGCCGGATCAATTGTGCCGCATGTCGGGCCTTGATTTTAAGCTGCTGAAAGGGCGGTCAGGTCCGGCCATAACACCGATGCAGCTCAATGACCTGTGGCGCAACGCCGTTCACCTTTCGCATGACGCTGCTTTTGGGCTGCATTTCGGCGAATCGTTGCAGCTGTCGGCCCTGGGTGCTGTCGGGCAGATCATTCAAAGCAGCAGAACAGTGGGGGAGGCGTTGACTTTGGCAGCCCAGTCCATTCATCTTATCACAGACCTCTTTTCGATGAATGTCACGCGGGCAAACAAGATCATCTCCATCCGTTTCATTCCAAACGAGTCGGCATCAGTGGCAAATCCCGACGCCTTCCGGCAGATGATGGAGCTTTTTATGGTCTTCACCATTCACGAGCTCGATGGATTGATCTTCGAAAAAACGGCGCCGGCGAAAGTGAGATTCCCGCTGAATGATTCCGTGGATGTAAAAGAATATGAGCGCGTGCTGCGTTGCAAGCCGAGACATTCGCAGGATGAGTGGGGTATGGAATTCAAAGACGTGTTCTGGGATGAAGCCATCATCACCGCCAACCACGAGCTGCAACGCCTGCTGCTGGAGATGACCCATAGTAGCTCAGTGGCCTCTCAGAAGGAGCCACCGCTGAGTGAACGTATTGTCAATTACCTCACGGCGAATGCATACCTGGGTATTGCCAGCCTCGAAGAGATCGCGGCCAATTTTAATACAAGTGCCCGTACCCTGCAACGCAAGCTCCAGGAAGAAGGTGTAAGCTTTCAGCAGCTTGCCGACTCGGTGCGCAAGACCATAGCGTTGCAATACCTGAGCGCGGGAAATCATCCGCTGAAAGAGGTCTCTTATATTTTAGGATACAATGAGCTCAGTGCCTTTACACGGGCTTTCAAAAGATGGACGGGAACAACGCCGTTCGATTATCAGAAGAATAAACAATAACCAACACTACTTCAGCGGCTGCACCGTGCACGCCATGCCTATAAATTTGCTGTAACGTTTCACAGCGGTGGCGATGGTGCTGTTTTGTTTTGGGCTGAAGGAGGTAAAAGACTTTGTTTCCAGCACAACCTTGTTTTTGTTAACAGTTCTGCGCCAGATGCCTTCTATTCTTCCATTGATCACAATGGAGGAGGTCATAAAATTTCCGATCTTCTTGTAATGTAGCGGATCGATGATGGTGCTTCTTTCCTTGTAAGCGATACCATACTCATCATAGGTGGGTAGCAGGTAGGCCGTTGAAGCACTGATCCTGGGTGCCGCTGCCGAGGGCGACAGCCAATATGGTTCTCCCTCAACGGTTTCGCAGGCAAGCTGATGTTTTACCGACTCAAGGGCGGCAACAGCATCGGCTTTGGTCAGGCCTGCCCACCACATGAAATCCGCGACAGTAGCCGGGCCGTGGCTGGTAAAGTAACGCAGGGCCAGCTCGGCCAGTGCCTCATCTTTATCGGGTACGCTGGCGGGTGGCACCCATTCTTCCAGCAGCGCAAAGGTCTGCTGTTTACCTTTTCTTGCGCCGAAGCAGATGAGACCTTTCTGTGCCAGGTTTCCCAGGATGTGCAGCCCGCGCGTATCCCCCGTAGAGATCTTGTTCCGTTCCAGCACATCGTACATTTCGTCGCGGGTGAGCTGCTTTCCGCCTTCGAGCGCTTTTTCGAACAGCTTCGCGCTTTTTGTAAAATCTTTATTCTCCAGGCCGCTCTGCCTGTATATTCCGGCGGCACGGGTCATTACCCTTGGTGTGAGGTACTTGAGCATCCACCGGATATCTTTCGGGGCAACGAAGTGTAACGTGCCACGCATGGGCCATGTGCGGATGATCGACTTGTCGGCAATAGCCTGTTCGATGTCTGCCTCAACAGCCTTTTTCATCCGCTGGCCAATAGACCACAACGCGCCAAGATAGTCCTGCCCCTGAACAGCACCCAGCCACGACACGACTTCGCCGGCGGTGGCAAATTCAGGTTTGGCAAGCTGCTGGCGGTACAGGCGATGGCGGATGATGTCTTTCATGGTCATGTTTTAAAATTAAACATCAGGCGGCTTTTTGCAATTGTTCTGTCATGCTTTGTTTGGCCATGATCAGGTAAAAATTGTAATCGGTCATCGGTGCATCCGTGAGACCCAGGTTGCGGCCCATGGTCACCATCTGGCCCCGGTGATACGTGCTGTGGTTCATGCAATGTTGAATGAACTCGAACCGCGGGCTGACCGACTCTGCATAAGGGCTTGTAAACACAACTTCTTCAGCGATGGCATCCTCATCCAGGATGTTCACATACGCCGCAAACAGGTAAGACTCTGCGATGAAACCATTCATCAGCTCTTCCAGGGAGCTATCCGGGTTTACCGGTGCCGGCGGAGGGGTTTGCTGTAAAACGGAAAGCCAGAACCGCTGGCAATCCCAGATGTGCAGCAGGGTGGCTTTGAGCGTCGGGAAGCTTGACGGAACGGTCTCCTCCATGACGGCCGAAGGTTTGGATTGCAGCCATTCCACCAGGGTTTTGTTTGCCCAGGCGTTGTAGACCACATAATCCCTGACAAGGGTTCCCAATGTTACCGTTGTTTTTGCAGTTGTGTGTTTCATAGGTGCTGTGTTTGATGATACGAAGAAACAACCACACAGTGACAGCCCTATGTCAGCACAAAAACGAGCGGTAAAATATTTTTTGACTTTTTTTCGGCGATCAATGGAACCAGGACGACAGCTCAAAAACCTGCTTCTTGCTTTGCTGAACATATTGTTCGATGCGAAGCGTTTCAGGCACCTTGTGGTCTATGAACCACTCGGTTTTGTACAGCATCAGCAGCAGATAGATCACGGGGATCGCCGAAAAGATGAACAGCAGCCGGGGCACCGATTTGGGATTGCGCTTGCTGAGCAGCAGGTAAACGTAAGCGGCTACCAGGAAAATAAAGATGGCGATCAGAATATAGATAGGAGGAATGCTCTCGAGCTCGTTCCTGAAATATTTCACACGGTCAACGCCACCCTCTATGATCAGCGGGGCATCTTTGTTTCCTTCAAAGATCACCTGGCCCACAAAACCATCGTCTTTTTCGAGGGCGCTGAAATCGATGTCCAGTGAATTTTCGAGCGTATCGCGGGTCACCTTGATGCCCGAAATATCGCGGGCTGTTTTCAGCATCTTGAAATACAGGATCTCGCTTTTGTCAACCTTGATCTTCAGGGGCGAGTAGATGTTTTCACGTTTGATGGTCTCTTTGCCCTGGTTGAAGAAATAAAAATAGGCAGATACCACATCGGCGTCTACCGTGTCGTGGTTGGGTTTGAGCAATTGTAAAGGTGCCTCTCCCACGTTGGCCTGATCGATGATGACCGTGCGCACGGGATCGACATAAAAAGTGGGCTCCCGTTCCTTATCGCCCACGTATAAAAAGTAATAACCGAAAACGATCGTGATCAGGATAGACAGCACGTTACTGATAATCAGATCCATGACGCGTTGCGACATGCCTTCAGGGGATTTAGATGCAGGTTTCAATGGGGTTGAAAAGTTAGTAAAAGTCAGGGCTTAAAAAAGTGCAGTGTACAAACAAAACCTTCACCGTCTTAATGCTGCTGAAAACATTCTTAATGCCCTGGCCCCACTCCACGTAAGCACGGTTCAAAGACCCAAACCACACTTCAGCGCCCAATGCAACCACGCAAGGCATTTACGTCCCTCGCGTACCTCGTACTTCACTAGCGCGGAAGTTTCTTCCGTGCGCCTTTTAACCCTTCGTTCGACAGCAAACCCTCCCCTGGGAACTTAGTTCCCACACCCAGAACACCCTTGCGTACCTTTCTAAACCTCGTTCCTCCTCCGGACATCATTGTCTGATATCGAACGGTTGTTATTGGTACACTTCCATAAAAAGCCCTTTTTCAGCCTGATTTCTTCGTTTTTGATATGGCAAACAATTTGATCAGCAAAAATGGAAGTAATATCTCTTATAAACTATGAAACGGGCTTACCTGGGCGAATTTGAAGAGCTGGTGCTGCTGACCGTGGCGGTGCTTTCCGCGAATGCGTATGGCGTGGCCATCACCCACGAGATCATCCAGCAAACCGGGCGGTCGGCAAGGCTCAACCAGGTTCATGCGGCCTTGCAACGCCTGGAAGACAAAGGTATGGTGACCTCGAAGATGGGCGATCCCACAGCCGAGCGCGGCGGCAGACGCAAACGTCTTTTCAGCATTTCGGCTTATGGCCAGCAAACGCTGAACGACATCCAGGCAGTGCGCAACCACATGTGGAGCTTATTACCAAATGCGAATTAACATGAAGTCGATATGGCTGTGAGTTATGATCCCAAAGTACGGCCACCCCGTTGGGCCCGCGCGCTGCTGCGTTACTACTGTGCACCCCACCTGCTGGAAGAAGTGCAGGGCGACCTGGACGAAGAGTTCTACTACCAGGTTCAGAAGGCCGGCGCGCGCAGGGCACGGCTCGATTACATCCGCAATGTAATGGGGTTCATGAAACCATTTGCCATCAAACGAAAACCAACCGCTACACCATCCTCACCTATGAATATGAACATGTACAGGCACTACCTCACCGTAGCCATGCGCAACCTGGCGCGTTACAAAGCTTTTTCTGCCATCAACATCACCGGGCTCGCACTGGGCATGACGTGCTGCCTCTTTATTTTTCTTTGGGTGCAGGATGAGAAACGCGTCGATAATTTCCACACGAATGGTGAAACACTTTACAATGTGTATCAGACCATTTATGCCGATGGACAGGTGAACGCAGATTATAGCACGTCATACCGAAACCGCGAGGGGCGTTCACGTATTCTGATCGACGGCGTCAGGCAGGCTGTTCCTGAGATCGAGCACATGAGTTTCTATGCTACAGGGTATGAGCTGCCGTGGGGCCACGCCGAAACCTTCCAGGTGGGAGACAAGCTTTACAAGCTGGAGGGCTCGCGTGCCAGCGAAGATTTTCTGACCATGTTCAGCTATCCGGTGATCGCAGGCAATGCGAAAACTGCGCTGAAAGACCTGAGCAGCATTGCTATCTCGCGCAAGATGGCCGAAATGTTCTTTGATACACCGGAGAAAGCCATCGGCCAGAGCATGCGGTATGAGAACAGGCTTGACCTTGTGGTGACGGCCGTGTTCGAAAATGTGCCGGCACACAGCACGCTGAAGTTCGATTTTCTGCTCAACTGGGAGTCGCACATGACGCGGCTGGAGTGGGCTACCGGCAGCATGCGCACCATGGTGCAGCTTTCCAAAACAGCGGATATCCAAACCGTTGAGACCAAGATGAACCGGTTTCTGCAGGCGCAGCTTGATAAAAAAGAACCCGTTAAGATCCAGCTGGGACTTCAGCCTTACCGTGACCAGTACCTGGTTTCGAATTTTGTAAATGGCAAACCACATGGTGGCCGCATCGAGTACGTGAACATCTTTACCGGCGTGGCCATCTTCATTCTCATCATTGCCTGCATCAATTTTATGAACCTCGCCACGGCGCGTTCGGTGAAACGTGCCAAGGAGGTGGGTGTGCGTAAAGTGGTGGGCTCATCGCGAAGCAGCCTCATCGGGCAGTTTCTGGGAGAGGCCATCGTGCTTTCGTTCCTGGCGCTCATTGTGTCGCTGGCACTGGTACATCTGCTGTTGCCGGCTTTCAATACTTTCACGGGTAAGCAGATCGTATCTCCTATCACATCACTTTCTTCATGGATCATCCTGGCGGCGCTCATGCTCTTCACAGGATTTGTAGCGGGAAGTTATCCGGCGCTGTACCTCTCTTCGCTGAAACCTGCCCGCATCCTGAAAGGTGTGATGAAATTTTCAAACGGCGCATTGTGGTTCAGAAAAGGCCTTGCTGTTTTTCAGTTCGTGATCTCCATCGTGCTGCTGATCGTTACCGTGGTGATCTCGCGCCAGACCAGCTATGTGCAGCATACACACCTGGGCTACAACCGTGAGAACCTCATCTACATCAGGGTGGAAGGTGAGCTGAGCAAATATGACAAGTATCTTGCGTTTAAGGAGCAGGCTTCGCACATGCCCGGCGTTGCCCTGGTAGACCGCAGCAGCGAAGCACCCCACGCCATGGGATTTGTGGTGGATGTTAATGACGGGCAGCGGGAGACCATTGATGACAGCGATGCTATTAAATGGGAAGGCAAGGAGAGAGGCGCCTCCATGGGCTTTAAACCCGTATCGGTAGGATTCGATTTTCTAAAGATCATGAACCTGCAGATCGCGGAAGGACGGGATTTCTCCAGAGACGTGTCAACGGACTCGGCAGATGCATTCATGGTGAACGAGGAGGCGGTGAAACAGATGGGCATGAAAGACCCTATCGGGAAGTGGGTGTCGGCCTGGAATAAAAAAGGACACATCATCGGGGTGCTGAAAAATTATCACACGCACTCCCTTCATGAGCCTATCAAACCGCTGATCGTTGATGTGAAAGAATACGAATATTTCGGCGTGATCATCGCGCGCACAGAACCGGGCAAAACCCGCGAAGCCCTGGCCAGCCTGGAGCAGGTGTACAAGGCAATTAATCCCAATTACCCGTTCGACTACCAGTTCCTGGACCAGGAATATGAAAAACTGTATCGCAACGAAGCTGTTGTGGCCCGGCTCTCCAATGTGTTTGCCGTGCTGGCGATCCTGATCTCGTGCCTGGGATTGTTAGGTCTTGTGATATTCGCCGCGGAGCAGCGCACCAAAGAGATCGGCATCCGCAAAGTGCTGGGTGCCACTGTTGGCAATATTGTAACGTTGCTGTCGAAAGATTTTGTGAAGCTTGTCGCGATCTCGTTCATCATCGCGGCCCCGGTGGGTGGCTTCCTCATGCAACAATGGCTCGATGGTTTTGCCTATAAGATAGACCTGGCCTGGTGGATCTTCGTTTTCGCCGGAGGTGCCGCGTTGCTGGTGGCGTTATTCACCGTGAGCTTCCAGGCGATTGCCGCAGCGCTGACAAATCCGGTGAAGTCGCTGCGCTCTGAGTAGGCGAAGAGTCTACAGTCCACGGACGACGGTCCACGGCATTTGGTAGTACAGTCGACCAGTTACCGATCAGTTTGACTCGTTCACGACTCACACTGTACCTGCTGTGGACTGTGGTCTGTGGACCGTGGACTCTCCGAAACAAAAAATCCTCTGATACAGAGCCGTACCAGAGGATTCTCCACCAATCAAAGATCAGTGCTTACTTAATTTCAAATTGTGCAGTGATCTGCGACTGAAGTTTGATCTTCCTGAAACCGATCTGGCTTTCTTCTGCAGCATCGCCGGCATAGTTCATCCTCACGTTGGCGGCTTTCATTTCCATCATCGGTTGGATGGGGTCTACTTCCCAGTCGCGCACCATTAACGGTTTGCCGATCTCGGCGCCGATGGACTTCAGCAGGGTTTCAGCTTTTGCTTTTGCGGCCTGCAGCGCTTTGGTCTTCAGGTCGAGCTTGATCTTCTCATAATCAGAGTGATAGAGCCGGGTGATGTCTACTAAATCCACTTTCACGGGTTCGAGCTTTTCGAGGAACTTCTCCAGCTCGGCAGCGCTGGTAAGTTTGATCTGGTAAGTTTTTTCACGGAAGGCATCTTTGTCTTTTCTGCCGAACTTGCCGATGCTCGATCCGGCGTCGGCCAGCTCCAGGCGCTTGCGGTCGATGCCGGCATTTTTCAAAGCGTTCAGAAAATCGGCATCCAGCTTTTCAAGTGTGGTCTTCTGACGGTTCTCTTCAAATTCTTTCAGCCTGATCAGGGTATATATTTCGTTGGGCTCGATCTCCAGGTGTGCGGTTCCCGTTACTTCAATAAAATGTTCGCCTTTAAAAACCTCATTCTGTGCCGAAGCGAACAACGGAAGCGCCAGGAATAAAAATGCAATAAGTTTACTTTTCATACAGTTCAAATGGTTTGGTCATTAGACACCAAACACCGGGCCAATCGTTGGAGCAGGATTTGAGGATTTTCAGGATTTTTTTCAGGATGAGGGGAACAGAACAGCAGGATGACGGGATTGGGTGTATGTGACTCAATCCTGTTGATCCGTTAATCCTGTTATATAATCCTGGTTTAATCCTGGTCAAAAAAAGAAAACGGGTCCGAAGGACCCGTTTTCGTTTAAGCGTACAAAGTAGTTGCCAACTTTCTCAGTACAAAATCTTGGCTACGCTGGTGATAACGGCGGCCAGGCGTACGGCTTCGAAGATCCGCTCTTCTTTGCTGCCGAGCTCGATGAGGGAGTGCTCGTGTGATTTAACACACATCTCACAGCCGTTTACGGCGCTCACAGCCAGGCTCATGAGCTCGAAGAACTCTTTTCCGGTCACGGGCCTGCCCATGATATTCATTTTGATGCGGGCCGGTATTTCGTTGTACTTTTCCTTGTTCACGAAATGCCGGAAACGGTAGAACACATTATTGGCGCTGAGCAATGAAGCACAGCCGGTAGCCTCTGCGATCTCTTCTGCAGTGGCGCCTTCAGCCTGGGCATTGCCTTTGAAGAATTCACGAAGCAGGGCGTTGCCGGCATTCACCGCCAGTGACACGCCCAGCAAAGCGATCTCCTTTTTTGAAAGGTGATCGCTCTCAAATGAGTTCTTGAAGTTCAGCTTCAGGTCTGCCAGGTAACGCGACTTCCCTTCCTCCAAAAGATCGAGCGCATCGCTGCGGTAATCTTTACTTACTTTCAGAAACTCCAGGAACTCCTGCGTGGTCTCCGAATATGTTTGCGTTAACTCCATCTAACTTTAAACTTTAAAAAACTTGAAACTTCTAACTTGAAACTTTAAACTTTAAACTTCGAACTAGATCTTGATCGTTTCTTTTCCTTTTTCCCAGTTGCAGGGACACAACTCGTCTGTCTGAAGCGCATCCAGCACACGCAGCACTTCTTTAACATTCCTGCCCACGTTCAGGTCGTTCACGCTTACCCAGCGCACAATGCCCTGAGGGTCAATGATGAAAGTGGCGCGGTAAGCAACTTTTTCGTTGGCTTCCAGCACACCGAGGTCTTCGGCAAGCGACTTGGAAGTATCGGCCAGCATCGGGAATTTCAGGTCGCGCAGGTCGTCGTGATTTTTTCTCCAGGCCAGGTGAACAAATTCTGAGTCGGTTGAAGCACCGATGAGGTTGGTGTTACGATCGCGGAACTCTCCGAAGTTCTTATTGAACTCAGCGATCTCTGTGGGGCACACAAAAGTAAAATCTTTCGGCCACCAGAACATCACGGTCCAACGCCCCTCGTCGTTGACAAGCTCGTCAGACGAGATGTCAAAAAATTCCTTTCCTTTCTCGAGTGATACTACAGCAGCTTTTTTGAATTTCGGAAAAGCTTGTCCTACAGATAAGATACCTTTTGTCATAAGTGGTTAAAAAATGTTTTTCGTGCCGCGAAAATAGAATATTCATTTTATAAATCATATCGATATTGACTATGTATTTATTAATTTTGTCTATTACAACGATTTAACAATTTTCTGCAATCGAATGAACCTTCAGCAACTGGAATATATTGTGGCCCTCGATATTCACCGTAACCACGTGAAAGCCGCGGAGCACTGCCACGTCACGCAACCGACGCTGAGCATGATGGTGAAGAAGCTGGAAGACGAGCTGGGGGTGAAGATCTTTGACCGCAGCCAGCCGCTGAAGCCCACACAGTCGGGCGAGATCATCATCAGCCGGGCGCGGCAGATCCTGCAGGAGGTGAAGAACCTGAAAGAGTTCATCCGCAATGAAAAAGACTCCATCGAAGGTGAGTTCAGGCTCGGGGTGATCCCCACCCTGGCACCATACCTGCTGCCCAGGTTCCTGAACGAGCTGCTGGATAAGAATCCCGGCACCTCTTTCACGGTGCTCGAGCTGCAGACCGAAGACATCATCAAACAGCTGAAGACCAACCGGCTCGACCTGGCCATTCTCGTTACACCGCTGGAAGACAAAGAGATCAGGGAGATCCCCGTATTTTACGAGCCCATTCTGCTGTACACGTCAGAGAACCTGAAATACTTTCAGCAGGAAAAAGTGAACATCAAATCGCTCACCACCGAAAACCTGCTGCTGCTGGAAGAAGGCCATTGCTTCCGTGGCCAGGTGATGAATCTCTGCACCACCAAAGCAAAAAAATCGCATCATCAGCTCAACTACCAAAGCGGCTCGTTCGAAACCCTGAAGGCCATGGTCGATAATAACTATGGCTATACGCTGATCCCCGAGCTCGCCGTGAATGCCAAAAGCAAACACGTAAAACATTTTACGTCACCCGAGCCTGTGCGCGAAGTGAGCCTCGCCGTGCACCAGGGATTTGTCAAAGAAATGCTGCTCATCAAGCTGCGCGAAGCCATCCTCAAGGCCATCCCGCCACACTTCAAAAAGAACGACAAGTACATGCGCGTAAGGTGGAATTGAGTCGTCTGACCACTGACAGGTGCGTTGGCGTGTGCGCAGTGGTCTGACGACTATCCTAAATCTGTGGTCTGTGGATTCAAACTGTAGACATATTCTACACGTTGACTGCCCGCTCATCCTTCGTTAAAAATTTAATCTCCTGACCTACAGCTGTTTTCACCTTCTGCCTGCTGGCCGGCATCGTCATTGTAACAGGCAGCGCAAAACGTTTTAAACCAAACTTAATAACATGAAAAAAGTTATTCTTTCTCTTGTCGTTGTGTTCTTCGCAGCCGGAACTTTCGTTAACGCCACAACCATTAGCACTACCGTTGTTGCCGTGCAACAGGATGACAAAGTGAAGATCAAAACTGAAGAGCTTCCCGAAGCCGTAAAAACTGCCCTTCAGAGCGCCGACTACCAGGGCTGGACGATCAGCGCAGCGTATCACCTGAAATCAGCTGACCAGTATGAAGTGGAGCTGAAGAAAGACGCCGAGACAAAAACCGTAAAGCTTGACAAAGACGGCAAAGAAGTGAAATAAGAGAACACAGGCCTTTGATAGCCGTGCCCGGGTGGTAGGGTGATAAATGCGGCCCGGCTATCACAACTACAAACCTGTAAACGAAAGGGTGCCTCAAAAGGGCACCTTTTTTTATCCCCCAGCTCACGTGGATTTGCACGAGCGGTTACCGGATGGTGACGCCATTTTGTATTTTGATTAAAAAAACATATGAGGTGCTTATCTCCACTGTTCTTCTTTGCGCTCTTCAGTTATGCACAGGCCCAGAGTTCCGCGAAACAAACCATTCCCGATTTTAAAGAGAAGCCCTCCGTGCACTGGACCTTCCGGGTCGCTACCCCCATCATCGCCTCGCCCCTGGTGAGTGATAACCTCGTTTATTTTGGTGCGCTCGACAGCACGTTCTATGCGCTCGATACCCGGTCAGGAAAGATCAGCTGGAAACTGAAGACCCGTGGACAGATCCGCTCGACACCCCTCGTAACAGGCAACATACTGTACCTGAATGGTGGCGACGGAAACCTGTACTGCCTCGATAAGATGACAGGCAAGATCAAATGGACCTTTGCCTCGAACGGTGAAAAGAAATACGATTTTGCGGACTATCACCAGTCTTCTCCCATCCTCTATAATAATACAGTGTATTTCGGCTCGGGCGATGGCAACGTGTATGCCGTGAAGGCTGATAATGGAACGAAGCGCTGGAGCTATCAGACCGGCAACATTGTGCACACAACCCCGGCGATCGATAACAACAAAGTGTTTGTGGGCTCATTTGATGGATACGTGTATGCGCTGGATGTCGCCAGCGGAGCGTTGGTGTGGAAGTTCAAAACTTTAGGCCATCGCTTTTTTCCTGCAGGTGAAGTGCAGGGCTCACCCGTTGTGGCGAAGGGCCTGGTCTTTATCGGTGCGCGCGATTACAATGTTTACGCCATAGATCAGAACAAGGGCTACTGTCATTGGAACAAAGCTTTTACGCGGGGATGGGGCCTAGCCAACACCATTCACGACTCGGTATTGCATATTGGCGGCGCCGATGAACGGGTGCTCATTGCCGCCGTACCCGAGACCGGCAGGGAGTACTGGAAAAAACCGATGGAGTTCCTCATCTTCGGAAGCAATGCCTACAGTGAAAGTATGTTCTATGCAGGCACAACCATCGGCAAGCTGCACGGCATCGATGCCCGGACCGGTGAAAAAGTATGGACCGTAACAACGGAAGGATACAGCAAGAACCGGCTCAAATATTTTAAACCCGATGACGCTTATCGCGATGATATTTACACCATCATCAAATCGAACGAACATTTCCTGGAAGTTGAATACGAGCTTGGTGGCATTTTTTCAACCCCTGCCATCACGCCTGACCTCCTGATCTTCACCACCACGGAAGGCACCGTGTATTGCCTGAGACGTTAAATTCATGTTAGGCAGCAGCGCGACTCTTAGGTACGAAGTACGAATTACGAGGTACGCATAAGGCTGGCTTCGGGCGACCCCTGGCTCCTTACTCCTGGCTCCTGGCTCCTTTTTGCCGCTTCGCGGCCCGAAAAATCCTTAAATTCAACTGTAACCTTTACTTTACCGTCCGGTAACTAACACGAAAATTGACAAAAAACGAGGTCCTGATGACAGACGAATTGATAATGGAGGCCGTAAAGCGTGGAGAGCTTCAACAGGCGACCTTGCTATTTGAGCGGTACCATAAACGCATATTCAATTTTCTAGCCCGCATGACAATGGACAGGGCGCTGGCTGAAGACCTTACCCAGAACGTTTTTTTACGCATCATCAAATACAGAACAAGCTACCGCGAAGGCAATAAGTTTCAATCGTGGATCTACCAGGTAGCGCGGAATGTGTTTTCGGATCACTACCAGGCGAACAAGAACAAGTTCTCGGATTTTGTTGACGTAGAAAAAATAAGCGACCATATGGCTGACCTCGAGGAACATGAAGCGCAGGACGAAAAGGAGAAGCTCCTTCACCAGTCCATGGCAAGGCTCAGCGAAGAACAGCGCGAGCTGCTGGTGCTTACCCGGTTTCAACAAATGAAATACGAAGAGGTTGCCGCCATTATGGACACAACGGTAGCCAATATAAAAGTGAAAGTGCACCGCGCCATCCTCAAGCTGCGGGAGTACTATTTTGAAATGGAAAAGATCTAACGCCCTGAAAGCATAAAAGATATGGAAAAGCAAAAGCTGGAAAGTATGCTCATCGACTACATCGACAACCGCCTCAACACGGTTGATAAACGGGTGGTGGAGCAGGAGCTGGTGAACAACGCAGAATCGTACAAGCTTTATGAAGAGCTGAAGGAAGTGATGCACCTGATGGACAGGTCCGCACGCATCGAGCCGAGCGCAAAACTGCGGGCGGGCTTCGATGACCTGCTGAAAGAAGAAATGACCTCGGCACGCCAGACCAAAACCGTATTCTTCCAGCCAGCCCTGTACCGTGTGGCAGCAGCTGTGGCGTTGCTGATCCTGGGCGGTGGCATCGGGTTCTGGATCAGCCACCAGCGTGAAGAAAGACAACTGGCAGAGAGAGAAAGACTGGAAGCATTGGAAAAACAGATGCAGATCACGCAGCAGATGATGGCCATGCTTCAGAACGGCCAGTCGGCAAGCCAGCGGATCCAGGGTGTGAATGTAGCCGTCAGCATGGGCAAAGCCGACGACGAGATCGTGAACGCGCTGGTAAAAACCATGAACGAAGACCCCAACTCGAACGTGAGGCTCGCAGCTCTCGATGCGCTCAGCAAGTTTTCGGATGACGCTGCCGTGAGAAAAGCGTTGGTGACTTCGCTGCAAAAACAAAAAGACCCAGTGGTGCAGATCAGCCTGATCCAGCTGCTGGTGAAGATGAAGGAAAAAAGTGTGGTGAACGACCTCAGGAAGATCGTGGATGACGAGAAGACCATGCAGGCCGTAAAGGACGAAGCATACTCAGGAATATTGAGACTTTCATGAAGGAAATAAATATAGGTTAGGTTTTAAGTAACAAATCAAAGAAAGGAAATGAAAAACAAGAAAATAATAACAGGGATCGTGTTGCTGCTGATAGCGGGGTGTGTTCAGGCCCAGGAGTTCAAGGTAGCCAAAAACTCCGGCAGGCTGGAGCTCTATGTAGGCAAGGTAACCGTGGAAGGTTATGACGGCAACGAGATCATCTTCTCAAGCAAGGATGGCGGAAAAGATAGAGACGAACGTGCTGAAGGCCTGCGGTCAGTCAATAGCCTGGGGCTTAGCGATAACACCGGCCTCGGCATCAACGTGACTGATAAAGGCAACGTTGTGGAAGTGCGGCAATTGAAAAAGACAAACGCACCCAACATCAGGGTGCAGGTTCCCAAAGGTGTTATTGTATCGTTCACCCACGAATCGCAATACGGCGGCGAAGCAGTGTTCAAGAACCTGACGAACGAAATAGAAGTGTCGGCACAGTACAACAGCATCGAGCTCGATAATGTTACAGGCCCGCTCACCGTCAAAACCATCTACGGTCATGTGGAAGCCACGTTCAGCTCCACCATCAAAGATCCCATCTCCATCGTTTCGGTTTACGGTTATGTGGATGTTACACTTCCGCAGGCAACCAAAGCCGACCTCAAGCTGAGCACATCATACGGAGAGATCTTTGTGGCGCCTGAGTTCGATATCAAGATAGAAGCCACCGGTGGCATGGTCCACTACAGCGACAAGGTTGTCGGCAAGATCAACGGTGGTGGTATCAATATCGACCTCGCCTGCAACTATGGGAAGGTTTATCTCAGAAAGAAATAGTGCGAAGAGCCAACAAAATTAAATCAGATCACAATCGTAAACGACATAAGTAATGAAAAAGAAATTGTTAATGGTGGTACTCGGCGCAATGATCTCCGGTATCGTCTGTGCGCAGGATTACAAGGTTTCGAAAAGCTCGGGAACATTGGACATCAGGGAAGTGAATGACGTTTCAGTAGAAGGGTATGATGGCAACGAGATCATCTTCAGCGCCAGGGGAAACGATCGCTCGAGCGATGAACGCGCCCAGGGATTGCGTGCTGTCAGCAGCCTGGGACTGGAAGACAATACAGGTCTCGGCCTGTCAGTGGTAGACAAAGGGCAGGTGATAGAGGTCCGCCAGCTGAAGAAAATGGGTGGACCGGATGTTACGATCAAAGTTCCAAAGGGTGTCAAGGTATTTTATTCACACAATTCACCTCATGGCAGTGAAGTGCAGTTCCGGAATGTTGAAGGCGAGATCGAAGTTTCTACTGTCCATAGCGGCGTCAGGCTGACGAATGTGACCGGGCCGATGGAAGTGAAAACAGTGCATGGTGGAATTGAAGCGGTGCTGGGTGCTGCGTTGAAAAACCCGGTGTCGATCCAGTCGGTTCACGGCCATGTGGACGTAGCCCTTCCGGTAACAACGAAGGCAAACCTGAAACTGGCTTCTTCGCACGGCGAGATCCTCGTAGACCCCGATTTCAAGATCGAGATCGAACGTACCGGTGACCTGGTAAGGTACAGTGACAAGGTGAACGGCAAGATCAATGGCGGCGGCATCAACATCACACTGTCAGCTTCGCACGATAACGTATACCTGAGAAAAATGAAATGATCTCTGCTGTAGATCTCCGGCTCCTGGTCTCGGTAATACTCAATGATTAGGATTCGGAGATCACAGATCTGAAATCGAAACGATAAAATATCTGCTATGAAAATAACAATAGCCATATTGATCATTGCGATGACAAGTCCCGTCAAGGATTTTGCGCAGACGCAGCTCAACAAAACGATCCCGGTCCAGCCAGGCCAGAAGATCAACATGCACTTCGATTATCCTGAGCTGGTGCAGGTAAGCACGTGGGACAGGAACGAGATCTCGGTTCAGGGCACGGTGAGCATCAACGGCGGCGAGAACGATGATGCCTTCATCTTTGAAAACGCGGTGAACGGAAATGTGATCGATCTTCGCTCCTTCATTAAAGACCTGAAGAACCTGCCGCAGCGGATCACCATTATGCGCGATGGCCAGAAGATCATGTTCAGGACCAAAGCCGACCTTAAAAAATACCAGGAAGAACATGGTGGAGGCTATAATACCATGTCGTGGGGCGCTGACATTGACATTAAGCTGGAGATCAAGGTTCCGAAGAACATAGAGACCCGTGTTGAATCGGTCTATGGCATGGTGGAGATCAAGAACTTCAATGGCCCGTTAACCGTGGAGGCAACCTACGGCGGTGTTGATGCCGCGCTGGCTGAGCGTGCCGCAGGCGAAGTCATTGCCGAAACCAACTACGGCGAGATCTATACCAACTTCGACACAAAATTCTCGGGCGGTGGTTTTAAGGAAAGGGATTTTCACACCTACGTTACAGCCAAGCCCGGCAGCGGTCCGAAGTATACCTTTGAGTCGAAATACGGCAACGTTTATATCAGAAAAGCCGGTCAGTAATATCAGGGTAGAGCGTTAGTTGACAACGCTTCTTTGAAGCCTGCAGGTAAACCTTGCGGGCTTTTTTTTGTGGGGCAGGCATAAGTGGCTTTGTTTTAGACACTTCAAACCATTGCGATGGACTAACCAAAATTTCTCAAAACTTTTTTTACCAAACAGTTGCACGTTACAAATTTGTAATGTTACATTTGTCTATAGATTTAGTAGACAAATCAATTAGCCACCAAATTGATTTTATAAAGAAGAAGGGAGAGAATAGGCTCGATGATCTTCTAGCAACCTGTTTCCACCAGACAAGGTGCTAAGTCCTACCAAATAAATTTTTGGGACTATAAAATTTTAAACAATGAAAACGAAATTTTTTTCGGGCCTGATGGCTCACATGAAACAATGCAATAACGTCAACCCTCAGCACGCTTGCTGTTGCTGTATGCCTTCTGCTGATGAAGGTTGTTGACGGATGGTGCCGCGTTCCCTCGTGCGGCGAGTAACAACTACATGGCTTTCGGATGCATCGATCTTGTTGATCTTGGTGGAATTTCAATAAGATAAGATGCATTCCGTAGCCGCCTAATTACAATTCCCAAATATTTTACAATTACTGACTTGACCATGAAATCATTCATTTCATTTATACTCATTTATTTTCTGCTGCTCACGGCAACATCGCTTTTTGCGCAGCAGGCCCCCGACAAAAAAGTAGTGATCACCGGCGTACGGTTTGCCTATCCGCTGGTACAGCAATGGATCGCCGAATACAAGGAAGCGAATCCCTCTGTGGAAGTTGTGATCGACTCACGTACTGCTACAGATCCCGCGCACTATGATCTGCTCATCGAAGCTTACGAGCCCGAGAAGGAAGTGAAGGAAGAACGCGAGTACCTCTACCTGGCAAGGTATGCATTGCTGCCGGTAGCCAACGCAGGGTCGGAGTTCGCCAAAACTTTCACAGAGAAGGGATTGACCAAAGACCTGATCAAACAGATCTATTTTCACGACATCTATGCAGACAAGGAAAAACAGCAGGAGATCAAAGCACCTTACACGGTGTACACCAGGCTTCAGAAAGCAGGTGCTCCTGTCACGTTTGCAAAGTATTTCGGATTTGAGCAGCAGCAGATCACCGGCAAAGCCATCGCCGGCGCCGATGAGCACCTGATCAAGGCGCTGCTGAAAGATCCTACAGGAATCTCGTACAGCTACCCGGGACTGATCTACGACCTCACATCGCGCAAGGCGCTTCCGGGACTCGCCGTGCTGCCAGTGGATGCCGACAACAACGGCCGTGTTTCACAGGATGAGCGCTTCTACGCCACCCTCGACGATGCCATCAGCGCCATTGAAGATCAGAAAACGGAGAACATTCCCGTGGAATACATCCACATCTCCCTGCGCAAGCACAACTACAAACCCGAAGCGCTGAAGTTCCTGCTGTGGGTCATTTACAATGCGCAGGATGATCTGCATCACTATGGCTTTCTCAAACCCGAACAGAAACGTTTTGAGAATGAAAAACAAAAATTTGAACAACTCGCCTCGAAGTAAAACCTATGAAAAAACTGTTACTGATCTTAGTATTTAAAGTATCGATCATATTCTCTGTTGCGGCCCAGGAAAATGTAAAGGGTATCGTGAAGGATGACACCGGCGCACCGGTGCCTGGCGCTACCGTTGCTGTAAAAGGCACCGCGAGCTTCGCCGTAACAGATGCCGACGGACAATTTGTGCTGGCATCGGCGAAAGAATTTCCTTTCTCCATCCAGGTGAACCTTGTGGGTTTTAGGCCGCAGGAAGTAGAAATATATGAGCTGCTGGGCGATCCCCTGGAAGTAACGCTGAAGACTGACAACCTGCTCGATGAAGTGGTTGTGGTGGGATACGGAACGCAGGAACGTAAGAACCTCATCGGCTCCGTTACCAAAGTAGATCCCGCCGCAATAAAAACGATCGCCGCAGGAAGCTTCGACGCGCAGCTCCAGGGAAAAGTTTCAGGTGTTCAGATCTCGAGCAACACAGGTGTGCCCGGTGAAGTGGTCAACGTGCGTGTTCGTGGTGCTACGTCTATTAACGCTGACAACGACCCGCTTTATGTCATTGACGGTGTGTTCATCAACGGCAACAGCCTGCAAACCATCAGCACGGGCGGTAAGGCAACGTCTCCCATCGCAGACATCAACCCGGCTGACATTGAAAGTATCGAGGTTTTGAAAGATGCGGAAGCCACCGCGTTGTATGGCTCACGGGGCGCGAACGGCGTGGTGATCATCACTACCAAACGTGGAACGTATGAGCAGAAGCCCACCGTCAATTTCAACGCCTCTTACGGATGGGCAAAGGCCGCGAAGCTCTGGGACCTGGCAACCGGTCCTGAGCATGCTCAGCTGGTGAATGAATGGTGGATCAATACAGGCATCGACAACCCGGCGCTGAACAGGACCTTTGCCAATCGTCCGTTCAGACCAGTGAGCGAGGTGATCAACGGCGAGGCTGGTCGCGGATTACCGGAAGAACAGCAAACCTATGACCGGTTGAGTCAGGTCTTCAGGACTGCTGTGTCGCAGAACTACGACCTCTCCTTATCCGGTGGTACAACCAACACCAAGTATTACATCGGTGGTGGATACAACAAGCAGGAGTCCATTCTGAGGCCCATCGAATTTGAGCGGGGAAGCTTCAAGCTCAACCTGGACCAGAAGATCAACGACAAGATCCAGGTAGGTACCAGCAACACGGTGACGAGAACTTTCAGGAACCAGGCCCGTGCCGGCGATGGCCCGCGGGGAGGATTGTTACAGGCAGCGCTTCACACGCCAACGTACCTCTCGCCTTATAACGAGGAGGGTGTGCTGGTGGGCCGCGCAGGTTTCGACAACGTGGAGCTGCTCCTTGAAAATTATGATGTAAGCTCCGTGAGCCTGCGGTACATCGCCAACCTTTATGGCGAGGCGGAGCTGTTGCCCGGACTTACCTTCCGCACCAGCTTTGGCGTAGACTACAATAACTATGATGAGAAAGAATACTGGAATACATTCCTGCTCGAAGGCGCACAAGGTGGACTGGCCACTTCAAGCGTGAGCCAGTTCTCATCGTTGCTGAACGAGCAAACGCTCGCATACAAAAAGGATCTCGGCAAACACACTTTCGGTATCCTGATCGGCAACACGCTGCAGAGCGACGTGCTCACCCGTACGTATGCTGAAGGCAGGGGCTTTGCGAGCAACGACCTGAAAACCATTTCATCGGCTGCGAGCTCCACCAGCACCCAGAGCTGGTCTAAGAGCAACCTGGCTTCATTCTTCTCGAAGATCAACTACAGCTTCAATGACCGTTACCTGATCGATGCCAGCCTGCGTGCAGACGGATCTTCGCGGTTCGGCGCAGAGAACAAGTGGGGTTATTTTCCTTCTGTAGGCGCTGCGTGGCGTGCCAAGCAGGAAAGCTTTCTGAAAGATGTTGACCTGATCACCGACCTGAAGCTCCGCGCCAGCGTAGGGCTTACCGGAAACCAGAATGGCATTGGCAACTTTGCCGCGCAGGGCCTTTGGTCTGGCAGCGCGCCGTATCAGAACAGCCCCGGCATCTCACCGCAGCAGCTTTCGAATCCCGATCTGAAATGGGAGACCACGAAGCAGTTCAACATCGGTGTGGATGTGGCCGTGCTGAAAGACAGGGTTGCCCTGGAGTTCAATTACTACGACAAGTATACTACCAACGGTTTGCTGCTGGTGGCCATCCCTTCAAAGACGGGCTTCAGCAATTATTGGAAGAATGGTGCCGAGATCAGCAACAAGGGTTTCGAGTTCACGCTGAATACGGTCAACATTTCGAATAATGATCTCTCGTGGACCACGAGCCTGAACATTTCGCGCAACGTCAACAACATCGAAAAGCTGGAGGATCCTCTCCGCTATGGAAGCAGGGACCTGATCCTGCAGCAGCAAGGATCTCCCCTGTATTCCTTCTGGGTTTACAAAGAGCGCGGCGTAGATCCGCAGACGGGAAATGTGATCTACGACGAAGTGGTGGAAGATGGCAAGATCACTACGGATGACCGTCAGATCTATGGCAGCATCTGGCCCGATTTCTTCGGAGGCATTACCAACAACGTCAACTACAAAGGTTTCGACCTCGGTGTATTCTTCGCTTTCTCGTACGGCAACGAGGTGTACAATCACAACCGTTTCTTTGGTGAAGGTGGTGGTGCCCGCGATGCCGCGCGTGTGATCTTCAAATCGAACGTGGCCCGCTGGCAGCAGCCCGGTGACATCACCAATGTGCCCCGCCCCGATGGCGTTAACGTGAACAACTATCGCGATGGCGGCAGCCGCTGGCTCGAAGACGGGTCTTTCCTGCGCCTGCGCTCACTTACCCTGGGCTACACGCTGCCATCACAGCTTACGCAACGCCTCAACGTTTCATCGCTGCGATTGTACCTGGCCGGAACCAACCTGTTGCTGTTCACGAACTACACAGGCCTCGATCCCGAATCAGCTTCCAGCAGCGGCCAGAACGAACAGGGCATAGACCTGGGCACGCCACCACAGCCGCGCAGCCTGCAGGTAGGTGTCAACATCTCATTATAAATTTTAAAAGCA
The DNA here is from genome assembly GCF_018598225.1 of Chryseosolibacter histidinae. GTDB lineage: Bacteria > Bacteroidota > Bacteroidia > Cytophagales > Cyclobacteriaceae > Chryseosolibacter > Chryseosolibacter histidini. The sequence goes on along the minus strand of NZ_JAHESF010000003.1, from coordinate 280,202 downwards.
CAGAAGACATGCTTATAAATACTGCAACAACAAAATTGAAATATATACTGATCCTCACACTGATCACGCTTGTATCGTGCGACGAGTTCCTCGATGTGAAGCCGAAGGATTCATTGTCTACGAGCGACGATGTGATTGTGGATAAGGCATCGGCGGAAGCGGCTTTGCGCGGCGTTTACAGTGCGCTGGGCGCCGGTGACTACTACGGCACCTCGTTCCAGTCGATCGCGTACCTCTCGGGTGACAACATCGCCTGGACGGGTTCACAATCGCAGGTACAGGAGTTCATCAACAAAAAAGTGAACGCAGACAACGCTACTGTCAGCGCTGCATGGAATGGCATCTACAGGGCGATCAACCGCGCCAACAATGTCATTGCCGCCGTACCGCTCATCCAGGATCCGTTGCTCACCACGGCTTTGCGTGACCAGATCCTGGGGGAAGCTTATTTCGTGAGGGCGCTCGCGTACTTCGACCTGGCCAGAACCTGGGGTGGTGTACCGCTCATTACCAAACCTACGCTGGTGCCGGGAGAGAATGAAGACATTGGCAGGAGCACCGTGGAAGAAACCTATGCACAGGTATTGAGCGACCTGGAATCAGCGGAGCCATTGCTTCCGGAAACCACCGATCGCTACAGGGCTACACGCAAAACGGTGTGGGCGCTGAAATCGCGGTTCTACCTTTATCAACAGAACTGGAGCAAGGCTGAAGAGTTTGCTTCGAAGCTGATCAGCGACACACGCTACAAGCTGCTGAAACCTTACGGTACTTTTTTCCAGAGCAATGCAAGAGGAACGGAGGAGTCGGTGTTTGAGATCTTCTACAACGGTACTACGGAAACGAATGGTCACCGCAACCAGTGGCAGCCTCAGACCAACGGAGGAACCCGTCAATGGGCACCTAACACGGCCTTTCTTGCACTGATCAACGATCCGGCTGTGGGTGGAAACAGGAGTGTGCTGGTGGCACGCGATAACCAGAACCGCTGGTATGGTAACCTCTACTACCGCACGCCTGCGTCAGATCCGTCTTACATCATCCGCATCGCCGAGCTTTACCTGATCCGCGCGGAAGCAAGAGCGCAGCTGGATAAACCTGTGGACGCGCTCAGTGACCTGAACGCCGTTCGTGACAGGGCTGGTATCGCGCTCAGCGTTGCTTCAACCAAAAACGATCTTCTGCTGGCCATTGAAAATGAACGCAGACTTGAGTTCGCCCTGGAAGCGCATCGCTGGTTCGACCTGGTGAGAACAGACCGTGCGGATGATGTGCTGGGCGTGACTGAAAAATTCCGCTACCTGCTGCCCATACCTGCAGACCAGATCCTGGTAGACGAGACGCTGGCGCTGGATCAGAATATCGGCTACCGATAAAACAAGACTTAAACTTTTGCCTATGACACTGATAGAAACTCCTGTTGCCCCCGCTGAACGCAAAACGGTATCGTCCCAGGTGAATGGAACGGTAAAGCGCGAGCAGCAGCCTGATCTCCGGCCCGCCGAGTGGAAGGGTTATGAGAAGGTGCTGTTCCGGTTCTTCTTCGTGTATTTCCTGGTGCAGGCCGTGCCGCTGGACTGGAAGTACTATCGCGATATCTTTTCGCTCGATTGGTCATCGCTGCACTTCAGCAACTTTTTTTACCTGGCCCGCTATACGCCGCGGTTCTTCTCTGAAGTTCCGGAGCTTGCCGACTGGTTCGTGGTGGCAGTGATCGCATTGATCGGCACCATTACCTGGGGCATTGTAGATTCGAAAAGCAAGGAGTACAATAATTTGTATTACTGGCTCCGGGTGGTGCTTCGTTACAGGCTAGCCGTGGCGTTGCTCGCGTACGGGTTCATCAAGTTCTTCCCGCTGCAGATGCCCTATCCATCTATCAGCAACCTGAACACGAACTACGGCGACATCGAGGCGTGGAAACTGTTTTCGATGAGCACCGGTATTGTTCCAGGATATGAATCTTTCCTCGGGTTGGTGGAGCTGCTGGCGGCGTTGCTGTTGCTCTACCGCAAGACGGCATCCATCGGCGCTTTCATTGTGTTGCCCTACACGGGTAACGTGGTGATGTCTAACCTGGCGTATGAAGGTGGTGAATATGTATATGCGCTCGTGCTGGTGACCTTTGCGTTGTTCCTGGTGGCGTTCGATGCGGCGCGACTCATTACCCTCACTTCCCTGGAGAAACCCACAGCGCCCAACCGGTTCAATCCCGTGCTGAAAGAAGGCTGGCAGAAGAATGGAAGACTGATCCTGAAGAGCGCCTTTGTGCTGGTGTTTGTTGTCTTTTATGGATACAAGACTTATGCGGGATCTCGCAATGATGTTTATCATTATCCTCAAACGCCGGGGCTTGCCGACGCGAGCGGGATCTACAATGTAAAAGAGTTCAGGATCAACAACAACGTGCTGCCGTACTCCCCAACGGACGCTGTGCGGTGGAAAGACGTTGTGTTCGAGAAGTGGGCCACGCTGAGCATTCGCGCCAACAGGCCGGTGACACTCACGGCGGCACTCACCGAAGAGATCTTCCTGGACGACGAGAAAAGAACGTACGAGCTGTCGGGCTCCGCCGGAAGGCACTACTACAGCTACGAGATCGACGCAGCTAACAAAACACTTACGCTTCAGAACAGGAATAAGAATTACGTTTCAGACCGCCTTGTGCTGCACTATGACAGACCGGATGCCAATACCATTATCCTGTCAGGCATCGATCAGCATAAAGACACTTTGTATGTGGTGCTGGAGCGGATCGATAAAAAATACCTGCTGGAAGAAGCCGCGAAGGGTGGAAGACGCAGGGGCCTCAAATTATAACCTTGAAAAATAAGCAACATTATGGCCAATGATCAAACTTCCGGCAATGCCAGGCCGGTACAAGATGAGAATACTCCGGTGGCATTGAAACCATGGACGGAATGGCAAAAGATAGCATTCAGGATCGCCTTCATCTTCTTCATCAGCATCTGCATCCCGAACAGTGCCGAATGGTACAAACAGGTTGCCGGCATCGACTGGACAAACCTTCATTACCGCGACCTTTATGACATTGCACGTTTCGGCTCCGGTCTGAATATTTTTGGCAACACCATTTTCGGTAATCCGCTCGCCGGTTACGCTAACTGGATCATTACGTTGCTGGTGGCGATTGCCGGAGGACTTCTCTGGACCGTCATCGACAAACGCAGAAAACCGGAGCCGCAGGATTACAACCTTCTCTACTACTGGCTGCGGGCCATTGTGCGCTACAGGGCTGCGATAGGCATCATCGGTTTTGGTTTCACCAAACTTCTCCCGGTGCAAATGCCGTATCCTTCTATCGGTTTGCTGAATACTGACTTCGGCGATTTTACAGCGCAGAAGATCTACTGGCTCTCCATCGGCATTGTGCCATGGTACCAGGTGTTTGCCGGTGTGGTCGAGATCGGAGCGGGCACGTTGTTGTTCTTTAGAAGAACGACGTTGCTGGGCGCGGTGCTGCTGTTTGGTGCGTTGGGTGATATTGTCTACGTCAATTTTGCTTACGATGGTGGCGTGCATGTGTACAGCTCTTACTTTGTGCTGCTCTCGACGTTCCTCATTGTGCATTATGTGCCGCAGCTGTACCGCCTGCTGATCCTCGAAAAACCGGCGCGGCAGCTCAGCTACTATCCTGTATTTTCAACACCGTGGCAGTTTACGCGCATCGGTGTGAAAACGGCTACCATCGGTGTGTTCCTCGTGCTGTTGTTCTACCTGCAATATGTGAACTTCCTCTATGATCCGTACAAGCAGCCTGCCACAAAAGGTATTTCGAAGCTTCGCGGATATTATAATGTTACAACGTTCAGGCTGAACGGCAAAGAGATTCCGTATTCACCTGTGGATACCGTGCGCTGGCAGGAGGCAACTTTTGAAAAGTGGACCTCGCTCACGTACAAGGTGAACCGCCCCACACCGCTGGACCTCTCGAACGGTGGGGGTGATCCGCAGCGTGATATCAACAGAACTTTCGAGCTCACAGGCACTGCCGGCGGAAGAAGGGTATTCCATTACCTCGCAGACACGGTGGACAACGTGCTGTACCTGCAGGACAAGTATAAAGCCATTCCTGACCGGAGAAACGTTGTGGCTGGAGCGGGAGGTGACGGCAGTGGCAACGGAGCGCCGCCGGAACAACGCATCGATACCGAGCCTAAAAAGAAAGGTGGTATTTATGACGATCAATGGATCAGCAAAACGGCCTGGGAACATATTGGCGATGAAGTGGAGAAGATCGATCCCCGTGCCGCATCAACGCGCAGGGATCGTGAGTTTGCCAGCGCAGGTAAAAAATTCGACAAGCGGAAACGCATGGTGCTGAAGTTTACCACCACCGATGGCTCACGGGTGGTGCTCGAAGGACTGGACGAAAACCAGGATTCGTTGTATGTGGTGCTCGACAGGGCAGAACGCAAGTATGCATTGTCTGAAAGCACGCTCGTTGCCGGAAAGTATGAATGACCAGTTACCTCACTGCGCGTTGGTGTGCAGTGAGGTTTTTTCCACCATAGTGAAATGCGAAACCGATACACCGACCAACCTGATAAAACCCCTTTATACATTATTCTGCTGGTAGTTCTTTGCGCTTGTAAGGGGCAACCTGATTTTAATAATGAAAATATCTCTCTGAAGGACACGGCAAGCTGGCCACAGAGCTTCGGCTTTGGACGCCTGGCTTCGTCGCATGACATTGATACGCTGGATATAGACATTCGTCCCGATGGCAAAGGATTGCCGTACGGATCAGGTACTGTTTCGCAGGGCAAAGCGATCTACGCCGCCAAGTGTGCCTTGTGTCACGGCAAAACAGGTACCGAAGGACCTTTTAATCCGCTCGTAACAAAGACAGACACTGCATCATCCTCGAAGGAACCTGGAAAGGAGAAGACCATCGGCAACTACTGGCCTTATGCCACCACGCTGTACGATTACATCAACCGCGCCATGCCCTTCAACACACCGGGCTCACTCACGCCGGATGAAGTGTACAGTCTCACCGCTTTTTTGCTTCACGCCAACAATATCGTCGACTCATCCGCAGTGATGAACGCACAAACCCTGCCGCAGGTGAACATGCCTGCCCGCGCTCTTTTTGTTCCCGACGACAGATCAGGAGGTACTGAGATCAAATGAATCAAAATCAGAAAATAAAAAGAAGAACATGGCTGGGAGGCGCTGCCACGGCGGCGGTGGTGCTTGTGCAGACCAGCTTCGGCAAAGTGATGCAGCGGGCCGTTACGGAAAAAGAAACCGCCACCTCTGATCCTACAAAAAAGCTGGGACCCCTTCCGGGTGAAGTAGGTACACGTTCACCGTTTGAGAAACTACAAAAGAAACCCAGCGACACATCATCGCGCACACCGTTACAGGACCTTTACGGTACGTTGACGCCTTCCGATCTTCATTACGAAAGGCATCACGGTGGTGTGCCTGCCATCGACCCTGAGAAATATGAGCTGCTGATCCATGGCATGGTGAAGAAGCCGATGGTTTTTAAGCTCCGTGATTTGAAACAATTCCCTTCTGTGTCAAGGATCATGTTCCTCGAGTGTTCGGGTAATTACAGGGGAAACAAGGAAGAGCTCAGTCCCCAGGAGATCTGCGGGTTGACGAGCCAGAGTGAATGGACAGGGGTGATGCTCTCAACGCTCTTTCGCGAAGTTGGCGTTGACCCCAGGGCAACCTGGTTCCTCGCAGAAGGCTCTGATGCTGCCGTGATGACAAGAAGTATTCCTCTGCAAAAAGGTTGGGAAGACACCATGCTCGCCTATGCGCAGAACGGGGAGGCCATCCGTCCGGAGCAGGGTTACCCGGCGCGATTGGTGTTGCCGGGCTGGGAGGGCAACACGTGTGTGAAGTGGATCCGGAGAATTGAAATTTCAGATCAGCCCTTCATGACGCGGGAAGAAACCTCAAAATATACCGAGGCCATTGGCGGTGGAAAGATCAGGCAGTTCAGCTTTGTGATGGATGCGCGCTCCATCATCACGTATCCCGCCTATCCCAACCCTGTTGAGAAGGGCTGGATCGAGCTCAGGGGCATTGCATGGAGCGGTCGCGGCAGGATCGTTCGTGTAGAGATCAGCACCAACGATGGAAGATCGTGGAGTGCTGCCGAGCTTCAGGGGCCGGTGCTGGACAAAGCGCACACAGGCTTCCGGTATTTGTGGCACTGGAACGGAGACGAGACCGCCATCATGAGCAGGGCTGTGGATGAGACGGGTTATGTGCAGCCGACGTTGAAACAACTTTCCGATGCGCGCGGCGGAAATACAGGAGGGTACCATTTTAACCCGGTGACGGCCTGGATAATAAAACGCGATGGCCGGGTATTATTTAGGCCGGAAGCAAAAAAGTAAGTTATTTTTACAGGAACACTTTTGATCAATGGCTCAGCTGGAACGACGAGATTACGATGCTGTGGTGGTGGGGTCGGGACCCAACGGGCTTGCCGCGGCCATTGTGCTGCAGCAGGCTGGTTGCTCCGTTTTGCTGCTGGAGAGCAAGAACACCATTGGCGGTGGACTGCGTTCCAAAGCGCTGACATTGCCGGGATACATCCACGACGTTTGTTCAGCGATCCATCCCATGGCGGCAGGTTCGCCTTTTTTCTCCAGCCTTCCCTTGAAGAAGCATGGTCTTGAGTTCATCTATCCACCAATCGCTGCCGCGCACCCGTTCGACAATGGTACGGCAGCAGTGCTCGGTGAGTCGCTCGAAGCCACCGCAGCATTGTTGGGCGCAGACGAAAAAAAATATCTTGACCTGATCGCCCCCATCATCCAGGATTGGCCATTCATCGTGAACAACCTCCTGGGGCCCCTGCGTTTCCCCGCGCATCCCTTCGCACTGGCGAGCTTTGGATTGAAGGCACTGTTGTCTGCGGAGACCGTCGCGAAACGTTTCACCACTGAAAAAGCAAAAGGTTTGTGGGCGGGTATGGCGGCACATTCCATCATGCCGTTGAGCAATCTCTCCACGGCGGCCATCGGTTTTGTGCTCATGGCGGTGGGTCATCTGCGCGGCTGGCCTCTTCCGAAAGGAGGCTCACAGCAGATCGCCGATGCGCTGGCATCTTACTTTGTTTCCATGGGCGGAAAGATCGAAACAAATTTTCACGTGCATTCGCTCAGTCAGCTCCCGTCGAGCCATGCTGTGCTCTTCGATACAACACCCAAACAATTGCTGCAGATCGCCGGTCATAAATTCTCTTCTGTTTACAAGTGGCAGCTGAACCGCTTCCGCTATGGCATGGGAGTCTTCAAAGTAGACTGGGCGCTGGATGCACCGGTACCTTTCAAAGCTGCAGAATGCCGCACGGCGGGTACCGTTCACCTCGGCAATACCTTTAACGAGATCGCTACGTCGGAGAAAACAACCTGGAGCGGTAAACACGCGGAACGACCTTTTGTACTCATGGCACAGCAAAGTTTGTTCGATCCGTCGCGGGCACCGGAGGGTAAACATACTGCATGGGCCTACTGCCATGTGCCGTCGGGTTCCACAACAGACATGACCGACGTGATAGAGAGGCAGGTAGAGCGGTTTGCACCGGGATTCCGTGAGCGCATCCTGGCGAAGCACGTGATGAACAGTGCGCAGCTGGAAGAATACAATCCCAACTACATTGGCGGAGACATTACCGGAGGCGTCAATGACCTCGGTCAGCTTTTCACGCGGCCTGCCCTGAGATCTTCACCTTACCGCACTTCAGCGAAAGGAATTTATCTCTGCTCTTCATCAACGCCGCCCGGTGGAGGTGTGCACGGCATGTGTGGATACCACGCCGCGGTGAGGGCCCTGAAAGATATTTTTCACAAGTCGCCGTCCGTACCATTATAATTCGATAATTCTTTAAAAAAATTTACATTTAGCACATGAGCACGAACACAGCAGTAGCAACTGAAAAATCAAAACTGATCCTCACAGAAGATTGGGCCGTAGTGGTACTGGGCTTCCTGATCATTTTTCTTTTTATCGCGGGTGTCATTTTTCCGGCGCCTGCGTATTCATGGAGCACAGGTGCTGATCTGGCTGAAAAGATCTTTTCATTGGGCAACCTCGCGCGCATAGCCACGCAATTCGCTGTGGTGTTTGTGTTCTCTATACTGGGAGCGGTCGCAACGGGCAAGCCTGTGAAAGCAACCATCACTGTGTTTCCGCTATTGTATGTGATCAGCGTGGTGGCGCTCATCCTCGCCGGCAACAGCGAGGTGAAGTATCTCAACCTGGAGGCTGTGATCTTCAGTCTTTCCATCGGGCTGCTCATCGGCAACCTGATCATCCTTCCGAAATGGTTTCGCGACGTACTTTCTGCAGAGATGTTTGTGAAGATCGGCTTAGTGCTGTTGGGCACAGGTGTGATCTTTGGCGATATTCTGAAAGCCGGCTCTCTGGGATTGATCCAGGCGCTGGCCGTGGTGCTGTCGGTCTGGTACTTTGCTTTCTGGATCTGCCGCAAGCTGAAGCTCGATGACGAATTGAGCATGATGATCTCCAGCGCTGTTTCCATTTGTGGTGTTTCCGCAGCGATCGCCACGGCAGGCGCTATCAAGGGAGACTCCAAAAAATTGTCGTATGTGATCTCGCTGGTGCTGGTCACCGCCATCCCCATGATGATCTTTATGCCTTACATCGCCCAGTATATCGGACTTTCGCAGGAGGTGACGGGCGCATGGCTCGGAGGCACCATCGATACAACGGGCGCGGTAGTAGCTGCCGGAACTTTGGTGGGCGACACGGCGCTCAAGATCAGCACCATTGTAAAATTCTCACAGAACGTGTTGCTGGGACTCGCTGCCTTTGCCATCAGTGTTTACTGGACCTACACACGCAAGGCTCCGGAAAGTGCTGCTGCTGTTGGCAAGCCCAGCCTCGGGTTGCTCTGGGAGCGCTTCCCCAAATTTGTGCTCGGTTTTATCGCAGCTTCTTTGCTGTTCTCCTTTATATTAAGTCCGGAGATCATAGCGCCTGCCAAAGACGGGCTCAAGAGCATTCAGACCCTCTGGTTTGTGCTGGCCTTTACGAGCATCGGGCTGGAAACCCGCTTTTCCGACCTCTTCAACGCCTCTAACAAAAAGCCGTTGTATGCTTTTCTCGGCGCGCAGCTTTTTAATATCCTGATCACGTTGCTCATTGCCTACCTGCTGTTCAACTAGGCGAATTCTTTAGTTTGTTCAACGATGAAAAGACATTAATGGAGTTAAATAGCAATAGGGGTCGATGAGTGGGTATTTGTGGAAATTATTACATGGTGCAATAATGGCCTGGCCCGCTCGTTAGTAAAGCGGCTTGCAACCATTCTGTTACCCACAATAACTGGCTGAAATCCAATATCAGCCGGTTGTCCGTTTGATTTGGCCTTTTGTGGATCAGCCCATGGCCAACACTGTTACCTAAGAAATGCAGGCCCGGTGCAATTATCTTCTATGAAAATCACTTTTGCCCGCCAAAACATACTTTTTTAATGCTACTCCTTTTTAAGTAATCAGGATTTTCGGTGCTCCGCTATTGCGCATCCGATTTCATTGCAAATCCTGGCGGGAATCCTCAAAACGACAGTATTCATACCGTGGGCGGCTTTTTTGAATTTATGGCTTTCACTTGTACACACCCGCATGATGCCTCCGGATTGCGTGACAATTGAAGTCTGTAATGATTTATTTGCTGCAAAAAAACCTTAACGTGCCAACCTATACCCCCGCCAATAAGCTGCGACCCGGCTTGTTAACGGTGTGCCTCCTGGTAACTTTTGTGCCCGCCCTCATGGCGCAGCAGAAGTTGCGCATCTCTGGCTCACTGAACGGCTCGGCTATTGGTTACACTGCCTCCGGTATCGAATCACGACGCGACCCGCTCTACTGGATGCTCTCCGGCAACCTCACGTTAAGCTACTGGCAGATCTCGGCACCTTTTTCATTCACGCTCAGTCAACAGGACCAGACCTTCCGTTATCCCCAACCGTTCAATCAATTCGGCATCAGCCCTACTTATAAATATGTGACCCTGCATGCCGGTTACAGAAGTATGAACTTTTCGGAGTTCACACTGGCGGGAACCATTTTCATGGGACTCGGTGTGGAGGTAGCACCACCCAACGCGATGGTGAAAGTAAGCGCTATGTACGGACGTTTTGCCAAAGCGCGCCTGGTGGGTGGGTTGAACGATCTGGAATTCGGCATCCCATCGTATGAACGGTGGGGCTATGGTACCAAGGTGACCATCGGCAAAAATGGCCAGGAGGTTGACCTGATCCTTTTCAGGGGCCGCGACGATCCTGCCTCCATTCCCGATACAGTAGCATCAGCGTTGGACATCGCACCCGCCGAGAATTTCGTGTGGGGTGTCAATGTCAGGAGAACACTGGCGAAACGCATCACCATCAACACAGAGTACGCCCTCAGCGCGTACACCAAAGACACCCGCGATCCGGAAGCACGCCTGACTTCTTTCAGGTATGCCAACTACCTCGGAAACCTGTATACACCTACACAATCGTCGCAGTTCAACGGCGCGTTTCAGGCACAGCTCGGCTACCGCGCAGACCGGTACCAGCTCAATGCGAAATACCGGAGACTCGGCCCGGAGTACAAGACCATGGGCTCACCGTTTATGAACAACGACTTCGATGACCTCACAGGAGGAATTGCCACGGCCTTCTTCGAAGGCAAGTTCAACGTGGCCGTGAACGCCGGGCTGCAGCGCAACAACCTGAACCATACGGAAGAGACCCGCGTGGAAAGGTTCATCGGCTCTGTGACCACTTCTTACATGATCAGCGAGAAGTTCAACCTCAACGCGTCATACAGCAACTTTAACAGCACCACCAAGCTTGACCGCTTCTACCAGCAATCGCAGATCGACGAGATCGATTCGCTGCTGTTCCTGCAGGTGACAAACAATGTGACCGCTGGCGTGAATTACAATTTCGGGCAGGGTGATATTGCTCGAACGCTTGCTTTCACGTCCAGCTACCAGGTGGCTTCCGGCAACCAGGGCAACAAGTCGGTTTTTTATAATGCCAACGTCGCCTATCAATCCAACAACACACCCAGGGATCTTACTTTCAATGTGAACCTCAACGCCAACTCCAACCAGGTGGCGGCGATCAATAATTTTTCGGTAGGGCCGACCGTGTCTGCGTCGAAGCTTTTTTTCACACGAAAGCTGCGATCGACATTTTCGTCAAGCTACATCAGGTCTTATCAGACAGCCGTGCTGTTGAGTGATAATACCACGGCCAGGCTGGGGTGCTCGTACAGCACCAGGACCCGGCACACTTTCGGGGTCGATCTTTCTTACCTGAACCGGTTAAACCACCAGGGCGATATGCCGTCATTTTCCGAGTTCAGGGGAGGAGTGACCTATAACTACTCATTTTCAAATTGATTATGAAGGGAAAAGTTTACGTACCGTTCAGTTCATTCCTGTTGCTGCTGGCATTCAGTCTCGTCAGCTTCTGTGCTACGGCGCAACAGCGTTTCCCTGTAACGGCCAATACCACGCTTACACCTCCCTATTCTGTTTACTTCAGCGATTACCTTGCACCCGGCTCGACTCTGCTCCGTTACAATTTCGTTTTCAACGATTTCAGGGAAGCCAGCTGGCGTGTACGCCTCAGGTTGCGCATCGAAAGCATCGACCTCAAGCTGGAGACACGTGCTGATTTTATGCCGGCGGAACCCATTGTGGTGACACCCGGTGTTTCTGTTTCATTGTCGGCCGCAGACATGGCCCAGTATCTCGACCTGAAGAACATGGTAGTGCTGGGGTCCGGTGCTCCGCTGTTCCTACAAAACGGAAGATTCCCCGAAGGGAACTACACTTTCTGCATCGAGGTGCTGGACTATCCTACGGGTGTGCTCTTGTCTAATACTGCCTGTGCCTCTGCGTGGATCAGGCTCAACGATCCTCCGCGGGTGATCAGTCCTATGTGCCGGTCACTCGTCGATCCGTTCATACCACTCAATATTCCTTTTCAGTGGCAGCTGATCAATTCCATGTCGCCCAACGCCACGGCAGGCATCGAATACAAGCTGGTGGTGTATGAGCTCACGGACCCGCGCGCCGATCCTTTTACGGCGATCATGAACAGCAAGGTGCTTCCCATATTCGAGTCGCAGGGGCTGACGCAAACTTCTTTTCTTTATTCGCCATCAGCCCCGGCGTTAGACCGTGGCAAGACCTACGTCTACCAGATCCGTGCCCGCGATATCGGGGGACGTGACCTCTTCAAGAACAACGGATTAAGCGAGGTGTGCTGGTTCCACTACGGTTACCCGGAGAATGCCAACACAACACTCACCTCGCCTCAAAACGATAAAGCATATAAAAAAAATGAGCTTCCATCTTTCCGGTGGTCGGCGCCTGATCTCCGGTTGCTGAACCAGCCCTTTGTTTACGAGCTGCGCGTTGTTCAGCTGAACGATGGCCAGAGCAAGGAGGAAGCCATGAGTACAAATCCCACCTGGCACATGGAAACTACCCAGCAGACTCTTTCTGTGCAGGGTATGCAGGTGGTGATCAGGAAACCGCTCAAGCCCGGTGCGGAATATGCGTGGCAGGTGACCACGTACAGCGGTAGGCAGACCGTGGCGAAGAGTGAAGTACGCAAGTTCAAAGGCCCACCGCTTATCGACAGCTTTTACGCCGGCAAACACCTTGTGAACGTGGTGCAGGCCGACTCGAAAGACTCCCTCAACTTTTCAGGCGTGGCGAAGGTCAGGGTAGGATTATCCGACAGCCTTGAAGTGCCTTTCCGCAGCCTGAAGTTACGACGTGTTGCCAGCTATTGGGTGCTGACAGAGGGCGCGCTCACCCGTGAGCTCCCCAATCCGGCACCCCTTACGCTGCAACCGAAGAACACCGTGAACGGCACAGCGAAATTTTATCCGCGCGCGGTCAGGTTAAGCACAACGCAGCTCGAGCTTGAAGGTGAAGTGCAGTGGGCGTTACCCCATCCGGTGAAGACCGGCGAAGTTGCCTACGTAAAAACGGAACGCTGCTGGCTCAACTATGATAAATTCAAATTGCTCGGTGCCGCCAAGCTGAGCAACGAAAACAGGTTCGATCTGCTGGAACCGTACGATTTTTCGATCCAGCTCAGCCCCGCATCAGATTTTCTCATCAGCAACGATATCTTCGATCTTCGTTTTGAAGGCGACCTGCAGCTGCCGCAAAAAGTGAAAGGCAAACAACGCGGGCAGATCAAGGTGCCCTTCCCGAGGATCAACCAGCTCTTTTATTTCGAGAACCTGCCGGTGATCATGGAGAACGATGTGGCACTGGTGGAGAACACACGGATCTATCTTCACCCTACTACTGTTACCATCGATCTTTCGGAACAGGCCTCCCCCGGAAACCAGCAGGGCAATGCCTTCTGGAAAGGGGTTTACCTGCATGCGTATGAGCTCCACTACAACAGTTTTACAGACCGCTATTCGCAGCTGAAATTCAAGAACGATATCAAACACGTCTTTGAAGGAGATGTTGCCGCCGCCACAAATGCGTGGATCGATGCACAGGGCACCAACCTGAAGCTTGTGAAAGATTTCAGCAGCGATGGGCTCGAGTTCAATTCATTCAACGGCATCGCCGGACGCCTGACGCTCACCATCGAAAAGAACAGTGTTTCCAACAGCACGTTCACGGGCGGCATCCTGGTGCCGGTGTTCAGCTCCACAGACCATTTCGACTTCACAGTGCCGGTCACCGACCAGGGTTTTCGCCCGGGATACCTGAATGAGATCGACGGCAGGGAGTTCAGCTTCAACAAAGGAGCTGGCGAGCAGGAAGTAAACCTGACCGTACGGCGCGGTGTATTTGTGGATCAGCGGCTCATCGACATGGTGATAGACCTCGAGTGGCCCTCGCTGGGCATTACAACGCTTGGCGTAACAGGTTTTAAGGCCTGGGGCGATTACCGCATCGGCTTCGATAAGCCCAATGGTGTGAAAGCCCTCGATCGCCAGCTGCAAGGCTCCCTCAGTGGTTACGAGATCACCGCAGATGCCATCGCCGCAGGAAGCAACTCCGGACTTTACTCGTTTGTGATCTGTGCCAAAGCGCTGATCGGCGACGATGTGACCGGCGATGAAGGACCGCCCTCCATCAACGTGTACACCATCATGCCCAACGCGCTGCTGCCCAAGACGGGTGAAGTGTCGTCAGGGTTTCAGTATCCGTCCAACACAAACCCGCAAACCGTTCTCGAGCAGATCCAGTCGCAATATGCCGGTGTAGGCCAGAACGCTTCTGACAAGCTCAAGGAACAGGAGCAGGCCATCAAAGGTAAAGCGAATGAAACACTTTCGAAGCTGACGTCAAAGGTGCCCACAACCACATCGCTGGAACAGGCAACGAGCAACGTCACCACTACTGCAGGTACACCGGCGGACCCTACGGCATCTCCGGCAAGTGGCGGTCTGCTGGCCAAGCTCAACCCCCGGCAGCGTGAGCTTGTCAGGGAGATCATTGAAACGGTGGTGACTGAGCTGACCAGTCCGCTGACCGACTCGATCAGCGCTGTCGCGGATTCTTTGAATGCCCGCATCGAACGCGAGATCGAAGCCATTATCGTGATCGCCCATGAGCAGGTTGAAGAAAAAGTGGCGTCGCTGGTGAACGCCGTGGCACAGGAGGTGATCAATGTCACGAGGAACGACAGGATCGATGTTTCGCCCCAGATCACAGCGCTGGCCGATGTGGTGACACAATCGGTGACCAACGAGGTGATCGCTTCGCTGGAGGCTTCCATCAACAGGAACATTGGTCTGCCCATCACCACGCTCATCAAGGATCAGATCGCCGGAAGGATCAACACCTTTATCCGCGAGGCGTCGGTGAAGATCGTGATCGACGCCCTCGAAGGAAGGACACAGCTCGACCAGGTGCCTCAAACACTGCTGCAGGGCATCGATACGGTACTGCGCAATGTTTCCAATGCCATCTTCGAGCAGATCAATTTTTCGAACATCTCGTCGATGGTGTACAATACGGCCAACGATGCGGTTCGCGGCATCAGCACGGACAGGATCTTCAACGAGATCAGGGCAGGCGCCACGGCGGTACTTACCAGTGCCGTTAACGAGCAGGTAAACCAGCTGGTGTCACAGGCCACGAACGACCTCATCGGCGATGCAGTGGGCATCCAGATCCCGGTAGATTTTACTACGCTTGTATCCAAGATAGCGGACGGCGACAT
Source organism: Chryseosolibacter histidinae (assembly GCF_018598225.1). Lineage (GTDB taxonomy): Bacteria > Bacteroidota > Bacteroidia > Cytophagales > Cyclobacteriaceae > Chryseosolibacter > Chryseosolibacter histidini. The sequence goes on along the minus strand of NZ_JAHESF010000003.1, from coordinate 264,976 downwards.
CAAGGATATTTTTAAGCTCGATCCCGTGGCGGTGAAGCTGCGCACCAAAGTGCTCGACCTCAATGGCCTCACCTACTATACCGCCGACGAGCCTACCTATGGCGATGTTTGGCTCGGCAGCATCGATATCAGGGTGAAGGTGCCCAAGCCTTTCGACCTCAACGCCATCTATATCAACGGTAAAAAAGACGGCTTCACGTACTGGTTTGCGCAGATCACGCCTTCTGACGGAACATCGGTGAAACTTGGCGATGTGATCCCGAAGAGGGCGAAGCCGCTGACCTCGCCCATTAACATGGGTCCTGCGGATATTGTGGGCGTTGCGGGCAGGGTGTATCACCACATGCGTGACGAGAAGGGCAAACCCATTGTGCCCGACGCCAACAACAAATATGGCGCGTACATGAACCTGGTGTTCTTCGACAAGTCTAACGGTGGCAAAACCATGCGCCTCGATGTTGCCGGCGAGATCAATACCGCTGTGAACGGCGACTATGTGATCACCTTCGAAGGTGACCTGCAGCTGATGAGCACGGCACCGAAAGTATCTGAAGTAGATAAGAACGCCGCTGTTCAGGGGATCTTCAGGTTCAGCTACAACTCTGCCGAGAAACACTTTCTCGGCTATGGCCGCGTGGAGGTTAAGAAGCCCGGCCAGCTCTGCGCTTCCGGTTCCATCCTGGTTGATACGAAACCTGGCAAATGGAAAGTGGAGATCGGCTCGCGCGAAGACCGCATCACATTCATCCCCACCTGTTACGGATGGTCGCCTACAGGATGGTTCGGCATCTCTGAAAGCGAGGCGGAGCTTGGACTGGGCATCCAGTATTCGCTCTACGCCAAGTCGCCTACGTTCAATTTTATCATTGTCAAAGCCAACGTGGCTGTGGATGCAGGCGTGGCTTTCGGTATCCAGGCTGCCGTGCGGTATAAGCCTGACTTCGCTTTGTTGCGCGCCGGTGTGTGGGCCGACCTGTGGGCGGATATCGTGATCAACTACAAAAAATTCGGTCCCTTCTCCGACTGGAAAAGCTTCAGCCTGGTGTCAATTTTTGCGCGGGGTAACCTCATGATCATCTTCGAGCCGAGTCCTTCCATGCTGAAGGGCGATGTGAAGGGTTACGTGCGATTGTTAAGTATTGTATCGATCAATTTTGCCGCGGAATTCGAGAAACCACTTTAGGTGAACGTTCATGAATAAAAGAATCATCATTCTGCTCATCGGTATCTCCGCCTTCAGTCAGGGCGTTGCGGAGGCGTTGACCGCGCCCCGGTACGAGACCGTGGCGGCAGACTCCGTGCCCGACAAGAACACGGTGCGCAAGCTGCTGCACTGGGTAAGCATCTTTACCATGTTCTCCGGCGTGGACCTTTCCGACAAGGTTGACCTGAAACAATATGCGGACGCGGCAGACCTGGCTGCGTCGTTCATCACCAACCCGGAGCTGAGCGTGAAGCTCTCCGAGTTCAGGACCGCCACGTTTGTGAATGTTTATCCCAAAGGCCTTGTGTACAGCAACGAGTGGCTGTTCAAAAAGCTGAATGATGTTTCTCACGCGCAGTACAGCGTGATGAATGCGCCGTACGTGATCACGGAGGTGCTGTTCACACCTGTGAACAATAACACAGCCTACATGGTGACGATCGTTTTCAAGGGAAGTCCCGAGATCACGCAAAGCCTGTCGGACGCCAACAAAGCGGCGAGTGACGTGCTGCATGGCCTGCAGTTCAGCAACCCGCGTGAAGGAAAGGCAAAGATCAACACGGCGATCTTCGCAGGCCTCGACAAGCTTCAGCAGACCTTTGGCAGTACCTATGCACCCGACATTGCCGTGAAGTACGACGAGGAGCTGTATCTGAATAATCAAACCCTGGAGGCGTGGCAAAGGGCGAACGAGCCGATCATGTTAAGCGCGGTTGACAGGAATGGTATACTCCTCACAGGCGTTACGTGGACCAATGCTACCGGTAACAGTGACGGAACAGCACAGTTCCCGGTTACGGCTACAGGCATAACCAGGGTAACGGTGAAGCGGGGCAGCACCCAGATCAATGTGAATGTAAAAGTTAAAGAGTTCACGCTCGACTGGAAAGACATCCTGAGGCAGGTGCTGCAGGAAGTGATCAATCAATTACTGACGGAAGGAGAGCGCGCCATCACCGAAGCTATTGAAAAGAGGCAGGCGGCAAGGTTGCAGGCCATCCAGGATTATCAGCGCCTCAAAGCATTGCTGGAGCAACAGTATGCCTCGTCAAGCCTTCCCACAGAGACAAGCTTTACAAGAGAAGCACGGCCACAGGCGCCGGCAGATGCACTGACCATTGCCCCGCCCGACGACGAGCGTTACAGAACATCGATATTGAGCTTCGCCAATTTTAAACAGTTGCTTGTGAATGAAGAGCTCAAGGAGATCCGAAAGCTGGCGTTGATGCTGTTGCTGAACCCCGATAATTTCGACAAGCTGATAAAACTGGTTGAAGCAGACCTTGCGCAGGTTGCAGCACAATTGATCGTAGACCTGGCCAGGGGAGCAGGCCGCGATGAGCTGAAGACCTTTGCCACCCAATATGTCAACCAGAAGCTCGATCAGGTGATTGTGCAGCAGTTGGGCAGTGAGATGGGGCAGTTGTATACACTGATAGACCGGGGTGCCACGCGGGCTGAGATCAGGGAATGGCTTTCGGCAAAAGCAAGTGAAAAAATAGTGAACGCGCTTAATTGATGGTTATGAAAATTAATCTCTTCATGATAAGAAATCTCTTGCTGGTAATGCTGGTAGGATTCTGCATGAATAGTTTCGCAGACCGCCCGAAAGACGATGACCAGTGGAAGCTTGTGCAAAAGCTCCTCGATGAGCGGATCCGGCAAAACACGTTGCTCATAGAACAGGGAAGGCAGGATGAAGCCAACTATGTTATCGATATGCACAAACTGCTGTTGGGCGATTCGAAACGATTTATCCCGGCAACAATGGAGAGCTCCCTTCAGCGCGAGCTGGGCGACGTGTTTTTAGGTGGCAATAAAACAGATCTTACCGGACGCATACAACCCTATCTGATCATCCTGCTGCCGGCGTTCGAGGCAGCGGAGTACCTTGAGCGCGGCGATGAGTTGCAACCGTTAAAGGTGGATTCAGCATCCTACACGCTCGGCCTGAGAAACACCCATCAGCGTTCACTGATAGCCACCCTGGTGATCACCGGTTATATCACATCTACCGCTAACCCCCAGGGTATTTATGTACCCATCGCAGGTTCGACTTATGCCCTGAACCAAAAGCTTGGTTTCGATATGTACAACAGGTTCGCTTCCGTTCCCCCGAGGCCACGACAGCAAACAACAGAAGCGTTCATCGGCGAGGTCACCGAAAGGTTTATCACCATACTCGAAGGGCCAGCGACTCCTCCACCCTCTCCGTTTGAGATCACTTGTGATGTTACGATCGAACAATTGACAAGACAAACACAGACCATACGTGAAAGCGAATACGAATCTGCGCTGACCGGTTTTAAGAACCTGCTGCAGGACGCCTCGAAGAAAGTGAATGGATGTGAATACATGTTCGCCGATCGGGACCTCGCTTTTGTCAAGGACGATGTTTTCTCCGGTCAGGTTATTCCTGATAAGCTTGTAACCCTGGCCAAGTACAGCGGCTTCAAGATGTATGTGGTGTACAAAGAAGTGAATTTTGCCATGTCCAGCGCAGACTGGGCTACGTTTGCGCAAAGCGTATATGAAGGTTCTTCTCTTCTTAACGGGAGTAATAGCATTCTTTTGATCGTGCCTTATCTGATGCTGGATATAGGATGCTCGCACACGAACCGGTGGCTGGGAGAAAGGGAGAATGATAGAACGGCAATAATCCAACCGGTGATCTACAGTGCAGATGCAACCGTTAAAAATGCCATGAACCTTGCGTTTGCAACGGCAGCCGAATGGAATGCCAAATTTTTGAACGCGTTCGCGAAGATACCCAAGGACCATGTCATCTATTCGTATTATTTCCGGGCCGACGGAAAAGTACTGAGTGTTACATCGACAAAGCACAACCAGACGGATAATGAATCGATTGTCGAGCTGAACTTCTGGTACGATAAGGAGGCCATGGAATATTTGGCCCACACGGTCTATAATCCCCATAATGCATCGGATTATGCCACCAATAACCCGCTCCTGGCGTCGAGGTCTGTAAGCACATGGGATAACTTTAAACAGGAGATTGCTTCAAGATTGAAGAATCCCAATCCGCAGATGCATCCGCATAACCTGAAAGAGCAATACATTGAAATGTACCATCAGGCATATGCTTTTAATTATCTTAAAAGAACTTATCCAAGATACTTCTCCGAGGGCATCAGTGCGCAGGAGCCGCTTCCTGACGATGCCCTGATCGAGGTGCCGCAGGATCTTGTACTGGTCGCTATCGATGCAGCCAGCCTCATTCTTTCTCCCTGGGGGCTTGATGCAGCGGCGGAGGTTGTTGGTTTCATGTACTGCACCTTTCAGGGCGACTATGTCAACGCTGCCCTATACGGAACATCATTGGCTCTTGTTGCTGTTACACCTGCCATTGTCAGAGGGTTTATCAGGGGTGCTGACTTTGCGATCACAGCTGAAAAAAAGATCGCGGTTGAGCTTGTTGAGGGGGCAGCACAAACTGCTGCAAGAACCATGCGTGACGGCTACGACGCGGCAGCCAAGCTGTTGATCCTTTCACCCAACGATATCGATAATGTGGTAGACGCCATGCCTCCGCTCGATGTGCCTTCTGTAGACATCAGAACCATACGCATCAACGGCGTTGACTACGACATAGCCACAACAGGAAAGTTCTTCATGGATGGCAATGTGATGAAATGTTATATCGATGGGGGATATTGTTTTGCTGCCGGCACCCCCGTTTTACTTGCCGATGGATCCAGGGCAAACATCGAGCACATCACGAAAGGGCAGAAGATCCTGTCGTACGATCACCACGCCGGAGCGTCATGTGAAAATAAAGTTGTGAGCGTGGTCAAAAGAACTGCCAGGAGGATCTCGCGGTTGTTGCTCGCCGGCGCTGCCTTGTTCGTCACACCGGAGCACCCGCTGTTTGCGAACAACGAATATACCCAGGCTCAACACCTGCATCCGGGCGATAGCATTCTAACGGCTGAAGGCAACTATAAGAAAGTTGAGGCGATTGTTACATACGATAGCGCCGTAACAGTTTACAACCTCGAAGTTGAAAATGCGCACAATTATTTTGCCGGCGAACGTGCGCTGCTCGTGCACAATTCCTGCGGTTGGCTCACCATCAAGAATGCTGTTCAGGAAAGCAGCTTCAGAATATTCCATAATAAAGTTATCAGTGCAGCGCTTACGGCTCCCGAACGTAAGGCCTTTTATGACTTCCTGGCTGCCATGCCAGATCAAACCCTGTTCAACAGGATTGTTGGTAATGAAATTTCTCCTGGCGCATGGGCTGCCCTGCATCGGGCGGGAAGGGATCTCCTGAAGGCCGACCCGGAAATCCTTGCCAAGGTCACAAAGGTCCTGGAGCACGGTAACCTGGCAAGGTACATACCTATTCAAACGGGAACACGCAACATCACTACCAGGATAGAGCTGCTCGAGCAGATCGCCAGGTTGCAGGACGAGGCAGGAACGCTCAGCAAGGCCCGGATGTCGCCCTTGGCAGATCTCATGGACAACCTGGAGCACTTTCTTATCACACATGCAAGTAAGCCAGGGGCTGTGGATTTTATGAGGGAGCTGACAGAAAGCGCCCGGAAGATGGTGGGCGGGTCTTTTATCCTGGATGTATTGAAGAACAATCCTGATAAGATCGGAACCGTCATCCGTTTTGAGGCCACAGTGACTACACAGGTTGACGACATCGGTGATGTTGTAGTAGACATCGTTTCAACCAAAGGTAACATCACGAACATATTCAATGAATTTAAGAATTGGGGCAGTATGTCACCCAATTATCATGAATCATTCGTCAGGCAATTTTCGGCCTACCTCATAAGCAAAGACGTGGGAGGTTTTTACTATTTCTTTAAGAAAGATGCACAGGGTTTTAATTCCCTTGGTGACCTGAGATCGGCTGTGGCTACCGCAATGGAAAGTCATAAAAGTATACTTGATGACCTGCCTCCGGAAAAATTACGGCTGTTTGGTGAGATAGAAAATCAGACATTAAAGAATAGCAACATTGATCATTTTCTCAATAATAATTTTGCGAAAATTTTTGACCTTGTTGAATGATGAAAGTTGATTTGATACATAGGATCGAGGGTGTACGCAATTTTGCGCTCAACGGCGAGGATATCTTTTTTTCAGTTTCCAACAGGCTGGCATACTGGAACAACGGCGTTATAAAGGAGCTTAAGACGTATACCGACAGCCGGCGAATTGATGTTTTTAACGCCGGGCCTTATGTGATCGCAGAGGCGCTTGCTTCTTTAGATGTGTGGAACCGGGATGACCTTACACTAGCCAGCACACTGCCACCCGCTTATCAGAGCTTTTATGCCGGTGGCAACACCGTTCTGCGGTATTATAGAAAACAAAATGACACACCGGCCATGTTTGCAGCTGTTGACCTGCCCTCAGCTCAAAACCGGTGGGTGGTGGAAATAGCTTTCATGCCACAACTGAATGGTTGTGTGAACCCCGATTTCTTTGCCTTTGCCGATGCCAATGACCAGGGTCAGGTTTTTGTATTTGATACTGTATCAGGCCGGACTCTTCAGCAGCTTAATCTCAATCGACTGTTGACAGGCTTGTATGCGCAGGATGAGGGATCGTTTGAGGTATTCGGCAAGCCCGCCTGTTACGGAAATACGCTGATCATGCTGCTGCAAAAATTTGCGAGCAGCTGTCGCTATATCATCGCTGTTGATGTTAGAACCGGTGTGTTGAAGTGGCATCATCGGGGTTGGAATAATTTTGCGATCCATGGTGACAAAATCTTCAACCTTGAATATGACGGATGGTGCAGAAGGGTGGATGGCAATACGGGAGTGGTAGAAGAAGAGATCAATCTTAAAAAAGAATTTAACAGGAGTAAGGCTGAGACAGAGGGAGCGTTTACGGTCACCGATAAACATATCTTTTTCAAATACGCCCCGAAAAATACATTCGGAATAATGGACCTGAACACCAGGAAAATAGTGGCAGCTTCATCCTTGCCAGCACAAAAAACCATCATGGATATTAACGAGCCGCCCTTTGTTTCGGCCGGCAGGTTATACCTGCGCAGTGCGATGGCGGATAATTTATTTGTTTACAAGTTAAATGGCGAGTAGATCATGGTGCGCATTTTAAATACGATAATGTCTTCGGTCAGATTGTGTGTGCAGATCGTGATATTACTGATCTCAGGTTTAGCTTTTGCCCAATCCCCCACCGCGAAAGTTCTCGTTCACAATGCCCGTGGCAATTCCGCTGCACGCGCCATAGTGGAAGTGAAGTGGTACAGCCAGCGCTTTGTCTATCCGAAAGGTGTGAACCTGTATCGCAGAGAGAGCGGTGAGAGCACCTGGACGAAGCTCAACAAAACGCCCATTTTGCCCCAGCGTACCGTGCCCGCACCGTTGCTGCAGCGCGATGGCGACCTCGATACCTTTCTGGATATGGCACGCAACATCAACTCGATGGAGAACAACGGATTCATGTTGCTGAACCTCTTCGCCAAAAGTTTTCAGAGCGGCGATTTTTCTAAGCTTGCCGGTATTCAATTCGATGATGTCACGGCACAATGGAGCAAAACATACGAGTATCGTGTAACACTGGTGAACAATAACGGTGAAAGCGAGCTTGCCTTGTCGAATCCCGTGACCGTGGGCAACTACCGGCCAGTGGCTGCCGTGGCTGACTTTACCGTGAAGCTGGAAAAAGCCACCGCTAAAATGACCTGGCGCGAAGAGCAGGAGCGATTCTATGGCATCAACGTTTACCGGAGCGCCCTGCCCGACAGCGGCACCTGGAAAAAGATCAATAAGACCCCTGTAGTGCTCACCGAGACCGAGGGTGCGCCTGATTCGGATGTGATGTACCAGGATGCGGACCTTCAGCAAGGCATGACCTATTATTATCGCATTGCCGGACTCGACTTCTTCGGCGGCGAGACGCAGTTGTCTCAAAAAGTGGAGATCACCATCGGTGACATCACACCACCACCACCTCCGCTGAACCTCGAGAAAAAAGTGAACGTGCAGGAAGCCACCATCAGCTGGGATACACAACCCGTGGAAGACCTCGCCGGCTTTCACCTCTACAGGAGCGCAAAAAGCGACGGACCTTTCGAAAAGATCACAACGCAGCTGGTGGCCAAATCGGATACATCTTATACAGACCTTGTTCCACAGCCGGGCTTTTATTATTACGAAGTGGCGGCTGCTGACGAAGCGGGCAACGAGCGCCATTCAAATCCCATCATGGTTGAAGTGCAGGACGTGATCCCGCCACAGGCCCCGGCGCAACTTACCATTGAAGCCGATACCGGCAGGTTTGTGTTGCGCTGGGCAAAGAACAAGGAGGCAGATATCAAAGGGTATTACGTATACCGCACCATTGCCGAAAACAAGAACAATAGTTTTCTGCTGGTCAACGCAGAGCCCCTGACCGATACAATGTACGTGCAGGTGCTGGCGAAGAATGCATCCAACAAATTTATGTTCAGGGTTGCAGCCCTGGATACTTCGTACAACAAAAGCGAGCCTTCAGAAATTGTTTCGGCGCGGTTGCCCGATGTTACACCACCCATAAAACCGCTGATCAAAAACATAGTGCTGCGCAATGATACGATAGTGGTGATGTGGCTGGACAATCCTGAACCTGATCTGCGAGGCTTCAATGTATACCGGTCGCGTGAAGGAAGTGATGCCAGGATGAGGGTAAACGGCGATAGCCTTGTGCGGGCTTCTGCATCTCAATATGGTGATACCGTAAAAGCCGCGGGTGTTTATGCTTACCAGATCGAAGCCGTGGATGAAAGTGGTAATGCTTCTGAGCTGTCGGATCCCTTTCCATTCACGAAGAAGGAAACTTTCAACTTCGCGTTTGGAGAGATCGAAGCAAAATACCACAAGCGGAAAAAAGCCGTGATGCTGGAATGGTCTCAGCCACGCAAACCTTCGGGTTATATGGTGCTGCGCCGCTCGCAGGATGAGCCTGCCTGGAAGCCGGTAACGGGAATGATCGCCGATGCAGGCTTCGAAGACAAAACCGTCAGTGAAAAAACAGAATACTATTACCAGGTGCGCGCTTATTCCAACAGCGGTGAAGTGGTGGCATCCACGCCGGTGATGGTGCGCACAGGTAAATAACAAAATTATAGTCGAACATCTGAATTCTGAAATAGAAAAAACGTCCCTGATATGAAAGCACTTGTACTGGTATTACTCACTCATATTTCGGTGGGCATCGCGTATGCGCAGGTAGGATTTGGCAACCCTTTGCCGGACCCGTCTTCCATTCTCGATCTCACCGCCAATGATAAGGGGTTGCTGATACCACGTATGCCGAAAAGCCTGCGGGAGGCAATTCTGAATCCTGCACAAGGCCTGCTGGTATTTGAGACGCCAGGCAACTCGGGTGCGAATGACAATGGCAATCGCGGGGGCTTTTATTATTATATCGGCACGCAATGGTATTCACTCAACGAATGGGACCGGGTGGCGGGAAGCAACAATGTATCGTTGAGCGGCAGCGTTTCGATCACCGGTACAATGACAGCATCAAACTATACCCTGAATACCAATGGCAACGGCCCCATTCCTGCTGGCGGCATCATCATGTGGTCGGGTTCAATTGGTTCGATCCCTACAGGTTGGGCGCTTTGCAATGGATCCAACGGTACCCCTGACCTTCGCGACCGGTTCATTGTTGGCGCGGGTTCATCTTACGGTGTAACCGCCACGGGTGGACAGGTCGATGTTACACTGACCACCAACGAACTACCTTCCCACACCCACACCATGAATTCGGCCGGAGCCCATACGCATACCGTTACGGGTCAGTGGGGCGGTGATAACGGTGACCATAGCAATACCAATACGCTTGGCGCGGGTGATAAAGGACCAACCGAGACAGGCTTCAATTTTTCACATACTTCAAGCTCTTCGGGTACGCACTCGCATACTATTAACAGCACGGGAAGCGGCCAGCCTTTTGACAACCGGCCCCCTTACTATGCCCTGGCTTTTATAATGAAGTTGCCCTGATCGGTTAATGTAAATGAGAAGACGGATATATACTAAAATGTAATTGCGATGAGAACATATTTATTGATCTTGCTGGTAGTTGTTTTCCGGACTGCAACACAAGCGCAGGTCGGCTTCGGCAATCCCGCGCCAGACCCATCTTCCATTCTCGATCTTACCGCCAACGATAAGGGGTTCCTGATCCCGCGTATGACCCAGTCGCAGCGTGAAGCCCTTGCGTTGAACAATCCGGCACGATCACTTCTCGTCTTCGATACCACACTTGGCTCCTTCTATTTCTATGACGGCGGAAGTTGGTACTCGCTCAACGAATGGGTGCGCACCGCTGGCAGCAACACAGTATCGCTGACGGGAAACGCCTCGGTTACGGGTACAGTTACTGCGGCAACCGTTACAGCAAACAATTACACCTTGAACAGCACGGGCAACGGGCCTGTACCTCAGGGAGGCATCATCATGTGGTCAGGCTCGGCAGCTGCTATTCCTACAGGGTGGGCGCTGTGTAATGGTGCTAACAACACCCCTGACCTTCGCGAACGGTTTATCGTTGGCGCCGGAGGTGATAACCCTTCTGTGGCAGTGGTTGGTGGCTTCGGCGGACCTTACAATCCAGGCGATAAGGGTGGAGGCAATGGTGTAGCGTTGCTCGTTTCCCAAATGCCTTCACACAGCCATACGATGAATACTACAGGCAGTCACCAGCACACGGTCAGAGAGGTGAACAGGGGAGACGAAGGTAGTTCTGGTGTTGATCAGTCTGTGGGAAGTTATACCGAAACCGGCGTGGATAAATATACATCCTTCGCCGGAGACCATAGCCATACCATTGACCCGACCGGGGGTGGAAATGCCCATGAGAACCGCCCGCCGTATTATGCGCTGGCGTTTATTATGAAACTGTAATGTGTAATCACGCTTTTTTGACGATATGAAGAGCTTCAGTTATTACCGGTACATTTGGCTTTGCCTGTTGATGCTTGGCACGTCAGCAGGTTTTGGCCAGGTCACCATCACCAACAAGGGCGAACAGATCTATATTCTGAACGGAGCCAATATCTACATCAACGGCAACTATGTCAATGATGCTAAATATGCCGACCTGCCCACGGAGCCTTATCTGGTGCACAATGGCTCGCTGTTCATTTCAGGTGACATGACCAACAACTCACCGGCTAACCTGCTGCTCAACCCCGCCGTAAGCAGTTTGGGCACTATCGAGTTCATGGGAGGCGGTGACAAATCGATCAATGGCGGCACACTCTTCCGCGTATATGACCTTGTGGTGAACAAATCTTCTTCGAACCTGGTGCTGAACAGGGACCTGCACGTTACCAATAAGATCACGTTCACTTCAGGAAAGATCAACCTGAATGGTAAGACCATCGACCTGTCGGGGGGGCTTGACCCGAAGCTGGTGAATGAAAGCAATGCCAGCAGGATTATCGGACCCGGTGGCGGATTTGTTCGCTACGCCGTACAGGCAACACCTTTTCTCGCCGACGTGCAAGGCAATATAGGCCTGAGGTTGGAGGCCGATGAGTCAGACATCGTGATCTACAGAGGTCATGCCGTTCAAACCAATGCCGGCGATGGAAGCGTAGGTCGTTTCTTCGATGTGGTGGTGAACAACGGAACCGTCAGCAAACTGGAGTTCCATTATTTCGACGACGAGGTCGCTGGTTTTACAGAAGGCCAGCTGGTGCCGTACATTTCGCTCGACAATGGTACTACATGGAGAAAATATCCTGGTGCGGTTGATCAGGGAAACAATTATGTCAGCGTCACAGGCCTGACTTTTACCAGCAACTTCCGCATCACGCTGGCCCACGGCACCTGCAGCGCTCCCCCGGTGGTGAGTGTTACAGCACCTACCACTGACCTGTGCCAGGGTAGCAGTGTTGTACTTAATCCCGGCGTTTCGTCAGCTTATTACGAGTGGTCTACCGGAGCGACCACCGAGACCATTACCGTGAATACAGGTGGAACCTATGGTGTGAACGTGCGGCATGCATCGGGTTGTGACGCCAACGGTAATATTGTGATCACATCACGGCCGAACCCGGTAGCCAACTTTAACTTCGGTGGCATCATCTGCCCCGGTACCAACGTTGCCTTCACCAACGCCACCACTATTGGTTCAGGCGGTGGATCAGTATCGTATAGCTGGGATTTTGGCGATCCTTCCACCACAACAGATAATTCAACGGGCAACAGCCCTTCTTACGGTTATGCGGTAGCAGGCGATTACACCGTTACACTGGAAGCGGAATCGCAGTATCAATGCACACACACAACAACCAAAACCGTTACAGTTACGCCGTTCCCGTTGCCGGGTTTTAGCTTCTCCCAGGTTTGTCTTGGTCAGACCACTGATTTTCAGAACAGCTCCATCATCCCTGCTCCTTACGGGATGACTTACGAGTGGGACTTTGACGATGGTTCAACACCCTCTACCGATGAGAACCCGCTCCACGCTTACAGCAGCATGGGAACGTACGATGTGAAGCTCACCGTAACTTCCAATGCAGGTTGTGTTAAGGATATCACAGAAACCGTGAACATCTATTACACACCGGTAGCAGGTTTTACGATAGACGATGCCTGCCAGGGCTCTCCCGCCAAGTTCACCAACAGCTCCACCATCGTAGCCGGTACGCTGACCTATGCGTGGGATTTTGGCGATGGCACAACCGGCAGTGGTTTGGCATTGTCAAAGACCTATAATGCTGCGGGTAACTTCGATGTTACCCTCACGGCCACCTCAGAGCACAACTGCAGCAACACGGTTATTATGCCGGTGCAGATCTATCCGAAGCCCATCGCAGAGTTTTCTGTGAAAGACGATTGCCAGGATCAGACCTTTGTGTTTACGAATACATCGAAGTCGACCATGGGAACGTTGACCTACTCATGGGATTTTGATGATGGCACTACGTCAACGGATGTATCGCCGCAGAACTTCTTTAATAACGCCGGCACCTATGATGTGTTGCTTACCGCCGAGAGCAGCCTTGGTTGCAAGAGTACAGTGACACGCCTTGTGACGGTGCACCCGATGCCAGTCGTAAACTTCTCGTTTGCCAACGATTGCCAGGATCAAAACATAGTGTTCAACAACGGAACCACTGTTTCATCAGGCAATCTTTCATACAACTGGGCTTTTGGCGATGCGAGCACGTCAAACGCTGTAAGCCCTTCGAAAAGTTACAACACCGATGGCACCTACGTTGTTACGCTCACGGCCACTTCAGATAAAGACTGCGCCGTGACAGCCACGCAGCAGGTCGAGATCTATCCGTTGCCGGTAGTGAACTTCGGCGGCACCATTGTTACCTGCGGCACCAGTTATACCCTCGATGCAGGTAATGCGGGAAGCACCTACGTGTGGTCGAACGGGTCAACAAACCAGTCTGCAACTTTTACGGCCGATGGAAATTATTCCGTTACCGTTACTACGGCCCATGGCTGTATCGATGTGGAAGCAGTCAATATCACCCTGAACGGTAACGTTACACCGAACCTCGGAGCCGACAAGGTTGTGTGCGGCGGGGTTGTGTTGGACGCAGGATATCCCGGCGGCACTTACGTGTGGTCTAACGGATCCTCTGCCCGTACATTGAACGCGGCATCAACAGGAATTTATCGTGTCACAGTCACGGACCAGAACAATTGCGTGGGCTCCGATGAAGTTTTTGTCACGGTGAACCCGGTGCCAGTAGTCGATCTTGGTGCCGACATCGTTGTTTGTGCCAACCAGCCTGTAACGCTGGATGCCGCCAACCCGGGCAGCGCCTACAGGTGGTCTGATAACTCCACCGGAAGAACTTTGCTGGTGACCAGCAGTGGCCTTTATAATGTGGAAGTCACGAATACATTTGGCTGCCGCGAAGATGACCAGGTCAGCGTCACCATTCATGCCATGCCGGTGAACAACCTGCCATCGGCCATCACGGTGTGTGACGTTGTTACGCTCGACGCGGGCAACCCCGGTGCAAGTTATACATGGTCCAATGGCACCGGTAACAAAACGCTGGAGGTGCGGTCTTCCGGAACGTATACGGTCAATGTGAGCACGCCCCAGAGCTGTGCACAACAATTTACGAGCAATGTTACGGTAAATGCCAGCCCCCCCGTTGAGCTTGGTCCCGCCAGCAACCTTTGCTTCGGGCAATCCGCATTCCTGGACGCCGGCAACAGCGGTGATACTTACCAGTGGTCCAGCGGCGCTACAAGCCAAACGCTGATGGCAACGACAAGTGGCCTGTATAAAGTGCAGGTGCGGCGCAACAATGGCTGCATCACACGTGACTCGGTGCAGGTTACTATTTATCCACAGATCACTCATAATCTCAGTGCAAGTTATCCGCTGTGTCCCAACGTTTCTAGGACGCTCAATGCTACCTCACCGCAGGCCGTGGCTTATCAATGGTCTGCCGCCAGCGGTCCTGTGAGCACAAGCCCTTCGATCACCGTCAGCGAGCAGGGCAAATACTGGATCACACTCAGCAACGCCGTCGGCTGTACGCGCACAGATACCGTGACCGTGCAGGGCGATCCTGACCCGATCACCGCGCGATACCTTGTCTCCACCTTTGTGGATGTTGGCGACTCGGTGCGCTTCGTGCAGCTGTCATACCCCGATCCGGTTTCTTACAGCTGGAATTTTGCCGATGGCATCACCAGTACAAAAAGTAACCCGGTGCATATCTACAGGCGCCCCGGCGACTTCAATACCTCGCTTGTGGTTGCGGATCCCAACAATTGCAAAGACACCATGACCAAGATGATCACGGTGAGGCTGCTGCGCGACGAAGGCGAAGTTGAGATCGAGCTTCCTTTTGTGGAGATGATCAGCTCATCGCTCTATCCGAACCCGGCAAGGGATAAGATCAACGTGGGCCTGGAGTTCAATAAGGAAGCAGAGGTCGTTATGGTACTGTACACCATGAATGGCAAGGTGATAGAGATGCGGGCTGTGAAGCTCAGCAACGATGTTGTTGAATTCGATCTGCGCAATGTATCGTCAGGCCTGTACATCCTGCGCATCTTTATGAACAACGAAGTGAGGTCCATGCGTTTTGTCAAGCTGTAGTATGCAGTGCCGTAAAGCGCTTGTGACGGTGCTGGTGCTTCTCTCAGCGTGGAGAACATCAAACGGTCAGTTCAACAGGATCTGCCGTGCCGATCGCCACCGTGTTTCACCTCCGGAGCTTCACGTTGGCAGAGTGCAGGCCTTGAAGGAAGACACAGGCCAGGAGATCGCGATCCCGGTTGTTTTTCATATCGTATATAATGGCATCGGGCAAAACATTACCGATCAGCAGCTCCACGCACAGCTGCAGGTGTTGAATGACGACTATAACAGGAAGAACCCTGACTCGATCAATACACTGGCCGCGTTCAGGCCGGTAGCTGCCAACTGCAGGATCAGTTTCTTCATCGCTGAAAAGGATGCGGCGGGCAATCCAGCCACGGGCGTTACACGAACTGCTACCACGCATGGCCCATTCGCCAATGACGACATCCATTTCAACAGCAGGGGAGGCCATGATGCATGGGACACTCGTCAGTTCCTGAACATCTGGGTCTGCAATCTTGCCGACGGTATTTTCGGATATGGCTCGCCTCCGGGAACAGCGGAAGCAACGGATGGTGTGGTGATCGATTACCGGTATTTTGGCGTCACGGACACACCTCCCTATAACAAGGGAAGAACAGCAACACACGAGATCGGCCACTGGCTTGGATTAAATCACCTGTGGGGCGATACCGGCGGATGTACCAGTGACGATGGCATCGAAGACACGCCCACGCAGTTCGGGGCCAGCACCGACTGTGACCTCACCCGCGTCAGCTGTGGCGGACTCAACATGGTGCAGAACTACATGGATCAGTCGCATGACGCATGTATGAACCTTTTTACCCGTGGACAACGCGCCGTGATGAGGAACAACCTGTTTGTTCATCGCAGTGGCGTCATTCACGACAAGTCCCTGATCACAGGAGTAGCGCCAGAACAACACCAACTCTATGTACAGGTTTTAAACACAAACACTCTTGTCGTCGCCAGCACTGATCCGTCAGCAAAAATATGCCTTATCGATGTGCTGGGCAGAACCATTCCTTTTACCGAAACGCAAGCCTCAGAAGGAGCCAGGACCCTAACCCTTCACGGAGACGTGAAAGGTGTTTGCATGGTGGTGCTGGTACAAAAGGGGAGAAGGTTTGTGCAGCGTGTGATGGTTGATTAGCCAACGCCGTCGTCCGACCAATGCAGGTGCGCGGGCCTTGCGCGTATTGGTCCGACGACTTTTTAATCCCATTTCAAACGATTTAAATAGTTATAGCCTAACGATTGGAAGGCAAAGGACTTTATTTTATTTTTCCTGAAATACTATAAGTCTATTGACTTTGTAGATAAAAGCGAGTTCTTTTGTAGAACTCTAGTAAAAATATAGAGTTATAGAACTATGAAGACTTTCCACCGCTTCA
Source organism: Chryseosolibacter histidinae (assembly GCF_018598225.1). Taxonomy (GTDB): domain Bacteria; phylum Bacteroidota; class Bacteroidia; order Cytophagales; family Cyclobacteriaceae; genus Chryseosolibacter; species Chryseosolibacter histidini. Next base: position 248,269 of record NZ_JAHESF010000003.1, on the reverse strand, counting down.
ATGTCATGATCCTCTTTGCTATTCTTGCTGCAACCAGTGTAGCACAGGCGCAAACCAATATTACCCTCTCGGGCAAGGTGCTTGATAGCGACAACAATGAGCCAATCGCCGGCGCCAACATCACCATTAAGAATACTGTGCTGGGCACCATCAGCGATGGCGATGGAAAATTTACATTGTCATCCAAAGTGCAGCTGCCCCTGACGCTGGTCATCTCCTTCCTGGGATACAAGACTCAGGAGGTAGCAGTATCATCCGCGGAAGCGTTGGACGTGAAACTTGTGCCGGGTGCATTGTTGGGTGAAGAGGTGGTGATCTCGGCTTCGCGGGTGGAAGAGTCTGAGCTGAAGTCGCCGGTAGCCATTGAAAAGCTGGACCTCCGTGCCATCAAGGAAACACCGGCACCGGGTTTTTATGATGCGTTGGAGAATGTAAAAGGTGTGCAGATGACTACTTCGAGTCTCACCTTCAAGGTTCCCAATACACGGGGCTTCAACATTCCGAACAACTTCCGTTTTGTGCAGCTGGCAGATGGTGTGGATATGCAAGCGGCAACCCTGGGTGTTCCGCTGGGCAACGCTATCGGGCCAACCGAGCTCGATATTGAAAGTGTGGAGATCACACCGGGCGCTGCTTCAGCGTTGTATGGCATGAACGCTATCAACGGCATGGCTAACCTCACGTCGAAGAGTCCTTTCCTTTACCAGGGCCTCAGTGTATATCAGAAAACCGGCGTGAACCATGTGGATGGTATTGATTATGACCCCAGCCTTCTATCAGAGACCGCGATCCGCTATGCAAAGGCCTTCAATAACAAGTTCGCGTTCAAGATCAATGCAGGCTATTTACAGGCTACCGATTGGAGAGGTGACACCAAAACAGACCAGAACCCCAACAGTGCGGCCAGCACAGGCAACCCTGCTTATGCAGAGCTCAACGTGGCCGATCACCCTGCTTACGATGCCTGGAATAAATACGGTGATGACAGTGGCAGCAACGCCGTTACTGTAACCGGTATCAACTACAACGGCAATACCAACCGTTCATTTGTTGTGAGAAGAACCGGATACTGGGAGAAAGACCTTGTGCCGGGAAAAGTTGACAACTTTAAATTCGATGCAGCGCTTCACTATCGCCTGGGCCGTAATGCAGAGCTTTCTTATGCTTACCGCTTCGGCATCATGGACGGATTGTTCCAGCGTGGAAACAAGATCCAGCTGGACAACACCACCGTGCAGAACCACAAGGTGGAGCTGAAAGGCGCCAATTATCTTGTGCGCTCATACCTGTCGATCGAGAACACGGGCGATTCATACAACCTGAAACCGCTGTCAGATAACCTTGACCTCACCCACCGCTCCAACAATTCGTGGCGTGACACTTTCAAGGCTGCGCTGCAAAGCGAGATCAATGCCGGTGCTGACCTCGCCGAGGCCATGAGACGTGCGCGGGTTGCCGCCGATGCAGGCCGCGCCGAGCCCGGAACGCCGGAATTTCAACAACTGAAAAATACCATTGTCGGCATCAATAACTGGGATCATATCAGCGCTGTGCCTACTACCGGTACAGCAACGGGTGGCGCATGGCTTCACCAGAAGAGCCGCACCTATCATACAGACCTGCAATATGACCTTACCAACAAGATCAGCTTTGTAGATGTGCTGGTGGGCGCAGACCTGAGGATCTACGAGATCATTCCCGATGGAAATAACTTTGTGGACTTCTCCAGGCCCATTGCAGAACGCACCACGCCGCTCGACGATGGCAGCTTCGGCAACAATGTGCACTACACCAAGTTTGGTGTGTTTGCCCAACTCACCAAGAAGCTATTTGCAGAGAAGCTGAAACTGTTCGGCTCCCTGCGTGTGGACCAGAACCTCGAGTTCGATCCGAAAGTGAATCCCAGGATAGCAGTGGTATACACCGCCGCGCAAAATCATAACTTCCGTGCTTCATTCCAGAACGGCTTCAGGTTCCCTGCGTTGTTCGAAGCCCTGTCGTTTGTGAACAACGGCAACATCCGGCGCGTAGGTGGGCTGCCTTTTATCAATGACGGCCTCAACTACCTCGACAACTCTTACACGCTTGCCTCTGTGAACGCCTTCAATGCTGCCGTAAATGCAGACGTTGCTACAGGCATGACCACGAATAATGCTGCGGTCAAGAACAAAGGTGTGCTGCAAGCCACCGCGTTGGCACCTACACGCCCTGAGCGCATCAACTCGTTTGAAGTGGGTTATAAGAGTGTGTTGCTGAACAGCACGCTGGTGATCGACTTCGATGCCTACACCAATGAGTACGACGGATTTTTAGGACAGGTTGAAGTTTCTGTTCCCTATGCCCTGAACAGCGCCGAGCCGCTGAACCCCAGCACACAGCTCGAGGTTGGCTCTGACGAGGCTGCTGTGGCCATGGTGCAGGCCAATCGCAATCAGCAGCAAAAACGCTACAGGGTTTACACCAACGCCAGGAACAAATACAACAATTACGGATCGTCGCTGGGCATCACGTACAACGTCTATAAGAAATACACCGTCGCAGGCAATGTGAACTACAACGCCATCAGCAAGAACAAACAACCCGATGTTTTTGTGACAGGCTTCAATACACCGAACTGGTTCACCAATATTTCATTCGGCAACCGCGAGGTGGCGAAGAACATAGGCTTCAACGTTGTATACCGGTGGCAGCAATCGTTCCTGTGGGAGAGTCCGCTGGCCAACGGTAAGATCCCCGCGTATCACACTTTCGATGCGCAGGTTACCTACAAGGTGCCACACCTGAAGTCGACCCTGAAGGTGGGTGGCTCCAATATCTTCAACAACCGGTATATTCAGTATGCGGCCGGCCCTACCATCGGCGGTTTGTATTACGCGGCCATCACGGTTGATGGATTGTTCAACTGATCGTACATCGATCCATAAATTCTTATTCCGATGTTAAAGATCGTTTTATGTATCGCCGCCATCACCCTGGCTTCTGCGGAGCTCGCTTTCGCCCAGAAAGAAACGGAAGTGCGTGAGCAGACATGGCTCGGCTATTTCAACCAGACAAGGTTCACAAAGAGGTCAGGACTGTGGGTGGATCTTCACTACCGGCTCACCGGCAACTTTACGGATGAAAGATCGGTCAACATCGCCCGCGTGGCCTACATCTACTACATCTCGGACCAGGTAAGGCTGATGGGTGGATATGCCTACGCCAAACATTTCTCCCATGGCACCGCAACGCCTGATGTGCCCGAGCATCGCCCGTGGCAGCAGATCCAGTGGTTCGATAAAAAGAACGGCTTCAACCTCATGCAGTGGTTCAGGGTAGAGCAACGGTACAGAAGAACAGTGGCTGCCGGCGAGCTTACCGACGATTACAATTTCAACTGGCGCCTGCGTTATAATTTTGCGCTCACCCTTCCGCTGAAAGGCAAACAGGTGGTCGCCAAAACACCTTTTCTCTTTTTTAACGACGAGATCCACATCAATGCGGGCAAAGAGATCGTCAACAATTACTTCGATCAGAACCGGGCATTTTTAGGTCTGGGATATCAGTTCACCTCTCATTTGAATGCACACCTCGGCTACATGAACGTGTTCCAGCAGCTGCCCGCAGGCAACCGCTACGTAAACATCAATGCCATCCGGTTGTTCGTATTCCATAACATAGACCTGAGAAAAGGCGATTGACCTTTGCGACCGGGCGCGGTTTTTACACCTCCATATTTTCTTATATCTTCGCGCACCTTTAAACCGGCAAAGGCATACGATTTTTATTTCATATTGAATGGCACTATTAGAGAAACAACTGTTTGTCAAGAGGTCGACAATCCCCGATTCAGGTAAAGGTTTATTCACCAAGAAGTTCATTCCCAAAGGCACGCGCATCGTGGAGTACAAGGGAAAGATCTCCAAATGGAAAGATGTGAAGGATGAGGACGGAAAGAATGGTTATATTTTCTTCATTAACCGTAACCACGTGATCGACGCCCTGCCCGTAAAATCTGCCCTGGCGCGTTATGCCAACGATGCAAGGGGCCTTTCCAAGGTTAAAGGCATCACCAACAACTGCGACTACATCAGCGATGGCCTGAAGGCTTATATCGAATCGAAAAAAGACATTGCCGCGGGAAGCGAGATCTTTGTCGATTACGGCAAAGATTACTGGAAAGTGATCCGTGAGAACATCAAGCTCAGGGCCAATGAAGAGAAGGAGCGGCTTAAAAAGCTTGCGAAAGCTAAAAAGCTGAATGGTGTAAAATCGATGAAAAAGGGCGCCAAAAAAGTGAACGGCGTCAGGCACAAGCGGGCTTCAGGCGCACGCTAACACTGATCAGTGCCTGCCTTGTTCCAGCTCCGCCAGCCTTTGTGCAGCGCTGGCGGCATATTCGTCCAGCCCTTGTTTGATAGCCTCATCAGCGTAAGCCTTTAGCAGTCGCACAGACATGGCATTGATCTGGATGGCTTCCGCCAGGATGTTGTATGACTTCACGCCCGAGGTATCCTGCTTCCGGAAGAACGCCGCCGCTGCCAGTATACCATCTTCGAAGTAAGGATTCCACGTGCCAAGTATGGTATAATTTTTCTCCGCGTTTTTCACGTCACCGCTGAACTCGCTGATCAGCGCCGTATAGAGCATCTTTTCAAGCAGGCGCGAATTGTCGAACGTGATGCCTTTATTGATCAGGTTGGCAAGTGTTCTTACTTCGTTTCGCGACGCCAGCATGCGTAGCTCGAAATGCCGGATCTCGTCATATAACCTTTTGTCGGTAAGCTCCAGTCCACTGGTCTGCTGAAAGAACCTGATGGCGGGCACGACCCTGCCGGCCTCGAATTGTTTCTTCGACATATCGAGCAGCGCCTGTGCCTTGTAGTTGGGGTTATCGAAAGTGTTGCTCAGCTTCGAGAAATAAACGGTGTCGTTGGCGGAGAGGATGTAGCGCGTGTACTGGTATTTCTGCGCATCGCTGGTGGAGAGCACCTGCTCGGGTGTTACCGTCAGCACCTCCTTCATGTTGGCGGCGATGGCGCGTTCGGCCTGGTCATCACTTCTCAGCACCGTATCCCAGGCGATCAATGCCTCCTGCAGGTGGCCGGCTTCCGTCAGCGCAATGGCATCGTACATTCTCCCCCGCTTATAGTTGGCTTCAACCGCATAAGCGAAACTGGTGTGTGCTATCTCAGGACTTCCCTGCTCGAGCGCCCACAGTCCCATGATGTAGTTATATTTTCCCCTGTAGCTCTGTGTGAGATAACCCAGCTCGCCAAGGATGGCCTGCGCGCGGTAAACGTTTCCCTGGTGATAATAGGCATAGGCCAGTGAAGCTTTCAGTGCTTCGCTGAAGTCAGCGTTGACAGGGTTTGTGGCAAGCGTATCAACCTTGCGGGTAAAAGCTGTATCGAGTGTACGGGCATTCCTGATCAGGTAATTGTTCAGCAGTGTTGCCGTATAGAGGTTGAGCCGCGGTTCGTCGGGAAGTTTATATTCGAAGCTGAAATCCTGACCGAAGAGCGTGGCAGCAGCCATGGCGTTGCCCACCACGGTCGGCGACGTACTGTTAAAACCTTTCAGGATGGAGTCGGTTTTCACAGGCAGGTACTCCGTTGCCACCATCGCAAAGAAGTTAGCTTCGGCTGACGACTTTGTGAACTTATCCTTGCGGGCTTCCCCGAGATAATGGGCGGCGGAGTCGATGTTGTGGACCTGCGAATAGGCAAAACCGAGGTTGTTGATCAGTGGCGCCGAGCTTTGAATCTTTTCCGCCTGCCTGTATGCGTCGATAGCAGGAAAATAATTCTTCACCCATAAGTACATATTGCCGTTGTTCACCAGCGAGAAGTCAGTAGCCCCCACGCTGCTGGCACGTTCAAAATTTTTGTGCGCTTCTTCAAACTCCAGGTTCGCCGCGTTCATCATCGCCAGCGCATAGTTGGCCCGGTGATTACGGAAAGCATGGCTGCGGCTTTTCTCGTAAAAGGCTCTGCCGAGTGTTTCGTCACCTTCCATCATGTAGAGGTCAGCCACATAGTTGTAAAAACCTGCGGTGCTATGGAATACGTAGTCGCGCCAGTAGGAGACGAGCACAAACGCCAGCATCACGATGAGGCCTGCAAAACGGAATGTGAAGTACGGCATGCGGGTGGGCTTATACAGGATCCTGTATACCGGCAGGTTTTGGGCCATCATCACCATGAAGTTGGAAAAGATGTACGTGAGAAAGATGATGCCGAACCCGGCGTGAGCGAAGATGATGAAGTCACGCACCACCTTCAGGGCGGCGTCGTTGTCATTGCCCAGCAGCTGGCTGAGGGTGGCGAAACAGATACTGCCGAGGGCGATGAAAAAAAGAGCACCCAGCGGAGAGAACGGCAGAATGTTGTCATACAACGGCTCGCGCAGCCTGAAGCCCCAGAGTCCGAGTATGGCCGACAATGAGATGAGCAGGTACAGGTTGATGTAAACGAAATTCCATTGAATGGTTCCCATCTCGTGCAAGCAGGTGATCATCACGTTTGCCATGTAGATCACGCTGATGATGGCAAAATGCCGGAGACCTTTGGAGGCGCCCTGGCTTGTGACGTAAACGAACGACACCAGGATCTCATGCGCCACCATGATGATGAACAGCACACTCAATATCAGCGCAGGGATGTAGGCAACCATGGCCAGCTGAAGGATGGGAAAAGGTACTTCGGCAAAATAAAAGATCACCACACCGGCGATGACGGTGATCAGCAGGAACGTAAGCAAACGGGCGATGAACGATGTTTCAGGCCTGAAGCTTTTAAAATAGAAGCTCACCGCCAGGTACACCACCAGTATGGCTGCGGGCACGGCGATGCCACGGAGCCCGAAGAGCTGCAGCGCATCGATCCGGAGGCTTACCCCAAAGAGAATGAAGAGACTGATGCCAGCAAAATACCAGAAGCGCTCCAGTGATGTGATCACGGTGAGCAGCATCATGGCGCTGAACATGAGTATGGCCAGGAAAATATAAGAAGCGGTGGTATTGTGGTGAAGAACGCCACCCTGGAGATATTCAAAGATCACGTAGCTTTCTCCGGGAACCGTCAGTGTGAAGGGGCCTAGCTTGAAGCTGTGAACCGTGGTCTCAACGATCTGTTGCTCCTGGAGCTTCTCCCATTGAATGATGCCATCTGCTCCCTGAAAATAGGAGAACCACATGAACAGCAGCGAAAAGATAAAGATGCCTGAAGCGGCGAACCAGAGCTTTCGGTAGGAGGGTGTCCAGTCTTTCCAGAATGAGATCGGGGGCATGAAGGCTTAACGTTTAAAACTGCCAAAGCTAAGCCTGAATAGGGTAATTTGAAAATGCAAGTACCCGGGTTTTGGGCCGGGTACTTACATGAATTGGTTAAGAGAAATATTTGGTAACGCCCGGGGTGGCTATCGGATAGAAGCCATTGCTGTCAGGCAGTACTGGCGGCTGCGCATCAAAGCTGTATTGCGCAGGCTGGATGCTGATGCCGGAGTTGAGGGTTTTATCCCAATCGATCACTTCTCCTGAATAGGTGGCCATCCTTCCTACGATTGAGGTAAGCGTTGAGTAAGCGCCGTTCTCGGCATCGGTAAACTTGAACTCACCTTTGGCGATGGCGGCGAAAAGCTCGTCGTGCTCCGTCTGGTAAGGGTTGTTCTCGCCCTTCTTGTCGAACTTGTAAAGCGACTTGCCTTTGCTGGTGATCTCCGCGGCACCGCATTTTACAACGCCCTTGGTGCCTACGAACATCTCGTCTACCTTGGCATAAGTACCTTTGATATGGCGGCACTGGCTGTTGAGGATGGAACCGTCGGCGTATTCGAATTCAACATAGTGGTGATCATAGATCTCGCCGAACTCCTTGCCGGTGCGCACCTGGCGGCCACCCATGCCCTGGGCTTTCACCGGATATGCGCCCTTGAACCAGTTCATCACGTCGATGTTGTGGATATGCTGCTCCGTGATATGGTCGCCGCAGAGCCAGTTGAAGTAGTACCAGTTGCGCATCTGGTATTCCATCTCGGTTTGTCCGGGCTGGCGCATCTTCACCCAAACACCGTCGTTGTTCCACCATACCTGGCCTGAAGTGATGTCGCCGATCATGCCGTCTTTTACGCGCTTGTACAGCTCGCGGTATGAGTTCTGGTAGTGACGCTGGAGACCTACCACTACGTTGAGTTTTTTCTTCTTGGCTTCGGCTGCCGATTCAAGCACTTTTTTAACACCGGCCGGATCCGTGGCCACCGGTTTTTCCATGAACACATGTTTGCCCTGCTTGATGGCTTCCGCGAAGTGAATGGGCCTGAAGCCCGGAGGTGTTGCCAGGATCACTACGTCGGCCAGCGGAATGGCTTTCAGGTAAGCATCAAAGCCCGTGAACTTTGCTTCTTCTTTTACGGCCAGCTTGTCTTTTACACCGTTCTCTTCACCTTCTTCCATCAGACTCTTGTAGCAGCTGTCGAGCCGGTCGCGGAAGGCGTCGGCCATCGCTACCAGCTTCACGTTCTGCTTGCTGAGCATGGCCTGCATGGCCGCACCCGTGCCCCGGCCGCCGCAGCCGATGAGCGCAACTTTGATGGTATCCTGCACCGAGCTGTTATAACCCGCATGGGAGAGGAACGGCATCGCTACCAGGCCACCGGCCAGCATGGAAGATTGTTTCACAAACTCCCTGCGCGACTGCACTGATTTTTCATTTTCCATAACTAAAGGTTTAGATCAATTGGATAGATATTATTTCAGGTAACTGTTGAAAAACTTTTCAATCGCTTCTTTCGAAGGCTGCTGGCCGGGGCGTACAATGCGGAAGCCCACGAACATACCATCCGTCAGCCACCACTTGCTTTTGGGGATCTGCGGGTCGCGCACATTCCACGAAGCATCGGAGGCGATCCGGTTGGCACACCTCAACTCAACGGACTCATCCATGTACGATCCACCCCTAACCACCTTCGGATATTTTGATGCCGGTGGCACCACGGGATCTTTAGCGCCGTCGGCAAGCTTCTGGTAAGCTGCGGGATCATACTGATCGAGGGTCCACTCACTCACGTTGCCCAGCATATCGTACAATCCCCAGGCGTTGGGCTTCAGCTCGGCCGTCTTATGAAATTTGTCCTGGCTGTTGCCTTTAAAGTATCCGATCGCCGTAAGGTTCTTCAGGTCAGGGCCGCTTCCCGCGCGACAGGCATATTCCCACTCGGCTTCGGTGGGGAGCCTGTAAAACACGCCGGTCTTTTCATAAAGCCACTTGCAGTACATAATGGCCGCCTGCTGGCTCATACTGTTGGTGGGCTGTTTGGCGTCACGGCCCATACCCCACGTGAGGTCTATGTACTGCGCAGTGGGGCGTGATACGGCATCAACCTCGATGCTTTTGGTCTGTGGCACATCCATGTTCTTGAAAAACGTATCCCACTCGCCGAAGGTCACTTCACGTTCACCCATCCAGAAAGCCGATACCGTTACCTTTTTCTGCGGCCCTTCATCCGCATCCCGTCCTTTTTCCGATGCCGGACTTCCTATGGTAAAGCTTCCTGCGGGAATCGGCACCATCTTGAATTTTACAGCAGTTCCGGTAATGGTCTGTTCATAAGGTTTAGTTTCCTGGGCTGAAAGCGCCGTTGCCAAAGCCAGGAAAAAGATCGTCACAAAAGTTCTCAATGAAATAGAAAATTAATAGCGGCAGGAATTTAAACAATAATCAAGCCCACACCAACCAAATTTTGCCGGAAAGACATGATTTACCGTCCTGTACTATTGGGTGTTAGGCATTCGCCCGATCCCTGTGTTCGGGAACATTTTTTTCAGGTACAAGCGTGATTGGACCCTGCTAACGAACATGAAGATCCTTTTTGTAGTCAATCCCGCTTCCGGTAATACAAGCAACAATAAAGCTGTGCTTCGTGTGCACGAGATGGCCGTGCAAAAGGGCTTTGATTTTAAATTCCTCTACACCCGCGGCAGGAACGACGATGAGGCAATCCGGCATCAGATCTCAGAATATAAGCCTGACAGGGTGATCGCCGGAGGAGGCGATGGCACGGTACAACTGGTGGCCCGAAACCTCATCAGAACAGAAACGCTGATGGGCATCCTGCCATTAGGGTCTGCCAATGGCCTGGCTACAGCACTGGGTTTTCCGCAGAATCCGGTCAGGGCAGTGGACGCTGTGATCGAAGCTACGCATTTTATCAGGATCGATCTGCTGAAGTTCAACGGACAGCACCTTTGCATTCACCTCGGCGACATCGGGGTGAACGCCCTGATGGTGAAAAAGTACGACGCCGAGAACCGGAAAGGTATGATCGGTTATGCCAAGCACCTGCTGAGCTCCATCAAAGAAAGCCCGCTGCGGAGCTACACCATCAAAACGCCTGAAGGCACCTACGAAAAAGAAGGTTACATGCTGGCCTTCGCCAACGCGCACAAATATGGAACAGGCGTTCATATCTCCGAAGGTGAGGTCTGGGATGGCAAGTTCGAGATCTGCAATGTGCCGCGGATCGCGCTGGACGAAGTCATCAAAGCGGGATTGACCATCGTCAACGTGTTCATCGATAAGAATATGTTCTCGGATGTGATCACCTGTACTTCTGCGGAGATCTCCATCAGCGGCGAAATGGATTTCCAGATCGATGGCGAATACATGGGTGCTGTCGATTCGCTGAAAGTGGAGATCATACCTGCTGCCGTCAAGCTGCTCATACCATGACACAACGGCTTCCCATACTGCTCAGCTTCCATGCCCTGGCCGGCAACAGCGCCACGCTGATCTCCGGGCAGCTCACCTATACCACGATCAGCGACTTCAGCTTCCGCGATTACAGTCGCAGAAAAACATTGCGCACACTCGTAAGATTGTACAGAACAAAACCTTATGCCGATCAATACATTGTGCTGATCTTCGATAAGGCCGAGGTTCGTGCCAAAACGGATGCTTATGGCTCGTTCTATATGGCCACACCCGTGATGCTGAAGCAGTCGGTGCTGCGGAAAGTAGTGCTGGCCTCCGGCGCGGAGGTGAAGATGGTGGAAGACCTTTACCCGCTCGAGGTGCAGGAGGTAGCCAAAGATGTGATCGTGGTATCCGATATCGACGACACCCTGATGCACTCGTTCATTTACCGGAAGCTCCGGAAATTCAGAACGTTGATGTTCACGGCCGTGGAGAAACGAAAAGCGGTGCTGCACATGCAGGAGGTGTTGTACGGTTTCACCCGCTCCGGAGCCGCCTCCATTTATCTCTCCAACAGTGAACAAAATCTTTATCCGCTCATCTACCGGTTTTTGATGTACAATAACTTTCCACCAGGACCGCTGTTCCTCAAAAAAATGCGGAGGTTATGGGATGTGCTCTGGAATGTGAAGTTCCCCCTGCGCAACGTTCACAAGCAGCAAACATTAAAAGATGTGATCGTACTTTTTCCCGACAAGAAATTTGTGCTCATGGGCGACAACACCCAGCAGGACCTGATCATTTATCTCGAAGCAGCAGAACAATTTCCACAAAACATCACCGACATCATCATCAGAAAAGTGATCGATAAAAAAGAAGATCGTGTGCTCCTGAAGAAGTACGAACAAATGCTGAAGGCAAACAACATCAACCTGTACTATAGCGACAGCTTTCCCACCTCACCCTAGCCCTCTCCTCCCAGGAGAGGGTTGGGTGAGGTGGTCACCCCACCCACTGCTTAAACGCTACCGCTTTCTCGCGGCTGATATCGATCTCGTTATTGAAGGGCGGCTTCAATTTCACCGTAAGGCCTTTGTGTGTGGTTGTGATGCGCCCGATAGACTGGATGTGCAGAATGTATTGCCGGTTTACCCTGAAGAAAAGCGCTGGATCAAGCAGTCCTTCGATCTCGTCCATGGTCTGGTGATCGCTGATGTACTTTTCGTTGGCCAGCGTATGCAGGTAGATCAGCTCTTCTTTGTGGAAAAAAGCAACCTCCTGCTGTGTTACAGGAATAAGTGTGTTGCGATGGAGCGTGAGGAAGCGCTCTTTGTATTTTTTATGCGGTTGCTGGTTCCAGTTGCTCATGAGCGACTTCAGCTGCTCGGCGATGATGTTCTCGGAGCTCAGTGCCCTGTATTTGGCAAGCGCGGCAGAGAGCTCGTTGCCGTCAATGGGTTTCAGCAGGTAGTCGATGCTGTTGAGCTTGAAAGCGCGGATAGCGTAGTCATCGTATGCCGTGGTGAAGATGATGGGGCAGGCGAGGTACAGGTTTTCGAAGATGTCGAAGCTGATGCCGTCAGAGAGTTGAATGTCAGACAGGATGAGATCGGGGAACGTATGATCCGAAAACCATTTCTTCGCAGCATCCACACTCGAGAGTGTAGCTTCGATCCTGGCAGAAGGTTCAATACGTTTGAGCAGGTTCTCCAGATCCCTTGCTACGAGGGGTTCGTCTTCAATGATGAGTAGTTTCATGGTAAATAGATCAAGAGTCCACAGTCCACGGTCGACGGTCCACGGCATGTTGTGTGTTAGTCGACAGCTGGTTTAGTTGATGGTTCTGCGTAGTGCCTGTATACGCTTTACAATCTTATCAGTAAAATTATAGATTTCCTGAAAGTCTTCATTGGAAATGATCTTTCTTCTTTTGGCAATGTAGATACAACCGATGATCTCTACTGCAGAACGGATCGAATACCCGAGGAATTTCTGAAATTCTGGATTGGATTGACCAGTCGATCCTTCGGCAATATTCAGCGAAACAGAATCCGCAGCACGTTTAATCTGCGAAGTTAAAACGTACAACTCTTTGTTTGGAAACTTTGAAGCAACATCGTCTACTAAACCTGTTAACCCCACTGAGTCTTTCCAGACTTCAAGTTTTTCAAATTTGAATGGCATAGGAGGTTCTTTGTTTAATGGTCCATAGTCCACCATCGACGGTTCACGGCATGATACCGTGATGCTCCATGATGGACTGTTAACTAATTTACTGAATTAATTTTGACTCATCAACTCCTTTACTCCACCTGCCGTGGTCCGTGGACTGTGGACCGTCGACTCTTCAATCGAATTCGAAGTTGGGATTCTGCCACCCCATGGGAATATCGGCTTCGTAGAGACCATCTGCCGTTTTAAGGCGCATTTCCAAGCGGCCTTCGATGCGGAAGCCCATGGACTGATAGAGCGCGATGGCCTTGGTATTGCTTTCCCTGGCGATGAGCTCTACTTTGCCGATGTCGGGGCGATGTAAGCCCACTTCTTCGAGAAAAATGGTGAAGATGGTGCGGCCCAGCTTCTTTCCCTGGAAATCGGGGTGCACGGCGATGGTGAGCTCGGAAAGAACATGATCGAACACCTTGATGCCAGGTTTGTAAGCATGTATCTCTGCCACGATCTCATTTTTGTTTTCCGGATGTTCCGCCACAATGATCAGGCCTGAGGAGAGACTGCGGGTGATGAAGTTGTGAATGTATTCGTCGGTGACCTCGTGTTCCAGCCTGGCAATGCCGGTGCCGGCGAGGGCAACAGCCTGATACAGTTTTTTGATAGCGGCAAGGTCGGTCAGTTCGGCGGTACGGATATACATAAGTGGAAATCAGATCAAAGGTATCTTGACGTAGAAACGATCGGCGGTAGGTTCGATGATCACGGGTTTGTCAGTGAGGAACCTGTAAAGCGAACGCAGGTTCTCGAGGCCTTGCTTGTTCGATGTTTCAACCGTTTTACGCACCTGCAGGTTGTTGCTTACAATGAGGTAATCGCCTACAGTGAGCACATCGATGGTCAGCTTCTTGTCTTTGTCAACGATGTTGTGCTTGATGGCATTTTCGATGAGCACCTGCAGCGTTACTGGAACAATAGCTTTCTCCCGGGCTTCGTCATTCACCTTGAAGTTGATCTTCAGGGCGCCCTGGAAACGCGTCTCGAGCAGCATCACATAGTGAGAAATAAAATCGAGCTCCGTAGACAGCAGCACAAAGTTCTTGTCTTTGTTCTGCAGCACATAGCGGTATACTTTCGAGAGTTGTTGCAGGAATGCGGAAGCCAGCTGCTGGTTTTCGAAGATGAGGCTGTTGAGCGACGTGAGCGCGTTGAAAAGGAAGTGTGGGTTGAGCTGGTTTTTGAGGTTGTCGAACTGCACCTGCGATTTTTCCTTTTCGAGGCGTTCGGCTTTTATGATCGATTCTTTCCATCGTCCGATGAAATACACGGTGAAGAATCCGAGGTTCACGCCCATGGTAAAGATCGCGTACAGCGGCCAGGTTACGGCGGCGAACATTTTGTCGAGCTTGAACGGCAACAGCGGCTCCGCCCATTTGTAGATGATAAGCCTTATGCCGAGGCCGATGGCTGCACCGATGATCAGCTGCAATGCGATGCGGCCTGTGAGGTTGCGCTCGAACGGATATTTAACATTCAGCCAGTTGTTCACCAGCCGAAGCGATTCCCAGAAAACAATGGTCAGCGGGATGGACGTGAAGAACAGGAATGTGTGAAACCGCGTTCCGAATTCCGGAAAGTTAAGCCATCGCACAAAGCCGCCCCAAAAAAGGAGCACCGTAATGATGCCATACGTCCTGAAGAATTGCCAGCGGTCTTTGTATCCCAGCATATTGCGTAAACAGGATGCAATATCACAATTTTTGTGATGCGATCTTCTCTTTTTAGGCACGCTGATCTAAGTAAACGAAACATCCGTAAGGAACTTCACCTGCTTTTCGGCGACAGCCGGTGGTGTGAGCTTCACCAGCGTGTTGCGCAGCCGGGTGAGCAGCGGATTTTTCCAATGCGCGATCTTTCCGATGGCGCGCGAAGTGTTCACGATCTTGGTGGTGCGGGCGATCCTTTTTGTTTCAAAGGCTACAAAAGCTTCTTCTACCGCATTATACTGCTCCAGGCAATTCGAGAGCACGGCAGCGTCTTCAATGGCCATGCAGGCGCCCTGACCCAGGTTGGGTGTGGTGGCGTGTGCGGCGTCACCGATCAGCACGATGTTACCGAATGCAAATTTCTTGAGAGGCTTCAGGTCCAGGATATCGCCCCAGATGAGCTGTTCTTTTTTTGTTTTCTTCAGGATGTCGGCCACGGGAGAATGAAATCCGCCGAAATGAGCGAGCAGTTCAGGAATACCGAACGAGCGCATGGCCGGGTCATTGGCGTGGGCATTGAGGCATGCGTACCAGTAAACGCGGTTGCCTTCCAGCGGTGCGATGCCGAACCTGCTTCCCTGGCCCCAGCTCTCGGAGGTCTCGTCCATGTTCACATTTCCGGGAATGTCGTCGATCACGGCACGCCAGCAAGTGTAGCCCGCATACCGTGGCTGACTTCCGGGTAATAATTTTTTACGCACAACGGAGTGGATACCGTCAGCGGCGATGAGATAGTCAGCGTTTGCCTGCGAGCCGTCGTTGAAGGTGAGGGTAATGCCGGATGCGTGTTGTTTGAGATCGGTGCATCCTTTGTTGAGCTGGAGGGTGCCCGGCTTCAGTTGCTCGATCAGCGTACGGTGCAGGTCAGCACGGTGGATGGTGAAGTTGTTGATGATACCGAACCGCAGGCTGAGCTTTTCGGCATCGGTGGCGGTGAGAAGGCTTCCCTGCTCGTCTTTGATGCAGACGGCTTTCATCACTTTTCCGGCCCGCAGCACTTCATCACCGATACCAATTTCTATCAGCGCTTTTACGGCATTGGCTGCCAGCGCGAGTCCCGCACCCAATGGTTTAATGGTGGGAGCGTTTTCATAAACAGTAACATCAAATCCTTTTTTTTGAAGCGCGATGGCCGTGGTCAGGCCTCCGATGCCTCCGCCAACAATGGCAAATTTTTGCGTTGTCATGCAACTTTCAGATGGTTTTTGTTCTTCCTTCTTCGTTTTAAGATCCGCTCCTCCCTGATAAACAGGTTGAAATTGATCTGGGCCACCTGAAAATGGTTTAAATAGGAAACGGTAACAGGATTCGGTCGCAGAGAAATATTGTTTACCATAACTTTTTCATTTGTATACGAGACAATTGAAGAGTCGTTTACCCCTATGTATTATTTTCAGGTTTTCTGCAAATTTTTATCGTACAATATGGCCGTCGCTCATTTCCACGATCCGGTCCGATTTCCGGGCAAACTCTTCATCGTGCGTTACAGCAATGATGGTTTGTTTGTAGGTGTGGGTGAGCTCCTGGAAAATATCGAACACCACGTGTGTATTGTATGAGTCCAGGTTACCCGTAGGCTCATCACCCATGATGATGTCCGGGTCGTTGATCAGTGCCCTGGCAATAGCCACCCGCTGCTGCTGCCCTCCCGAAAGTTTCGACGTTGGCTTCAGCGCATGCTCTTTCATGCCCAGCATCTCGAGCTTGGCGTAAGCGCGATCCTCCACTTCTTTGCGCGAATATTTTCCCAGCTTCAGCGCGGGAATCATTACGTTCTGAAGTGTAGTGAATTCCGGCAGCAGATAATGGAACTGAAATACAAACCCGATATGCTTGTTGCGAAAAGCCGCCAGCTCATTCTGTGTTTTGTCTGTGAGCCTCACACCGGCGATCTCAAGCTCGCCCTCATAATCAGTATCCATCGTTGATAACACATACATCAGCGTAGATTTGCCACAACCCGATTTTCCTACCAGCGACAGGAACTCACCCTTGTGAACCGTAAGGTCGATCTCCTTCAGCACCTGGAACTTGTCAGGTTCGTAGAAATACTTCGTGATCTTGTGGGTGTGGAGCACGTGTGGCTCGAAGGCTGTTGTGTTCATTTGACTGCTTGTGTAAGTAATTCAGTTGTTGTTTGGTTCAGTCCATGGTCCATAGTCTATGGTCCATGGTAGTGGCAGCTAATTGTCGGGATTCTGCGCTCCGCATCCACACCTGACAATTGCTCCGCGTACAGATTCCGGGGACTACGGCCATGGACTATGGACCATCGACCATCGACCCATCGACTCGTTCACCCCCGCAAGATCTCGATCGGATCTATCTTCGAAGCCTTTCGCGAAGGCATGTATCCCGCGAAAGCGGTAGTGGTTACACCGAACACGATGCCGATGATGTAGTACTTCGGGTCGAAGTTCACAGGGAAGTGGTCCAGGCTGATGAAGTCGCCCCCGTTGAACGGCGCCTGCGCGATCAGCAGCGACAACCCATACCCTATGGCCAGGCCTAACAGGCTTCCTATGAAACCGATCACCAGCGACTGGATCATGAAGATCTGCTTCACATCCCTGCCGGCGAAGCCCATCGCTTTCAGGATGGCGATGTCTTTCATCTTGTTGTAGATGGTCATGTTCAGAATGTTGTAGATCCCGAACCCTGCTACGATCAGCAACGTGATGGACACCGAATAAGTAAGGATATTCCGGATGATGTTTCCCGTCAGGAAAGTAGCATTGGCGGTTTCCCAGTCTTCGGCCTTGTAGCCGTACATGCGCTGGTAGCCAGGCGCAATGGATTTTGCCAGCAGAAGATCTTTAAGCTTGATATTGATGTCGGTCACGTAGAGGTGATCCTGTTGTAAAATGGTTTGCACGGTCGAGAGGTTAGCGTAGCTTCTCACATTGTCTATGGAGCCGAGTCCCATCTGGAATACGCCTACGATCTTTAGCGTCATCGTGTAGCCCTGGGGTGTGGTGATCACCACGCGGTCTCCCGTACGGGCGTTGAGCTTGCGGGCGAGACCCCTGCCCATGATGATGCCGTCGTGATTGGCTTTCAGGTCTTCGATCCTGCCTTCCTTCATCTTTTCGCGCAGCTCGAACAGCTTGTCTTCTTCAATGATATCCACACCCAGGATGTTGCCACTGAGCTGCACTGGACCGTAGTTGTAAAATACCTGCGACGAGATGGAAGGTGCAACGCCGGTCACACGCGGATCCCTGCGGATGAGCGCGGCGATCTGGTGCGCATTGCGGAGTCTCGGCGTCTCGTTCTTCGGCTTCTGATGATGCACTTTGTTGATGCCACCCACATTCACCTGCTCGATGACGGAAGGACGGCTCTCGGTAACATCGTGATAAATATGGATGTCAGGCGAAGAGGTCATGGTGAGCTCTTCCGTGAAGTTGTTCAATCCCGTCATCAGACTCACCATGGCAATGAACATGCCGATGCCGAACGTTACACCCAGCATGGCAATGATCGTCTGCCGGGGTTTGCTGATCAGGTGAGTCCTTGCAATGTCAATTACTAATCTCATAGCAGGATTTAAGGATTATTGGATATAATTCACTTTTGATTAACCGGAGAGACAGGATTAGGAAAAGCCACGGGTTAATTCTTTAATTCTGTAACCCCTTCAATTCTGGCCCCGGTATCAAGCCCTTCGACGATCTCGACTTCGTCCAGTGTTTCGATGCCTTTGGTCACTTTTACTTTTTTGGATCCTTCGTCAGACTGAATGATCACCGAGTCCCCGGGCAGCAGTTTATTTTTCGGGATCACGATGGCCTGGTCTTTTTTGCGGATAATGATGTTGGCTTCGAGCGCCAGCCCGGAGAACCATCCCGGAAGGGTTTCATTAAGTGTTGCATCGGCGCGCACCGCCTGCTGGCGGCGATCCACCATAGGGTAAACTTTGGTGAGCTTTGCGTTGAAAATTTTACCGGGGTAGGCATCGATCTTGACCAGCACCTCCTGGCCTTCGCGCACCCGCTGCACATCGAGCTCATCGATGTTCAGCTGGAGATAAAAAGCATCTTTCTTGCCCACCACGGCAATCGCTTCATTGCGCCGCACCATTTCTCCTTTTTCTTTGGCGGTCATGAACACGAGCCCGTCAACATCGCTGCGCACAATGTAGCGGCCCGATTCGTCGCCGGCGATCACAAGCTGGTTTTTAGCATTCTGCCAGTCGAGGTATGTCTGATTCTTCGTTCTTTCAAAGCGGCTTTTCTGCAGCACATATTCGTTGCGTGAGTTCTCATACAACAGCTTGATGCGGTCATACTCGCTCTGGGATGTGGCGTTGCCTTTCAGCAGGTTCGCGTACCGTACAAAATTCAGGGAGTCGAACTGCATCTTTGAGCGGGCCGTCTCTGTTGCGGCTTTCAGCTCGGCGAGCACAGGAGAGCCGTCCCGGTAATTTTTTGCTGCCAGGTCAAAGGTCTCTTTCGCCATCCGGTAACGGGCCGACTGCTGGCCAGCCTCGATCACAAAAAGCGGCTCGCCTTTTTTAACAGCGTCGCCGTCATTTACAAGCTTGTCCGCGAGGTATCCTTCCACCTGCGCAAAGATCTCGTATTCATCTTTGGACACCACAAACCCTGAAGCGTACACAGCTTCCATCAGGGGTTTCACTTCGGGTTTCACACCATTCTCCTGCTGGCACGCGGTGAGTGTTGCACTGAACAATGCGGTCGAAAAGATGATCGTTGCGGCCCTGGGCCTGTTGATTGGTTTCATATTCGTTTTACTTCAATGCGTTCCTGGATTGTACAATGGATTCATACACGAGGTAGCTGGCAAGCTGACCCAGATATTGGTTCTGCGAGCGCACCATCTCCTGGTAGATGGTCACGTACTGGTCTATGGTATAGATCCCTTGGGTATATTTTTCACCCGCGATCCTGTAATTGATGGCGTTGAGCTGATAATGTTCCTGGTAACGGCCCACGCCATGCGCTGCAACTTGTTGGTTGATATTCAATTCCTCGAGCTCTTTTTCGGCTTGCACCGTATAGTTGTCAAGCTCATAACGGGCGATCTCTGATTGCATGGCCGCCTGGCGTACGGTAGACTGGCGGTTGAAGCCGGTGAACAATGTCCACTCTGCCCGCAAGCCCGCCACGGCTACATCGAACCAGGGTTGCCCGGAAGAAAAGAGGTTGAACTCATCGCTGAAGGTTTGCCGCGACACCCGTGTAAAGAGCGAAAGCTCCGGCAGTGCTTTGGTACGCTGACGTTGTAAGTCTTCGCGTGCCTGCCGTTGCCGGGCTGATAACATGCTGTAGCGTGGCAGTTGCTGTGCCGTGATCTCCAATGAAGCTGGCGTGTGGTTTTGCTGCATGAACTGGGCGATGTTCTCCTGAAGTACCAGTGTGTCGTTTTCGTGAAGGCCGCAGAGTGACTTCAGCGTGTTGAGGTTCCTGGCGTAAGCTCCCTGGCTTTCGCGAAGTTGTTGCAGGCTCTCAATGTACAGAGACTTCACACGATTAAATTCCAACGGCTCGATCAGTCCATTGCCAAGTCTTATTTCGGCGGCGGTGACGAGGCTGTCGCCAGCGTTCACCAGGTCCTGGTTCAGGGCAATGGCTTCGCGGCTCAGCAGGGCAAAATAATACGCGGTGATGATCTGCTCACGAATGGTGAGCGCATGGTCTTTGGCCTGGTATGCTGCGGCCTGCTGCCCATGAACGGATGACCGGATGTTCTTCCAACTGGAAACATTCACCAGCGACAGGGAAGCCTCTGCGCCATAGCTCGCGTTGTATTGCGTGCCGAACTTTAGCCGCGCATACTCACCTTCAGGTCCACCCAGGAATTGAGCGGGCACAAGCTGTACAGGCAGGTTCAGGTTGTTGTCGAGGTTGCCGAAAACTTTCACCTGCGGCAGCAGCGCAGCCCAGGCCGCCTTTACCTTTTCGTGGCTGATCTCTTCGTTCAGGTGATCGATCTTCAGCGAAGCATTGTTGTGGCTGCTGTATTCCAGGCACTCGTTCAGGGAGTTGAACTGCGTCTGGGCGTACAAACAGGTGCCGCCAAGGATCAAAAGCAGATAAAGAACAGGTTTCATGCCGTAAGCTTTTGATCTAAGGTACGGGCATAACCTGCTGCGGGATGAGATTAAAAAAGCGAGGTGTGGTTAAGGGTTGGTGAGGTGTGGGAAAAGAAGATTGAACTGGTTGCCGGTTACCGGTTGCCGGTTGGGTTGGTTTCAAGTTAAAAGTTAAAAGTTTAAAGTTGGGATGGGCACACCCTCAACTTTAAACTTTAAATCTGAAACTTTAAACTTCGTTATTAGAGATTCGGTTGAGGTGTTGTCCTCAAATACGGTTTAATCCGCTTATGCCCTTTCGGGAATTTGGCCGGGATATCTTCGTCTTTTACGGCCGCGGTGATGATCACGTCTTCACCTTGTTTCCAATCGGAAGGTGTGGCCACGCTATAGTTGGCGGTGAGCTGCAGGCTGTCGATCACCCGTAAGATCTCGTTGAAATTCCTTCCGGTAGAGGCGGGGTAGGTGATCATGAGCTTTACCTTTTTGTCGGGGCCGATGATGAAGACCGATCTTACCGTGAACTTGTCGATGTTGGGGTGAACCATGCCGTAGAGGTTGGCCACCTTGAACTCGGGGTCTGCTATCAGGGGGTAGTTTACCGTTGTGTTCTGTGTTTCGTTGATGTCGCCGATCCATTTCTTGTGTGAATCGAGCGGGTCGGCGCTGATGGCAATAACCTTCACGTTGCGCTTTTCAAATTCAGGCTTAAGTCTGGCTACTGAGCCCAGCTCTGTGGTGCATACGGGCGTAAAATCGGCGGGATGAGAGAACAATACACCCCAGCTGTTGCCCAGCCATTGGTGAAAATTGATCTTGCCTTCGGTGGTTTCAGCGGTGAAGTCGGGTGCGAGATCGCCTAGTCTGATTGACATAATGGTATGATTTAAAGGTTTAACAAAGTTGTTATAGATAAACTGATCCGATCCGAAATTAGTTTTGGGCAAATGTAGGCCTGGAGGCCTCAAAAAGCCATGAGATCGCGCATCGGAGCCCAATTATACTAAATGACTACTAAACTAGTAGATATTAATTGAGAAATATTAAGTTCTAACGGAAAAAGATCATTTCCGTTTCCTGGCTTTTAGCTTATTCTCTTTTTTAACGAGGTCTTCGAGGGTGCTGGCTTTCAGCATTTCAACGGTGGCGTTCCTGACCTGCAGGAAGGCGTCTCTTACGGCGCAGGTATCTTCGTCCACGCATTCGGTGCAGCGTTCGTAGAATTTGAAGGTAGCGCAGGGCACGGCTGCTATGGCCCCATCAAAAAGGCGCACAACTTCGGCCAGGTTTACCTGAGATGGCTCCCGCCGGAGGAAATAACCGCCTCCCTTGCCCTGTTTGCTGCCCAGCACACCGGCCCTTTTCAGGTCGAGCAGGATGGCTTCCAGGAATTTTTTGGGAATGCAGCAGGCATCTGAAATGTCTTTGATCAGGAATTTCTCTTTCGGGGTTTTGGCCATGTGCACCAGGGCATGCACGGCGTATTTACATTTCTTTGAAAGCATAGATCGGGATGTAAGTTATAGCTTTGTCTTTACATTCCAGCAATATAACTTTAGGAGCGGCCGCAAAGCCCGCCCGTTGCCGAGATAGCTCAGCGGTAGAGCAGCTGATTCGTAATCAGCAGGTCGTGGGTTCAAATCCCATTCTCGGCTCAATGACTTTTTATAAACTTCTGCTGGTGGCCATCGGAGGCATGTTCGGAAGCGTCGCCCGTTATGTAACGGCCAGGGCAGTGGACGAAAAAATTGGCGCCCCGTTCCCTTATGGAACACTTACGGTAAACATCGTGGGCTCATTCATCCTGGGGGTGCTTTATGCCTGGTTGATCCGTAAAACCGCTGACAGTGAAAGCATGCGGCTGCTCATTGGAACGGGGTTTTGCGGGGGATTCACCACTTTTTCGGCGTTTGCCCTTGAAAACGTGAACTTCCTGCAGCAAAAGGTCATTACTTCATCGTTGGTTTATACGGCCGTAACACTGGTTGCCGGATTCCTGGCAGTAGTTGCCGGCCTGGCGCTCGGAAAGAACCTTTCATAGATCCCATGTAGGGCAGGAAAAATTTAAAAACAACGAAGTTTGAAGCGGGTTTGTGAAAATTGGCAAACCTTTATACATTTGTCGCCCGTTGAAAAACGGTCACCCCAATAGCCCAGGTGGTGAAATTGGTAGACACGCTACTTTGAGGGGGTAGTGCCTTAACCGGTGTGCTGGTTCGAGTCCAGTCCTGGGCACAGGAAGTTGAAAGTTTGAGGTTACAAGTTTAAAGTTGGGGAGCCACTCAACTTGAAACTTTAAACTTTAAATTTGAAACTCAGGAACGCCGAAGTGGTGGAATTGGTAGACACGCACGTTTCAGGGGCGTGTGTCGCAAGACGTGAGGGTTCGAGTCCCTCCTTCGGTACAAGAAGAGCCATCCCGATATCATCGGGGTGGCTCTGTTGTTTTTAGGGATTTTCGTCTATCTCCCCACTTGATTCTCTAATGATTCACCGCAAAACGTTTGGAGATCCTTTCCTTGCCGCGGATTATTTCGGCGATGTAGATGCCATTTTGTATCTGCTGCGTGTTGATGGTCACTTTTCGGTCTCTGCTTTTTGTGGTGAACACTGGTATCTGCTGGCTATTGTAAACGGTGAGCTGGTACCACTCGCCCGCGTCTTCAGATGACGTGAGGCTTACGCTGGCTTCCTTCATCGAGGCATCTTTGCTTTTTTCACTGCCGGTTTCAATATCAATGTAATCCTTCGCCGGGTTGGGCGATGCGGACATGGACCACCCGCAATATGGATTCGAAGTGTCTACATAAGCAAAGGCAATGGCTACGTTCGTGCCTGGCGCAGGTTCGCAGCAGGTGCTCGGGTAGCTGGAGCACCAGACGTTGGCACTTACCTCGATCGTTCCGCTTCCCCCGGATCCGGTGCTGAATGACATCGAGCCTCCTGATGTCCAGTTGACGGTGAATCCCGGTGGCAGCGTATAAGTGAACCCTGAGGCCACGCATGGGGCACTCACATACATGGTGTAGCTGGTATACGGACAGAGCGTTGAGTTATCCTGCGAGCCCATGATATAATACGAGCCTGGAACGTATCCACTGTTTTCGCCGAAGCATATTCTCCTGAAACTTTTGATCGTGGTGCCGGAGAGCGGGCACTGGATCTCCACGCTCAGGTGTTTAATGGTATTGGGTGTAAAGAAATGTTGTACCGATACCGAGCTTGAATTGCCGCCGACGGGTGTGCCTGACAACTTCCAGGCATAGCTGGCGCCAGGTATGGATGACGTTGTGGAATACGTTGGCGTTGAGCCGAAACCACACACCTTCTTGCTGCCGTTCATGGCCACGCGATACCAGCCCTGCTCATAACTTGCCCAGGGGTGCTCCTCCAGCTTATGTTTGTATACTGCGCCGTACCACCATTTTGATCTCACAAAGCCGTATTCACTGGTCGTGACCGCAGAATGTACCGGCACGCTCATGTTTTTACCAAACACGATGATCACGCCTTCTTCCCAGTTGTCTTCTGTCATGGGCGCGATCTCCTCCACAGCGTCGTTGGTGAAATACTTTCGTACATCGCCGTTGATCTCAACCGCGGGACCGCCGGCGTAAATAGACCATGCCCAGCCGTGACACTGCGAAGTGGTTGTAGGGGCGCTCTCGAGCTGCACCTGCCAGTTGTGCTGTGTGATCTGTTGTATATTACCGTTATGGGCATAATCTCTGATATCGGCGTTCTCAGGATTGGTCAGTGCATCGACTGCCTGTCCCATCGGTGTATAAATGGTTCTATTGGTGGCGCCTGGAACCTGCGCATGAACCTGGACTGAAAGGATCAGTAATAAGACAGCGAAAAGAACTTTTGCAGAATGGTAAACACGAGGAGTAGCGCTGATTTTCATAAACACGGCTTAAGATTCATTTAACGATTCAATACCATCGCACCGGTAAGGCTACCTGCATAACCATGGCTACAGAAAATGCCCGGACAGCCTCCGAATCGCATGAAAATGAAGATACAATAATTTTTGATGTTGCAAGAATCAATGTCGGGTTTTGGCGCCACTATTCGCCGAAGCAACGGAATGGGTATGCACAGAACCTTTTTTGGCACTCCAGCCGAGTCTTTAAAATGCGCATCGGTTCTTTAAAAGAACAGCGCCCTATTCGTTTCGCAGAGAATCCACAGGATTGGCAATGGCAGCTTTTAATGTTTCTGCACTCACGGTGACCAATGCAACAAATGCAGAAACTGCCCCGGCAGCGGCAAACACGTCCCAGTTTGCGTCTACCCGGTATGCAAAATTCTGCAGCCACTGGTTTGCTATGTAAAACGCCAGCGGAAGCGCGATGGCAAGCGCAATGAGGATGATGAAGATGAAGTCTCTGGAGAGTAGTATAACAATGGTATTGGCGCCGGCACCCAGCACTCTCCGGATGCCGATCTCTTTTGATCTTCGTTCAATGACAAAAGAAACAAGACCGAACAACCCGATGCAACAAATGAAGATCGCAATGGCTGCGAAAGTAAGGGATAGCGTTCCCATCACATTCTCGCTTTCATATTCGCGATTGAAAGTCTCACCGAGAAACTGGTATTGAAAGGGAGAATCAGGGTCGTGCTTTTTGTGTAATTGCTGAAGTTGTGCTATGGATGACTCTGCTGCCTTGCCGGTGATCCTTACAAAAACAAATCGGTTGTTGTCTCTGTGACTGATCAATAATGGGCCGATCTTCCGGTGTAGACTGGTGTGATTGAAATCCTTTACTAGTCCAATGACCTTTCCTTCATCGGACCCTGTGAAAATGGAGGCGCCGATGGGATCTTTCAATCCCATGATAGCTGCCGCCGTTTCATTGATAATGAAGTTCCTTGAATCCTCCCGGTCTTCAGGTGTAAAATTCCGCCCTTCTATAAGTTGTATTTTCAACGCTGGTATAAAGCCTTCGTCGCAGGTTAATACATCAAATGAAATCGTTTGGTCTTTGGATTTTCCCGGCCATGAAATATCGTTCCAGAACCGGAGCACCCGGAAGGGCTGCTGGTTAGCAAGGCCAATAGCTTCAACACCGGGTATCTGTTTCACTTGTGTTTTAAAACCGTCGAGACTGCTGGCCACGTTTTCACTCAATGTAAATGTCAGGATGTTCTCTTTTTCAAACCCCAGGTTTTTGGAGCGGACGAAAGCTATTTGTTTGTGAACGGTGAAGCTGCTCGCTATCAGTATCACCGAAAGAGAAAATTGAAAAATGACGAGGCTCTTCCGCAACCCACCCAGCTGGCTGCTGTAAGACATACCCTTCAGCGCATGAACCGGTTTTACAGATGACAGATAGAATGCGGGATAAGTGCCGGCAAGGAGGCCGGTAAAAAGTGTAACGCCGGCGAAGCTCATTAGGGTAGTGGTGTCTTCAAAAAGCGAGATATTCTTATTGGTGAGTCCATTGAAAAAAGGCATTAGCAGCTCAACGACGACAATGGCGAAAACGAAGCTGACCGTTGAAAGGAATACGGATTCTCCTAAGAATTGCTGGATGAGCATTCTTTTATGTGCTCCGGCAACTTTTCTCACACCCACTTCACGCCAGCGGGTAGTTGCCTGTGCTGTGGCGAGATTGGTAAAGTTGGCGCACGCCATGAACAGAATAAAAAGAACTGTAAAAATGAAGATCCTTACATATTCAATACGGCCACCCGACGCTTTCCCATCCTTGAACTGTCCATAAAGATGCAGGTCTTCGAATGGAAACAGGAATGATTCATTCCTGCATGAAGAACAATTCTTTTTAAAGATGGCGTTTAACTTTTGGTTGACTGTTTTTAACGACGTGCCTGGTTTCAATTTTATGTAAGTGAACAGCGAATTGTTTTCCCACCCCTTCAATCCGGGCTGGTCATCGAGCAACACTTCAAAAGGAATGACGAATGAAAATTTCAACGACGAATGTGCCGGTGGGTCTGCAAAAATGGCCGTGACCCTGAGGTCGTGGAGCTTATCGACTTTCAGAATTTTGCCGATCGGATTTTGACCTTTGAAAAGCTTATTGGACAACGATTGTGAGATGGCTACTGAATTTTTATCGGGAAGCGGATCAGTAAGATTGCCATTAACCGGAGGAAAGGTAAACATTTCAAAGAACGGGCGATCAGCATAGTATCCTGACTCGCTGAAGCCAACATTTTCAAATTGAAACAAAGACTGAAAAAGAGGTGAGACGCGGATCGCCTGTTGCGCTTCGGGTATCTCATTCAACACAGCTTCGGCCAGTGGGCTCTGGCTTAGATACCCGGTTGTGATGGCTCCGTCTGAGTACGTATAATTGTTGAACACGCGGTATATCCGTTCACCTTCATGGTGAAATTTGTCAATCCGTGACTCATCCGTGATCCATAATAAAATGAACATGCTCAAGGCCAGCCCCATGCTTAACCCGGCGGTATTGATCAATGTATATTTTTTGTACCGGCTGAAGTGCCTGAAGGCAATTGTCAAATACTGTTTGAGCATATTTCTTATGGTTAAAAGATGCCGTCGCTTAACCATTGAACGCATGCCAAGATTGGTCCAGAATAAAAATGCTATTCTGGCATAATACGCGGGTTTGAGATCACATCGCTGTGCGCTGGAGGTCGAAATTGTTCGGAGCCGGGCGGTAGACTCCAACCTACTTACATATGCTTCCTCAAAAACGATCTTGCAGTTTCCAGCTCAGCCCTGCCTTCCGAAAGCTTTGCGGTTTCTATCAGCTCCTGATAATATGTGATTGCTTTTTTTGTGTCGCCCGATTTTGAAGCTGCAAGGCCGGCACCATATAACCCATTGAATCTCCGGCGGTGTGTTTTAAGATCTGCCTCGTATGCTTCCAGCGCTTTGGTTGGCTCGCCTATTTCCAGGTACAGATCTCCCAGCAATTCCCTGGCAGGTACAACCTCTCCCGGTGTTACAGAATCTTTTTCAGTAGCGTCTTCACGCTCCGCGGCTTCTGTCATCAGCCTGACGGCTTCTTTTTTATTGCCTTGTAAAAACTGGATCCAGGCTTCTGATGCCAGCATCTGCACCTGCACCTGTCTTGCCTGATACGTCTTACCTTTTTCCAACAGCGTGGCATGGTTGGCTTTTAATTCTGCCAGTGCCGCCCTGGCTGAATTGAGATCGCGTGTGTGCACGGCCCCCAATGCTCTGCCAAAGGAAATGATCGATCTTTCCCACGGGTAGTTATCCCAGGGGAAATTAGCAGGCCTCAACTGAAGGGCTGCAGCTTCTTTCCAGCTTCTGCGTTCCAGGGCATACCTTGCGGGAACCGCGGCAAAAGAATAGGCCTCCTTATTGTTGATGGGAAAGACTTCGCTGATCGTGCTCATATAGGCAACCTGGTCTCCGGCGATGCTGTCTCTTCCCTGCTGCAAATAAGCGTATACGATGTAATCGATGCCGTGAAGCTCCTCGTCCCAATGGCCTTTTATACCAGAGCTTTCTGCATAACATTGTGCCGCTGAGATCATTTTTGAATTCGATTGAATGGATTCATCCCACAAGCCAAGCCGTGTGAAAATATGAGACGGCATGTGCTGGGCGTGGGCCGATGCTGCAGCGATGGAGGCATACTTCCTGGCGGCAGGCAAAGCCAGCTCTGCCAGCTCGGGATAATCGAATGTGTGGATCAGGTAATGGGCAATGCCTGGATGATCGGGCTCGGCGGAAAAAAGGGCATTCAATATTTCACCGGCCTTGCGTTGTTTGGCGAACGACTTGTCTTCAGGACTCGAGGCTGCGCGCAATGCAAGCGCGTAGAAGATGGCAGCTTCCTTGTCGTCAGGATATTTTTGATAGATCTTCTCGGTTGCATTTTCAAATTTCTGGAGGCGTGTGGTGTGGTCGATCTTATCCCAGTCGGTAAACATCACTGCCACGGCTTCCAGGTAATCCGATTCTTTTTGGGATTTGCTCTCGAGCGAACGGGCGAGTCCGATGATCCGGGTGCCTTTTTCAAGCTCTTCTTTTGATGGCGGTGCCCACAGGGGATGAAAGTTACTCATCGCCACGCCCCAGTAAGCCATGAGACAGTTGGGATCTTCATCGATCACTTTTACGAAAACCTTTTCTGCTTCCGGATACTCGAACGAGTGAAGCAGCGCCGTGGCCAGGTTGAAATCAGCCCTGACTTTCTCCAGGCACGACTGGGCGAATTCTACCTTGCCGAATTCGTCAGCGCCGGAACCGCAAAGGGTGACCTCACCTCGCATCAGGTCTATGGACTGCAATTCGCGCTGCAGTGTCTCCCGGTTTTTGCTCCCGCTGCAGTCACACATCATGGCGATCAGGACTAAGAAACAGAAATATTTTAGAAGGGTTCTCATAGTGATTGGGTTATGGATTGAATGATGTCTCCCAATGATAGTAGTCCAATGAGCGTGATGGACTTCTTGCAAATACTACCGACTATGATCTAAAATTACCTTAAATTTCATCAGGTTCAAATGCCCTGACGGATTCTGAAATGGATGAAGGGCAGGAAGCAAGCCGCTGCAGGTCTTGTGCAACGGCTTGCAATAATTATTTACCGGTGAGCTTTTTGATCACGGCAACTTCTTCTTTTTTATAAGGTGTGCCGTCTTTGCGGAAAATGTCGTGGAACCATACGGGTGGTTCTTTGCCATCGGGACGCGGATCGCTCCATGCGAAGATCGTATTGGTCTTGCCTGACACGAGGCCCCAGTTGTAGGCGCCGATGTTCTCCTGTTTCAGCATCGGCATGATATTGTCGAAACGGCTGCCACGGGTGCGGGCCATGTACTCGGTACAGATCAACGGACGTCCATAGGTGCGCAGGCTGTCGATCCATTGCTTGTGATCGGCGGGATCACTGTAATTGTGATAGGTGATCACGTCTGAGTTTGCAAGCTGATAGTTGTTCAGGTCTACCAGCTCTTTGTTCCACACGCCGGCCGACAATGGCTGTGAAGGATCTATTTCGCGGCCCCATTTGAATACGGCCTGCAGTAAGGGCATAGATTTGTTGCCATACTTCGAGTTGCCGGGCTCGTTGTAAACATCCCACAACACAATGCGCTTATCGTTTTCAAATCGCGTAAGCACATCTTTCACATACTGCTCCAGCGTAGCCATCAATGTTGTGTCGCTGTGAAGTTTATCACCGGGGTCACGCACCCAACCTGAGTTATGAATTCCTGGTTTCGGATCGGGTTGCTTGCCGGGCTGGTAGGTGGGGTTCCAGCAATCGTCGAAGAACACGAATAAGGTAGAGATGTGATGACGGTCAGCAATGGAAAGATATTGGTCCATGCGGTTCTTGAAACCTTCGGGGTCTACTTTCCATGCCAGGTGATGGAGGTATACGCGCATGGAGTTCATGCCTATGCCTTCGGCCCAGCCCAGCTCGCGGTTGATGGTGGCGGTATCAAATGTTTCGGCCTGCCACATTTCAAGCTGGTTGATGGCAGTGCTGGGAATAAAGTCAGCGCCCCGCAGCCATCCCCACTGTTTGTACCAATCTGCCGCTTGTTCTTTCGTCCATATCTCGCGGGCTACCGGTTGTGGCGCTACCTGGGTTTCTTTCTGTGCTTCCTGCCTGCAGCCGGAGAACAGCGCGACCGACACGAGCAATATCAGCCACAGTTGTTTTACTTGTTTCATATAGTATTACGGTTTTTGGTTTTGTTATTTGATCACAGGCGCGGGCTGCGGCGTTGTAGCCGGGCTCTGCGTCTTTATATACGGCCAGTCATCCCGGTATTGCAACCGGTCGATGAGCATAACGCGGCCCTTGTTTTTCAGTGCAGCACTTGCACCGATAGCGTGATACACGATCCAGTCGTTGCCGCCATCATCGGTAATCACTGAATTGTGCCCGGGTGCGAGCCAGGTTGTATTCTTTGCCAGGATAGGAGTGCCTCCTTTTCCAGGTACATTGCCGAATGCTTCGAACGGACCGTCAGCTTTCCGCGCACGCGATACCATCACGGCGTAGTTGGCTTTGTCGCCGCAGCAATTATCGCCTGAGTAAAAGAGATAATAGTATCCATTGTGGTAGTGTAACCAGGCACCTTCGATCAGCTTACTGTATTCAGAGTTTCTGTAAGCCGACACAACGTCAACGGGCCGGGTACCTGTTTTGAAGGATACACGGTCATCCGCCAATTCTTGTAAATGAATGGGCAGGTGGGCCGAACCCCAATACAGCCACTTCTGCCCTGTAACGGGATCATCGAAAGCCATGGGATCGATGTTGATAAAACTCTCCCCACAAACGAGTGGTTTGCCGGTGTCCCTGAAAGGCCCTTCGGGTTTGTCGGAGACGGCTACTCCGATGCACTTTCCGGTTTTTTCATCGGGTGATTCGCCGGAGTAATAAAGAAAGTATTGCTTTCTGACGGCGTCATACAAAACATGCGGTGCCCAGAAATCACGGTCGGCCCATACCGGTTTTAGCGGAAGTGCATCGCCCACCAGCCTCCACGTGACAAGGTCGTCTGACTTCGCCACCTGGATGTTGCGGAATGCCGAGCCGCTTCCCGAGTTGGTGGCATACGCGTAGAATACACCATCGTGGCCGCGGATCACGGTAGGATCGGCAAAGTCCGAAGCGTATACCGGGTTAGTATACGTGTTCTGAGCACTGGCTGTCGCAGCGGTGATGATGAGCCAGGTGAAGAAACAATATCTTACTCGCATGCAATTATCTTCCTGAGGGTATGGGTAATGCTTCTCCCTCCCTCACAGGTGTACCGAAATCGGGAGTGCCATCAGCTTTCCAGGTAAACTTCTGTGCGCGGGGTGATCGATGCCCGCCACATCCCTGGCCGGCTTCAGGATTGGCATGGTACAGTATCCAGTCTTCTTTGCCGTCGGGCGATTTGAAAAACGAATTGTGGCCCGGTGCATACACCTGATTTTCGGGAACAGGTTTGAACACAGGCTCGGCTGATTTTGTCCACGAGGCTGCCTCTAGCAAATTACTTTTCGCCGAAGCCGTGAGCATGCCGAGTGTATAATAATCTGTCCAGCAGCCGCTGGCCGAGTAGATGAGGAAGAGTTTGTCGCCGTGCACCAACACCTGCGGGCCTTCGTTCACGTCTACGTGTGGGGGATTGTTAGGATCGTTCAGGTCGCCATGACGCTCCCATGCGTATTCCGGCTGTGATATTTTTACCCGCTGCCCGTCTATGGTCCAGGGATTCTTCAGCCGTGCGATGTAAATATCCTGGCGACCGTTGGTGTTGCCTTCCCATCCTGACCACACCATGTATAGTTGTTGCTGATGTTCGAACACGGAGCCATCGATGGCCCATTTATCCGAAGCATCGGAAATTTTTCCTTTGAATTCCCACGTTCCGGTCATCGGATCAGCGGATGAGTTCTCCAGTACATACAACCGGTGGTTGTCATTTTTGCCATCGTCGGCTGCCACGTATACATACCACTTGCCCCGTAGAAAATGGATCTCAGGTGCCCACAGCTCTTTTGAATACGATGTACCGAAAGGTGGTGTAAAGATGGTTTTGCGTTCGGCTGCTTTCAGGTCGGCAAGACTTTTTGTTTTCCAGAGATCGACGCGGTTACCCAGGGTATGCGTGTAATAATAATATCCGTCTTTGTGAATGCTCCACGGATCGGCGCCGGAAGGCAGCAAAGGATTGGTAAAGACCGCCCGCTGGCCGGACGCAGGTAAAACCAACGTGCCGGCTACAAGCAGTATCAAAAGGAATCGTCTCATCATGTGGTGATCGTTTTTGTGATTGTCTGTCAATTTTTCTTCTGGTAATTTCGTGATAATACTAGTCATTCCGAGTGGGTGCCGTTAATACGGAATCGATTTTTACAGGCACACCGAAGTCGGGCCGGCCATCTTCTTTCCATAAGAATTGTTGCAGGCGGGGCGATCTTCGGTGGTCGCATCCCTGACCGGCACCTGTATTCGCATGATACAGGATCCAATGCTCTTTTCCATCCGCTGACACGACGAAAGCATTGTGCCCGGTAGCAAATACGTTATGCTCCGGTGACTGACGGAATACAGGCGAAGCTAATTTTGTCCATTGGTGTGGATCCAGCAGGTCGGCGGAGCTTTTGGCGACTAGCATGCCCAGGGCATATTCATCGGCCCAGCAGGCGCTCGCTGAATAGGCGATGAACACCTCGTCCTTCTTGCCTGCCAGGAATTCCGGACCTTCCAGTATTTCGCGGCCGCCGAATTTTTCCCACGGCAGGGTAGGAGAGGCGATGATGGCCTGTGTTCCTTCCAATGTCCATGGGTTTTTCATTTTAGCGATCACCAGCACACTCTGAGGACCGACATAGGCCGAGTACATAAAGTAACGGATGCCGCGATGTTCGAAAACAGAACCGTCAAGTCCGGAGTATCCGGTGTTCACTTTCCCTTTGTCTACCCAGGTGCCTTCCAGCGGATCGGCTGATGTATTTTCAAGCACGAACACATAACGGTTGGCGTCACCCTTGTTTGCCTTATCAGTAGCGGTGTAGTAGATATACCATTTGTTGTCGAGCAAATGAAGCTCTGGTGCCCATATAGCCGCTGAATTAGGACCCGCGGCCGGTGGCGTCCATATCGTTTTGGGTGCGACATCTTTCAAGGCAGAAAGATCTTTTGTTTTCCAGAGCGCGATGCGGGTGCCCAGCGTGTGGGTATAGTAGTAATATCCGTTGTGATAAATGGCCCAGGGATCGGCACCCGAGGGAAGGAGCGGATTGGTAAAAGTCTGCTTCGTTTGTGCTTTCAGGCCGGTCACGCAGATCAGCAACGCCAGGATTAGCAATATTTTTCTAGTCATTCAAAAACACGGGTTTAGGTTGCGCTGTCTCACTGGGTTCGCTAAGTTCGATCTTAGGCCAGTCGTTCACCCATTCGATCCTGTCGATCATCAGAGGCCGCCGTGTGGCACCATTGGGAAGAAGCGGCCGGCCCTTATCAACGGCATGATAGAGAAACCAGTCAGTGCCATTGTCATCAGTGACGATCTCGGCGTTGTGCCCTGGTCCTGCAAAACCGGTAGTGACTCCGGGGGAGGGATCGCCCTCGAGAAAAAGATTTCCCTGGTTTGTGATCAAACTTTGCCCCTGTTGATTGACGTACGGTCCTTCAATAGACGATGACCTTCCGATCAATACTTTATAAGGTGTCTCCCGGCCCAGGCAGCAATGGCCGTTGGAGCCGAAGAGATAATAGTAGTTGTTGTGTTTAAAAATGTAGGTGCCCTCCATCCAGTCGCCGGCCACCTGGAACTTGGTGCCTGTGATCGCGGTGCCGTCATCTGTTAACGCAATGCCATAGATGCCGCGGAAGCTTCCCCAGAAAAGATACTTTTTGCCGCCTTCCTCGTAGTAAAATGGATCGATGGAATTGCCCACACCCACCTCGTTGCTCAGCAGTATTTTTCCCTTGTCCACAAATGGACCGACAGGCGAGTCGCTGACGGCGAGGCCAATGCCGGGGTTCGGATCTTCCCACAACGAAAGAGAGTAGTAGAGATAATATTTGCCATTGACCAGGTTGATATCGGGCGCCCAGACAAAGGCGGGACTTTTCCACGACGGTTTGGTGACAAAAGCATCGTTCATGAACTCCCAGGTCACGAGGTCTTGCGACCGGATCACGGGAACGATATGTGCCGGTGCGCCATAATCCCATCCGTCTTCCGTGGCGTAGGCATAGAAGAATCCGTCGCTGGCTTTGATCACCGTAGGATCGGCAAACGTGGGTATGAACACCGGATTTTTGTAATATCCTTCCGGGATCGGTTCCTCTTTTTTGTCGGTAGCAGGGTCGTCATTTTTGCAGTGAACGAAAACCGTCATCACCGTCAGTGCAATACAAATATTTTTTATGATCCAGGTGCGTTTCATTTTTTTAAATCGATAGGTTTATCGTCGAGCATGGGCAGGACGTTGTACATAACCCTTGATCATCCAAACGCCCGTCTTATCAGAGAAGGCGTTGGTGGAGCTGAGGGCGATCACGGTGGTGTCGTTTAAAACTGTTATGGAATTCCACAGGCAGGTTTTTGTTGAATCGGAAAAATTGAATGGCCTGGACTTGTAGTTGAAGTTCCTTCCTTCTGAATCACCGATTGCCACTACCATGTCGCTGCGATCCCACGGGGCATTGTTACGCCACTCAGTGCTTTGATACGATAGCAGGGTCTCCCCTGAGGGCAGCTGGCGGATGTAGGGTGCTCCGGCATACGCGTCGGTGGGTACACGGTTTCGTGTATCCAATGCATGCGAGCGGTCTTTGCTGTTTGCCAGCACCGGTGCATTCTTCCAGGCCCCCGTGGCCGGCGTGCGGATGATCACGGGTTTGAAGGTGCCATCTATACCATTGTCTTCGATGGCGATGATGATCTCCTTTCCATTCTTCAGTTGCAACGGCACGGGCATGCCATCGCGAAACCCGCTGCGAAAGCTCACCTTCTCACCGGCGGTCCAGCTTGCTCCATTGTCCTTCGAGCGGAACAGGGTGATCTCCTGCTCATCGCTTTGCGTGTAGGGCGCTTCGTTGGCGATGAACAGCTGGATCTCACCTGAAGGAAGCTGGATCTGTGCGGGCTCCCAGCAGCCGTTGATAAATTCATGGCCTGCCGTATACACACGCACCGGTTCAGACCAGCGCACACCGTCAACGCTACGCCGGACTTCAATGGCGAACCGTTTTGAAGGATCGGTGTTGTTTCCCCCCGGGCGAAGGTTGTAGGATACCAGTAGGCTACGATCTTGCAACTGCAACACTTCGGGCACAACGCGGTTGATCTCATTCTCCGGCGCTGCGATGATCACCGACTTGGTCCAGGAAACAGCGTTGTCATAGCTGCGGATCGCGTGTGTTGCACCCTGACACTCGTAAACACAAAACAGGCTGCCATCGTGCAGCACGATCATGCGGGCATAGCCGGCGTAACGCGCGTCTTCAGGCGAGAGATGTTGCAACGTGGTCCGGTCCCACGCGATGCGGATGGTATCAACAGGCTTTTCTCTTTTTACCGGATCACCGGGGTCAGGTGTCAGACACGCCATCAGCCAAAAAAAACAATACAGTGAAATACCCGCCACGTTATACGAAGTTTGTTTGGTAATATAATGTTTGATGGGAAGTCAGAAAAGAGCAGGAAGTGGCCAGTTTCCCGGCGCACTCCCTGTATAACTGATCAGTACGGTTGGTTCTGGTCAAGCTTGGTGTTGTTGTCTACCTCGATCTGCGGAATGGGCAGGCGATGATGTTTGCCCAGCGTAAAGTTGTCGAAGTCCACATCGCGTGAACGCAGCTCGTCAAGCCCGGCCTGCGTGGTAAGCAGTCCCCACCGTTTCAGGTCCATCCACCGCACGGCTTCGAAACAAAGCTCGAGGCTGCGCTCCATCTGAAGACGCTTTTTGAAGAGCACCGGATCATTGCCGATGGCCGGATACGCCACCTCCAGTTTTTGCAGGTTGGTGCTGGGCCGCTCGCGCACCATGTTCACATACTGGTAAGCAGCAGCAGTCTGACCGGTTTCGTTCAGCGCTTCGGCATACAACAGCAGCACGTCAGCATACCGGATAAACCGGAAGTTGTTGGGTGCGTGATAATCTTCACGATCGCGATAGTAGTATGTAGAATACTTTTTAATAAAGGTCTCGTTAGCCCAGGCTCCTACATCCCATTTGCGGTTATAGACCAACGTATCATTGTTGGCGGCATCCGGGAAATCTTTGTAAGCCTGCCGGTAGAAAATGTTGGTCAGCAGGCGCCGGTCGTACTTGCCATCTTTCGTCAGCTCTTTTTTGTACTCGGTGATCAGCCATGCGCGTGCCTTTCCATCCTGCCAGCCGATACCGCCGGGTGCAAAGAACTGTGTGCGCTGGAAGCCCATCGATGCGCTGAGGTTGTCTCCATCGTTCCCTTTGTTACGATCGCTGAACTGGATCTCGAACACCGACTCGATGTTGTTCTCGTTGGTGTGCGTGAAATTGTCGCGGTAGTCGGCCACCAATCCATAATACTGTTTGCCATCACCGGTCACAAGCCAGTCGAGCTCTGCTTTTGCCTGGGGATATTTCTTTTGTTGTGCATAGGCGCGGGCCAGCAACGCTTTTGCGGCACCTTTTGTGGCACGCCCAACGTTGGCGTCGTCCCATTGATCGGGCAACTTGTCTTTGGCCCAGTTCAGGTCTTCTTCCACCAGGGCCCAGATCTCAGCTTCTGTGCGCTGCTCAGGTTCATCGTCGGGCTCCGAAGGTTCCGT
The DNA here is from genome assembly GCF_018598225.1 of Chryseosolibacter histidinae. Classification (GTDB taxonomy): domain Bacteria; phylum Bacteroidota; class Bacteroidia; order Cytophagales; family Cyclobacteriaceae; genus Chryseosolibacter; species Chryseosolibacter histidini. The sequence continues at coordinate 211,346 of NZ_JAHESF010000003.1, read as the reverse complement.
CACGATCACGGCATCCTCCCACAGCAGGGCAATCTGGAAATAATACAAGGCGCGGATGAAACGGGCTTGTGCCAGTATCCGGTCTTTCTTCGCAGCATCGGCAAAGGTGATCGACGGTACATACGCCAGCACCTGGTTGGCCCGGAAGATAGCTTTGTAGAAATCACGCCAGTGCCAGTTGTTGCCATCCCAGAAATTGTAATTAAAATAACGGAAACGTGTCCAGTCGGCCAGCTCTCCCCAGGGACTGGTGCTGTGGCCTTCGTCTGACGAAAGGTCGTAGCGGAAGTAGATCCAGCGCGTCCAGGTGGAGGGCTTGTAGAACATGTTGTAGGCGGCGTTGAGCCCCATTTCGGCATCCAGCTCGGTCTTCCATGCCTGGTCAACGGTTGGGGTATTGGGATTGTCGACGTCCAGCAGGTCTTCGCTGCAACTGAAGCCGATCATCATGAAGACGGTGATGAAGAAATATATTTTCAAGTTTTTCATATCGCGTTAGCTTTAAGATCAGAAGTTAAACTGCAGGCCAACCAGGAATGTGCGGGCATTCGGGTATCGTACTTCATCGTGCCCGCGACGCCACAGGTCGGGTGCTGTAAAATCAGGATCGAGTCCTGTGTAGCCGGTGAACGTTACCAGATTTTGTCCTGTCACAAATACACGTGCGGTGTTCAGGTGCACACGTTCAGCGAATGCGCGCGGTAAGTTATAGCCGAGTGTAACATTGCGCATGCGGAAATAGGATCCGTCTTCCAGCCAGCGGTCCGTATCGCCACGGGCATTGCGGTCATCGCCATACAACAGGCGGGGGAAGTTGCTGTTGGGATCTTCCTGGTAAGGCTTTTGATCTTTGAAGGCGAAGTAGTTGGAGTTATCATCGAAGCGCTCCACTGCTGCGCGCGAGCCGTTGTAGACATCCTGGCCAAAGGCGCCATACCAGATCAGCGACAGATCGAAGTTCTTGTACTCGAAGTTGGTGATCAGGCCCAGGTCGAAGGTAGGCCAGGGGTTGCCCACGATGTGGCGGTCTGCATCGTTGATCTCGCCGTTGTCATCAAAATCCACATAACGGATATCGCCGGGTTTTGCGTTGGGCTGGATCACCTTGCCTTGTGAGTTCACATGGTTCAGCACGTCTTCTGCGCTCCGGAACAGTCCGTTGGTCTCACGCAGGTAGAACATGCCGATGGGCTCGCCGATCTGTGTGCGCGTCATCCAGGTGATCACGTCGTTGCGTCCATAACCGAGCTTGAGCACTTCGTTCCGCAGCGTTGATACGTTGGCGGTGATGCTGTACTTCAATCCCTGCACCTGATCTTTCCAGGTGGTGGTGATCTCCACACCTTTGTTACGGATGCTGGCTGCGTTTACCCACGGGTTGCCGCCGTCGTTACCGGTTGACATCAGGATGGGCATTTCCGTGAGCACGTCTTTGGTGGTCGAGATAAAATACTCGAAGGTCAACGCCAGGCGTGAATTGAGGAATGCGAGGTCAGCGCCGAAGTTGATCTGCTCTTTGGTTTCCCAGCGCAGGTTGGAGTTTGCCAGCTTCACTTGTGTGGCGCCATTCACCAGGTGCTGATCCCTGCCAAGCACCGATACGATGGTGGCGTTTAGCAGCGATTGATAATCCCAGTTGCCAAGGTTGTAGATGCTGGAGCCGTAGAAGCTGCCACCATAGCCGATCCAACGACCGATGCTCGAGTTGCCGAGTGAGCCGTAGTTGGCGCGGATCTTCAGGTCATCGATCCAGGGAACATTGAAGAAGTTTTCGCCACTGATCCGCCAGCCTGCGCTCACTGAAGGGAAATTGCCCCAGCGATTCTCTTTGGCAAAACGCGATGAGCCATCGCGGCGGATGGTGCCGGTGAGATAATACTTGTCGTCATACGAATAGTTCACCCGGCCGAGGTAAGAGATCAGCACATCTTCGTTCATGAAGCCACCGGATTCGGGGTCAGTGGTTCCGCCGTCGAGCACATCGTAATATTTGCCACCGATGTTGATGAGGTTGCGCTTGGTGCCCCACACCTGCTTGTACTCCTGGCGCTGGAATGTTGTGCCGGCAACAACATCGATCTTGTGTTTGTCGAATTCTTTATTGAAGTGAAGGGTGTTTTCCACGAGTGAAGACAGGTACTGTCCGCGATTTTCATTCACAGCAGAGGGATCGAAGGGTTGGTTCAGTGTCCAGTTGCCGACCCTGCGCACGTACTTGTAATTTTCGTTGCTGGCTTCGATGCCAACGTTGAGGCGATAGGTAAGCACATGCTGCTTCACGAGCTCTGCTTCTGCATACAGGTTTCCGCGGAAGCGAAGGTTCTGGTTAGTGGTTTCTTCCAGTGTTTCGCGGGCAATGGGGTTTACACCGAATGTACGGGCTTTGGCTTCATTGCCGTAGCCGAAACCTCCGGGATTGGCGGGATCGCGTACCGGGATGGTTGGCAGCATGCGCAGCATATCCCAGAAAGGATTGGTGATCAGGTCTTCTGAAAATCCGCGCGCGATGGAAAGGTTCTCGCCGATCTTGAAGCGGCCGCGTTTGCCTTCGGTGTTCACGCGGAAGCTGTAACGATCGAACGATGATCCGAAGCTGGTGCCGGTGTTGCCAAAGTAGTTGCCGGAAACAAGGTAAGTACCGAATTCATTTCCGCCCGAGAAGGTAAGGTTGTAATCGTGGGTTTGCGCGGTGCGGAAAGTCTCTTCCTGCCAGTCGGTGTCGATGCCGTCGGCGTATTGCTGATATCCCTGCGCGATGATCCACGGGAATTTCTCCACCTCAATGGCTTCCTGATAAGCCATCGTGTTATACTTTTTGAAATCGGAGGCGCTCATGAACTCATAACGCGGCAATGCCTGCACGCCGAAGCGCCCGCTCACATCTACTTTCATGGGCCCCGACTTTCCTTTTTTGGTGGTGATGATGATCACACCATTCGCAGCACGTGATCCGTAAATGGCGGCAGCCGAAGCGTCTTTCAGGATCTGGATCGACTCCACATCACTGGCGTTGAAGTCGCGCGTGGCGATGGTGGGAATACCGTCGATCACGTACAGGGGCTGGTTGTTGGAGAAGTTGCCGAGGCCGCGGATCTCGATGGTGGATTCGCTTCCGGCGCGCCCGCTGTTACGTACATTCACACCCGGTGCCAGGCCCTGGATAGCTTCCGCTACTGTAGTGGCCTGCATCTTCGACATGTCTTTGTTATCGATCACGGAGATCGCTCCGGTAAGGTCTTTCTTTTCCTGCTCACCGTAACCGATCACCACTACTTCCTGGATGGTGGTTACGTCAGCTTCAAGCTGCACGTTGATGGAGGTCTGCGAGCCCACGGTGATCTCCTGGCTGCTGTAGCCGATGAACGAGAACACCAGCACACTGCTTTCGCTGGCAACATCAAGTGAATAGTTGCCTTCTGCATCGGTGCTCGTGCCATTGGTGGTTCCTTTTTCCAGCACATTCACACCGGGAAGGGGTACACCTTCATTGTCTTTTACCTGCCCGCGAACATTGATGGCGAGAGGCGGAGGCTTTACAGCTTTTACTTCCCGCGCGGTAACAGAGATGGTCTTGTTCACACACCGGAACTCGATGGAAGCTTCTTTTGCCAGGTCTTCCAGTACGCGGCGCAACGTGGCGTTCTTGTAATGAAGGTCGAATGTGCCCGAGATATCGAGCTGCCCGGAATAGGCGAAGACGAAGTCTGTCTTCTTTTCGAGCGTCCTGAACACCGTAGCCAGGTCGGCATCCTTCAGTGAGAGGGAGACCTTTACTTTTTCAAAGCTCTGGCTGCTGATGTCAGCGGCAAAGCCCAGGTTCATACAGATGACCTGTATGATGAAAAGACGCCAGGTGTATTTTGAGATAAGCATGAACAGCTTACGTAAAAATTTCATAGGTTTGTTATGGTTTGAATTATGCAAATAAGTCTCAGACTATAGTCCGGGATTGCATCGGCCAAAATGTCTTTTCCCGGACTATTCTATTTCTCGTATTCAGGAGAAAACCGTAGGCAGATCAGGGTGGTATGGCTTCGAATGTATTCCAGTGTTTCATATGCTTGTTTTTAGTTTGGGCTTCGTTCAATTCGCCTGGCATCCGCTTCCCAACAGCACGATCTTGCGACCATCCTGCCGGTACTTCACTTTAAGGGTATAGCTCAAGCTGGCGAGCACGTTCTTCAGCGTTTCCTTGCGGTAGGTGGCATTGAGCGTGCAGTTTGCCAGCGCAGCATCTTCAAGCGTGATGTCTACATCGTACCAGTCTTCCAGCACGGCGGCTACCTGATCCATGCGCATGTTTTCGAACCGCAGAATGTTGTCTTTCCATTCCACAAAAAGTGAGATGTCAACTTCGCGTACTTCAATGGTATCGTTGCCATTTCTTACGAGCGCCTGCTGGTTCGGCAGCAGGGTGATGTGTTGTGCAGGTGTGCTCTTATCGGGGAGTGTGGCAACATCTACCTTTCCTTCTACCAGGGTCACCTGGGTGCCTTGGCCCGCCGTGAGCTTGATGTTGAAGGTTGTGCCGAGCACTGTAGTGTTGGACTCGCGTGTATGAACAATGAAAGGATGCGTGGGGTCATGCGCTACTTCGAAGTAGGCTTCTCCTTCCAGGTAGACCTCGCGCCGGTTGCCGGTGAATTGTTCAGGGAACTCAAGTGAGCTGTTGGAATTCAGGGTCACCCGTGAACCGTCCAGCAACTCCACCTTCATCTTCTGACCACGATGGGTCGTTACCTGCCGCATCTGTGCTACGACAGGCTCTGGTTTTTGTCCACCATCCGCGCTATTGAAGAAGAGCAAGTAAGACACTGTCACGAACAACGCCAGCGCAGCTGCTATGGAATACCACGTGGCAGGGGAGAGCATTCTGCGACTATTTTGTGTGGCGGGTTCAGGAAGCTTCGCTGCCAGCTTTTGCCAGATAGCGATGCGGGCCGCCTCGTCGGCGCTGAACGATTGCCGCGCTTGCGGATATGTATCGAAAAAATCGTCCAGGAGTTTCTTCTCTGCCGGCGACGCCTTCCCCTCCAGGTAGGCATCGAGGAGCCGTTTGAAATGTTGTTCGTCTATGTTCATCTTATCCGTAGTTGCACACGATTGCATGATCCCCTACGGCCAGCGAAAAAAAAATCTGAAAATTTTTAGAAGAAGGTCAGCAAACGGTGATGAACAGGACCACGGAGATCATCTTGTTAACGGAAAGCCGGAGGATGCGGAGGGCTTTAGTGATCTGGTTCTCAACGGTTTTGGGAGAGATCTGCAACTGTTCGGCGATCTGTTTGTTGGGCAGGAATTCGAAGCGGCTCATATAAAAGATCTCCCGGCATTTTTCAGGCAGCGTGGCCATGGAGCTGTTGAGCGCTTCCTGGAGCTCCTGTACGTAAAAGTCTTCTTCGGTGCTGTTATCGAACGCCAGCCGGTTGATGTGGTCGAGGTGTTTTCGCGAGATGGCTCCGGACCTCAGGTGCATGAAGCAGGCATACTTCACCGATTTGAAAAGATAACCACCCACGTTGTCGATGTGCTTGTGCGCGCTTTTCTCCCACAGCGAGATAAAACAATCCTGAACGATGTCTTCGGCGGCATCGCGGTCTTCCACCACATTCAACGCTGCATGATACAGTTTCTTCCAGTGGCGATCGAAAAGAACGGCAAAAGCCCGCTGATCTCCCGCTGCGATAGCATGGAGCAAGTCGTGGTCGCCTGGCACTTTGTCGTCTGGCAAATGCATGGTTTTCGGTAATTCCCGATCCCAATCCCGATAGCTATCGGGATGGGATCGGGAGGGCTCTCTGTACCGAAAATAAAGATTTAATCTAAAACGATTGCAACGGGTCAAGAAGATTATTTCAGTTTTAAGCTGTTTCGGGTTGATGAAGGGTGTTTGTACTGAAAAAGCGAGTGAAGAAATACTTCCACGGCATCGCTATGATCGGAAGCCAGATCCACAAGAAAGTTTTGGTCATTTGCTCCACGTCAGAGCCAATGAGGGTGCCGTTGCGCCACAGTGGATAGGCGACGATGCACAACCAAATTGCTTTGTAAAAGATCTGGAAGGCAATGAGCGGCAACATCCTCAGGGGCTTGAAGATGCCCAGCACTGATAAAGTGGAGTACGCTGCCCACACGCTGAAGGCCACCGCATTGAGCGGCTTCCACTCACCGGTGTGACCGGCAATAGTGGACCAGGAACTTGTGCCGACGAACACAAAAGTTAATGTGAACACCAGGCGGAGAAGATAGATCTGAATGGGACGCACGCCATCATAACGCACAAAGTCCCTGGCCAGTAGCCTTGAAAGAAAAGTAGCTGTTCTCATAAATTTTTTTGTTCAAATCTGGCAGTGAAAGCTGAAAGGGAGAAGTTTTTATGACGGAAGCAATGGAAGTCGTGACCGAACGTGTTTGCGCACGGATGAACAAATTCGTCAGGCGAAAGGGCAGGTTCGACATTGGTTGGTCTATTTCCGCCATGAAAGCTTGGCGTGAGGCCTGTAAATAATCACCTTTAAGGAGAATAAAGGGGACTATGGGCAAGCAGCTAAAAACCATTTTTTGGATCGTACTTACCTTGTCACTGTTTGGATTCTTCCGGTGGCTTTTTCTATTGGCGATTCCCGAGATCGCGCTTGAATTTTCCCTGGGCACAACGTTCATCCTCGTGAGCGGCCTGGCCGTGGGAAGGGCAGTTGTTAAGATGCTGTTTCGTTCTCATGCGATCTCCCATCCGGCGTCTGTGAATGTATTTCTTGGCGTCTTTATTTTTTCCAGCCTTCTACTGATCGCGTTCCTGCTGAATGCCATGGTAGAAAAGACCACGCTTTTTTCATTTGCAGTCACTATATTGTTTTTATTTCTCGTTGCGGCTGCATCGGCAGGTCTTTTTACGAACATGCGCGAACAGTACAAGGCGAAGGTCACATCAGCCCAGGCAGCCATGGCACAAAGCAGGAGCGAGCTTCAATTATTGCAGTCGCAGCTGAGCCCTCACTTTCTTTTCAACACACTGAACAATCTTTATGGACTATCGCTGTCAGAAGCAGAACGTATACCACCCCTGTTGTTGAAGCTTTCGGCGTTGCTCCGGTATTCTGTCTATGATGCGAAGGAGGCGTTTGTGCCGATCCAATATGAGGTGGATTATTTGAAAAACTACGTGGAGTTTGAACAGCTTCGTTTAGGCGACAGGCTTCAGCTGAAGATGGAAATAGATGCCCAATTTGGTCCGGACTGTAAGATCCCGCCCCTGCTGCTGGTTGTGTTTGTTGAGAACGCCTTCAAACATTCGAGAAATACGAAGGGTGATCAGGTTGTTATTGATATTCAGCTGAGAAAGCGGGATCATTATATCGTATTTTTGATCAGCAACTCCACTTCGGCGGAAGAGGCGCATGAAAGGCATCCCGACAAACATTCGGGGTTCGGCCTGGAGAGTGTCAGAAAAAGACTTGGCCTGCTGTATGCGGGGAAACATACACTTGACATCCGCAGAACAGCCAACAGCTACGAAGTGGAATTAACATTGAACTGTCAATGACACTGGAATGCCTCATTGTTGATGATGAACCGATCGCCCGGCAGATCGTGGAGCGGTATTGCTCTTACCTGCCGGAGCTTCACGTTATTGGGTTGTGCGGAGATGCGCTGACCGCCAAACAGATATTATCGGAAAAAGATGTGGATGTCTTGTTCCTGGATATCAACATGCCGATCCTCGATGGCCTCGCGTTTGTGAAGACACTCAAAAAACAACCACAAATTATTTTTACCACCGCCTATAAAGAATACGCCCACGAGGCATTTAATGTCAGCGCGTGCGATTATTTGTTAAAACCATTTTCGCTGGAGAGATTCATCCAGGCTGTCGACAAGGCAAAGGCGCAGCTCGCGCAATCGAACCCGTCACAAATGGTCTCGCAGTCTTCAGACCTCAACTCTTTTTTTATCAAATCAGAAGGAAAGATCCTGAAATTCGATGCGGATGATGTGCTGTATGCGGAAGCGCAGGGCAATCATGTGAAAATTGTCGCCGGACAGGGCACAGTCACAACTACCATTACATTCGCTGCCTTTGAAGAGCAACTTCCGAAACCTGATTTTATCCGGGTTCATCGCTCATTCATCATCAATAAGTCTAAGATCCGCATGATCGAGGGAAACCGTGTTATGATCGGCAAAATTGAGATCCCCATTGGCGCCAATTACAAAGAGCAGTTCTTCAAAGCTATCGGAATAAAGTAGCGTTGCATCTTCCTGGTCACAAAAGATCTTATTCAACAACAATGGTTTTCACAGACCGGGAATAAGCGCTGAAATAACCCAGCGCACCATTGTTGATGTTGCTGGTAGGATTGGCCGACAATGCGGTTTGCCCGAGAACGCCTTCCTGCTCGAGCTCGAACAGCATTCTCATATACTCGTAAACATTTTTATCGATCGACTGGAGCATAACGGTAACCTGATCGCCCGGTCGTGGCATGATGCTGCCGCTGCGTGTGACTACCGGCGCAGAGATGGTGATGATGCCCCCATCCTGTAACCGGTCATCATCTACAATGCCATTGGGTGTGATGTTCCCGTCGGCGATCTGCGTTAGCCGGTAATAATTGTCTATGCCTGCGGGATCGCGGAATGTCACACTGGCTTCGATGGGTATGTCTTGTCCTCTTCCAACGGTTACTGAATCGATCTCCACGGGTAAAGGCATTGTTGAGATGGCTTTGTGTGTTCTTCCCTCCACGGTGACCTCGAGTGTATAGGTTCTGCCGGGCACACCTTGCAGCGATGTGGTGCTGTAGATGCCAGGTGATGTTTCAGTCAGTGTTTCAGCATTGCCGGCGTCATCGCTGATCGTCACCAACGCACCGGATACTGTTGGAAACTCGTTGGCTTCATCGAAGTTCACGGTCTTCGTGATTTTAACGGTATGGCCACCCGAAACATCTGCGATCGATCCAACGATCACAATTTTAGGATCTGACGAATTGAGATCTATGGTAATCGGTATCTCGCACGCAAACAAAAGGCAAGAAGAAATAATGGCGAACAATGCGCTGCTTTTCATACTTAGAATTTAAAATTGTAGGAAATGGATGGAACCCAGCGGAACAAGGTGGTCTGAATGGCTTGCATTCTGTCGGCATCCAAGGGCTTGAAGTTGATGGCGTAAGCGTTTTGCCTGCCGTAGGCGTTGTACAATGAAAAATTCCAGCTCGACTCGAATTTTTCTGTTTTCTTTCTCAGCCACGTTACCGCGATGTCGAGCCGGTGATAGTCAGGCATGCGGTAGCCATTGCGTTCTGTATAATAATTGTAGACCCGCCCGTCTATCTCGTATTTTCCACTGGGGAACGTTACCGCATTGCCAGTATAGTATACCCAGGTTGCCGAGAGGGTCAGTTTTTTTGAAAGCTCGTAAATGCCCACCACGGAGATGTCGTGGGTGCGGTCTTGCTTGGCGGGATAATATTGCCCGTTGTTTATTCCTGCGATCTTCTTTTCTGTACGGGCTAATGTATAACCGATCCAGCCGTTTAAACGGCCGACCCGTTTCTTCAGAAAAAATTCTATTCCATACGCCCTGCCCTCGCCGAACAGGAGCTCGGCCTCTACGTTCTCATTGAAGTTGAGCTCTGCGCCATCCTTGTAGTCGATCTGATTTTGAAGATGCCTGTAGTAGACCTCTGTAGAAAATTCATACGTGTTGTTACGGAAATTCCGGAAATAACCGAGGGACACCTGGTCGCCGATCTGAGGTTTTACATTCAGGCTGCTGGGGATCCAAAGGTCTGTAGGGTTATCGGATGTTGCGTTGGAGATCAGGTGAAGGTTTTGGGTATTCCTTTCATAAGCAGTTTTGATCGAGCTTCTGTCGTTGATCATAAAACTGGCCGACACACGGGGCTCGACATTGAAGTATGTTTTTGCAAACTCACCCTTGCTGTAAGAAGTGGAATCGACAGCTTCTCCGGAGGCGTTGTAAGTATAAAAGGTTCCAGGACCTAAAATGCTGAATGACGAAAGCCGCACGCCGTATTCCAGGCCGAAGATGTTTGATGGTTTCCATTGGTGCGAAATATAGGCAGCGTTGTTCCAGGCAAGCTTGAGCGGGATGTCAAACCCCTTGGCTTCCTCGGTGCTTGTGGAAGTGATGGTGCCGGGGGTGATCCGGTGGTAAACGGAGTTGAAACCGAACTTTAATTCACTTTGGGTGTTGGGGAAATATTGAAAGTCTTGTTTGAAGTTATAGTCCTGGATCCGCGAGATCACTTTTCCTTTCACGCCGCCCAGGTCTGTATCGATGTCGTAATGATAGTTGCTGAAGATCAGTGAGGTGTTGGAGAACATCTTTTCGCTGAACAGGTGATTCCACCGAACCGTGCCCGTGGCGTTTCCCCACTTGATGTATCCGCGGTCATCCGGATCGCCCAATACATCTTTTCCGAAGTAGCCTGACAGGTAGATCCGGTTGTTGTCATCGATGCGGTAATTGGCTTTTGCATTGAGGTCGTAGAAATAGATGGTGGACTGACTGACGGAAGTATCCGGCGAAAGCCCGAGAAACAGGTCTGCGTAGGTTCTTCTGCCGGAGATCATAAAAGAACCTTTTCCTTTTGCGATGGGTCCCTCCAGTTTCAGGCGTGAAGCGATAACGTCGATGCCGCCTTCAACGCCAAACTTCTTATCGTTGCCGTCTTTCATACGAATGTCAAGCACCGAAGAGAGCCTTCCGCCAAATTCAGCGGGCTGGCCACTTTTATAAAGGGTTACATCTTTTAGCGCATCGCCGTTAAAAACAGAAAAAAATCCCAGCAGGTGAGAAGCATTGTAGACGGTGGCTTCGTCCAGCAGAATGAGGTTTTGATCCGCAGCACCTCCGCGCACATGAAACCCGCTGTTGCCTTCTCCTGCAGATTTGACGCCTGGCCGAAGCTGGATGATCTTCAGGATATCCTTTTCGCCAAAAATGACGGGAATTTTGTCCACTTCTTTCATATCTATTTTGGTAACACCCATGGTCAGGTCGGTGACGTTAGCGTCTTCCTTTTCTGCGGTTACTTCAACAACATCCAGTTGTGTGACATTTTCCTGGATCTCGAAATCCACTTTTACATTTTGTGTCAGCTCAACAGCGACAGACTTTGTCTCATACCCGATGAATTGTGCAGCAGCGGTGTAGTTGCCGGCGGCCACCGTGATGGAATAGAACCCGTATGCGTTGGTGGTTGCACCTACCGAAGCCAGCTCCTGGATGATCACGTTCACACCAATGAGCGCTTCGCCGGTCTTGGCATCTTTGACGTAGCCGCTGATGGTATGAAGGTTGCCCGTACTTTTTGCTTTATCGCGGGGGCGTAAAATGATCTTGTTCTGGCTCACCACATAATCAATTTTGCCTGCTCCGAAGATCCTGTCGAGCCAGGTGCGCACCGTCGCGTTTCCTGCTTCTATCGTCACCTTTCGGCCAATATCAATGTGGTTGCTGTGGGCAAAAGTAAATCCACCCTGCTTACTGATCAGGTCGAGGATGTTACCGGTGGTTCCTGTAAAATGATCGAGCCGGACCTCTTTGTCGAGCAAGGTCTGGCCATAAAGAAGTGTGTGTGAGACAGACATCAAAACTAAAAAGGCAATCCTTATATACATACACTATGTGAATTTTCAACGGGCACGACATAAGATCACCTCATGCTTTGTCAACAACCGTTACCCTTCAGGATGATCGTGTCGTCACTTCTGTCAATTTCAATCGAGAACAATACCTGAAGCTCCCGGAGGATCTCTTCGAGTGTTTGATGCTGGAATGTGGAGGTCAACGTGCAATGCTCGAGCGTATCCGATGCGATCCGGAGCTGCCGACCATAATGACGGTTGAGGTCATCAACCACTTTTGTTAAGGGTGTATTCTGGAAAGTGAGAATGTTGGTTTTCCACGACAGGAAATTGAGATCCGTATTGATCCTCTTTTCCAGGATTTTGTCGTTGTAGACCCCTTGCTCACCTGCGATCATGGCAATGGCTGAATGCCTGTCTTCATAGAGCATCACTTTGCCTGTTACCACGGTGACCACGACACGGCTTGTGTTGCTGTTCACGCTAAAGGAAGTGCCAACAACTTCAGTGGTAACGTTGTCCGTTCTTATCAGGAAAGGTTTTTTAACGTCGGGCGTGATCTCGAAAAACGCTTCGCCTTGCAGTGTCACTTCCCGGTTTTCGGTGTCGAATGTTTCGGGATAGGTAAGTTTTGCGTTGGTATTCAGACTCACTTTCGAGCCGTCGGGCAGGATTAGCGTTGTCATCCCGGCAGAAGCGATAGTTTTTTGTAAGGGCGTTTCGCTGGATAGTTGCCGGGCAAAGAAGTAAATGCCGATACCCAAAACAATAACTGCGGCCAATCGCGCCAAAGTGTAGACGAGACTTCTTTGTTTCGCGACCTTGTTCGGCAATTTGATCCGTATCTCATCGATGCGTGACTGAACTTTGCGCCAGTCCTCCTTCAACCATTCTTTTTGAAAAGATCCCGGTGGCTCGCTGGTATTCCACAACGTTGAGAGCTCTTTGAAATAAGTTCTGTTCGCAGGATCGGCCTCTAGCCAACGGTCTACCGTTTGCCGCTCCTGTTCCGTGCATTCTCCTGCAAGAAGACGAACCAGCAGCTCGGGATCGATATGGCCAAAGGAATTATTCATTTCTGTATTCATAAGCAAGACAAGTGAGTGAAGCGTTACACGTACGCAGATAAAAAATATTTTTCAGACGATCAGTGATATTAAAATCAGTGATAAGTAGTCGACCAGGTTGGCGCGCAGCATGTTCAGGGCTTTGCTGATCTGCGTTTCAACGGTGCGGATAGAAATGCCAAGCTCGGTGGCGATCTCGCTGTTCTTTTTGCCCTCGTAGCGGTTCATTTTGAATATCCGCTGGCATTGACCGGGCAGCGATTCCACGGCTATGCGGATCCGTTCTTCGAGCTCGGCTTTTAGCAGAGCGTCATGGTCATCGATGAAGGCCGTTGTTTTCTTCAGGTACTCGTGGTGATGCGCGTATACGGTCTGTTGTTTGAGGTTATTCAGGCAGGCGTTATACACGCATTTGAACAGGTATGATTTAAGCGAGGTGTTGATCTGCAGTGTTTCTTTGCTGGCGTACAGGGTGACAAAAACATCCTGCGCTACGTCTCTTGCCTTGTCCATATCGCCCAGCATTTTTTTGGCGAAAAGGCACAATGCTTCGTAGTACGCATGGAAGATACTTTCGTACGCTTTGAGATCACCGCTCCTGATCTGTGCGATGATGGTCATGTCGTCAGGTAACAAGCTCTTGTGGTTTTAGACGTAAAAATAGGAAACGCAGGAAGATTTCAATTCTTTCATTGAGCGCAAAGAGAATGGATACTTCTTTCAGGAACAATTGTGTCTCGTTACTTACAATAATCGTTGGACCAGTTAAAAAGATGCATTTCAGTGCTGATGATCCTAAACTCAGCGCTTAACTTAGGTATAAAGCCTTGCCAGCATGCACCTGGAACGATATAGTTTTTTTGCGATAGAGATCCACAGGTTGAGGTACGATTTACACGTGACTGCTGTAGCTTTAGCGGAGGCGGGAGGTACGAAGTACGATGGCTGATGATCCTAAGTTATGCAACAAACTTCAAATGTTTATATGCAACAATTGGAAGTGTTGCATAAACTTGCTCAACTTTCGTGTCATTCAGACACTTTTTACGAAAGTATATTTATATTGTCATCGGTGATCCGGAGAGATCGATCCGCACAATCGGTATCCCACCGGACGTCTAGTCATACCGTGCTGCAACTGATCTTGGCGGGAGCGCCTGTGACGATATTATTTAAAGCGATAATTTACACCTAAATACCTATGACACCGACCCAGCAAACCAGCGCACTAGTTTTAGCGGGCCTTCTGCTTCTGAATGCCTGTGGTACAAAAACAGAAAGTACTACCGAGGCAAAAAGTGATACGGTAAAAGTAGCCGCAAAACCGCAGCCTATCTCGCAACCACTGATAAGCGACATTTATACGGCCGATCCTTCTGCGCATGTGTTTAACGGTAAAATTTACATTTATCCTTCGCACGATATCGAGGCAGGTGTGCCTGAGAACGACAACGGTGATCATTTTGATATGCGCGATTATCATATCCTTTCCATGGATTCTGTGGGAGGCGCTATCACCGACAACGGCGTTGCCCTGGGTATCAAAGATATTCCCTGGGCAGGAAGGCAGCTTTGGGCTCCGGATGCTGCGTTCGCAAATGGCACGTATTACCTGTACTTTCCTGTAAAAGATAAGCAGGATGTATTCCGGATCGGCGTGGCTACAAGCAAAAAACCTGAAGGTCCTTTTGTGGCTGAAAAAAATCCTATCAAGGGAAGCTATAGTATCGATCCCGCGGTTTTTAAAGACGATGACGGAACGTTTTACATGTACTTTGGCGGAATCTGGGGCGGACAGCTGCAGCGCTGGAACAACAACACCTACGACGCGAACGGCGCCTTGCGGAAAGGGGAGGAGCAGGCTATCCTTCCCCGGGTGGCAAAGCTCTCCAAAGACATGAAGTCATTTGCGGACGATGTGAAGGAGATCAAGCTGGTGGACGAGAATGGCAAAACTTTCACGGAAGCACAAAACGACAAACGTTTCTTCGAAGCAGCATGGATGCACAAGTATAACGGCAAGTATTATTTCTCCTACTCCACCGGAGACACCCATTTTATCAATTACGCTATCGGCGATTCACCCTACGGGCCTTTCACGTACAAGGGGGTGGTGCTGCATCCCGTAGAGGGGTGGACCAATCACCATTCCATTGTGGAGATCAAGGGTAAGTGGTACCTGTTCTATCACGATGTTCAGCTTTCTGGCAAAACACACCTTCGCAATGTGAAAGTGACCGAGCTTCATTACAACCCCGATGGAACGATCCAGCCTGTGACGGCCTATGTAACACAATAACGGAGGTCACCTGTTCGTTCGAAGGTTTCCCGGAAACGGGTCAGAAAACGCCGGAGCAAGGCATAAAATGATGTTTTTAATCCCCGGAAGGGTAGAAGGACTGAATAATAGTCCTTTAAAGGCACCATTATTGTATAGATCGCAGTGTCTGCGGGTAAATAAGTTCAGAAAGCCCGGAAATACTGACATTGTTAGTTGCCGGGGCCCTTTGATCAAAAAGTATCCGGGAATTACTTGTTATCTTTACTTTGCTTAAAGTATATAAGACCGGGCAATCCCTAAATCAAAACCAACGAATGAAGCTTTCCAGGCACAGTGTATCGGATTACCGGTTTGTACTCGCCCTTTCGCTGGTGGCTTTAAATCACGTTTGTTTCTGCCAGCTTGCCAAGCCGGGACTCCCTGGGATGGCTCCCTCGAAATTCCTTACCATCAGGCATACACAGGCGCCAGGGCGATCGCTGCAGACGAGCAATGGTTCGCTGGCGCGGTATAACCAGGAAGACCTCTATTTCAAGGCGTGGGTGCCCCTGATGCTGAAATCCGGGTTTTATATTTTAGCGGCTCCCCAATACAGAACGGAACAACTGGAGTTCAACCAGAGCCCTTCATCGGAGGTCAATGCTGTATCGCATTGGAACCTGCGGTCTATGGCGCTGGATCTTCGCACCTGTTACCATTTCGACAGCGCTTCATGGTTCGTTGGCAATATCAATATTAACCGCAGCGGAAACCTGGCCGATGTGCCGGACAGTCGCATTCCTGTGAGCGTTACTGCCACGGCACTGTTCCTGAACAAAAGATCGGCGCGGAAAGAGGTGGGCTACGGGTTAATGGTGAGCAAAGGATACAACCGTTTCAATGCGCTGCCGGTGCTGGTGTTCAACTACAACTTTTCGGCTACTTCGGGTGTGGAGATCAGCCTGCCGCACAAAATTGCCTGGCGCCGGAACATTACCCCCAACGATATCTTTTACGTGAAGGCCGACGCATCGTCAAGAACGTATACCCTGCGGGATGCCGAAAACCGGTTGAATGATTTCAGGAGAACGGATGTGGATCTCGGCGTTGCCTACAACAGGTCTCTCGGCAAATATGCAGGCCTGGAAATATCTTCCGGATACCGCCGCAACCTGAAGCTCGAGCTCCCCTGTAACTCCCTCCCGGTGAATAAATCAGGGCTGACTTTCATGGCCGAGTTTTATGTGAAACCCCCTTTGAAAAGTAGTAAGAAGTAAGAATTAAGGAGTAAGGAGGGTCTTCGATCGGAGATCGGCTACGTACTTCGTATCTCGTACTTCGTACCTAGTTCGCCCTATTGCCTATTGCGATTTCGCCTACTGCCTACTGGTTTTTTGTGCTGCTGCCATTCTATTAAATCGGTCGGCATTCCAGAAGAGGAGGGCATAGAACATGACGATGCTGGTAAAAACAACGATCATAGGCAGATAATTATAGTGGCATTGTAAATATGCCCCGCCTTACGTTATCGTATGAGCAAGAGAGCGGCCGGTAAGCACAGAAGTAATATTTCTTGCCTTTTTTAAGGTATTTTCGTGCAAAACCCCCCGTGTAAATTATTCAGGAATAATTTTCGCTACGCTTATATTAGCAACAAATTAAATCAATCGAAAATATGATGAAAAGAGGCGCCGGTATTGTCCTTATTCTACTGACAATCTTACTCAACTTCCAGATACATTCTGTTCAGGCCCAGGAAGAAGATACAACAGCAGCGGCCGTTCCCCAGGACTGGTTCCTCAAAGACCCGGAAACAGACCACGTGCAGGGTGTAAGCGCTGAAAAGACCTACACCACACTGCTCAGCGGAAAACCTTCCCGCACGGTGCTGGTGGCGGTGATCGATTCTGGCATCGACATCGATCACGAAGACCTGAAAGATGTGTTGTGGGTGAATGAAGACGAAATTCCCGGCAACGGCATCGACGATGACAAGAACGGTTATGTAGACGATATCCACGGCTGGAATTTCATCGGCGGCAACACTGGCAACGTGAACGAAGATACGTATGAAGTTACCCGCGAGTATGCCCGCCTCAAGTCCAAGTATGAGTCCATGGACGAAAAGAACGTTCCCAAGAAGAGCAAAGCGGAATATGAATACTGGAAGAAGGTGCAGGCCAAGTATGACCGCGACTACAAGTTCAACAAAGAGCAGTATGACCAATATAACGAGCAGTACCAGTTGTACGCCAACGCCTACATGACCCTGAACTACTGCGACAGCATTCTCGAAAAAGCTTCCGGAAAACCTATCTCAAAATCGTCGCTGGCCAGCATCACCACCGACAACGACACGCTCACGTTCGCGAAGCAAACGCTGACCAAGATCCTCGAAAGCATCGAGGGCGATGTGGAGGTCGGCGCTTTCCTGAATGAGCTTTCGTTCTACCTCACCCAGCTGCAGGAAGGCCTCAACCATTACCGTGTAGCCGTAGAGTTCGGTTACAACACCAGCTTTAACTCAAGATTGGTTGTTGGTGACGATCCGGCCAACCTCTACGAGAAAGGATACGGTAACAACGACGTTGAAGGACCGGACCCGAAACACGGAACACACGTGGCCGGTATTATCGGCGCCAACCGCAAGAACAACCTTGGTATCAAAGGTATTGCCGACAACGTGCGCATCATGTCGGTGCGTGCCGTGCCCAATGGCGACGAACGTGATAAGGATGTTGCCAACGCCATCATCTATGCTGCGGATAACGGCGCACAGATCATCAACATGAGCTTTGGAAAAGCATTCTCTCCTGGCAAGGAAGCTGTGGACAAGGCCGTGAAGTATGCCGAGTCGAAAGGTGTGCTGCTCATTCATGCGGCCGGCAACGACGGTGACAACCTCGATGTGGAATCCAATTTCCCGAACAGGAATTTCGCCAACGGAAACCAGGCCAAGACCTGGCTCGAGATCGGCGCTTCTTCATGGGGAGCTGATGAGAATTTCGTAGGCTCTTTCTCCAACTATGGCAAGAAGTCTGTAGACCTTTTTGCACCCGGTGTAAAGATCTACTCCACAACACCTGACAATCATTACGAAGACCTCCAGGGTACCAGCATGGCCTGCCCCGCCACCAGCGGCGTTGCTGCGATGCTCATGTCTTATTTCCCTGAACTGAGCGCCGCGCAGGTGAAAGACATCCTGAAGCAGTCTACCCGCAAATTCGACGGACTTAAAGTGACCAAACCCGGCACCAAAGACGTCGTTCCCTTCGATCAGCTCAGCGCCACAGGCGGTTTGGTGAATGCACAGGAAGCGGTGAAGCTGGCGATGCTCATTAAGGGGAAGAGTGCGGTGAAATAGGGTGGTGTTAGTTTCAGGTTTGAGGTTTCAAGTTTCAAGTTGGTTGCCGGTTGCCAGTTTCCGGTTGCCGGTTCGACCCGGTGTAGTTATCACGTTCATTCTCGATTCGAGGACTCCTCGAACTTTAAACCTTAAACTTTTAACCTGAAACCCACCCAACCGGTAACTGGCAACCGGCAACCAAACTCAGACCTTCACCAACGCCGCGATATTCTCCACATGCATGGTATGCGGGAACATATCCACCGGTTGTACGGCGGTGATCCGGTATTTTTCGGAGAGGATCTTCAGGTCGCGTGCTTGTGTGGCAGGGCCGCAGCTCACGTAGACGATCCGCTTGGGTTCAGCTTTCAGGATCATACGGGTAACGTCTTCGTGCATGCCGGCGCGGGGTGGATCGGTGATGATCACATCGGGCCTGCCATGCTGCTGTAAAAAACTGTCGTTGAGCAGATTTTTGATATCGCCTGCATAAAAATCTGTATTGCCGATGTTGTTGATCTGTGAGTTTATCTTGGCATCGGCGATAGCCTCCTGCACATATTCAAGTCCGACCACTTTTTTAGCATGGCCTGCCACGAAATTGGCAATGGTGCCGGTACCGGTGTAAAGGTCATAGACCAGCTCGTGCGGCTGCAGCTGCGCCAGCTCCCAGGCGAGGCGGTATAGCTCGTAGGCCTGGTCTGAGTTGGTTTGGTAAAACGACTTCGGGCCAACCCTGAACTGAAGGTCACCGGAACCGTCGGGCCTCGGCATCTTTTCAGTGATGTAGGGGTTTCCTTTCCAGCATTCGATGTTCAGGTCTGCGAAGGTGTCGTTCTTCTTTCCATTGATCACGTACTGGAAAGAGGTGATCTGCGGAAAATCTCTTTCGAGTCGTGTGAGGATCTTTTCGATCCATTCCATTTTGTCGTACGTCACCTGCAGGATCACCATCACCTCACCGGTATTGGCCGTGCGGATGGTGAGCGTTCGCAGAAACCCGATCTGTTTGCGCAGGTCGAAAAATGGAATGTTGTGCTTCAGTGCTTCATCTTTGGCAGCCAGCCTGATGGCATTGGAAGGATCGGGCTGAAGGTGGCATTCCTTCACATCAAAAACACGGTCGTATTTACGCGGTATGTGGTAGCCCAGCACCGGCTCGGGTGGGATGGGATTGCCATTCGCCGCAGCCAGCTCTTCTTTGGTAAACCATCGCTGCGCCGAGAATGTGTAATCGAGCTTGTTCCGGTAGAACCTTGTTTTTGCCGAAGGAAAAATAGGCGTGACCGGAGGCAGGGTGAGGCCGCCGATGCGCTCAAGATTATCGGTCACCTGCTTCTGCTTGTACTGAAGCTGTTCCTGATATTGAATGTGCTGCCATGAACAGCCACCACACAGGCCGAAATGCACGCAAAAGGGCTCGAACCTGTTGGGGGAAGGTTTCACAATGCGCGTAACGGTTGCTTCCAGGAAGCTGCTTTTGATCTTGGTAAGCTGAGCGTCTACGATGTCGCCGGGCGCACATCCCTCCAAAAAGATCACCTGGCCATTGATCCTGCCCACGCATTTACCCTCCGAGGCCATGGTTTCAACCTCAATATTCTCAAGTATCTCACCTTTTTTCATCCAATCGTATCCGGTTTTGCCAGTTATATCTACAGAGATCACTGGAAATGTTACATAAACCTGCAAAACTACATATAATTGAGTGTTTTAAGCGTTTGCGGCATTTCTTATATTTAAGGTTCGTGGGAGCGTATGAAAAAGATAATTCTGATTGTTTTTTGCCTGCTTGCTTTTCCCGTCGTAGCGTCACACATCGTTGGAGGAGAGTTTGAGCTGGTGCACCTCGGCAACTACCGTTTCAGGCTGAGCCTCATCTATTATTTTGACCTCAACAATAATACTTTTACCCGGCCTCCGGAGGTAGAGGAACCGACCATAACCGTGGCCATTTTCCGGAAATCCGACAATGTGTTCATGCGTTTTGTCACACTGGCGAACCCCATAAAAACAAGGGTAAGCTACACGCAGCCTGAATGTTCCAGCGGCGAGATCCGCACCGATAAGCTGGTGTACTCCGCTGAGCTCACACTTCCGGCCAGCCAGTATAACAGCCCTGATGGTTATTATGTGATCTGGGAGCGCTGCTGCCGGAACTATGTGATCCACAACATTGTGAGCGAGCAACCACCGAATGTCAATAACCCTAACTTCCAGAACGCTGCCGGCCAGACTTTTTACCTGCACTTTCCGCCCGTAGTAAAAAACAACACGGCTTTTATTAACTCTTCGCCCAGGCTTTTTCCTCCGCTGAACGATTACGCCTGTCCTTACAAACCGTACTACGCAGATTTCGGGGGTACGGACGATGACGGTGATTCTCTGGTATACAGTCTGGTGGTGCCCCTCAGCACCCATAGTTCGGAGAGCTTTCCGCCTTTGCGTCCCGCGCCCTATCCGGAGGTAAGATGGAAACCCGGATATGGCATGCAAAACATCATGAATGGCAACCCTGACCTCAGGATCAGCCGCGATGGTATGCTCACGGTTACGCCAACCTCGCAGGGGCTTTATGTTTTTGCCGTGAAGTGTGACGAATACCGCGATGGTGTGAAGATCGGCGAGATCAGAAGAGATTTTCAGATGCTGGTGGTGGATGGATGCCCGCAGGCAGATCCCCCGCAGATATTGGGAAAAAGATCGGCCGACGCTGGTTTTATATGGGATGAGAACATGAACGTCACATTCGCCAACGATGTGCCTGATGGCGACCGGTGCATCCAGGTACGGGTATCAGATCTCGACTCTTCGAAACCATCGACAAATCCGAAAGATAATTATCGTGAGCGTGTGACCATCAAAGCGATTGCGCTGGGATTCAAGAAAGACCTCACCAGCATTCTGCCTTCAGTTAAAAATGCAGTGCTCCTCAACGGCAGCACGGTAGATTTTAATATCTGTTTCGATAAGTGTCCGCTCACTGCAGGAGGAGGCCCCTACCAGGTAGGTATCGTTGCATACGATGATGCGTGCAGCCTTCCGCTTACCGATACTTTGAAGATCACGGTGACCGTAGAACCTCCCGACAACGCCAAGCCGAGGTTTGTGATCACGAATGATGTATCAGCCACCTACCCTGAAGGGTCGCCAAAGCAGACGTGGGCTGTTGACGCAGTTGATGCCGATGGTGACGCCATGGACATGTTTATGGTGATGCAGCCGCCCGTATTTAATTTTGCACAGGCGGGCATGACTTTCAAAACCACGCCCCAGGTAGGCAACAGGTTGCCCGCTGAATTTACCTGGGACCCTAACTGTACCGTGTTTGATTTTACCAATCAGACAGAATTCAATCTCCGCTTCCTGGTAGAAGACCACGACCTCTGCGACCTGAAAGATCCTGACACGCTGAATTTCAAGCTCAACATCACGCTGCCGCCCAACGCCGACCCTGTCATCAGCACAGACTTGCCACCCGGTCAACTTCCTCCCAATACCATTTCGCGTAAAGTTTTTGAATCGTTACACTTCAATGTTTCAGGAACTGATGCCGACAACGATAAGCTTGTGCTCAAGGCTGAAGGTGATGGATTTACGCTCGCGCAGTATAGCATGATCTTCCCGGGAGATACAAAGCCTGGCAATGTTACCTCTCCCTACGACTGGAGCATTCTCTGCAACAACGTGAATCCGTTGCAGAAGCAGGACTTTCCCCTTCGTTTTATTCTGGTTGACGACAACAACAAATGCCGGGTCTACAAAGCCGATACCCTCACCGTGAATGTGCATGTGGCGCCACCCGATAACCTGAAGCCGCTGCTGACGGTGACCAACACCAACCCCGACCTTACTTTCATCAACCGGGAGCAGAGTATTATTCTCGGTCAGCAGATCTCCCTGGCGCTCACAGCAACAGACGATAATAACCAGCCCGTTGACGGCGTGCGCATCGAGCTCGTGGAAGCTACCGGAAACGTTGAGCCCCGTGGATATCTGTTTGCCCCGGCAGAAGGCATCGGATCGGCCCAGACCACTTTCTCGTGGCTGCCCGACTGTTCCATCTTTGAAAATGCCTTATATCGCAACAGCTATACGTTTGCGTTCAGGGCCGTAGACGACCGCTGCTTCAATATAAAGGCCGATACCCTGGAGGTTAATCTCAACATCGCCGACATAGAAAGCCGCAGCGAAGATTTCATACCACCCAACATCATCACCCCGAATGGCGATGCCTATAATGAATTTTTTGCCATGGTGCGCGAAGAAACTGACTCAGGAGCGCTGGTAAGCATTCTCCCGCCCGACAACTGCATCGGAAAATTCGTGAGCGTGCACATCTACAACCGCTGGGGTAAGGAAGTTTACGAGAGCAAGAGCCGCGATTTCAGGTGGTACCCGCAGAGCGAGGCCGCGGGTGTGTACTTCTATACCCTGAAGTACAGTCACAAGGAGTACAAGGGAAGCATTACCCTGCGCAACTAGGTTTACAATTTCACGGGCAGCAGTGAATTCTCTTTGATGTAGCCGATGTTGCCATCCCAGCTCACTTTCAGCCATACGTCTTTCTGGCCCAGGATGCTGACGCGGTGTCCGTCGCCGATAACCTCCAGCACAGAGGAGGCGGCAGAGGGTCCGCTCATAACGTAGGTGGAGGGGTTGGTGACGATAGCCGTTTCAAGGCTCTGGCCGAAATAGAGATGGCCTGCCAGCACAATCACAAGAATGGAGAGGATAGAAAATGAGGCGATGGGTCTTCGTTTCAGCCTGAGCCTGGTATAAGCGGAGAGGCTGAGCATCAGGATCATGATGGCGGCCAGGGCCATGCTGATGTGCACATGGTAGTCGTGGTAGAACGACAGGAAATTATCGGTATCGGAAGTTTCGTAACCTTCGAGGTTGTACTTGGTGGCCAGCTCTGTCATCTTCTCCAGCGCCGAATTATCGTGCGAGGCTGTATAATAGAGGTTGAGGTAGTAGAGCGACTGGCCGGTATGCCCGAGGCCTTCCTGGATATAGGCCATTTTGAGCAGCATGGCGGGGGTATATTGTTTTTGTTTGAGGATTTCCTCGTAATGTTCAAAAGATTGGGTGTATTGTTTGGCCTGGAAGAGCGAATCGGCTGTTTTGAGGCGGAAGGAGGAGGTTTGAGCGAAAGAGTGGGGCAGCGAAGCAGAAAGAATGATAAAACCGGCAAGAAATTTTAAATACCCCCTTTGCATTTTTTTCATATCCTGTTACCTTTGTGGCCTCAATTACGGAAAAGCCCATAAATAAGGCAAGGATTGAGGTCTCTAAAGCACACCAGGGCGTTAGAGAAAGTTAAAACAAGGTTAAGATCTCGTAGCTCAGCTGGTAGAGCATTACACTTTTAATGTAAGGGTCCTGGGTTCGAATCCCAGCGGGATCACAGGTTGACAAACCAAAACACTCGAAAGCTCACAAAACAATGTTTTTGTGGGCTTTTTTGCTTTTTACGCATACCGTTTTATTCATCTGTTCTCAATTGAATCGAGAGCAAATCGAGAGCAGCATGCATTCGGAAAAATCTGCTCTCGATTGAGGTATCAATTTGTTCAGTGTCAACTAGTTCACTCAGTGAACATCTTGAAAGTGCAGGAACGTCAGGCGAAATTTATTATTAACCTTAAAAGTTTCTGTTATGAACAAGACACTGAAAATTCATTTCTACCTGAAGAAGCGTGGAACGTATGTGAGTGGCGATCTTCCAATTTATCTCCGCCTCACGGTTGATGGAAAAAGAACTGAGTTCAGTACACAACGCGAGTGGGACCCTTCGAAGTGGAATCAAAAAGCCGGTCGTGCAACAGGCCTCAAGAAAGAAGAAACGCGACAGCTCAACAGCTTTCTTGAAACGCTGCAATCAAAGATCTATGAAGCACAGCGCGAACTGCTCAACAAAGGAATTGATGTAACGGCCAACCTGATCAGGAACAAGCTGCTTGGAAAAGAAGAGATCGGTAAAACACTTCTGGAAGTTTACAGTCATCATGTGCAGCAGGTGGCTGCGCTTGTCGGGAGAGGCTATGCACAAGGAACGCTTAAAAGATACAAGGCGGCGCTCTCTTCGCTCGAAGCATTTCTAAAGCATCAGCAGAAAGGTGATGTGCCACTCCGCGATCTGAAGTATCAGTTCATCACCGACTATGAGTTCTTTTTGAAGACAGTGAGGAACGTTGATCACAATACCGCGATGGGGATCATCAAGAAGCTGAAGACGATTGTGCGCCAATGTGTAGCCAATAACTGGATCGAGAAAGACCCGTTCATCAGCTTCAAGATCAGGATACATGACACCAACAGGGCGTTTCTCTTGCAGGATGAACTGGACCGCATCATAGAAAAAACTTTTCTATCGGATCGCCTCACCAGTGTGCGAGATATTTTCGTGTTCAGCTGTTATACCGGCCTGGCTTATGCCGATGTAAAAAAGCTGACAAGAGCTGATATTGTTACTGGTATTGACGGTGAGCAGTGGATCTACACCGAGCGCGTGAAAACGGAAGCCACAACGCGGCTCCCGATCTTACCTGCAGCGCTCAGGATATTGGAGAAATACAGGACTCATCCGCAGTGTGTGAACGAGGGAAAGCTGTTGCCCGTGATCAGCAACGCCAAGATGAACGAGTATCTGAAAGAGATTGCTGAGCGATGTGAGATCAACAAGGAGCTAACCTTCCATTGTGCCAGGCATACTTTTGCCACAACTGTAACGCTGACCAACGGCGTGCCCATTGAAACGGTGAGCAAGATGCTGGGCCACCGGAGCCTGCGCACAACGCAGCAGTATGCGAAGATTTTGGATAGAAAGATCAGCGATGATATGAAGGCGTTGAGGAATAAGCTTGATTCGAGGTCGGGCGACGCTGCCACGGCATGAATACAGTCACAAGCAATCACCTAGCCAATACATAACAGAATTAACACTTATCTTGAAAGCAAGGATGTGGTTTTCCACGGGGCCTTGTGCTTTATCATACTTTATGTGCCCCACGCGGGGCACCTCTTCAAGCACTGGAGAATCTTGGAAGAAATGCTGTCTCAGACTGGCATACCTCTGCTCGTCCGATTGAAACGGTGAATAGATACTTAGACATAAGACGCTACGGACAACGCAGCAGTATACGACGATTTTGGACTATGGATATGAAAAACTCAAAATTGGTTTGGACAATCAATCGTAGATATTCAGATATTCATAAAGAAGAACTCGATAATGATTTTTCTTTCTGCTTAATCTTAAGAATTTGCTTTTCTATGTAATAATTGTAAAGTAATAAAGTGTCGTTCTTTACTTCTCTGTTTACTTTTTGCACAATTTCGGTAATATGGTCAATAAATAACTTTAATTTCTTAGTCCCGATTGCAAATAAGAATTCAATAAGTGCTTCACTAGTATATATATCCTTATGTCCTTCTATCATCTTAAAGATAATATTTTTCATTCTGTCACTTGATTGAACATCTAATTGGTAGTTGATTTCCTCAGGTTTCGAAGTCCGCAGGAAAGAAGCTTGGATTACTCCATCATCAAATCTTGTGAAATTGTCAGGGTCCAAGAGCACCCGTTTGTATTCCTCTTGAATTATACGTCTCTCTTTATCATCACTGGATCGCAAATTATTCAGGATACAAGAGATGGTAAAATAAATGTCCGCCTGGCTTGCTTTCCCATGGTATCCATCAAAATTAAAGAAAGCAAAGTTTTTTGCAATCTCCATCCTCTGATTCGTGATCGGGTTTTTCAAGAAGACATCATTGACTAGCCCCCTAGTATTTAAGTCAGTCGCACTTTGTAGAAGGCGAAGCCTTTCGTTTACATACGTTAAACACCCTTGAAATTCCTGATTTTCATCGATTATGCCTTTAAGTACTTTTAGCATTTCCATTTCTTTTAGCCAGCTGATTTCAGCACTATCATTTGTGTTTTCGGAATAGTCGGAACAAAATATCTTTTCAACAAACTTTATCTGGGTAACACCCATGTCCCCTTGTGAGATATTTTTGATTACAAAATCGAGTTTAGAACTACTGGCGGGTCTGGCAAAGCCAATGAGAAATGTTTTAGTTAGCTTTTCATGTCGTCTTAGAAATTTGTTGACATATAGTAAGTTGGAGCCACTGACTAAGCAAGAACATGCGATTATGAGTGCGCCAACGGCATCGTTTTTTATTGGATAATCATCTTTCAATAAATCGGTGCTCGCGATTAATGTTGGTATATTGTTACTATTTTTTTGGTGTAAGGACTTGATTCGTTCAGCAATCAGTTTTGATGCCCTGTCAGGCAGATGAATAATATAACTCATCTGCGATGGAATATTCTGATGAAGTATTCTGGCATATTTTTGTCGGTAGTTTGAGAATAAGCCATCAGTCTCGAACCCTTCTTCATCGATGAGTTTTTCAATGATTGAAGTGTCTATAAAATGTTCAAAGATTCGACTAGGCTCTTCCCCGAAGAAACAGCGGATCGCGCTTTTATTGGCCCTTGAATGAAATTCTTGCATGAAAGCGCTAAGCTTCACTGGTGCATCTCTCACTCCAATTAAAATTTTTATTATCTGCGGTTTCTCTAACAAGAAAACGTCGCCAGAAATTTTTACTTTGTAAGACCCATCTTTGCAAAGATCGCAATCAAGCTCGTTGGGATAAATGTCTTTAAGTGAGATGCCATCTGGATTGGATGGTGATAGAGTTAAATCGCAGATTACTCTTGAAATGAACTCGCGGTCGTCTGATAAGTAGAATAGTATCAAGATATTGTCCAACAACAAGTTTGGATGATATTCCATTAATCGCCGCAATATATTTCCTGATGTTGATGCGGAAATTAGTATTAGCGCATTTCTTGAATCACTGAAATCAAATTTTTCAAACTTGTCATATGATCCAAAGCTGAGAATTGAAGGGGAGTGATTAATTCTTTTGAATCTTTTTAACAATTCGATCAATGCAAAAGCCAGCGAGTTTATCGATGAAGTATCACAATAGATTTGTGTGTAGTTATCCTTAAAGTATCGCAATAATGTAGTCGCTATAAAGAAAATTTCTGATCCGTCAACCAGGACATTCCCCGCGCGAATGAACTTCGAGCTATGTTTTCCGGACGGGAATATGTAGTGGTATGAATCAGAAGGTGAATTTATTAGGCCGCCACGGGTGTTAAAGATTTCTACAATTCCCTGCTTGAATATTGTATCTCTTTCTGTAGAATCTATGAGATTGTTTTTCAAATCGAGCATATTTCCCTCTGAACTGAAGCATAGAATTTTAGTTTGCTTTCCCGTTGTTTCGAAAGATCGGATAACGTCAAAGATCTCACTTCGTTTAGAGATAAATTCAGCAGTTAACTCATCTTTCAAATAGTCTCCACCAATTATATAGATCTCGTTCGGTGGTAAGTTTTTAGAGAAGAATTCTCTCAGTTGCTTTTTAAGCTGTTTAATATATAGTTGGGTGCCGGCACAGAAAATCACCAATCTATGTTGATTCGACATCGCACGAACAGGGTACTGGAAGAGGAAATATTGTTCCATGTTTAGAACATTAGGTAAGGAAGAATAATGCTTATTGAGGTTCCTTCGATCATTGGTCTGTTTTCCGGTATCGTCGAGTTGGTGTCCCAGTCTTGAAGGGAGTAATTTGGGTTCGACGATTCTTTGTTAAGGAAGGGAAATTTCAAAAAGTTTCTATACAAATGCATCCGGCCGGACCTAATTCGAAGAAAGCCTTTTTTACTGTCTAGGAGTTCCATTGTTCGATGTAAGCCAATTCCTCGTCCTTGTGCGTCACTAAATTCCTTGTGGGAGGTTTTATTCTTCATTAGGCATTCTTTGAGAAATTGGTATTCCTCGGAAACTGTCATCGAGTCAGCGTCACGCTCAGCATATCTTTGCGCCAATCCAGATCCGCTGTCGATTACTGAGATCTCTAGGAATGTTAGGTATTTATAGGACTGGTCAACCTTAGATGCAAGGCTTTCGAAATAGGATAACAGACCAGGGGAATTGAGATAATCTTTAATGTTTTTCTTTTCCAGCTTATAAAATGTCGTGTAAATTCCGCGGTAACTTGGGTCCAAGAACTGTTCGGTGTAGGATTTCCTTGCCCATTTGTGTGTGTTCTCAAATAATTCGAAGACAATCGAATTGATATCATCCTTGATTTCACGGAACTTTTCAATCAAAATGGAGTTATTTTTTAAAGCAGTGTTGAGAAGCACTTCGGTCAGGTTCAAGAAGTCTTGCTCGGTGCAGAGCTTTTGATTTTTGTAAACGATAGGTAGCAAACCACGTTTGCTTTCAAGATGATCAAAGAATGGGAAATTAATACTATCACCCCGAGAAGCACTTACATAGTCCTTGGAATGGAGAAAATGCATCAACTTTGCGTTCTCATTGCGTAACAGATGTTTGAGATCTTCACCGTTTGAATTGATAATGCCACTTTCCCAAGATAATGTAGACGCAACTAATCCGTATTGCCGCTTAACAAATGACTCAATATCTTCAATGCTTATGCTTTCATTCGAGCCTATTATTAGACGCCCACTATTGTCTTGCCGTTTCCAAGTAATAAGAAACTGTATTAGCGATGTGAATGCGGAGAATCCTATAAACCTGCATTTCACTGGAAGTCTAACATCGATGTGATTGTTAGCCTTTTTAGATTGAAGTGCTAGAAGGGCTTCCTCCATTTTCTTTACATCGATCTCTGGTTGTATATTGATCACAATATTTCTAGTTAAAGTTCGATGTGACTTTTGATTTCAATTATCATTATATTTGATAGTTGGAGAGAATGAATGTCGTTCTTACGGAGCCATTGGATACAGTCTTCTTTATCAAGATTATCGTCTGCTATAAATTCAGACAATGTTATTGATGTCTGACGACTTAACCCTAATGCGATAAGAGAAACTTGAGTTTGTTGCGATACGCCCAATTCAAGCCAAATTGATAAGTTCGGAATTTCATTAGCTTTGTTTTCTTGTCCTGACTGTTGGAGGAAAAATCGAAGGATGTCAATATAACAAGATGAGTATTTTGCAAATTTGAATCTTGCGAATTCTTCGACATCTCGCATAGTTTCCCTTATCACGCTATCAAGTGATTTCTTAGGGTTTTTTTTGTATTCGTATTCATAGTTTTTGTCAATCAATGCTGGGAGAGGATAGCCGCGCATCCAGTTCACGACTAACAGTGCTTGATAAAAGTTTCGCTTTTCGGAATCTCCAGATAAGAATCTGTTGATTATGCCCATTATCGTCACATAAGAATTTGAAACGGCATTTTCACTTTCAGGATAGTCTGGAATGTATTTGTCGATTGCGTCTGCCTTAGATCTAAAGTGTTCGAGTAGATTTTGCTGTGCAGCTGGGCTTATTCCTGGATTTCTAAATAGAATTTCATCTGGTAGGTCAATTCGTGAAGACAATCCATCAAAAAATGGTTTCAACTGCGCTAGAACCTGGGAATTATCGAGCTCATTTTTCCGGTATTTGCTATAATAGTAAGCAAACGCCCACTCTAGGGTGGAATTGGTCTTCCCTTTTTCAATTTCATCAGAATTTAAATAGGCCAGCAGGGTTTGCATTTTACTACTAATTTGATCAAGAGCTTTTACGACATCTTGCTTTTTGTGATCGATGTCAGGAATTGAATCCCATGAATCGGGATCAATACAGATGATGTTACCTTGAAATTCTTTGCCTAAACGGCCAGCCCGACCAGCCAGGTTCCAAAATTCGGTGTCATTCAACGGATGACCAGCGCCTTTAGTAGGCTTTCGCAGAAAAATATTCTTCGCAGGAAGATTTACTCCTTCCAGAAGAGTTGACGTGCAAATTAGATACTTGATAATTCCTCTTTCGAATAAGTTTTCAATCTGCTCGCGAACCAACAGAGGCATATTTCCATAGTGAAATGCAATTCCTTTAGTTAAAACTTTATTTAGTAAAAAATTTCGATGGATGGATTTGCGTGACAATTCGATTAGAGATTTAATTTCTTGGTTCTCTGAGTAGTCTTCGTTAGTCAAGGCAAAAAGTATATTTGATACCTTCTCAGCGTAGGCAGGCTTATTCATGTAGATGATGTTTCCACTGTCCTTCGAAGCGAGTCTACTGGCAATCAAGGCCACCTTTTTGAGGTCGGACAGTGGCCGACTTTCAAGCTCTACACTTCCTAGGTCAATACGTTCATTCTGCAGGCACAGTTCGAGATTCCAAATGCGCGTCGCCTTCGGTCGTTGTGATACGTATATCAAATTTTGGTTTACTGCGACATATTCGGTGTTGACAGGTGCCTTTTTTTTGCCAACTTCTAAATCCTGAAGGAGAATTTCTGGATTGCGTGTTAAAGGGCTTGAGAAAATTACTTTAATATCAGGCATTAGACGCATTACTTCTTCAATTTTTTGCTGTAAGAAAATGCCCCTACTGCCTTCTGCGATTTTTTGCGCTTCGTCGACTATCATATAATTGAAGCTCACGTTTGGATGATTGACCATAAGCCAATGGAGACGTTCTTGCGTAAATACACAGATAAGATTCTTTTCAAAATCTACAGCATCAAGCTTGGGAACAGAAGTAACTAGAACATCTGAAATCTTCTGGCTACTTAAAATGGTTTGAAAGTCTTTCTCGACTTGACTTATCAACGCTCGTGTTGGAACTATATAGACTATACGTGTAGGTCTAGAACGGCTCGAAATAAAACTCATTAAGGCGTGATATAAGATGAAAGACTTGCCCGCCGACGTTGGGGCGGAAACGCTAACAACATCCGCCGACGAGAATTTGTCAAATGCATCCTTCTGAAATGCGTTCAAATAGATTTCTGACTCCTTTAAGAAGATCGTGTGTTCTACTCTCCGTTTTGTTACATCAAAGAGGAGCGGCAATGGAATGTCTTCAGTGAAATCGCTTTTTAAAAGATGCCTTTTGATTGCCAGTTTTATAGCCGGCTGATTTGTTAATGAATCTAATATGACGCCCGCAGCGGTCTTATGAGCGGTTGAAAGGTCCTTATTTTCGAGGCAAGTGTGCGCAATTCTGAGCGCCGCCTCTAGATGATCATGTTTGCTTGAGTTGCCTAACATTGATGCGCATGTCAGAAGATTGCTCCAGTCAATGGGCTCACGATTGGAATTTGTTGTACTTAAATTATGAAATGAGCTACTGCATGAGTCAATGGTAATTTGTCTAAGCTGACGCTTAAAACTCGGTAGACTAAAAACTTTGTCTGGTAGGCTCATTTCTTAATGCCAAGTTCAATTAAAAATGCGTCTCGAAAACTTTGTACCGATGGGAATGGGATAAGGAATAAATGGAGTTCAAATGTATCAAGAGTTTCAATTGCCTTTATTTTTTTCTTTGCATCAACTTTCCAATCTATGATGACTTTCTCAATCTTTTCTTTTAGCGTTGCATCATTGACGCCTGAGTTTGCTGCCTTCGGATAGTCCTCGTAATCAAACCCAATTAGACACGCGCCTTTATATTTGACTTTGTTGAATTTTTCATTGTCCTTATCCAGATACTTGACGATTGCATCTTCAATTTTTTCGTCCTTTAAGTCAATGTAGCTTCTCACCAACTGGATATCACGTTCTTGTGAACCTGAACTGCCGCCGTTGTCCAATAAGAAGCCTTTTAAACTATTGAAACAATTTGTTAACGCGCTACCTATGTCTTTATAGAGCTTAGATTCTCCCCAATAGAGGGACAAAATGTCATCTGTTTCGTCGTAGTTAGCATGTATACCATCACACCCATGTACATGCATTTCACTTGATGTCTTTAGCGACATTTTGCACAAAATCTGCGGTACCTTTAGGATGTCTTCAATTAACAGATAAAGCAGTATTTCTCCGCCTTCTCCTGACTTTTTAAGGGAAGAGAACAGCTGTGTGGCTTTATTATTTAATTCAACGATTTTGGAGGTGGAGCCAGTTGTATTGTAGAACTCGAATGCTTTCTGAATCTCAGACCGTGGTATTGCAAAGTCTACAATTTTAGATGCTAGATAGCGTGCAAAATCATTGAATCTTACCTGGCCATTTGCGTTGATTCGAAGGGAATGACAATTTGTAACGGCCAGTGTCTCATCTAATTTGAACGACAACTCAATATCTTGCAAATAAGTCTTTAATTCGCCTGCATTGCCACGAAGCAGTGATTGGAAATCATTTTCGGAAATCATAGTGGGTAGTTAAGGGATTCCTAGCGGGCTGGCGATCGAGTGGATCAGGTGGGTCAAGGAATCGTTACTAAAATATAAAAAAACGATTTAAGCACCAAGGGGCAGACCCCACAATAGCGGACTTCAAGGCATCTTAAGCTCTACGTTCAGCAGATAATAATTTCCTCAATGGTGTTTAAAATAGTAAGATTTTCAGAAGTGCCTTTCCGAAGACGCTGGATTACTTTCCCTGCTATAAAAGCTGCACCCAGGCTACTCACTCAAATTTTCAATAATCGGGGTATTATAAGACCGTTATAAGGCGCATCCAAATATTCATACGGATCCCAAAGAACGGATTTGTTACTGATCTGATACTTTACCGGGCACACACATACCCATGGATTCGGTGCTGGGCCCGGTATTTTCAAAACTAACGCTTCAGGTTAGAGAACGGAAGTCAATGAAACAACATTCCTCTTTAAGCCATTGGATATCGACTTGATACTTGTAGCTTGAAGTGTAACCACAATATTCACATTGGTTGTGGTAGATTCAAGGCTCGCTTGCAGCCACGTTAAAGAACCTTGATGGATAACGTAGGCATCAATAGAACGAAGCTTTGAATAGGAAGGACGACACGCCTGATCATCCTTGTAATTTGATGGCCTGATGAGTTACTCATGCTAGCGTCGCTTTTATTAGATAAATGTCGCGAATTTTCTTGGTGTGGACATTACATCATCTTAAACAACCCGCCGCTTTTAGGTAATTCTAAAATAAACTCGTTAATGTCGTATGGTATTCCAAATTTTTCCCTAGTGCTGGATTTAACTTTTGGATTTATTATAAGTTTTGAATTGTTCAGTTCAAAAAAGGTTGCAATGACAAACATTCCAATTCCTTTGCCATTTAGATTGAGTTTCTTTGCAAAGAAACCTGACTGGCCCTCTTCAAGAATTTTGTCCTTTTCATCCTGATTGATTCGTAAACTAATCATCTCTATGTGAACACATATTTTTGATCCTGCGTCAGCGAATGAGATGTCAACTGAACTCTCTGGAAACACATACTTGGTAGCATTGTCAAAAAAATGAATCAACGCGCAGATGAACGTAGGGTAATCAACCGCTATTTCGAGCGAACTGTCTTGTAGATTTATCCTTATGTTCTTCTCTTGGAAGTCCTCAAAGAAGATCATCAATACCCCTTTTAGTAGCCGGTGGATTTGGTGATTACCGATACGGAAGTTGCTGGTATCTGATTTAAATAGAGAATCATAAATAGATATCTCTGATTGAATAAGCTTTGAATTTTTAAGTAGGTTAATTAATGATTTAGCGGCTCTTCGTGGATTTTCTAGTATGTGTGCTTCTATTGATGATATTTGTTCATTAATATGCTTTCTTGCTATAGACGGATCTAGCATTAATTCGACGAGCTGAATGCAATGTGCATTGTATGTTTTTAAATTGTGAATTAATCGTTCAACCTGTTTGAACGATTGCTGTTGAATAATTTTTTTACTCCCGTCAATTTCGATTGCAAAATTTGTAATGATTTCAATCGAATCTGAAAACAATCTTTTAGATTTAATATTCTCCCTCGAACAGAGATAAATTTCGAGGCCGCCTTTATGATAGACTCCGCATCGCCTTTTCTCGTTAAATGTTGGGCAATCCACTACCTTTGATTGGTTGATGGAGGAACACGATTCGATGCAAGATTCCTTAAACGGTATATTTGAAAAGATCTGTTCTGTGAGCTTTTTTATAATGTACTTCATTACAACAATAAATAGGCTCTGAGAACATGGTAAATCATAGCGGCCGAGTTTTTCGAAATTGAAAACACCTTTGCAATTTTGTCGATATCAATTTCTGTGGGTTTTCTCCCAAGCTTTGAGATAATCTCCTCGATCTTAGTTGGATTAATTGAAATGCCTAACTCGTTTTTTAAGTGCAGTTGTATTCTGGAGACGCATCCGTCAAGTGAGAATGTTTGTGTTGCGTACTTCTCAACTAGCTTAATGAATTCATATGAATCAGCGTTTTTTCGAATAGTATCGTCAACAATAGACAAAGTTTTGTCAAATCGATCTCCGGTTGGTTGTGCCGAGTATAAGATAACAAATTTTTCAGGATACTTTTCTTTTAATGCTCTTGCTAAGCCAAGTCCTTCATCTGTAAAACCCATCTTTTTCCCGACACCTTGGATGTCAATAAAAAATATGTGATTTTCCGAAATTGAAGGGTGAGTTATATCATCAATATCTTTGATGCGTTTAGTTTGAATCCATCCACAAGTATTTAAATATTCTACTATTTCAAACTTAAAATCATCAACGAAAAGAATCTTTGTTAATGGCCTTGTTTCTGAGGTATCTCTTATTGGTAATTTTTCCGCTTTCTTTGCGAAAGCATTAAATAATGAACTTATCATAGCATATGCAGTAAATTTAGTGACGATTCCAAGTGGGCTAGCGATCAGATTGGATCAGGTGGGGCGAGGAATCGTTACTAAAGTAGAGAATTATCACCTATGCAGCAAACATACCGCGCCGCGTAGAGTAGCACGCGTCAATGCCTATCACTACTATGTTGCTAGACATTACCTCTTCCATGAATTAAGACAATAGCGCTTGCAGATATTTCTCAATATCGACATTGATATATGAACTACCGTGCCCGCAGATAAAGGAAGACTAAAGACCAAAATAAGCATCTTTCCCCCTGGCTTATTCGCCGAAGAGAATTGAGAATATCGTTTTGATAATGACATTGGATTAGACTAGGCCCCGACAAGTAGAGTTTGGTAGACTTGGGAATGCATCCACCTTAATAAAAATAAACGCTATGTGTGTCAATTGGGTCCCTTGGTAATGGGGATGGCTTCGGAAAAAGCAGCTCCCTTCAAGAAGCTTGCTTACCAAACTTACATCACACCTTCGCCGTCGACTTCTCTGCAATCCCCTCCGGCACCAGCTGGTACCAACAAAACGTCAGCGAAGCAGATGCCCGTCCTGTTGGCAACGTCCGCAACATGATCCCATAACCGAAAAGCTCCGCCGGGCGGAACGTCAGCATCGATCCATTGCGCGTTGCCTTCCATGGCGTTCTCGCGCACGATGCCACGACGCATGTCCAGGTCTGCAATGGCTGCTCCGGTATATTCCTCAGGCGTGAGGGTGCGGGGGTGCACCAGGGGATCAGAAGCAGGGCCAATCTTTCTCCGTAGCCTGCTTGGCTGTTTCTTTGTTCCGAAGGATTGTAACTTTTGAAAGCGGACTGGGGCTACTTGATGGCTAGATAGCGTGGATGAGACGAGGCGACATTGCGGGAAGTCAATCAAAGAAGTAACGGTGCCTTCTAGAGAAAGCGTAGATTGATAATGTGAATGGATTTTCTTAACTATACCGTTAAGGACAACGTCGGAGATACTTCGTGCATAGACGGTATTTCGAAGTTCGTGTCTTATCAGCTTGAAGCGTCGTGAATTTCACAGAAAAAGAACACCTGTTTCATCAAGAGCTTGAACGGCTTCTGCCAGGAATTGTGATCCGATCAGTCAGGGCAGGCAATGAAAAAGAAGTTAATCATTGCCATTATTGCATTCTTCCAGAAATTGCTAACATTTCAAAAAGTCAATATTATTACAAAAAGATACCTCTCGAATTTATCCACTTCAGCAGCCTTCATGCGGTTCGATCAATCATCTCTTCTAAAAAGCTGCGCTTGTATAATCTGTATAATTTGAATGATCCGCGAGAATACTCTTTTGCCGGCGACCTTTTAACTTTTAATGCCGACAATAGAGAGGACGCCAAGAAGAACATGTTTCTCCTGTCTATGTGCATGACTGAAATTCTCACCATGCATACACAGTATGAGTTCAATATGTGGAGGTTGTATGGTGGGAATGGGACTGGAGTTGCAATTCAACTGGATTTCTCCAAAAATCCATTAACTGCTTGGAAGCACTATTATCTAAGTCAAGTATTTTATGGTGGAAATTCCCGGACAAATTTGATGGAATTAAATGCGCTGCTTGTTAAGTATCAAAATGAGAAACCAAGCATGACCATCGATCTCGGTCAAATTGTGGCTTTTCATAAATCAAATCTCTATAAACTGGAAAAGGAAGTTCGCTTGCTTTTTGATAATAGGCAAAAGCGGGTACATGGGCCAACCGTTTATTCCGACTATCGGGGACAATTGTCACCCTTGCTTTCTAAGGATATTCCTAAATCTCATGATCTGGGGAAAGATATTTTTTATTTGGAATTGCCGATTTTCTCCAGAGAATTCGAGGTAATCTCCGAACAAATACCAGTCCCAAGGATCAAAAAGCTCATTCTTGGTTACGCTTATGGTCGAGACTATAAGGATACTGCCTTAACATTGCAAGAGTTGTGTTCTAATCAGTTAGGTTATGACGTCCCGGTCGAGCAAACACGTCTAGCCAAGTACTATAATGAAAGGTGATAGTGGTCCATATTCTTCAAACTGTCTAGTAAATCATCAATAATCAATTAATATTCATAACGTTTTTCCGGTTTCGCGTGTGCATCAAAAACAACCATTGCCATGGAGTTCAGCAGTGTCTTAGAAGCAGAATTTTACAGACGTATCACAGTGTACTTAGAAGCGAACCAATTGGATGAAAAGTACACAATAGAGTATCAGCCCCGTCTTCAGGAGCTCTCATTAGAGGGTACCAAAAGAAGAAGAATTCCTGACTTTTTGATTTTAAAAGGAGGTTTCCCTTTCGTAATTGTTGAGATCAAGGGCGAACGTTTGCAACTTGAAAATGCCTTATCCATGTATGTAGAGTTGGCAGAAATTGGTGTTGATTGGATAATAGCTACGGATTTAGAAGGCCTGCTTCTTTACGAAACCTCTACTAAGATTTCTGAATATCGGTCGTTTGATTTCGTTTATAATCTTTTCCGTGATGAGAGGGATCAAGGAAGGAAAATTGACGATACAATTTTGTCCATTGAAAATGAGATAAATGAAATTTTGTTCGGCGATAAAGACATTGATCTTAAGCCTTTACTTCAAAGCGGTGCGTGGAGTGATTTTATTGAGTATAATAAAGATGGTCGTTTTTTTAGCTTTAAGGACAATAGAGAATTGGGATTGCAGAACTTTGAGAATCGTTTGTTTAGCCACCTCTTAAAACCTGTAACAAGCCAAGTTGTGTGCAGGTACACGACACTCGAAGCGACGTTTCAGATGATTAATAAAAAGACCTTCAGAATGGGATCGAACATGGCCATGAACGATAGAGGTGAAATTGACTATGCTGATAAGTATCTGGGCATTTATTATAAGCCGCTGGATAAAATGTCATTAAAGGAGATGCAGCGTCTGAATTTAAGCTTCATTTCTTCTTGTACAACACAGCAGAAAGAGGACGATCTTACAATGTATCGCCTTTATGGGGAAGATAGCCGCGGAACGTGTCTTTGCTTTAATGTCGTTAACGGAGTGCAAGATCAGCATATGTTGATTCGTGAGGTTTCGTATGGACGTTCCCGAAATGATCATCCGGAGCTAACCATACTGAGAAAGATCATTGATAATTTGCATGCAAAATTTAAAGTAAGGTTTAGGTTTCTTTTTTTAGACACATGGAAACATTTCTTTAAGAGCCACGATTATGAAAGTGAGAAGGAAATTAGGTTGCTATACTTGGATAATAACAAATATCCTCCGAAAGAAATGGGGTGGGTTCTTACGCACCCTGACAAAGTATTAAGTAGGTATGTGTTTTTTGAGCTAAACTCAAGACACTTCCCTCTTCAATTGTATAAAATAATACTTGGACCAAATTGCCCAGATCCCGTACTGAACCGAAAGCAATTTGGTGTTCTACTTGAGGAGCGTAACCTAAAAAGAATTGAAGTAGCTAATTCTGATATTGAAAGCTACCGGAAATCATAATCCCCTATTAACAAATACCCAGGCCAATTTCTTAGAATGTTCTTGGCCTTAAGAAAGTTGGTTGTCTTATTAGACATTTCGTTTTAAAGGCTGGATATCAACAATCTCGATCTGTGTTCTTTTCGACTTGCTGCCATCCTTATTGATTCCTTTTGATCTTTTAATCTTCACCTTGACCAGATCATCATCAAAGGGCTCTTTGGGCAGCAGATCCCAGAGCGTGCAATCCAGCGACTTGGCCAGGAGATTTAAATGACGAATATTGTATTTCGCTCCAAGCGTTGGGTTTTCAACACTGCCAACAAATTTTTCCGAGAAGCCCATTCGAACAGATAAGTTATCCTGTGAGATATTTTTCTTCTCCCGCAGCTCCTTTACTCTATTAATGATATAGAGGTCCAGCCTGGATATTATGACTTCCTTTATCTGCTCTTTTGCTCCCATTGTTGGGAGAAAGAAATGCGAATAATGTAAATTATTTACCTAACTATAATTAGGTGTTCTGTTTTATGCTTATATTTGTTTTATTATAAAGACAATAGGTACTGCCTGACCGGCAGTATTTAAATATTATTTTGCGAATCCTTAAGCATTCGCACTTAGCGTCTCGCCTGGAAAACTGGTAATTTTCAACGGAAGCGAGGCAATAAGTGAAATGCTCACGCTATTGGCGTGGGCTCACTTATTCGTTTCCGGGTATACCAGTACCTCCAGGCGGTAAGTTGGGCACCACGCCATCTTTTTGGTTCCCATCTTACCCCCAGCGACGCTCATATTTCATGTACTATTAAAACGTACAAAAATGAGCTGCGAAAAACACATCTCTTTATTCTGCAACAGCCCACCAGGCTAACAACGTCATTCCTGGAGCCCACCTGGTTTTCATGCCCGGCACTGCTCGTTTTGCATGCCGGTGCATGATTAACTCTTCTTTATTGGATTGTCACAACGAAGCAAAACGGCCTCGCAGGAAAGCTATTTCCTTTTTTGAACGAATTACTCAATAACTCTAAACACAATACTATGAACATTGGCATTGCACCTGACCAAGGTTTTGAAAAATTCATGCAAAACGTAGGCAGCGGCCTGCGTCACGTACGGGAAGCTCAGAAGCGAGATATACACACCGTTGCAGAAGCTGTCGCGATCCCGCACGAGCAGCTAGACCTGATCGAGCAAGGGAAATTCAACTGGGAAGTGCAGCTGATAGCACGCCTGTGTAATTATTATGAGGTAACGGTGAAGGAGGTGATGTCGCATGGCAAAACCACTTTATGAAACTCGGTTCAATAGCGTTGTTAATGATCGCTATGCTGTCGCCAGCGTCTTTTAGGGATGACATCCTTCAAAAGGATGTCATCCCTGGGATGGAAGTGAAGACAAAATGGATTCGGGCATTAGAAGACAGTGATGTAGTGCTTGATGGCCGAGTCAAAGCCACTCTTAAGAAAGGCAGCAAGCTGATCCATCCGGAGAACTTCAATGGAAGGGATATGGATGTCACATTGATAGGGCAGGGGAGCTTTGAAGTTCCGGATGGCTATCAGCTTGGTGTGATCTACGATGAAGTCATTGTAGTGACTTCAGGAGCAAGTTTCTCCTTGACGAAGACGCCGGAGACAATTGAAGTAACCGTGCACGATAACCAGGTGGTTGTATCTGCGGGTGATCGGCAGGTTGTTGTTTCGCGCTGGCAGAAAGTGATATATGATACATCAAAGAAACGGCTTAGCGTGATCGATGTACGGATTCAGATGACTTAAATGAAATGTTATGGAAGAAAAAGTAATCTATACCGAAGAACTGAAAAAGCAGCTTTACCTGATAAAACGAACTACCACTGAACTGGTGAAAGAGGTGCCTGAAAAATCTCTTGAGCAATTTCTGGCGGAGATAAAGTTTGTTGAGGGGCAGTTGGAGGAATTGAGGCAGGCTGCTAACCACTAATTCCCCTGAAACCTGTAAGATTCTAAAAAGAATAGTCGGTGTGCATCCGATTATCCTTTGATTTTTTCGCATACTGGTTTATTTGCAGGTCTACATTTTCAGCGAAAGCTTCATGATGCGGACTGTGGGATGGTTTTACAAAGGTTTTAGGATTGTGGGGGAAATTGAAGCGGACTGAAAATTGATGATTATTGATGATTATTTGTGATTCCCTAATCCCGTGTCTGATCCGGAAAAAACTATACAGTTTTTTCCTAATCCGGATAGGGCTATACAGATGATTTTAATCGGCCTGGGCTATACAGATGTTTGATCCGCCAGTGAGCTCAGAATGCAACAAGAATTCGGTCCATTATAAAGCAATAACCTCGTTTTCGGGCCTCAAAATCCACAAATTTTGATTTCAGAGGCTCATTTCGCAAATTTGCATATCGCGATTCGCGAATCGCGAATTGAGAATTATAGCCGGTTATTTATGAAAAAACACACAGGAATGAGGCCTCAGGATATTCCGATCCTCCTGAAAATCATTGCTTATAATAGAAGAAACGAGGAATGGCAAATGAAAAACCTGGCTTTTCACCTCGGTATCAGTCAATCGGAGGTTAGTGAATCTTTAAACAGGTCAATGGAAGCCGGCCTGATCGATGAATCCAAAAAAACCGTCAACCGGCTTGCTCTTGTCGAATTC
This sequence comes from Chryseosolibacter histidinae, assembly GCF_018598225.1. Taxonomy (GTDB): domain Bacteria; phylum Bacteroidota; class Bacteroidia; order Cytophagales; family Cyclobacteriaceae; genus Chryseosolibacter; species Chryseosolibacter histidini. The sequence continues at coordinate 170,261 of NZ_JAHESF010000003.1, read as the reverse complement.
CTGATCCATGGACTCAAATATGTTTTCCCACAGAAACCGGGTGCAATCACAAGGGGAGTGAAAACTGCTCACAGTGCACCGCCCCTGGATAAGATGATCTCTTCCGACACCATCTATGTATGGCCTGATGCTTATGGGCAGGATAAAGGTCAGGCTGTAGAGCCATTGTATCCGACACTCGTGCAGCCTTGTCGTGTAGATGATGATTTGTATCAATTGCTGGCGTTAGTAGATGCAATGCGCGTTGGTAAAGCCCGGGAACAAGCGCTCGCCAAACAGGAAATTGAACGATTGATATTGGGCGATGGAAAATAAAACGGTCAACATAGGCATAGTCAAAAAGATTGCAATGGCCTTGAAACACCTTAGACCCAAAATGGCTTTTGTAGGCGGGGCAATGATCAGCATTTATGCAGATGATCCTGCAGCCGATGACGTGCGCCCAACCAAGGATATCGATCTGAGTTTAACGCTGGAGAGCTACGGAGCCTGGGCAAAGCTTCAGGAAGACCTTGCCGCATTGGGATTTTCACCAGATCAGCATTCAAAAGTGATATGTCGTTTTACTTATGAGGATGTAACTGTAGATATCATGCCTGACGATGAGAAGGTGATTGGCTTTTCAAACCCATGGTATAGGCCAGGATTACAAAAGGTCAAAGCTTATTCATTGCCAGATGGCCCGGATATCAATATACTACCGCTTCCTTATTTTATTGCTACGAAATTTTCTGCTTTCCATGGCCGAGGGAAAGGAAACTATGTTACAAGTCACGACTTCGAAGACATCATCTACTTAACTGATAATGCCAGAGCCATAGTTGAGCAGATTAGTGAAGCGGATGCAGATGTAAAGAATTATTTAAGAGGGGAATATCAGGCCATCTGGGACAACGGCAATCGTACTGAGATTATTTCTTGTCATTTGCCGCCACTCATACGGAAGGTTCGGCTGAAAGTAATTCAGGATAAGATCAAGCGGATCATTGAAAAATAGGTATGCTAATCCAGTATTGCTCCGACCTGCATTTGGAATTTCCCACAAACAAACGCTACCTGAAGGCAAACCCAATTAAGCCCAAAGGTGAGATCCTTTTGCTGGCAGGCGACATTGTGCCGTTTACTGAGATCGAAAAAGAAAAAGACTTCCTTGATTTTCTCTCGGGCAGCTTCGAGCACACCTACTGGATTCCTGGTAATCATGAATATTATCGTTCTGATCTCACCGAAAGAACCGGTGCCTTTGATGAAAAGATCAGAAGCAATGTGTCGTTGATCAATAACAGCATAGTACAACACAAAGACGTTCGGCTTATCTTTTCAACATTGTGGTCAAAGCTTGATCTGACGAAGGAATGGGTTATTAAAAAGACGATGGCTGATTTTCACCTGATCAGGAAGAACGGTAACAAGATCAATGTGGATGACTACAATGCGCTTTATGATGAGGCATTAGCCTTTATCAAAAGTCAACTGCCTATAGCGGACGGAAAGAAAACAATTGTGGTTACGCATCATATTCCAACATTCTATAATTATGCTGAGAAATACCGGTATAGTGAATTGAACAGTGCGTTTGCTACGGAGCTGTTTGATCTGATCGAGGCATCAAATGTCGACTACTGGATATATGGGCATAGTCATGAAGTGGTGCCGGATTTTAGGATTGGAAAGACTACCCTGACGACCAATCAGCTTGGATATGTTGAGTATGGAGAAAATGGAAAATTCCAGCGAAATTTAATCCTAGAACTTTAAGAGTAAAAATGCTTATGATAGCGACACTGAGCGTTATTGGCCTTTAACCTCTAAATCATTTTATGATAATACCTTTCCTTTTCAAAAATTCCAATCGGAATGAGGTGAATGATGTGCCTCATCCTAAGATATTTCAAATAGAGGGGTATGCTTATACCATCCTGATTAGACCTAAGTGTGAATTTTGGCGAATTGGGTTGAGATTTTCAAATGATATTAGAGGGAGTGGCTGGTCCACAACACATCGCTATAACAATTCGGAAATTAAACACATAGAGGTATGTGTTGGAGTTCGACCCGATGGCTCGTGGCAAAATCCAAACTCAATACAACTTCAACAATACAATATTCAGGGTGTTGATGACACATTATATACTTGTAATGAATACCTGGAACAGGCAGAGGTCCAACTAAAGATAGAATCGAAGCCATTCGGTAAAATTCAAGTTCAGATTTTCTCTGGTAATTGTTTTTCTGCGACTGAAGTTGATCTAGGATGGTCAAAAACTTTTCAAATTTTTGGATGGTCAGATTTTACAGATTTTGAAATAGATATGGACGTTACTCCAGGGTTAGTGCCATTAACGCTTGATTTGAAGGACATAAAGGCCCTTTCAAATCGAAGGACTTCAATTACTATTGAGAAATTGGCTGTCTTTTTTGGTGGCAATAATTGTGGTAAAACTTCAGTATTGGTAGCAGCATGCAACGCATACCATGATAAACATTATTCTTCTATGGATTATCTTGGTCTGAATAGAATTCATTCTGCTTCGGAGTTCGACTTCGAAATAGATGCACTCTCCGAAAACGACAAACAATCAAAGCAGGCCGAGAACAGAAGACGTAGAATTGAGAATTCATTAGGTCAGAATGAGATATTTGACTGGATGGAGGAACTCGCGCTGCAGGACGAAGAAACGCGGTCTAAAGTCTTTACATGGATTAACACACATTTCGAACGCTGGGAATTTGAAGAGCAAAAAACTGGCAAATACGTCACTGGTGTTCGAGCGAGGGTGAATCAAAGGCATCCACTCGATCAAGGAACTGGCGTGCGTGCCGTTCTTCCTATAATAACTCAGCTATTCAATCCACAAGTTGAGCTATTAGCAGTCGACGAGCCAGAGTTTGGACTTGAGCCCCGGATGCAAAAAATGGTATTCCGGGCAATAAAGAATGCGACTGAGGGTGTTAATGGTTTTCCACTTAAGCGCGTTATATTAGCCACTCATTCTCATCTCTTTCTTGATCGCGCCGATGTAACCAATAATTTTTCGATTACGAAGAATGAAGGTGTTGTCCATGTCACGCAGCTAGCCAATATAGAGGAACTGCAAAACTCAACATACAAGTTGCTTGGTAGCAATCCGAACGATCTCTTTTTTCCAAGTAATGTCGTAATCGTTGAGGGGCGGAGTGATCAAATATTCTTGAACGGCATTTATCAACTCGGTAAACATAGCAACCTATTTGAATCGGAGGGGTTAGTTTTTCATTACTTGGAAGGATTTGATAAGCTTGCAATAGGCTCCGAAGCAATCGCGCAAATGCTTAAGACACAAAGCTACATCCCAGTTTATAAAGACAAATTTTGTGGATTGTTTGATCGGCCGCATCGTAATGGTAAACTAATTGAGGACGTGCGGGAGTATTTTAATGATAGTGACAAACGTAGATTTGTGTTACTTGAAATGCCTGCAATAGAATTCTACTATCCTGTTGCCATTATTAACAAAATTTTCAGCGTAAAACTTACTAAGAGTGAATATGAGTCCATAGTCCAAGGTTATTTGGACACAATTCGAGGATCTCGATCTCCTTTAGCTGAATTTTTAGGTACTCCTATTTCAAAGGTGGACTTAGCGGAGGCTGTAGTAAAGAAAATGGCGCCAGAGGACTTGCAAAGTATAGATCCAAATATTTTATCTCTCCTTAAGACAGCCGATGAGTTAGCGTACAAATAACGTTTGTCGATATGATGTATGGATACTTTTAACGAATCAAGAAATATCATCAAATAATTGCACAAGGTGGGCCTCACAAAGCTACTCTATATCATAGCAACCACTTTCATTTGCCTTGTTTGGTTTATTAACGGGCTTCTCTGTAAAGTCCTGACCCTGGTGCCAAGGCATCAGGAAATAGTATCGAGGATACTGGGAGCAGAATATGCCTGGCTTTTTACGAAAGCGATCGGTGTTGCTGAAATCTTAATGGTGGTCTGGATTGTCAGCCGAATTCAAAGGCGCTTCTGTTCCTTATTTCAAATAGCTGTAGTCGCCACAATGAATATCATGGAGTTTATTCTCGTTCCCGATCTGTTGCTTTTCGGAAGAATGAACATTGTATTTGCATCCTTGTTCATTGGACTCATTTATGTGAATGAGTTTATTCTTTCAGGTAGTAAGCAGCTAAAGATAAAGCAGGAATTGAATGCTTAATTTTCTGAAAGACCACCCATTTGCTGTCGCGAGCCATTTTGAAACCTCTTTGGTGCTAACTTATGCGGTGCCGAAAGAAGAGCTGCAGAAGTTTATTCCTGAGTGTCTGTTGTTGGATACCTTTGAGGATACCTGGGCCTTTATTGCGGTCGCCATGGTGAAAACCAGGCACCTTCGCCCCAAGGGCTTTCCAAAATTTATCGGAAACGACTTCGTTCTCACCGGCTATCGAATTTTTGTTCAGTACCATACCAGTTATGGCAAGCGGTTACGGGGCCTTTACATCATCAGATCCGAAACCGATAAACCGAAGATGACTTTCCTGGGAAACATTTTTACGCACTACAAGTATCAGAAAACAGATATTGCCTTTGAACGACAAAACGGAATCATCACAGTGCAGTCTGCTAAGTCAAATCTTTTTGTAAAAGTGAAAGAAAGCAGTCACGAGATTGGCCTGCCAGAACACTCTCCGTTCAGGGACTGGAAAGAAGCGAGACGATTTGCAGGGCCATTGCCTTTTACGTTCACCTACAATCCGAATAAGAAAGAAGTGCTGGTCATTGAAGGTGTGAGGGAAGAATGGATACCACAACCCGTGGAAGTCATCGAAGGCCGCACAGGTTTTATCGATGACTTGGGGCTTAAAAGTGCAGTACTTGCAAATGCGTTTGTAATCAGTAATATTCCTTATTACTGGAAGAAAGGAAGAAAAGACCCATGGAAGCCGTAGTCAGAAAACCCTATCAGGGTGTGCTTAACATTGTGCGATTTAACTGGCACTTCTATGTGATTGCAGGTGCGATCATACTGGCTTTACTGGCAACCGGTGTTTTTGCCGATAAGATTTCGTTCTGGATTATCATTTCGTTGGCCGCAGGGATACTGATGTCGGTAGCCGTTTCCCTTTCCGTCTCATATTATATCTATGATCTTTCTCACCTTTATGATTTAAGCTGGTTGAAAGGCGTCACTTTAAAGAAACCTCAAACGGTTATCAATATTCACGCGGGTTTTGATGAGACAAGTGCCACATTGCAGAAGATTTTCAATGAGGCCACACTTCATGTTTATGATTTTTATGATCCTGATAAACATACGGAAATTTCGATCGAGCGTGCCCGCAAGGCTTATCCATCTTTTCCCAGAACGCGAAAGGTGATGACAGACAGGTTGCCCACTGCGGATGAATCGGCAGATCTTATTTTCAATATTTTTGCCCTGCATGAAATCCGTTCACGGGCCGAGCGAATCGGATTTCTGAAAGCACAGGCAGCAACCCTCAAAGACGGAGGGACGTGTATTGTTGTCGAACATTTGCGTGATGTGCCCAACTTCCTGGCCTACAATATCGGGTTTTTGCATTTCTTCTCTCAAAAAGAATGGAAGGCCAATTTTTTACAAGCAGGATTTACTATTGAAAGTAAATTTCATGTCACTCCCTTTGTGTCGATATTCATTTTGATAAAATTTGATGGAACTACACCTTAAAATAGTTGGCGCGCTTCTTATCGGGCTTGCCCTGATGCACATTATCATTCCTAAATATTTTAAATGGGAGCAGGAACTGACTTCTTTGACTCTCATTACACGCCAGATCCTTTACGTGCATACGTTCTTCATTGCATTCATCGTATTGCTGATGGGGTTACTTTGTTTGAGCTATTCGCATGAGCTCATTTATGATCCATTCGGAAGGGTGATCTCTTTAGGGCTGTTTGCATTCTGGCTTACAAGGTTGATCTTCAATTCCTGGTCTACTCACCTAAGACATGGCAGGGAAAGCGGTTTGAGACAGTCATGCATATCGTGTTTTCTGCCGCGTGGTTATATTTTACAGGTGTTTTCTTAATGTGCTATCTTGAAACAAGGTGATTACTGTTCAGAATTGATGATTACTGATAAGAACTGTTAACTCAAGGTGAATACACAGGGGTGTCTGGTCCTGTGTCTGATCCGGAAAAAACTAGACACTGGACGATCCATTAACCATCTCTCGAAAAAAAAATAATCTGTTTGGTAGCGCGTACCCTTATAACACGAGGATTTCAGCGGCTGTAGTATTGGAAAATGGATCTGCGGGCATTTTAATTTTATGCCTTCCTATCAAAAGACATTATTATGCATAAACTGGAGCCGCTTCAAACAAATCATGAAAAAGAAAGAGAATCAGGTGTTTCAGTAAAAGATACCGGAAGCGATAAACACAAAGCAACCGGAAGTGCTGCTCGCGCCGTTTACAGCATCGATGAAACGTCTGCCGAGGCCGCGTATGCTACCATCGTGCTCGCTTTTACCAGCGATCCCGCTGCCCGTTGGTCCTGGCCCCGTGCAGATGACTATCTTCGCAACATGCCTCTGCTTGCGCGGGCGTTTAGCTGGAAGTCTTTTGGCCTGGGTACTGCGTTTGGGATGGATGGACTTGCCGGTGCGGCGTTGTGGCTACCACCGGGCGCTTCCTCCGACGAGGAATCACTTGCCAGTTTATTCGAGTGCACGACACCTGCTTCTATCCACCAGGACTTCGCCGGTGTTTTCGAGAAGATGGCGAATTTCCATCCCCACGAGCCGCATTGGTATCTGCCGCTCATCGGGGTCGACCCCGCGTGCCAGGGGCAGCGCCTCGGCGACAAGCTTATGGCTCACGCACTCGCCCGCTGCGATGCCGACCGATTGCCCGCCTATCTTGAATCCAGCAATCCGCGCAACATTCCTTTCTACCAACGGCACGGATTCGAGGAGATGGGAAAAATCCAGGTTGGATCGTCGCCCACGATCGTGCCTATGCTCCGCCGTCCACGCGCGCCGCGGTGAAGCGCGAGGGACCGGCTGGACAGCTAGACAATCGCGCAATTCAATTTAGGAATAGGGTCTCGGCGATTGAACAGAATCTGATTAATTGTTACTCCTTGAATAGCCTGTGTATCGTGATCAGGCCTGGCGCTGATTTTATTCTTACAAAATAGAGGCCGTTATTAAACCCTGATAAATCGAAGGAAAAATTGTGATCACCTTCTTTCAAGGACTGGAGTGCCACCGGAATCAATACTACCTCACCAGAGGAGCTCAGCACAGAGATTTCGAGCTTTTGTGCCTTCGAAACTACCGTTTTCACTTCTACCCGACCCGTAGTAATGGTTGGATACAGCTCGATGTTTATGGTGGCTTTTTTTTGCTCCAATCCTTCCTTATACGGCCTGGGCGAGTTCCCGGCATCAACATTGGCAGCGGATTCGAGCAGGCTTAGCAACTTCGGCGTTGACGAAAACCAGAAAATTACTTTTTTGAAACCATCGCGCTGTATCTGAATAGGGATCAGGTCATCGATGGCACTGTAAAAAAAGGCATTCGTCATTTTCAAAGCAGGTTCATTATCGAAACGATACCGTACAGTTTGGTGGCCGACTTCATCTGATAGAAACCAAGGGTAGAAGTCATATTCTCGTATGCCTGCCTTTTGGTTGTCGTCAATTATTACTGATTTTCCGTTGCCAGTTATGGCAGGGCCTACGTTAAAAGCAACATAACCTGACCCTTTTACATTCCCTTCATAAGTGATCCGATCAACATCAAAAGTGATTCCTAGAAGCTTGAGCTTCTCTTCCGATAATTCAAAAGCGGACCCTAAATGCGTTGGTATATGCTTATTTGCTTTTGCCTGACTACCTCCGATTGGCTTTAGTTGTATTGAAGGATGTGTTGAATTTTCTGACAGGTTATTGACTAAGCGGGTAATCCGTTTTTGAGATTCTGGTATAAAAACCTCCTGCTCGGCTTGTTGTTTAAATGTGTCTTGCAAAAAGACTAAAGAAATGATGAAGAATGTTAACATGGTAAAAGCGATTAGGGATGGATACAATTTTTTTTCCTTTCTAAAGAGGTTAAGAAAGGCTTCAGCCCTGGTAACAAATGGTGCATGAGACTTTGAAAGCAGGTTTTCTACCTCTCCGATATTCATTAGGGGTTCCTGGTCTTTTGCTTTTTGAAAGTAGTCCTCAAGTTTTTTCATCGAATAGTGCGATTTGGTTGGCGGACCTAACTCATTATCATTTTAAGCGCATGATCGTGGTTGGCAACGAGCATCTTAGCTAAACGTAGTTTTCCACGCATCACCCTCACCTTTGTAGCGGCGAGGCTTGAACGCTGAATATCCGCGACTTCCTGTAACGAGAACCCGGAAATAAAATGAAGCACAACGGACTCCTGGTAAACCGGAGGAAGCTTCTGGATAGCCTCATACAGGAAGGTGACATCCATGTCTCTTTCAGGATTTACATTTGGGTCCTTGATTGATTCAGCCTTAAGCCAGTCAAACGCACCCTTGAACTTTGCTCTTCTGTACTGCCTTTTTAGAATATTCGATGCAATCCCGAACAAAAAAGATAGAAATGCCTTTTCATCTCTTAGGTTTCCTAATTTTTCATAGGCTTTCAAAACCGTTTCCGAGATGAGGTCCTTAGCCTCCTCTGCCGATCGGGTCCTGGCCCGGCAAAATCGCTGGAATGGAAGGTGAACTGGCTCGTATAAAACCATAAATCTCTCCCGTCTTTTTTGTTCGGTCATGGCAAAATCCGGATTGCAAAAGGTAGGTTCCACCAAAGGCTAAAAGGTTACAAATGTTTCGTGGATAGTTTTTTTACGATGCTCGTCGAAGGTACCTGTTGAAATTCACTTTCAAATGGCGATATGTGCGCGGCAAAGTGCACTAAAATGCGCTTATTACGCAAAATAAGGACGATAGGCTTAACTATTGGAAAAAAGTGCATTTTAATGCACTTATTAGTTGAAATAGCTAGTTGAGACGGCAAGTACGGGTGTTTTTGCGGATAGCTGACAAGTTGTGGAATGAAGTTTCAATAGTCCAGTATATACTTCTGTACAGGGATGTTGTACACTGATCAATTTCCTGGAGCAAACCGACTCAGCCGAAGCTTGATACCGGATACTTTTTAATTGAAGCAAGGTAATTACTGTTCATAACTGATGGTTACTGATAACAACTGTTGGCTCAAGGTGAATACACAAGCCAAAAATTTATTGAACATAGGGATGAGGCCTTTGATAGTATGCATACTGCTCTCGCTTTGGTCTTGTTCAACGGACGAGACGATTAAAGTAGGAATCCAGCCATTCGAAAATTTTGACAGATCATTGACTGACACTGTTCTGAATGCACTGGCCAATGCTTACGAGGCAAAGGTGTATGTTCTGGATCATAAGCCGCTTCCCGAAGAAGCTTTCATCAATGTTAAGTCACCCAGGTACCGCGCTGACAAACTCATAGCCATAATGAAGATGCAGAAGCCGGATTCATTAGACTACATCATTTCATTGACCGATAAAGACATCTCTACAACGAAGTGGGACTACCTCGGCAGAATAAAGGAGCCCGAAAGCAAATACAGCGATTGGGGTGTATTTGGGCTGGGCTATCGGCCAGGGCCAAGTTGTATTGTATCCACGTACCGACTGAAAAATACCGATCAGCGCAAGTTCATTGAAAGACTAAAGAAGGTTGCCATACACGAGCTTGGGCACAACCTGGGATTGGACCATTGTGAATCGGAACTGTGTGTTATGAGGGACGCGGTGGAGACGATTAAGACTATTGATAGGGTGGATCCAAAGCTGTGTGGGCAATGCAAGAAACGGATTGGATTTGGCCGGTGAATGGATGAAACATATAGTTCATGCCCGCAGCGTTTGACGACTTATTATTAATTTGGTCTGCGGGTACGTCTTATATGCAAACTTTAGATACAATGCTCTTATGACAGGTCGAGATTTTTTTGTTACAACAATGCCGGCTTCCCGACCGGCTGACTATTATTTAGGTTATTTGGACGGTTGCGTATTTTTGGATTTTGACAACGTTGGAAAAGATCAGATTTGCTTAAAGAGAATTTCCTTTGACGGATACGGTTGTTGTACGTTGGCGAAAGGGGCCATTCCGCTGGACGAAGAGGACTCCATGGTTTTCAAAAAAATCTTTAATGATGAAATCATAGACCAAAGTGTACTCCGGGCAATCGTGACAAAAACTATTGGGCTAAATAAAAAATTAATCTGGATGGACGCGTTGGAACGCTATAAACTGATTTGAAGATTGCTTGGTGGCTTCGGCTTCACAAATAAAGGTGCCTTAGCTATGGCGATTTAATCGCCGTCAATGCTCCTCAAAATATGGTCTATGAGTTGGATGAAAACATGTTTGTGAAAAAGGTTATTCAATCTGCTTGATGATACCACTGTTCGGTTTGATTGTAGGATTTCTGCTTTGGTGTATTTGAGAGTGCTGGTTAGTTGGGGCTTGTCACACCCTTTGATTGCATTTCTTATGTCTTCTTCCCAAAATGAGTAGGCGTCAATTCCACAGCAAGCGGCCATACATTGAGTTTCGAGTTTGTCCCAGAAATCGAATGATGGTTTGAGCAGATCGTCAATCTCAAAGATATCGCTGTCGTTACATGCATCAAACCCGATCCATTTGATGACCTTGTCTTTTCCGGTACTAATATCTTTCGCCGTAGTCATAAAAGAATCTGAATATTTCCAGGATGTTAAAATTTTTAAATGCCAGTCGAATAACAGAAGGAGGGCGTGTCTTTGCCAAAAACGTAAGTCAGATGGTAACCAAACGTTTTAATGTTTTCGCCGACTTTCTCGAAGTAGGCTTTAATTTCCTCATCCGTCATTATTTTCAATTTACAATTTCCCCTTCGCCAATGGTGCTGATTTTATTCCGAATTGACAGCTTTAGATTTTATAAATTTTGTGCAATCTTCTTTAAAGTCGTCATAACTATCGATCAGGATGGCAGCACCGTTACTCCCGATGTGACTTTTAACTAAGTTATATACTTTCTGTCCACCTACCGGATCAACTCCGGTAAGCTCAAAGATAATGTTGTTTGTCCAGGAAAAGGTTGCGGCCACCGTCAATAGCTTTCTTGGGGTTCCGGCAAGCGTGTTTATTTTGCGGCTTGGTTCGGCTCCCATCAATTCGTAAATCTTTTGTGGGAGCTCGCCAGCCGGGTTTACTGCTATTTTGATGTATCGCTGAACGGTTAGTGGCTTAAGAATTCTAGTTAGACGCCATCTATCATCTATTATGGGCCTGGCGAACCTAAAGCTTTCTTCAATCTGAACATTGCTATTTTGCTCTTTTCCGGTCAATATGTCAACCAGTCTGAAAAAAAGTTCTGTGAAATATGTGCCGTTAGGTAATTGTATTATTACAATGTCCCCTTTGACCACGGTAAATGGTGGGATGTAAAAGTCGTTGATTCTAATTCCAGTGGAGTGGATCACTTGCTATGCTGTTTGACTATGTCACGGACGTTCAGGTTCGAGGGAAGGATCTTTAACCATCGCCCAAAATTTTTCTACGGCTGCGTATCCCTCCAATTGCCAAGGCATACCAAACGCTCGTTCTAGTTCCTGCAGTATTTCAACCATATGTTTTGCTTGCCAGAACTCCTTTTGAAATTTTTCCGGAAGGTGATACCGGTACGAATAGCAGGAATTTTTATGCTGTAGCTCTACGTGATAACTCGATCCATCTGTCCAGCCATCTTCAAGGCCAGGTATGGCATCCATATCTGGAAGGGTGTATATTTTAAGGCTATCCAGTTTATTATGCAGCTTTTTCCAATTTGTTTTCGACGTAAGCTTTTTTCGTTTGACTTCTTCTACGAGCATACTATCATTGCGAAGGCCGACAGTAACTACCAGTAATTCAGCACTCCATTCTTGCTTCGATGAGCGCCTCATGGAGATCATCGGAATAATGTTTAAAAAAGAATGCCGATACCAGATGCGAATGTGCGTCGATTCACCTTTCCCGGAAAGAGGCTCAAGTCCAAATCTTTTTGCATCAAAGCAAGGTTTTTGATCGCGGTGGTTTATTGACTCGGCTTTTTTAGTCTGACAACCGCAACTTATGACTATCAAGAGAATTAATAACGGGTTTTTCATTCTTAATTTATTCTGTCAATGATTAGGCTCAACACAATCGGTAATGCCATCCATCTGGTAAAGGCAAATTCCACGCCGTTTTGCCGTCACTAACATAATAGAGGTTTTTCCGGTATTGAAAAAGTTGTCAGTTGCCAATTGTATACGCATGAAAGCCATTTGTTCATCAGCGTGGATCAAAATAATAGGCGCCGTTACAGCCCCATCGTGCACATTTGAGACAGTTATTGCCTGCCTATCGCGATTAAGCCAGGCGTTGTTTAGCACACCGAAGGATAAAGTGTGGCTTTTTTTTCTGCGTTGTATTGTTAAAGCTTTTTATATCAGCTAGTTTTGTTGCTTTAGCCATAACGTTGCCCTCGCAAGATTATCATGAGTGGAAACTTTCTATTCAATCCAAAATTGACACAAGTTGTCTTTCATCCCTAATATTTTTGCCAAGCTCTGGCATCCTGGCCTTGCGTTGGATGAGCACCGAAGAGGTCGATAAACAAATAAAAACTATCATGCGATAAAATAAAGTCCCACTAGTCTTCAATATTTTATGGAACAGAAACAAATTGCGCGTTCGCGGTGCTTCTTCATAAGCACAGTAAATGCCTCAGTCATTCGAAAAAGAACCGTTATCTTTGGGTTATCTTTTCTTCTAGGTCAGTTTTGTTGGATGGCCGGCCCTGCGTGTGCACAAAATGGCAACGCCAATCCCAACCCATCTCTTAATAATTTTACACCGCCTTCACCGAATGCCGCCTCTCTTGGCAAATTTGGTGATGTACCAGTTGGATACACTACTGGTATTCCGCAAATAAGTGTCCCTATTTATTCCTATAGCAACCCCGATAATACGCTGGGTATGTCGATCAGCCTTGATTATCATGCTGGAGGCATTAAAGTGGACGAAGTTGCCTCTAACGTGGGGATCGGGTTTGCGCTGAATGCCGGAGGGGTTATAACCCGTACGCAACGGGGTATTGCCGACGAAATACCAGTTTATGGTTTTGTAAACAGGCCCTCTATACCAGATGAGACGGAGGGGAACCGGTATAATGGAGCCACCACTTATCTGCGAATGAACGTCAATGAGATCGATTCCCAGAACGATGTTTTCAATTTTAACTTCAATGGGCAGAGCGGAAAATTCATGTTTGGCAAAAACGGAGATTTTCTGATGCTCACCCCGAGCAAGATCAGGGTAGAAAGTGAAATGGGAGCCACGCCTATGTCAGCTTCTGTTAATTTTAAAAAGTTTACTATCACTGATGAGCAGGGCGTAAAATATATTTTCGATGAAATGGAGATCACCCGGAACCCAATGGGGTATGGTGTCTTTAATTCATTCGTCTCTTCCTGGTATCTGACCAAGGTGATCGCTCCTTTTTCTACAGACAGTATTGAGATCCAATACGACCAGGAAAAATATCGATATATCCCGTCCCTGTCGGCTTCAGAGACGATTGGAATAGTTCCTTTCCCCGGAACGAGGTCAGGAGGCGGATCTGAGGTAGACATCGAGGGAAAACGGGTAAAGAAGATCATTTATCCGAATAAGGTGACCGTGAATTTTATATATGATGAAACACAACGAACCGATCTGCCTCAGACTGGTTTGGGAATGGGATTATATCGTTTAAAACAAATCACCATTACCGACGGCGTTACAACCCGGGGCTATAATCTGCACCACAACTATTCCTTAAACCGGTTGACGTTGTCAAAAGTAGTGCCATTCAGCGGGGCAGAAGAATCCAGGGGTTATACCTTTGATTATTTCACGGAGTCTGGTATATCGCCCGCGGCATTACCCAACCGGTTAAGTTTCCAGCAGGACCACTGGGGATTTTATAACAACAATCCCGGCGGATTAATACCACATGAATACTTTAAGATCTCGAGCTATAGAGAGCTGCCTGGTGGGAACCGTGAGGTGCATACAGAACGTGTCAAATACGGTTCGCTGTCCAGAATGACCTACCCTACAGGCGGGTACACTGAATTTGAAATGGAAGCCAACGTGGCGGATGATTTCCGGCTCAGGCGTGATATCACATTGAAGCATACGCATGTCAATGGGTCGCTCAGTATTGCTTGCAGCAATACAACCCCGGGAAGTGAAAGTTTTACTTTTAACGGCGACCCCGGGTCGTACACGAAATTTTCTATCAGCTTTTATCCAGGAAGCTACGCCTGTGCCGATGTGAATAATTGCAAGCTCATTGCAGAGATCAGAAACAATTCGAATACCCCTGTCACTACACAGCAGATCCCGTTCACCCAGGATCTCAGCGTTTATCACGAATTTTCGCTGCTGAACCTTGCGCCGGGTACGTATACCTGCCACCTTCAGACCCAGGGCGTAACAAATTTCCAGGATTATGTTTCTTTGGAATGGACCGAGATCAGGGAACAGAACCCGGATTCGACGGTGATCAATGATTACCGTCCCTATGTGGGAGGCTTGCGTGTTAAGGCTATCCGGGACTATGACGGAATAAAATCAACTCCCGTTACGTCCAGGTTGTATGATTATGTGAAGGAAGATGGGACATCGACCGCGGGTGGGTTAGGTACTTACCCTGTTTACACCCATGGCGTATATTACGATGACCGATTAACGTGTGATTCATGGTCAGCTGATGGAATACAACTTTATTTTGATAATGGCGGTATACCGAATGCCATTGTAAGGTCCAGCTCAGCTGTTCAGTCCCTCGCCATGATCAACGGAAGCCCGGTGAATTATTCAAGAGTGGTGGAGAAATTCACGAATAACGGCGTATCTAATGGAATGATCATCCGCTACTTTGATTCTTATGTAGAGAGCCCGCTTCCCGAACAGATCAATTTCCCTTATACGCCCCCCGATTATCTCGACTATGGTTATGGGCAGTTGAGAAAGGAGATCATCCTTGATAAAAACTTAGACACGCTGAAGGTTACCCGCAATGACTATGTGATCACTCAGGATAACTATTATACTTCACCGCAGCGTTATGATAATTTCCGGTCTATCAGTCTTGTGCCTGTTAAATATGAGCTAAATTTTGCTCCCTGTCCTGGCGGGCCGCCCCTGGACATGCGGTTGTTCTGGCAACAGGTGGTAAGACCCATTTATTTCCTGGGAAACAGTTTTGTGCCTAACACCGGAAGGAAGGATCTTTCCCGAACCCTGATTACAGAATACAGTGGCACCGAAAAACTCACAACGGAAATACTGTACACGCGTGACGATCATTATAACTTAAAAACTACCACTACCAGCAACAGTAAAGGTGAATTAACAACGCAGCGCCTGCATTATCCTTACGAGTATACAGTTCCCGTGGCCGTAAGTATGGTCCAGGAAAATATGCTTGCGTTGCCGGTTTCCGAAGAAATCTGGAAGACAAAAGGAACTGCAGAGTATCTGGTCGGAGGGCGCATCAATAACTATCAGGAGGTTAGCAGTGGTATCAGGAAATCGTCTATTGATGATTTTGAAAGCGCAACGCCGGTGCCAGCGTCCAGCGTGCCGGCATTCAACGCTGCATCTTTTAACCGCTCTCCATCGCTGTTCAAAGAGTCAGTGATTTTCAGGCACTATAGCGAGAAGGGATTTATCGCCGAGCAGGCAAAGAAAGATGATGTGATCCAGTCGGTGATCTGGGATTACAACATGCAGTTTCCCGTTGCTGTGGTCAATGCCCTGAACCGGGATGTGGCCTTCACCTCTTTCGAGGGTGATGGAACCGGAAACTGGACCATTAACAACACTGTCCGCAATAGCACGGACGCATTAACCGGCAGGAGCTGTTACCAGCTTTCGAATGGCGCTATCAGCAAGACCAATCTTCCAACTTCGGCCCGCTATGTTGTCTCTTATTGGAGCAAAAATGGCAGTTATTCGATCGGTGGCGGCACAGTAACTACCAGGACAGGGAGATCATTGAATGGATGGACACATTATGAACACCAGGTTCAATTGACCGGGACCATGCTTTCTGTATCGGGAAGTGGCCTCATCGACGAGCTCCGGTTATATCCCGTCGGTGCGCAGATGACCACTTATACTTATGATCCTGCAACAGCAGTCACCAGCATGACAGATGCAAACAACCTCACAACTTTTTATGAATATGACGGTTTGGGCAGACTCGTATTGGTCAAAGATGCCGCCCGGAATATCGTGAAGAAAATAGAATACAATTACAAAGTTCAATAAAGACCCAGCCATGAACCGTATACCCCACTTTTCCCTGCGGAAATATTTTTGTGCGCCCTCACCAAGTCCTAGGATACCTCTGACGTCGAATTCCTGGTTTCGTTTAGCGCTGCTCTTCTTTATTGTTATGCAGGCTTTATCGACAGCCAGGGCTCAATGTGATTTCCTGGAGCCCCAGTTATACACAGGCTCCTGTGCAGGCTCCGAGGTTGCACTTTATTCATATGAAGACAATGTGACTTATTATCTCTATAAGAATGGCCAGTCGATTGCTTCCGTCCAGGGAAACGGCCAGCTTAGTTTTGGTGTACAAAATGAGGGTAGCTATGCTGTGTGGGTCGGAAAGGGGTCTTGCTCATTGGTACAGACCGGTGAGAGCTTTACCATTTCGTCTCTGCCTTCCAACGTTTCTGTTTCTTCAGAAAACGGTTTCGCGCGGTGTGGGTATGTCGATTTGTCAACCCGTTATCAAAGTGGCGAAACGTATCAATGGTATAAAAATGGCAGCCCTGTAAGCGGAGCGAATCAGTCTTACTTCCAGGCCACGCTCAGTGGCAACTACAGTGTATGGGTATCCAATGGTAGCTGTTACCGGTTTTCTGATCCGGTGACTGTCACGGTATTTTCTTATCCCTCCGCTGTAATCGCGGCTAATGGAAGCACCTCCATTTGCACCGGCGAAAGTGTTACCTTGCAGGTTCAGTCGCCTGTTGGGGGAAATACATATCGCTGGTACAGGGCAGGAGTTGAGCTCGGGCAGGGTACGAGCTTTTCCGCTACTGAAAGTGGTACTTATATCCTGGAGGCATCCAACGGAAACTGCAATGCTGCTTCCAATACCATTTCAGTGACCGTCAATCCGCGCCCTGATGCAACCATCACTCCATCAGGAGCACAAACAATATGTTCTACTTGCTCGGTAACGCTGACTGTTGGAACCGGCTCGGGTTATACGTACCAATGGAAAAGGAACGGTGTCAATATCTCCACCGCGACCGGCTCATCGTATACTGCGGCACAATCCGGAACGTATACCGTTGAGGTAACATCGGGAAATTGTAAAAGTACCACCAATACACCATTTGTATTAACGGTCAATGCTGCCCCCGTCGTCAGTGCCGGCGCCAATGCAACGCTTATGCTTCCGCAGAATTCAACAACCCTTCATGGTTCTGCTACGGATGCAGATGGCACTATCGTTTTCCGGTCGTGGACAAAAGTGTCAGGACCGACGGTTACAATGGCTGGAAGCTCTACGCCAGACCTTGCCTTGACCAACATGAAGGAAGGCGCGTATGTATTCCGGTTCGAAGCCCGTGATAACTTTGGAGAATCACGTACCAGCGATGCTACGGTTACTGTCAGCGCTCCGCCGAATAATCAAAATTACGTGCGTGAGATTGTCATGCAGCAGCCTTTTCAGACAATGCCTTCCGGTTTAACGGCGTGGCAGAAAGTTGAGACCACCACTTATTTTGACGGCTTGGGCCGAGGTATTCAAACGGTGACTACGCAAGGGGCGCCATCTCTGAAGGATGTTGTCACGCCTGTAGCCTATGATATGTTTGGCAGGGAAGAGCTAAAATATCTTCCGTATACGTCAGCGGAAACCAATGGATGGTACAAGATCAACGCACTGGCTGACCCTGCCACGCAAGCCGCAACGGAACAGGAAAAGTACAGGTCAGGCAAGCAATACCAGTTTTATCAAACCGGTGGTGAGCTGCCTTCCGATCAGTATCCTTATTCTAAAATTATTTTTGAGCCCAGTCCTTTGAACAGACCTGTCAAACAAGGCGCGCCGGGATCATCATGGCAGCCCGATAACGCACATAGTTACTCATCTAATGATCATTCCATAAAAAGTGCGTATGATTTCAATGGTTCGGGAGAAGTCTTATGCTGGTCGTATATCCCGCCAACGGCTGTTCACCCGCTGGGATTAATAGACGCAGGAACATCAGCTGCAAGGAACTATTATGGAAAGAATCAGCTCAGAAAAAATAAGCTCAAGGATGAGCAACAGCATGAAGTCATTGAATACGTTGATAAGGAAGGCCGCACGGTGCTGAAGAGGGTACAGGTAAATGGAGGGATCCTTAGTGACAGCAGCTATGCGAGCACATACTACATCTATGACGACTTTGGAAGCCTTGTTTGTGTGCTTCCCCCTGAGGCCGCACGCCGCATCGCTAAAGTATCGTCGGAATACTTTGACAGGTCTGCAGGAGAAAAGGAGACTTTTCTTGGCAAGTGGGCGTTCCGCTACCGGTATGATCCACGGAAAAGACTATGTCTTAAGCAGGTTCCCGGGGCAGATTCAGTGAGAATGGTATATGATAACCGCGACAGACTGGTCTTCTCACAAGACGGCAACCAAAGAATCGCGAATCAATGGTTGTTTACCAAATACGACTCCTTAAACCGGCAGATCATGACAGGCGTTTATACGCACAATGCTGCGGTGACGCAAAAAGGTATGAGCAGTCTTGTCAGCACTACGAAGTTCTTCGAGACATTCGATGCAAACGCCGCTCACGGATATACCAATACCGTTTTTGCAAGCCCCAACTTTATTCCAGGTAACCTTGACGTACACACGGTGACTTACTACGATCACTATGGTTTTAAAGTATTGACCAATGACGCGACCTATAACTATAAAAACAATGAGATCACCGGCCAGCGTTCTTCGGCCTTTGATTTCGTATCAGGGCAGGTAACAGGAACCAAAACGAAAGTGCTGGGCGAAGCGACCTACCTTTGGGCTGTCAGTTATTATGACGACAAATACAGAATTGTTCAGAGCGTGACCAGCAACGCGGTAGGTGGCTACGATCGGGCTACTAGCATACTCGATTTTACCGGCAAAGTGGTTCTTTCAAAAACGACACATCAGAAAGCCGGAAGTGTTGCACGGACTGTTGGACGCCGGTTTAAATACGATCATGCAGGAAGATTGCTGAAGGTCTGGCATCATGTGAACAATGCTGTAGATTCGGTGTTGCTCCTGGAGAACACGTACAACGATCTTGGTCAATTGGTCACCAAAAAGCTTCATAAAATTGATTCAGACGCTCAGTACGTAACGGCTGACCCGGCCGTAGGGCAACCAGGCGTTGTATACGGAACCGAAATCAATTCAGCAAGCTACAACAGCTCGCAGCACACCTATATTGCAACCAAGAAAGTTCGCCTTCAACCAGGATTCCTAGTTCAACCCGGCAACATTTTTAAAGGGCGGATCGGCTACTCACAACAGGATGCTGACGCCCATAACAATGCGATAAACGGCGGGATGCAGCACAGGCAGGTACTGAACTATCGGTATAACATCCGCGGCTGGCTAACCCGTATCAATAATAGCGACCTGTCTGTTACCGAAGGTGGCCCGCGCGACTATTTTGGTATGGATCTCTATTACCATGAAACTGCCACCGGACTTTCCGGCTATCAGCCGCAGTACAATGGTAACATTTCCGCTATGAAGTGGAGCAGCAACCTGGGGCTTGGCATCACGGCACCGGAGCTCGGTCTCGCTGAGCCAAAAGAGAACGCATACACCTTTAATTATGATACGCTTAACAGGTTAAAGTCGGCATCGTTCCACACAAAGGCTTCTGCGTGGAGCGCATCAACGGCATATCATGAGAAAGGATTGAAGTATGACCTTAACGGGAATATCAGGACGTTGAACCGGACCACAACCGGAGGTGTGTCCATGGATCAACTCTCGTATACCTACACCGGCAATCAGCTGCAAAAAGTGAGTGATGCTTCCGGCAACGCCAAAGGATTTACCGATGGCACAAACCCTGGGAGCGACTACGTTTACGACGCTAACGGCAACCTGATCGTTGACAGGAATAAGGACATTGAGACCATCACCTACAATCATCTTAATCTGCCTGATACAGTCAGGAAAAATTCCGGTGACTACATCAGATATATCTATGATGCTGCTGGCATTAAGCTACGTCAGGAAGTCTATGATGTTGCAGATGTACTAAAAAAGAAGACGGATTATTCCGGGGAGTTCTTTTACGAGAATGATACACTGAAGTTCATTAACCATGAGGAAGGAAGGGTTGTTATGACGGGCATAGTTCCGGAGTACCAGTATCATTTGAAGGATCATTTGGGTAATGTGAGAATGACGTTCACTACAGTGCGCGAAGTGGATGAGTACAATGCTACTTTAGAAAGTTCTCATATCACAGAAGAGCGTGCAAATTTTTCCAATTATGATAATGTGTTCCTTTCTACAGCCAGCATGTATAACCATACCGTTGAAGCCAATGCTACCAGGTCGGTTGCTTTGAATGGTGCCAATGGCAAACAGGTAGGGCTCGCAAAAAGCCTGCAAATTGTGCCTGGTGACACGATTAACATGAAGGTGTTTGCCAAGTATTTTGTGCCGAATCCTAATGGCCAGCCTGCTGTAGGTACCTCGATCATATCTGCCATCACCGGTGCATTTGGGTTAAGCGCAAATTCAACGGGGCCTGAATATTCAGCATTTGAGTCACTGAGCGAGATATTTGAAACTGGCTGGTTTATCGGTCCGGGTGAATGGGAGGATGACAATGCTCCCAAGGCTTACCTGAACTATATTTTATTCGATGAGGATTTTGTACCTTATGATATGGGCTGGGACCAGATCGATGCTCATGCGAATAGCACTTCTCCTCACGACACGTTGAGGCTACAGGCCGTGGCGCGTAAGCCCGGATATGCGTATATTTATTTTTCAAACGAGGATGACGAGATCATAGAAGTGTATTTTGATGATTTGAATATCGGGCATGTACATAGTCCTGTGGTGCAGGGGGATGATTATTATCCCTTTGGCCTCACATTTAACTCCTACCGACAAGGAAACTCGATTGGACAAGAATACCTATACAATGGAAAGGAAAGACAGGATGAACTTAGCCTGGAATGGTTGGACTACGGTGCAAGGGTGTATGATCCTACAGTAGCCAGGTGGATAACTGTTGATCCCCTGGCTGAAATATCAAGGCGATGGTCTCCATATAACTATGTATATGGTAATCCCATCATCTTTATAGACCCAGATGGAATGCAAAGTCAAAGGATCCAAGATTTTGATGGCAATTGGCATTCTGTACAGAGTGACGACGTGACAAATGCTTATACAAGCGAGAGTGACGAAGGCGGCGAAGAATGCCCTGGTGGAGACTGTGGCGGAAAAAAGGAACGCGCAAGAGAGGCAACATCACATGGTCTCTTAAGTAAAAAATATTGGAATTGGTTTATGGTTTATGGCTTTGAATATGTCGTAGACGAGCTGTACCCGTATGCGGGCTCTGGTGAATTGGACTACGAAGCGCCGACGTACCAAAAGATGGAGGACATGGCTCTCGTTTATGCCTCTGGAAAAATTCTCTCCATGATAAGGCTTCCAAATATGAAGTCAAAAATCAAGGCAGTAAAAAAAGGAAACGATGTCGTAGTTAGAAGTTATAAGGAAGCACAGGAAGTTCTCTTCGGAGCTTTCCCGAACGCTGTTAAAACGGTCGGTTCCGGGCCAAGAAGCGAACAAGCAACTTCCGTTCTGAAAAAGTCGTTTAAAATGAATGCAAACGGCAGCTACCATATGGATTACAAGCTGGACGAAACTGGAGTGCTATTCGGTCATGGATCTTTGCCTGATGGACATCCACATAAAACAACTCCCCATATTAATTATATGACCCCGGAAGGAAATAAAGGAACAATTTATATCTTAAGAGAATAGAACTGATATGAAAGCAAGGAATGAAGACACTGTAATAAACTATCTGTCGAATGGGAAATACCTTTATTTTAACATAGAAGATAGTTCAGAGTATAATGAGCCTGCAACTACTAAGCTTACTATTTGGAAGACAAAAAGCAATAAATTCAATTTGTCCGTTCAAAAATTTTTAGACAAACATTTTTTTGCGGAGGACCTTTATATCCGCGATGAAGTACTCAACTTCAATAGTCTGGATGAATTACGAGTAGCCTTGATTGATCAATTTGGAGTGCAGCTCCAAAGTTTTCACGGCTAACTTCATCCAATCATGGTAAGAAATTTTTTTGCTATCTTTCCCCATACAATTTGACGTTCTTTGCACCAATTTAACGGTGAGCAAACCGAGAGCAGTAAAAATGCAAGCAGAGCAACAGCCTCTGCGTTAATTGTTTAGATAGTCATATCAGGACCCCAGCGGGATCACGTAGAAAGCCCTCAGATTGAAAAATCTGGGGCTTTTATTTTTTGGTTTAACACGGAGACGAGAAATCCGAAGATGAGCATCATTTGGCTTAATGTCGCTCACTCCTTAATTATTCATCTCATACATTAATATTAAGAGCAGCTAAAAACTTTGTCATTAACCCTATGATGGCATTTCATTTCAACCACATTGGCTTGGCCTTTAAAATCCTTTTATGAATTTCACAGTCAGCAGAATGCGCACCAGGTAAAAACCCGATGCTCATCAAAAATTCATTCACGATTTCACCCCCTGTGAAATGGAAAGTTTTCTTAAAAACTTTTATCCATTCCTCTTTTGTTTTTGGATGGTTCGCTTCCAACCACTTTTCAAATGAACCAAACTGTTTTTGTAGCGTGAGTATTGTTTTGGCGTTCTCTATGGCAGCGTTTACCTTTAACCGATTGCGGATAATTCCCGGATCTGCTAACAGTCGCTTGCGGTCTGCTTCTGTATAGGCGGCCACTTTCTTAATGTTGAAATTGTGATACGCTTTTCGAAAAGTATCCTCTTTCTTTAAAATCGTCTCCCAACTCAACCCTGCCTGGTTAATCTCCAGAATCAATCTTCGAAACAGTTCATTGTCATCGTGAGTTGGGAAACCATAATGATTATCGTGATATTTTTTATGGAGCGATTTTCTATCACCCGGTTCCATTTGGTCTATGGCTGAGCAGTAGCTCATGACATTATTTGGTTAGGAGGTGGCGTGAAACGAGTTATTCTGTCACTTTCAATGATTGAATAATTCCCTCATTTATTTCAAAATGAAATTTCAGCACTAAGGGGCTGCCTGGGAATGTTCCTGAAACGTTCGCTGTTAAAACGCCCTTGTTACCCTTTTGGGTATACTCAATAGGTTCCATGATTGATTTGTATTTTTCGTTAGCCTCAGCAATCCACTGTTCAACTTCTTTCCTGCCGTTATGCGTTTTACCCTCATCGTGAACTACACTGGTTTCTGAAAAAAGATTTGCATACGCTCCACTGTCAAAGTTGTTTTGTGCTTTGATCAATTCTTGTACTACGTTGGGTAATTTCATGTTGTTTGAATTTTAATTTACTTATTACTTATTGATGAAGATTAAATGGTTGAAATTGTCCCCCCGTCAACCACATACTCCGTTCCGGTGAGGTAATTGGCTTTTGGAGAAACCAGGAAACCGACAAGCTCTGCGATCTCTGCTGGCATCGCAGGTCTGCCAAATGGAATACCACCAAGAGCATCCATAACACTCTTTGTTGCTTCTTCAATTGTAATGTTTGCATTTTCTGCAATACGTTCAAGAAATCCGGTGTTTGTAGTGGTGGCTATCCAACCTGGTGAAACTGTCAACACCCGCACACCTTTCGGAGTAACTTCCTTCGATAAACCTTTGCTATAATTGATTAACCCTGCTTTTGCGGCTGCATAAGGCAAGGTGGACTCGTGCAGCGGGAGCCTTCCTTGAATTGAGGCAATGTGAATAATAACGCCAGTTTTACGTGTTAACATTTGAGGTAAGAAACCTCTGTCTAACCGTACTGACGCGATCAAATTGGTTTGAATAGTTTTCTCCCAGTTTTCATCTGTTAAAGCTGCAAAACCCCCTGCTGGTGTATCGGAGCCACCCATATTGTTTATCAAAATGTCTAAGTGACCGAATTTTGAGAGAACCTCTTTAATCACTTTTTCTGTACCAGCCGCAGTACTTAGGTCTGCGGAAATGAAGTGCCTGTTTCCACTGTCTTCAGGCTTTCCCCTGGCTACGATTGTAACTTTTGCACCTGCATTCTCTAAGCGATCTGCAATTGCCTTTCCCAATCCCTTTGTCCCACCAGTTACCAAAGCGATCTTGCCCGATAACTCATTGTTGAAATGATTTTCCATTTTTCTTTGTTCGTTTTTTATTGAAATTTATATGGGCAAAAGTGGCTTGTATGATCACTTACCACAAGTAGGGATATTTTTATTGCATAGGGATAATTTTATCCCCTATGCCACATTGCAAAGCATTAGGTTAATTTTGATCTATGAAAAACAGAAAAATTCCATTGAATCTGAACTGTGGGCTGGACCTGGTAGGCGAAGTGCTGTATGGCAAATGGAAAATGCGCCTGTTATGGTTTATTAAACAGGGTCACAAGCGGCCGAGCGAATTGCAACGCAAAATCCCGGATGCTTCACGAAGAGTATTAAATGTTCAATTGAAGGAACTGGAGGATCATGAATTGATTTCAAAAGTTGTTTACGCAGTTGTTCCACCAAAAGTGGAATATAATCTCACCGAATTTGGTGAAAGTTTAATACCTGTAATTGGTGCCATTGGCCAATGGGGTGATAGTAATGAGGAGCGGTTGCGCTCACTGATTTTGGCGAAGCCAGTATTGAATGTTGAAGGATTGGATGAAGGATAAGATTTGGATCATCAATGAAAATGCATCAAAAAGTATTTTATTTAAGCCTCAGGCGCGTGTCCCATTTAGTAAACACATCAAGAGCTACTATGATTGAGCATGGATTGGTTGTAATCGTTGACATTAGCGGATTGACCAAATTCGTGTTTGAGACAGCATTAACTGCCAGGCGGAATATTGTTTCTGACTTACTCCTTTTTGGTTATCAACGCTAACGTTAATCAGTGCGAGAGTATGCTAAAACAGTATTATCTTTAGAAAACGGACAATACTATATAAGCCTTTTACCTAGGCTTTATTAGTGTAATAATGAGCTAGATATGCGACAAAAACGAGTCAGACTTGAAATACTTGATGGCATTATTCATTATAGTTTGGCGATCTACGTTGCGCTGCCAGTGTTAATTCTCGGCTTGTACTTTACATTCGCAAAACTTGGGCTTTTTGGAGTTAATTCTTCCATAAACGAAATGATCTTCATCATTCCGGCACTGACTCTGGCACCAATTTCGATTATAATATATCTGATTCAGCGTGATAAATTGAAATTTCAATTCATTCGAACTTCCGTTGATAAGGAGGCTTTCAGAGATTGGGTAACCGACGTTGTTAGAGAATATAAGTGGTCAATTCGTTCGTTTAAAGACAACACTTTTATTATAAAAACGAATCCCGGTTTTG
This sequence comes from Chryseosolibacter histidinae, assembly GCF_018598225.1. Taxonomy (GTDB): domain Bacteria; phylum Bacteroidota; class Bacteroidia; order Cytophagales; family Cyclobacteriaceae; genus Chryseosolibacter; species Chryseosolibacter histidini. The sequence goes on along the minus strand of NZ_JAHESF010000003.1, from coordinate 144,541 downwards.
TGAATCAATCGTGGGGGCAGCACATTACGATCATGTTTGTGGAAGGAGGAGTGCTGGTAAACAGCATTTTTGACCCGAACAAAGGAAGCTGGATAATAACATTTGGGAGTAATAGAAGAAACATAGATGAAATAAAAAAACTGCTTGTAGCAAAGACGCGTGAAATAGAAATTTACAAGAGTGGGGTGTAGTCTGCAAAATTCCCCGGATCTTTAATACATCTGACGTTCTTTGCACCAATTTCACGGGAGAGCAGTAAAAACGCAAACAGAGCAACAGGCTCTGCGTTAGTTGTTCAGATTGCCATATCAGGACCCCAGTGAGATCGCTGAAAATGCCCCCTGGATATTCCGGGAGGCATTTTTATTTGTCGGTGTATCAAATTCTGTTTCGTTGCTAGAAACAAGACCTTATGCCTTCAAAGGCTGTCGCATAATTCTGTTAGTAGAATCTTCCCGGAATTAACATTTAAGCGTGCGGCTCATTTAAATTGATATTTATGGGCAACCCTTCTGATGAACTTTTCGACAGGCTACTTCCGGTTGCGTACGAGCCCTTCTTTTTCAAATGGAATTCATGTTATACTCGCATTGATCACCACGCAGATATGGATTCATCTTTTCTGGGCCAACTGAGAAAACATTAAGCAGCTGATGACTAAGCATATCAATTTGCAGCAGCCGGCTTCATTTCTTCCACGAGTTCTGATACCTGTATATTCGCTACGAGTTTAATATCTTCTCCTAAGCCTAAGTTACCAGCATCGGTCACCACATTCCATGCCATTCCGAATTCTTTGCGATTGATAATGCCCGTTACTTCGAAGCCATGCTTCACCACGCCCTGAAGACTTCTTTGAGAACCACCATACTCAACATTCAACTCCACAGGTTTCGTTACGCCCTTCATGGTCAGGTTGCCTGCCATTTTAAATTCGTTACCGCCTTTATTCACAAATGATGTAGACTCAAACGTGATTTTCGGATAGAGATCAGCTGAAAAGAAATCACCCTCGCGCAAATGCTGATCGCGCTGGGCCTGATTCGTGTCGATACTCGCAACATCAATCGAGAAGTATACTTTAGCATCATCAAACCCTTCTCCTTGTGAAACCGCGCGGCCTTCAAATTTATTGAAAGAACCCGTGACGGTGGAAATTACCAGGTGCTTTATCTTGAACAGCACTTCCGAATGCAGCGGGTCTATTGCCCATGTTGTTGTTTTATTCTTCATATTTTTTAATTGATTTGAAGACGTAAAATTATATACCTTTACTATTCAAAATATAGTAGTTACCCAATGGTAAGTAGTTACCTTCGGGTAACTCGATGAATTGCAATGAATCAGAAAACACATTCATGCCAGCAAAAACTCCGAATATCGAGAGATGCACTGGAAGTAATACAAGGAAAATGGCGACTGCCTATTGTGCTGGCGCTTACGTTCGGTAATAAACGGTTTGGTGAACTTCAGCGTGACATTTCAGATATCTCACCAAAAATGCTTTCGCAGGAATTAAAGGCACTTGAAGAAAATAAGATTATCACGCGCACGCTCTATGATAGCATGCCGGTGGTTGTTGAATATTCATTGACGCCTTTGGGACATTCCATGAAGAAATTGCTGGACGAGATACTAATCTGGGGCGCTCATTTCCGGAAGGAAGTACTGAAGTCATGAACGCCGTACCAGGAATAAGCCCGGATCATCAAGATGATACCATTGTTGCGATTAAAAAACTACGGGCAGGTCTGGAGTAAAACAAATACGCCCCTGATTACGTGGTAATACCCGAAATACATCAAGAAAATGGTACCCAACAATACATTAAAAGCAAATCACCTTTTTCTCGTCCTCTTTACCATGGTAATCTGGGGAATGAACTTCATTGCCATATACTTTGGTTTAAAAGGCTTTTCGCCATTTTTGTTGTCTGCGATTCGTTTTGCGCTTGCAGCATTGCCCTGGGTTTTCTTTCTTCCCAGACCTAAAGCTCCTGTGAAGTATATCCTGGGCTATGGAATTTTTACATTCGCTTGTCAATTTGGATTTCTGTTCAGTGGAATTTACCTTGGCTTATCCCCTGGCCTTTCATCGCTCGTCGTCCAGGTTCAGGTGTTTTTTTCGATGGCACTTGCAGCACTGTTCTTTAATGACAGACCAAGTCTCTGGAAGATCATTGGATCATTGATTTCATTCATAGGAATCGGGATTGTAGCGGCTAACGTTGACACAGGCACTTCATTGGCAGGGCTTATATTTACTTTATTAGCTGCTTTGTCCTGGGCTGCCGGAAATATGTTTTCAAAAAAGGTTGATGCGCAATCACCCCTCGCGCTGGTGGTCTGGGGTAACCTTGTGGCGCTGCCATTCATGGTTGTGATGACATTGGTGATCGATGGGCCAAGTGTGATCTGGAGCTCGCTGCAGCACGTTTCCATCCCCACTATTGCGGCAATTATTTACATCGTTTATCTGTCCACGCACCTCGGATATGGTGCGTGGGGTGGGCTATTAAACTCATATCCTACTGCGATGATCGTTCCTTTTACACTACTGGTACCAGTTGTTGGTTTCTTAAGCTCGGCAATATTTTTGGGAGAGGATCTGACCTCATGGAAACTTGCAGCATCCTTCTTTGTCATGGCCGGCCTTGCATTCAATCTCCTTGAGAGGCAAATTTCAACATTAACAAAAAAACTCACACGTAAAGCTAATCAATAGGTATATGGCCGAACAGGGCTTGTCCAAATTGCATAGAACAGACATTTAACTGGATCTATGACCATCAATCAATACCTTCTACCTATTGAATTGTAATCGTTAATGTAGCCTTATTCGGCCAACCACTTCAATGCTTCTTGTGTCACTCCGGTGAACCATTCCTTCTCATCACGGGCAGTTTTTGCCAATTCAATGGAACGTTCAAAAAAACGTTGAATATGTCGTGGCTCAGGAGCATAGTTTGCGTTGTATGAGTCCTCAACCATCTTAATGAATATAGTCAGCGGTAACGGGACAATGGTGGACGTGCCTCCGTAGTAACTGATATTCACTTTGTGCATGGCATAAAAGTGTGCAATGCACGCCTCGTTAATCGTCGGTGCAATGAAAAGACAGTAGGCTGGTTTATTGGTTTCTCGTTTTACCTTGGCAAGGTGTCGCGTAACAGGTTCGCCTTCTGTTTCATATTGTCGTTGCCCGTTTTGCATTGTAACTTCCACCGCTAATCCAAAATCACCATAGTCACAGATAATATCGGCCATATTTCCTTGCGCGGTTGACATCGGTTTGCCAAAATCATCAAACTTTAGGTTGGCTTTGATGTTTCCGCCGTCCAACATGGTCATTGCGCGCCAGGTATTCCATTCTAACATTAAAGGCGTGTCATACAGCGAATTGTCAAGTATCTGGTTAAAAGTTGTGTTGATTTCTTCAAACAATCGATAATCTTTGATTGCCGTCACCTGCTCTTTAAGTATCGCTTCTTTTCTCTTTTCTAATTCGTCAGAGAAAATGTCTTTGAGTTGCTGCAAAGACGATATTTCGCTTATGTCGATCTGCGGAAATTCGGTTCGGATCTTGGTTTCAAGGAGCTCTCTGTTGTCGGTTAAAAGCATTGGACTTCCCGCACTACCAAGCCAGGAAACGTATTGCCTTTCGTCGTCTACAAAGCAAGGATCCCTGTCAGTGTGCTCCAGGAAGTAATCGACTTCCTGAATTTTTTCCTGGGTAATTGAGACTGATTTTCCGATGTGTGAAATGTTTACCAGGCCTGTAGCCCGTAAATAGCGAATACAGGCATCCGCATAGTCACGAATGTTACTGGCTTTGGTTCTTAGGAAATTTTCAACGGACCTATCGTTCGTTTCTCTTGTTTTAGTATTGCCTGAACTAATGTCATCAATATAAATTTGCGTCAATTCAGTTTTTAAGTAGCCAGCGCGGAATTCTTTGTAATTACCTTCATGCCGGGCCTTTGCAACTCTGAAATTGTCAATTTTTGAGACCACGTCGTCGAATCTGTGATAGTCGACCAACTGAAGTCCAAAAATCATTAGCTCATCAAATTTTAGGGAGCCGAAATGACGAATGAGCCGAAATAATTCAAGGTATGGCTTTACCCAAAATTTGGCAGAATTGTCAGTGGGCTGGTGATACGGTGATGGAAGTTGAAATTTAATTAACTGCCTCAAAAATATTTCTTCTTTTCGCCTGGATGTAACTAATTCTAAACCCGCAGGAGTTAAGCGAATAGTAGGGGATAGTACAACAAAACCAAGGGATTTAGGTGCTCGATTTATCCTGTCTCTGGCACTAAAAGCAGGGTCATTTGCTCCTTCACCATTAAAAAAGTTCTCCTGTCTCAAGCGTTCCATGAACTCCCTTTGTGTATGGGTATTCCATTCCTGGCCTGAAAAATGAGTGTTCAGTAACTCAATTTCCGGTATCATTTTGGCCGGCGTTCGTGGTGAAGTTGTGACGAAAATTACTTTGCTGTCAATTCTTGCCATGAAGAATCATGATGTTAATTCTTGCTGAAGCTCCAATTCTGACAAATTGGCCTGCGTGTTGTTTCCATAGTTTGAAACTAAAATATGGGTGGCTGCGGACTTAAATCTGTTTCTGATGTTTACTGCATATGATTTTCCGTATTCATCTACGATCATATCCCCATATAGTTTTTCGGTCAGCGGTGTCCTTCCAATTACCATTAACGCTTTGCACCTAAGGTTCTTATAACTTTCGGCTAATTCAGTATGATTCTTTTCATCAAATCCATCTTTATATTCGACATTGCCATAGTCGGAAAAAACACAATCATAGGGTGGATCTAAAAACATGAAATCGTCCTCTTCCGCCATATTGAAAATCTGCTTGTAATCAAGATTGTATATTTCTGCATTGGCAAGTAATTCACTGTGTGCTCTGGTGATCAAAGACGTATTCAGGTTGGGATATCTGCCATAGGGAACATTGAATTCTCCTTTGGCGTTATAGCGAATCATTCCTGAGTAAGCCGTTTTATTGATGAAAAAATAAAGCAGGGCATCTGAATATTTCTTGTCAGTCAGGTCATTGAACATATCCCTGATTTGATAATATAATGTTTCGTTATTATCATTTACGCGCTTCTCGGGCGTTCTACTTTTTAGTTTCTCGAATTTCTTGCGATTGGACGTGTATGTTTTTTCAATTTCGTCGAGCTCTTTTCGCAACAAGTCAAAGTTTGATTTTACGCCGGAATAAAAGGCTATCAATTTTGAATTGATGTCATTTATAATTGCTTTTTTAGGCTCCAGATAAAAATACAAAGCGCCGCCACCAAAAAACGGCTCAATGTATCTGCCGCCAAATGGGGGGATATGTTTTTCAATGTGTGGAATTTCTTTCGACTTCCCACCTCTATATTTAACTAATGGCTTCATGTCTTAGTTTATTTTATGTTGATACTTGCTGATATTTTCTGCTACTACGTTTAAGATTTTAGCAGCTTCATCTTCGCCAGCAATAATATCATACACTTTGGCTGCATACCACAGTCTAAGAAGTTCTTTGGAGTTGGCTTTTAAGAATTTGGAAAGGACGACTACTTGCTCCCTCTTGGCATGCCTGTCACCTTTTTCTATTTTGCAATAGGTGGCGGTGTCAATTTCTAACACTGCGGCTAATTGCCTTTGAGGGATCTGTTTACGCTCGCGTAATTGTTTCAATTTATTGCCAAAAATCATTGACATAGTTTTGTCTTGACATTATTTGGCAAATGTAGCGATTGGTTTTCGCCCCACCAACCCATTCGTATCCCCAAAATAGCTTATTGCAAATGACAACTCCTGTCAATTATATACTAAAAGGCAAGCTTCCCGAAAACAGGGGCGGCCCTGCTATTTTTACCTGGTTTTATACAAATGAAGTTAGGCAACCATGCCCATATGCCATGGGACATTTGCCCCTATGATATTTGTATTGAGATCCCGGGATCAAAATGAAATTCTTTATCTTGCCCATACCAACTGACATTCTTTGCACCAATTTGGCGGTAGGCAAACGGAGCGCAGTAAAAAACGCAGGCAGCGCAACGGGCTCTGCGTTAATTGTTTAGATTATCATACCAGGACCAGCGGGATCAATCGAGCTTCATTACGGCATGTTTGTACATGACAACGGGCAGGGTAATCCCGACAGGCACTATTATTGAACGTTGTGAATGCGTAAATGGTATTTACAATGCAGCAAGACTTAACGAGATAGCATGACATCAGCAGACCGGAAACGCAACTCAGAAAAAATACTTTTATCACTGGGTATATCTCTTGCAGATGACCTTCCGCCCATAGAAGAAGAAAATGCTGTTACGTTGCGGTCGGCGCAGGAAATTGCCGAGCGTATCGTGATCCTGACTTACTTAAACTGTGTTGCCAGCGACCCGAGCCTGCGGCAGCAGATAATGATGTTCCTCATTCAGGAACGCCTTTGGGATAAAGTCACAACGCAGGAAAAAGCACTCTTTCATAAATCACCCCTTACTGAAGATGATCTCGCGGTGATATTTTGGCGCGGCGAATCCATATGGTTATTGCTTTGGGTGATCAATAAGATCGATCACCTTAACCTGCCGCAACAGGAAGTAAACCTCCACGACATATTTCCCCACCTGCCCGGTTTTTTCGAACCCACGAGTGATTTTATAGACAGTGCCACACTGAGGGGCGTTTCAGAGATCCTCGATCAATGCGATTTCATCTTCAGGCTCAACTGGGCGTTACGCGAACCTCATCTTCATGGTTCTGCAGCTATGACATTAAATCCAGCTATAGCCTACGAGCGATATTTTGCCATCACCTGGGTTGCACGAATGCGGCCGGGGTGGGAAGATGCTTCGTGATGTCGGCAGAAATCATAGAAGTCGACCAGATCAAAATCACCATGGAATGGCGAGATATCTAAAAGGGATAAATTTTTCAGGAATGTGGTGGGTAATCTTTTTTCCAAACGTGTGATAAATGTAATTAACTTACAGACTTAGATATGCCTTCTTCCAGTCAGTAAAACACCTATCCTGTCGAATTTGATTACCTTGTCCATAGTTGAATTCCAAACTTGAAAGCTTTGCTGTCCTAAAAGATCATGGATTGCCTTGACTATTTCCGTTCGTTTAATCGTCTTGGAATTTATTCGGTCATGAACAAGTTGGAGTGTATCATCCTTCAGAAATTCATCAATTAACTCCTGAACAAGCGAAAGTTTTATATCACTACCAGTGCCGAAATGAAGCCATTCCTTATCCCAAGTCACAATTTGGCTGATGTGGCTGGCAGCGTGATGTAGTTGTCTCGAGTCCATTGATCATTTTAATTCTAATCGATTAAATTCTGCCAAATCCAACAGTAGAAACATCTGTGCTCGGTGTCTATTACTCGTGAATTTACGGCCGTTGGAAATGCTCTGCAACATTGTGTAATACACCCAGTATGCCCTCTTCAATATATATTATTTTCCGATTCCCTTAATCAGGATCTTCCTTTAAGGCGATAGTATCTAGCGCCTCTGAGCTTACTGAACTCACATCGTTCAATGGAAGATCATGGCTAAAACCATATGAAGGTTAAGCATCATGAAGATCACGCCGAAGGCCACACCCAATGCTCTGTTTTTTGACAAGATCAAGATTGTTGTGGCCAGGAGCAGGGCGATGGCGGGAATGTTGAACAGAGTGCCCGTCAACGATTTTCAGTTATTTGTCAATATTTCACTCAACGGTGTGTAAATAAAAACAGGCTCCCTTTCGAGAGCCTGTTTCACAAAATCCACATCACGCTCTTGCCAGCACTTTCTCTGCAATACCTTCCGGCACTAACTGATACCGGCAAAAGGTGAGTGAAGCAGATGCCCGTCCTGACGACAGCGTTCTCAGCGTGGTCACATAATTGAACAGCTCTGCCAGCGGAACTTCGGCATCGATCCATTGCGTGTTGCCTTTCAGCGTGATCTCGCGAATGATACCGCGGCGCCGGTTCAGGTCGCCGGTGACTGCTCCGGTGTACGCTTCAGGCGTGAGGATGCCGACACGCATCAGGGGCTCAAGAAGCTTGGGCGAAGCCTTCTTCGCGGCCTGCTTGAATCCTAATGATGCCACCAGCTCAAAGTCCTGCGCGCTGGAGTCTTCGTCGTGGATGCTGCCATCGAACAGGCGCACACGCATCGCCTCGAGCGGATATCCCGCCAGCACGCCATTCTTCATCGCTTCCTCAAAACCTTTCTTCACTGAAGAAATGAACTCTTTGGGGATCGCTCCACCTTTGATGTCGTTGACGAACTCCAGTCCCGCCACGCCATTGGCTGGGGGCGACAGCTCGAAATGGATGTCAGCATAGCTTCCGTTGCCACCCGTCTGCTTTTTGAGCAGTTCGCGGTGCAGCACCGGTTGGGTGAGCACTTCGCGATAGGCAACCTGGGGCTGTCCCTTGCTGATCTCAACACCGTAACCCGACGCCAGTTTTTCCAACACCACTTCCAGGTGCAATTCGCCCATGCCGCGAAGGATGGTCTGACCTGACTGGGCATCGACCTCCAGCTTCAGTGTTGGGTCTTCATCCAGTAACCGTGACAATGCTACGCTCAGCTTGCCCGATTCTTTGGCCGACTTCGCTTCAATGGCATACCCGATCACCGGAGCCGGGAAGTCCATACTTTCCAGGTGTATCGGGTGGCCTGGAGCAAACAATGAGTCGCCTGTTTTCGCGTCTTTCAGCCCCACGAGCGCACCGATGTCTCCCGCGTGGAGTGTTTCGAGTGGCTCAAGCCTGTCAGATAGCACGCGCAACAGCCGGCTCACGCGCATGGTTTTACCGGTGCGACTGTTCACCAGGGGGTCGCCACCTTTCAGCGTACCTGCGTAGATCCGTGCCATTACAAGCTTGCCAACATAGTCGTCGCTGATCACTTTGAACACCAGTCCCGTGAAAGGAGCTTCGTTGCTCACTTTGCGTGTGATGTTTTCACCACTGTCGGGATCCGTGCCCCTGATCTCATTAATATCAGCCGGTGAAGGCAGGTAAGAAACGATCGCGTCAAGCAGCGGCTGCAGGCCTTTGTTCCTGAAGGCAGCGCCGCACAGAACAGGCGTAAGCTGCAAGCTCAGGGTAGCCTGTCGCAAAGCTCGGTTGATCTCAGCTTCGCTTAAGGGTTCAGAAGCCGTATACTTTGTAAAGATGGCATCGTCAACCAGCGCGAGCTGCTCCAGCAGGTGCCGCCTCCAATGCGTTGCTTCGTTCAGGAGCGTGGCAGGGATCTCTCTGCTTTCGTAAGTCCTGCCATCGGCATCATTCCATAACAGCGCTTTCCACCCGATGAGGTCGATCACACCTGTAAAGGTGTTTTCTGCTCCGATCGGTAGTTGCACCGGCACGACTAACGTATTCAGTTTTTCCTGGATCTCCTTCACCACGCCGATGAAGTCAGCACCCTGTCTGTCCATCTTGTTTACCATGATGATGCGTGGCACGTTATATTTGTTGGCCTGGTGCCACACCGTTTCTGATTGTGGCTGCACACCAGATTTTGCGCAAAATACAGCGACCGCACCATCGAGCACACGCAATGACCGCTCTACTTCAGCCGTAAAATCCACGTGGCCGGGCGTATCGATCAGGTTGATCTGGTAGCGCGTTTGGTCTACCTGCCAGAACGTTGTAATGGCGGCAGAAGAGATGGTGATACCTCGTTTCGCTTCCTGCGGATCGGTGTCCATCACAGTGTTGCCATCGTCTACATTACCCATTTTATGGATCAGTCCGGTGTAGTAAAGGATGCGTTCGGTGACAGTTGTTTTGCCGGCGTCGACGTGCGCCATGATCCCTATATTTCTTATTTGTCTTAACGTTGTCATATCTGAATGTTTAAAAGCGTGAGGTGATACAATAAAAAAAGCCCCTCATCACGGAGATGAGAGGCTTTTAGTAAGCACGTAGCTTGCCCGTTGCCTTATGTCTCCGGCATTTTTATAATATCACTTATTATTAATTTCAATTGTTGCATGATGAATTTGTTTTCAATGCTTTTAATGGTTCTCACCGGGAGGCAACAAAAAAGCCTTTCCGGAGTGGAAAGGCTTTGATATGATTAGCTCATGATCAGTTAAACCTCTTTCATCCGGAACGTATTGTGCCTCCCGCCTTCTATAAAGACGATGTGGCTGCTGGCAATGATGGCTTTGATGCATCCTTTGCCTGCAGTGCTGTTCAGATTGTTGAAGTTCGTTGTCATGGCTTCAAGTTTAAAATTTGAAGTTTAAGGTTTAAAGTTGGAGTCCGAACTTTAACCGGGGCAAAGGTAATAAGAAGGTTGGGTTGGGAAATGATTTTGTGTAGATTTTTTATGGAATGGTCAATTGTTATCAGTTAGCATCACTGGTGAGCAGTTATGATTTTTTTGTCCTGGACAGGAGAGATAATTCGCGAAATCATTTGATCTTTAAGATCTGCGATCACTACTGTGCAATCTTTACAGAGCTTAAAAATTTCTCCTCATCGCTGGCGGCCCCGGCATATTCTTCGTCCGCTAACCAGAAGTCGAAAATGTAGACATTTCCGGCCACACATATAGCAAGTTTGGTGGACTTTGCCTCAACCTCGGTGCCAGGGAAATAACCTCTGAAGGAAGCACTTCTGCCCTTTACATTTCCGACGGAGAAGTCTTTCTTCACAACCTCTTTGGGTTTATTGTCTTTCATTGCCCCGTCTAAAATACCATCGAGAAATTTTGATGCCTTCTCCTCTTCAGCCGGAATCTGCATTTTGCCAGGCAATGGACTTACCGTTGCAATGAAAGCACAAGCATCGTTGTCGCCTACGAAAATCACTGCACCGCCTGATTTTTCCTTGTCGGCTTTTCTGGGCATATCGACGGATACCTTTTTGTCAATAGTATTAGTAACCCATTCCTGGGCGTAAGCAAAAGAAGTGCATAAGATCAAAAGTGCGAAAATGAGTTGTTGTTTCATGATTCTTGTTTATTCTGAAGGTAAGCCTAAATGTAAGGGAATAGCCGTGTACGGAACGTGGGATTGTATAAGAAAGCTTACAGTACTACTGCTACTGCTTTTTAACTATCGGTCTGGCCTGCCTGGGTGTCGGACTCCGGCTTTCACAAAGCTATGATTGGAAATTCAACGACTAAATCCGATTGACGAAAAGCAGAGAATAATTGAGGAAATGTCTCATCAGGCGGATTTAAGCACCTGTCGGCCGTTATCGCATCTCTAGGTGCGATTTTGATCAGTTGATCAATCGAATCGTATTGTTAGTCAAGTATTGTTTTAGCGTATGCCATGAACTGTGATTTTTGGGAATGTTCCACATCAAATCACGAACCATGAAACAACAATTTTTATTACCAGCGATCTCCATGAGCCTGGCACTTTTGTGGGCAGGTAACAACGTAAACGCTCAAACTAAAACATCAACCATGAAAAACCTAACAGCATTCAAAGTATCTGTTCCTGAACAAGTGCTGGTGGATCTGAAAAATCGTTTAAAGAACACCCGTTGGCCTGGCGAAGCCGAAGGTTCGGCCTGGAATTTTGGTACCAGTGAAACTTACCTGAAAGATCTGGTTGGTTATTGGCTTAACACATACGACTGGCGCAAACATGAGGCGACCCTTAACCAATACCCGCAATACATTGCCGATGTAAAAGGTGTGAAGATCCATTTTCAGTACATCAAAGGGAAAGGTAAAAATGCAAAGCCCCTCATCCTCACGCATGGATGGCCCGATAGTTATTATCGCTTTCACAAGATCATCCCATTATTGACCGAGGGTGAACAGAGCTTTGATCTGGTAATTCCATCCATACCTGGATTTGCATTCTCGGAAAAAATTGCCCTGTCTAATGAAGCTGTTGCGGACCTGTGGAAGGTGCTGATGACAGAAAATCTTGGCTATGAAAAGTTCTATGCCGCGGGTGGCGACGTGGGCATGGGCGTCACTAAAGCGCTGGCGTCGAAATATCCCGAAGCAGTTGCAGGTGTGCATTTTACCGACCTTGGTTATCCCATGGGCCAGGAAGATCCCAATACCATGACCGAAGCAGAGAAACAATTTGCACAGTTCGTACAGCAGTGGTGGTACAGTGAAGGCGCCTATGCCATGGTACAGTCCACCAAGCCCCAATCAGTGGCCTATGGGTTGAACGATTCGCCTGTTGGGCTGGCAGGTTGGATCCTTAGCTTTGTTAACGCAGGTGCTTCGCCCGAACTTATCGAGCGGGCATTTGGTGGTAAAGAAGAGCTCCTTACCAATGTAATGATCTATTGGATAACACAAACCATTTCAACCTCCGTCAGAACGTATAAAGTAGATGCCATTGCCCAGTGGGGCTCACAACCTTTACCGAAAAGTAATGTTCCTGCCGGGGTCGCGGTCTTTCCGAGGGAAGCACAGTTTCCAAAAGAATGGGCGAATCGTTTTGTAAACGTGGTCAGCTTCACGAAGATGAAAGAAGGCGGACACTTCGCGGCCCTGGAGGTGCCAAATGTTTTCGCGGAAGAGCTTAAAGGTTTCTTCTATAGTCTTAAGTAGTGCAGCCACCTGGGTGTTGCCTTCAAATTGCAGAACGACTTTAATTGACTTTTAAAACAATCCCCCTCCGGACTGCGCTGCGGTGCGGAGGGATTGGCCGGTTAGACACGGGGAACCCGGGCATTTCGTTTTGGCTACAACAAACATCGGATTGGATACGTCCGGTTTTTTAAGGTTGCCCAACTTTGCATCAACAACAAAATAAAAAAATGAAAATATTTGTAACAGGTGCATCGGGCTTTATTGGCTCAGCCGTGGTCAGGGAATTAATTGATGCAGGACATCAGGTCATTGGTTTAGCGCGTACTGCAGAGTCAGCAAAACAGATCAGCAATGCGGGCGGAGAGGTATTAATGGGAAGTCTGGAAGATTTGAATATTTTAAAACAAGGTGCTTCAATGGCTGATGGTGTTATTCACACCGCTTTTATCCATGACTTCACCCAATATGCCAAAGCAAATGAAGTCGAAAAAGCTGTGATCAACTCCATGGGCGAAGCGATGATGGGAACCAATAAACCTATCGTAGTAACCGCCGGAATTTTAGGATTGCCTGTCGTCAATGGAATTATTACGGAAGAAAGCAGGGCGCAAAATTCGCCACGCAGTTCGGAAGCCACGGCTATGACATGGGCAGCGAAAGGCGTCAATATTTCCGTGGTGCGTTTACCACCGTCGGTTCACGACAAAGGCGACAAGGGCTTTGTTTCGTTTATCATTCAACAAGCCCGCAAGAATGGAGTGTCTGCTTATCCAGCGGACGGCCACAATCGTTGGCCTGCAGTACATCGTCTGGATGCCGCGAAGATCTTTCGGTTGGTAGTGGAAAAGGGCGTAAAGGGGGCGTTGTATAATGCAATAGGTGATAGCGGTATTGAGATAAAGAAAATAGCAACATTGATCGGTGAAAAATTGAATTTGCCGGTTGCCTCGGTGACAGGAGAAGAAGCTATCAAACATTTCGAATGGATGACCGGTTTCATCGGGTTTGACAGTCCTGCCACGGGTTTAAAAACACAAGCGCAATTGGATTGGAAACCGGTACAAATCGGACTATTGGAAGATTTGGAAAAGCACTATTTTTAGATGCAGGCATGTTGATGTTTTAAAGGGTATGATGACAGAACCGGTACGAATAAAAACGATCAGCGAGTTTCATAAGCTGCGTGGTTTGCCGCCGCCAGAGCACCCGCTTATCAGTGTGGTCGACTATTCGCAGTTTAATAAGTCGCATGTAGACGATGCGCCGGGTTTGCTGTTTGATTTTTATCTTATCTCCATCAAAAGAGGAATGGAGGGGAAAATGCGTTACGGTCAACAGTCATACGATTTTGATGAAGGCGTGATGTTCTTTATGGCGCCCAATCAGGTGTTAAAACTTGAAAAGGACCAAAGCGCGAGGGCAAAACGCCAGGGCTGGTTATTGCTCATCCATCCCGATTTTTTATGGAGAACGCCGCTAGCCAAAACGATCAGGCAGTATGAATATTTCGAGTACTCGGTAAACGAAGCACTTTTTCTTTCTGAAAGAGAAGAGGAAACGCTGAATGAGATCGCTGCGAAAATTCAGCAGGAGTATCGTTCAAATATTGACAAATTCAGTGAACACATCATCATTTCTCAAATTGAAGTATTGTTGCGCTACGCGGATCGTTTTTATCACCGTCAGTTCATCACACGAAAAAAATCCAACCATAAGATCCTTGAACGTTTGGAACAACTTCTGACCGATTATTTCAATGGTGAAGACCTGGTAAGCAAAGGTTTGCCGACAGTCCAGTTTATTTCAGACAGCCTGAACGTTTCACCGGTTTATCTACGGAGTCTGCTCAAAGTATTGACGGGACAAAATACACAACAACACATACATGAAAAGCTAATTGAAAAAGCAAAGGAGAAGTTGTCAACAACAGATCTTTCGGTAGCTGAAATTGCGTATCAGTTGGGTTTTGAGCATCCGCAGTCATTCAGTAAATTCTTTAAAGCAAAGACCAAACAATCACCTTTGGAATTCAGGCAATCATTTAACTGACAGGATCTTGCTTCGCACCCACTACCGCCCCGCTTCCCAGATCACTCACTACGCCGAAATAATGTCGCAAGTAACCCCGTAGATCGCCGCATTCACCACCGCTATCAAGTATGGCGCTTCTTTAACTTTGTATCATCATACAAACAAAAAAGGAACGTAAAACTTAAACAATAGCGTTATGACAACAGCAACTATCGGATCAACAGTGGCCGTCCCAACATCCAAAGGAAAATTGTGGACTGCCCGCATCATGGGTGGACTGGTTATCGCCTTCATGCTCATGGACAGCATTTTTAAACTTATTCCGAACGACATGGTTACGGCAGGAACTGTAGAACTTGGTTACCAGGCGCACCACATTCCGGTAATGGGTGTGTTGGGATTCATCTCAGTCCTTCTCTTTGCCATCCCCCGTACGCAGATCCTGGGGGCCATCTTACTGACCGGCTATTTTGGCGGCGCGATTGCAACACATCTCCGTCTTGACAATCCGTTGTTTTCTCACCTTCTGTTTCCCGTATACCTGGCAGTGTTAGCCTGGGGTTCTCTCTGGTTAAAAAATGAAACCCTTCGCAAATTGATCGCAGGAAAGAAATAGATCTTTTAGTTCGTAGTTTGTAGTTGGAAATGTTCACTACAAACTACGAACTCTTTTAGGGACACTGTATCAAGCGAGCTCTCCTGAGCTGACCAAAAAAGTAAACCTCCATGAAAGACGGAAAATCAAAAACGGTAGACGCACAAATCAAGAAATACATTGCCAGTCAACCCGAGCCAAAACGCAGCGAAATGCAGGCGTTACATGAGCTCACACTTCAGGTATCACCCACGTGTAAATTATGGTTCAGCGACGGTAAAAACAGCGATGGTAAAACTGTTGCCAACCCTAACATAGGATACGGATTTTATACCATAAAATATGCCGATGGGTCAACCAGGGAGTTTTATCGAATTGGTGTGAGTGCAAACACAACCGGCATCTCTGTCTATGTCCTCGGTCTCGATGATAAGACGTACCTGGCTAAAACGTATGGTAAAAAACTCGGAAAAGCAAGTGTGACCGGGTATTGCATTAAGTTCAAGACTCTAAAAGATATAAATGTTGACGTGCTTGAGGAGGCCATCAAATATGGGCTTGAGGCAAAGCATTGATAACATGAACTGAGTGAGATACAGCGTTCGGTTGATCGCGAATTCTTTAGTAATATTGGTAATATGAAACACCTCTCCGTTCTGTTATCAGCCCTTCTTTTTTGTACCTGCAGCAAATCGCCGAAAAAGGAAACACCTGAAATTGCTCAGCCTGTACCTGATACCGCGCGCGGGATTATTGCCCGATCTGTGCCAGCGCCGGAAGAAGAAGAAAAGTTCGCTTCAGATTTTTCCGGCTTCCTCAAGGTTAAATGGTCTACGGCCAGACGGGAGAAGAATTATTCGCACAAACTTTGCATCATCAACAACTTGGTGTTGCCAGACAATCTCGCTGACGGGTGGGACTTGGTCGATCTTGATTCAGCAAGAATTATTTACCTGAACAATCCCAACCACCTTGCCCAGGTCAGAAGCAGGCTGGCAGATTCCGTTTACTGGCTGAAATACAAATGGGCGGGCAGTATGGTGGATATTTTTAACCAGCGATCTTTGCAGGCGGGCAAAAATCCCGAGGCAGTCACACCGCAGCCAATGACACATGTTATTGAGGTAATTGAGTACAACCGGAATACGCTGGCCGCGCTACAAACCGACGACCCGGCGAAGGTGCGCTGGACCTATGTCTTCGATACCGACGCTGTTTGGGAGATCTTCAACATGAATACACTTGCCCTTGTGGAAACAAAAAACGGTATTCATCTTTTTGATAAACAAAGTGGCGATAAAAAGTGGAGCATGTCACGGCCTGAAAATGTTTTTATACGTGAAAAATTTATAACCGAATCAGCAATTGGTATCGTCAGCGGCAACACTTTGGTGAAGCTTGAGCCGGCATCAGGCGATACATTGCTTATAGAAACCTTTAAGGGTAAAATAAAGGACGGCGAGATCGTCAGGCAGGGTGATGACGTTTTCTTTGCCGTTGAGAATGAAGGCGTCTTCCGCTATAATTTCGAAAATGGAGAAAAGAAATGGCGTTATAGCGAGGGAGACCTCGATTTTTTACATGGTGTAGCCATGCATGGCGAGCACCTTTATGTATTTCAAGGCGGAAAGATAGTCAAGTTGCGAGCCGATAACGGTGATAAAATTTGGGAAACGAGAAAGGCAGACTACGGATCTCCCTATGTCATCACCGATCTTTACATACTTACCAGCGCCGGAGGTTACCAGGAGGGAGGTATTCCGGCGCTTATCGATGGGAAAACCGGCAAGCTGTTAGCTGTCCATTTCAACAACATGTTTTACAAAAGTGAAAGCGATCACACGTTTATCAGTGATATCAATGTTGGTATGTCGCGACTACACTATGCCGGCAATCATCGTATTCTCGATGTGTGGCAGTCGGGTGATAGCGCCATCTATCAGGTGCTGGAGGAAATCCACTAGCAACCATCATCCAGTAAGTTCAAAATTCTTTTCGCAGGACCATCCTCTTTCCTGACCGGCTCAATCACGAGTTGATCATAGGGTTGTGCATATTGTAAGATCTCCGATATCTCAACTTTGATCTGGTTTACATCAGGTCTTTCCCTGCCAGGGATCAGAACTTTGCTTCCAAGTCTTCTCAAGTACACATAAAAGGGAACTTGCGTTGTTTGACCAGTTATAGCCGCTCCTTTGAGCACCGTCAGCTCACCTTTTGTTTTAAGGCTGAACACCGTATAGTCTAACGACATTCCGTCTAACATGAGTGGATTGTCGTAAAAAGTTCCCCGTTCACAGCCCGTGTAAATGTATTCGTTGTCTTCCTGTAGCACCTTCTTTTCCCATGCCGGCCTGGACATTGCATTTAAACTAAGCCTTGTGTTCGATCTCAAATAATACTGGGCAAATGTCCGTGACCCCATCAATACCATTAGAAGCATCAATAGGGTGAACGATTTTTTTAAATGTTTCATAAAGCAGTACTTTGGTTTTGTTTAACCAACGTACGCACCGAAGGTGTGAAAAAGTGTAAACGCCTTGTAAAAACAGTGTAAATGATTGTAAATCCTCTCAACAGGGCCTTCAAAAGCCCAGGACCTGAACTTTTATTCTACGTTTTCGATAAGCCCTTGATCCGTCAGCCTGTATTTTTTGTGTGTTACCGAAAGGGAATCGGTGCCAGGGATCTCATCAGTGCCTTCGGCGTTGATTTTTCGGGTTGTAGTACTGTCAGTAAACAAGATCTGCCGGTCGGGCGTTATGGTTACAATATTGGTAGTATAGTGCCCCATGTCTCCCATCGCGTTTTCGTAAATGGCGTGTGAACTCAATTCATTCCCGCTATTGTCATAAGTGATCAAGATCGGTGTTCCGATATCATCTGGCACGTAGCCTAAAATTGTAATGTTGTTGTCCGTTTCAAATACTTTTCCAACCAATGTGAAGTAGCTCTTCTCCTTTAGTTTTTTGATCAGCTCATTATCCGGCAGCTCAATGGATCTTAATTTCATCTTTCTGTCAGAATTGAAATTCAGTGGTGGCTCGAGCTTGGGAAGTTTTTCTTTTAGCTCAGCGATGTCCTTGTTTATTTTTTCCTGCTGTCCACAGCAACTCAATAGCAATATCAGTCCAATGATCCTAAGCTTCATCTTCAGGCTTGTTGTTAAATACGAATAATAAAATTGACTTATGTATCCTGACTGGATCTATGATTTCAATCTTTTCAGGAGCTGCTCAACGCCTTGTTTCCAGGCTGGGTAATCTTCATCATTTTCTGACCAGAGCTCGTTCAGCTCGGAGGTGTCAGAAAGAACTTTTTGCAGTGCTTCAATGGCTGGCTTGCGCAGGTCGGACAGGTCAACGTCCGGATTCCTGTCCGGAAAAGTATCTACATCTAATGGTTCGTCATGACCTGCTTCCGTGAACTTTGTGCCATTGACCTTCCGGTCCACATAGGTTGCCCCAACGATCACGGCACTTCCTTCATCGGACTCCAGGTATTCGGCTTTGATGGCAGTTTCGAAAGCCTGCCGGATAACCTTCTTTGGATTGTCAGAATCTTCGATGTCGGCCATAAAATCCAAGGCTGCATCGTCTTCAAAATATCCATGTCCCCAGGCACCCATATTGTATTTTTGTTTGATGGTTGTTGAATGCAATAAAATACATTTCTACGGATATGACAATGCAGTTTTTGACGATACCCTACATGAGCTTCCGCCTCTTACTCGGTATCTACCTTCACATCTTTGAACATGAACGGGTTGTCACTAAGCCTTAAAGATTGGCCACTCGCAATTGTTACGTTCCTGAGAATAACTTCCCTGGTTCTGACGTAAGGATATTTCTCCACGTAAGAGTCGTCTTTCATGTCTGCATTGAAATTTCCAAAGATCGCGGGGCCATTGTACGCCTCAGGGTGCTTGGAGTCATCAATGCGGAGTCCTTCGATGGTGATGCGTTCAGGCATGTAACAAGTGTAGCCGAAGTCATGCTGCCCGGAGTAGCTTCCTCCGATCAGGCTGGCGCTGATGGGTTTGCCACCTGCCGGTATGAAAGTGCAGTTGCGGATCAGGAGCTCTCCCTGCCACGTGCTGCCATAGTCGGAGCGCAGATTGACCAGGCTCCTTCCACGTATGGTTGTGTTCTCCACCGTGAAGATGCCGCTGCCGATAGCGTTGATTCCCTGATGCCCCAGCGTTGAGTTGCGGATGGTGGCATTGGCTACGCCCATATGGGCATCGAACCGCGAAAAGACGCAACCATCGTAGAGAAGATTCTTGGAGTAGTTGGATCCCATGATTCCCCAGTAGCGGCTATCGTTGATATCATTCGTCTGGCGGCAGTTCACGAACGACACATTGAGGGCCCGGTTGACGGAGAGGTCGTACGTACCCATAGAAACTGTAACGCCTGCTCTGCCAATGGTCTCGTACACTTTGTGGCCCGTCAGGATCGCGTCCCGAACAGTAACATAGGAACAATCGCTGACTAAGAGGAAGCCGCCGTAAGGTGCGCCGTGATCTCCTTCGCCGGTGACGCGATGTTCAAGTCCTTTTACAACAACATTAGAGCGCTTGATAGCGATGCCCCGGTTGTAGTAAGTGTATTTCGATTCGGCGTTGTTGGCAATGGTGGTGAAACGTCCTCCGGTAATGGTCAACGTATCCTTGTCAATGGGAAGGGCCGTGATGTCTGTGATCTGATCGAAGTCCCAAATGATCGGCGCATTCATATCGACATTGCCGTCTTTGTCAACAATGAAGATGTCTGTCTGCGAGGCTCCGTTGTTCTGATTTGCGCCAAAGCGGATGTAACGTTTTACATTTGAATCAGTGACGGTGATGATGCAGGTGCCGGGCAGGGAAACATCAATTTTCTTTTGGTTTCTCTTGAGAGAAGAGATGCCCTCGAGCTTGTAGGCCTGGAGGCTGGAGCTAACAAGGAAAACCTGTGCTGTGCGATCTTCGACGCCTGTGTCGTCAATGATAAACTGAGCCTTGCCAAAATCGGTGTCTGTTTGGATGACTGCCGTGCGGTTTTTTCCGCTGATGTAATACGAGGCGTTGTCGTCTGCTTTGACCTGAAGCTTATGTTGATTGGCGAACGCATGGGTTGCTGCAATGGCGTCTATGTCATCGGTTTTACCGTTACCCCTGGCACCGAAGTCGCGATAGCGCACCACACCCCTGGCTTTAAATTTCTGTACGTCTTTTTTGGATACATTGATGATCAGCTCACCTTTCTCATTGGTGCGAACTTCCGTTTTCTTCCCGTCAGATGTGATCACCACATTTTCAAGCGGGGCTGTCGGCTGCCCCTGAGCCATCGTAAATAATGGAGAAAATGATAAGAGGAATAAGCGTAAGTATTTCATCAGCAATTTTTTTATGCTAGTACCGGCATGAAGCTAAGGACATTTTCAATCACGTAAGCTGATATTGTGATATTTTCAATGAACGGCGATAGTAGGGGAGTTTTGCCGTTGCTAGTTGTGTGGACAATGCAGGAAAGATTGGCGATCAATACTACTTTGTCTCATTCCTTCTCTTCAAAAAAGCTTTTACGCAAAGTATCAAATGCCAGGCTGAACATAATCAAAATCGGTAACGCCATCCATCCTGTAAAGACAATTTCAAGACCATTTTGCCCATCAGTAACATAACAGAGGGTGTGCCCGTTGGTAAAAAAAGCTGCCAGTGCGCACTGTAAAAAGATATACTCAAGGAAGTTGAATAGTAAAAGTTTGCCCGTTATCAGGCTATATTCTCCTGAAAGCCATTTGTTGATTTTCCTTACGAAAACAATGGGTGCTACCACCGCCCCGACTGCCGTCAGCGTCCATAATATTGTCCAGCTGTTCGAGCATTCGATATTCAAAAGCGTAAGGCCTTTTTGGAGTGCAAATATGAAAATTGCTGTAAAGCCGGGAATAAACACGCCGGCGATGCAAAACTTCAGTGTTGGGGTTATGAAATTATTTTTTCCTGTTGTTGTCACTTGATTGAAAGAATATTTATTCGTCGCTAAGGACGTTAAGTTTTTTCAGGGCTTTACATTGTTCTATATGGTACTCATAATTCGCGGACGCATTTTCACCCTGGAACCGACCAGATTTCCGTGGTGCCCGATCCGTCGTTAGAACACTCCAGTCTGTTATAAATTCGGTGCTTGTTTGAATGTTTGACTCGTATGGTTTGAATTCAACAATTTCCAAAAGATCTGTAAACAACGATTGATTTTCATTTTGCTGATGGTCAACCTCATAGGTTACAACCATTCTGAGGGAATCGCCTGTCTTTAAGAAAACGGTGTTTCCGAAGCCATGCTCGCCACAACTATGCTTGTCAATTGTTAAAGTATCTCCGGCAAGCACAAACCTTCGAACTTTACCCCAGCAATCGCCACCTCCATAAGGTTGTTGGGCCATTTCTGTGCCCTGCATTCTAATGACCTTTATCCGCTTCTTAGTGGCAACAGGCAACAGCAAACTATCAGATTCGGAGTCGCCATAAATTTTTAAAACTGAATAGAAGTCGTCTGGGTTAGGGGAGATCATGGCGGTGTCTCGTTTAGGATGCGCGGGCTGACTTGTTTGTTCGCGTGCGGTACAGCACGCTAATGCCAGGAGTAATATTAACGCAGCAACTTTTGGCATATCAATTCCGTTTGTTCGATTTCATACTTTCCTCATTCCGCCAACTGATATCCGTGTAAACATAGTACGACACAAAACCAAGCAGTGGGAGTGCCATTAGTAACGCGCCTTCAATAATCAGTAATACGCTTACGGCTAATAGACCGGCAGAACAAAAGTATGCGATGTAGCGCATGTACTTCTTTGCATACCATTTTCGCGCTTCTTCCTCTTCATATCGTGTGTTTCGCGGAATGTTACGGAGAACTTCTGTCAGGTGTAATAAAAACACATTGATGTTTTTCTTATCCCAGCTAAATGAGAAGAAAGCAGGCTTCTTGTTGGGATCGCTGATGCTGTTCAATAAAAGCGTATTGCCGTCGCGAACGATGGTGATCATGTCACCCCAGTCGCTGATGAAAAATTGCTGAGACCTGAAAGCCCGCAGAAAATCTGGCCGGACTGTCTCCACGGTCCATTGGAGCGTTTCACAAGTACGCATCACAGCTTCGTGAAATTCGTCGTCACTATTAAGAATATGGATGACACGGAATTTCAATCTGCGTCTTTGAATGAGAAACGCAATGATCGCCAATGCAACAAATGGCAGGCTTTCAGTGATCAATTCGGTGGCAGACTGATCGCTGTCATATACGCCAAAACACATTTTAACGAAATCCCATAAGGTTACCAGTGGCACAAGGCATAAAAAGAGCACAACAAAATAGTGCGTGAAAGTTTGTGAGACGGTGAGCTTTAACCTTCTGGTTTGCTTCATTAATCCGATGTCAGCTTTTCTCAACGATTTGTGCTATTGATGGTAACTACTTCCGCGGTCTCCCGGTTGACAATGCGCTGTCTTTCCCGCTTCAGAAATTTGTCAAAACGCTTTCGGAATTTTGCCTGGAATGCCCTGTCAAATGAAAATTTTCCCAAAGCTTGTGACCAAACCGGCAATTAAACGCCGGTTTGCAGAACTTCAACCTGTCAAACTGGTATTTTACGTTAAAATAGGAAGTATGATTCCGAATGGGAACTAAAATGCCTATTTTAGCGTATAGTGTCATGATTTAGTACATTATTAACGGGAAAGCAGCAATTAATTGCCTGATTTAATGAATATGAATGACGGGAAGGAGGCTATTGGAGGTATAATACACTCCAGACGGAAGGCTCGAAAAATATCACAAGAACAGTTGGCGGATATTGCCAGCATTTCTCCACGGACGCTGCGAGATATAGAAAAAGGCATCGCTAATCCTGAATTGGAGACACTCATGAAAATCTGTAATGTGCTGGGAATGGAAATTAAAATTGAGGTGATTCAATAAAATGGGACGGAAGGCAGCGGTGTATAATAACGGAGTGCTTGCCGGCATTCTTGAAAAGTCGGATCGTCAGCAATACATTTTTCGATACGTTGATGATTATTTTAATAATCCCGCTGGTAGTGCCATTAGCCTATCGATGCCCAAAACACAACAAGAATATCGCTCGCATTTTTTATTCCCGTTTTTTTATGGTCTGCTGTCGGAAGGTGTAAACAGGCAAACCCAATGCAGATTGTTGCGAATTGATGAGAATGATCATTTCAGTCTGTTACTTGCAACGGCTCAATCGGATACGATCGGATCAATTACCGTGGAGGAGATAATGTCATGAACTGCTCAGGATGCTTAAAACAAATTGACAACGCAGGCTTTTGTAGAAAGTGTTTGCAACAGTTATTCGAAGGCAAGAAGGTCGAACATGTTCTGCCTTTCAATTCACCTGTGACAGAACATTCGGATCTTTATGCAAATGCGGTAAAGCGATTATCCATTTCCGGTGTACAGTTAAAATACAGTCTGAGACTTGAGAATAATGAGCTTATACTAACCAACACCAATGCGCAGTATATTTTAAAACCCATACCAGTGGGACAGTTTAAAAATCTCGATCAGGCACCCGCCAACGAACATTTAACGATGCAAGTTGCCGGGCAAATTTTCAAGATCACCATTCCACCGAATGCCATCATTCATTTTAAGGACAATGCACCGGCATATCTGGTAAAACGATTTGATGTCAAAGCGGACGGATCAAAAAACGCTCAGGAAGATTTCGCTCAGATTGCGCAGGTCACAGCAGAAACACACGGAAAAAATTATAAGTATGACCTTTCCTACGAGGAGATCGGCCTATTGATCAAACGTCATATCGCCATGTATGCTGTTGAGTTGGAAAAATTCTTCAGGCTGGTGATATTCAATTATATTTTTTCAAATGGAGATGCGCACGCCAGAAACTTCTCTGCTGTAAAAACCGATGATGGTGACTATATCCTTACGCCGGCTTATGATCTTCTTTGCACACGGATACATTCATCTGGAGAAGCGGATATGGCACTCACGCTTTTCAAGGACCGGTTTACCGAAGCGTATGATGCGCACGGATTTTACACTTATGACGACTTCTTAGAATTTGGCAGCGTGCTGGGAATAAAAGAAAGTCGGGTTGGTAAGATCATTGACGAATTTAATGGCAAAGAAGAGCGTATCGATCAACTGGTTGATGCGTCTTTTTTAAGAGATGACCTAAGGGCTTTTTATAAGCAAACTTATAAGGATAAATTGACGCGGTTGAAAGTCGCGTATTCAAAAGCTAAGTGAAGACTGGCTCCATATCTGTGACAAATCAGCATATTTCCCCCGACGTTTACTATCTATCTCTGAGTAACAAAAGAAAAACCCCTGAAACACCAGGGGTTTTTATATTCATCTCCGACTCACTACTGAACCACTATTTCCTGTGAATTCTTGTGCGCGTCTGGCGTTTTCTGAAGCGTGATCTTCAAGATGCCCTCTTCGTGGCGTGCGCTGATATTGGCGGTGTCGACCTTGCCATGGAGCAGGATCATCCTTTCGAAGGACCTGATCGGGTACTCCTGCTGAATGAAGTTCGGCAGATCACCTTCATCAATCGTGCGGGTTCCGCTGATGTAAAGCACATCATGGGCTACACTCACTTTTATTTGTGCCTTGTCAAATCCCAAAGCGTACACGTGCACTTCGTAGTGTGTTTCTTTCTCAAGTATGTTCACCGGTACATTGTATTTTGGCCTCCGGTGATAGGCCATGCGTGAAAATCTTTCATGCAGTGGATGGGCGTGCCGCTTCATACCAGGAGGGCAGGCGCCATAATTGAAATATTGATGCATAGTTTGTTTTTTTTTGTTGGATTGAGTCGATCACTTGGAGGAGGGATCCTGATCCGGCGATTTTGCGTTTGGATCATTGTCTTTTGGCTCCTTGCTGTTGTTATCGCAGGGATGATGGTCGTTATACGAACCGTACGCATGGCGGTAATGGTTGCGCCATCCAAATTGCTTAGGGCCTATCGCCAGGTGGAGTGTGCCGAAAGTAATTATTGCTGCCGCAAACGCGACTAGAAAATTTGTGCTTCGTTTCATTGTATTTAGTGATTAAATCAACGTTTTGAGTCCTGGTTCCTGCCTTCGTCATCCGCCGACATCCGGTAACCGTCGAATTTTTTCTTGAATGTTTCGTACTCTTCATCGCTCATTTTGCGGATGGTGTCGGCGAAAGCGGGATGGATGCTGTTATGCCCGTAGTATCCTCTCCAGCCCCTGAACGGACCACCCCACCGTCCCCAAAAGAGGAAACGGATCAGGAAGAAAACGACAATGAAGAAAAAGAATCCCCTGAAGAAAAAGAACGGAAGCACATAAAAGGCCACACCTATCAGGATGCCGGCCAGTATCGGTTTTACAAGTTGCTTTGTCATGTTTTTATTTTTTGTTTGACTTCAATCAGGAAGACGGATGACCTGAAGAAATACGCTAAACCACAGGAGTTATTTTGAGAAGACGCCAATACCGCTTTGCTGTACGCTCACCGACGACCACAACGCGCGCGCCACTCCTGCCGGAATTTCATTCGCTCTTCTTCGCTCATGTTCATCCATTTTTCACGAATGTGTGGGGGAGGACCAAAGCCCGGCCGGCCTCTTCCTGCAAAGCGAAAGCCGCCGAACAGGATCCGTGATAAAATGAATAGTCCCATGGCCTGCAGATAGCTGATCCTTTCCACATGCACTACTTCGGGGAGAATACTGTTCCATAAGAGCATTATCACCGCGGACAAAACGAGCACCAGCAGCGGAAAAAAGAAGAAAAAGGGAAACCTTCTTTTCATACCATATCGATTGGAATAACGAAACATTTTATGCACTAATAATTTAACAGATCATTGTACAACGATTCAAGTTTTTCGCGCAGGTGTTTTACCGCATAACGCTTTCGCGAGATGATGGTTTTCAGTTTCTCGCCGGTCTTGTCGGCTATCTCCTGCATCGTCATGTCTTCCAGCTCATTCCACACGAATACGTTCCGCTGATTTACCGGAAGCTCGTCGAGGGCGGAAAATAATTCGATCCAGAACACTTCCCGCAGATATTCCTCTTCGGGGTCGGTGTCGTTCATCAATAAAATATCTTTGTAGAAATATTCACCCTCTTCAGTGTCAGCGCTGAAGTCATCCAGGGAAACGGTGCTTTTTTTTCTGTGCTTGTCGATGATCTTGTTACGGGCAACTTTAAAAAGCCACCCGCTCATCTGGCCGATATCCTCTGCGTTGACGGCATGGCTTAGCTGGTACCACACATCCTGTAAAATGTCTTCGGCATCCTCATCGGTTTTTACACGGCCACGGATAAAGCCAAAGAGGCGATTGCCGTAATCTTTTACAGTTTGAATGACTTTTTTACTGGGGCTGTCGGTTTTCAATGTGGTCAGAGCCTCATCCATCTATAACCTGAAGACGCAGTGAAGAAGATTTTACTTTAAAGATCAGGATGTTTTTTGCGAAGCTTTTTGGAATGTAGTGACCTTGGGGAATCTTTTAAGGTCAGAATGGGTATCCAGGCAGATCACCTGCACGCCCGGTCATGAAGGAAAAGACAGCTCACTAAAGAAGGAAAAAGCTCAGTAATTTTTTACTGAGCTTTTGTGTTCGAATCATGCCTTAGGCATCCGGTATCGTAGGCTCTACCAGCTTCGCCAGCTTTTCGAGCGATTCCTGCCAGCCTAAATAACACATCTCGGCCGGGATGGCAGCGGGAATTCCCTCCTGTGAAATTTTTATTTCGGTACCGGCAATGGTATTCCGGAGCGACACCGAAGTGATCATTTCCCCGGGCAGATTGGGGTCGTCGAACTTAGCGGTATACTTCAGGAATTCATTGGGCTTTACTTCCAGGTATGTGCCGCCGAATGAATGACTGCTACCGGTTGAAAAGTTTTCGAACGACATCCTGAAAGTACCACCTTTCTCTGCACTCAATTGATGCACGGTGCATATAAATCCGTAAGGAGGTAACCATGATGCAATGGCTGAGGCTTGCGTAAAGGCACGGAATACTTTCTCAGGAGATGCTTTAAGTATTCTATGGAGTGAAACACTGTTAGACATAAGAATTTTCTTTTTTTTTGCTTCCTACTCGTCAGGCTTTTCGGATTCGCCCGTTTTTTGAGTGGTTGCTGCTCCACTTAACTTTGTGTGTTGGTTAACGTCAACAGTACAAAGGTGGTAAGAACATTGAATCCACGCACAGGCTGAATGCGACAGTTTAAAGGTGATTTTGCGACATCAAAACGGATGATGACGCATGCCGCCATCAACAACCGCCACGGTGCCGGTAATGTACCGCGCGCGGGGTGATACCAGGAAAGTGGCCATGTCGGCAACATCCTGTGGTTCACCAAAATCTCCCAGCGGGATCTCGCGTCCGGCAAATTTCTTCCGTTCATCACCAGGGAAGAAAGGGCGGATATTCTCCGTATCGATGAGGCCCGGCTGCAGACAGTTGACCCTGATACCGTAGGGGCCCAGTTGTGCGGCAAGCTGCTTGGACCACACTACCACCGCCGCTTTGGCAACTGCTGAAACATTGATCGATCTTAGCTCATACGTACTGGCGAGGTTCAGGATGGCGCCCTGCCTGCGTTCCATCAAGTGTGGCAAAAATAACTGCGTGAGCTGCCGGGGACGGTCGAAGTCCAGCGTCACAGATTCCATCCACGGCGCTTCGGGTGCAACAACGTCTACCGGGCGACTGCGGCCCGCATTGTTTATCAGTATATCGACATGTTCCAGGCTGGCCAGCGCTTGCGTGGCGATCTTTTCCGGGCCATCGGGTGCAACGAGATCCTGGGCGAACGTGACCGGCTCAACGCCACCGGCAGCGCGAACCTCTGCTTGAAGATCATTCAGCAGATCTTCGTTTCTGGCGGTTGCAAAAACCTTGACACCCTCCATGGCCAGCTGTTTTACGATGGCGCGGCCAATTCCCTGGCTGGCACCGGTAACCACCGCCGTTTTTCCTTTTAAATACAAATCCATACTATTGATGCTTAAACTTTGGTCGTGAAAATTTCGTTGGCAATGTATCCTGTGACTTTTGATTTTACAGGACGTTCGATCAATTGTAGGGAACTATCAAATATGTAAGTAATGGCAGCCAGAAAGGAAAATTCGACTTATAGCCGCAACGAAAAAAACCTCGTTGAATGTGATCTTACCTATGCTATTAACAAGATCGGCGGCAGATGGAAACTGCAGATACTAAGCGAATTGGAAAGCGGGAAACAAAGGTTTGGCGACCTCAGCAAGAAGTTCCCCTTTGTTACCGAACGTATGCTTACCCTGCAGCTGCGCGCGTTGGAGCAGGATGGCCTGGTGAAGCGAACGGTTTATGCTGAAATTCCTCCCAGGGTGGAGTACGCGCTCACTGAAATGGCCATTGAGCTGGGGCCGCTCTTAAAACAACTCAGTGACTGGGGGAGCAGGCATCGCCATCACATACTAAAAGTTGCAGCGATGTAATAAAATCCACCAATCGCCGGGCCGCCAATAAATGAATAGTAATATTTATTCGTGAGGTTGGTGGAACCCAGTTTTAATAACAATGTATTCTCCAGCAGGTCAGCCGTAAGTTGCAGATCCAGCGTAGCATAACCATCCACATTCCCTGTAGCGAGGGCTGATTGCCATAAGTACGGCGGCTGTTGCCTGAAATTTATATTGAAGCCAATGGTTTTATAAAAATTCGGGCTGGCAACCGATAGATTATAAGTCCATTCGGGTGTATTGAATCCGTCTTCAAGTCCGTCGCTCTGATCTTTCCGTGAGAGTTTTGCATAGGTGAAGTTTCCACCGATCCTTAATTTTTTAGATACATCATAGCTTGCGCCGAATGACGCGCCATAGTTGTAACTTATTGTTTTGGAGTTGGTCCATAACCGGTAGAGGTTCTGCCTGCTGTTGCTCTGCAGATAATAGCCTATGCTATCAGGATGCTGTCGTTTGGGAATGT
The DNA here is from genome assembly GCF_018598225.1 of Chryseosolibacter histidinae. Taxonomy (GTDB): domain Bacteria; phylum Bacteroidota; class Bacteroidia; order Cytophagales; family Cyclobacteriaceae; genus Chryseosolibacter; species Chryseosolibacter histidini. Next base: position 115,338 of record NZ_JAHESF010000003.1, on the reverse strand, counting down.
TGGCATCGATTTGCGCCATCAGGTTCCTGTAAGTGTTGTAATAGAAATCCATGTCCAGCTTTAAGCGCTCATTGAAAAGGGCTGCACGGTAACCTGCTTCAAAGCTTGTAACGTGCTCGGGCTGCAGATAGGTGTATGGATTTTGTTTCAACAGTCCTTCTTCTTTTTGAATGGCATCGTTCAACGTCATGCCCGAAGTATTCACATCGGTTTGCACGGCACGTTGGAATGCGGTAATGGACGCCTGGGTATAACTGTTCTCGAAAATCCCATTCGACATGATCGGCAAACCTCCCACACGTTTTCTGCCGCCACTATTGATGTTTGAAAAGGCTTCGAAGATACTGGGGAACCGATAACCGTTCTGGGCCGAAACCCGGATGTTATGCAGGGGCGTGGGAGAATAGACGATGGCCAGGCGTGGATTTATCTTCGGATCGAAATATTGATTTTTGTCAATCCTCACAACGCCATTCACTTTCACTTTGTCATTCAACAAACTGACCGATGACTGCACAAATCCGCCGACCTTCCAATAGTTGAGGTTGTCTCCCGTCTCTTCGGGATTGATGAAGTAATTGCCATCTGGCACGATGATATATTCTCTGAAATCCAGCCCATACATGAACGTTACCCGGGAGTTCTTGTCAAAAAGTAAATGGGTGATGTCATGTTGAAATTCTGAATGTGCCAGGTTCGCTTTTACCCGGAGGGCTGCGCCATAATCCCAGTTGTTGATGTCCCGCAAGGAATCGATCAGATGATGCATCTGCGCTGTGTGAGGCACGTACCGTCCGTTGTCTGCAAAGGCCCGCGCAGCATGCATAGCATCAGCAACACTCATGCCGCCCGAAGTGCCCGAATTGAATCGATTGGTAAAATCAGAAAACCAGGCATTGTCGCTTTTAAATGTCCTGTCGATATTCTCCGCCATGGAACGGATGTTATAAGAATCGCCTGTATTCTCCTGCGTGAGATAAGCCCTGAACTGGATTGACGCGGACTTAAACTGCAGTGCGTGCTGTTGTGTGCGGTAGTTGCCGAACCTGAACCGGTTGGTGCGTTGATAAATATTATTTTGATGCGCTGCCCGGTAAGTGTAGCTCACTTCCAGTTTTTCATTCGGCCGGAAAAACAGTGAGACGTCGCCTTTCAGGTTTTGAATACCATAGCTGGCAACATCCATTTCAGCATAACCCGTTCTGCTCACCACATATTGTTTTCCGCCCAGGGTCAAGGTTCGCCTGTTGGCCGATTCGTCTGCATAGACATTTACATGGTCGCTTCCGGGGTTCAGGTCTCCGGTTAGCCCGGTAGAAACATTTGCGGCTGGGTTCAGATCGGTTCGGTTATTGGCAAACCAATCTGTTCCTTTCATGAATGTGCCGTTGATCTTGAATGCCCATCTGTCATTGATAGCTTTTGCAAAACGAAGATTTGTTTCTGAGATAATAGTCGCATTTGTTTCCGGAGACTTAACGTTATTGAATCCCGTCTTTTGGTTGATGCTGAGGCCCTGATATTGAAAAGGATCTTTTGTAACGAAGTTAGCCAGTCCGTTGATGGCATTCATTCCGTAAACCGCAGACGCTGAACCGGGCACAACTTCCACGCTGAGAATGTCGAGGTCGTTCGGGCCAAGGGTGTTGGCGACCGGAGCTCCAATGTGGGGCGCTTGATTATCGAGCCCATCTACCATTTGCACGAACCGCACGTTGGTTGTATTGGCAAACCCCCGTGCATTAATCACCTTGAAGCCCATGCTCGGCGTAAGCACCTGGATCCCTTTCAGGTTTTGGATCGCATCGAAAAAACTAAAATGAGCTGATTGCCGGATAGCCTGGAGGGACATGGTCTCGATGCTGACGGGTGCGCGTAACAGGCTCTCCTGCGACCTGGAGGCCGTGACCACGATCTCCTGCAATACCCTGGCGGATAAACTGTCATTGTTTTGTGATCCTTGTTGTGCGAATGAATGAAAGGAAACGAATACAAAGAACACGGCGTATGATTTGCGTGCCGCGAATTGATATTTCCGGGTGAAGCTCAAAGAATGCAGCGGGTGTAAAAGTCTTTTCATAACCGTATCGATATGTACAGACGGAAATATCGCTCAATATAAAAACCCGGGCGCTGAATTGTAAGGATTACCTGCATAAAACGGGCTTCTACCGATAAAAAGCGATTGTTCCATGAAATGACCGTTACGGTAGCTTGGATATAATGGAGATCAAGGCACCCTCTGGGGTGATTGGATGGCTGGGATCAGAAAATGGGGCTTAGAAGGTGTTTTTTGCGGCCTTTTAGGTGAAACGCGGGGCTGGGTTCACCGCCTGTTTTCCGTCATTTACCTACCCGGTGCCGGAGACAGCCTTTTTGCCGTGGCCGGGGCGACAGCCAACTGCGTTATTTACATCATAAACGCAGAACACATGAAAACTTCATATATCAATACCACCAATACCGCTTCATACACCGGCGTAGGTTTTCACGCGCTGATGGTTGTTGCAGGGATCATCACCGCCGTTGTCTGCTCCCTGGTGCTGCTGAAAGATGCCAACGCTTTACAACACGTGCCCTTCTGATAAAAGTTTATAACGCAATGTTTGATCAGCATTCAACAGAACGAAACATGGCACTAACCGCAAACGATAGAGAGATAGTAGTGGTACGTTACAACGCGGAGCAAAATTGGGATAAGGACATTCCCAATAAAAACTGGTTATGTGTTTTGGTGGACAACGACAGTCCTGTGACCAACGTAAAGGAGGTGATCTCTAAAATTCTGGATAAAAATGTTTGCTATGTATGTACAACCGGTGAAAGCTGTGTAAAAAACCACGACATCCTGGATGACGAGATCAGCAGCCGGGAAGTTGACCTGGAAGGCCCTTCTTTACCTGAGCATTTTATTATAACAGCCTGGCGTAAGGACTTCGATCAGGGAGTGCTGTTCGCGATATTCGAAGCCGGCAATGATGACGTACCTTCCATCGAAAAAGTTGTTATCCTTGATATGTCCGGAGGAAGACTGAGAGGATGATTCAATGACCCATAATCTTACTGTGCCCACGCTCCGATGCTGAAATGATCTTCAGTAGTGATCTCTTTTTCTGAAAAATTAGAACCCAAAGGCCTGTTTCACGTATATTTACTTTGAATTACAAAGTACTTTTCTGTTATTGGGGCATGTCCCTTTGAATGTAGAGACTTACATTACCTTATGAAAGACGCGAAGAATCTGCGGCGTGAAGTGCGCATCCTGTTATATGTATTCGTCGCAGGACTGATCGTGAGTGGCATAACCGCCTTTCCGATCCATACAGGGCTCACCTATGCGCATGACCAAATTGTTTACTTTAAGCTTGATAATGGATTGTCGCGCTGGATCGAAACGGTATACCAGGGTATCACTGAGGTTGATTCGAAGTATCCATTCATAGCGTATGGCACCGACTGGCTGGCATTTGCGCATCTTATACTGGCGGTGTTATTCGCCGGCATCATTAAAGACCCTGTCAGGAACATCTGGGTATTGAAGTTCGGACTAATATCATGCGCCGCGGTTTTCCCTTTGGCGTTCATTGCAGGAGCTGTCCGCGGGATACCCTTTTTCTGGCAGCTGATCGATTGCTCTTTCGGATTATTGGGTGGAATAATACTTTGGATGTGCTATAGCAGGGTGAAGAAGCTTGAGTCCACATTCTGAGATCCTGTAAATCCTGTTATTATTTCTTCAAGTAGGCACACGGTACATTTTTGGGTTTATAATCAATGCCATACGCTTGCTTTAAGAGCGTGGTCACGATGCCTGAAATGGTCTCTTCACGTCTGTGCATCTGCGGAAGCAAACCCATCATGGCATAGCTGATCGGGTTTACGGAAGGGATCAAAGTTTCCCATGGATAACCCTTTCCCCAAATGAGCCCAGGCACCGTGATCTGCAGGTCAGCTTTCATCGACAGCAATAAATTCAACATGTCGATGCTTTGGTTCTGGTTTTGATTGACGGTGTGGAAAACAGGTGTCTGGCCGCCGAAACCATTCTCGTCTGTTCCAGCCCTGGTATTGACGTCGGCCCCATGACTGATCAGCACCTGTGCGGTAGCCACGTGGTTGAACTCCGCACAAATATGCAGTAAGGTAACTTCATCCATCGGTGTGTAGGCACATTTAAGGCTGTATCGTTTGGTGACAGTTTCCGGATATTGAGTGATATGCTTGTTCAGGGAATCACCATCGTCGAGCAGCACAGCCAGCAAAGCTTTATCCTCAAATACCAGCCCGTGATCTACAAAAGCTCTCACACACTCTTTGAACAAGGGAGAGCGTGCGTATTCGCTTGTCAGTTCATAGATGAGCGGTATACCGTTAAAGAGATCATTGGGATCCACACCCTCTGAAAAGTATTTGCGTAGATCTTGTACCGCGTGAAGCTCTATTGCTTCGATGACATCGCCTAAGCTGCTCATATTTTTTACAGGTTGTACCCGAATTTATGAAAATATTGGCGTATGCTGAAGATACCTGGAATTGCAATGGTTGAAAAACACCTGTCAATCATTAACTCCAAGCTTGAACCGCACCACGCTTATCTTCCACAGCAATCCGTTGCCAACTTCATGGTTATACGGATGCTGAGGTGCAGCCATTATTTTTCTGAACAGGATCTCTGCTTTATCGGGCTCGTTGTTTTGCAGATACGCCAGGGCTAAAAAATATTCGGAGTCTTCATAGTATCGCTGGTCTTCGGCAGCACGTTTTTCATTTTCGATCATTACCTGCCGGAAGCATTGGATCGCCCGGGCGGCATCTGCTTTGATGAGGTATACGTTTCCAGCGAGAAAAATTTCCTGTAGAGATTTTACCTCCCGTGCCTGGTATGCTGAAAGATAATGGTTGTAGTCATGATCCCTGTATAGTGAGACAATATCCGCCGGAGCGGAAGAACCCCGCGTGGTACGGATTGCATAGGGTTTGAACTCATCGTTGAAAATGCGCTCTGGAGAGAGGTAGGCATAGTACCCCAGGCCAATCGCCGTTAAGGCTATCACAACACAGGCCGCCATCAGCAGCGCCCGTTTCCTGGTCGCTGGCCTCGAACGATTTTTAAATGACCTGCCTCTGACTGTCGCTTCGCCTGAAATGTCCTGAGAAGACGTCGCCTCTGTTTCATGAATGATCTGCTGATGGTATTGCTTGAGTTGGGACCTGAGCGCATGACGGCCTGCCCTGGTGATGTTTTTAATAATGGTGCGCTGCAGCTCCACTTCACGTTTGAACGCATCATCCGTGGCAAGCCTGGCATTGAACTGTTCCAGGTCCTTCGCGTCAAGCTCACCCTGAAGGTAACGCGCGATCATCTCTGTTTGACTCAATTCACTCATTGGTGTACCGGTATCGTCTGTGCAGAAATAGTTTCTTTAACCGCTCCACGCACCTGAATTTTTGTTGCCGTGCCACACTGGCGGAGGCATATTTTAATTTGTCAGCGAGTGTATCCAGTGACAGTTGCTGGTAATAAAAACCAATGAGCAGTGTGTGGCAAGGATCTCCCATGGAGCCAATGGCTTCCACGATCTCCTTGTCTTCAGGAAGCTCGTGTGTGTCGTCATGAGGTTCTATGCTGATGGCATCGTATTCTTCGATATCGATTATTGTTTTCCTTCCCTTGAGCTGATAAAGCCACTTGTTGCGGCAAATGGCATAAATATATGTTTTGATGGAGCAGGTTAAATGGAAATCTTCGGTCCGCAATTTCTCATACAACGCGATGATGCTCTCCTGGTATAACTCTTCGGCATCTTCCATGCTGCCGCTGTTGCACCTCACAAACCGTGATACCATTGGCCAATACGTTTTATAGACGTACTTCAGCGCTTCGTTATCTCCGTTCTTGAGTGCGCCGATCAACCCTTCGTCCGTTGCAGAGACTGTCATACCAGGATTAAAGGATTTAAGGATTAACTGGATAATAGATTGACAAGTTACTTAATTTAACTCTTCTTCGGAGAAGGCCGGGACGGGTCGATGCTTTTTTTTGACTTTGAGGAAAACCATCACGAGTAAAAGTATCAGCGCAACGATGGCACTGATGGTGTAGATCGTGCTGTCGTTATACAAGGCGCTGGCATCTCCAATGCATATGAAGTTTGCCCAGAATACGGGTGATCTCAATCGATGATCCTGGCCTGCGTGGAGAAATTCCAGTTTGGCATTTCGCAGGGCTTCATCTTTGGTATAACCTTTTTTCAAATTCCGGTAGAAGCTGATCATCAGCGTGGCGGTGAGTTCATCATCCGCTTTCCATAAGCTGGTGACAATGCTAGGGCAGCCGGCGAAGGCAAATGCACGTGACAGGCTGATGAGTCCTTCGCCATTCATGAGCTTGCCGCTTCCTGCCTCACAGGCGCTGATCACGATCATTTTGGTTTTATCAAGATCAAGGGCATAGATCTCCGGCATGTATAATTTGGAATCGTATGCTTGTTGCAACCCGGGATAAAAAGAGATAAATGAGCGCAACGGATCTTCGCTGAATGTTTCGGCATGGGTGGCTAAATGAATGACGTCAAAAGCATTGGCCTGTTGCAGGAATGCAGTCTTTGTTGCCGCTTCATTATAATAAAGTGTGCCCTGCAGCGCACCGATCTCTTTGCCTGACCCTTTCAGTGGATGAATATCCGGCATTTTTTTAACATGATCGAACGGCGCGAAGGCAAGTATGCTGCCGTCCGATGAAGTCTCATCCGCCGCGGGCAAAAAAAGGCTGGAATAGGTATACCGCACCGCGTGCTCCTCGATCACAAACCGGCTCGCGGCAGTATCAGAAACCAGCGCTTCTATGGGGATATAACTGAGCATACCATCGGGCACAACAATCCAATTTTTTTTATCATTGATAAGACCTGATACAGGCTCAACCAGGTGTTTGTACACGGTATAGGAAGGACTGGCGCCTCGATAGGCAACACCCTCTCCGGCAGCATACAGTGAAGCTTTGAGCTTTTCAAACGAATCGAAGAACGAAGATGAGAGGGGCACACGATGAAGGGTAAAATCATCGGCGGTCAATGTGAAAATGAAAGCATCATGCTGCGCGAGGTAATATTCTATAAGGGCTTCATTCTTTTGAAGGCGCAACCGGATCTCTGAAATGCCCAATGGCTTGCGATCGTATTTAAGGTTTCGGTATCTTTTATTCTTTTCCAGCTGATCTTCTATTTTAGACAGGGCGATCTCGCTGGCAGCAAGGTCGCTCCTGATTTTCAGGCTTACGGCGCTGTCTCTGGTATCGCCTAACCTCACGAGCAACCTGCCGATGTTCCGTTTGTATTGCGCTTGCTCGCTGATCAGGTCCGTGGGCAGGCCGGGTAATTTTTTAAGCTTCAGCGCCCCCAGTGCTTCGGACAATACCGTCATTTTGGCTTTCTCTGAAAAAGCAAATGCAGTCTCTTTGTACCGCTCTTCCTTTGTGTGTTCATACAATTCGAAGGCGGTGGCAATGGCTTCTTCATAAACCATATGCGTATGGTTGCTGAAAAGCAATTTTGCCTCTTCCGAAGAATAACTTTTCCGGATAAGATCCATCATCTTAGCCGCCTTCTCATAGTGGATAAATGAAGCCTGCAGGTGTTGGTGTTGTGGCGATGTCTCGTAAAGCTTACGCAGGGCAATAGCCTTGTTGTGTAAACATTCAAAAAAGTAGGGGCGTGACACCACATTGTTGAGATCATCCGGGGCAGTGTAGAAGCTGCTATCGTTAAAATCAAAATGAAGCACCCTGATGGCAGCCTGGTATTCCTTCAGGGCTTCAATGATCTTATGCTGCTGCTCGCAGATCCTGGCCTTGTTCATATAAGAGTAGGCCAGTGCTGCATTCTTTGTTTTGTAAAATCTCCGGTTCAGCAGAATTGCGTTGTCCAGGCAACGGAGGGCCTGGTCGTAATCTTTCAAACCGATATAGGTTATTGCCAGGTTATTGAAGAGTTTTATTTTGAGTACGTCGTCCGATGCCAATGACTCTGCTTTTTTTAGATACAGCAGCGCGCTGTCATATTTTTCAACACGCTGGTAGGTCTTGCCAAGGTTATGGAACAGGATGGGGAGGGTGTTGCCATAGGAGATCAGCGTATGGTATTTCCGGATCGCTTCGTGCGGCCGATCGAGCCTGAGCAAAACAGCAATGATGTTGTTCTGCACCATTACGATTTGTTCTGCTTGCGGCGGAAATACGGAAAGGCCATTTTGCAGCGCCTGCTGATAATAATTGAGCGCCAGCTTGTGATCGCCATAGTTATAATGCAGCACACCCAGCTCATTCCATAATCGGTGCAGCTCGTTTTTACGCAGCCCGCGAAATTGTGCCAGGCGATCTTCGATGTAAGTGAAGTGGTATTCTGCCGAATCATAAGCATATGACTTCATGAACAGATTACCGAGCGTTAAGTAGATGTTGAACAGACTGCGGTCGGGCTTTTTATTTTTCCGCAGCGCTTTTGCTTTCCGGAGGCTTGCCACAGCATCTTCATCCTTTCCCAGGTCCTGGTAGCAAATGGCCATTTTGCCGTAAAGATCAGATAGCAATGTATCGGCGCCCGGGTATCGCATGGTAATGTCCATGATCTCCGTCAGCATCTGCATCATGGGGCCGGAGGTAAAATTGAAATTATCGTCAAACAGCGCATTCACTTTGGCATACAGGACCCTGCATCGCAGCATGTCTTTATGCATGGCGCTGTCGTTAGGGTGGCTGGAAGATATTGTGTATTCCGGTGGTGTGTGTGCCTCGCCCGTTGCGGAAGGTGGGCAAAATGCAACGATCGTGAAGATCAAACAGCTGACCTTCAGGCCGACTGTCTTCAGGCAAATTGCATTTACCGCCCTTGTCATCAGTTACATGATTTCACGATCACTACGGTTCCGCCTCCCGGACCATCATCAGTAATCCTGGCATTTCCCGCTGAGGAATCGTATACAAAAGTTATGTCTGTGTAATTGAGGGTATAGTGACTCTCGTCATTGAGCTTGTAATAAATGCGGATATTACGTTCACTTCCATGCTTCGGTACAACCCCAAAAATGCCATTCGCTACGGATTGATCGATGTTGATCTTACCCGTCTTACTGTCAATGGCCAGTCCCTGAGCGCTCGCGGTGGGCCAGCCTTGTGGTGGTGTATCGAACTGGCTGCCCTGCGGTACTGCTTTGCTATCGCCATAGTAAATGGGCTCGATTGTTTCATTTTTACCCGCGCAATGAGTTTTGTCTGGATACTCCACACCGCTGATCAAAACGATCACGGTTAGCGTATCGCCTTCGTTGATGCACCGCCATGGATAAGGCGTGGCGGAGCAGCTTGTTGCGAACAGTTTTCCAACATTGCAGTCGATGTCGATGCAATTAACGGTATCACAACCGTAAGTCCCGGCACAGTAGGGTAGCTCAAAAAAATCTACGTCTGGCTGCCGGTAATAGACGAGTGTGTCACCTGAGGCCTGTGAGCTTGTACTTTGTTGTGTGGGTTCTTCCTGGCAGGCAATCAGAAAAAGCGCTACCACAGCGGTGAGAAAGATCTTCATGGGGGGTGATTAATGGATGTCTAATATAATGTATTGACGAAGGTTGTCAGGCAGCTCCTCCTGTAAAATTCATGCTTTGCCCGTTAAAGACGTCTGGTGATCGGCAGAATGCTAAAACGAAACAGGAATATCCCCGCCAAGGGGGGACATTCCTGAGATAGTACCCGGGTCTTTTAGCGGTGGTGATTATTTTTTGATGAACTTCTTTTGATATTGTTTGCCATCGCTGCCAATGAACCGCACCACGTACAGATCGTTGGGGAACGTTTCAACCGGTATGCGCACGTCACCGGAATCAATAAATGTCTTGTAAACAATTTTCCCACTCCGGTTGGATACGATCAGCGTCCCACCCTTTCTGGGTATGGCGATATCGTTGAATAAAACCTGCACCGTGGTGGATGTCGGGTTGGGGATCACGGTCAGGGCATCGGTTGATCCTTCGCGGGGCTCGGCCAGGGATCGAAGTGACTCACCGCCGGAGCAAACGCGCGCCTGGTAGTCCACTTTTTCGTATTGCGTGCACGCGAATTTGATGTCGTAAACATCCACGTCCTGGAAGTTTGCAAAAGTACAGGGGGTGTGCGATTTCCATTCACGTGTAAATTCTCTTTCACAGCCACCGCTAATTCCATCAGACGTCAGGTTGACGAGGTAGTAATCGCGGTTGATCGTATAGGATGATTCGGCAAAACCGGTGAAAATGTATCCGCTGCCTCCGTCGTTCGTGATCTCAGCACCCTGCTCCCCATTGCCTGACGACGCTCCATAGAGGTTACTCCAGATGGGATTGCCAGCCATATCGGTTTTGAAAATAAAGGCATCTTTATTGCCACCGCCATCAATGGCATAACCTGAGACCACGTACTCGCTGCCGCCACCGCTCAGGTCTATGCTGATGCCCTGCTCGATCTCTTTTGTTCCATAGGTTCTCATCCAGTTCACGGCGCCGTTGGGTTTCAGGTTTAATAAAAATGCATCCTGGCTGTATTCCAGTCCGAAGCTATTGGTGAAGCCTGTGACCGTGAGCGATCCGTCGATGGGATTTTCGACAATGCCGTAGCCCACCTCTGTATAAGGCACGTCGCAATGCCGGTAAATGGACTGCCAGACCATGTTCAGGTCCTTATCGAGGCGTACCACAAAAATATCGCTGTTCGCGCCTAAGCGGGTCGATCCGGTTATCACAAATCCTCCGTCTTTTGTTTGCTCCACCCAACGAGCGATATCATTTGCCGCGTTGCCCATCACCTTGGCCCTGATCAGCGCGCCGTCTTCATCGGTTTTTACGATCAGTATATCGGTTGAGTCTCCATAGTAGTGGTACGAATCGGTCTGCCCCACCATGATGTAGCCGTATTTCCCGGTGGAGAAGTCTTTAATATACTGCAGGCAATGTCCGCGGTCATCACCTTCTCTTGTGCCGAAGGTGAAGGAGTATAAAGGTGTTCCTGAAAGGTCGGTCCTTACAAAGTAAAGATCTTCGCTGCCATTAAAGGTGGTGGTTGTTCCCAGCGCGGCGTAGCCATTCACCGGAAGCGAGGAGAAAGCGTAAACCTCACGAAGGGAGCTGAACGATTCATTGCCAACGCCGCCATAAACCATAGCCCATACGGGAGCGCCGCTGGGTTTTGTTTTAACGATAGAGGCTTCTGTACCCCCGAAAACGGTAAGCCCATCTTCACCTGCTGCAATAAATCCGGGATCAACCTTAGCACGTTGCACAGAACGCCCCACCTGATCTTTGTAGGTGCCAATGGCCTCATTGAACTGACCGAAAGCAATCAGGGGCAGCGAAGCCATAAAAAATGAAAGAACTCTCTTGCTCATAAAAATGATTTTTAAGTGAAACTGTAAAAAGAACACGTCACTTCGGGGATTCCCGGAGTTTTACAGTTTATGGCAGCATTGGCCAAACGTTAACATGCTGCGGGAAGAAATATTTTAAGAAAAATGATGCTCTTTACTATCGCACCATTTTTGAGATAAAACAGAAATGAAGGGTGAAAAGCGTAAATTATGGTCTGCGTAGGCTTTTAATTAAATCTGCTAACCCATGGCAATTCATACACCCAAAACTGTCGCCGGTATTAAAATACCCGACAGCACAATAGCAAGTCAGGCTACAGAATTGTTGTTGCAGCATGGAACTGAGTTCCTTTATAATCATTCATTGCGGTCGTTTGTATTCGCTTCGCTGAATGGCGTGCAAAAAAAGGTTAAATACGATCCGGAGATCCTGTATGTAAGCGCAACCTTCCACGACCTCGGACTGATGCCGCATTATAGCAGTGCTGATAAAAGATTTGAGGTTGACGGAGCCAACGCAGCGCGTGATTTTCTGAGGAGCCATGGACTTTCACAACAGGTGCTTCAATTGGTATGGGACGCGATAGCCCTGCACACATCGCCGGGAATAGCAGAGCATAAAGAAGCCGAAGTGGCCTTGTTAAATTACGGCGTGGCGCTTGACGTGGTGGGAAGAGGTTTTGATCAGTTGTCTGAGAAGGACCGTGATGATATTGTTAAACAATTTCCGCGTACCGGTTTTAAGAATAAGGTCATACCAATTTTTTTCGAAGGATTTAAACATAAAGTGGGTACGACGTACGGAAGTATTAACGCGGATATATGCGCTTTTATGATCCCTAATTTTCAAAGGAAAGACTTTTGTGAATCTATTCTCAATTCTCCGTGGAGTGAGTAAGCGATTGTTTATGCGACTGGACAAATCAACTCGAAAGAAGATTGGCGCAGTTACCTCCAAAAGCCACCATGTATTTAAAGAGAAAAAATGCCACAACGTCTAAAATACTCCACGCCTTATGACAGCACGCAAGGCCTGCCGGATTGGCTTTTCATAGGTGTCTGGATCGTGATCCTGCTGTTCGGTCTGAGGTTAGCCTGGGAGTACAGGGACAAGATCTTTAAGAAGAAGTAGCAGTGCGCCTGATCAGACCGGAATCATTCGAAAATGATCGTCCGGTTTCCGTAAACAAAAACCCGTTCGTTCAGCACCAGTTTGAGGGACCTGGCCAGCACAATTTTCTCCACGTCTTTGCCTGCGAGGGCCATTTCTTTGGCGCTGTGGGTGTGGGCTACCGGTATCACACTCTGGGCAATGATGGGGCCTTCATCGAGACTATCGGTAACAAAATGGGCTGTGGCACCGATGATCTTTACACCCCTTGCATAGGCCTGATTGTAGGGACTGGCGCCGGCAAATGCGGGAAGAAATGAATGATGGATGTTGATGATCCGGTTGGTGAACTGACCTACAAAAGCAGGAGAGAGCACACGCATGTATTTGGCCAACACAATGAATTCAGGATTGTATTGTTGAACCACGCTGAGGATGGCAGCCTCATGGTCTTCTCTGCTGACCCCTTCATGTGAAATATGATGAAAGGGAATGTTGAATTTAGATACAAGATCCTGCAGGTTCTGGTAGTTGCTGATCACACACCTGACGTTATAGTCGAGCTCCTGGAAATGATGGCGGATCAGCAGGTCGCTTACACAGTGATGCTCTTTGGTGACAAGAATACAAATGTCCCTTTTTTGATGCTCGCTTAATTTGATATTCGCATCGGGCGGCAGAATATCCGTGAGCTCCTTCATCATGGTAGTTTTTTCAAAGGCACCTGAAAATTCGGTGCGCATGAAAAAGTGTCCCAATGTACGCTCCACAAATTCATCGTTGCTGATGATGTTCAGGTTATGTTTAAAAATGACCTGCGTTACTTTGTAAACCAGTCCGGCCTGGTCTTTACAGTGTATGAGGAGAATGCTCGAGCTCATGTATCAAATACCCATGTTCTTTATTCTATGATATTTCGCGCGAAAGCGGGCCGTTTGCAACCGTTTCGTCCGGGTAATCAATTTAACCGAATTGCTTGCGACAAGGAACGCCCATCCATAAAAATAATTTCCTGAATCAGAATATGGCCAGAGAAACTCCGCCATTCATAACTTTTTATCCGCCAAACGTAAGTACATGGCTGTGTTTTAACGCCGGGGAGTTGCCCTGCTTTTTTTTGACAGTGTGGATATGGAATTTCTTGTCTGCCATCATCTTCCTTTAAAATCTCAATCTATGAAAGTGCTTCTACTCCTGCCTTTGTTGGTCATGTGCGGCCATGCTGCATCGGCTCAGTCAACAGAATTCACCATCCATAGCAACGGCCTCATCTACAATGAACAAACGATGAACCGGTTAAGTCACATCGTTGACTCTATGCACATCAGATTCAGAAACTGCGAGCCGCATGAATACAAAGCACTGGCACAAGGGCCTGCCACCTATTTTCATCTGAATACGAACTTGAGCCAGGCCCGCGAAGCAATAGACAATAACATTACCCCGGAAGCATTTTTAACAAGGTTCCCGGAGGCCACAATGGAAAAGCTCCCATGGATAGCCAAAGACGGATATAGAGATTATGAGGACGTCAGGTTCGTGCAATATTTTTCCATGCCGTTGCAAAATGACGAAGAATTCGAGCTTGACATTCCATACCATTCCTCGCAGGACAAAATAAAAGGTTGGGTATACCAGCAGGACGATGACGGTCTCAGCGCGCTGTACCTCGACCTGGAAGAGCAGCCCCTTCCTTTCAGTTACGCACATCTTGTTCAGTATGTCGACTGCATGATAGATTCCACGGCCACACTTTACCTCACCAGGGCATCGGATATGGATCATGAACAACAGGATCAGGGAACGAAAGCTTCGGAATTTCTTTCCTTTGCCAACAACTTCGAAGGAATGCCGAAAGAGCCTGACTACGATTGGGACAAAGAAAGGGAATCGAGAGTGAAGTACAGGAAATATCAAAAACAATACGAAGAATGGGACCAAAAAAGGCTCCAGGCCCTGGATCTAAAAATGAAGGCTGACCCCGTACACCTTGGATTGTTGAGATCGGCAGTTCAGGAAGCCATTTCAGGAAGGCGTGCCAATCCTGCGCTTGAGTTTTACGTTGAACGTTACCTCTCACCCGTACAGGCGCTGCAGATGAAACGTCTTCGCCGGGTAATGGGGCTTTGCAGTATGGACCGTGCCCCGCGGTTGCATGCGGTCAGTATTTGCAGGCTGGCAGCGGAGACGGCGCAATGGGATATTTTTCTCCGCGCTCACCTCGATATCATGAATGACAATTTCTCACGCGCTACCGATGGGAGTTATGCCTGGGCGGGAAGGGGTACGTATCTGAAAGAGCTTGAAGCGCTGAACATCCAGGCAACTGACTTACTTCTTGGTACGTGTTTGCTTGCTTCCAATACCGGTGACAATCATTACTACGGCGACATTGGCCGTATAGGCAGGGCGCTAGCAGAAACCGGGAACAAAACCGCCCTCGAAAACCGCTTGCTGAGCATGATACAAGACCCAACGCTGGATCGTTACAACAGGCTCAGGATGGCTTACCTTTTTGATAATTATAATTACCACCTCAAGGATGAGGGCCGGAAGAAAAATAACATAGAGAATTTCTTAAAAGCGGTTGATTCGTTACCGGATAAGATAGGGGCAAGCTTCAGGAAGTGATCCCGCCCTTATTCATGCCGCAAGGTGTCTACCGGGTTGGCCGCTGCCGCCTTCCAGGTTTGAGAGGCAATGGTGGCGATGCCGATGGAAAAGAAAACACCAAAGCTGCTGATGAGATCCCAGGCATTAAGGCTTACGCGGTAATACTGAACGGCCGAGAGAAAATTGTCGAATAACAGCAGGCTCGCGGGAACAGCAAAACCTGTGGCCCATAGCATGAGCTTTAAAAAATCCCTTGAAAGCAGGTACACAATACCGGTTTCGCTGGCGCCGAGCACCTTGCGGATGCCCACTTCCTTTATTCTCGTTTCAGTGGTGTACACCACCATTCCCAGTAACCCCAGAAGGGAGATCGCCACTGCTAACAATCCCATGTACCCGATGATCTTGAGAAGTGCCCAGTAAAAATCATACGCTCGTTGCATATCGTAATCGTGGAAACGGGCTTCGAACTTTCGGTTGCTGCTGAGCTTGTTCCAGGTTTTTTCCATCAGGGCTAGCGTTGCCTGAATATCGGCGGAAGCCACTTTAACATTACCATATGTGAATTGCGATGGGTCGGTGCGGAGTATGAAACTTTTGATCGGTACCTGCAACGGCCCGAAATTAAAGTTCTTGAGCACGCCGATCACTTCAAGCTCTTTGCCATCTACCACAAACGTCTTTCCAAGCGCTTCTGCCGGTGTGGCGATTTTCCAGGTACGAAGAAATTCCTCGTTCACGACCATGCAGCGTTCCCGTTGCAAGGAAGCCTCTGGAAAATTCCGGCCCGCCAGCAATGACAATCCCAAGTTGCCAATGTAATCCGTGTCAACGAAATGTTGGAATACGCTCAGCGAATCACCCCCGCGCTGCTCGCGGATCATTGTGCTTGAATAAGATAACCCCAAAATGCCGGACGACATCGACAGTTCCTGCACCGATGCGAGCCGTGAAAATTCAGATTTGAAAGTGACCGGGTCTACTCCCTGAAGCTCGACGTTCAGGATGTTTTCGGTGTGGAAGCCAAAATTGAAGTTCAGGTTGTAACGGTACTGCCGGCTGAACACGAACAGGGAAACGATGAAACAAAAAGAAAGTGCAAATTGAAAAATGATCAGCGCCCTTCGTATCCGCACGCCGTAAAGAGATTTTGACCCCGATTGACCCTTGAGTGACTGGATGGGGTTAAGGCCCGCGAAATGCAATGCAGGAAAAACACCTGCCACCAGCCCAGTAGCGATTGCAAACAGCAGGAATATGCCCGCCGCCTCCCAGGTCAGGCTCAGGTCCAGCCACGATGCCGCCATCATCATACTTTTGAATTCAGGAGCGATCACCATGAATATCAGGATGCCTCCCGCCAGCGCGATCACCGTGATGGCAATGGTCTCGATGGTGAACTGGATGAAGATCTGGATCCTGGCACCGCCCATCGTTTTCCGCAGGCCGATCTCCTTTGAACGTTTCAACGCACGCGCGATGGAGATATTCGCGTAATTGAAACATGCCGGGAGAAGAATGAGCAGGCAGATGGTGCCAAAAACCACAAGAAGTGTAGTGTCCGTGTCCGGCGCGGTGGCATCCTCCAGGTCGGGCCCTGGTGTGATGTCGCCGAGCGCCTGAAGCTTGAACGATACCTTTGCCTGCTGTGAGGGATCTGATACGTCGTGCGAAATACGATCCAGCGATTGTTGCAGCTGGCCTGCAGTCACTGCATCGTTGAGCAGCACGTAGAGGTATTGACCGCGGAAAGATACCCATTGGTTCGGATCACTCTCCTCACCGCGTACGGCGGCAGAAAGTGTACTGAAAGAAACGAGCGTCTCGAACTGGAGATGGGTTCGGTTTTGGTCCCTGATAACACCGGTCACTTCAAAATTTCCGACACCTTCAATTTCAACGGTATGGCCCAGCAGATTGCCTGTGGCGTCGATCTTTTTGGCCATCGATTCGGTCAGCACCATGCTGTTGGGCTCAGACAACGCTGTGGCTGGGTTTCCTTGCATCATCTCGAAATCGAAAACCTTGAAAAAATTAGCGTCGGCATAGTACCCCCGTACCGGCAGGTTCAACTTGTTTGAGACGATGTCTCCCCCGAACGAGGTATTGATGCGCACGATCTCCCTGATTCCGGCAGACCGGTCCTGCAGGCTTTTTGCAAGGGCTGCAGGGGCAGAAGCAAAATCTTTCGGGTCGGCGGTCTTTTTCTGCAGCGTGGAGATCACCCTGTAGATGTTTTCTTTCTTCGTATGGAAGTCGTCAAATGAGCTGATAAAAATGTAAAAAGTAATCAGCAGCAGGCTGAACGACATACCCAGTGACAGGCCCAAAACATTGACGATGGAAAAGTACTTATACTTAATAATGTTCCGGATAGCAACTTTCAGGTAGCTTTTGAACATGGTGGCGAGTTTATACCAAGACTGAATACCACCCGCATATGTTACACTTCCTTCTTTTGCTTATTTTTATTTTTTTTGACAGGCAACGCCTATAGCAAACAAACCTCACCTATGCTACTGAACCGATTTAAAACAGGTCGTATTCCCAAACTACTTTTAACGTACCTGGTAGAAGTGATCATTATTTTTCTTGGGATCACGATCTCCTTCCTGTTTGAGCAATGGCGCGAGGAACAGGCACAAAAGAAAGAGATGATCGAGCTATCAGAGTCCCTTCTCACAGACATCGATGCCTTAAAAGCAAGACTTACGGAAGATCGGAGTGGCTCCTCGGCGTGGATCAGTCAGTTAGACTCCCTTCGCATACAACGGACCTCAGGAAAAATGTCGGAACGCCAGCTCACCTGGTTTTATAAAATGATAACAGGTCAGTTTGTTTTTCTTTTCGACCCTTACTCGCCCACCTACATGTCCGCAGCCGGTAGCGGTTTGGTTCATGAGCTGCCGGACTCTATCAGGAATCAACTTTATGACTTGTACCGGGTACAACTACCTTTCTTTCAACTGCTGTATAACCAGCAGCAGGAGAACATCACCAATTTCAGGAATCATACTTTGATGCCGGCCAATGCCTATCTGTACCGTACGGAGGCATCTCCGATCAGCCCGGATCTGACCATGCTTGCCAAAGAAATTCAACGCCCCGTTTATGGCAATTTCATCAACCAGATCATTATTACAGAAAAAAAGGTTTATGCAATGAATGAGGATGCCTTCGATACGTTAAGTGATCTGCAAGGCAGCTTGCGGAATTATATCGATGAGGTTGGGAGATAAGAGTCCTTCAGTTCCCCTTTTGTGGAGCTCTTTCATTGGTGAGGCTAAGGCCGTTCTTGGGGATGCAGATCACCGCCACTTGAATTCTCATCTGACGCAGGTTTCATGGTTTGGTGGATAATCAAAGCAACAACTGCTCCTGTTACCAGTCCGCCAATGTGTGCAGCATTGTCTATACCTCCTGCGAGTCCCATCAGCAGATTGATCACAACGTAAGGACCAAAAAATAGGAGAATCAGCCTTTTTCCGTCTTTTCCCATAGCTCCCGAGAGAACTGCGGCAAGCACAGCACCGAAGAGTCCGAAGATCGCTCCGGATGCGCCTACGCTGACCGTGTTTTCATACCACATGATACTGGCAATGCTTCCGGCAATCCCTGAAACGAAGTAAAGGATGGCGTACCGCACAGTGCCTATCACCGGTTCGATAAATATAGATGCCAGTACAAGCGCGTATATATTGAAAATAAGATGCATAATGCCTCCGTGTAAGAACATACTTGTGATCAACCGCCACCAGTCACCTCCGGTTGTTTCTGTTCTCCGGTTGGCACCCCATTCCAAAAGCTCTAAGCCGTTCGGGGAAAATAATGTGAACACCGGCCAGTATCATGACGATAAAAACGAGAATGTTCAGATCAAGAATAACAGACGTTACGAAATGAGGATGTTTGGGTATGAGGAATTTTAGCATATCGACTACTTCGTCTTTTTGTGGCTTTTTTCCGCGCCACTGTCTTTCCAGTTCAACTTTGCTTAGCCTGGGCCAGAGCAGTAGCAGAAGAATAACGGTTGTGCCTATGAGATAAGATCCAAAGATCCAGGTCAGCTTATTGCCGTTCCTGTTTTCAAAAGATCCCTGCTTGGGTTCCAGGATGACCACGTTGTTATCTTCACGCTTCGTGATGTTGGCGACTGCGCCTAAATACCCATCTCTGTCTTCATTGTTTGGAAGTCGTTCGAAATAGCTGACATCGTGAAATTGAAATGCGTTCATCTTTTGAATACACTCTTTCGTAAAGGAATTATATTCGAGTTCTTTTTCATCGGCGCTGAGCCGATTGCTGATCTGCTTCTTGAATGATACGCCATACCAATATTTAAATTCCTCAGGTGGTCTGACTGTGTCGCGCACGATCGGGCATACGAAATACAAGTGGAAATTGAGATATTCGTTGTGTTTTCCGCTGGCGTGTATGTCGGCGTCGTATGAGCCATAAGACGTTAAAGTTTCAAATGACCTGATCCGGTAGTACCTGCTCCGGTCCATGCTGTCCAACTCTTCGATGTATGACGCATCCTGTAACGTGCCGCTCGCCGTGGTTAGATACATTTGTGATATAACCATGGATGCTGCCATTGTGATCCAGGTTAGCATCTGGAACAGGAACTGCTTCCGGTCACTTTCTTTTCTAAATATTAGAATCCGAAACCGGGGACGGAGCCAGATCGTGATCGGGATCCATGGAAAGACTATGGGTATCCAAATCTCCCAGACTTCCTGCTTGAAGTCCAGGACCTCGGTCTGGATCGCAAAGATATACCTGATCATGCACAGACCGATCAATGATCCAATGGTGACATATAAGAACACAGGCATGATGTGCCTCATCTTAACAGCGTAAGCGTTCATTGTCCGTTGATGAAGGTTTCTAAAAATTCTGGTAAAATACGAAATCTTCGAAAGATGCTTTGATGAAAGAATTTTTTGATAGGAAATGATCGCAATTTAAGTTTCTTTGCCAGCTATGCGGATCGTGTTACTTACAATCGTTCTTATTCTGCCATTTCATTTTTTGTTTTCCCAGCAGGAAAGCGGTGGAATTGTCAACGCGAATGAATTTGCTGATGTGTTTTCTGGGCCTGTTCCTAAATGGCGTCCACGGGGTGATGGCTATGCTTTTATTGCGCGTTCAGGCCTTGTTATAAAAGTGAATGATTCGACGCGGGTCATTCAAGAAGCACAGAACACATTTACTTGGTCACATGACGGTGAAAGTATAGTATACACTGCCAAAGACAGTTCAGGTATTCTTAAAATATTCAGGTATTTTTTAAATGATGGAACAAGCAAATTGTTGTCACTTGAGTCAGGCTGGGCAGACTTTTATCCAGATATCTCGCCTGATGACAGTATTGTTGCCTACTATAGTGCCAAGGGTGAACCCTATAAGCTTTACTATTTAAAAAATGGTGTTACACGTAAACTTCTAGCGCGAGATCCGTTGGAGGAATATCTTCATCCCAAATGGTCTCCCGGCAGCAATTACCTGGTATACTTTAAACATTTACCCACGGATGAGGTGATTCTTGAGATAATGGAGTTTTTCTCCAAAAGAGTAGTTTTTTCGTTGGATGGAAATAGATTCGACTTTTATGCCTGGTCACCGGATGGAAAGGAGATCCTAGCAAGAGAGGTGGTTGAAACAACGGTTTATCCAGACTACAACAATGTTGTACTGGTAAGGTTCAACATAGAAACGGGTAACAAGACTGTATTGACCAGGAAGCTAAAAGATCTATCAAGCGCAGAGTGGTCGAAGGCAAGCAACAGGATCGTTTTTGTGGCGAACGAGGAATTGTACGTAATGGAGGAAAATGGAGCGAATCTAAAAAAAATATTTTCAGGAGGTCATGCACCTAATATTCACCCGAATGGCAAGAAAGTAATTTTCTTCAGGAATCGAAAGAATTTGCCTGTTTGCGAAATTGATCTCACTGGTGATAATTTAAAAACACTAGAGCGAAAGACTTTTAAAATCAGTGATCTTGAAGAGTAATTTGAATTCTCAAATCTAACTTCAGGACTGAGTTGCGTTACCGCCTGAGCGGGTAAAGAAGAAAAAGTAACTTACTTTATAATCCCATCCAACCAGTGAATTGTATTCAGCAGGAATTGTGCGTTCTGCGATGCGCTGGGGGCGTTCATTCCCATTTTATTTTTACCACGTTGTAGCTGGGCGGTGAACATCGCAGCTTCACCAAACACCACCACTCTTCCGGCACCGTATTTCATGTAAGCTCCCTGAACAAGATTCTCTGCTGATACAACCTGTGTATTCTTCTCAAACTCCCAGGCTGTTTGGGGCAACTTGATCTCATAGTCAGACGACAGCACCACAACGGGTGTGGCGTTTTGAGGGATCTCAAAAGCCTGGCCCGTGAACGTCTGCAGGGATGCGATTTTTTCGGTCTTGTCTCTGCCATTCGTGAGGGCGTTTGTCATCAGGCCTTTTCCGGGCGTGAAGAGATCTTTGCCTGCTTTCTTTTTCATGGCAAATCCATTCAGGAACCTGAATCCAAACGAAGCCGCCAGTTTTTCGGCAGCACCGGGAAACGGCATGTGATCGGCTATGAGAAACAGGGCGCCACCTTTTTTCACCCAGGCATTCAATGCTTCTATTTCGGCATCTGTAAACGCTGACGGTGTCGGCAAGCTCCAGTTTTCACCGTTATCGGGGTGTAGTGCATTGGCGATGACAAGGATCTTTGCCGCTGTAAGGCCTTCATTTGTGAACGGCTGAGAAAAGCCGCCCACCACGTAGCCATCTTTCTCCAGCACACGTGCAAACGGTTTAAACCTTCCTTTCACCGTATGAAAATTGCTATGCGCCTCGTCTATGAGCACCGCGGGGCCTTGTGCTTTTGCGTATGCAGGTCGTACAATTTCAGGGTTGAACAACGTGTCGGCAACCTGTTGTGCGCTGGCGAGCGTTGTGTACGCGACCGCGACCAGGAGAAGGAGGGTAACTTTTGGGTTTTGCATGGTTTCCGAAGCTAATGAGAAGCATGAGAAAAAACAATAGTGAGGCTACATCCGCCAGGAGGAAAATAGGGCGTAACACATTCATTTTAAAGGCCATACCCCGGTGTATGCATCCATTAGGCGGCAAGGAGCCTCTACGTTGATCATGGCGTACCCTTTTTCGAGCAGGTTTCAATAGCACCTGCGTGGTTTCAAAACTCAACCGGGGTTTACATTGAGCACTAACGGAACGTCACACCTTGCTGATGTAAGGTTTCGCCCTGTTGGTAACGGAACCATCCTGCAGAACTTCATAAAATTGCCAGATGATTGCCGTGCTATCATTCGTGTAGCCGGCCAGATACTATTTTACCTTGGCAGACGCGAGATACTTTACGTTCATTTTTTTCTTCTTATTCGGCCTTATGATCCCGGCCAGGAGTCAGCAGTCATCACAGGTGGCCGAGCTGGTGAAGCTTTATGAGCAGGCGATAAAAAATAAGGATCACAAAAGATCGGCGCAGTATGCATACGAGCTGGCGGGTCTTTATAAGGAGGCGAAAGACCTGGATAACGCCCTCGATTACCTGGATCAGTCACTGACCTATACAAAGAAAGCCGGCGATGCTTCGATGCAATATACGGTCTTCGATCAGCTCGGAGCCTGTAACCTGGAGCTTAAGAAATACTCAAAAGCTGTGGAGCACTACCAGGAGGCCCTGCTTATTGCACGACAACGAAAAGAGAGCGCACACATCAAGGAGCAACTCATCAATGTTGCTGCAGGTTATGGATTACTTGAGCGTTACAAGCGATCGATCGAATATGGGGAAGAAGCCTTGTCTATAGCGATCGTTGAACATGATCCCACGCTCCAGCAAAAGTGTTATCAGTTGCTGGCAGGGTATTATGAAAAGCTGGGCAATCATAAAAAAGCCGCCGAGTATTACACACAGTACAACGTTCTGATCACGGCGAAGTATAATGAAGAGCTCAAGAAACGTGAGGTAAAGGAGCTGAAGCAACGCATCGAAAAAGAGGGCTTGGAAAAACGTTCCACGCAGTCGAAGCTGTCAGAGCAGACAAAGAAGCTGGCGATCTTCAACGATTCGCTGCGCAAGATCGAAGGTTCGCTTCGCGCTACGACTGATTCCCTGAAGATCACTGAAGAGATCTCCCGAAGCCGCCAGATGGAGATCGACCTGCTACAAAAAGATAAAGAGCTGGCTGACACGCGGATCAGGGAGCAGGAAGTGAAGCTCGAGAACGAAGCACTGGTCCGGAATTTTGTCGCCACGGGAATTTTGTTGTCGTTGGCGTTGATTGCCGTATTGATCATCAGCTATCGCAAAAAGAGCAACGATAATAAAAAGATAGCGCAGCAGAATAAGAACATCCGGAGCAGTATCAACTATGCCAAACGGATCCAGGAGGCTATGCTGCCGAAGACGGAACAGCATCCCGGGATCTTCGAAAACGCTTTTGTGCTTTTCAAACCACGCGATACCGTGAGTGGTGATTTCTACTGGTTTTCGGATATCAGGACCACACAGTCACGCCAGGCTGACATTGCCTTTGCTGCCGTGGATTGCACCGGGCATGGTGTGCCCGGCGCCTTTATGTCGATGATCGGCATCAATGCGTTGAACGGTATCATTAACCGCGGCATCACAGAAACCAATTTGATCCTGGATGCGCTCGATCTCGAGATCCGCACAGCGCTCAAGCAGGAAGTTTCCGGGAACAACGATGGAATGGATGTGGCACTATGCATCTATCGGCCCGGCAGAAGAACACTCGAGTTCTCGGGCGCCAAAAATCCCCTGGTGTATATTCAGAACCAGGCGCTGCACCAGGTCAAAGGAGATATCCATTCCATAGGAGGCAGGAGGCACAAGAAACAATTCCTGTTCAGGAAAAACGAGATCGTGATCGACAAGCCTACGGTGATCTATCTTTTCTCGGATGGTTATAAAGATCAGTTTGGCGGTAAAGACGACACAAAGTTCATGTCGAAACGTTTGAACCAGCTGCTGCTGGAAATCCACCACAAACCGATGTACGAGCAGATGCGCATTCTTCAGGACACGATCGAGGGATGGAAGGGCAATCGCGAGCAGACCGATGATATCCTGGTGATGGGATTGAGATTGGAACCGATGTGATGTGTTGTGTCCCGCAGATTCCGCAGATTTACGCAGAAATGATCTTCAAAGGGATCTGCGAATCCCGATAGCTATCGGGACAGCGTGATCTGCGGGAAATGCATTTAGGACTCACAGAAGATTTTCGAGGCAAACAAGCAGCTCGTTGCCGTCGGGGTCGTCAATTTGAAGCACCTCGTAGCCCCACCATGATCTTTTGGTTGGGATGGAACGCTCGGCCACTTCCTTCAGCAGCTGATCCACCGCCGCGCGTGATAGCTCGAGGAACACACGGCTCCGGTCATCGCGTGTAGCATCCTGGCATAAAATGATCTCGCAGCTCCCTCGGTCTACCTGGCATACGGTGCCCTTGCCGTCTGCTTCGTGCCATTTCTTTTTGAAACCCAGCTGATCGACATAGAACTCAATGGCGCGTTGAATGTCCGCGACAAAGAACACGGGACGCATATACCAGAAGTGGTCGATCGTTTGTTCGTCAGGTTGTTCCATATGTCGAACGTGGCAAAACGTCTTTTGAAACCAGACTATAATTTACTCAAGCGTACTGTGACAGCGATCCCTTCACTGTTTCATTGTTGTCGAATCTTTCGATATTTTTCTAAATATCATCATCAATGTGTCTGCGAGTCTATAAGCCGGGTTATGCTTTACAAGGCTGTCCCACTCTGCAGCGGTCAGTTTTCTAAATTCCGTCGAGTCGGGCGGTTGAACATAACCTGTTTGAATTTCGTCAGTGTCCATAAGCTCCTGACTGTCTGAAAGGCCGATTTCAATGTGTTTTTCCAAGATCTCTGAGTGTATTGTGAAGGTCGAACCTTTTGTCAGTTTAATACCTCGCCCGACCCAAATTGTTGCTAACACTTTCTTTTCATTGTCAATTACCAGGTCCTTTACCTGGCCAACTTCAAGTCCTTTCAGAATCACTTTATCGCCCTCTGTTAACTGGTCGACATTGTCAAATTGAACTTTGTAATATTCAGAATCCGAGCAGCTGATCAGCGTTAAAAGTAAAAAGTATGTCAACATCTTTTTCATTATCCGTAAGGCGATAGGTGTATATCAAATATAGGCAAAACCAGGCTGTCGTCTGATGAACATTCCTGAATGAGGAGAGAATTCTGCATTTTTGTCCCAAATAATGATGACAGAAGCCAGGCCTGCAGAAAAAAGATGTTTCAGGTCAGGTGTTTATACCAGTGGAGACGGGGATGGTGTTGCCCGTGAAATTCGGTGCGCGTTAGTGGGTTTATAAAGTAAAAAGGTGCGTCAGTTACCTTTTTGGATCTGCTCAGCAACAATCCTGCTTCCTAAAATACAGGCAACCGTTCCGAGGCCAGGCCATGTTGTGTCACCCACAAGCCGGAAGTTCGGGATGCCGATATCATGAGGAATGGCCCTCAGGTTTGAATTCGTTATGGTTTGTTTGATGCCGCCCACAGCTCCATCTCTTCTTCCGGTGTATTTGTAATAAGTGCGTGGCGTTCCTACTTCATAAACAACAGGTCGCATTCCGAGGTCCGGATAAATTTTTCTGGCCAGGTTAACCAACTGTTCACCTGCCTCCTGCTTTTTGATGGAATAAGAAACATCATCGAGGTTCTGCCATTCATCCAGGTTGCAATGGGTTGATATCATAACGGCCCGGTATCCGTCGGGAGCGCTTTTAAGATCACCAGGCGATGACACGGAGACGAACATATTATTGCCGTCTCCCAACGGCGTGTTGTAATTGTACATTAGCTGATGGTGCGTAAGCTCCTGGTTTGTTACTTCTTCTTCCGGTACACCGAGAAAAACAACAATGGCACCGCCGCGTTTTTCCGCTGCTGCCGAGAGATATTTTTTAAAACGTTTCTTCAGCTGTCCCTTGACAATATCATGTGTAACGTCTAAAGGCAACGCGCTCACTACTTGCGCTGCCCTGTATCTACCTTTATTACTCTGAAGATCATACACACCTTTGCTGAGGCCGATCTGCATTACACGATTTCCGAGCAGGAGCCTGCCACCCATGCTGTGATACGCTTGCACGAGGTGATCCCATAAACCTTTCATTCCACCTTGTGCCCTTCTTAAGCCAGCACCTCTGATGGTGATGCCGAGCGCCGCATTGATCAACGGCGCCTGTTCCACCGAGCTGTGAACGGTATCTTCAATCAGCATACCCATGGCGGAACGCAGGGGGACATCATGTTCGAGATTGAATTTCTTCAGCGCATCAAGAAAGGTCCAGTTGAGATACCGGGTGAGCGGTAAGTTCCTAGCACCAACGCAGCGAACGCTATTCACGATATCGGCCAGGTTTTGAACAGGTAACTTGATTCCTGTACGGCTTGCATTCCAGAACACGTCAGCCAGGTGGTCGATGAACTTCCAGAAAGCTATGTGGTCGGTACTGGTTCCGAATTTGGCTAACCGCTCGCGATTCCATTTTTCGCGATCGTGATACATGTGAACCTCCCTGTCTGGAAGCCACAGCTTATAGTCGAGCTTTTCGGATTCAGGAATCGATATTCCCACAGATTGGAACAGCTCTCCACCCACGCCGTTAAGCTCAAAATCAACCAGCGTGGTGGCACCCACATCGAAGGAAAAACCCTTTTTTGTATAGAAGCCTGCACAACCGCCTGGCTGGCCATGTGCTTCGAGAATGATGGTTGCATATCCCTTTGCTTGTAATCGCAGCGCAGTAGCCATGCCTGCAATTCCACATCCCACAATGGCTACATCACAAGTGGCATCACTCATGACCAGTATTATGGATTTTTAGGATGAACAGGCTGGGCATTGAGAGGCCTGCCACTGATGCTTTTGTATGTGATCCTGACTCCTTCAACCTGATCTTGCCGCTCAAAGGTATTCGCAAGAATATCGATGTAAACCGTGAGCTCTGTGCTGCTCCGCCACTCGATCTCGATCTGCCCATCATTTACTATAAAGGTGTTGCCATTTTCGTTTTCCAGGCTTTTATCTGCTTTCAGAATTGACAACTGCGTTGATGCTGACGTGGTGGCGCCACAGTCTCTTGAGAAAATTACGGCCTTCAACGCCTTGTTTGGAGAATATGTTTCTTCGATCACCTCATTGCTACAAACATCTTTTAGTCCGCAAGAACCGGCTGTTAAAATGATGATGATAATTGACAGTCTGCACATTTGGTTCATTGTTACAATTACGTAAATATTCAACGTAAAGCCGTCTGATTTTTCCGGTAAGTTTGCTTTTTACTGTGCTTCCTTGCTCTGGTTCCTCCATCGGTATCAATTCCCTTGCATCATTGCCTGCGAATCGCCATTTTGAAAGACCCATTGAAAAGGTCTTCGTTTGTAATAACACGCTGTAATGGAAAAAGAAATTGCTTCTGTGAACGTCAATGCTGGTGGCGTGCAAAAAAATATGTACGACGCCATTGTGATCGGCTCCGGGATCAGCGGGGGATGGGCTGCCAAGGAGCTGTGTGAAAAGGGACTGAAGACACTGGTGCTGGAACGTGGCCGCAATGTAGTGCACAACAAGGATTACCCGACGGCCACGAAAAATCCGTGGGACTTCACCTACCGCGGACGACTCACGCGCGAGTTCCGGGAAGAGAATCCGCTCATCACCAAGGCAGCAGGGCTCGGAGAAGATACAGCGCACTTCTTCATCAAAGATAAAGACCATCCCTATGTACAGGAGAAACCGTTCGACTGGATCAGGGGTTATCAGGTTGGCGGAAAATCGCTGACATGGGGCAGGGCCACGCAACGTTGGAGTCCGTATGAATTTATCGCTCCCGCCAGGTTCGGGTATGGCATCGACTGGCCTATCCGCTACAGCGACATCGCTCCCTGGTATTCATATGTGGAGGAGTTCATCGGTGTCTGCGGCAGCCGCGATGGAATTGAAGCGATGCCTGACGGCGAATTTCTTCCGCCGTTCGAGTTCAACTGTGTGGAATCTGCCATGCAGCAGCGCATCCGCAAAAATTATAAAGACCGCCACCTGGTGCATGCACGCTGGGCGCACCTTACACAACCGAAAGACATCCACCTGCAGCAGGGGAGGGGAAAATGCCAGGCGCGGAATCTTTGCATGCGCGGATGCCCGTTCGGAGGATATTTCAGCTCCGTTTCGTCCACACTGCCCTGGGCCGACCGCACCGGCAACCTCACCATCAGGCCACACGCCGTGGTCCATTCCATCCTCTACGACGAGAAGAAAGGAAAGGCTACCGGCGTGCGGATCATCGATGCAAACTCGCATGAAGTGACGGAGTATTTTGCCCGCATTATTTTTGTGAACGCTTCCGCGCTCAACAGCAACCTGATCCTGCTGAACTCCACCTCGCAGCGGTTCCCGGCAGGTTTTGGCAACGACAACGGACTGCTGGGTAAGTACATTGCCTTTCATAACTATCGCGCCTATGTGGGTGCAGCCATGGATGGTTTTGAAGACCGTTATTATTCGGGACGCAACCCGACAGAACCGATCATTGCCAACTACCGGAACCTTGGCCGCCAGGAGATGGATTACCTGGGCGGGTTCACAACGTTCACGGGCGCATATCGCCTGCGCGGTGACCAGAAAGCCGTAGAAAATGCCTGCGGTGCCGAATTGAAATCTGCCATGGCTAAACCCGGTGAATGGAGAACCTATATGTACATGCAGGGCGAGACCATCCCCAAAGAAAAGAACCACGTGCGCCTGAGCGAAGACAAAAAAGATCCCTGGGGAATTCCCCAGCTGGTGATGTCAGTAGAATATGACGACAACGATGATAAGATGACACGCGACTTCATGGAACAAAGCGCTGAAATGTTTGAGAAAGCCGGCTGCAGCAACATCGAATCATTCGATTCAAAACAACCTCCAGGCCTGGACATTCATGAGATGGGAGGCTGCCGCATGGGGCGCGATCCGAAGACCTCGTTGCTCAACGAATGGAACCAGCTTCACGCCTGCAAAAATGTTTTTGTTACCGATGGCGCGTGTATGACCAGCACGGGCAATCAAAGTCCTTCTATTTTATACATGGCGCTGACGGCACGCGCGGCTAACCATGCGGTGGAGGAGTTGAAGAGACAAAATCTATAGCTATTTTGATTTGTTCCAATTCTCCAAAATCAAACATGCGCTGTTCGGCGCCGGACATGCTTTGAGTGATGCAACGGTCTCATGCATCTGTAGACGCGGTTTTTCTTTGGCATGATTTCGGACATAGCAGATTCTAAACGTGTTATGAGAATCCTTGTTGTTTTGCCCGTTGCGTTGATCCTGCTATTTGTGGTGTACAATGTTTTCTTTGCACCCAGACGGCCGGTGTGTGGGCTGGGAAGAGCGCCAATATTAAGCATCGCTACCGTTCATTATGGCAATTTCCAGGAACTTATACCAGCCACTGGTACAGTGATATTAGACTCTGTTTCAAACACAGCATCCGTTAAGGTCCCGATCGATGAATTGTATTTTTCACGGATAGTGCCGGGATTAAAAGCTTCAACCACTATCAACAACCAGGACTATGTGCTCACGTTGATCTCTCTCGATAGTGTGGTGACGGAAGGCAGATTCAATACCATACTTCGGTTCGATGGGGAAGTTCTTCCGTCTTTGAAACCGGATCAAAGCTTACGGATCCGGCTCAGCTTGTCACCTGCCCGTGATGCCATTCAACTACCAGTCGGCGGATTTTATAAAGACACAGGAGGCAGCTATGTATACGTTGTAAAAAACGATCTCGCCATCAAAAGAAATGTTGTTCTCGGAAGGAAGAACATGGATTGCTTTGAAGTGCTTTCAGGGCTATCGCCCGGGGAAGAGGTGATCACATCATCTTATGAAAAATTTGACAAGGAAGATATTTTAGAACTTAGCGAGATAAAAGCATTGTATGAATGAGGATCAGTGCCTGATGCTCAACTTTAAACTTTAAACTTGAAATTTTTACCCCTCCCGGCTGCCAATCCTGAGTTTTTTCTTGATCTCGCTCAGGTACTCCGGCGTGATCCCCAAATATGAAGCAAGCAGGTATTGGGGAATGCGGTTTGCAAAGCCGGGAAAGGCGTTGATAAAATGAAGATAGAGGTCTTCACCTGATAAATTATACCGGACCTTCATACCCTGCTGTGACACACGATACGCAATCTCGTACATCCTGCGGAAATATCGCTCCATGCATGGATGAGCCTGGAACATGGGCTCCTGGGCGTTGAACTCGATGGCCAGGATCTCGCTGCGCTCTACCGCCTGAATGAAGAAATCCGTTTTCTGTTGTGTTGAAAAGCTGAGGTGATCGGTGAGCCACCAGTTCTCGATGGCAAATTGCACCGTTTGCTCATTGCCTTTTTCATTGACGAAGAACATGCGCAGACATCCTTTGCCAACGAAGTAGTGATGCCGGCAAACCTGCCCTGCTTCGAGCAGGTTCGCTTTTTTAGCAACAGTGATTGGGCGGAAGTAAGCCAAAACAGACGGGAGCTCTTGTTCCGGTACTTCGGTATACTGCCTGAGGTGTAACGCCAGCTGTTTTCTGATCTCCATTCCCGGTTAGTTTAAAGTTACAAGTTTCAAGTTTAAAGTTAAACCCGATTCGGCTCCGGCTCAACTTTAAACCTGAAACCTCAAACTTTAAATTTTTAACCTGAAACTCCCAACTTCAATACGGAGGGACACCGAATTAAAAGCGAGAAGAATTTTGTTTTTTACCGGGTTGTGCCGTTTGAAAGATCATGCGCAATGCCTGGTCGGAGGTGATGTAAGCTACGCCCCAGTTGTAAAGTGTCTTGATCTTGTTGTTGTAGTTGACCAGCGAGATCACGTGAATGAAAAGCCAGCTGACCAACCCCAGAAGACCACCCAGGTGAAGTTTATGTTTGAAGAGATCGGCTACGGCAAATTTGCGCCCGATGATGGCCATGTCGCCCCTGTCGAAATATTTGAAGGGCTTCGGCTGTTGGCCTTTCGCCATCCGCAACAGATTTAAGGCTAACGTTTTTCCCTGTTGAATGGCAGGCTGCGCGAGTTGCGGGTGGCCATTGGGATAGTCCTGATCTGTGAACTGAATGCTGATATCTCCGATGGCAAAAACATTGTCATAACCCTGTACACGGTTATAAGCATCGGTGATCATCCTCCTGCCCTTGCCTAAACTTGTTGCTGCTATTCCGTCAAAAGTTCTGGCCACAACGCCGGCGGTCCAGAGCAGGGTTTTGGCGTGGATCACGGCGCCGTCTGACAAATGCACCTGCTCATCTTTAAAACTTGTTACCAGTGTGTTCAATTTTACCTGCACGCCTAACTGTTTCAAAGCTTCGGCAGCCCGCTGATGTGTTTTATTGCTCATGGCAGTCAGCACGGTCGATGCGCCTTCGATCACGTGAATGTTGATGGGAGAATTTTTGAGCTCCGGATATTCTTTGCCGATCAGGTATTTTTTCATCTCACCTAACATGCCCGCCACCTCCACACCGGTGGGGCCACCTCCGGCAATAACGATGGTGAGCAGCTTTTCACGTTCAAGGGGATCTTTTTCAATGGCGGCCTTTTCGAATAACCGGATCAGCTCGTTGCGCATGAACAGCGCATCATCTATACTTTTGAGAAAGACAGCATTTTGTTTGATGCTTTCGTTCCCGAAGAAATTTGTTTCTGTGCCCGCGGCAAATACCAGAAGATCATACTGAAGCTGCTCGCCATCGCTTAAAAACAACTTGTTTTGTTGGGTGTCTACTTTTGATACCGACGCTAAACGGAATTGCACACCTTTTCCGGTAAACAGTTTTCTGAATGGGTAGCTGATGCTGGAAGGCTCAAGAAAGCTGGTAGCCACCTGGTAAAGGAGCGGCGTAAAGTAATTGTAATTGTTCATATCGACCAGCGTGATCCGGTAACGTTTGCTCTTAGCCAGATGACGGATAAAATTCAAACCGGCAAATCCACCACCAATTACCACAACATGTTTCCTGTTTTCTTCCGGGGTATTCATAGTCATTACGTTTTAAAAAGATGGCTCTAAAAACTTGCGAGTAGTGCGAAGTTTCTCAGGTAGGTGTAAGCTCACTTCTTATATCGATAAAAGCACCTGAAAGGTTATGCAAACGCTTAAACTGGTTTAAGAAATTAGAAAATAGAAGTCAGAAGCCAGGAGTAAGGAGCCAGGAGGGCTGTCGCTCAGGAATTGCATGTGTTTAACATAAACCATCCTTCGCTTTAGAGGCCGCGAGGACACTGAACGCAGCTGATAAATTCACTTAATTTTGACGTAAGGGTTCTTATGGAAAGACGGGTCTTGTGCATCTTTATTATATTGAACCTTTTACCTATGCCGCGCCTGTACCTTTCCGCCCTACTCTTCATTTCGATATTTCAATTGAATCATGTTCGCGCCCAGAACCTCGCCGATAGCCGTACAAGCAGTTACTATACTTTTATATACAAGATCAGCAATGAGCAGGCGCAACGGCTTTACAAAGACATGTGGAACCTTGAGAATTCCTATCTCAATACCTTATATGATTTTTACCCCACGGATTCTGTTTACAGGAAAAAACTTCCCACCGGCCATTATCTTTTTGTAAGCGCCAAAGACGGAAATTTTAGCGGAACGCTTCGGTCGGAGAATAATCTTGACTTAAAGCTGTTGAATAATCATCGCGACCTGATGATGATCTTTTATGACTCAACGGGGAAGGAGATCTCCGATGCTACTGTGGCCGTCAAACGCAGAAACGTGCCCTTCCATTCGCGGACGCAAGGTTATCGTTTAAAAAAGTCGAATAAACGCGGACTTGTTACCGCTCATTATCAGGGACACACTTCCTATTTCGAGATCGAAAGGCAGCACAACAACGGCTTCTTCGGGAGAACGGGCCGCAAGATCATTCACTCCTTTCCGGTGAAGGATATTATATCACCTGTGTTCTACATCAAAAACAATGTTCAGAACATCGTTAACGGAGGGAGGCCCTACCTGCCACCGATCATTTATAAAGCAACACGTTCCCTGAGACCGAAACCCTACAAGGGATTTGTTGTGTTCAACAAGCCTGCGTATAAACCCGGCGACACGGTGAAACTGAAGGCGTTCATCACCAGCCTCAAAGGGAAACCATTTCGGAAAACGGTTACCATCAGCTTACAGCAATATCGTTCGCAGCGTGACAGAAAGCTCGGAACCATCGAGCCCTTTCACGATGGCGCTTACAAGTTTGAGTTTAAACTTGTGGATACCCTGAAGCTTCAGCTCGATAACAACTATACTGTTGCGCTCAGTAACAGGAAAGGTCACAAGCTCCTCTCAAATAGTTTTCGCTTCGAAGATTATGAATTAAAGAACAACGTTTACGCGGTAAGGAGCGAGAACAATAAAGACGGGCGCCCCGCTGCCTTGTATTTAAAAGGTACGGACTCGAACGAGATGCCTTTATTTGATGTGCGTGCCGAGATCCTGTTAAAGCCATCGGTTGTTGAAAAGTACTATCCGAAAAATGTGTTCGTCAAAGACACGCTCTGGTTTTATCAAACCAGGCTGGAGACCATTGGGGAGACCACAGTAGCCATTCCCGATTCGGTCATGCCCAACGTGGAGATGGAGTATACTGCCGTGGTTTCGTTTCTCAACAGTGAAAATGAACGGGTTGTTAAAGAAGAGAAGCTTTCATTCGATCAGGAACAGCTGCCGATCGCCATGGCTTTAAAAAATGATACGCTGTTGGTCAGTTCTACGATCGCTGGTAAAAATTTCCCGGGTATCAAGTTAGACGCGCATCAGGGCGACAGGCTGCTCACAAAAATTATAACCTTGCCCTACAAGGAGAGGATCGACAATTTTGTTGACTCTTATTGGGTGGACTACAAGAAGAAGCGCAGATCGATTGTTGTGAGCGATGAGCCGGATCAATTGCAGGTGCTGGCAACCAGAACGAAAGACTCACTTTTTATTGCGACGGAGAACCCGAGAAAAATAACGTTTCGTTACTTTTTGTTCCGTAACCGGAAATTAATGGCTGAGGGGCAAGGCAATCAGCTTGCGATCAGAAGAAGATCTAACGTCAATGACTCTTACAACTTAAGCATTCAATACGTCTGGGCCGGTCAGGGGCAAACCAGGGAATTCCAGATCCCATTCGACAAAAGAAACCTGGACATCAGGATCGATCACGCACCGATCGTTTACCCGGGCGAGAACACAGCATTTACAGTGTCCGTGAACGATGCGTTTGGCCAGCCCGTTGAAGAGGTTGACCTGACGGCCTATGCGGTCACAAAAAAGTTTGCTTCACCGCAGGTTGCTGCTGTGCCTGATCTGTCCAAACACCCCAGGAGCCGGATGATCTTTAATGAGTTCAATACAAAGCGGAGCGAGACGGATATTCTTAAAGGGCTCGAGTATTCTTATTGGAGAAAAACGTTGGGACTGGATAGCATCACCTTCTACAAATTTATGTTTCCGGATTCCGGATATTTTGAAGACCGCTCGAAATCACCGATCACGCAGTTTGCACCGTTCGTCATTGGCTATGGAATTGAACCGGTGGCCCTGATCTATGTGGATGGGCAGCCCGTGTATTATAAAGAAGTGGGCACGACGGAGCCGTATTCATTTGCCGTTAAGCCAGGTGTTCATAAGATCCAGTTAAGACTGAGAAATGCCCTGCTGACGTGTAATAAAGTGAAGATCGATTCTGCCGAAAAACTGATCTTCTCTGTTAACCGTTATAAGCTTCCGAAACACTGGACTTCCGTTGAAATGCCGTACCAGTTTACAGATGACGAGCTCAATAAGCTGGGCCGGCATTTTGTTCTTATGCGGCGCCATCCTCAGGCCTATATTGTACAGGGAGACCGATACCATGTGTTTGGAGAATCGGAAAATTATTATGGCAATGACCGGTTGGTGGGTCCGTTCTATCCTGGTAAGGCCACCTATTTCCAAAAAGATGGATTCCATTTAACGTTCGATTACGAGCCATTCAACAAATACGAGTTCAAAGAAAATATACTCAAGCTGCGTGAGCACAATGTTCGTAACCTGTTGAAGAACGAACGCTTTGGATGGTATGGATCAGCACCACGTCCTTTTACGGACGAAGTGTTCACGAAACAAACAATAGAAAAATATTGGAAAGATCATCAGCGTGTGCGTCTCAATACATTCAGCAGGTTCCCGGATTTTAACCCAGGCTCATCACGGGTTGGAAAATTAACGCTGGATCCCTTTGGTGAAGGGATGGATGAGGTTCTTACCAGGGCTACATTCATTGTCAATATCGATCGCCCTGACGAATACTATGTTTTACCTCAAGTTGCAAAGTTTGAACAATTCAACGAAGGAAGGTATCAGGCGGTGGTGCTGCTTTATGATGATACCTATGTGAAGGCCGATTCAATTGTTGTAAAACCTTTTGGAACCAACTATTACGATCTTTCGAAGTATAAGGTACACGAGCCTGATTCATTCAGTACGCATGTTCTTCAATTGATAGAGAAGTGGTCAAAGCCTGAAAATTACCTGATACGTGAGAGGGCGATGGAATTACACCGGCTGCGCAGTTTGTATTCCCGTGAATTTTCAGTGAGCGATGCATTCACCCATACTGTGTCCGGAAGAATTACAGACGACACAGGAGAGGGGATACCGGGTGTGAATGTGGTTGTGAAAGGAACAGCGGTTGGAACGGCCACCGATATGGCGGGTTACTACTCGCTCAGGTGCCCGCCTGATGCAGAGCTGGTATTTTCATTCATCGGATATAACACAGAGGAGCAATCTGTCAATAATAGCGCTGTTGTCAACGTGAAGTTAAACGAAGACGTAAAACACCTGAGTGAAGTAGTGGTTGTTGGATATGGAATAGAGCGCTCACGAAAGCAGCTTAGTGTATCTTATGCGCTGGCAGGACAGGTGGCCGGCATGTTTATTAGTGGTAACAGACCGGGGGCTGCAGACTCAGTTTCTATTCAGATCCGTGGATTGACGAGTGTCAATGGCAACCAGGAACCATTGGTGATCCTCGACGGAAGGATTGTGCGACTGAGCGACGTCAATAGAAACCTGGTAACCGCCATAGACGTTATCAAAGGTTCAGATGCTGTGGCATTGTACGGTGCTCAGGCAGCAAGTGGTGTGATCCTGATGTCAACCAAAGCAGGCGCCACAAAAGCGTATCTGAAAGAAGTGAGCAGAAATGTTACGCCGGTGCCGGTTCTTGAAGAAGTACCTGGCAACGCGTTGCGCAAGAACTTCAGGGACTATGCGTTCTGGCAACCGGATCTCAGAACCGATGAAAACGGCAAGGCAGTGTTCCGTGCAACGTTCCCCGATGATATCACTGGGTGGAACGCCTACGTGCTGGGCATGGCAACAAAACGCAGAACAGGCCAAACGTCATCCAGCATACAATCGTACAAACCCCTTGTGGCGCAGATCGTGCAACCGCATTTTCTTATCGAGGGCGACCACGCAACTGCTTTGGGTAAGATCACCAATTACGGCCAGGAGAAAGTGCAACTCAACCGCAGTATCAAAATAAATGACCGGTTGGTTAATGAAGACGCGATCGAAGTGCAGAATTCCAGGATCGATAGCATTGCCCTTCATGCTTCGGGCCGTGACTCGATGTCGGTAGAATACGCGGTAGCCTTCAAAAATTATAAAGATGGCGAGCTCCGGAAGATCCCCGTATTGCGAAAAGGAACCCTCGAAGCCAATGGCCAGTTCTTTGCGCTGGAAGCTGACACGACTTTTACATTGAACTTTCCAAATATCAGGGAGTCGGTAAAACTATACGCGCAGGCTGACTTGCTGGAGGTTCTTGCAGATGAGATAACCTACCTGAAGCAATATGCTTATGAGTGTAATGAACAGCTGGCATCCAGGCTGAAGGGACTCTTGCTGGAGAAAAGCATCAGTGAATTCAGAAAGGCTAAATTTTCCGGAGACCGTGAGATAATGAAAGTGATCAAAAAGTTGATCGCACGTCAAAATGCCGATGGAAGCTGGGCGTGGTGGAAAGATGGGCCGGGTGAAATATGGATCACGTTGCATGCTGCCAAAACTTTGCTTCAGGCTGAAAAGGCAGGATACAACAAGACTGTTGACAAAGATCTGCTGATCGACTTTCTCGAAAAACAACTTCCGTCGCTACCGGTCAGCACAAAGCTTGCGGTAATGAACTTTCTGGCGGAGCAGGGACAGCTATTGACAGTGGCGGACCTGATCGATAGCATAAAAGCGTCGGCGAAGTCGACATTGCATGAGAAGTTGCTGGCAGAGCGGTTGTCACAAACCACGGGCAATAAGGTTGACTGGAAGTGGCTGAATGCAATGCGCTCGCAGACGATCAAGGGAAATTATTACTGGGGCGAAGATAAATTGCGTGTATACGATAATTCCGTACTGAACACGCTCCTGGTGTATCAGATGGCAACGAAGGATAATTTAAAGGGAAAGGATGTTGGCAAGATCAAAAACTATTTTCTGGAGCAACGCAGGGAACACTGGCGTAATACCTATGAGTCGGCATTGATCCTTGAGAACCTGCTGCCGGAAGTGATGAAGAATGGGCAACAGAATGAAAAGCCCCGTTTGCAGTTAGGGGGCAGCGTGACACAAAACATCACTGCTTTTCCGTTCGAAGCGTCAGCCGGATCGGGTGCCCTGACGGTGACCAAAACCGGAAGCGCCCCGGTATATTTCACGGCCTATACCGAAACCTGGAATGCAACCCCCAAACAAGCAGATAAAGACTTTACCATTCGCACTTCTTTTGATAAACAAGACAGCACCTTAACGGGTGGTAAGCCGGTGAACCTGAATATTGACGTTGAAGTGAAGAACGATGCGGAATACGTGATGATCGAAGTGCCCATTCCCGCCGGGTGCTCTTATCAATCGAAGCCACAGAACAGAATGAACGGCGAAGTGCACCGGGAGTACTACAACCACAAGACAAACATCTATTGCCAGTATCTTAAAAAGGGCAAATACAATTATTCCATCGAGCTGCTGCCCAGGTATTCCGGAAAATATTCCCTGAACCCTGCCGTAGTTGAATGTATGTATTTCCCCACGTTGTATGGACGGGAAGGCATGAAGGTGGTGAACGTAAAGAAACCGGAGTAGTTTGAAGTTTCAAGTTTCAGGTTTAAAGTTTGAAGTTTGAAGTTTAAGGGGTAAAGTTTAAGGTTCAAAGTTTAAATCCTGAATATCCTGTGAATCCTAAAATCCTGGTCTAAATCCTGAACATCCTGTGAATCCTAAAATCCTGGTCGTTGGATGAGATCCCAAAGGTTTCCATAAAGGTCCTGGAACACGGCTACGGTGCCGTAGACTTCATTGCTGGGCGGACGGACAAACGTGATGCTTTTGCTTTGCAGGTCATTGTAGTCGCGCCAGAAATCGTCTGTGTGTAAGAACAGAAAAACCCTTCCGCCGGTCTGATTACCGACGCGGCTCCTTTGTTCATCAGTGGCGGCCTTTGCAAGAAGCAGTGTCGTGCCCGATGATCCCGGTGGCGCCACCTCAACCCAACGTTTTGTTTCCGAAAGAACGGTGTCTTCGATCAGGGTAAAATTCAGTTTTTCCGTGTAGAACCGAATGGCCTCGTCATAATCTTCCACCACTAAGGCAATATGGGCAATGGTTTGTTTCATCGATATCAGCTTAAATTTGTAGCTTGGATTTGAGAATCGAAAGGTACTCATACATCAATGAAAGCAACATCGATCACTTTATTAATATTTTGCTGCATGCCATTCAAACTATTTTCTCAGGATTCTGCGCTTGAAAAGACCTTAAAAGCCTGGATCAAAAATCCCACTTCCGAGATCTCTGAAAAATTGAGAAAGATCTCCAACCCGGAAGTGAAGGCCGAAGCAGAGAGTAAGCTTATTTGCCAGGCGCTCGGGATCATTAAGTCACAACTGCAGGCATCGTTTGATGAAAAGACCGAGAATAATATTTACGAGCTTACAGTGCTGTTTCAAAGCGCATCGACCAAAGAGGCGGCAAACTATCTGAACGATATAGGGATTCCACTGTTGATCGATATATTATCTGCAATAGAGCTTAAACAATACAAATCGGAATCTTTTTTCAGCTGCGCGCCAATGATGCTGAAGATGTTTGCTGTGTATAAAAATCAGAAAGGATGGAACAAGCTTGCCGAATGTGTAAAAAGCGATTTCAAGAATGAAGAATATATGTGGAGCGTGATCCTGAACGCCGCGTCAGATAACGAATCAAAGTATGACCTGATCATTCAGGCGCTCAATGGAAAGATACCTTCAGGATTTTTAGGGATATCCTATCTCGATATGTGCAATGCCATCGCTATCAGGACAAATACCTTTAAACATCCATTCAACTCGCCGCAAGGATTTGCCTTTCTTGATGCCATCGTGAAAAACAATGACCCAGCCGGCGAGAGTTACATCGTCAGCGCTACAGCCTCCATTCCGTTTTTAGCCAAAGAATACCAAGATAGCTTATTGGAGACGGTGAGTAAACATAAAAGTATCGATATTCAAATGGAAGCCGCCTGGGCTGGCGCAAAGATGGGCGGTAATGAATCCGTTGATAAATTGGCGGGCTTTGCAAAAGACTACCGGTACAGCACAAAAGCCATCAGCTATTTGAATGAGCTGCATCTGGAGAACAGAATCCCGAATGAGATCCAAGCTCCGGACTTTCAGGCATTGAGCGAGATGTGCAACTGGTTGGCGCACCCCAATGAGTACGGAGCGTATCCTGACCACGCAGAGATCTTTTATAAAACCAGCTTATACTGGCCACCAACGAAAGATGTCAGGCCTATTTACCTCATCAAGTACACCTACAAAAACCATAAAGAAGATGGCTCTGACGATGTCGGCATCGGTTTGGTAGGCTCTGTTACTTTTTCTTTGTTTGGACTGCAGAATATGCTCACCTTAAAGCCGGTCGAGCTGTTGGCCATTCATTGCAACTGGGAACTGGAAAAAGAAAATTACCAGGATATCAAAAGTGGTATCGCGTTGTTGAAAAAGCACAATAAGGATATTGAGTGAAGAGGTCGAGGCCAAGAGCAGTGCGCGAGACTAGATTGACTCACTTACTATCGATCCCCACCAGGTATCTTTACTGGCCAGGGCTTGCTTGTCAACATCCTTCATTTTCTCCACCATCAATTTGATCAGATCGGCTTCGCTGCTTTTGCCTGTAAGTGAACGACGTTGAAATTCTATGAACAATTGAATGGTTTCAATGAACTTGTCGATAGTGGAATTGACAAAGCATACAGGATCGTGACCCGTTACCTTGTCAAGGTCGATTGCATATAGTTGATGGTTGGATAATGAAATGGCGAAATAAGTTCCTGAGTCATCTCCGAGAACGCAGTAATTGTCGCCCATAAATTCTGTGCTGCCGGGTTCAAAATAAAAATTGATTTCAAGTGCCTTGTTCAGGTCACTCAGGTCGGCCGGAAGCCCAACAGTTGTTAAGAAGCTGGAGGTGTTATCGTCAAAATTAAAGCGGGCAACAAGATCACTTGGGAGTGTACGAAGTTTTTCTTTCCAGAATAGCTCGATTTTTGAAAACTTTCGGGTCATAACCAACGGTTGCCGATCAAAACATCAGTTGATGCCTTGCAGTTAGTTCTCTTTGTAAACACGCACTATAAAAACGAACTCTTTCCATTTTTTGATCTGCTGAACCCTGTTCAGGTCCCTGATCGTATTTTGTTTCGGAAAGGTCAAGGGTGCTGAAAGCGAGTCAATAGCATCGTGCGTTACAATGTCGAGAAGCCGTGATGATTTGATGGCAAAGGCAGCACCTGCAGTTTCGGTTTCTACACCACTTACAATCCCGATCAAGTCTCCACGACTGTTCAGCAACGGCCCACCACTGTTACCGGGATTGACCGGAACCGAGACCTGGTATGCATTAGCAGCCTGCCGGAATCCGGAGGAGGCACTTACAGAACCTTCACCAAAAACAATATCTTCTCTCGGAAAACCCAACGTATAAACGTACTCACCTAATTCCGCTTCTTTGTTGCTGATGGTAAACGGCAATTTTTTTGCACGGAAACCAGGCGTGACGATTTTCAGGATAGAGATGTCATTAACGGCGTCGGTGTAAATTACCTGCGCTCTCAACCTTCCATAGGTTTCGTTTTCAATGGCAACGGAATCAGATTCCTTCACCACGTGATGACTGGTTGCGATATAACCGTTGGATGAGACCAGGAATCCGGTGCCGGAGTACTTGCCGGGGATCACCGGCTCAGGCTTCGACTCGGCGAGGTCTTGCATGAGTTGCTTCTGTGAGCGCTGGATCTGCTGCACATTTCTGCGCAACTCCTTATAATAGGCTGTCTGCCTGCTATCGAGCGAGCGGGTGATCAGCAAGGTTCCCACAATGGAAACCACTGCTATCGAGGCGGCAGCTGCGGTCATCCAGATATATTTCCTGGACGGCCTGGGAGTCAATGATACAACTTTTGGCGCCGTGCCTTCTGCCCACATTTCATCATGGGCTTCATCGAGAATATTTTTTATCTCCTGGCGATTGCCATGTTGTTTGATACTATCCATCAGCAGCAGGTACGCTTCTGCTTCTTTTCTGAATTCCGTATCCTGTTCCATTTTTTTCCGGAACTGGCGGATCTCTTCATCGCTTAGCTGCCCCTTGTGGTAGCGGTCCAGTAGTTGAAAGAATTCCGGTGTCATGGCGTAGTGTTATAATGAGAGAAGAATATTTTTTTTAATCGTTGCAGGCACTTATACTTTTGGTTCTTGGCGTTTTCAGCGCTGGTATACCCGTGTTTATCACGGATATCGTCCATCGAGAGATCGCGTACATAGAAATCTTCAATGATGCTGCGGCATGGCTCCCCCAGGTTATCGAGCGACTTCCCTATGAACATAAACTTCTTTTCAGCTTCCTCTATTTCGGCCATTTCTTCTTCGATCTGGGGGAAAACTTCACCCGGCGCTATATCCGGAAACCGCTTTTTCTCCGATAACCGCTTTAACCACAACCTTCTGCAGACCGCGTACAGGTAAGTTTTGATCTTACAGGTAAGTGTAAAACCGGGTTGCCGTACCCTTTCGTAAAAAGCGATCAGGCACTCCTGGTAAACATCTTTTGCCTCCTGTTCGGTGCCACTGTTCGAGCAGACCAGGTTCACCACCATGGGGTAGTGCGTTTTATACAATTCCCTCAACACGACTGAATTATCCTCATTTCTGAGCGCAGAAACGATCAATTCATCAAAGTAATGGGTCATAAAGAATGATCCGGTTTAATACACAACGGTAGCGAAGGTCACCCAATTCTAATAATATTTTTCTTTTTGGGTGACCTTTTTGGGATTCCTGTATGAAAGAAAATTTTTAAAATAAACTGATCTATGAAAAACAAAATCATGCAATTGGCTGCAGCAGCCTTTATCGGGATGTTCCTGATCGTAGTTTCCTGTACGTCATCTACTTCAGAAAAAGCTGCTGAACAGGATACGACTGCTACTACCCCGGTTGACACCACAACACTGCCTGCTGACACTACAGCGCAGGATACCGCTTCTGTAAAATAATTTTTTAAAGCCTTCATGGCAGAGACCTCATAGCCATGAGCCATGAGCTGAGAGCCGCGAGAAAGTACGAGTCCTGGGACCTCGCGGCTCAAAGCTTGTAGCCAGTTTCCTCTGTTTCCTTCCGGTTCCTTTCCGTTTCCATTTCCATTCAAATAAACCACAACAACAATGAAAAGGTATATATTGTTATCCCTTATGGCCATGCTATGCGCTGGCAGCTGTGCACCCAATCAGAAGCGTGAAGCGCAGGAAAACGCCGATGTATTATCTGAGCTTGACCCGAAAAAGTCAGAGACCCAGGCGCAGCTTACCGCGATACCCCAAAATGACCTCTATTCTGATGGCGCGACAAAGCTCATCAAAACCGCCAACTATCGTTTCCAGGTTGAAAGTGTAAAGAAGAGCACGGATGCCATCATCCAATCGATCCGGAAGTATCCGGCTTATATTTCATCTTCCAGCCTGCATCTTGAGAACCCCATCCTGGAAAACAAAATGACCATCCGGGTGCAGAACGAATACTTCCAGGACCTGCTGAAGGATATTG
This sequence comes from Chryseosolibacter histidinae, assembly GCF_018598225.1. Classification (GTDB taxonomy): domain Bacteria; phylum Bacteroidota; class Bacteroidia; order Cytophagales; family Cyclobacteriaceae; genus Chryseosolibacter; species Chryseosolibacter histidini. Next base: position 71,969 of record NZ_JAHESF010000003.1, on the reverse strand, counting down.
ACGCGCAGGCGAAATTCACCAATCGCAGGGATGTTACCACGGAGGATGTTTCCAAGGATTTCGTCGATCTCGAGTCGAGGCTGAAATCAAAACGTGAGGTAGAAGCCCGCTACATGGAGATCCTCCGTAAAAAAGCGGGAACGATAGAAGAGCTGCTGGAAGCAGAGCGGCAGATCGGCATGGTTCATGAAGAGATCGAAGCCACCATCAGCAGGATCAATCATTTACGCAGTCAGGTAAGCCACAGCACCATCAACCTTGAGTTTTACCAGACCGTAGCACAGCAACTGCATGCGGGTGATGAAGTAACCATAAGAGATAAATTCGTGGAGGCGCTCTCTTCAGGGTGGAATGCAATTGTCTCCATCTCCATTGCCCTTACATACATCTGGCCTTTGCTGATCATTGCAGGATGTGTCTTGTTATACATCAGACTGAAAAGACCGTTCGGGATCAATAGGCAGTAGGCGAAAGCAGTAGGCAATTGGCAGCAGGCAACGAGTTAGGGCTCCTGATCTATCGGGAGCCTTTTTTCATTTCGGAAAAATAGAGCCCGTATTCTCACGGAGATTGAATCAGCGGCTGGCCACTAAGTTTTCGGTGCTGCCTACCCGCGTAAGGCTTTGAAGTTGTCTCTTGTCATGCCCATAAATGTCTTCTCCGAAATGAAGGTTGCCCTGGTCATCTACCCACACCGTGCGGTATTCGAGGTGTACCTCGTATTGTTTTCTCAACTGTATTTTGGTGGGCTTGCCACTGGTCATTGCTTTTTTGATACTGGCCAGATCCCATCCGGCTTCCCCTTGTAATATGTGGGCTGCGAAGGTTGCGGGGTCGTCAAGCCTGATGCATCCGTGACTGAGCGCCCTGTAACGGTGTGAGAATGGTTTGTGATCAGGTGTGTCGTGAAGGTATATGTTCATGTCGTTAGGCATAATGAATTTTGCCAATCCCAGGGCATTGTCACGACCGGGTTTTTGTACGATCCTGTATTCGCGGATGTTCACGGCGCTATCCCAGCGTTCTGCCGCGGGATCGATCTCAACTCCTTTTTTATAAAAGGTAAAGTCCCGGTTTGTGTAATACGTGTTGTTCTTTTTCAGCCGGGGGAGGATCTCTTCTTTGGCAACGCTGGGGGGCACAATCCACGTAGGACTGAACACCACATATTCCAGGGTGTCGCTGAACACCGGCGTGGCGTTGGCAACGGCGCCGACAATAACATTCATTTCGAGGGTGCGCTTCCCTTCGTTGTAGATGCGTAATTTGTATTCGGGGATATTGACACGGATGTATTGCGCAGCATCGTGCAGGGGTAGCCAACGCATTCTTTCCATGTTCAGGGCGATGAGGTCTGCTTTTTCTTTGAACGACTGATTCAGAAAACCCAACGTTTTGCCACCGATAATCCCATCTTCTTCCAATCCATGTCTCTGTTGAAACGTTTTCACGGCCGCCACCAATGCGCTATCGTACGACAGGGAATCGGCGGAAGCCACATGGCCTGTATCCGTTTTTATCTGGAGATCCATTAACCATAACTTTTTCCGGATGGCCGGTATCGCCACATGGCGCTCTGCAGGTTTGATGCGCTGGCGCGTAGACACAGGCAGTGTTCCGATGTCGGACTTTTCTAGTGACCTGTATGCAATCAGTTGTTTTTGCAGCTTCGCGTATTGTTCATGGGCGGGTTGTAATTTTTTCACAACATCATCAAGCTGTGGTGCGGTGTTGGCAAGGGCCAGCATGGAAACGTCGGCATTGTCTGCCTGGCGGTAGGGCATGATCCAGATCTTGCCCCGGGATCCTGTGTCAGTGATCCTTCCTTCCCTGAGGTGGATGGCGAAAAGGAAAAAGGTTTCTGTGATCTGGATGTCAAGCGCGGCAATATTCTTTGCAGCAGCGGGCCTTTCTTTGTAAAGGATGTTTACCTGTTGTTCGATGCGGTCTACCCGGTACATTTCAGGGCTTAATCCACAGTGTGTTGCATTTTTAAGAAGGTCGAGAGAGGCGTAGTACAGCGGGGTGGGACCGTTCTCGCCCAGCCATTTTGTTTTGAAAGCGTTGGCCTGGTAAAACTGGTTCACTTTGTCGTGGATCCTTTGCTGCAGTGACACATCGGAAAGTGAAAGTGACGAAATGTGGCCGGAGATCGCCGCGCTGTCTATGATAACGAATTGTTCTTTCGGCGCCTCGGTATGGCTGGTGATGCTGGCTGATTCATTGGTTCGAGTCAGGTTTTTCTGACAAGAGAAGAAAATGAACACGGACAAGAGCCAGTACGAATATTTGGTGATGATCACGGAAGCCTGCAGGATGCGGTTTGCAATGGCGGCGCTGCTGTTTTTTACCAGGTGCCTGATCCTGGCTGGAGTTTGACTTGTTGTTTTCATGTTCCCTTGGTTTTGGTTTGCTGAGGTAAAAGTATCCCCGGCAGCAGCGGCAATTCCCGCTAAAATGACAAGTGCAGGCAGGCGTTTGACAAGTGTATGGCGTGGTTTACAAGTGTAAAACAAGGTTGGCTTGGAAGTTAGTGGGGTTTGTTTCCCGCGGATTACGCAGGTAAGCGCAGATGAGATTTGAAATTTTTAGTGTTCCCGATAAAGCTATCGGGACCGTGTGATCTGCGGGAAATGCATTGAATTTCCCTCAGGTAGCCCCTTCTCCTTGCGGAGAAAGGACTGAGAGGGAACCCGAAATGCTATGGCAATTTCTTTTTGATAAAAATAGCCTGTACGCCCAGCGGGTTTTCTCAGAAAATGATAAGTGTAGGGGAAGAGTTGATAACTGTGAGCCAGGGCAAATAACTGTTATAAACCTTTATCGATCATGTCCAGCAGGCTGTTTTTCTTCCGGAATGAAACCGGTACCTCTGATTTATCGGCCATGATGGCGTAGCCGCCGTCTTTTTTTACATATTCTTTCAGGTAGGCAAAATTAATGAGGTGGGAGTGATGCACGCGGATAAAATTGTGGGGAGCGAGCAATTCTTCAAACTCTTTCAGGTTTTTGGTGGCGAGGATCTGTTCCTTTTGTTTCAGGTGAAAGATGGTATAAGCGCCTTGTGATTCGCATCTGATAATATCGTCGATGTGGATCATGTGCACTTTTTCCAGGCTATGGATGGCGATCCTTTTATTGCCGGGCTGTGCCGCGCCTTTCATGTTCTCGATGAGCAGGTTGATGCTGTCCTGGATGGTTTTGCTCTTTTCGTTTTGCGTGAGCTTGCCCACCGCTTTGATGAGCTCATCAGGGTCGATGGGTTTGAGCAGGTAATCCAGTGCGCTGTACTTGATTGCTTTGATGCCGTACGAATCGAGGGCGGTTGTAAAGATGATCTGAAAGGGGATCTCTTTGAGCTGGGTAAGCAGGTCGAAGCCGGTGCCATCGCCCATCTGGATGTCGAGGAACACGACCTCGGGTTTAAGTGTGCCGATCTTCTCCAGTGCGCTTTTTACACTGTCGGCCTCACCCACAATATTGATCTCCGGGCAATATTCCTTCAGATCGTGTGCCAGCGTAATTCTCGAGTTCTCAATATCATCAACGATCAGGGCGCGGAAGGTCTTCACGGCATTATTCAGGTTTGGGGAATGACAGGCAAGATAAATCTTTTTATACAAACGCTTTTCAGAAAGATTCGTAGGGCGTGGAAACGATCACTTCGGTGCCCAACGGCCTGCCATTTTCCTCCAGGTCGGTGATCTGAATGCCCGCATTTACTTTTCTGTGTGTTCCGTACTGCTCCAGGCGCTTTTGTGTGATCGGGATTGCCGTTGACTTGTGCTGCCCCCTCGTCTCTCCGTTGATGTGCGCGGATTGTTTGCGGCCGATGCCATTGTCGCGAATGGTGCACATCAATACTTCGCCGTTCAGTCTGAAATGAACGGTGATGGAACCAGGATCGGTTTTTTTCTTCAACCCGTGAACGATGGCGTTTTCAACAAACGGCTGGATCATCATGGGCGGGATCTGGATGTGCTCCGGGTCGACTGACTCGTCACAGGTGATTGAAAAATCGAACGGTTGTGGTGTGCTCAACTTCTCCAGCTCCAGGTAATTTTCCAGGATGCTGATCTCGTTCTGAAGCGGAATAAATTCTTCGCGCGCGTTCTCCAGGATCAGCCGCATCAGCTTGGCGAACTTGGCGAGGTATTTTTTCGCCTTGAAAGGATCGTTGGTGGAAATAAAACCCTGAATGGAATTGAGGCAATTGAAAATAAAGTGCGGGTTCATTTGCAGGCGCGCTGCCTCCTGCTCCAGCTCAAGGATACTTTTTTCCATTTCTAGTCTTTCCTGGATAACCCTGTTCTTTGCCTGGATGCGTTTCAATCTTGTGTAAAAGATCAGCCAGATCAGTAGCACTACGCCGGCGAATGCTGCTGCGCGAAACCACCACCGTTGCCACAAGGGAGGCGTAATGTTAAAAGTAAAAGATGCAGGCTCTGGATTCCAGACATTGTTCTCGTTACAGGCTATTACCTTGAACGTGTAGTCACCGGGTGGAAGATTTGAAAATACAGCCTGCGGATCGGCCAATGCGGGAGACCAGTCTTCGCTGAATCCTTCGAGCATCCATTTGTAACGCACGGCGCCTGGATTGCGATAATAAACGCCGGCAAAGGAGAAGGTGAGATTATTCTGATCGTACGGAAGTGTTAAGGTCACCGGAATCGGGAACCATGCAGACACGCTGTCGCCATACGGTGTGTCTTCGATCCTGTCAAAGAATAACCTGATGCCGGTGATGTTGACCCTGGGTGTTGATGCATGCTGATCGTCGCCCGGGCTGTATCTCACCAGGCCGTTGATCGTTCCAAACCAGATATTTCCTTTCCTGTCGATACAGGTGGAATTGCGATATACTTCCACTCCTTTGAAGCCTTCATCGGGACCAAAGTGACGGATGCTTTCCGGTGTGATATTCCCCGTCAGCGGGATCATGTCAACTCCTTGCTTCGTGCCGGCCCACAGATTTTGCTGGCGGTCTATCACCAGGGAGTAGATGGTGTTGGAGCTCAGGCCCTGCGCGCGCGTGAGGTGGTGAACTTCATTTCTGTCAAAGATCCTGATGCCCTGTGACGTGGCAACGTACACCCGGCGCAGTGAATCGGTGATCATGCTGTGGATCATGGTACGCCCCAGGCCTGCGGCGGCATTGGCGAACGTATCTGTTTCTCCTCGGCTGCTGATCCTGATTACCCCCGCATCGGCGGTTCCGAGCCAGATCGTCTCACCGTCGTACGTGATGGCGTTTACCCGGTTGCTTGAAAGTCCGTTCGCGGTAGTATATTTTTTTGTGATGCGAAGCGAATCGTTAACGGTGGAGGTCACCACCACCCCGCTGTCAGCCGAAGCGATCCACATGTTCTGGTCCTGGTCAACAACAAATCCTGTGATATTGTTGATGGGGAATCCTTCTTCGCGGGTGTAATGATAGGTGCCCGACTTGCTGAATTTATATACGCCGTCATCCTGCGTACCTATCCACAGGGCACTGTCAGCGGAGTAGTAAAAGCATTGCACGATGGAGGACGTGAAGCCGTCGCGCTGGTTCACCAGAGAATAATGTTTTCCATCGAACACGGTTGTTCCACCCAGCGATGTGCCGCACATAATGTTACCACTGATCGCTTCCACAATGCTGTACACCCGTTGGCCCATCTGGTCGTTTTGCGGGAACAGCGTAAAACGTTCGCTGTCGAGCTTGCTCAAACCTTCAGACGTGCCAAACCACAGGTTGCCCTCAGCATCTTTGTAACTGCAGACCACGGCGGCGTCAGCCTGTCCGCGGGCGAGGTTGTATCGCTGAAACGTTTTTCCATCGTACTTAATGACTCCGGCTGACGAGCCACACCAGACATTGTTCTTGTTGTCGGTCATCACTGCGTGGATCGCTTTCTCCGTTGTGCCGCTGATCTCCGGATAGTTTGTAAACGCTTTTCCATCAAGCCGACTGATGCCTGCCTTAGTTGCGAACCATAAGTTTCCGGCCTGATCTTCCGCGACAGCGTTGATCGCATCCGATGGCAGGCCATGTTCCTTTGTGAAAAACTCGAACTTCTTTACGTTGTATTTGGCAACGCCTGTGGGTGTTCCGATCCAGAGATCGGCTTGAGAATCCAGGTACAGGCAGTTGATGGCCTTGTCCAAAACACCTCTGAATGTTGTTCTGAACGGCGTAATGGTTTTGCCATCATATTTATAGAGGCCTTTGCTGCTGGTGCCTATCCAGGTATTATTGGCTCCATCGCTCAGAATCGTTGTAATGGTTTGATCGGAGAGATGATTGAAGAGTCGAAAGCTTCGTCCGTTATAAATGTAAACACCGCGTTCTGTGCCGATCCAGAGATCTCCGGTTGCATTTTCATGAATGGCATTAATAGTGTCAGCGGGCAGCTGCTCTTCTCCGAACTGGTAGAAGTGGTGACTGTCGAACCTGATGAGCCCCCGACCCGAAGTTGCTATCCACAGATCTCCGCGACGGTCCTGGCAAAGGGCGTTTACCTGCGACTCAGGGAAGCCATGGTCCGGCAAATAGTTTTTGAAATTGTAGATCTGTGCGTTTGCTGTGGAAATGCAGACCAGAAAAAGAGCTAGAAGCGTGGCATGTTTGCCCATCGACACAGGGTATTTTTTCAAAAGTAATCAAACGACTTGGAAATCGTAGCCCATGCCTCGTACTTCGTACCTCGTATTTCGTACCTTAAAAAGTGCATACCGGCAGATCATACAAGCTTTCGGAATTTCTCGTCTGGACCAGAAGGGATATCTATCGCCTTATTGTTTTAGGTGCAGTGCCCGTAGTGCTTTACCAGGTGGCCGGGTTAACGTGGCTGGCCATTCCATGGACGGTGGTGGCGCTGCTGGGAACAGCCACGGCATTTATCGTGGGCTTTAAAAATACCCAGACGTATAACCGCACCTGGGAAGCGCGGCAGATCTGGGCCGAGATCGTGAGCAACAGCAGGGCATGGGGAATTCTCTGCAGGGATTTTTTTAACAACCCGGTAAAATCAAAACTGCTTGTTTACCGGCACCTCGCCTGGCTCACGGCCTTGCGTTATCAACTGAGGGAGCCAAGGGCCTGGGAGAACGTGCACAACCGATACAACGTGGAGTATCAAAAATATTACCGCATTCCTGAAAAGGAGGTTTCACTGGAGACGGAGCTGGCCAAATACCTTTCTGCTGAAGAGCTGGCGTATGTCTTATCCACTAACAATAAAGCCACCGGCATCATCGGCCTGCAAAGCAAAACATTAAAGGAGCTGTATGGCAACCAGGAGGTGGTGGTGCTTCAGCTTGTTGAAATGCAAAGAACCATCAAGGAGCTCAGTGTTCAGCAGGGCAGGAGCGAACGCATCAAGAACTTTCCGTATCCCAGGCAATTTGCCACCGTTAATTCCATGTTCGTGAAGCTGTTTACGTTTCTGCTTCCGTTCGGTATGCTCGGAGAGTTCCAAGAGCTTAATGCAGGTGTGGAAGGCATCATGAAGGGAAACATGGTTTGGTTCGTGATCCCTTTCAGTGTGCTGATCTCCTGGATCTATACTTCGCTTGACCAGGTTGGAGAAAGCACAGAAAACCCATTTGAAGGAAGCCCCAACGATGTGCCAGTAACACAATTGTGCAGAGCGGTTGAGATCGACCTGCGCGAAATGCTGGGCGAAACGGATCTGCCTCCGTCATTGGAGCCGAAGAATGATATTGTGATGTAGCAGGCTCAGGCCCGCGCAACCTGCATATTGAGATTTTTGGGCGCCATTTTTCTCCTTGGAGATACCGGTGTCTCAAACCGGATAGCATGGTTAATCTTGTTTCGTTTGAGCAAGTCCAGCACTTCGTTAAGCTTTCCCGGTGGGGGGCTGTATGTATAAAAATATTCACACGGGGTGACCTCATCTGGGAGGATACCCAGTTAGTCATAAAGCTCAAAAAGCCCCAAGGATTCGGTTTTGAATACGGTAATGACAGGTTCCATGGTAAGGTTGGTGATGTTACCTTATAGCTGCTTAAAAAAATGTGCCATGGGTATCATGACACGTTCCCACATCCGCTCAAAGCTGTGCGTTGCCGAACGTTAACCTGGCGATGATCTTCAGAAAACGCGTCGTTTTGCGGGCTATTTTATGGCACCATCATTGGAAAGTGTGGCAGCGTAAAAACAACCTTCGACATGAGAAACATCGTTACAAAACATCGCTTGCTCCTGGTCGCGTCGCTGATGGCACTCTCCGTCACAACCATGGATGCGCAACCTTTCAAGGCGCCGAAGAAGATCCTGGTTGACATTGCCCATGGCCAGAAATTCTGGAACGACCCGGCTGACGTGGCCGGAAAGGATCCGGCATTTATCGAAAGGATCAGGTACATGACGGGTGAGCTCAAAAAGAATGCAATGGCCCTGAGCGCCTCCGTCGGTTACATAAAGTCAACCATCACACCTCAAAGCCTGGCAGGCTGCGATCTTCTGTTTATTCACATACCCTCCGCCAAATTCAGCGCAGATGAAGTGAGCGCCATTCAGCAATATGTAAAGAAAGGTGGCTCCTTGTTCCTGGTAGCGGAGGTTGATTATTGGGCAACCCTGGAGCAGACCAACGTCAACGATATTGTAAATACGTTTGGCATTGAATTTAAAAATGATAATCCAGATCAGTCGTCAGGAGGACATTCGCAGGCGGGTGCTGTTACGGATAAAAGCTTTTCGATCCCGTATCATGGTGCCAGGATCGTTCAGGGAGGCACGCCCTTCTGCTTCAGCAACAAGACCGACGAAAATCCTTTTGGCGTTTACAAAGAAGTAGATCGCGGCAAGGTCATTGCCATGGGAGACGGAATGGTCTCACTGTACATGACAAGCTGGGAGGGCGTGAACAATTACCAATGCTCCGAGTTTATGGAGGATGTGCTGGCGTGGCTGTTGAAGTGACGTTGTTAAAGTGATATCAAATGCCGGACTTGTGCTTTCGAAGAAAATTCCGGAGCAGTGCCGCCGTTTCCGATGGCTTTTCTTCCGGGAAGAAGTGACCTGCCGGAATGTTTGCGCCCTGTACGTTGCGTGCCCAGCGGTTCCACATAGAAAGGATATTCTCGGCACCATGCGTAAGGTCCAGGTACTTGCTCCAAAGCGCCAGTAACGGGCATTCGATCTGTCTGTGTTTTTCGAGGTCTGCCAGGTCGTGCGCAGGGTCTACCGTTGCTGCGGCGCGGTACTCTTCGCAGATGGCGTGTATGCGTTGCGGATCGTTGAATGATCCATAATAAGCTTCCCTGATCTCCGGTGTGAAAATTTCACCCGGTGTGCCCCACTCATCCAGGGCGTTATCGACAATTTCTCTCGAACATCGCTCAAGGATCTTTTCAGGCAGCGGTGGTGCCTGTGCCAGCAACGACCAGGGCCAGAAGTCCAATGCAAATTTTTTATCAGCCCGGTTCCAGGCTTCGGCTGTGGGAAGAATGTCGAGCACTGCTACTGACCGGATCACCTCCGGATGGTCTAATGCCATCCTGTAGGCTACACGCCCGCCACGGTCATGACCGATCACAGAAAATTGCTGAAAGCCGAGTTGTCTCATGACATCCACCAACGCGCGGGCCATGGTACGTTTCGCGTGTGGCATATGGTCGGGCGCAGACGGAGGACAACCACTGCGACCGTAACCAGGAAGATCAGCACAAACAACGGTGAAATTGTCGGAGAGTAATGGCATAATGTTCCGCCACATGAGATGCGTTTGCGGGAAGCCATGGAGCAGCAGCAGCGGTGGCCCTTCACCTGCTTTGCTGATAAAGATCGAGCTTTGATGGGTACTTATTTCACGGTATTCCGGCGTTTTCATCCTGGTGCAGCTTGCCAGGAGCTTTACTCAATTTTGTGCCAACCTCGATCATTCCGGTATAAAACAATAGTGTCACCGTGGCTGTTGTATGCCCGGTGACACTAGCAATATATGGGTTGTTAGGAAGAAGCTTTGTCCGTTATTTCCTGAAGATCTTTCCGGAAATAGTTTTTGAGCCAGTGGTGAGCTTGAAATAGTACAAGCCGCCCGGCAGCGCTGAAGCATTCCAGGTATGACGGTAGGTTGTGCCCTTCACCGCCACGCCTGAGAAAACAACGTCTGCAGGGTTGCCGGAACGGCCCAGTATTTCGAGCCGGCTATCACCATTGTCAGCTGCTGTCCATTCAAAGTTTATCTCGTCAGCAAATGGATTCGGATACGCCGAGACAGCAACCCCTGCATGACTTCCGGCTATTGATAATGTATCGTAAGCAACGCATAGCCCGGCCTTATAGGCAACAACGGGATCCCATTCACATCCGGTGTCGCGGCAAACGGTAAAGCGTACCCTGAACGAAGCGTTTTCTTTTCCGAAACCATCGATGTCGTCTACTTTTAAACCGGTCAGTCCGGTAGTCGGATCTTTGCCGATCTCCATTTTCCATCCTTCCGAATTCCACAACGCTGTGATGTCACCACACGGGATGGCTATCGTCCAGTGAGAAAGCTCGTGCCTGCAATTGCCATCCGTGCCGATGGTAGCCTCGTAAGTGACACAGGCGCCTTCCGTTTTAATGATCGACAAGCCTGAATCAAAGCACTCTCCGCACGGCTCGTCTTCATCGGGATCTTCACCTCCGGGGTCTTCGCCACCGGGATCGCTTCCACCATTGTCGACACAAGCGCTTACCGTATAGGAGCAGGTCTGCGTGCAGCCATCCTTGCTGATGGTAAGCCAGAAGACCGCGGAACCAGGTTTACTTCCGGCGGCGTAAGTAATGGAGGCACTGCTGGTGCTGCCAATGATCGACCATGCAGCATCGGTGCTTTCCACACGCCATGAATAAGAACCGGCGTCTGCGACTGGCGTCTGCAGCGTGTTGTTCTGCGAGCCGCACAGGGGCATTGTTTCAACGGGTTCGATCAAACAGGTCAGTGACGACGATGATCCTTCAATCACAACTTCACGCGTCAGAATACATCCATTGGCATCGGTGATCTCTACCTGGTATACCCCAGGCAGGAGGTTCTGAAGATCTTCTGAGACGGCCCCCGTAGACCAATGGAAGGAATAAGGCGCCGCGCCTCCTGAAACCTGGAGATCGACCTGAGATCCATTACCACTGCATTGCTCATTGGTGATCTTCACACTGGCAACGAGTGGTTGTGGCGCGGTGATCACAAAATACAACTCACGCGAACATCCCGTAGCATCCGTAACAATTACAGAATAGGTGCCGGGCGCAAGGCCTGACAACGTAGTGCCTGTATCGCCTGTTGACCACTCGTATTGATAGGGCGATGTTCCTCCCGAAGGCTGCTGAAGTGTGATGGTGCCGGTGCTGCCATCGCCAGCGCACTTCGGTTGTATGATCTGGCTGGGAACGAGGAAGGTCTGCTTGGGAACGATCACCCGGATGGTTCTTGTACAACCTTTGCTGTCAGTTACGGTTACGGTATAACTTCCGGAGGGAAGTCCTGAAAGATCTTCGGTAGTCTGTCCGTTGGTCCATTCGTATGAATAAGGCGCCGTGCCACCGCTAACGATCAGGTCAATGGCTCCGGTAGCATCACCCTGGCAGCTTGCCGGGGTAACGGTTGCCGACAGCCTCAGCGTATTGATCTCTGTCAGGTTAATAATGGTTTGAGTAGAGCAACCGGCGTTGTCTGTAACCGTCACCTGGTAGAATCCGCCGGTAAGGTTGGTCCTGTCTTCACCGGTAAAACCGTCGGACCATTCATAGTGATACGGCGCGGTTCCTCCTGAGGTGGTCAGGTCGATCGATCCGTTGGCGCTGTTACAATCCGGCTGATTTTTTGCCACGCTCACGATGATCTGCACCTGGTTGGAAACTGTAAATGTTCTGGATTGCTGACACCCTGCACCATCGGTCACGGTCACGGTATAATTTCCGGCACTCAGGCCTTGAAGCGCTGCGGTGATATTTCCGTTATTCCACAGATAGGTATAAGGTGCTGTGCCACCGGAAACAGCAAACGTAATTGATCCGTTCGCGGCGCCGGAACAGCTTGCCGGAGTTACCGTGCCGTTGATAAAGATCGGTGAAGGTTGGCTCACGGTGTCTTTCAACACAAGCGCTGATCCGGACGCGTCGGTTATAGTGACGGTGTAGATACCTGCCGGAACGTTCGTGATCGAGGAGGCAGTGGCGCCTGTGGACCAAAGGAATGAGTATGGTTCTTTGCCGGATTCTACGTTCACCGATAGTGTTCCATCAGCTTTTCCATAACATGAAACGTTTTCTTTTTGTAAAGAAGCTTTCAGCGGTTGGCAACTGGCATCGAGTGTATCATAATGAACACAGGTAGCTGCCTTAAAGGCAACCACCGGCTCCCAGCAGCTCAGTGTGTCGTGGCATGCGCCAGTGCTGCATAAAGTGAAGCGTACCCTGAACTCACGAAGCGCACCGTCGCCAAATCCGGGTATGTCATCGATCTTAAGGCCACTTAAACCGGTAGTTGGATCGAGGCCGATGTGCTGTTTCCAGTTTTGCGAATTCCATGCGTTGGACAATTCTCCGCAGGGAATGGCGATGGTGAAATGCGAAAGCGCATACCGGCAATCGCCATTGTGAGAGATGCTCAGCTCATAAGTGGTGCAAGAACCTGAGATGCTTTCAGCGGAAACCACGCGGGCCTGGAAGCACTCCGAAACACAATCCTGATTCTGTTTTTTCTGGGCCATCGCAGAGAAAGACCAAAGCAAAACAGCGGGGAAGAAAATCATCAATGAATATTTCACGGGCGTTTGGTTGTTAAGGCCCATGGATACCACACTTTATACAGATTTTTTAAAAAGTTGTGTCAATGGAAGCAACCGGCGATAAAACCGGTTTTTGTTGTGATAAACTGCCGGTTACATAAAAATGAAAATGAGTGATTGGTGATGACGGGATGGTGACGTTGTTGGTGAACGGTACACTACAACAGTAATAACGGCGAGTTGGTTGGGTTGTTGGTGAAGAACACCAACAACGGCACACCAACAACGGCGCACCAACAACGGTACACCAACAACGGTACACCGGCAACGGCAAGCGACCGGCAGTAATTCGGCTGAAAATATTAAATTGCATTTTTTGAAACCCACATCAATGGAAACCCTGCAAGCTGAACCCTCCGTGCTATCAAAAGCAGTGAAGCGTTTTATCTTCTGCTATCTCGTGCTCTACATTTTTCCCTATGGATTCGAGTACATTTATGCGCTGGATACCGATGACCTTTCGTTCTGGACGAAACCTACGCAGTGGTTTGGCGAAACCTTTCTTGGGCTCACTTACGATCCTGAACGTCTGATGAAAGGCTTTGATTCGAAGTATGACTATACCCGTTTTTTACTTTGCGCAGTCCTTTCGCTGATCATTGCTACCGGATGGTTGGTGATCGATCGCAAATATCAACTTCGATATGAGTCGAAGCTGAATTCACTGCTCCGTGCCGTTGTACGGTATCACACCGGACTCACCATGATCGTGTATGGAATGGCGAAAGTGCTTCCGCTTCAGTTCGGCGACATGGGCATCGATCGCCTCGAATCCACCATCGGACAATATTCGCCCATGGGTTTTCTCTGGGCGTTCATGAGCCACTCGAAGTTCTATACGGCCAGCGCCGGACTGATCGAGGTGATAGGTGGCGTGCTGCTGCTTTTCCGTCGTACCACGCTGCTGGGTGCCGTGATCTGCTTTACGGCCATGGCGAATGTGGTGCTGATGGATATCGGCTATGATGTGTCCGTAAAAATGTTTGCCATTCACCTCCTGCTGATGACCATACTGTTGATGGCGGATGATGCTGCGAGGCTGATGAAATTCTTTGTGCTGAATCAGCCTACACAACCTGTGCATTATGCGCCGCTGTTTACGGAGAAACGTACACGCATGATCGGTTACGTGCTGAAAACACTGATCATCGGTTATTTTACCGTGACCACCGTGAACATGCTCACGGACAGAATGAAGAACGAGCACGATCACCGGAATGATCATGTCAGTGGAATATATAAGATCAGAAAATTTGTTGTTAATGGCGATACCCTTCCGCCCCTGGGCACGGATGCCGTACGCTGGAAAAATTTTATACTGAGCGGTACATCTTACATGCCCGATAAAATGATGGTCCGGTACATGACCGATTCGCGGGCCATGTTCACGTTCTCGGCCGATACGCTTCAGCGCACGTTGGTTTTTCATTCCGACCAGGATTCAACAGACCGGTACGTGATGAAGTACGAGCGGCTTCCGGAGAATATCTACGTTCTCAGCGGACTGCATAAACAAGACTCGATCTGGATTGAAGCCGAAGGGAAAGCATCTCATGAATACCAGCTTACGCGATCGGGAGTCCGGTGGATCAGGGATTTGTGAGGCGGGTCGTCGGTGAAGAACACCGACAAGGGCACAGTGTTGGGTTGTTGGTGAGGTTGTTGGTGAAGAACACCAACAACGGCGTACAGGGAACATCAACAACGGCACACCAACAACGGCGTACAGGGAACATCAACAACGGCACACCAACAACGGCGTATTGGGTGATACGCGCCACTAAAATCAGATTCAGTTTATAGTCATTTGTTTGCCAGTGTATACGTGCGCGAGCACAACAGCGCAGCAAAAATAAATATCGAGGTCCATTAGCTATACTGCCTTCAAACAGGCTCTTCACTATGTACATACGTCAGGTGTGTAACATACAATAGGGTTATAATATGGAGGTCGGGCAGCTGTGTTCACTGTTGCTTGACGTCCGACCTTCCATATTCACCTTGCCCTGGTGCCATGCCTGCGTTTCGGATTTTGATATAGTGTGAAAAGATCACGTAAAGTGCGGCATCAGAAATGGACGTTAAATCAAAAGTTACCGAGATCCTGAAATTTCCACTTGCAGAGCGGCAGCGGCTGGCAGAAGCATTTCTGCTGGAGAACGAAGAGGACATTCTGAACAAACCCGTTTCAGAAGTCCGCTCGTGTGATTATGTCGCCCTCATCTCTTTGTATCAGGACCTGGCACAGACCTGCGTTTCCGTCATGGATTTTCACAGCGCCATCTACTGGCTGGAGAAATGTGTACTGATCATGAACCGCGACAGGGAATACCGCGTACGTTTTGCCCTCATCTATTGGAAGCTCTCACAATATCATTGTAAGATTCTCAATCATCACAAAGCCGCTCAGTTCCTGTACCGTTTCCAGGCGCACGCCGATAATAAAAGGTACAGTGCCTATACCAAAAGAGTCAAACATTTCGATTTCCCCTTTAAAAAGATGTGCGAAGAGATCCTTGGGAGCCCGATGTAACGTGGCTGACAGGGTCGATGTGTGAAAATTCCCGTGTAGATCCAATGATCTGCCATTCCTACGGGATTCTGATGATCCCTGTCTTGAATTGCTACCAGTATTTCGTCTCTAACGAGACTGAAGTTCGCCTGTCATAAATGGACACTCCTCATGTGATCATTCACGCTGAAATGTAAAAGAATATATTAAAGTCCCGTCAGGGGACAACATACCGGTAGTCGAATCTCCGTGTTGCTGATTTGCATTTAAGCCCCAACGGGGCGCAATGTGCATAGCCCGCGGTGAAGCCGCGGGTTATGCGTGTGATCGGGGAAATGCGCCACGCGTGGTAGTGATCAGGCGGTGCATGTTCATGGCGCATCGACAGCCAGCCGCGATCTGGCGAGTCCGTTACGTGCCAGAGAAAGCGTACCCCGATCCTTTCGGGACCGGGAACCCCACTTTTCTCTTTCCAATTCAGCCTTACACACCCATCAATTATTTAGAAATGTTCTAAATAATTTGCAAAGTCATTGTTGTCATGTTAGAATTGCGGACTATTTAGAAAGATTCTAAACATGAACTAACCTCTATTATGAGACCTATCTACTTGATCCTCTTGTTACTATCATTCTCTTTACCATCCTTCAGTCAACAAACGGGATCGGTCAGGGGCAGTGTAAAAACTTCTGACGGAACCCCGGCCGAATATGTGAACGTGAGCATTGAGGGACTGACCAAGGGGGCGGTTGCCGACCGCGACGGGAATTTCCAGATCAATAACCTGCAGCCTGGCCAGTATACGATCGTAGCTTCCTTCATCAGCCTCGAAACCCGGAAGCAGACTGTTGAAGTAAAGGCAGGTGAAGTGACAAAGGTCGATTTTGTGCTCTCCGAAAATGCGCAGGAGCTGGAAGAGGTGGTGATCTCCGGGAGGATAAATCTGAACAGGGAAGAGGCTTACATATCGAAGATCCCGTTGAAGAAGCTTGAGAATCCACAATCATACAGCAGCGTATCGTCAGAGATCCTGAAACAACAGGCTGTTACCAATTACGATGATGCTTTTC
Source organism: Chryseosolibacter histidinae (assembly GCF_018598225.1). Lineage (GTDB taxonomy): Bacteria > Bacteroidota > Bacteroidia > Cytophagales > Cyclobacteriaceae > Chryseosolibacter > Chryseosolibacter histidini. The sequence goes on along the minus strand of NZ_JAHESF010000003.1, from coordinate 55,598 downwards.
GCAACGTGCCGGGTGTGTTCAGAACATGGGAGTCGACCGGAAGAAATGGTGATGGTGCTTCGTATTTCGCGCTCAGGGGTTTGGAAGGACAACCCGCCCTGGTAAATGGATTGCCAGGCATCACCAACGGCAACCTCGATCCAGCCAACATTGAAGAGATCCAGGTAATGAAAGGTCCCTCGGCCACACTGTTCGGCGCCAACGCCACGGCTTATGCGAGCTATGGTGGTATCATCAACGCCGTAACCAAGAAACCTTATTTCAGCACGGGTGGTGAGATCGGCTACAATGTCGGCAGTTTTGGATTGAGTCGCTTCACAGCTGACGTCAACACGCCACTCAGCCAGCACGACAAGGTTGCGCTGCGCATTAACGCGGCACATCATTCAGAGGGAAGCTTCCAGGATGCCGGATTTAAAAAATCATTTTTCATTGCACCAACACTTGCCTATGAAGTGAACGACAGGCTGAAGTTCCTCATCGTGACCGAGATCCTCGAGGAGGAGCGCGCCGTAGCCCCCGTCTTTTTCCATACCGACAGGGCAGGAGAGCTTACTTTCAAAACTGTTGACGAGCTCAACCTGGACAACGAGCTTTCCTTCACCAGCAACGACCTCTCCATCAAAACCCCGAGAACAAATTTACAGGCGCAGATGCACTACAAGCTGTCGGACCAATGGACTTCACAGACCGTGATCTCAAGGGCCACGGCAAATTCAGACGGATACTATACTTACATCTGGGAAGACGTTGTAGGTGATAACAACTTCGGACAGTACTTTACTTATGTGAAGGAGTCGAGGGTGGCTACAGACTTCCAGCAAAACTTCAACGGCGACTTCAACATTGGCGGCCTTCGCAACCGCCTGCTCATCGGCCTTGATTATTTCAGCCAGGAAGCGGTGAACAACGGGCTCGGCTATGTGTTTATCAGGAACGTAACGCCACAGGGAGATGTCAACTTCATTGATCCTTATTCGGAGACGGGAGAAGAGCCTCCACCGGTTTACCTGTCGAGGGCTTCCATTGACAATCTGCTGGCGTCAACGGAGCCTGCCAACAGCCGCGTTATGAACAGTACTTATGGTGCTTATATTTCTGACGTTGTCAATCTCACACCTGCTTTAACCGTGTTGGCGGGTGTAAGGTTAGATTACTTCGATTCCAAAGGCGAGAAAAGCAATTCAGAAGATGACTTCGATCAATTTGCACTGTCGCCCAAATTCGGTGTGGTGTACCAGCCTGTTCTCGACAAGGTTTCCCTTTTCGCCAACTATCAGAACGCATTTAAAAATTCAGCGCCGAGGGAAGTGACTGATTTGAACGGCATCAAAGCGGTGAAGTCATTCGAGCCGGAGCAGGCCAACCAGTGGGAAGTGGGTGTAAAAACCAATTTACTCAGAGAGCGGTTGTTTGCCACGGCATCGTATTATGATATCAAAGTCAGCAACCGGATTGTTGGCGTTGCCGGTAATCCGTTAGACTACACACAAGGCGGAGAAGTTGAAAGCAAGGGCTACGAGCTTGAAGTTACAGCCAACCTCTTCAGCGGACTGAGCCTGATCGGTGGATACAGCCATAATGAGACTTCGAACGTTGCAGGTGTGGCCGATGATTTTTACACCGGACCAGGACAGGTTCCCGGTGGCCAGGGACCGCAGGACCAGGTTAACTTCTGGGCTACCTACACCCTCACCAGTGGCAGCCTGAGAAACGCGGGCATTGGCTTCGGTGGAAATTATGCGAGCGCATACCGCGTAGTTGACAATCGCGCCACCGGTACGTTCGACCTGCCCAGCTACACCGTGTTGAATGCAAGTGTGTTTTACAATCCTGGAAAATTCAGGTTCGCGGTAAATGTCAACAACCTGCTGAACACCGAGTACTATATCGGCTACTGGTCTGTGAATCCGCAGAAACCGAGAAATGCGGTGGTTAGTTTGGCGTATAAGTTTTGAGTGAAAGGACCCTCTCTGACTTCGAACGCAGGTTCAGGCATTTGGGAAAATCATTTGCTATGAACTTGCTTTCGGTGTTGGAACTAAGTTCCAAGGCAAGGTCTGCGCTACGATCGAAATAAAATGCGCCGCGGAAGTAACTTCCGCGCCAGGAGGGGTGTTTTACAATCCTGGAAAATTCAGGTTCGCGGTAAATGTCAACAACCTGCTGAACACCGGGTACTATATCGGTTACTGGTCAGTGAATCCGCAGAAACCGAGAAATGCGGTGGTGAGTCTTGCGTACAAGTTTTAAGTCATGAAAGACCCTCTCTATCTTCGAAGGCAGGTTCAGGCATTTGAGAAATCATTTGTCATTGAACTTGCTTTCGGTGTTGGAACTAAGTTCCAAGGCAAGGTCTGAGCTACGATCGAAAATAAAAAATGCGCACGGAAGTAACTTCCGCGCCAGGAGGATACAAGTCTCCTGCAGCCACTCGCGCATGCGGAAGTATCTTTGCACCATTTAGTTAGTTAGTTGAAAAAAGACCCTTTCTAAATATCAGGCATCAGGCACTGAGGCATTAGGATATAGGTACCGCTTTTACAGGAGGTTCCCCAATTGCCAAATGCCTAATTTTCCAATGTCATTTTTTATGATGGTTTGCTTAAATTGAAGTGCGCAAGCCATCTATAAAATGAAGTACTGGTACCAGAGGCCACATCCATCGCTGTCGAAATACCTGAGAACGGTTTTGATACTGGAGGGCTTTTCTGAACCTGAAGCAGACGCGCTGCCGCTGTTTGCCAACGGGATGCCGGCGCTCTTTTGCAAAACCGAAAAAGATGTGGCGGGTAACGAGATCGTAAAGCAGGTCACGTTGTTCGGAAAAACGGTGCCGCAAGAATGCTGGGCCATGACCGCACACACCACCATCATCGCCTATTTCTTCAAACCTTTTGCGCTGCCCGCCTTATTCAGTGTGCCTGCTGCTGTGCTGGCCAAAGAACCTGCAAACCTCGAAAGCTGGGATCCGCTTAAGAACAATGCGCTGAGGACGCAGCTCACATATGCCGCCACTACTTCGCGCAAGAGCGAAGTGCTCGACCACCTGCTGGTTCATCAGCTTGAGCAGAATAATAAAGAGTGCGAGATCATTCAATATGCCACAGACCAGATCATGTACAATTCTGGTACAGAGGTGCTGGCAGAGATCCTGAAAACACTAAATATCAACAAAAGAACGTTTCAGCGGGTGTTTAAAAAATATGTGGGTGTGAGTCCCAACCACTACAGACGCATCTGCCAGTTCCAGTTTGTATTTGCCCAACTGAGGGCCGGGAAGTTCGATACCCTGACCGATATTGCGTATGATAACGGTTTTGCCGATCAAAGCCATTTTATCCGGTCGTTCCGGGAGTTTGCAAACACCACTCCCAACAGTTACCTCCGGTCGGGCCTCAATGAAAAAAAATAGCAGTTGTCGTTTTTATTCTATTTCATGCGCACCGGCCTTCCTAGGTTTACCGTAAATAATAAAGAACATGAAAGAAAAAATAACTCCCTGCCTCTGGTACAATAACCAGGCTCAGGAAGCGGCTGCGTTGTACTGCTCCGCTTTTGCCGACACAAAAATTGTGGCCAAGTCTCCCATTGTTACTGCCATCAGTGTTGCAGGCCAAAGCATCACGCTGCTGGATGGCGGGCCCAGGTATCAGCCCAACCCTTCGGTCTCATTCTTTTACATCTGTGAAAAACAAGACGAGATGGACCGCATCTGGAAACTGTTCAGCAAAGGAGGCTCCGTGCTCATGCCGTTGGACAAATATCCCTGGAGCGAAAGGTATGGATGGATCACCGACAAATACGGTGTATCATGGCAGCTTGCGCTGGGCAAGATCAGCGACGTGGGCCAGAAGCTAACGCCCTGCCTGCTGTTCACCGGCAAGCAATACGGAAAAGCAGACGAAGCCATCGCGCATTATTCTTCCATCTTTAAAGATCCGAAGGTAGATGGCATCCTCCGCTACACCGCCGGTGAATCGCCCGACGAGGCAGGCAAAGTGAAGCACGCACAAATGGCATTGAATGGTCAGAAGTTCATGCTCATGGACAGCGCAGGCCCTCATGGTTTTACTTTCAGCGAAGGTGTATCACTCACCATCCACTGCGACACACAGGCGGAGATCGATCACTACTGGGGAAAACTTACTGAAAGCGGAGAAGAAAGTATGTGCGGATGGCTGAAAGATAAATTCGGTGTGTCGTGGCAGATCATCCCAACCATCCTGAACAAGATCATGAGCGATCCCGCCAAGGCAGGCAAAGCAGCACAGGCGTTTATGTCGATGCGGAAGCTGGATATAGAACAGATTGTGCAGGCTTCGATTGCTTGACCTCCTCACCCTCCCCTCTCCTGGGAGGAGAGGGAGAGGGGTGGTTTATTGAATGATACACAGGTCGGTGCAGCAGTCGAATGATGCTTCATCTTCTTTGCTGAAAGCGTGATGCGTACGTTCTCCAAGCCCATGTTCCTTCCTGATCAGGTTCTCGTGGTCGATGGTAGATCTTTCTTCCGCGTTGGTATATTGCTTTCTTAATTCGAGATCTTTGTATTGTGCATAGTCTACCAGGCCGGTCCAGAGGTGAAGCAAATGGACCAGCTCATGTGCCAGGGTAAGGAATGCAGGAAAGGGAAGCCTGCCTTCTTTTCCCCGGGCAGTGTTGTTATAATCTGCTTTTAAATTTCTTAAGGTCATTGTGATGGAACCTCCGGTGCTGATGCCGCGACTGTCGGCCGTTGTGTGTGACGTGCTCGCCGTCTTGCCCAGTTCTATGTAGATCTTTCTTCCGCTATCGATCAGTTGCTCTACAACCTTTAGCCCTGCCGGCCTGGTAAGCAGTTTGGCAAACATTGCGTAAACATCTTTCTTAAAACTGCTAAAATCACCATCCTTCAGCTTCAGATCGGAATCCTGGCTTATTCCGATGTATTCATTAAAGTTCTTGCTGAGGATGTGCCATAGATGCTCTGCTTTTCGCTTGTGACCCGCATCGCTATCTGGCGCAACATAGAGCGTGCCGGTGCCCGCTTTGGGATTGTTGGTGGCTACTATTTCTCCGTATTGTTCCTTGATGCTACGACCCTTGAATTTGAGGGGTTCATTTTGGGGAATCTCATTTGCAAGCTTCAATAGTTTTTCAACAATATGCGAGTGATCCTGCTGAAGCGCATTCAGGAATGTTTGCATGACACGCCTGTTGTTTGACGCCGCCTCACTTTCTCCAATTGCAGGTGCCTGGGCCTTGCTTTCAGAAGCTGTCCCTTCTTTCGGTGTATTGAGCGGTTCTTTATCAATGTATAGTGCCGCGGCATTGGAGACCATGTACCCATAAGCATCATGCTCGAGCTCATCATTCAATTGCATCAACGTCACAAGATCTTGCTGAAGATTGTCTTCCTTATGCTCTTTTTTATCTGTCTGTTGCGTTTCCTTTTTGTCATTGCTCAATTTTATTTTCCCTCGCACATCATGGTATCGGGGAAGCCTCTGACAAATGCTGCTGAGAAATTGTTCGGGGCTGGCAGGCGGCGCTGCTTCGCTTTCAACGTTTTTCGCGGTTGTGACGGTGACGCCCGAAGAGGCTGTTGTCTCCAATGGCTTGACCACTTTAACAGCGGAAGGATCTTCTGGTTTAAGTTCCGGCTGGTCTTTAACGTCGCTGCTTTCCTGTTTGTACTCCTGTTTAGTGGCGCTGGGTTTTGGTGCCCCTTTTGTTACTAACGATCCTTTTGGGCGTTCCAACACCTCCGGGTTCATTCGCATCCACTGTCTGAATGTGTCGGCATCAGGCAACTTATCTGAGAAACAACACTGCAGAACAGTGACACCGCTGTTGCCAGACATCTCGCCTTTTTTCTGTACAATGTTCTCCGACGGGTTCCCTTTCCATTGCGCAGCCCGGGCACCCATTACATCTGCTTCTTCTTCTAACATGCTGTCGTCATTAATGAATGCACCACTTTTCGTTTGCAGTGTGGGTTTCACCCTGCGCTGCTGCTGTTGCACCACATGCCATGCTTCATGGGGCAGGTGCTTCTCCTGGCCCCGACCAACGTGGATCTCCGTGCCTTGCGTGTAGGCATGCGCCTGCAGCTGCGCGGGTTTTGTGGAGTTGTAATGTACCTGCACTGCGCTCATGGAAATGCCGGAGAGATTTTCGATGCCCGCCATCAGCTTGGCCGGAAGGCCGGTGCGATCAGTTTTTAGTGGAGGCTCATGTTGGTTTGCCGCTGGATCACCGGACGCCTTCACCTCGGGCGGGGTGTATCTTGTGGCGAGCACATCTTTTAATGCCTGCGTGCCGGGGCGGTTGTCGCTGAACGCGAAGGCAGATCCTTCGTCAGCAGATTTGCCTGCGTGTGCCGGTTCGTTTTTGTTTTCCGATGACTTGTGGACCCGGGTATGCATGGTGCAGGAGGGATGAGGTCAAGTTGTGACTTTGGATTTAAAGCAGCCAAAAAAATGAGTGAACGTCCTTCCCCTATGCGCAGGCGGCGTTTCTGTTGATCTGGTCTTCAAAATCAAACATACACTGTCCGGGATCGAACAATTGTTGCCGGAAAAAAGGCGGTTTAGGCCTCAATGAAGCAGTTTTTTCGCAGTGGCATGTTTTCAGCTGCGATCGTTTCCTTTGTTGACGATACCTTTGTTCCTTTATGCAACATCAGGGCAAGCTAAATCGTCTTAAGCCTGACAAAACCGTTTTATGATCAGAAACTACATTAAAGTCGCTATCCGGAATCTTCTTCGCCAGAAAGGTTTTTCTTTCATCAACATCTTTGGTCTTGCGCTCGGCATCAGCTGTACGGCGCTCATCGGCATGTGGGTCAACGACGAGTTGAGCTACGACAAATTCCACAACGGCTATGGGCAGATCTACCGGATCACGGCGACGCTGCCCGAGCTGAAAGTGCATGCGGCCGTATCATCGGCGCCCCTCGCGCTGGCATTCAAGAGCGAGATCCCCGAAGTGGAAGAAGCGGTGCGCATCACCGGCTACAACAGAGACCTGATGCAGGTTGGCGACGCCAAGTTCGAGGAGAAGGCTATCATCTTTGCCGACTCGAACTTTTTCAGGGTGTTCACCTTTCCCTTCATCAAAGGCGACCCCGAACGCGCTCTTCAGAACCCCGAAGGCATCGTGATCACGGAAGAAATGGCCATGAAGTACTTCGGCACTACCGATGCCGTTGACAAGACGATCCGTAAGAACAGCAAGGACGATTTTACCGTGACAGGAGTGATCGCCAACATTCCCGACAACTCGCACCTGCAGTTCGATTTTGTCCAGCCCATGCGTTACCTGGCGCGCACCAACAACGACCTCAAGAACAACGTCTGGGATAACTTCAACTATTACACGTATCTCAAACTTAACGACAAGGTGCAGCCATCAGCGCTCGCCGATCTTGAAAAAAAGATGGTGGCCATCTATAAAAAGAATGAGACGGTGCTGAAAGTAGGGTTCGTGCTGCAACCCCTCGCGAAAGTTCACCTCTACTCTAATTTCCTCGCCGATATTCCGGGCCACGGAAATGCACAGAACGTGTACATTTTCATGATCGTTGCCGTGTTTATCCTGGTGGTGGCCTGTCTCAATTTTATGAATCTTGCCACGGCACGTGCGGCGCGAAGGGCAAAGGAGGTTGGCTTGCGCAAAGTGGTGGGCGCGGTAAGACCTCACCTGATGGGTCAGTTCCTTGCCGAGTCGCTGGTGGTGGCGTTGCTGTCACTTGTACTCGCGTTGCTGATCATCTACATCGTGCTTCCGTATTTCAATACCCTGGGAGGAAAGAATCTTGCGTTCGACATTACGAATATTCAGCTCGTGGCAGGGCTCCTCGGCATTACCACCATTACCGGTTTACTGGCGGGCAGTTATCCCGCATTCTATCTTTCAGGATTTGTTCCCGCCACCGTATTGAAAGGAAACTTTAAGGCAGGCGGATCCGGCAGCCTGTTCCGGAATACGATGGTGGTGATTCAGTTCGCGGTGTCCATTTCGCTGATCGTGGGCACAACCATCGTCTATCGGCAGCTGAACTACATCCAGAAGCTGAACCTCGGTTTTGATAAGGAGAACCTTCTTTATGTGCGCATGACGGGCGAGCTGTGGTCGAAGTACGATGCCCTGCGCGCAAGCCTTGGCAACAACCGGTATACCAGCCAGTACTCATTTATCTCCGATCTTCCCACAACATCCTCCGGCGCAACCATCAGCGTGGAGTGGAAAGGAAAAGACCCGAATACACAACCGCTGTTCTTCAACACGGCCATCGACGAAAATTTTGAAGAGGTTTTTAAAGTAACTTTTCTCGAAGGCCATGGCTATGGCGAAGATGGCAAAGCCGATTCCGTCAATATCATCGTGAACGAAGCGGCGCTGAAGACGATGGACATGCCGCTGGAGTCAGCCGTTGGCACCAGGATCAAGGTGTGGGGCCGCGAGCGCACCATCATTGGTGTTGTCAAAGACTTCAATTTCAAACCGGTACAAGAGGCTATCGGACCGATGTTCCTGAACCGGAATACCTGGGGAGGTTTTGCCATCATTCGCACGCTGCCCGGTGAAACCGAGAACACCATCAAGGCGCTCGGGCAGATCTGCAAGGAAATGAATCCGAACTATCCCTTCGAATACAGCTTCGTAGACCAGGACATCGCCAATCTCTATAAGGCAGAACAACGGCTGGGCAACCTGTTCAACATCTTCGCTGTACTGGCCATTGTGATCTCGTGCCTTGGGCTCTACGGTCTGTCGGCATACCTCGCCGAGCGCCGTACACGGGAGCTCGGCATCCGCAAGGTGCTCGGTGCATCAGGATTCCAGCTTGTTTACCTGTTGTCTGCAACCTTTACCCGTCCCATTCTCATCGCCACCGTGATAGCAGTACCCGTTGCGTGGTATGGCATGAGCCGGTGGCTCGATGGCTTTGCTTATCACATCACCATCGACTGGATGATCTTCGTGATCGCGTTCCTGTCGGCGCTGGTCATCGCATGGTTGACAGTGAGCTTTGAGTCGATCAAGGCGGCGACAACGAACCCGGTGAATTCGTTGAGGTCGGAGTGACCTCACCCATTTGCGTTTGTGCGTTCGGGCGATTGTAAGGCCCTCTCCTGGGTGAGATTGTACGTGATTACTTTGATAGCAGGAGGAGAGGACGCATAATTTTCAGGCTCTTTTTTTCTTCGTTGGAGTACTCGTTAGACTCTCGCGTAATTTCTTAGGCAAGCCCTGGATGACCAGGTTGTAGGAGTCTTGGATCCATTCTTTGATGAGCTTGTTGGGGATGGTGCCGGACATGACGATGCTGTTCCAGTGTTTTTTATTCATGTGGTAGCCGGGGATTACGTCAGGATATTTTTCGCGGAGGGTAACGGCTTTGTCAGGATCGCATTTTACGTTGATCACGTCGAAGGAGGAGATGTCGGTGAGGCAAAACATCTTGCCACCTACATAGAACACCAAAACGTTTTCACCGAACGGAAATTTTTCTTCTGCACCTTTTAAGGAGAGGCAATAATCCCTGAATTCTTCAATGTTCATGGCTGACGGGTATGCCTGCAAATTAGCAAAAATGCCGCTTCGAGACGTTATCCTTTCTCGCAGCTCATAGCTAAAGGCTTGCAGCCTTTTGCTATACTTCGTCCAGGTTGAACGGCAATTTTCGGATACGTTTGCCGGTGAGATCGAAAATGGCATTGCATAATGCCGGGGCGAAGGCTGGCAGTGCGGGCTCGCCGACACCGCCGGGTTTTTCGTCGTTTTCCATGATGTGCACTTCGATGGCCGGGATCTCGCTGATGCGCGGCATGGCGTAGGTGTTGAAGTTTTTCTCGACCGCTTTGCCGTCTTCGAAATGGGTTGCGTGTTTTACGGCTGCACCCAGCGCCATCACAATGCTTCCTTCTACCTGCGCACGGATGATGTCGGGATTGACATACAGGCCACAATCTATCAGGGCGTACACCTTATCGATCTTCACCTTCTGATCAGGCTTGCGCGATACTTTCACTACGTGGGCCACTATACCACCGAAACATTCTGTGATGGCTACGCCCCATCCGTCGTTTTTGCGCCGTGATGTCCAGTGGCTGATGGCTTCAAGCTTATCGATCAAAGCCTGGTAGCGGGGCGAAGGGAGATGGATTTTTCTGAAAGCCAGCGGATCCTGTGAAGCAAGATGTGCCAGCTCGTCTATAAAACTCTCGCAGGCAAACGCATCGACATTGGCTGTGGGCGCGCGCCACCACATTACGGGTATAGGAGCTTTGATAGGCACGCTTGCAATGCTATAGTGCGGTATCGACTGATAATAATCGCTAGCAAGCCCACTGATCCCGCCGGTGTTCACCGTTACGGGCTGTGGCTCCGCTTCTTTGTCTGCCCCGGCACCCATGTACTGCGTGGCGCAGATCACCTGAAACGCTGCTATTTTATTGTCGACATTCACACTGCCCCGGCATCTATACATGGCGCCAGAGCGAAACGGTCCCAGGGTCATGTCGTCTTCTCTTGTCCACATCACCTGCACCGGCGCTTTTATTTCTTTCGAGATCAGCGCAGCTTCATAAGGATAATCCGGAAATGCTTTCCTTCCGAAGCCGCCGCCAAGGAAGGTCATGTTCACTGCGACATTTTTAAGGGGTACATTCAATCGTTCGCTCAGGTCTGCCTGGATCCAGTTGGCTTCCTGCACCGGTCCCCATATTTCAATACTGTCGTCTTTTACATCGGCAATACAGTTGAGCGGCTCCATACAGCTGTGCGACTGATACGGCGCTTCATATACACTTTCTATGATTGCTGAAGCGTTCTCTAAAGCTGTTTCAAAAACCTCCGAAGGGATCGGCTTCAGTAGCTCCTGCTGCATCCTGGTAAAGAGCTGTTCAGAGCTCAGGTGCTCAAAGCCGTCGTCATCCCATTCAACTTTCAGCAGCTTGCGTCCCTGCATGGCTGCCCACAACGAGTCTGCCACCACGGCCACACCTTCATACATCAGACCAAAAACCACCCGTTGTACCTTGAAGACGTGTTTTACACCAGCGACTGACCTTGTCTCTGAGTCATTAATGCTCTTTACTTTGCCTCTGAACTTCGGATTGCGCTCCACCACGGCATAGCGCATGCCTGGCAGTTTTTTATCCAGCCCGAATACGGCACTGCCATTGACTTTGGCAACGGTATCCTTACGTGTTATGGACTTGCCGATGATCTTGTGATCTTTTCGCGCCTTGAGTTTTACCTGCTGAGGAGGTGTTATCGTTGCGGCATCTTTTACAAGGGCGCCGTAGCTGAGCTTTTTCGCGGTGGCGCGATGTATTATGTGACCATTTTCTGCGAAGCATTCTGATGCAGGCACGTGCCATTGTTTGGCGGCAGCTTCAAGGAGCATTTCCCTGGCCGATGCTCCGACGCGCAGCAGTTGCTCATACCAGCCACGGATCGAAAAACTTCCATCCTGTGGTTGCGGGCCATACTTTTGCGGATTGGCGGGAGCAAAGCGTACGCTCACCTGGTCCATGCTCACCTCCAGCTCTTCGGCAACGATCTGAGGGATTGCCGAAGAAGTGCCTTGTCCCATTTCAGACCGGTGATTAAAAATGGTAACCTTACCGCTACTGTCGATGGAGATCCAGGCCATCAGCTCCGTAGCTGCGTTGGGATCAATAGCGTAAATAATTTCGCCGGCACTTTCACCGGATGCAGGCCAGCAGCAACCGATGGTTAACGCAACACCAGACAACCCCGCCTGGCGCAGAAACGCCCTCCTGGAAAGATCGTGCTTGTGTGTCATGCTTCCGAGTTTTTACGATAAGATAGGGCTGTCAAGCAACAAATGTTTTGTTTATTGATGAAGCGCATCGGATATTCGATGACACGAGATGAATTAATGACGATGGTGCCTCGCCCAACCCTTTGAGGGTTTTAAACCCTCAAAGGGTTGTTTTCAGATAAAATATTAGATTCGAGAAAAATCCGAAAGACAATGGTAGTCACGAAAGCACACGTATTGTTCCTGTTGGTACTGGCCTTGTTTATAAGCTGTTCAGGGCAAACATCTAAACAAAAAGAGATCTACAACGAGGAATTCAAATGGTCGATCAGCATCCCGGCTGACTTTGAGAATGTAAGTGATGCCGAAGGAAAAAAAATGCAGGACAAAGGCATTTCTGCGCTTGAAAAACCTACGGACAGCCCGTTGAGAATCAGGCGAAGCCAATTTTTGTATTCAAGAGTGGTCAGCTGAACTATTTCGAGTCAAACTATCAGCCATTTGATGAAGCTGTTGACGGAGACTATCGCGAATCGTTCAATGCCGTGAATCAGATGATCTATGAAACCTTTATGGCCCAAATGCCCGGGGTCAGGATCGACACGGTAAGCGCAACCGAAATGATCGATGGCCTGGATTTTAATACTTACAAAATGAAGGTCGTATATCCCAATGAGATGGTGCTGAATTTCACGATGTACAGCAGGCTTTTCGATAAAAAGGAATTCACAGTCAACATCGTTTACGTCGACGAGGCCAAGGGCAACCAGATGAAAGAATCCTGGTTAACGTCAAAGTTCAAAAAGTGATAAGATACCGATCCTTCCGCCCGAGCACTCCCTAAACTTCAAACCTTAAACCTTAAACCTTAAACCTTAAACTTTTAACTTTCAACTTTCAACTTTTACCTCACCGAAGGCGCAACACCAAAATGTTTCTTAAAAGCCGTTGAAAAATGGTTGGGATACTGATAACCGAGAGCGCTTGAAACCTCTTCGATGCTCCGGTTGTGATCGCGAAGCAGGTTCTGCGCGTACTGCATGCGGAGCTCTTTCGCGTATTGAATAACGCTTGTTCCGAACAGCGCCTTGAAACCTTTTTTCAGCTTGAACTCATTCAGCATACCTACGCGGCAGAGGCCCGAGAGCGTGAGGTCTTGCATGAAGTTCTGCTCTATATATTGTTTAACGAGGTGCAGCTTTTCCATATCGGTGACGCTCACATTGTCAGATCCGGAGGCGTTGGTGTGCAGGCTCCGGAGCTGGTCTACCTGGCAGGCCAGCAGCTGGAAGATCATCGACTGCGTTAGCAGCCGGCTCATGGGACTTGGCTGCATGTTGCGGATGGCGTGGATCAGGCCATGCATCTGCGGCGTTGTGGTGAGGAAATTTTTTGAAGCGATAAAACTTTCTTCGCGCTCCATTTTATTCTGGATGGATTCTGCCCAGTGGTTGTCGTGCCCGATCAGCTCGCGGAAATAATTCTTGTCGAGGGAGATCACGAACATTTTGGCGTCCTGCTTGATGGCGTGGTGGCTGCTTTTTTCGGAGGGTGTATACTTGAGGTTGTTAAACCCGCCCTGCAGACTGAAATCGGCGCCCAGCCCTTTAAAATTTCCCCTGAGATTCCCTTCCAGCATAAAATTGACGTCCACCGTAGTGCTGGGGTTGGTTTCATGCACCACGATCTCTTCCGGTATGCTCCAACCCATATCCAGCAGGAACATTTGTGGCAATGCCAGGTTCGACACGTTGAATTCGCCGAATTGGGGGTGCCCGGTGCTGAACAGGGGAGAAAGGCCGCTGCCCGAGCCTGTGGGGAATTTCCCGTAACAGTACTCCAATTCAGGGATATCGTGCTCGTAAATGTGTTTGGCGGCCATAGATCCGTTTTGCGTAGGTAAATAATCCCTTCTACGTACGCACCCCTCATGAGGTTATGTGAATTTTGCGATCATAAAAACATTAACAAAATGAAAATCCTGAAGGTTATTGGTTGGGTATTGGCCGCGCTCGTGGTGATGAGCACCCTTGTCTACCTGTATGCATCGTGGCAGGTGGATCAGCGCCTCGCAAAACAATACAACGTTGCTGCCGAAGAATTCCCCATTCCCACAGACAGCGCGTCGATCGCGAAAGGTAGCCACCTGGTTGACATCAAGGGATGCCGCGATTGCCACGGCGACAACCTCGGCGGAAAGATCTTCGCTGATGAGCTCCTGATCGGCAAGCTGGCCGGCCCCAACCTCACACGCGGAAAAGGTGGCATACCGGATGATTACGCAACGCTCAACTGGATCAAGGCGATCCGCCACGGGCTCGACAGCAGCAACCATCCACTGATGGTGATGCCATCGCTGGAAACGTCAAAGATGTCGCAGGAAGATCTTGGCGCCATGATCGCTTACCTGAACGATCTGCCTCCTGTGGATAACAGCGTGCCCGAAAGTAAACTCGGTGTTATGATCAAGACCATGATATACATCGGTGAGCTTGATGTGATCCCGGCCGAACAGATAGACCACACGGCAACCCTTGTTAAAAGTATGGATACATCATCGCCCGTGAAATATGGAAAGTACCTGGCCACCATGTGCTCCGGTTGTCACCACGAGAACATGAAAGGTGGGCCTCCGATGGTGCCGGGATCCCCGTCTGTTCCTGACCTCACTGCTACCGGTGCCACAGGCCGCTGGACACAAGAGCAGTTCAACACAGCGTTGCGCACAGGCAAAAGACCCGATGGCACCGAGCTCGATCCCAACATGCCCGTGCAGATGACCAAACACTACAGTGATGAAGAGCTGCAAGCCCTCTACACTTATCTCAAAAGCCTTTAACCCTTACCAGGATGAAAACGAAACCCGTTACATTAAAAAGTCCTTTGGAAAAATATGAAGTGACCATTCTCGAGTCTTCCGCTGATACGAGGGGAGCCTATAGCCTGCTGGAGGTGAACCTGTTTGCCGGCGGCGGAAACGAGATGCACTACCACACTACTTTCAGCGAACACTTTGAAGTGCGCTCAGGTGTGTTGTCTGTGCAGGTCGGAAAAAAGATCCTCCAGCTTCAGGCAGGCGATTGTTATACGGTAACGCCCCATGTGCATCATCGCTTCTTTAACGAGTTTGAGCAGTCAGTAATATTCCGTTGCACCATCAGTCCCGCGCGCGACTTTGAAAAGGTGCTGCGGATCGGATACGGCCTTGCCAACGACGGACTGATCAACAAAAAAGGGATGCCTAAAAATTTCTGGCACGCCGTGATCCTGTTCCAGCTCGCAGAAAGTTATCTGTGCGGATTGCCGCACGGATTCCAGGTGCGGGTATTCGGAGCGTTGGCGAAAGTTGCCAGGTGGCTGAAAGCGGATCGGGCGTTGAGGAAATATTATGTTTAGTCCATAGTCTATGGTCCATGGTGGGTAAAGCCAACCTCTTTTGGACCACGAATCAGATATGGTGTTAATAACGTGGAGGCATCGCCAGCGCTGCTTGGTCTCATTTTGTTAGTGACCCCAAAAAGTGAGGTGACACCAATCGGCCATGGACCATAGACTATGGACCATGGACTCTTGCTGAGGCTAGCCCGGACAGGAGTACGCGGAGCTATGATGCATTATCGCTATCTTCGCCTCCATGAAAATTCAATATTATCTTCTTTCGATCCTTGCCGGCGTGGCGGTGGCGTTTCAGACCGGCGTAAACTCTCAGCTTAGAACCGATACCAACAACCCTGTGCTCACGGCGCTGATCTCTTTTGGCGTGGGAACGGTGGCGCTCGTGATCCTCTATTTTAGTTTTTTCAGGCAATCACCTGCATTTCCTCCGGGACATAATTTTCAGTGGTGGACCTTCACCGGCGGACTTCTCGGCGTGCTCTACGTTACCGGTGTGGTGATCGCCGCACCCAGGATCGGCGCAGCCAATGCCCTTGCTTTCATCGTTGGAGGGCAATTCATCGCAGCCATCATCATCGACCATTTCGGCTGGATGCGCCTGCCCGTAAACCCGATCTCATTTTACAGGCTGGCAGGAATAGCCTGTTTGTTGCTGGGTGTGTACTTGATACAGAAGAGGTGAATCGGTAATCAGTAATCAGTGATCGGTAATCGGTAGTCAGTAATCAGTGATCGATGGTTAGTAATCAGTGACATCGGTGAAGTACGTGCCCCCAAAATCGATTACTAATACCGATTACCGCTTACCGGACTTAGGCTATTTTGAGTGTGACCGAAGTCCCCAGCGGTTTTCCTTCATCGTTGTAGAGATCTTCGATGATAAAGGCGGTGTCGTCTACTTTGTTGTTGTGAACGGTGAGTCGTTGCCGGCTCAGCTCCACACCTTTTGATTGCCGGTGACCTTTGAGCGGTTTGTTCTGCTTTGCTGCCTGTCGGCCGATGCCATTGTCCCTGATCTCGCAGATGATGGCGTCGGCATCTTTCCGGAAGGCGATGTCCAGCTTCCGTTCACCTTCTTTGTGAAGCAGGCCGTGTACAATGGCATTTTCCACCAGGGGCTGGATCATCAGCGGCGGAATGAGCTCATCACCGGCCGCGTTGTGATCCACAAAATAATTGAAGTTATGATCGAAGCGTAGCGATTCCAGCTGCAGGTAGAGCTCCAGGAATTCCAGCTCTTCATTGAGCTTGATCTTGTCCCGGTCAGAATGCTCGAGGATGCTTCTTAGTAACACAGAAAATTTTGTCAGATAGCTAAATGCCTCATCATTTTCACCTTTTGCGATCAGGTATTGGATCGAGTTGAGGCAATTGAAAATGAAATGCGGGTTCATCTGGGCACGGAATGCTTTTTCCTGTAACTCCAGGTTGATGGATTCGATCACCGCCTTCTGCCGGCTGATCTCTTCGTAGCGATCTTTCAGCTTATTGTTCAATTTTGTTTTGATCCTGTATCCGTAAAATGCCAGCGCCGCCACGATGATGAGGAGGAACACTACCACCATCAGGAACAACCTGAAGTTACGCTCACGGTCCAGCTCAAGTGTTTTGAATTTTGTTTCGTTTGCCAGCCTGTCTACCTCCGCCTGCTTCTGGGCCACTTCGTAGGTCTTCTTTGTCTTGGTCACCATGTCGATCACTTCGTTGCTGCGAAGACTGTCATTGATCTCGTACGCCAGCTCCCAGTACTTGCTGGCCGTTTTGTAATCACCTTTCTTCTTGTAGGCGTGCGCCAGCTGCCAGTACGAGTCATCGATGCGTTTGGTGATCTTTGCCTGCTGCGCCATGACCAGGCCCTGTTCCAGCAGTGGAATGGCTTCATCGACCCTGCCTTGCTGCACCCGCAGCCATCCCAGGCTAAGGATTGCCGCCGATTCAACGTATGCCGCACCCAATGCTTTGGCCAACTTGTTATGTCTTAGTATCCAAACCTCTGCTTCGTCCAGTTGTTTAAGGTCGTTGTAGCAGTCGCCGATATTGCCAACGGAGATGGCGATATTGTAAGCGTTGCCGGTGCGTTCATGCAGCGCGAGTGACTGCTTATAATAGTGGAGGGCATCCTTGTACTTTTTCTGTTCAGAATAGATTATGCCGATGTTGTTCAGCAGCGATGCCCGGGCTGAAAATTCTTCGCCCATGGCTTCCAGGATCTTAAGCGCCCTGAAAGCAAAATCCAACCCTTTCTCATGGTCGCCCAGATCGTAGTACAGCATGGATAGGTTGGTCATGACCTTGGCGATGCCCTTGTTGTTTTGCCGCGCTTCTTCGATGGCCAGCGCCTGAAGGTACAGGTCGGTGGCCTGTGGATAATTATCCATGTATTCATGATCGAGCGCCGCACTGTTCAGTGCATTCGCCAATTGGGCTTTAAGCTGATACTTTTTACAGAATGCCATTGCCTGCTCCTGCCAGGCCAGGCCTGTTTCATACTCACCTTTCTGAAAGTAGACCTTGCCGATACCGTTCAGGGCATTGGCCTCTCCGATCAGGTAGCCATTTTTCCGGGCGATCCGCAAGGCCTCGTTTCCATAAAGCAAGGCTGAGTCGGGAAAATTGAAGCGTTGAATGCGGCACAATTCATTCAGAACACTAACACGTGAGCTGTCTTCAGCGCTAAATCGGCGGAGGGCCTGGTGCAGGCTGTCGAGGTCCTGGCTGAATACACTGATTGCCAGCAGGAAAAACGCGAGACTGAGGGCATAACGCATGGGGGAGGGGGTTGAGATAGTCTTGCCAATATAAAAACAAATACCCTGAGTCCACAGTCCACGGTCGACAGTCCACGGCCGTGTAACAGAAAGTACGAGGTACGATTTACGAGGTACGATTGGAGTCGCCGGCCATGCCGTTTCATCCACTTTCCTGTGTGTGCTTACAAACCATAAAAACATCGCATTGTCTCGTGACCAGTCTACTGTGGTCTGCCTTGCCCGCCGAAGCGCCGCGAAGGCGGGTAGACCGTGGATTATTTAAAGGTAACCCTGAGAAAAAAACAAACGAGACACAACTTGTCAACATTCTATCGACATCGGGCGCTGCACGCCAAATACTGATCTGTAAACAGTTTTGGAAAACAATTTTGGTTGTATTTTGGCAGCCCTGTTTTTGCAGATGGTTTGCTGACAGGAAGTTTTAACACTAAAAACACAATTATTTTATGGCGAAGGAAATTGCAAAGGAGAACGCGGTAAACGCGGTGGTTGATGCACTGCAAAGATTAAAAGAAGAAGAAGCCGAGCTGCAGGCAAAGCTGAAACCGGTACAAGAGGCTGTTGCTGCGCTGGAAAAGATCGTTGAGAAATTTTCAGGCGTGAAAAAAGCGAAGCCGGCAAAGGATAAAACTTCAGAAAACGGAAGCGCAGAAGAAGCACCGGAGCTGGCACTTGAAGCACAGTAACTTTTTAGTCCACGGTCCACCGCCCGCCCCTTGAACCGTCATTCAGAGCGAGGCATTTGTGCAGAGGGGTTTGTGGGAGCGAGGAATCCCCCGATCGTTGCTGCGTATTTAAGTCATCACGCAGCGCTTATGCGTTCGCATGCGATAACAACGGGATCCTTCACACCCACATGCCATTGCGCTTGCCATCGTTCAGGGTGACGGATTAATTGGGGGGCATGCCTCAGTCTCCGCCCCTCCGTGGACTGTCGACAGTGGACCGTGGACTCTTTATCGTATCTTTGTCTTTCAACATCACCCCATGACCGAACGAGAACTGATCAAGCTGGAAGCCATGATCCGGAAAAAAATGGAAGACATCACCGCACAACGTGTGAGCCTCAAAGATTCCGGTATCGGCGGATTGATGAACACCTTAAAAAAAGCGGACGAAGCCCTCTACGAGAAGATCCTGCCGGCGTATAAGAAGATGGTGGCCGAGAGGAAGATTTGAGATATGAGACTGATTGCCGGTTACCGGTTGCCAGTTGAGATCGTTTAAAGTTTTAAGTTTAAGGTTGGTGGATGTAGGCTCCGGGCTTGCCTATCTTAACCTGAATGTCATATTTGAAATAATATAGTTTATGAAAAGAACGCTCGTTTTGTCAGTTGTACATTAGTTGAGCATAACACCACCTGGTATCTGGGACCTCTCCAATCTCAATTCTCTCCCTATCTATTTCCGATGTAATGTTTACCATTTGGTGTACACGCCCTCCCGTTATTAAGGATATTACATTTCGAGAACCGACGATTTGTTGCCCTAAACTTATGCGATCGGGATTTTCTTCAATCATTTATCAGATTTTTTTCGGAGCTCGCCGGGAGGGTATCCGAAGTTGCGCTTGAAGGTGGAATAGAACACGTCAGCGTTCTTGTATCCAACCAAAGCCGCGATCTCGTTGATGGGAAGATTTGAATCGCGCAGGTAATAGACAGACCTGTTCAGTCTTTCGTTGGTGAGTGCTTTGTATACTGTTACACCGTAGACCCTTTTAAATGCTTTCTCGAGTTTTTTTGCAGTCATGCCTACGCGGTCCGCTAACGCGCTCACATTACAGGGGAACTGTATGTTCTTAGAAAGATAATCGTAGGCGTTGCGGATCTTCTCGATCTCGTGTGGGTCGCCTTCAGCGGCCTGCATGATGCGGAGACTGTCCATGGAGATGAGCATGTACTTGGTGCCGATGAGCAATTCCCTGGCAGTGTCGGTGAAATCGTTGTGAAGGGTAAATTCAATTTCGGTGTGTACACGGGCCGTGATACGAATCGGTTCGCTGGAGATGGCATAGTCTTCCGTTTGGATCTTTCGCATGAACTCAGTTAGCACCGGGAACAGTGACCTCAGTCTGTCGAGCCAGGGAATGGTGAACTCGATGCAGAAAAGCGCGTGCCTGCCGGTTTCAAGCATCAGGTGGTAAGTGCCCTGTGGTATGTATGTGAGTATATAATGACGTTTGGCGAGCGGTAGCATACGTTGGCCGGTGTTGAAGTGGATGTTGCTTCCCAGGTTGAATACAAAACCGAAGAAGAAACGCTCCGGTATAACAGACAGGTCTTGTGCGCCGTCAGCGATGCCGTGACAGTAGTGGATAAGACCTTCGCCGAGGTCACCGGGCATGCCGATGCCAAACTCATAGGTTTCCATCCTGAATTCCATAGTTTTAGCCAGTGGGTTGACAAGATGAATTTCCACATTCTTCCTGGTATGTTGTTTACGTTTTCCGGAGATAGATTTACGTGTTCGGGATTATTTTATCGCGCAATGACCGCCTGAACCGAGGTTAAATGCGCAAATCATCGGTTTTTTCCAGGCGCACTCCGTAGACCTTATACCGTCATTCAAAGCGAGGAATGCGGGTAGTATATGCGGAGCGAGGAATCCCCATTTAGGTAAAGTGCGCTTGGAAAGAAATGCCTTTGAACCAAGAATGCAGTAAGTCTCCAGGGGATCGGATCCTTCGCTCGCGCCATCCTCCGTGCCACCACCGCTCTGGATGACGCCTATGAAAGGGTTTCTGCTACAGTTTTGATCATTTGGTTTCTTTTGATCAGCAGGTTGCGCAGGTATCTGATCAGGATCAATTTGTTGAACAGCACACCGACGATGCCGCCGGGTGATTCGAACTCAAACTTATCGTACATAATGGTTGAACCGGCAGTGGCTTCGAAGTGGTGATCATGCCTGATCATCCTGAACGCACCGTTAAGCATCTCATCTCTGAAATGATGTGGGTATTGAAATGCCGTGATCTTAGAAGTGAGCGTCTGGGTGATGCCGAAGTGTTTCGCCCTCCAGGTTACCTGCTCACCGAAACCGATCAACCCGGACGTTACACCTGCAATGGCTTCTTCGTGTGTTCCTTCCGTTGACTGCTTGTGCAGATCGATGCTCCTCGCCAGGTCAAAGCACCGTTCAACAGGAGCGTGGATGGTGGTGCGGAGTTCTATTATAGGCATGGTGTGATGTTTGAGGTACGTAGCGATAGCTTATCGGGATGCGAGGTACGAAGTACGATTTACGAGGTATGCGTGCCCACCGTAGCTGCAGCGCAGGAGGGCGGTACGATTGCTGCTAACGCTTTTGGTGGGAACCAGTCATAATAAATGGTTTCAAAAACGCGGAAGGCTCCTTCAAACCTGGCGGATCTGAAGAATGTGTTCTCAAATCCTGTGCAGTGTACAGATTGG
Source organism: Chryseosolibacter histidinae (assembly GCF_018598225.1). Taxonomy (GTDB): domain Bacteria; phylum Bacteroidota; class Bacteroidia; order Cytophagales; family Cyclobacteriaceae; genus Chryseosolibacter; species Chryseosolibacter histidini. The sequence goes on along the minus strand of NZ_JAHESF010000003.1, from coordinate 34,233 downwards.
ATGGGCCATTTCTCCCTTTGTATGTTGATCACACGAACGGTGTTGCCCAACACAGAATATGCTCTGTCGAGCGCACCAATGGTTTGTTTCAGATCGTCGTTGACGGCAGGTGTGGGTTCGCCGATGCAATATCGCACGTGCTTGTTTCCCTGGGCGATCAGCACCGTGTTGCCATGCGCTTCAATATGAGCAGACTCAAGGTTGTAGTCGGTGAGCATTCTGCCGCCGGCCACCATCAATGGCTTATCGGTAAAGGCTCTCAGGAAGAAAATGCCTTTGCTCGTTCCATTGTTATAGCCACTGTCGTCTACCAGGAGACGGAAGGCAATGTGACGATAGTTGAACCGTACGAAGGGCAGCAGAACGGGACGCATTTTTTTGAGCTGCACGTCCACCATGGAGATCATGGCCCTTCCGTTGAAGTCGCGTATTTTGATATGGGCGGGCACCCGGTGTTTCACTTCCTCCAGATCCACGGAAAAGTTGACGAGCCGTACATCGTGTAGCTCGCCACGATAGTGAATGGGAATTCTTTTGAGCAGATCCATACATGTTTAATTTAGATAAAAGAACCAGATCCAGAATATCGCGCCTGACTGCAGTAACAGAAACCAGCTGACGGTCCAGGCCTGTGACAATTCAAGATGCCTCACCCTGTGAATATGAAGGCAGAGCATTACGGCGCTGCTGATCACAACACTCATCAAGGGCAGGTAGATGTTTTCAATGGCAGTGATGGCATGAAACAATATCCACGGAAGTAAGATCAGCAACCCTGCCACCATGATGCTGCCCAGGTGGCCGATGTAATCGAGGGCTTTGTTTCTCAAAACAACCAGGGCCAGTGCCATCTGCACAACCCACCCGGTGCCGGCCATCAGGATCATCTGCCATGCAGCTGCGGAGGGAGAAATGCCTCCTGCGAAATTCCTGAGAGCGATCCCAAAAATGGCGGTGAGCAATACAGCGATCAACAGCGTGAGCACAATGTAGTTGATTCTGTACTTTACTATCCTGTCGGGAAAGCAGTCGCACTGAAATTTACTTTTCGGCGTAGCGATGATGTACCGGTTATACGCCTGGGTCTTGTAAAAGAAAGTGAAGAGCTTCAGCATGAACGGGAAACGAAACAGGTAATCAACGAGCCTGTACTGGCTTGAGAAGATATACGCCAGGCCTTCAGCACCATAAACTGTCTGCCCGCCGGAGGTGTCGATGAGCGCCATCACATTCCTAAAGGTAGCAGCATCCACGTGCTGGCTGAGCCGCGGATCCAGGTCCTTGTGCGCTTTTATTTTTGCCTCCGGAATGGATGTGAACCTGACCACAACATCCCGCAAGGAAGAACAAACCTTACAGTTGCTGTCATAAATAATGAGCTTGTTATCGAGCGATTTCATACCGTAGTAAATCAGCTTTCTCTTGATTATACGGTAAAGATATATCTAATGTTACTAAACTTTCAATACTTTTTGAAAGTTTAGTTTATTTATTAATTTAAGATAGAATTGCATGGAAATGAGTATTATAACCCTTCAAAAAATGGTTTTCTCACGGATATGGGTCATAACGCTCCTGATTCTTCCTCTGCCGCTATTATTTCACCGCGAATTCGTGATACAAGTACTGACGCCGTTACGGGATATGCTGCTGATGGTGTTGTATTTTTTTCTGAGCGTGTTGCGGAAGTAACTTCCGTGTCGGGGGTCTATCCTTTGAATGAAGTTTTTTGAAGCGCACGGAAATAACTTCCGCGCCTAGGGGAGTATCCCCGGCTTTGAGTGACCTTCCTCAGGGTAGATACCTCCTTACTCCTTACTCCTTACTCCTTACTCCTTCTTCTCCTGCCATTGAAAACACAAATTATACCCATCCGGGTCGTGAACGTAAAGCTGCTTCATGCCATAAGGTGCTATGGTAGGAGGTGACAACGTTATCCCTTTTGAAAGCAGCTCGCGGTAAGCCGCATCAACATCAGGGCATCCTAAGTACAGCGCCGTGTCATCGTGAGAGGCTACCCGTACTGGATCTGGGTGTTCCGGACGGAACGGTGCTTCGTAGGCGGTGTTCAGCATCAGGTCTACGTCATCCAGCTTCAGCCACACCCAATCGAGGGCATCCTTTGGTCCCGCACTTTCGTGGATCCGGAATCCCAGCACATCGCAATAGAATTTTAAAGAGGTATTCATATCAAACACTGGAGCAGGGGACAGAGGTACCGGATCGGCGTTTTCATAGGAGCAGGTTTTATCGTGGAGAGATAGTATCCAAAATTTAGGAAAAATGGATGTTCTTTCCGAGGTGGGGTTGCGGAAGTAACTTCCGCATTGGAGGGTATGCTCGAATGAAGTTTTTTGGAGCGCACGGAAATAACTTCCGCGCGAGTGGCGGTTCTTTCCGAGGTGGGTTACGGAAGTAACTTCCGCATTGAAGGTATGCTTCGAACGAAGTTTTTTTGAAGCGCACGGAAGAAACTTCCGCGCTGGGTCGGTATCAAGTGGAGAATATGCTACAGGGGCCTCGGGATCAGAAGGGCAATGGCGTTGTCTCGTGGGGTTTCTCCTACTGATAAAGCAGGATTTCGTGGCCCTGATTAATAGGTATTTTTCAGGAATCCGTATGGGGAAGGCCAGCCATTACGTTGTGTCGGAACACAAATTTTACGGCCGTTAAAAAATATTTCCCAACTAAATTTCTATGTATGATAAAACAGTACGGCGTGTCGAAACGGTTATCAATGGCGAGGTTCACACAGGTGGTCTTATGTGTTCTGGCGCTACATGCAAATGTTTGTGCACAGCAGCTTCAATGGTTCAATTATCAGGACAATTATCCCCGCAATATGGCGACCGATGCGCAGGGAAATGTTTATGTCACGGGTACCGATGAATATGACAACAACAATCAAAACATGAATGTATTCGTCAGGAAGTACACGGCTTCCGGTACACTGGTGTGGGAAAGAAAAAGTACCACCCCGTTTTGTTGCAGCTTCAGTGACAGTCGTGGCATTGCCGTGGATGCTCAGGGCAACGTATACATCGCGGGTAATTTCCAGAGCCGGATTCAATTTGACACAACCCTGCTGGAATCGAGCTATAGCGATATTTTCCTGGCCAAATATAGCAGCGCGGGTACTTTGCTCTGGGCTACCAGCCTGTACAGCTCAACGGAATTTGAGGGTGATGAATTTGTTTCAGACCTTAATATCGATCTGCAAAACAATCCCGTTCTCATCGGAACCTTTCAAAAGGAGATGCGGATGGACTCTACAGCCATCTTTCCGGCAGCGGATGCTCCGGTTTCCGGCATGTCGTCTTACATCTTAAAGGCGAGCGCCAGGGGCTCATGGCTGTCACTGGAACGGCTGGATATCCATTTAGCCTACTCCCTTGAGATCGACGCCAGCGGTGATTATGTTGTTGGTGGCACGCACAAATCGCATGTTATGCCCCACTATTATACCGATCCTGAAACAGGGGAGTCTGACACCAGCTACATCGAGATGTATGATATTGCGCTCGCTAAATATGCTTCGGGTGGCTCTTTGCTCTGGAACCATCGATACGGAAGCGCTGATCTGCAGGACCATCTTTATGAAATGAAGATCGATAGCGCGGGCAATGCTTATGTGACCGGTTACGACGTGCCACCCCTGGGACCCGCGGCCACCGAAAGGGTGGTCTTCACCAAGATCAATAGCAGCGGAACACTGCAATGGACCAAAGCCTACCAGATCTCAGGTTACACACCCGGCGATAGTTTTATATGCACGGAGGTGGCGGTTGATAAGGATCCGCATCCCGTTTTTGGCGGACAGTTCAAAGGCACCATCTTACTGGAAGGCCAGGCATTCACCTCCGTATCTTCCAGGGATATGATCATAGCGAGGTATGACCAAAATGGCAATATGATCTCCGCTTTTACGGCCAGCGGCACCGGCGATGATGTTCTTTCAGATATGGTCGTTGGCAGTGACAACAGCCTCTATCTGACAGGTTTCACCTATCCGTACAGCTCCGCCCGTATGGGATCCGTTGCTGCGGCGACAACGCCACTGCATTTCATTTCAAAATATGCGCTTATGACCACACCTGTACAGACGGTGCTGGGTTACACACTGATCGATGCTGCCAATGGCCAGCCGATAAGCGAGCTTGAAGAAGGCGATACGATCAGCCTGGCAACACTTCATGGCAAAAAGATCAATATCCGGGTAAATACAGATCCGCCCGTTGTTGGAAGCGTGATGATGATGCTGAACGGTAAAGCACGGACGGACAATACCGCCCCTTATTCTGTCAAGGGAGATCTCGATGGCGCTTATTTGCCCTGGACCCCGGCGCCGCGCAAATATACGCTCGCGTCCACAGCGTATTCAGCAGCCAATGCCGGTGGTGAAGAAGGTGGAAGCCGTACCATAACGTTCTATGTGGCGGCCCGGCCCAAACCCATGCCAGCGACCATACCGCTATCTGAAAAATTTACGATGTACCCCAACCCGGTTCTCTCTGATCTGACGATCTCCGTTACGAGGCCTTTGGAAAAAAACATCGGAATTCAGATCGTCGACTTTTCCGGGCAGGTCAGGCATCAGGCTGAATTGCGTGCAGGCGAATCATCTAAAAATATCGACCTCAGCAAATTACCCAAAGGTGTGTATCTTCTGAAGATGGCGTCCGGAGCTGAAAGATGCACAAGGAGAATTATCAAGGAATAAGATCTTAAAGCCACATGAAACAGGCTGTCTCACAAGGGGCAGCCTTATTTTGTTTCAGTCGGCGAACCCTAAATGAGCTCATTTTGCAACGCTATTTTTATGAGCACAGCAACGTTCTTTGCTTTCAGCTTGCTCATGAGATTGCGTCTATGGCTGTCAATAGTCAGTTTGCTGACAAAGAGCTTACCGGCTATCTGGGAAGCGGTGAGACCGTCGGCAAGATGCGTCAGTATTTCCTTTTCTCTTCGCGTGAGCGTTGGAAGGTCCCTGTCAGGCATTGTGGTCTGACGATAGAGATTATCGCCTGCCTCTTTGCTTATAAAGATATGACCCTTATGCACATGGTTGATGGCCATGTATATCTCCTCTATACCCGAGTTTTTGGTGACGTAGCCACGGGCACCCTGTTCCAGCATTTTGCTTACATGGTTTTTTTCGTTGAACATACTAAGCGCCAGGATCTTCAACGCCGGTTTCCGTTTCAGCAGCGTCCTGCAAAGCTCAATACCGCTGATATCAGGTAAAACGATGTCAAGCAGGACAACGTCAGCTGTATGGTCATTGAAAAAACTCATGCACTCATTCCCGGTCACCGCATATCCGGCAACCTCCATTTCAGCTCTCCGCCCCAGCACCGAGAGCAGTCCTTCTATGATCAGCGGATGATCGTCGACGATGAACACTTTTATTTTTTCTTCTGGCATAAGACCTTACGATGGTTGCAACGCAGCCATGCAGGTCTAATGTTGGAATTTTAACGCCCGTGTTCAACAGGTGCGGTGCCCGGATATAATAATAGGAGCGCGAAATGGAGCTATCAGGTTCTGAAATGCGGAAATGGCGTCTTTCTCAGCTTACCGCTCTTCATAAAAATACCGTGTCGTGTAGCTCCTCGAGCTGCCGTCCCTGAAAGTAACGGTGGCGGTACGTTCTGTGGGGTATCCCATTTCATTGTAGCTGTAGGTGTATTGTTCGGTGATGCTTACAAGACCGTCGGCGTTCCTTACCTCCAATTTTGCAGGGTTGTGCTGATGGCGGAGCCTGGTAACACCGGCGGTATGACCCCCGATGATGTTGAGATTAAAAAGACGGTCCACGCTGATCTTGTCGTCATAACCTGAATATTCGTTGAGATACTGCAGCAGAAAATTGACGTTGTCGAATTCGTAATACCGTTCGCTTATCAGGTTCCCGCGGGCATCCCAGGTGTTCAGGGTCTTGCTATAAGGCATGCCATCCGCTTTCCATGTGGCGGTCTCGAGGATGCGGCCCTGGTCGTTGTAGGTGAAGCGGTAATCGAGGTGACGTGCTCCCTTGTAAAATTCGTCCATGCGCACAAGCACATCGCCTTCATAATAATATTCGGTGCGCCATTCGTCATTCTTGGTCGACTTCACCAGCTTGCCCGATGCATCATAGAACATCTCCTGTACTGTGATGATGTTATCGTTGTCGGGCATCTTTCCAGTTGCTTTTGAATGTGTGAGCTGCCGCTGGTCGTTATACATCAGCTCCAGTGTGTACCCTGGCTCTTCCAGGCGCACAGGGATTAGCGTAAGATCGCTTACCGGTGTTACTTCCTTATCGTCACAACCAATGAGCAATATTGTGACGAACATGAATGAAAGGCTGGCGATGCGTTTTGTGATCATGCGTATGGTTTTTTTTGTATATCCCCGGACTAACGAAAAAAGCAGACAAGGTGATATACTACGCAAAGATAATGACGAGTGCGGTTATGCTTTTACGGTGTTTACCGTATTCGCGAGGGGGATGGTCCATCCCCCTTCACTTCTTCAATTCAAAATGCCCTCCGTTGGGATGCGGCGCCGGGCAGTCGCAGCCTGAAAAATCGTTGCTGTTGATCCAGGCCAGGTTTGTTTTGTTTTTATCATACCAGTCACGCACTTTCGCCTGGAATTTTTTTCTGTTCCTGATGTCCTTGCGCACGTGGTTCCAGTAGGCGCAGTAGCCGCAGCCGTTGCTGTCGAACTTTATGCCTAACAATTTGAAAGTAGGAATGCCGTGAATGATCTCTTGTAAGGCTTCGTAGGCCACATCGCCGGCAGCGTATTGTCCGCCGAAGTTGGGCACGTTGGCAGCAGTTTGTGTGGTGTCCGTGAGCATGTTGATGAGGTCAGGTATGACCGCTTGTTTTTGCTGCACCACCCGCCAGAAGACCGCAGCGCCACAGCCGACCCCAGACTTCGTGTGGTCTTCGCAGATATAAGGCATGTCATCAACAAATTTCAGACTGTCAACCAGTGCCCTGTTGGTTTGTGCTGCTGATAAAAAGGCCACTGAAAGCAATAAAACGGAAAGGCAGTATCTCATACGTTTCGGCTTCTGAGGGATGATACACAAAGTTAAGAACTTGCGGCTATGTTTGGTTCTTCACCAATTGCATTTGATTGTTGGTCCGGCTTGGATTTTATCGGACTTTGGATCTATTATCTTTGGGAATTATGACTGATTAGCCCGTATTACGAATGATCAAAATACACAAGTCAGACCTTCAAGACCTGATCATCACCGGGACATCGGATCCTGATGCTTCATTTTATGCCGGCGAACTGAGAATGATCCAGATCCCGAGCCGTAGCTTTACACTGAGTACTTTAGGCGATGACGATCGGTTCATGGATTTTGCCATCAAAACATTGAGGCTTGCCATTGAAAACCTGGTGATGAAAAAGGTGCTGGCCTGCGCCAGTGAGGAGACGGAGACAATATTCCTCTTTTTGTTTCGTAAGCAAGAAACTGCAGACTACTTTACCTGTGGGATGCAGGTGCCCGCGCAGAAAAGCTTTGGTTACGTTGAAAAAAAGATAATCGAGATAGTCACAAAACGGCCTGGTTGCTCCCGCGAAGATCTGATTCATGGTTTAATTGATGCGATGCTGGGGTATGAACAATACTCTAATCCCGGTAAAGAAGTTGTTAAAAGAATTATAGACGCCAATGTGCTTGATAAATGGACCAGCTACAATGACGTGGTGCTCTTCAGGGAAAAGATGAAAGTGATCGTAGATGTGGTTTATATAGATGAGATGGTCACAGCGCTTAATAAGATCTCACTGCCGGTCATTCAGGAACGCAATCATAATAAAGCCTTCAGGTCTATGTCTGAAAGGTTGTACTCGGAATTGGAAGAGCAGCTCTATGATAGGGTGTACCGTGAGGACCGTGGTGGGTGAAGTTGCCGGAAGATGTTCCTCTTACTCAAAAACAATAACCGTATTTGGCGCGGGACGTTCCTGCAGAACGACTTTGTTTTTGACAGGTGACCACATCTTGCTGCCGAAGTTCTCCAGGTTGGTATAGGCTCCCAGCATCTTAAAACTTTCGAATACGAAGGGAACTCCCTCTGCACGTAAAGGTGAATTTCTATCAGCAACATGGAAATGAAGATGAGGTCCTGTACTCTGGCCGGTGAAGCCGAGCGACGCGATCACGTCACCTTTTTTAACCCGTTGCCCGGGCTGTACCCTGATGCTGCCGGGCTTCAGGTGTTCATAGAATGCAACCCGGTCGCTGCTGACCTGTAAGGCGATATAGTTTCCCGTAGCATCTTCCGGTCCGGGCTGATGGTGCGCCGATAACGTAGCGCTTTCCGGAAAATTGGTGCGCACGGAAAGTACCGTTCCATCACTCACAGCAAGCACGTCCGCACTGTAGCCGTACCAGTTGCCGATAGCGTCTTCGTTGTCGCGGGCATACCGGCCCTGGTCATCAACCCGGATGAAGTCAATAGCGTACCGGCCCGGCAAATGCATCGCTGAATCTCCCTTATAAAGAACCCGGCGGTGACCACGTTCCCATGCGGGATCATATACGGCAACCCATGTTCCTTCGCGCAACGGTGTACCCAGTACAAGCGGTGCTTTCTTTTTAAGCACAAGGCTGCCACGGAATGTATGGTTTTCTTTTCTCCCGCCATGGTTCACAGTATACCTGAGCAATACCGCCTGTTGCGCCTGGTCCTTACCGGTTTTGAGAACGGGTTCCAGGTAAAGTACGTTGGTTGTTCCCGGAGGCATCACGGTGGCATCAACTTTTGTTTTGAATTCAGGCCGGTGAAGACGGGTGCGCAACTGGCTGCGGTCAAGCGATAGGATGGTTGCTGTACTTTCGTTTGTTACCAATTCCAGTTTCTCCAGTACAAGCGTATCAGTCGAATTATTTGTTATAAAGTATTCAAGATAAGCAGTGGCGCTTCCGTTGATCAGAACTGTTTCCGGTGTTGAGGAGAGACGCAGGGTGAGCTGCTGGCTGAAAGATGAGAGCGTTGTAACGCTGAAGAGTATATATGTAAAGATGTATTTCATAACACGGTTTGGTCCACGATCCACAGTCGACGGTCCACAGCAACAGGTCAATGGTTAACGCCATTCCTGCATGCTTACCACTTACTTCTTGCACTAGCGTCCGCACGCTGCTATAAGGGAATCCTTCGCTCGCACATGCCATCTCGCGATCGCCGCTCAGGATACCGGATTCAATGGGAGTCCGGCCGTGGACTGTGGACCGTCGACTGCGGACTCCCTCACGCTTCTACGCTGTCCTTCTCACCGATCTGCTGACGCCACATAGCGTAGTAGAGACCTTTTTCCAGCAGGAGCTCTTCGTGCCTGCCGGATTCGATGATGTTGCCTTTCTCGAGCACAAAGATCCTGTCTGCATGCATAATGGTTGACAGGCGGTGTGCAATAAGAATGGTGATGTGGTCCTTGATCACGGAAACTTCACGAATGGTTTCGGTGATCTCTTCTTCGGTGATAGAGTCCAGCGACGACGTTGCTTCATCGAATACGAGGATGTCGGGCTGCCGGAGCAGGGCACGCGCAATGGAGAGCCGTTGCTTCTCACCGCCGGATACCTTCACACCACCTTCGCCGATCACCGTGTCGAGACCTTTATCGGCCCGGGCCAGCAAACTTTGACAAGCGGCCTTTTTCAACACCTCCATACATTCGGCATCGGTGGCATTGGGCCTTACGAATAACAGGTTCTCACGGATCGTTCCTGAAAACAGTTGTGTATCCTGAGTTACAAAACCGATCTTCTCGCGCAGCTCGTCCAGGTTGATGCTGCTGCCGGGTACGTTGTTATAAAAAATGTTTCCTTCCTTGGGTGGATATAATCCCACCAGCAGCTTCACCAGCGTGGTCTTGCCGGAGCCTGACGGGCCTACAAAGGCAATGGTCTCTCCGTTGCGCACCGAGAACGAGATGTGGTTCAGGGCGTTGGTGCTGGCAGACTGGTGTTTAAAGCCTACGTTATCAAAGCTGAGTGTTGTGATGCGGTCTACGTGAATGGGATTTTTCGGTTTGGCCTCTTTCGGGAGGTTGAGGATGCGGTGGAAATTCAGCAGCGATACTTCGGCTTCCCGATAGGCGATGATAACGTTACCTAATTCCTGTAAAGGGCCGAACAAAAAGAAGGAGTAAAAAAGGAACGTAAAATATTTGCCGGCAGAGATATCGTTGTCGAAGATGAGCAGCAAAAGGATCACCACCATTACACTCCTCACAAAGTTCACCGTGGTGCCCTGCAGGAAGCTCATGCCCCTGACGTATTTCACCTTCTTGAGCTCCAGGCCCAGGATCTTGAAGGTGGTGTTGTTGAGGCGCTCGATCTCCTGGTTGGCGAGCCCCAGGCTTTTGACCAGCTCGATGTTGCGCAGCGATTCCGTGGTGGAACCCGCCAGCGCCGTGGTCTCTTTCACAATACTTTTCTGCACTACCTTGATCTTGCGGCTCAGCAACCAGCTGGTGAGCGCGATCACGGGAATGGACGCGAAGTACACCAGCGTCACTTTATAACTTACGGCCAGCGAGTAGATCACGATAAAGACCATGGATACAAGGCTGGTGAATAAAATGCTGATGAAGGAGGTGATGAATTTTTCTGAATCGGTCCTTACCTTCTGAAGGATGCCCAGTGTTTCGCCGCTTCGCTGGTCTTCAAAGGTCTGGTAAGGCAGCTCCAGGGAATGTTTCAGTCCGTCGGCGTACATTTTGGCGCCCACTTTCTGCACGATGATACTGGTAAAATAATCCTGGAGGTTCTTGGCAATGCGCGACACCATGGCAGCACCCATCGCCAGGCCCACGAGGTAGAGGATCCCCCTGATAAAATCGGCCCGCGAGAGGCCTTCTTTCCTTTCGATAAAATTGTCGACGATCTTTCCGGTGATGTGGGGGTCGAGCAGGGAAAAAACCTGGTTGACAGCGGCCAGTAATAAGGCAATGACGATCAGGCCCTTGTAATTCTTTAAATAGCTTAACAGTATCTTCATGCAGTTGCAAATAAGGGAACGGGAACGATGCGTGCGCATCATCACCGTAGGCTAACAATTTAAAGCGTCAGTAGGTTCTACGCAACCAAAGAATTGGAATATTGGATTGTTGGTGAAGGAGATTGTTGGTGAAGAACACCAACAATGGCGTCCCAATGGCGCCCCGATGTGCCGTTGACGGTATGCCTGGGGCCGTTGTCGGTGTTCGTGTGCCGTTGCCGGTGTTCTTCACCGACAACACACCCTTCGGGTAACCCTCGTGCCGGTGTGTGTTCTTCACCAACACCCCCACCAGCAATCCTTCCGGGCTTACTTAATCATCGCCACCTCATTGATCACCGTCTCAAACCCGGCCCGGGCTTGTTCAGACGCGCCTTTTACTGCCCGCTGCACATCGCGCGAAGCAAGGTCTTTTCCACTTTTCCATAAGAGCGCCGCTGCCTGCATGGCCACGGCCTCATCAAAGGAAGAGAGGCTCCTGATCACCTTACCGGCATCACCCTTCGATGACTCCACGATCTCTTTCGCATAGTCGTAGGCGCTGTTGCGTCTTCCGTTCTTGTCGCCGTCTATCCACACGGCCCCGGTTGAGCCGATCAGCTTCGGCGTCCAGTGAGGTGATGAAGGCTGGTAAGGTTTTGCAATGGGCCACCACGGCATCCCCTGGCCGGGACCTTCAGCAATGGCCACCAGGAAGATATCGTGCTCCGGCACTTTGACGGTCCATGAGCCTTTCCACTTTACGACGTGCTTTTTCACGGGATGGATCTTGTGCTCGTGGATCTTTTTTCCATTGGCATAGAGGCTCACATGGTCGGCGCTTGTCCAGGCGGGGCCTGTTACTTCAACCGTCACATTTACCTCACGTGCGTCGGGCACAAGGTCTCCCGGTCCATAGGTATGGTTCACGGTGATGTGGGTGAGCAATCCTGCGCTGACCATCACCTTGCCATCGCGGAAGTTTTTCAGGGCCAGGTCCACATCGATCTTTGCCGGATTATTATCATCGCCTTGAATGTAAGTTCGTGCCTGGCCAACCGTGTAACGGCTTACGTCGTGCGAGTCGCTGGCGCCTGCCGGGGTGAGAAAATATCCACGGTTCAGCGTTCCGAACCAGTCGTGGTACAATGTCATGAAATCTGTTTGTTGCGAGCCGGAGTTGATCACCTCCATGGCGTTGGCGGGAAATTTCCAGTTGTCTTTCGCAGTGCCGGCGCTGGAGAGGTGGCGTGATGGATCGAAGGGCCGGAAGCCGTTGTGGATATCCCGCGCATGGTTGAGGACCACTACTTTCTCGGCGTCGTTGATGCTGGTGGCGATGCGGGTCCAGTCTTCGGCGCGGTGGTCGATCGCATTGGTTCCTGCCTTTGTTTTGAACACGTTGAAATGCCCCACGTTGGTGGTGAGCTCGTCACCTGTCACCGGTGTAAAATAAGAGCGGACGCCGGCAGCCTTTGCAGCGGGGTCGAGGTCTACGTTGGTATTATGGTCTGTGATCACGGGCAGCTCGATGCCTTCACCGGCGATGGTGAGCACACGTTCTTCTTCGGTGGCATCGCCATGGCGTGAGTGGGTGAAGGTGTGAACGTGGGTGTCGCAGCTGATCCATCCTTTGGTGTCTACCTCACGTTTGATGCTCAGTGTCTTTTTAATGCGGTCGCCGGGCCTCAGGTCTACCTGTGCCGAGTCGACTCCATACTCAAAGCCGCGGCTTGCATAGATCGTGTACTTTCCCGCAGGCAACCGCAGGGAAGCTTTTCCGCTGCCGGTGTAGGCATAACCGGTGCGTACGGCGACGATCTCAGGCGGCGTGCCCACCACTTTTCCGAGGCTTTTTTTATCGTTGACTACCGTGATGCGTGCAGGGATCAGGTTATTGAGGCCTGTTTCGAACACGGAGATGTCGAGGTTGGCTTCCGTGAAAACATTGAAGTATGCGCGCCGGTCAAGGGCAATTTCTCCGACCTTGACATCGTCGGGTTCTGTGGCAGCGCACTTGATAATGAGCGTATTTTCTCCATCGCGCAGCACGCCATCGGGCACCGGGATGTAGGCCATGAGGTCTTTCTCGTCGGCTACCAGGTTGCCGATGTCGCGGTCGTTGATCAGGATATCCCAGCGTTGTTTCACATCGTACTGGCGGAGTGAAAGGGTCTGTGCGGTAGCGTTTCGCTGGGCGGTGAATTTGAGAAGCAACTGGCGCTCAGGTTGTGTGGTGAACTCCGACCACTCGGTGGAGTCGGCATTACGGAGATGATGCATCGCCAGGTCAATCGACCGTTTTTGGGCAACGCCGGAATGGATGAACGAAATGACAACAATCGTGATCAGGACGAGGTGCCTGATGCGTTGGGGGATTTTCATGGCTGGGGGTTATGAAAAGCATTTTTCCAAAATTAGGATTCCCGCCGAATAAACGCTTATCCGGTCGATCAGCGGAGCCCTGGACGCCATGAACGGCTAGAAAATAAAGGTACGAGGTACGATCCCTTTGCCCATTTCACACGGCATTCAGCACATCAACCAGCGCGCAGAGCGTGCATAACCGAGGTCATAATTCTGTTGGCCTGATCCACATTGTCTGGATCTCCCAGCGCAGCGACCTCACTTGTGAATTTGCGCCCCATCGTGGACATACTGTTCGTATTTCATAAATGTGGTGTCTACCCTTGAAAAGGTGCAGCGATAAAAAACGTGCCCCTTTTCTCTTGATCGGTATAATTTTATTGCGATCAGTGCGTGGTAATCAGTAATCAGGTGATCGGTAACCGGTAACAGGTAATCAGTAGCCGGTAATCAGTACACTCGCTACAAACCGATCACTGATCACCGAATACCGATTACCAATTGAGAATCTGTCTTGTCGGGTGTAACACCCGGCAGGTTGCAAATGAACCACTTCCCGATTCACAAACTTTAAATCTGAAGCAATGGAAAAATCAAAGAGCAAGCAGTCGAAAAGCAGTGCTGTAAAACCGGTTCCGGAAGGATTTCACACCGTTACACCTTTTCTGATGGCCGAAGGAGCAGACAAGCTCATCGAGTTCATACAAAAGGCCTTCAATGGCAAAGTTACGTACATGATGAAATCAGATGAAGGTATTGTGCGACATGCCACGCTGAAGATCGGCGACTCAACCGTGATGGTGTCGGAAGGTACGGATGTTTATAAGCCGATGCCGTGTATGCTTCACCTGTACGTTGAGAATTCTGATGCCGTCTATCAGGCAGCGCTCAAGGCAGGTGCTGAATCTATGAGGGAACCCATGGACGAATTTTATGGTGACCGCTCAGCCGGTGTCAGGGATGCCTGGGGCAACCAGTGGTGGATCGCCACGCACATTGAAGATGTGAGTGATGAAGAGATGGCGAAACGCGAAGCGGAGTTCAGGAAACACGAGCTTGAACATCATTAGTCCATGGTCCATAGTCCATGGTAGCACGGTGTGACGTCAGCTAATCGTACTCCCTATCTCCTGCGATAGACAAACCGTTGACGGACACTTTCTTGCCATGGACTATGGACCATCGACTATGGACTCATCAAGCCAGCTCCAGCTCTTCGGGAACCGTTTTATTCACTTTGACAGTGATCTCTTTATCAGGATTCAGCAGCGCTGCCTCGATGCCGTCTTTGCTCCGGCGTATTTGAAGAATGATCAGCTTATCGCCCATGCGCAGGTTAGTGATGGTGATGTCGTTCAGGAAAGGCGGTAGCACCGGATGGCAGAATGTGACCGTCTTGTTCGCGGCGTTGATGCGCATACCCAGGCACGCCTGGATCATCATGAAGATCGCGCCCACGGACCAGGCTTGCGGAGAGCATGCCACGGGATAAGAAGTAGGAGCTTTCCCTTTTTCACGATCGAAGCCACAGAAGAGCTCGGGCAGGCGCCGCCCCTCCATGTGTTCTGTAGTATCGAATGTGGCCGCCATCACCTGCGCGGTTTCATTCATGAGATTGTATCGCGAGAAGCCCAGCGCGATCATGGCGTTGTCGTGAGGCCACACGGAACCGTTGTGATACGACATGGGATTGTACCGTGCCTCGGCAGTGGAGATGGTACGGATGCCCCAGCCTGAGAACATCGTTTCATCCAGCAGGTTCTTCGCCATAATGGCTGCCCGTTCAGGTGTGGCGATGCCGGAGAACAGGCAGTGGCCGGCATTGGAAGAGCGCACATTGCACTGATTCTTGTTTCCGTCGAGCGCGATCACATAAGTTTGTTTGCTCTCAGACCAGAACTTGCGATTGAAGTTTTCTTTCAGGCGCACGGCCTCCAGCTCCAGCCTCGCGGCGATCTCATCGTGACCGAGGATCCTGGCGATCTGCGCGGCTTTGATCTTGGCATCGTACACGTAGCCCTGCACTTCGCACAGCGCGATCGGATCTTCGGCGAGCCTTCCATCTTCATAGAAGACAGCGTCCTCAGAATCTTTCCATCCCTGGTTAGTGAGTCCTTTTGACGATTTTGTTTTATACTCCACAAATCCGTCTCCATCCACATCGCCATACGCATCGATCCAGTGCAACGCTTTTTTGATGTTGGGCCAGATCTTGGCAATGGTGGTCAGATCGTTTGTGCGTTCCAGGTAGGCGCCAGCCAGGCTGATGAACAGCGGTGTGGCATCGATGGTGCCGTAGTATAACCTGAAAGGAATTTCGTCGAGGGCCGCCATTTCACCACCACGGGTTTCGTGAAGGATCTTGCCGGGCTCGGCATCCTGAAAATCGTTGAAGTCCTGCGCCTGCGTATGGGCCAGGTAGTTGAGCACACCCCTGGCCAGCTCCGGCTCTGCCCAGAGACACTCCATCGCCGTGATGATGCCATCTCTTCCAAACGGTGTGCTGTACCAGGGCACACCCGCATAAGGATAGAGGCCGTACGGTGTTTGTGATGACATGGTGATCAGGTCTGACTTCGAACGGTTGACCCATTCATTGAATTGCTCGTTCGAGGTGAGGATGTCGGCACAATACCGGCTGGTGCGTTCCATGTAATTGTTCATAGAGTCTCTGGCGTGTGCGAAGTCCGGTATGGACACCTCACTGTTCTGACTGTACGATATACCGATCTCCACCTCGAGCTCCTGTTTGGGCAGCAGGTAGATCTCGTACACCGCGGTGTTGTGATTGATCACTTCCGGCGCCGGTGTGAAATGAACGCTGGTTCTTCTCAGCACATGATCGAGTCCTTCGTAGGAGAAGGTCATGCTGTCGTTGCTGATGACGGGATCGAGTTTTTTCCCCTTGTGCGGGCGCACCGAACCCCTGATCTCAAAAATATCCGCGAAGTCGGCATCGCAGATGATCTCGAGGTTAAAGGCCACGGAGATCAGCCCATAATTCACGAGCTGGATCTTTTCATAACAGGCAGATTGCCACAGGAATTTCGAGCGGTGAATGTATACCGTACCACGCAGCACCATGTCTTCACTTTCAGAAGGCATGTCGTGGTTGGTGAGGTCTATCATCAGCATCTGGTTGTCTTCGCGCGGGTTGGCGGTGAGCAGCAGCGGACTCTGGCCGTTCACGTTCAGCTCCATTCTTGAAAGATGCCGGGTTCCATGATGAAAGATGCCCTGCTTGCTGGCACCCACCTGGTGAATATCACCGTGGAGATCGAAGATGGCAAAAGTATCTCCCTGCTTCAATACCATGGTGCGCTGGTCGGCAAAAGAGGAGGTTGCCAGTATATAATGACGGTTTTCAACTTCTATAAAATTCATAACTGCGCTAGTTTGATATTTTTCATTTTTCCATTCGTATCGATCTGCTGCCAATAGACCGAGAGGTAGTCGGCAGCCATGCGGTCTGCGGTGAATCGTTCTTCAAATACCTTCCTGCATTCGTGCCGGCTGAGCGATCGGATGTTTTGTACGGCTTTCACAGCGTCTTCCCGATTGTCGACAATAAAACCGCTTCTGTTGTGTTCGATGATCTCTTCCACACTTCCGTTCCTGTAGGCCACAACGGGTGTTCCGCAGGCCATGGCTTCGATCATCACCAGGCCGAAAGGTTCGGGCCAGACGATGGGAAAGAGCAGCGCCATCGCGTCGCCCATGAATTTTTCTTTTTCATGCTCGTTGATCTCTCCCACGAATTCGATCAGCGGGTGTTGCATCATTTTACTGATCTGGTTTTCGTAATAGTCATGGTCGTCTTCCGCGATCTTGGCAGCGATCTTCAGCGGCAGATCACACGCTATCGCGATCTCAATGGCGGTGTCGATGCCTTTTTCGGGCGAGATCCTGCCGAGGAACGCCAGGTATTTTCCCTTTTCGAACGATGGTTTAAGAAGCGAATGCGGCAGTCCATGATATACATTGCCGGCCCAGTTCAGCCAGGGAAGCGGATGACGCTGCGCCTTTGAGATGGAGACCACGGGCACATCGCTGAATTTTTTATACAAGGGCTGCAGGTCGGGAATATTCAACCGGCCATGCAGGGTTGTAATGTGCGGAACCGTGTTGTAGCGGGAGAGCGGGTAGTGCAGGTAGTCGATATGATAGTGAACTATGTCGAATTGCTCGATCTCGTCCTGCACCATTTGCAGCATGGTGATATGGCTGGCCATCTGGTCGATGCATGATTTGCTGAGGCGCAAGGCATGCTCGCATGGCGAAACCAGCCGCGCTGTGGTGACGGAATCGCCGCTTGCAAACAACGTTACGTCGTGCCCACCGGCCACCAGCGCCTCCGTGAGAAAAGAAACAACCCGCTCGGTCCCTCCATAAAACTTCGGAGGAACACTCTCATACAACGGGGCAACCTGCGCTATTCTCAGTCCTTTCATTGCTTTCACATTTTTAGGGAACAGCGGCTTATCAATATAGGATGTTCCCGGTGGGCTCAGGATAAATTTTTATTCCGTACTTCGAAGCAGCCAAATGCAGGTTTCACGTAAAGACTACAAAGAAGGCGTATCTTCCTCTGAAGCCGTCCTCCTTAGCGATGCAGGTGTGATGGCATGGGAGAGCGAAGGATCCCCAGTTCGCGTACTGCGTACTTAATTCGAGAGCATAACACTTTCTTGGGCACGCTGTCAAATGGGGATCCTTCATTCGCACATTCCTACGCACGAGCCAACATTCAGGATGACGGCGAAAAACGAAGCGCTCCTTTGCGTGAACGGTATTTAACTACGTACTGGCTTTGGATTGTCTGTATTGCGAAGGTGTCATCTGTGTGATGCCCTTGAAGGCGAGGTTGAAAGAGGTAACATTTCCAAAACCACAGTCGTAGGCGATGGTCTCGATCTTTTCTTGTGCGCGGTTGGGGTCGGTCAGTAAAGCTTTTGCTTTTTCGATGCGGTAGTGATTGACAAACTCGGAGAAGTTCTTTTGCTCGTTCTCGTTGATGACCTGCGAGAGATCACGCGGGCTTACGGAAAGTTTTTCGGCTACGGTCTTCAACGTGATGTTGCTGTCGAGAAAGAGCTCCTGTTCCCCGAACAGCGCTTTTACCTGCTGGAGAATTTTTTTGGAGGCAATGTTGTCCATACCGGAGCTACTGTATTTTTCAAGCGCGAAAACATGGCGCTTCATCAGCAGGAAAGTAAAGATGTAGATGAGGAATGAAAAGAAAACGGCACCGAGAATATACAGGGGAATAAGGGTGGCAAAGATGCCCATGTACAGCAGCCAGATGAAGGTGACACCCGCTATGATGTTCCGGTACCACGATTGCAATCTTGCGCCACTCAGCTCCTGAATAATATATCTCCAGCAGATGACCAGATATGCGGCCAGGTGCACGAATACCATCGCATAGATCAAACCTGATACAAGGTCGCCCCGGTTGGGAATGAATCCAGCCAATGAGAAGAAAAGTATAAAAGGAACCAGGTGAAAGTAATCCCTGGTAAGGAAGGTTCTTTTTTCAAAAAGCGCTTTGCCATAGAACCAGAGGCACGGTCCTGATAACAGGAGTCCGGAGATCGCGAGGTTACGCAACCACGGCGCTACGGGCATGTAACTGAGAAATACGGACTTGCCGATGCGAAGGGTGATGCCGAGCAACGCGAGGGCCAGGAACAGGTTGGTCTTTTTTTCTTTCAGTGTAAAAAGATAAATGCACAGGAGCAGGGCCTGAGCCACACCCAGAGAGCTCAGAACAAGCGCGACGTTTTTGGCTGACATTCTATATTCCGATTACAGGAGAACATTCTGAAGATGACGCTATCCTGTGACTTAGGCGTTAAAAATATATGTTGGATCTGTGAAATGACAGCAAAATCACAAGATAATATTATAGTGAGCACCCTCAAAGGGTTGTTCTGCGAGCGGTACGGCCGTGGACTGTCGACTGTGGACCGTGGACTATTAACATGTAAGATTTCCTTTTTAATCGCCTGATTTATGAGGCCAGGCAGCGGTTACAAAAGCAGGTGAAAGCCATATCCATTCACTGTATGAAAATATCTGCCATTTTCTCGCTGGCCCTGATTGCCGCTACTGCATTTCTCCTGATCGGCTGTGGCGATCCGAAAGAATTTCCCCCGAAAGCACTGCCACCATTCAACAAGATCAGCTCGAACGGACTTGTCACCTTCAACCTGGTTGCCGGTGCCGAGAACATGGTGATCTCTACGTCCATACCTGAATCGATGTACAGCGCCGGAGGTGGCCAGCTGAATATAAATGGTATCGGCAGGATGACCATCGCCGTCAGAGACATTAAAATACTCTCCTGCAACGGATGTTCTGTGGAAAACGATGGGCCGCTGGTGGCCGACACGCTCAACATGTATGTGCACGGTGGCTCTGTGGATCTGAAAGATATCCAGATCAACGGCTACCTCGGCCTCAATGCCGCGAACAGTGGAACGTATAAGTTTTCAGGTACCTCAAATTTTTTCTATGTCTCCAATAGCAATGCTGCAATCGTCAAAGCATATGGCCTGGTAACAGACAGCACCTACGTTAATTCATCCGCTGTTTTTGATACCGAAGTTCATGCTACCAAAGTGGTGAACGTGTTCATCAACTCCATGGGCAGTGTGTTGTACAAAGGTAATCCACCCATCGTCAGGCTTACGGCTACCGGGACGGGGAAGCTGATCAGGAAATAGTCCACAGTCGACGGTCCACGGTCCACGGCTGTGCGGTGTAAACGTGAGCAACGTACCTCGTACCTCGTAAATCGTACTTCGAAAATCGTACCTTTGCCTCATGGAAAACATGTCGCAGCCGCCATCGCGGATCAAGTTTACAACGCACCTGGTTGGCTGGATGATCTTCTTTTTTGCGCCCGTTATACTTTCACCCGTACGCGACATCGGCACCTACTTCTCCGAGCCCGGCGTCATCAGCTCACTGGTGGTGCGCAACATTCTACTGATATCGCTCTTCTATGTCAACCTCTTTTATCTCACACCGAAATTCTTTACGGCAAAAAAACCGCTGACCTTTTTCGTGAGCATCGGCATCCTGATCTTTATTGTAGGTGCTGCCAATTTTTATATTCACGAAATGCTGGCGGGTCCGCTGGAAGGTCCGCCTGATCGTCCGCCGGGTCCACCTGACATGCCTCCCGATGGATTTGGTCCAGGCCCGCGCGACGGTGCTGGCTCCGGTCCGCATCACAGGCGCCTGATGCTGGCAAGCCCTTTCTTCTCAAGTCTTTTATTAAGTGCGCTGGTTGCAACAGCAAGCACGCTTTCGGTGATGTGGAACAACTGGGTGCAGGCAAGGGCCGAAGAGCAGGAACGTACGTTGCAAAAAGTAGCGGCTGAGCTATCGGTGCTCAAGCTCCAGATCAGCCCACATTTTCTTTTCAATACGCTGAACAACATCCGTTGGCTGGTGCGCTCTAACTCTGAATATGCCGAGCCTGCATTGGTGAAACTTTCGCAGTTGCTCCGGTACGTGCTCTACCAGTCGGGGCAGGATCAGGTGCCCCTCGAAAAGGAAGTGGCGCACCTGCAGGATTATATCAGCTTGCAGAAAATGCGACTGCCTGAGAACAGATCGCTCGACTTTGCCATTAAAGGTGAGCTGCAGCATAAAAGGATTGTACCGCTGTTGCTGATTCCTATCGTGGAAAACTTTTTCAAACACGGTGACTTCAGCAACGGTGCTGCAAGCATCATCGAGCTGACGGTTGATAATAATCAGCTCGCCTTCAGAACGGTGAACAGGATCTCGCGGAAGTCGCCCGAAGGTGAGTTCGGCGGAGAGTCGGGTATCGGCATGGAGAATGTCAAAAGACGACTGGAGCTACACTACCCCAAGAACCATGTACTGAAGCGTTACGCGGAAGACAATAGCTATTTTGTGAACCTCGAGATCAACCTTTTCTGAGAACTATGGCTGAGCAGGAGAAATACAAAATGCGGTGTATGGCGGTTGATGATGAGCCTTTCGCGCTCAGGCTGATCGCTGACGACATCCGCAAAGTTCCCTTTCTCGAATTGGTGAGAACGTGCCCCACGCCCATGGAGGCACTCGATCATCTGAGGAAAGATCCGGTTGACCTGCTGTTCCTGGATATCCAGATGCCTGTGATGAAAGGCACCGAGTTTCTCAGGATCCTTGACAAGCCGCCGCTGGTCATCATCACCACAGCCTTTGAACAGTACGCGCTGGAGGGTTTTGAGCTGCATGCCATCGATTACCTGGTGAAGCCCATTCCATTCGAACGTTTTCTCAAAGCCGTGACCCGCGCCCGTGATCAGTACCTGCTGCTGCATGCAAAGACAACGGAAAAGCAGGATGGCTCTTTCTTTTTTGTGCACTCAGAATACAAGAAGCTCAAAATATTCCATCACGAGATCCTGTACATCGAAGGGCTCAAAGATTACGTGAAGATCTTCCTCACCGCGCAGAGCCGTCCTGTGCTCACGCGCCTGAACCTAAAAGCCATGGAATCAAAACTTCCCGCAGAACAGTTCTGCCGGATTCACAATTCCTACATCGTCTCATTACCAAAGATTACGTCCACCCAAAAATCACAAGTATTCATCCAGGATACCGCCATTCCCATAGGTGATAAATTTGCCGACGCGTTCCTTAAAAAATACAGAGCAGGGATTTAACCAGGATTAATAGGATTAAAGGATTAGCTGGACTAACGCGATAACAGGATTTAACCAGGATAATGATGAGAGAATAGGGATTGTTGCATCTTGTCAATGCTGTTAATCCCAAAATCCTGTCCATCCTATAATCCTGTTAATCCTGGTCGGTTGGTCGACACATTTCGGCTATCGAACTACACACCCAGATACCAGGGTAATTTTTAAGCTTTCCCGGCGTATTAAGCCTAAACAATATTTTCTATGAGATACCTATCATTAAAATTATTTCTGTTTGCGCTTGGTGTAGCGCTGGTGGCGGGATGCGATAGTGAAGACTCACTTTCGGCGAATGAGACGGGCGACGAAGGGACGACTGAGCTGATCGATGTGGCGCAGACTTCGGGGCAGCTTGCCAGTGGAACGAGCTTCAGGATCAGTGGAAGCAGCACTGACAGCACCGGTGCACCGCCGCCCAAGGGAAGGCACGGTCATCACAAACCTTACCGTGGAATACTTGATGGCGTGAGTCTGCTGGCACCTACCAATGAGCTGCTGGCCATTGTTGATGCGGAGAGTGCAGGCGATTTCAGGGGGCTTCGCATTTCGGGCAATGGTGGTGCCACCATCACGCACTACAATGCCGATGGTGAGGTGGTGCAACTTTCTGTTCCCAAGGCAGGCGGCCCGAATGGATGCAGCTTCAGCGGGAAACAGTTTCCAGGTTATGATTCACTCTTGTCTACGATCGCGAAAACGGTGATCGATTTTGGCGACGGAGTCACCTTCAACCGCGATACCATCTCCATTACCCGCGCGGGTAAGATCATCATTACCAGGAGTGGAGATGCTTCCAGCAACACGGAGATCACCACGTTTGAAGATTACTCTGTCAACGGTGCGAAGATCGAAGGAACAAGGACGCGGGTCAGCAATTACGATGCAAGCACCGGTTCGGGAACATCTGTGACAACTGTGAGCGATGGCAGGATCACGTTTGCGGATGGCACCGTTACAACCTGGACCAGCGACAAAGCGCGCACCACCAGCTTCACCCTCGATGCAACCACCGGCAAACCAGTCAGTGGTACTATCATCACGGAAGTGAGTACAACCATAGCTGTTGCCGATGGTTCGGTATTGTATTCACATAAGACAACTGCTCCCCTTGTTGAGAATATCGCCTGCAGCCGGCGCAAGTTTGGCCCCGTGAGCGGCACACTCGAAACACTATATGGTGACGATACCGTGATCGTCGATTTCGGCGATGGATCATGCGAGAACCGGACGATCACAATCACGATCAACGGCGTCACCACTACGAAGACGATAGGAGGGTAAAATAAGTAGGCAGTAGGCAAATCCCGATATATCGGGACAGTAGGCAAAATTTGATTCCAGGGTAGCCGGTGTTGTTCCAGTTCGAAGTGAGAGATGATTGCTTGCTCGGTCTATTGCCTACTGCCTTTTTGCCTACTGCCTACTAATTAATGTGCGTGCCCCTCTTCTTCACTATTCTTCATTTTAGAAAGCAACGCATACGCTCCTTTCACAACAATGTTCGTTTCCTTGGTAATATTCTCTGGTAACATCACTTCTGTATATCCCAACTCGCTGTTGCCAGTCTGGACTTCTATGATCTGGAAATGCTGACCGTCTTCAGCGGCTCCGTCACTGTGTCCTTCTTTTTCCGCTGCTTCAATAAAAATGTATTTCTTTCCCTGAAAATCAACGATGGCTTCATTCGGTAAGGCCGCAACTTTGGTGCTGCCGGCTTCCACGATGGCCTTCAGGTACATACCCGGCAGCAGCTGAGAGTCTTCCTTGTCGAGGTGGCAGTGGATACGGATGGTGCGGTCTGTGCTGATCTCTCGGCCGATCAGGTACACGGTTGCCATGCGCTCAGCCGTTTCGTTGGCCAGCGTGAAACGAACCTTTTGCCCGATCCTGATCTTGGGAACATCCTTTTCAAAGATGATCAGCTCCGCGTGCAGGTGGCGGGTATCTACGATCTCGAAGATCACATCCGTGGGATTGACGTACTTGCCGATGTTCACGTTCACCTCCGTTACATAACCGTCTATCGGCGCATACAGGTTGATACGGCCCGTGATGTTGCCTTCCTCCAGCGACTTGAGGTTGATGTTCAGCAACTGAAGCCGTGCTTTGAACGCGTTGGTCTTAGCAAGCCACGTCTCAAAAGTTGTGCGGGCGTGCTGCAATGTCTTTTGTGAATTGACATTTTCCTGGGCAAGCTCCTTTTGCCGTTCGTAGTCGGCGCTGGCAAAGCTGAGCTGGCTTTTGGCTTCGAGATAGTCTTGCTGGATCTGGATATAGTCAGGGTTCTCGATCACGGCGATCACCTGTCCTTTTCTCACCCGCGAGCCCTGCAGCAGCTCTGTGTCTTTCAAAAAACCTCCGAGTGGAACGGATATGCTGATAAGCTCCTGGGGCGGCACGTCGAGATGGCCATTCACTTTGATGGTGCCGCTGATCTGTTTGTCTTCAACATGGCCGGTCGCCACGCCCGTGGTTTTCATCTGCGCATCGGTGAACTCAACAATATCGCTCTCTTCGTCATGATGTGTTTCCGCAGCAGCGGCTTCTTCGCGTTTATCGTTTCCGCAGGAAAAAATTACGGTGGCGCTAATAATAATATACAATAGGAATCTGATCTTATTCATGGTTTTCATTTCGAGTGGAGTTGATTGCCTGAAAGAAATTCTATGGTGAAAATCGACTGGTTGTAGCTGTTCAGGGTGCGCAGGTAACTTTCCCTGATGGCGATGGCATTTTTAACGCTTAATAAATATTCAGTGAAGCCGATCTCGCCGTTCTGAAAGGAGAGGCCCGCATGTTTGAGGATGAGCGCTGAATTCGGTAGTGCCGATGCCTTGTAATACAGCAGGCTGTTCCTGTTCTTCCTGAACTCCTCAACCGCTTGTTTCATTTCGCCTTGTATGAGTAGCTGCTGATACGCAAAGGCAGACTGTGCGGACTGTCGGTTGTATTCGGCAGCTTTAATGCGTGCGGCGTGGGGCGTGAACCAGAGGGGTAACGAAATGCCTACCTGAAATCCATGAAACCGCTTGTCGCTTCCGAAGTACTGCTCCTGGTTGTTGATGGTCTGGTAGCCGATCAGTGTCTGTGTGAAGAAGCCCACGGTGAGATCGGGCACAAGCCGGGCACGCTCCAGGCGTTTTTGGTTCAGCGAGATCTCAACCTGCTGCCTTGAGAAAGACAATTCCGGATTCGCGGTTATGGACGTATCGACTGACGCCTGCATTTCCTGGAAGGCATCCGGTATTACATCCCACTGTTGTGTGCTGTTCAGCAGCATTTGCAGCCTGTCTCTGTAAACTGCGATGTCGGCCAGGTTCTCCCGTAGCAGGTTTTTCACCTGGTGGGTTTCTGCTTCCGCGGTGACTTTTTCAAGCAGGTTGGTTTCCCCTGATTGGAAACGCGCCGACGCCGCCTTCAGCAAGCCTGCATAGAGACTGTCTTGCTGTTGAAGCAGGTCGTGTCTTGCCTTTAGGAACGCCAGGTGATAGTACGTTTGCTTTACCTGGAAGATCAGCTCATTCTCAGTGCTGGCTCTTTTGAGCTGCGCTGCAATAGCCTGTGACCTGTTCAGCGCAGCCTGGCTTCCGAATGCAGTGAACGGAATGGTTTGGGCTATCGTGATATTGTTGTCGTTCCTGGCGATGCTGTTATACTGGCCGTATAACAAACTGACTTCTGTTTTGGGCAGGTCGATTGAAGCCTTCCGCAATTGTTGCTGCTGGTCTGCCGTCAGGGAGGCAGCGCGGAGCATACCGTTGTTCTTCACGGCTTCCTGTACGGCTTCCGTGATCGAAATGACCTGCGCTGAAACCGGAAGGCAGGCAAAGGATAAAATAAAGATGATGAATGTTTTCATGACTGATATGTTGAGGGCCTTGAGCCGATACGTTCGAAGTAGGTATATAAAACGGGGAGCACCACCAATGTAAGAATGGTGCTGGATACAAGTCCTCCGATCACAACGGTAGCGAGCGGCTTCTGTACCTCGGCTCCGGCGCTGGTGGCGAGTGCCATGGGCAAAAAACCGAGTGAGGCTACCGCCGCCGTCATCAGCACAGGGCGAAGACGTACACGTGTTCCGTTGAGCACTATGCGGTGTAAATCAGTGACCCCTTCACTTTTAAGCCTGTTGAATTCTGCGATGAGCACGATGCCATTCAATACCGCCACGCCGAACAGGGCAATGAAACCAACGCCTGCCGAAATGCTGTAGGGCATACCTCTTAGCAGCAGGGCCAGCACACCACCGATGGCCGCCATAGGGATGGAGAGGAAGATCAGTACTGACTGTTTCACCGAGCGGAAGGTGAGGAACAATAAAATGAAGATCAGCAGCAAGGCCGCCGGTACTGCGATGGCGAGCCGGGCCTGTGCTTCGCGCAGGTTCTCGAACTGGCCTCCGTACACAGGGTAGTAGCCGGGTGGAAAGGAGACACCTTCTTCGATCTTTTGCCGGATCTCTTTCACCACACCGTCAACGTCGCGGCCCCGCACATTGAAACCTACAATGATCCTGCGTTTGGCGTCCTCGCGTTGGATCTGGTTTGGCCCCATCCTGAATTGAATATCGGCAAGCTGACTGAGCGGGATCTGCTCGCCACGCTGATTAGTGATAAATAGATTTCTGACATCTTCGATCTGCTGCCGGCTTTGCTCATGAAGCCTCACCACCAGGTCGAACCTTCTTTCACCTTCAAAGACCAGGCCGGCAGATTGTCCTGCGAAAGCAGTGTTGATGGTCTGGTTCACGGAAGCGATGCTGGCCCCGTATTTGGCGAGCTCATCGCGGTTGATGTTGATCACGATCTGCGGAAGCCCGCTCACTTCTTCCACGTAAAGGTCACGGGCGCCGTCCACTTTTGAAACGATACCCGCCACAGCTTTCGAAAGCCCTGTGAGCACCTCGAGGTCTTCACCGAAGATCTTCACGGCAACATCCTGGCGCACACCGGTCATCAGCTCGTTGAAACGCATCTGGATCGGTTGCTGAAATCCGAACGTCACTCCCGGAACTACTTCCAGCGCTTCCGCCATTTTTTCCGTCAGCTCTTCACGGCCCGATGCTTTCGTCCACTCCTTTTTGTCTTTCAGAATGATCATCAGGTCGCACGCTTCAATGGGCATGGGGTCGGTGGGGATCTCCGAGGAGCCGATCTTGGATACTACTTCTACAACTTCGTCAGGGAACTCACGCAGGATCACTTCAGCGGCTTTTTGTGATGTCTCTACGGTATACGACAGGCTGCTACCTGTAAGCACCCGTGTTTCCACCGCCAGGTCACCTTCCTCGAGCGTCGGCAGGAATTCTCCTCCGATGTTCA
Organism: Chryseosolibacter histidinae; assembly: GCF_018598225.1. Classification (GTDB taxonomy): domain Bacteria; phylum Bacteroidota; class Bacteroidia; order Cytophagales; family Cyclobacteriaceae; genus Chryseosolibacter; species Chryseosolibacter histidini. Next base: position 6,810 of record NZ_JAHESF010000003.1, on the reverse strand, counting down.
GGAACAACATGAAGCTGACCACGAACAATGCAACGGAGATCAGCACCGTGATCAGCCTGTGCTTCAGCGCGCCGTTGATCACAGGCTCGTATAACCTGTGAAAGAAGTCCATCATACGATCGGAGAAGTTGCGCTTATGGTGTGGCTCCTTGCTGAGAAATGCTGCCGACATCATGGGCACATAAGTAAGCGAAAGAATGAAGGCGCCGAGAATAGCGAAGCCTACCGTCTGGGCCATGGGGCGGAACATTTTTCCTTCAACCCCGGTGAGCGCAAGGATAGGTAAGTACACGATCAGGATGATGATCTCCCCGAAAGCAGCGGAGGTCCTGATCCGGGAAGCCGACGTGTACACCTCGCTGTCCATCTCTGTTTGCGTAAGTCTTTGTGTAATGGTACGAAGGCCCAGGTGATGCATGGTGGCTTCTACAATAATGACAGCGCCGTCAACGATGAGCCCGAAGTCGATGGCCCCCAGACTCATGAGGTTGCCTGAAACGCCGAACGCATGCATGAGCGATACGGCAAAGAGCATGGCCAGCGGGATCACCGAAGCCACGATCAGCCCAGCCCTGAGGTTGCCGAGGAAAAGCACCAGCACGGCGATCACGATCAGCGCACCTTCGATCAGGTTTTTCTCTACGGTACCAATGGCGCGACTCACCAGCTTGCTGCGGTCAAGGAACGCGTCGATCTCGAGACCTTCGGGCAATGTTTTTTCGATCTGGGTGATCCGTGCTTTCACGCGGTTCACAATCGCGCTGGAATTTTCACCTTTCAGCATCAGCACAATGGCGCCCACTACTTCTCCTTCATTATTATAAGTCATGGCACCATAGCGGGTGGCGCTTCCATAACGCACCTCTGCCACATCGCGGATCAGCACCGGCACACCGGAGGCGGTATTGGCCACCACGATCTTACCGATGTCGTCAAGCGAGCCGATGAGTCCCTCGCTTCTGATGAAATACGCTTCAGGTTTTTTATCGATATAAGCGCCTCCGGTATTCTGGTTGTTCTGCTCCAGTGCCGTGAAAATGGCGGAGATGCTGAGGTTGTAACTGCGCACCTTGTCGGGATCAAGCGCGATCTCATATTGTTTCAGGTGGCCGCCGAAGCTGGCCACATCGGCTACACCCGGTATTCCCAGCAACTGCCTTCGTACGATCCAGTCCTGGATAGTGCGTAGCTCCATGGCGGTATACTTGTCTTCAAAACCTTTTTTCGGTTTGATGACATACTGGTAGATCTCGCCCAGCCCTGTGGTGATGGGCCCCATCTCAGGTGTGCCTACACCAGGAGGGATCTGTCGCGCCGCTTCTGTGAGTCGTTCGCTTACCTGTTGCCTGGCCCAGTAAACGTCGACCTCGTCACGGAAAACAATGGTAACCACTGAAAGACCAAAACGTGAGAAGCTCCTGATCTCTTCAATGTCAGGAATGGTGGCCATGGTCTGCTCCACCGGGTAGGTAACGAGCCGCTCGATGTCCAGCGCCGACTGCGAAGGAGCCGTGGTGATCACCTGCACCTGGTTGTTGGTAATATCCGGCACCGCGTCAATGGGCAGCTGTGTCACGGAGTAGCCACCCCACACGATGAGAAAAAAGGTGAACAAGCCGATGGCCAGCTTATTATGAATGGAATAATGAATGATCTTGTCTAACATAAAACTATGAATGATGAAATACACATCGGCAAAAGCGATGATCGGTTCAAACCGCATTGGCGGAATGTATGGTTAGGCCATACCTTGAACGGAATGCTTGCCTTGGATCTTAAAATTGCGGATCAGCTCCTTGTACTTCAGGAGTAAATCAGAAGAATGTCAGGCGATCTTGGGCGGCTGCCAGATAGAGACCGCACGTGTTTGAATACCAGGAGTTCTTAGATCGCAACGCTGTTCTGCGAGGCGTACGGCCTGGAAGTCAAAAAAGTAATAGGAGGGTTGCTGGATCTGTGCCCTGCAGCAGCTGCAGATACAAAAGGGTGAGCAAAGATCCTGTTCGGCATCCGAGTGCGCATGGCCATCTGTATCGATCACCGCGATGGACGACTTCACCTCATCCACACACGTCTGACCGTCTGTGCACGGATAACATGCGAGACCCGCAATATAAAAGGCGTATAGAATGATGATCACCCTCACGAAGCAAAGATAGGGACGAAAGGGGTGCAATTGGGTTGCATTTACTGGAAAAGAGTCCACAGTCCACGTAGCAACCCTTTGAGGGCTTTTCAGGAGGCAGTGGCTCATTTAAGTTGATGCCACATGTATAACCCTCAAAGGGTTGTTTCTCGGTTGTGTTGTCGACTGTGGACCGTGGACTATATTTGTAATATTGACAAATACGAAACAAATAATTATCTTTAGGTATACCAAGCATTTTAGCAATGAAAGGAACCAATCTCGGCGAACTGGAGGAAATCGTTTTACTGGTGGTAGGCGTGTTGTTCGATGATGCGTATGGAGTGGCCATCCAGGAGGAGCTGCGCAAACGCTGCGATCGAAAAGCAACGCTCAGCACCATTCACGTAGCGTTGCATCGCCTCGAAGAAAAAGGCTACCTGGAGTCGCGGCTCGACGGCGCTACGAATGAACGCGGTGGTCGCAGGAAGCTGCTTTTCCGCGTTACAAGATCGGGTCAGAAAGCGCTGGCCAATGCGAGAGATATGCGCAATGACCTCTGGCGCGCCATTCCCAAAGCAGCCTTTGCCAATAGTCTGGTGATGAAATAAAACACTTTATATGAGCACGTCATCGCGTCACGAACCTCCACAGTGGGTGAAACGGTTCCTGGGCATGTTCCTGGAGCCGCGGTTGCTGGAAGCCAGCCTGGGTGATCTTGAAGAAAAGTTCCGGAGCAAGCTGCAGCGCAACACGCCGCATTGGAAAACGAAGCTGCTCTACACTCTGGAAGGACTGGGTTTTATGCGCATGGCGCGCCGCCCCAGGAATGCGGGAGTCCAGACCACCATCAACATGATCAGCCATACGCTACTCTTCTTTACGCGCCTGGTGAGAAAAGATAAAAGCTACTACCTCGTGTCGCTGCTGGGCCTCATGCTGAGCCTCGCTTCTTTTCTCTTCATCATGATGTTCATCAACGATGAGCTTGCCTACGACAAGTTCCACGAGCGGCACCCCCGGATCTTCAGGGTGGCGGCACACCTGAAGTCGGGTGATGTGGAATTCAACATGGCGGCCACACAATTTCCCGCGGCACAGGCGCTGCAATCGGAGCTGCCGGAGATAGAACAGGCAGTGAGAATTTTCAAAACGGATCCCATGCTGCATTATGGTGATAAAAAATTCCAGGAGCGTGTGGTAATGGCCGACAGCAATTTTTTCGATGTCTTCACCTTCCCGCTCATTGTTGGCGATGCTGAAACGGCAATGAACGAACCCGCCAGCATCATCCTCACGGAGCGCGCAGCAAAAAAATACTTCGGCGATGCCAACCCCATTGGGAAAACCTTGCTGGTCGACGGACAACAACCGCTTGCCGTCACGGGAGTGATGCGCAACGTGCCGGAGCAATCGCACATCAGGTTCGATGCAGTTGTTCCCCTCACGCTGCAGCTCAACCAGTGGCGAAGGGAGACAGGCCTTGAAGGAAGAGAGAACAAGTGGTACTGGTATGGCGCCTATACTTATATTATGCTGAAAACGGGCGTAGCACCTGACCGCGTGCGCGCCAAACTTCCGTTGGTGGTCAACAAATATTTCCCGGAGCGCTTCAGGCCCGATGCGTGGCTCGAGCTTCAGCCCGTGGCAGACATTCACCTGAACTCAAATCTCGCGCAGGAGCTCGAACCCGGTGGCAACATCCTGTATGTGCGGTTGTTCTCGATCGTTGCCTTTGTGATCATGATTGTGTCTTCCATCAACCTCATCAACCTCTCTTATTTCAAGATCACCAGCCGCACCCGCGAAGTAGGCATCCGTAAGTTCCTCGGACAAAACGCCATGAGGATCATCATTCAGCTTTCCATAGAGAGTATCCTGATCGGTGTTACAGCCTTCGTGCTGGCCGTGATCCTCTGCCAGATCTTTATTTCGGATTTCAACCTGCTGGTGCAGAAGAACCTTTACCTGTGGACAGCGCCCAACGGTATGATCATGGGCGGGTTGCTGGCACTGATCATTCTCATTTGTATCGTGGCAGTGGTTCGTCCCGCCATCCGGTATGCCATGCAGGCTTCGAGCTACCTGTTGCTGCAGCAGTACCGCAGTCCCGATAAGGCAAGGCTCCGGAATATCCTCATGGGCCTCCAGGTCTGCTTTTCATTTGTGCTGCTGGTGTTCTCGTTCATCATCAGTCGGCAGATCGATTTCTTCAGGAACAAAGACCTCGGTTTTGACAGGCACAATATCGTGCTCGTGAATATGAACGAGGACCTGTGGCCCAAGCTGGAAGCATTCAAGACCGAGCTTCAGAAAAGTAAGGATATCGTGGAGGTTTCCGGCGGACCTGTTCCCGGCACAGGATGCAACACGTGGCGGTTTGTGCCCGAAGGCGGATCGTATGAAAAACCGGTGATGATGCCGTTCGCGTGGGTGGATTACAAATTCCTGTCGGCCCTGAAAATAAAACTGCTCATGGGCCGCGACTTCGATCCTGAGGCAAAGTACGATTCGGCATGGCCTTTCATTATCAACCGGCGCGCTGCCATCGAGCTGGGCTGGCTTGACGATCCGTTGAACAGAACGCTGGAGGTATTTGCCGCCGGCACCACGAAGATCATGGCAAAGGGCATCGTGATCGGCGTGATCGAGGATTACCACTTCGAGTCGTTGCACGGACCTGTGAAACCCATTGTGCTTACACCCGATACTGGTTTTGGAACCGCCATCATCAGGGTATCAGGCACCTCGCCCGAAAGTGGTATTGCTTCGATCGGCGCCTTGTGGAAAAAATTCTCTGACAAACCTTTTGAATATGAAGCCCTCGACCGGCAGCTGGAAAGACTGTACGACAAGGAGAGCCGGCTTAGTAACGTGATCCTGTTCTTTACGGTCATCGCCCTTTACCTTACATGCTACGGCCTCTTCGCCATGAGCTCGCTGCTCTTTAGCAGCAGGCTGAAAGAAGTCGCCATCCGCAAAGTATTCGGTGCCGATCAGATGACCATTGTGCGGCAGCTTTATACGCGGTACGCCGTGTTCAACCTGATCGCTATTGTTGTGGGCGTGCCGATCGCCATGTACCTGGGCAACCTGTGGCTGCAAACATTCCAGTACAGGATAGACCTCGACTCGGCGCTGTTCATCAAGGCTGGCGTTTGCATCCTGCTCGCGGGGCTGCTCTCGGTGAGCTATTACCTGGCCAGGGTGGCGTTCAGCGATCCGGTGAGATTCCTGCGCCGGGACTAGTCGTCTGACCACTGCTGGCGCGGGTAGTCGCCTGACCACTGCCTGGCGCGTGGCCATGTGCGCAGTGGTCCGAAGACTCAAGGAAACAAACCTGTTCTATCGATATGGAAACATCAGTACTTCCCACAGCGCTAAAACATCCCGACAGCTATCGGGAAACAAGAACGCGGATCCATTCCATCGACTTTTTACGCGGCGTGGTGATGGTGCTGATGGCCATCGATCACGCCCGTACTTTTCTCCATGAGAGCTTCTATCAGTTCAATGCTGAAGACCTTACCCAGACCACACCGGTGCTTTTCTTCACGCGGTGGGTTACCCATTTCTGTGCGCCCGTATTCATTTTTCTTGTCGGCACTTCTGCCTACCTCATGCAGCAGAAGGTGCAGTCTAAAAAGCAGGTGTTCCGGTTCCTCGTCACGCGGGGGCTGTTGCTGGTGGCGCTCGAGCTAACGCTTTTCCGTCTGTGCTGGCAGTCACCCGCTGCTTTCTTTCAGCCTTTCATCTCGCTGCTGGTGATCTGGGCTATTGGCGTGAGCATGATCTTTCTGGCATTCCTGATCTACCTGCCCTATCGTGCTGTGCTCGTCTTTGGACTACTTGTGTTGTTCCTGCACAACACCCTGGGAAATATCTCTTTTCCTGAGGGCAGCGGCATGGCAACGTTCTGGGCATTTTTCTATCGCGGCGGAGTGGGATCGCTCCCGGGTGGTATCGGCGTTTTCTTTTTATACCCCGTGTTCACGTACTTCGGGCTGGTGGCGCTGGGATATTGCCTGGGGTACCTCTACTCAGGAGAATTTACGATAGAACGCAGAAAGGTGCTGCTGACGGGCCTTGGCGCTGGTGCCATTGTGCTGTTCATCGTGTTGCGATATTTCAATCTCTACGGAGACCCGCGCCCCTGGGAGGCGGGTAAGAATGCCTTGTACTCCTTCATGGCATTTCTGCGCACCACCAAATATCCGGTGTCGTTATTGTTCGCCCTGATGACTCTGGGGCCTGCGCTGCTGGCCCTCGCCCTGGTAGAAGGGGTGAAGAATGCTGTGGTCAGGTTCTTCGTTACCATAGGGGAAGTGCCCATGTTTTACTATATCCTTCACCTGGTGTTCACGGCGGCCACCGCGCATATCATAGGGTTCAACCGCTACAACCTGGTGGCCGTATACGGTTTTTTTGTCTCGCTGGTGTTTGTTCTTTACCTGCTGTGCCGGTGGTATTCGGGTTATAAACGCCGCCATCCGGAGAAAAAATGGCTCCGGTATCTCTGAAGAAAAAACTTTTTTTCCCTCGGAAAACTGCCGCGCACAGAGACGTTTCATGTCATTTCTCCTATGAAAAGCCGATCCTCCAATCGCCTCAGGATCTCGTCATGACCTCATTTTCCCTATGAAAAACGCTGAAAAGTCCCGTGCTGCAGGCTTTTAGCAGAAGGC